>NZ_BAAGVR010000022.1:0-1100422 GCF_054780775.1 Larkinella ripae
GCCATGCAATACGACACAACCATTTTGGAAAATCTGTCCAACTAATAAGGGGCTAAGACAACGGCCCTTTGGGTGTAGTAGATCTTATGGCCGATCTGACTAAATTCGATCAAGCCCTCATCGCGCCAGTTCTGAAGAGATCGTTTGCTCACGCTGAGCAGCTTGCATAAGTCTTCGTTGCCATAAATGCGTTAGTCACCGCAGGGGGTGTTTCGTGTGGCCTCCCGAATTAGAGTTTCCAGGTTCTTAACTAAGCCGTCCAGTTCGGGCTTAGTCAATACTTCGATATTCATATTTGTTTGATTTAATTCGCACAGCTTCGTGCTGTAGAATGGTTCAAACTTATTGGAAACAGGGAGTCAGGATTGTGAGTAGGATTTCTACGTAGAATGTTGGTAGGAAAAGAAAAAGGCCAAATGGGGTTTCCAAATGGCCTTGAATAGATTTTAGACTATGGATTACTTACAGATTTTTTAATTTTTATTCGGAGTGGTAGGATTACCATCACCAAGTTTTTTAGGCATACACCCCCTTAAAGTTGTCACAATCGAGTTGACGCGATCTAATCGGTTTTCATCTTCAGGATCCTTCGCGCGCTGGAGCTGATCTATTGTTAAATCAGACTTTGGTGTTCGAAACGAACTAACGGTTGCTTCCCACCTGTCCTTATCCACAATAAAACCAACTTTAATCAACTCTCTAATCAGGTGACGTAATAAATAAAGATGACTCGTCCAAACTATCTTTTCATTAAAAAATCCCAAAAATATATTCTTAAAATTGGTCTCCTTAGACTCTTTATCTATTAAATTTTTCTTAATAAGGGCATGATATAACTCCACTGCGAAATCTGATCTAATTAATGATTCTAATTTAAAAGTGATCTTTCGTACACTATCAGAATCCTCCATTTCAATATCATCATTGCTTAGTTGTGGGTTTTCATTCTTAACATACAGAAAAGAAATGGATGGACGATAGGTCAGTCTTAAATGGCAAAAAATTCGTTCAAGTGAACTAAGTAATGATTTTTTATAGCTGAATGGTGAGCTCCGAGTCCTATTAATTAAATCAAACAAGTACGCCAATAATAGTGGCATTTGAATTATACAATCTT
This sequence comes from Larkinella ripae, assembly GCF_054780775.1. Lineage (NCBI taxonomy): Bacteria > Pseudomonadati > Bacteroidota > Cytophagia > Cytophagales > Spirosomataceae > Larkinella > Larkinella ripae. Next base: position 1,118 of record NZ_BAAGVR010000022.1, read on the forward strand.
CTTCAGAAAATAACTTTTGAAATTCCTCGTCAATACGTTCAATAGTTTTTGCTTCAACCTGCTTTGCTTCTTCACGAACATAGATGTCTAGAGAAAACACATGCCCTAACTCATCTTCGCCGTATTTATGACCTCTTAGCTTAACAAGAATGGTATGCTTTTCGAAGTCGTACTCTGGCTGATCTTCTTCAGAATCAAAGTAATTGGTAGAATCAAAAAGATAGTTAGATATATAATTATCGCGCCCTTCGTTAGTAAGCAAATATTCATAAAAATGAAAAAATGAGGGCCAATATGAAGTCATAAGAAGTTAGCTTTTTAAGCAAGTTTAGCTACTCCACAGAGGATTGTCAAGCTGAAAAGGGGCTAAAAAATTACAGCTAAATAAACAAACTCCTAAATTGTTTCAGTACTGTTACAGTAAGAAAACAAAATACCTTGCAAGTTACTGAATATCAGACCTTTGCAAGGTATTATTTGTACCGGGAACGGGAATCGAACCCGTACGGACATTACTGCCCACAGGATTTTAAGTCCTGCGCGTCTACCTATTCCGCCATCCCGGCGCGGTGGGACCGCATTCTACAAAAAAAGCACCACAAGGGTGCTTTGGAGCGAAAGACGGGGTTCGAACCCGCGACCTCGACCTTGGCAAGGTCGCGCTCTACCAGCTGAGCTACTTTCGCGTTTTACGCCATTGCCCTGGCGTTTTGTGGATGCAAATATAAGGGCTCTGTGCCGTTTGGCAAGTACTTTCCTGAAAAAAATTTGCCACCAGCCTCCATAAATACGGTTCAGTTCTGATTATGAATCGGTTAAAATCAGCAAAAAAAGAAAGAAAACATTCAGCCCCGTGCCCGACAGCAGCGTCATCGTCATGGCCGACCGAAAAGTAGCCTCCCCCTTATCCTGATGCACCCGGCGGTACCAAAGCCCAAAATAAACCACCCCCGGTGCCAAACAACCCGGTAACAGCCAGAAAACCGGCTGCCCGTCGAAATACCAATAAAACCCGATCAGCGAAAGCACAAACCAGATCATGGCGTTCAGGAACGTTCCGCGTATTCCCAGCAAACGGCTCATCGTCAGGTCACCCCGGCGGCCGTCTTCCTCGTGCTGGTAAATCTGGGTAATTGGGTAAACCGCCAGCAGGTTCAGCGTGCAAAGCAGGGCCGCCAGCAACAGGCGGTTTTTGGTCAGGTCCAGAATTGGCAACTGGTCAAGCGCCTGTAGAGTCATCAGAAACGTAAAACCGCCCTGAAACAGGCCAATCACCAACCAGCTCAAAACCGGGTATTTTTTTAAACGAATGGCCGGGTGGCTGTAGGCCTTGGAAATAAAACCGTAAATCAGCAGGTAGCCAACAAAGGGCCAGCCGATCCAGAAGCCGATCAGGATTGCCAGCCCATCCAACGCCCAGGCTACGTAAAAAAGCGTTTTATCAACCGGCGGGGGCGCTTCCAGAATGCCAATGCTGCCTTCGTCCTTGTCAAAATAGCTGTTGTAGGCATTGCTGGCCGGGTAGAGCAACAGGTGAATAACCGCCCAGATAACCGCAACCCGCCCCCACGCCAGCGTTCCCAGACGGAGCGCCGACGACTGCGACAGGGCAAACAAAAAAACCGGCAGCAGAAAAAACGAAAACGGCACCCGCAAATGGAGCCAGACGGTCCGAAAGGTCATACCAGGGAAGTTAAAATTGATTTCATCATCGGAAGTCTAACATAAAAACGAAGCGTTGGTTATAGGAGTGGATTGAGACGGACCGGTTTGCGCCGGGATAAGGAACTGGACTACATGGATAGCTACATTACCGCCATTGGCACGGCCGTACCGTCGTACGGTTTTTCGCAGTTGCAAATTGCTTCATTTATGGCGGAAGCCCTCCGGTTCGACGAACGAAATCGGCGCAAGTTGCAGGCGCTCTACCGCCTGACCCGCATCGACCGGCGGCATTCGGTCCTGCCCGACTACGGCGCGTCGGCGGGTCAATATACATTTTTTCCGAACACGCCTGATCTTGAACCGTTTCCAACCGTTGGGCAACGCATGGTACGGTACCGGGCGGAAGCCCTGCCGCTGGCACTGGCGGCTGTTCAGGATTTGGCCAGCCACCGAAAACCGGCGGTTCAGCCCACCCACCTGATTACGGTGAGCTGTACGGGCATGTACGCGCCGGGGCTGGACATCGACCTGATCGAAGCCCTGCAACTGCCGACAACCATTCACCGCACAGCCATTAATTTTATGGGGTGTTACGGCGCTTTTAACGCCTTGAAAACCGCCGACGCTTTTGTCCGGGCCGATCCGGCGGCCTGTGTGCTGATCGTCTGCCTGGAGCTTTGTACCCTTCATTTTCAGAAAAAACCCGACGAAGACCAGCTGCTGTCCAATGCCCTGTTTGCCGACGGCGCTGCGGCTGTGCTGGTCGAAGCCCAACCCGATCGCCAAAAACCGCTCCCTGCCTTCCGAATGCGGACGTTTTTCTGCGACCTCTTACCCGACGGCAAAAAGGACATGGGCTGGATCATCAACGACCACGGTTTTGAAATGACGCTGACGTCGGAAGTCCCCACGGTGATTCAGCAGGGCATCGGCAAAGCCCTTTCCCGACTGCTGGAACACAGCGGTCTGGCCATCGAAGCCATCACGTACTACGCCATGCACCCCGGCGGACGCAAAATTCTGGAGGTGATTGAGCAGCAGCTGGGCATCGATCCCCACGAAAACCGCTTTGCCTACGACGTGTTGCGGCAATACGGAAATATGTCGTCGGCCACGGTTTTGTTTGTCCTGAAAGAAATTCAAAACCACCTGCGGACGGATTCCGGAGCGGGGAACATTCTGAGTTGCGCCTTCGGGCCGGGACTCACCCTGGAGTCGATGATTCTGGAGATTGTTCGTCCGGAACCCGGATTACACCGATTACAGGATTCACTAGGATTAGCTGCCGCAATCTAATTTTTTACATCCCAGTGAATCCCTGAATCTGCGGAATCCAGGTTCCGGACCCTTCAACTGTTCAAGACAACACCTTCCACCGCCAAATACCCCAGCGGTGCAGCCGGTAGCGGATCGAGACGCCCAGCACGCCCAAACCGTAAATGCTGCTGCGCCGGAAATTGATGGAGGAGGCTTCTTTGAAGTATTTCGTTGGGCAGGTCACTTCGGCAATGTCGTAGCCCTTCTGAAAAATCTGGGCAATCATCTCATTGTCAAAAATAAAATCGTCGGAATTGTGCGTAAAATCCAGGTTCCGCAGCACCTCGCCCGAAAACGCCCGGTAGCCCGTATGGTATTCCGATAGTTTCTGGTTCATCAGAAAATTCTGCGTCAGCGTCAGAAACCGGTTGGCGACGTATTTATAGAGCGGCATGCCCCCTTTCAGCGCGCCTTTGCCCAGAATCCGGGAGCCAAACACCACCGGATACAATTCATTCCCGATCAGGCTGACCATCGCCACAATCAGTTTCGGCGTATACTGATAATCCGGGTGGAGCATCACCACAATGTCGGCCTTCAATTCCAGCGCCTTCCGGTAACAGGATTTCTGGTTACCGCCGTACCCTTTATTTTTTTCGTGACAGATAACATGTCGGATCCCCAGCCGGTTAGCTTCGTCAACGGTATTGTCCGGACTGGCGTCATCAACCAAAATAACCTCATCGACAATATCGAACGGTATTTCGAGGTACGTGCGTTCCAGGGTCAGGGCGGCCCGGTAAGCGGGTAACACAATTACAACTTTCTTATTCTGGTACATATTTGCAAAAATAAGGAATCAACCGAAATCATAACCTGTTACTGATTAGCAGTATATTGCAGTCTGGTTCACAAACGATTTTGTTTGGTCCTACAACTATCTGATCGTCTGGCGAAATTTGTGCCAAACCCAACTCAGGTGGTTGCGATTAAATCATCCTATCACGCAAATTTTAGTTGTTTTTCGACTCATGAGTTACGAAACCATATTTTTTACCTGTTTTTCGATCTTCGTTCTGCTGGTGATGGCCTTTGATCTGGGCGCGTTTACCAAGCAGAAAAGCCATATCGTCAGTTTTAAGGAGGCCGGCACCTGGAGTGCCGTCTGGGTGGCCCTGTCGGTTGCGTTTTACTTTTTCATCAAAAATTTCGGCTACCTCGTCCACGGCATCACCGACATGGCGCGGCTGGAAGAAATCCGCAGCCGCTACGCCGACCACCTTACGCTGATTCCCGGAAATTTTGAGGCCAGTCTCGCCATCTTCCAGAACAACATGGCGCTGGAATACATCACCGGCTATTTGGTCGAATATTCGCTGTCGGCCGACAACATCTTCGTGTTCATCATGATTTTCGCGTCCTTCGGCGTGCGCCAGAAATTCTACAAGAAAATTCTGGTCTGGGGTATTCTGGGGGCCATCATCCTGCGGTTTGTTTTCATCTTCGTGGGTTCGGCGCTTTTGCAGCGCTTCGACTGGATCATCTACATCTTCGGCGCGTTTCTGGTCTACACCGGCGTCAAGCTGTTTTTTGAGAAGGAAGAAGACCAGCAGATGGAACCGAAAAACCACCCCGTGGTGAAGCTCTCGGCCAAGTACCTGAACGTCTACCGCCGGAACGTGATCGACCACTTTTTCGTCCGCCGGAAAACCGACCGCAAGCTGTTTGTCACCCCGCTGTTCATCGTCGTTATCGTCGTTGCCTTCACCGATCTGGTGTTTGCCGTCGACTCGATTCCGGCCATTTTCTCGATCACCAAAGACCCGTACATCGTCTTTTTCTCGAACGTTTTCGCCATCATGGGGTTGCGGTCGATGTTCTTTTTCCTGTCGAGCATCATGAACCAGTTCCGGTTCCTGAAAACCGGGTTGGCGGTTTTGCTGACGTTCATCGGTTTGAAAATGATCTTCCACAGCTGGCTGGAATCCGTTGGTTTTGAGACGGTTTACTCGCTCTATGTCATTCTGACCATTCTGGGCGTTAGTATTGTGGCGTCCTGGCTGATTCCGGAAAAGAAGAAGCAACCCGAAGAAGTGCAGGTTTAACAACGATGCAATTAGCCCAATCCGTTCTTAAAGCTTACCTCAAACGCCTGACCAACCTCAGCAGCCGCAACCGTTCGCTGCTGCTGACGAGTCTGCCCGCCGAGCAGTTTCTGGATCTGCACGAGACGGATTTTCTGGACAACAAACCGTCGTTCGAACTGGTCCGGCAGCTGATCGCCCGGCGGCCGGCCATTCCGCTCTGCGATGTGCTCGACCCCCGGCTGGAAAAAGGCAACGAAGTCAGTAAAAAGCTGCGGAAAATTGCCCGAACCGACCGGTTTATCGAAGCCGAACGGGGTTCGGAAGATTTGTACGTGGGCTATCCGTTCGTACGGGGCAAACTCGCCGACGGCACGGTGATTCACGGCCCGTTGGCCTTCTTCCCGGTTCACCTCGAACAACAGGGCAACAAATGGCTGCTGGTGCGTCGGCCCGACGAGTCCATCACGCTCAACCGCAGCTTCCTGATGGCCTATGCTTACTACAACCAGTACATCCTGCCCGATACGGTTTTGGAACATACGCTGGACGAGTACGACAGGGATGCTACGGTTTTTCGCACCCAGCTTTACGAATGGCTGAAAGCCAGCCCGTTAGAGATCAACTTCAACCAGGAGCTTTTCACGGATCAGCTGAAGGGATTCAACATCCTGAAGAAAACCGACCTCGACAATCTCGAACGCACCGGCGAACTCAAACTGTATCCCGAAGCGGTGCTGGGCATTTTCCCCCAAGCCGGTTCGTACCTGGTGCCGGATTATGAAACATTGTTGGAAGGAGAGGAAGGATGGCAAGGAGAAAAGGACGAAACGGTTTACTCTCCCCTTTCTTCCGTTCTTCCTTTCGTCCCTCCTCCGCTCCCGCCCATTCGCGAAGAAAATCTCCATACGCCCCTCGCCATTGATGCGTCGCAGGAGGAAGCGATTCGGCGCATCAAAACCGGGCAGTCGATGGTGGTGCAGGGGCCGCCGGGCACCGGAAAATCGCAGTTGATTGGCAACCTGATGGCCGATTTTGCCGCGCAGGGCAAGCGGGTTTTGCTGGTTTGCCAGAAACGGGCGGCTCTGGACGTGGTCTACGAGCGGCTGCGGCAGGTCGGCATGCAGCCTTTTTCGGCCTTGATTCACGATTTCAAAAACGACCGCAAAGCGCTGTACGACCAGCTCGCCGGACAAATCGAGCGCGTCGAAGACTACCGGAAGCAGAACTACGGTCTGGATGCCATTTTGCTCGAACGCCATTTTGATCAGGAAAGCCGCCGGATCGACCAGACACTGACCGAGTTACAAGCCTTCAAAGACGCGCTGTTTGACGAAACCGAAGCGGGCGTGTCGGTCAAGCAGTTGTATTTGACCAGCGATCCAACGGCAGCCACGATTCCCATCGACGATTTATACACCCAGTTTCGGCCCGATTCCGTCGGCGGTTTTAAGGAGAAACTTCGGGAATACGGCGCGTACCTTGATCGGCTGGGTCCTGACCATCCGTGGGCCGACCGGCTTTCGTTTGCCCAGTTTTCGTTTAGCCAGGTTCCCGCGCTCCGGAAAATACTGAATGAGCTGCCGGTTTTTGTGGAATCCGTAACGAAACCGGCGCAGGCGCTGACCAGCCGCCGGTTTTCGCTGGCCGACTGGCAAACCGTGCAGGAAGACGAATGGGAAACCAACGCTTTGCTCACCTTTCTGGACGCCGAGCCGTCGGCGTCGCGCTGGCGGTGGATTCGGCGGTTGCAGCAACAAGCGCAGCACCCGCTTTTGACGGCCGCGCCGGAAGAACTGGAACGAATGGAACACGAACTGAGCGACTGCCTGGGCGGCAACGGCATTGAAAAAAGCCGGTCGGTCAGCGATTTGCCCAACACGGCCCAGCGCTTGCAGGAGGCCATCCAAAGCCGGTCGTCGTTGGTCGGGCGGACGGTCTGGGGCTTGTTCAGCAAAGACAAAACCGGTTTGCAGCAACTCGCAGCCGCCAACGGCCTGCCGCTTTCGGACGAAACCCTGCCGGTTTTGCTGGAAAAAGTGCAGCGCCGGATTCGGTTTGAACTGCTCCGGCAGCAGATTGAGCGAACGATTCAGCAGGAGGTTTCGGCCGACAATGCGCAGCAGACCATCCGGCTGACCCGGCAGGCGCTCGACGCCGTTCGCCGGTTGAACGGTATTTCGTGGCTGGCTCCATGGTCCGAGGCCCGGTTCGAAACCGTCGAAAGTTTCTCAAAAACCGCCCGGCAATTGCTGGAAACCGGCCGTCAGGTAGCCACGCAACGGACTCAATGGCAGTCGTTTCTGAGTGAAACGCAGATCCGGCGGCTGTGGCACGACCCGGCCCAAACCGCCCCGCTGATTCAATCGCTGGAACAGGATGTGGATTTGATGATCGAAGCCGATCGCCTGAAAGAAGGATTTACGGTTTCGGAACGGGATATAGTGCAGCGGTTGGGCGAGCCCCTGTCCGTCGAGCGGTTTTTGAACAGCCTGCACCTGGCCTGGATCGAACACCTCGAAACCCAGAACCCGATCTTGCGGGGCGTTTCTTCCCTAAAAATCAACCAGTTAGAAACCACGCTCCAGGAAAGTGTTCAGAAAAAACAGACGTTGAGCCGCCAGATTCTGCTGGTTAAACTGCGCGAACGGACGTACCAGAACCTGGCGTTCAACCGCCTGAACAACCTCGTTACGTACCGCGACCTGAACCATCAGGCCACCAAAAAACGCAACATCTGGCCGGTTCGGAAGTTGGTGGAACAGTTTTCGGACGAAGTCTTTCAACTGATACCGTGCTGGATGGCGTCGCCGGAATCCGTGTCGGCCATTTTTCCGATGAAACCGGATTTGTTCGATCTGGTGATTTTCGACGAAGCCTCGCAGTGTTTTGCCGAGAACGGCATTCCCGCCATTTACCGCGCCAAACAGGTGGTTATTACCGGCGACAGCAAGCAGTTGCAGCCGAGCGACCTGTACCGCATCCGGTTTGAAACCGCCCCGAACGACGAAACGCCCGTGGAACTGGAAGTGGAATCGCTGCTCGATCTGGCGACGCATTATTTTCCGCAGACGCAGTTGCGGGGCCACTACCGCAGCCGTTCCATTGACCTGATTGATTTCTCAAACCGGCTTTTTTACAAGAATTCGCTTTACCTTCTCCCCGACTTCCACCAGCTCAACCGCCGGGAACCCGCCATCCGGTATCTGAATGTCAAAGGAACCTGGGAAAACAACACCAACGAAACCGAAGCCCGCGCCGTGGTCGAACTGATCGATCAACTCACAGACGAGCTGCCGGGCCGATCCATTGGCGTGGTGACGTTCAATTTTCAGCAACAGCAACTGATTCAGGAATTGCTGGAAGAACGCACGCTGGCCGAGCTTGCTACGACGGATTTAAAATCTGCGACCGATATAACGGCAGATTACAACGGCGTGGCCCGCCAATCCGCAGCCGCGTCCACCGAAGCCACCTTTGTCAAAAACATCGAAAACGTGCAGGGTGACGAACGTGATGTGATCATTTTCTCCATTGGGTACGCACCCGACGCGCGCGGACGGTTGTCGGCTCAGTTCGGGAGTCTGAATGCCAAAGGGGGCGAAAACCGGCTGAATGTGGCCGTAACCCGCGCCCGCGAACGGGTCTACGTGGTGACGAGCATTTACCCGCAGCAGCTTTCGGTCGAAAATACCGCCAACGAAGGTCCGAAAGCGCTGAAGCAATACCTCGACTACGCGTTGTCGGTGGCCGAGGGTGCCTACACGCCACAAGTCCGAAAAACCGACCGGGTGCCGGGCGCCCGGCTGTTGAAAGACGAACTGAAGGACGCCAAAACCGGGCGGGTGGAAGAGTTGCCGTTTGCCGACCTGACCCTGAAAACCGCCGAACAGTACACCGGCCTGCTGCTGACCGACGACGATCTGTATTTCGAAAGCAGCGCGAAAGATGCCCATGCCTACACGCCCTTTGCGCTTCGGCTCAAGAACTGGCCCTTTCAGCGGGTGTACAGCCGCGAGCATTGGCGGGGCCGAATTACGGTTTTGCCGGATTCAACAGCGGAGTAAGTCAAATCCAGCGGTGCCGGCCGCCGAATCCGTTCCCGGAACTTGTCCAGATTGCTGCGGATCTGCTCTTCACTGCTTTGCTCCTTTGTGACCATACTGGCCCTGCGGTGAGCGTATTCTTATTCGCCCGCCCGAAGGGACCGGGCTTCCTTTCGAGCGCCCGTTGACTGGCGGGAAATCAGAAAATACCGGGATTCGCAGCGCACAGCCTCATCCATACCACCCGGATTTCGGGTGATGGCCCATTCCTGAGCGTCTTGCGACTGGACTTCGCTGCGTTGCCCGAAGCGAAAATTCCGGCGGGAAGCAAGGCATTAAGATTGATTATCAATCGGATAGAAGTGCCTGATCGATTTCATCAATGAGCGATTGATAAAGAATATAAGAGCACAGTCATTATAGTTAGGATTCCTAACTATATTTGTGACGTACTTAAACGCTTCAGAAGATGAACAGACATCAACTGTATCCGCTCCATCTACCCGCACGAATTTCAACCACTAAAAATTAACTGTCAACCATGCACGTTTCCGTTTATGATACCTATGTGACCCGGACCGACGGGTCGGTGATGCACTTCGATATTCTGGTGCCGTCCACGCTAACCAGCGAAGCCACCATTCACCAGTATGGCCAGACCTACCTCACGACAAAAGGCCAGGCGGGGCAGCCGCTAACGGCCAGGGAATGCCGATTCTGCCACATCGAGCAGGCAACCGAAGCGATTCAGTCGAGCATTGCCGAACACGGTTTTTACATCATCGAGATGCAAGGCTGCCACTAAACGGGCCTGATGCCCCCTTTTATCCCCTCACACAGTAAAACCGATCATCCAATTATGAACCTTTCATTCCTTCCACTCCTGCCTACGCTGATCCTTTCGTCGGGTCTGGCACTGGCCCAAGCCGACCAGCCGGGTGCGGCTTACAACAACGACGATTTCAAGATTACCGCAACCCAGGCCGTCTATCAGTCGGACCTGGATATGGTGGTCATGAGCATGCAGGTCCGTGGTCAGGCGGGGCGCACCACACCAAAACCGGCCGGCGGCACCCACGGAGCGCCCGTGCTGGCGTACGTTTTTCCGACCACGCTCAAGCCGCAGGATGTGGGTTTCTCGCCCACCGAGGGCATAGTGGCGCTGGCGCTCACTTCGCATCCGGATATGGACGACACCCCGCTCTGGGACGAAAACAACGATGGTAATTTTGACAACGACGGGCTGGTCTGGCATCCCCATTGGGTCGTTCTTCAGGAAGACAAGCGAGTACCCGGTGGCCTGAGTGTCAAAGCCTTTCGCCGGGAAAACCAGTCGGTGGTGCTGCCCAAAACGGCACCGGGCGTCCCCCTCTATTTCGATTCACCGGGCTACGGGGTGGTTACCGCCGGCCAAACCATTCGGGTAGCCATTCCGGCCTACCGAATCAAGCACCAGACCACTTTCCGGTTCGATGCCGTCACCTGTTACCTGCAAATGCATCATGCGTCGCACGGAGCCAGCGAAACCCACCATGGTGCAGCCGAAAAACCCATGCTGGGCGTCTACACCGTCTACGGCGTCTTATCGGGTAAGCTGTCGTTGCCCTTTACCGTGGTCAAAAAATAAGCCGGTTTTGCCCGCATCAGTCGTCACAGAACGGCTGATGCGGTTTTCAAAATGACATGTCGTTTTGGTTCATCCATCCCATGCGCCGGGATTCGGTTCCCGCTCGTTGAAGTCCTAGCTGCCCCCGCTGGACCCAAACCGGTCATACGCGAAAGTCCACTATTTTACCGAACTTCACGAATTCATTACCCTGAATGCGCTGGTCGTTACTTTTGCTCCAAGGGCCGTTCTCCCAACCGCTGCGCAGCTCCCTGGTTCGGGCTGAGCAGGGACCCGGTTTTCGTCCCGTGGGGAGAACCACGCGTTTTCTGGTTAAACCCGTGATTGTTGAATGAAGGATTCCGTCTTTAACTTAAACCAGCAAAACAGCTCGGTCGATGCCAAGATTGTTGCGGGACTGGAGCGGATTGGTGAGGTGTTCCGCGTGCTGCTCTGGCAACAGAGCCGCCAAACCGGTTTAAGCCCGATTCAAATTCAATTGCTTCTCTTTCTGGCCGCGCACGACGCAACCAAGTGTAAAATCGGGTATCTGGCCGCGGAGTTTAACCTAACCAAACCGACCATCAGCGATGCCGTCAAAATCCTGGCCCAGAAAGACCTGGTGGAACGCATAACCGATCCGCTTGACAGCCGGAGCCACAGCCTGCGGTTAACCCCGTCGGGCCATCGAATCGTCGATCAGACCGGAAATTTCGCCAACATCCTGAGCCAGCTGGTCGGCCCGTTGGAAGCCGGGCAAAAGACGGCGCTTTATGAAAGTTTATTTACGCTGATCGATCAGCTTCACCAGCGCGGACTGATCACGGTTCAACGCATGTGCAAGACCTGTCTGCACTATCAGTACAATGGGCGGATTCATTACTGCGGACTCCTGCAAATTCCCCTGGAAGTGGACCTGCTCCGGTTGGACTGCCCCGAACACACCCCCTTATAAACCCATACGGCTTTTAAGACATACCGTTACAAATAGCGAAACTCCCCGCTCAGCAGCGGAATTTGCACCCGCATCTGGTGTTCGTTCTGCTGCATCAAAACCGGTCGGCTGGTAAGCTGACCATAGCGTTGCCGGATACCGGCCAGACCCGCCCGAATGTCTTCATCCGGGTGAACGGTTTTGGAGGATTGCCGCCCGCTCCAGGTGCAGATGAATGACAAATACGGACCACCAGTGGCCATACAGGCCGCTTTCCCGCCTTCTTCCCCGTTCTGTTCTCCCGGCCAGATCCGAACCTCAATTGCCGACTCCAGAACGGCTACCCGGTTTTGGCGTAAAACGTTTTCAAATAGAGTTTGGAGGGTAAAGGGAAAAAGCCAATACCCGTTACGTTCAACCTCAGTGGGCAGGTGAACGGACCAGGATTGGGAACAGAGTAACTCGGTCAGAAAGATAAAGGACTGGGTATAAGCAATTTCTTCCCGAAGGTCGACCGGTTCATCCCGTCGATGTTCAGCCGGATAGGTCCTGATCCGGTTTAGGTGCCGACGGTAAGCCTGTGCCACCGCAGGATCGGGACGGAAAACAGAGAAACACGGTTTCATCGGCAAACCAAGATGTCAGTAGCTGGTACTCATCACGCCCAGGACCCGGAGTTGGTTGTTCGGACTAGATTTTTTTGTAAAGAATATTGCGGTATTGGACGATGAAGGGTGGGCCAGCGTGCATCTGAAACCCGAGCAATCCTTCGGGCACAAAGTTTTTCGTATCTTCATCAATGCACACGCTCATGAGCTGATTGTTAATGATGTGGATCATGATGGGCCCCCGGGCAATAATGTGGTAGGAATTCCACCCGTTAACATTAACCACGCCCCGTAGCATGGCCGGATCAGCAATCTTGGCCACGGCTTTAAAGGCGGGTCCGTTCACCGCCCGCGTCACTTCACCCCGTCTGGCTAAGACCACATGGCCGGTTCTTCCCCTTTCTTCGTGCACATTGCCGGTAAACAGATTGGTGAAATCCAGATCGGCCTGATAGCCTTTAAGAATCCATTTTCCAACCTCAGGCAGCTCGGTGCTACGATACTGCATTCCACTGTTGGTTCCGTTTATTTTAAAATCAAATTTTATTTCAAAGTCTTTTACTTTGCCTCCGCGCCAGATCAGAAAATTATTTTCCTTCACCACTTTTTCCGGGGTAGTTTCGCCAATGAGTAGGCCATTCTCGGCGCGCCAGAATTTGGTATCCCCATCCCACCCATTCAACGTCTTGCCGTCAAAAATAGGGACGAACCCTACGCTGTCATCCTTTGTTGCAGCCGGGAATAACCGGCCGATTCCACTTCCGGCTGCAGGTCTGGGAACGGTTTGGGCATCAACGGCAAAACCGCTTCCTACCATGAAGAGTAGCAAGCCCGCTTTCAATGGGGAAAGACACCGGCGGTTTGTCCAGGTTTTTATGATTTTCATTTTGTCTAAAGTGGTTTTGTTTCTCTTTTTAAAGCACTCGTTGAACGAATTGTACTGATCAGCTAAGGGGTAATTGAATCGTTACCAGGGTTCCTTCCCCTTCCCGGGTTTCTATCGCCAGACTGCCGCCATACCCCTGGGTGATGATGTCGTAGCTGAGCGATAAACCCAGACCGGTTCCTTCGCCCGTGGGTTTGGTGGTAAAGAACGGCTGAAAGATCTTCTGCAGCACACTGTCGGGAATTCCCGTGCCGTTGTCTTTGACCCGGATCTCGACCACCCGGCCCCCCAATTTCTCCTGTCGGCTGGTGCTCACCGTAACCGCAGGCTGGTAGCTGGCCGGAGCCGTTTTGTGCTTCTGCTGCACGGCATAGAAAGCGTTGTTATACAAGTTCAACAGCACCCGGCCCATGTCCTGGGGCGCCAGATGGACGTTGCCCAGAGCAGCGTCAAACTCGGTGATTAACTGAACGTTAAAGTCTTTATTTTTAGCCCGTTGACCGTGGTAAGCCAGTTTGAGATATTCTTGGGCCAGGGCGTTGAGATCGGTCGGCTGGCGTTCGCCCGTGCTGGTGCGGCTGTGCTCGAGCATGGCTTTGACGATGCGGTCGGCCCGCTGCCCGTGATGATGGATTTTTTCCAGGTTGGTGCTCAAATCCCCCGCAATGGCCAGTACATCTACCAGACGTCCGGCAGCCGCTTCTTCTTTAAGCTCCTCGAGGAGTTCCCCGCTCAGCTCGGAGAAGTTCGTGACGAAGTTCAGCGGGTTTTGAATCTCATGGGCGATGCCCGCCGTCAGTTCCCCTAAACTGGCCAGTTTTTCTTTCTGAATCAGTTGCGCCTGTGTTGCTTTCAACTCGTTCAGGGACTGGCTGAGTTGAGCCGTGCGGCTGCTGACCTGCTGTTCAAGAGTCTCCTTCTGGGTCGTTAACAGGTGTTGCTTCTCCTGCTGCTGAGCCAGCGTCTGAGCCGACAGGGCTTCGACCTGCAACAGCTTTTCGGCCAGGGTGTGATTGGTTTGCGCAAACCGCCGGGCCAGAAACAGGGTGACACTGACCGGGGAACTGAGCGTACTCAGGTTATAAAACACATGCAGCAGGATGTGTTTGGTATAGGGACTTACCGGTAAGAGCGGAACGGACAGATAGGCCATCAGAAAGACAATGAAACCCATCGCCCCCGCCGTCAGAATCCAGTATTCAGGGCCCCGTTTTCGGGCGGCCAGCAACAGCAACCGGGTTGACTGCACATCGGTCAGCAGGAGGGCCAAGAGAATACTCAGCCCATCGGGCATTTTGACCTGAAGGGTGAACAACACAACATACCCACTAAAGACCACCAGGGCGGTGTAAAACAAAACGCCGATGCGTTTCTCAAATATGGTATAAACCGCTCCCAGAAAGGCCAGATGCGTCGCAAAGAACAGCACCAGTTGCCCAACGGCGGCCTGCATTCGCAGCGGCACACGGTGCACAAACTGGTAGATAAGCGGCTGATTCAGATAGGCCCAGGCGCCAAACAGGCAGTAGAGGCCAAACCAGGCATTCACTTTTTGGGCGGGATACCATTTGTAAAACAGCAGATGCAGCAGGGCCAGAATCAGAAACAACCCCCCTTTGAAGAAGTCCAAAAACGTAACGTCAAAATTCCCCACGCTGTCGAGCCGATCCTGGTTCCGCTGATCGGCCTGGTGGAGCTTGATGAGCAAAAAGGGAATGGGCTGGCCCCAAAATTTCAGGTACGGAATCGCCGGTTGTCGGGCGAAGCGTACGGCCAGCACCTGGCGGGGCTGAGCATCCAGCTGGAAGTGGGTGGCTTGCCAAAGCGCCTGATCCGCCCCGGATGGGTTGTAGGCTTCGACCTGGGCCGGATTGGCGCTCACCCGGCCAAACTGACCGATGAGCCGTCCGTTCAGGTAGATCTGGGAAGCTACCTGCTGGTCAACGAGCATACTGATCACCCGACGGGTCAGGGCCGAATCGATCTGAAGATGAAGCCGCAACCAGCCAATGGGAGTTTGCTGGATTTGTGGCAATTCGGTGATGTTCTGGCTGGGGTCAATCGCCGGCCAGTGCCGATCATCGACATTTGCCCTGGCCCAATCCGGATTATCACCCGGTTGCCACT
Source organism: Larkinella ripae (assembly GCF_054780775.1). NCBI lineage: Bacteria > Pseudomonadati > Bacteroidota > Cytophagia > Cytophagales > Spirosomataceae > Larkinella > Larkinella ripae. The sequence continues at coordinate 16,331 of NZ_BAAGVR010000022.1, forward strand.
GCCATCCGTGATTGAGGACAATCCCTTCCGGAGGTAAGCGGTCGATACGAACGGGAGCCTGGCTCAAAACCCTCCCCCCGGTCAGGAAGAGCAGAGCGAGAAGGGGCAGAAACTTCATGAGCAAGCAACGAAAGAGTCAGGGCAGGGATGCGGTCACCAAGAAAAGGTTGCTTAATATACGTAAGCCCGATCAATTGCCTTCGAAATACTTCAAAAAAATCGCATCATATTGCAAATCCATCCTTTATCGATACCTTGTAATACGATCTAAACCCTTGCTGCATAGTGATACGTCTACGCACGTTGGGACTGTCCCTGCTGCCCGGACTGTTCTTAGCTTTTCATTCGGTTTTGGCTTTTGCCCAATCCCCGCTTTCCCGCGTTATTTCCGGTTACGTGCGCGAAAAGGAAACCAGCAAGCCCGTTGGTGGCGCATCGGTTTTTATCACGGAAACCCGCCGGGGCACGACCACCGACCGCGACGGTTTCTACACGCTGACCGTTGCCGACGGTACCTACACCCTCCTGGTGACGCATTTGGGCTATCTGCGGGTGGAACAGAAAATAACCGTACCGCCCAATCACACGCTGAACAACATTGCGCTATCGCCCGACACGCAACTCCTGAACGAAGTAACCGTCAAAACCGAGTCGCCGGACCGCAACGTCAAGAAAGTGGAATTGGGCGTCACGCAGTTGCCCATCCAGAACATCCTTAAAATGCCCGCCCTCATGGGCGAAGTGGACGTCGTGCGGAGTCTGTTGCTCTTACCGGGGGTCGTGACCGTGGGCGAAGGGGCAACCGGCATCAATGTCCGGGGTGGCAGTGTCGATCAGAACCTGGTGCTGCTCGACGACGCTCCCATTTACAATTCCTCGCATTTGATGGGGTTCTTTTCGGTGTTCAACCCGGATGCCGTGCGCGATGTAACGCTGCAAAAAGGCAGTATGCCCGCCCGCTACGGGGGCCGAACATCGGCCGTCCTCGATGTTCGAACGAAAGAACCGGACCCTGAAAAAATCCGGCTCAGTGGCGGTATCGGCCTGATCTCCAACCGGCTGGGCGCCGAAGGCCCGATTGCCGGCCGCAAACTAACCTTTCTGGCCGATGCCCGGCTGGCGCTCAACGACTTTCTGTTCAAGCTGGGTCCGGGCGGTATCCGGGACGTTAAAGCCCGTTTTTACGATTTTACGGGCAAACTCAAATTTTTGCCGAACGAGCGCAACACGGTTTATCTGTCAGGATACGTCAGCGACGACCGGATGCTGCTGCCCTCGGATTCGCTGCTGGCGGTTGATGTGTCGGCTTCGCAAACCGGCTTTGATTACCAGACGGCTAACGGTTCGCTGAAATGGACGCACACGTTCAGCGACCGGCTGACCATGAACCTTTCCGCCGTTGTTTCGCGCTACCGCTCGGCCACCAGCGTTCCCGATTCCAGCAACCGGTTTCGGTTGCAGTCGGAACTCCTGTCCACCATTGGAAAAGCAGAAATCAACTACCAGTCCGGCCGCCACCAGGCATCAGTCGGCCTTCAGGCGACGCAGTACCGTTTACAACCCAACACCCTGACGCCCGGCCCGGTTTCGAATGTTCTGCCCGTGACCTTGCCCACCGAGCAGGGTCTGGAAGCCGGTTTTTACGCCGAAGATGCAATCACGTTCAGCGAGAAAGCGTCGCTCGTGGCGGGTATTCGCTACTCTCTGTTTCTTTTTCAGGGGCCAACGACCCGGCGCACGTATGCGCCCAACGGGCCGCGCCGTCCCGAAACGCTGATCGATCAGGAAGCCGTCGGTCGGGGTGCAGTGGCCCAACCGTACGGCGGTCTGGAACCCCGGCTGGCCCTGCGCTGGGCGCTGCGGACCGACCGTTCGCTGAAATTTGCGTACACCCGAACGCGCCAGTACTTGCAACTGGTGACGAATACCACGGCCGCCCTGCCCACCTCGCGCTGGAAACTGAGCGACAGCCACATCAAACCCCAGATCGCCGATCAGGTGACGGCGGGATACTTCCGGAATTTTCAAAATGACCTTTACGAGGTTTCGGCAGAACTTTATTACCGGCAAAGCCAGAATGCCATCGACTACCGCGACGGCGCGAAATTAGTACTCAATCCGACGCCCGAAACGGATCTGGTGCAGGGCCGGGGCCGGGCTTACGGGCTGGAGTTGATGGTCAAAAAAAGCCGGGGATTTTTAACGGGCTGGGTCAGTTATGCGTTCACGCGGACTTTCCTGCGGGTTGACAGCCCCTCCGCCAGCGAGCGGATCAACAACGGAAACTGGTATCCGGCGAACTTCGACAAACCGCATTCGGTGAATCTGCTGGCCATCTACCGGCCATCCCTGACGTTTACGTTTTCGGCCAATTACACCTACAGCACGGGCCGCCCCCTGACGGTGCCGTACGCGAAGGCCCGCGTCAATAACCTGATTACGCTGCCGGTTTACCTCGATCGCAACCAGCAACGCATTCCGGATTACCACCGGCTTGACCTCTCGCTGACCTGGGAGAAAAACCCGGCCCGGAAAAACCGCTACTGGTATAGCTGGACCTTTTCGGTCTATAACCTCTACGCCCGGAAAAATGCGTACTCGGTTTTCTACCGGTTTAGCAGTTATGCGCCCAGCGACGCCAACAAATTGTCAATTTTCGGCTCGGCCATACCGTCGCTGACGTATAATTTTAAGCTGTAACTCCCACCAGGATGAAACGTCTTCCCATTCTCTGTTCTTTCGTCCTTGCGGTGGTGCTTTGCCAGTGTATCACGCCGATCAATCCCGATACGCGGACCCTGCAACCGGCGCTGGTGGTGGACGGACTGGTGACCGACCAGCCCAGTCGGAGCCGGATTGCCCTCAGTCTGACGGCCGAATACACGGCGGTATCCTTAAATTATCTGGTCCAGAACGCCACGATTTCGGTCACGGATGAGACCAGCCAGCGAACGGTTTTCAGCGAAACCTCACCCGGTTATTACCAGCCCGACTCAAGCTGGCGGGGCACCGCTGGCCGGACGTATCAGCTTCACATCCAGCTTGCCGATGGCCGGACCTACCAATCCCGCACGGAATTGCTGCGTCCGATCGTGCCCATCGACTCCCTGCACGTCGAATATTCCCAGAAAGTAAAGTTCGGTACCGATGCGTACGACAAAGGCTTTGATGTTTACCTGGATCTGAAAGATCCGGCCACGCCCGACGATTACTACCGCTGGAGCTGGGTCCATTACGAACATCCGGTTTATTGCACAACCGTTAAAATTCCGGCCTGCGGAGGGTGTCAGAATTACCTGGAATACGGGGTCGCCTGCTGCGAACGGTGCTGGGATATCGTGCGCTACCAGAACCTGGTCAACATCGCCAGCGATAAAGCCGTCAACGGAAACCGCATTAGCCGGCGGCCCATTCTGCGGGCGCCGTTCACCAGCTACACGGTTTACTACGCGGAAATTGAGCAGCAGTCGCTGACCAAAGAAGCGTATGAGTACCTGTCCGCCCTGAACGATATGATTCAGAACAGCGGGGGTCTGTTCGATGCTGCGCCGGCGACCCTCGTGGGCAACCTGAGCCGCGTTGGGAATCCGGATGAACTGGTGCTGGGGTATTTCGGGGCTTCCGCCATGACCATTCGTCCGCTCTACGTTGACCGGACCCAATCGCCCACCTTCCCGGACGTGATTGTGAACCCTCCTCCCCTTCCGTCGCCCGCGGGTTGCACAGCCTGCGTTGAAAGTCCGTATCGCACCCAAAAACCGCCCAGGTGGTGGCGGTTTTAAACGGGGAATAATTAATGCATCAAGGCTGAATCGGCGTCCTGGTGAACTTCAACCGGCGCGACGATCCTTCGTTGCCCCGTCACCAGGACCAGGAGGGCCAGGGTTGCGGAACCGGCCATCCCGAGCACCATCGGAAGCGCCGAAGGTACTTCGAAAAGGCTGATGAAAATGGAAATCAGCGTGCCCATTCCCATTTGCAAGGCACCCATCAAAGCCGAAGCGCTGCCGGCATTCTTGACAAAGGGAGCCAGCGATAACGCTGCGGCATTCGGGTTGGTAAAGCCAATGCAGCTCAGAAACAGAAACAGAAAAACGATGGTAATCAGGAGCGTTAGTCCGCCACTCAGGGCTACCAATAAAAACGTGAGGGCAATAATCACCTGGCCCGTTAAGGCCACATTGACAATCTGCCGGCTCTGGTAGCGCCGAAGCAGGAGGGTGTTCACCTGACTGGATCCGATGAAGCCGACGGAAAGCAGGGCAAAAATCCATCCGTATACTTTTTCATCGGTATGAAACACTTCCATGAACAAAATGGGCGAGCCGGAAACGTAGGCAAACAGGCCCGAAAAGGCAATGGCGCTGGTGAAGGCGTAGGTGTAAAACTGCGGCTCCCGCAGTACTTTCCAGAAGTTCAGCAGAATCGGTCGGGGCTTCAGCGAGATCGACGGATCGGGTTTGTAAGTCGCCGGCAGCCAGAAAAATACGGCGATCAGAATGGCAATTCCCATTGCCATCAGAATGACAAAGACGGTTTGCCACCCGAAGGCCGCGGTAACGTAGCCCCCAACGGTTGGTGCAATCATCGGTGACGCGCCCACCACCAGCAACAACAGGGAGAACACCTTGGCATTGTCTTTCACCGGAAATAAATCCCGCACCATGGCAACCGAGGCCACCGCAGCCGCGCAACTCCCGATGGCCTGGATGACCCGCATAACGATCAGTCCGTCAATACTCGCCGTGAAAGCGCAGCCTGCCGATGCCAGAATGTAGACGGTTAGTCCGAAATACAACGGTTTTTTCCGTCCGAACCGGTCGAGCAAGGGACCGTAGAGCAGCTGTCCCACGGAAATGCCGATGAAAAAACCGGACAGGGAAAGCGATACGTTAGCCGCAGTGGTATGCAGATCCTTTGCAATGGCCGGAAAGCCCGGCAGATACATATCAATCGAAAACGGCCCCAACGCCGTTAAACTGCCTAAAATCAGAATCAGAAAGAAATACCTTTTTGGGGACATGGGAAATTAAGGAGATGAAAGCCCGGGCAAGCACTACCGACAGCGATAGCACCGCTGCCAGCCCGTCAGAAAGCCGACGGTTTCTATCCGTTTACGTCTGTCATCAATACACCAGTTAAGACTCAATAATTTCAGAAACGCCGGAGGAATGTTTAAAAACCGGAATTGTAAAAAAGAATCTTTGAGGAAGCTAATAAGTAGCAGAAAACCGACCCCTTTCCAGCGAAACCGGGTCGGCGGGTTTCGGGCCGCGATTAGCCCGGCAACGGCGCTTCGCTTTCTACAACGATTTGATATCCTTCGCCACCACCGTGAGGTCGTTGTCCAGCTGATGCCCTCCGCTGGCTAGCTCGCGGAAAGTCGCCCACGGAAGTTTCTGGCGGTAAATGCCCAGGTGTTCAAACGGCACCTCGTCATCATCTTTGCAGTGGTAAAGAAAAATGGGGACATCTTTGGGTAGCTGATCAGCAAAATTTTCCGGGAGCTTAAATCCTTCTTTCCACTTTTCCGCACCGCTCCAAAACGGGGTAGCAAGTAAAAAAAGGGCGGTAACCGTTTTCGGGACTTCGTTTTCGGCAACGTATTTCAACAGCATGGAAGCGCCCAGGGAATGTCCGACCACAATCAGGTCCTCCCTGACCCGCGCAATCTCGTCGCCAATCTGCTTCATCCTGCCTAAATCCGGAACGGACTCGCTGGGTAAGCGCGGATACTGAACCGCATACGCTGCTCCTAAAATCTCCTGCAACGAATCAACGAGGATTTGGTCGGCTTCGTGATCTTCCTGACTTCCTCCTCCTTGGATAAAGAGTACCTGCTGGCGGTTGTTGCTCATGGTTATCGGCTGGTTGTCGTGTGATACAAAGGTAAAGCAGACTCGTTTCCGGCACCATGGGCATTTGCGACAATAGGGCAGGTGGTTTGCGACGAATTGCCGGGCTCCCTGTGGGCATCAGGCGGACGGATCAGCCGCTTCAAACGGCCACTGTTTGCGGATGTTGGCCGTAATCAGAAACGCGATGATGCCCAGGGCGATGACCGTTAAACCGGATAACATGAACGTCCAGCCGGTTGAAATAAAAATGAATGTCCAGATGGCAATGACCAGCAAAACCGGAATCGGATAAAGTGGCATTCGGAACGGAAACGAGCCGGTTTGCTTCCGGCGGTGCAACACCAGCAGTCCGATGGCCTGACCGATGAACTGCACCACAATTCGCATCGCCAGAATGGCCGTAATCACGTCGGACAGGCGGAACAGCAGGCTAAAGCCAAAGCCCAAACCGCCCAGAAACAGGAGCGAAACGTAGGGAAACTGCCGGGTCGGGTGCAGTTTGGCGAAGACGCGGAAAAACTGGCCGTCGGCGGCTGCCGCGTACGGAACCCGCGAGTAACCCAGCAAAACCGCAAACAAGGACGAAAACGCCACGATCAGCACCATGAAGGTGGCGATGGAACCCGCCTGCGTACCGTACAACCGCTCAATAACCGCGCTGATGATGAACTCGCTGTGCTGCGCTTCCTGCCAGGGAATGACTTTCACCACGCTCCAGTTCATCGCCAGGTACAAACCCGCAATGCCGACCACCGAGATCAGCATGCTGATCGGAATGATGCGCGACGGATTCCGGATTTCCCCACCCAGATGGCAGACGTTGTAATAGCCCAGGTAGCAGTAAATGGTTTTCACGGACGCAATTCCCAGACCGGCGCCAAACAGTCCGGAAAGCGATTCGCCCGAGGGCAAGGCCAGCGAAACCGTCTGTTGTCCGCCCGTTAAACCGCCCCAGATGATCCAGCCCAGCGTGGCCAGCACGCACACCCACAGCAGAATGCTGATGCGGCCAATGGACTCAATTTTGCGGTACAACAGCAGCGTAATCAGGATCACCACGCCCCCCGAAACCGCCTTGCGCTGCCAGTCTTCCAGCGGAACCAGGTAGGATGCGTACTGCGCAAAACCGATGGCCCCCGACGCCACCACCAGCGGAGCCTGAATCATGGTTTGCCAGACATACAGAAACGACAGCAGCCTGCCCCAGCGTTTTTCGCCGTAGGCAATTTTCAGGAAATTATAACTCCCTCCGGCTTGTGGATAGGCCGCGCCCAGCTCCGACCAGACCAGCGCGTCGATCAGCGAAATAACCGCCCCCAGAATCCAGGCCCACAAAAAATGCGGCCCGCCCATGATCTGGATGACCAGCGGTAACACCACAAACGGCCCGATGCCGACCATGTCGATCATGTTCAGAGCCGTGGCCTGCAACAAGCCCAGCCGCCGGGGCAGCGGGGCCGAATCCAGAGAAGAAGATGCCATTCAGGTTGATTAAAAAACCGTAATTAAATCAAAAACCGGGGCCGGAAAACCGGCCGGTACTACTTGTCGCACGAAACCGCATAGCCGTCAAGCTCTTTCATGTACGACGCCAGCTTTTCAATGAACGCTTCGGTATACGGCGGTAATTGCTTGTTTTTCAGCGTAGCGGCATACCAGGTCCGCAGCATCCGCTGCCGGGTCAGCGCAACGGCCGCCAGCTCGCCGGATTTCAGGTAAGGCCGTACCACCCAGTTTGGCAAAACCGCCACGCCCATGCCGGCTTTCACCATTTCCAGAATGGCTTCCGTCAGCGTCATTTTATAGAGCCTCGGCGGGCGGCTGTTCTTGTACAGCATCTTGAAATTGGTGCTTTCCTCATCCGGAATGTTGTACATGATGTAATTCTGGTCCGCAAATTCGGCTATTTCCACCCAGCTGCGACCCGCCCAGGCGTGATCGGGCGCAATAACGACCACAAATTCGTCCTGAAAAAGCGGGGTGTACCGGAACTTCGGATTCGACGCATCTTCCAGAATGGCCACGTCAATTTTGTTGTCCAGCAGGTGGTTGGTCGGGTGATGCCGGCCGTCTATTTCGATTTTAATATCGACTTTCGGATACAGGTCCCGGTATTCGCGCAGAAAACCCGAGAGCCAGTGGTAGGAGGTGTAACACTCGGTGCAAAGCCGCACCTGCCCGGCGTCTTTTTCGGTCAGGCATTTCACCCGGGCTTTGGTTTCGGCCACTTCCTTCAGGATTTTCTCGGCGGCTTCCAGCACCACCGCACCGGCATCCGTCAGCAGCATCTGCTTTTTGTCCCGAATAAAGAGCTGCGTATTGAAAAACCCTTCAATTTCCTTCAGCTGGTGGCTCAGCGCCGATTGCGTCAGGTACAGTCGGTCGGCCGCTTTGGTCAGATTCCCGCAGGCTGCCACCTCCCGAACCATTTGAAGATGCCGGATTTCCATGATGAACAAAATTCATGATTTCGACAAAAATAATTCGTTTTGTTCATATTCCCAAACGCTGCACCTTTGTCCCGAAACGAAACAACACCCTCATGAAAACGATCACCCAACAAGTACTAATGACCCTGTTTTTTGGCTTGCTCATCCCCCTGTCCAAGGCCCAGTCCAGCCCGGCCGGTGACGAAAATTCGGACCGCAGTGCCTTTGAAATCAGCATGTTTCTGGGACAGCAGGAAAAAATCAACCTGATGCTGGCGGTCCGTCAGCCCAAACGGGTCACAATCCGGCTGAAAGACGCCCGCAATGCAGTTTTGTACCACGAGTCGCTGACCAGAACCCCGGCCAGCCACTGGCGCAAGTTTGATTTTGGAGGCATGAAAACCGGCACCTATTTTCTCGAGATCCGCAGTGGTCGGCAGGTGGTGGTGCGTCAGATCGAGGTCGGCGTACTGCCCGCAACGGACGTGCAGCGGTTTATTTCCTACGTTCCGGCAAAATAATCCATACCGAATCCCTGTAAAAAACCGGCCAAAACCGCTCCTGCCGGCTCTGCGATTAGCCGTAAAAAAAGGCTCCCCTGTACGCAGGGGAGCCTTTTTCGTTCCTGTACGGACCAAAATCCGTCGGTGTAGCTACACGTCACAAATCTGAATGCTTTCGCGCAGCGAAGTCAGCGGGTCGCGCTTGGGAATAAATTCCTGCGCCACGAAGCCTTTGAAACCGGTATCGACAATGGCCTGCATGATGGCCGGGTAGTAGAGTTCCTGCCCGTTGTCGATTTCGTTCCGGCCCGGATTGCCGCCCGTGTGGTAGTGGGAGAAATACTGGTGATCGCGCCGGATGGTCCGGATGATGTCGCCTTCCATGATCTGCATGTGGTAAATATCGTACAGCAGCTTGAATCGCTCCGAACCCACCGCTTTGCAGAGTTCGACGCCCCAGGCCGATTTATCGCACATGTAGTCTTTGTGATCGACTCTGCTGTTGAGCAGTTCCATCACCATCGTCACGCCGTGTTTTTCGGCGCTGCTCATGAGCTTTTTCAGGCCCACTGCGCAGTTTTCCAGCCCCTTCTGGTCGTCCATGCCCCGGCGGTTCCCCGAAAAACAGATCACCTGCGTCAGCCCGGCTTCCTTCAGTTTCGGAAAAATGGCTTCGTAGCTGGCCACCAGTTCGTCGTGAAATTTCGGGTCGTTGAAACCGTCGTTGATGCCTTTGCCGGCCCCCTGCGCCATCGAGCAGGTCAGGCCGTATTTTTTCACCACGGGCCACTCGTTCGGTCCCAGCAGGTCAATGCCGGTCAGACCAATTTCTTTGGCCGCTTTGGCAAAATCTTCCAGCGGAATTTTGCCGTAGCACCATTTGCAGGCCGAGTGATTAATGCGGCCTTTCAACGGGGGAAAGGCGGTTTTTTCGGTAGCTTCCATCTGGGCAGCGAGTGAGTCGATAACAGAAAAGGTCAGGGCGGTCCCGGCCAGTGTTTTAAGGGCCGAACGGCGGGAAGGAGATTTCATGAGGAAGAAAATAATGAATATTGAACACTGACTAACGAATATCGAAATAAAATTGGACTACTTCGATATTCGTTAGTCAGTGTTCACGATTCGACATTACCTATAATTCTTTGATCCGGATGTTCCGATACCATACTTTGTCGCCGTGGTCTTGCAGGGCGATGCGGCCGGTATCGTATTTGTTAAAGCCTTCCCAACCTTTGAATTTGCTTTCGCTCACCATCTTTTCCCATTCCGGACCGCTGGTTTTGTACTCCACCACTTTCTTGCCGTTCAGGTAATGCTGCACCGTTCCGTTGTTGACCACCAGCCGGACCTTGTTCCATTCGCCGGCCACTTTCTGGGCCGAGAAATCCGAAGGCGGCAGCAGATCGTAGAGCGAGCCGGAAGTGCGGTTTCCGTTTTTCCCCGCTTTTGCATCCGGATGGCGCTCGTTGTCAAGTACCTGCATTTCCGGCCCGGTATTGTACGAAGACCGGAATTTCGGATCTTCATGAACGCGGTAGATGATGCCGCTGTTGCCTTTTTCCGAAATCTTCCACTCCAGTTCCAGCTCGTAGTTGGTGTATTCCTGGTCGGTTACGAGGTCGCCCCCGCCCCGGCCGGCCAGGGTAATGGCTCCATCTTCAACCTGCCATTTGTCCGAAACCGGCTGCCCCTGTTTCAGGTAATTATGCCAGCCCGCCATCGACTTGCCATCGAACAGTTTCACCCATTTTCCCTTTTTGGGACCCGTTGCCTGGGACGGAACCAGGTTTAACACGTTGAGAACCAGAGCCAACAAGACCACGCGGGTCATTATGCTGAGCGAAATTTTCATAAAAATAGATTTGAGGTCAAATTTTTTGCTGTACACTTACAACAGAACAATATTAGAAAACCGGGGCGGTTGCACCAACTTTTTTGGTAAAAAGCTGCTACAAAATACGTTTTTAAAAAGATTGATAGAATTTTACACCCGAACAGCCCGAAACTCCCGCCAACTTTACGGTTATGAAGGTACCCATCGAAATTTCCTGCGGCACGGGCATCACCCTCGCCCCCCTGAAAACCGCCGACGCCGAACCCATCGCCCACCTGGCCAACAACCGCGCCCTCTGGCTCAACCTGCGCGACCGCATGCCGCATCCGTACACCCTGGCCGATGCGGTATGGTTCGTTGAAACGGCTCAGAAAGGGGATAGCGGACTGGTTTTTGGCGTTTATGTGGAGGGCGAATTTGCCGGGGTCGCGGGCGTGGTGATGCAAACGGATGTTCACCGGCTGTCGGGCGAAATCGGCTACTGGCTGGGCGAACCCTACTGGGGCCGGGGCATCGCCACCGCGGCCATCCGGCACCTGATCCAGTATACCTTCGCCAACACGGAACTGATCCGGCTTTTTGCGGGCATTTTTGCGCATAACAAACCGTCGATGCGGGTGCTGGAAAAGAACGGTTTCCGGCTGGACATCATTCAGCGGGCGGCCGTTTACAAAGACGGGAAGATTCTGGACGAATACCGCTACAGCCTGATTGACGAAGCGAAACTAGCCGCCCTGCTGCCATGACCATCGCCGAAAAAATCCTGCGACGCATCAACCGGCCGGACCTGCTGCACGTCCTGTCGGACGAACTGACGCCCTCGGAACTGAACTCGCTGCTGCTCGAAGTCTACGACCGCCAGACCCAACGCCTTTCGCCGGCGGGTCTGCTGCAACAGTACCAGAAAAACCGGTTCGTCAAACCGGCCGACGTCCCCGTGATGGGCTTGCGGGAACTGGAAAACCGGCTCTTGCAGATTTTTGAAACCTTTCAGTTTAAGCCCGTCGAACTGTCGCCGGTGGCTCCGCTGGGGTCGTGTTCAGTGGTGGCCACGGCCGATCAGAAAAAAATCCTGTCGGCCCTGCGCGGCACCGAAGTACTGGCCGACGCCACCAACGCCCTGGCGCTGCACGCGGCCGATCTGAAAAAAACCGGGCAGTGGAAACCGGACTCGCCCACCGACCAACTGCGGTTCAGCAGCATTCAGCGGCACCTGCGGACCCCGCAGGTGGCGGTTGCGGGCCACACGCAGCATTTCAAAATCGGCTGTCTGGTCTCGTCGGGACGCGACACGGGCGGTTTTCAATTTGAAAGTGACAGCCTGGCCGAACACCTGGCCGTGATGACCACCGTGTTGCGGGATACGCTGCAAATCAACACCCTGCGGTTCAAACTGATTCAGCGCGACCGCGACGGCCGGATGCTGGAGCGCGTCAGCGACCACCTCCGCCAGCTTCGGCCAGACCTCGTCATTGAAACAGAAACCCGGCCCGGCCGGGAAAACCAGTATTACCAGGGAATCCAGTACAAGGTTTTGATTACCGTTCAGAATCAGGACGTTGAAATTGGCGACGGCGGTTTTGTGGACTGGACGCAGCACCTACTGCAAAATAAAAAAGAACGGTTTCTGATCACCGGTCTGGGGGTCGAATGGCTGTTCCGGCTGGTGTCATGAACAAAGGGCGGGTGATTTACGAAAACGAAGCCGAACCGCATTTCCGGCTGGCGTATCCCAGTCCGGCCCTGGCGGTTTTTGTCGATTATTACTTCGAAATCAACCAACCGGCGACCTTAGCCAATCCACTGTATCTGAACGCCTTGCCCAGCCTGTCGAACCTGCTGACGATCAGTTTGCACGCCCAAAGCTGGCTTTCCATCAACCCCAAAAATGGCGCGATCAAAACCGTGCAGGGCTCCCGGTTTTTTGGCAACCTGACCGAGCTGCATACTTCGATTTACCCCGCCGGAATTCACGAATTTTACGTCAAATTTAAACCGGGTATTCTGGGTCGGCTGTTCCGGATTGCGGGTCAGGAAGTCGAAAATGCCAACGAGGAGCGGGCGGTTTTTCTGCGCCCGAACTCCCTGGAAGAACGGCTGCAAACCGCCCGCTCGTTTCGGGAACGGACCCAACTTATGGAGTCGTTTCTGGGGCAGCACTTCCGCCGTTTCGATCCGGATTACCGGTTTTGGCTGGTTCAGACGGCGCTGCGCCGGTTTGGTCAATTCGATCGGAACCAACCCATTCACCTGAACCGGATTAGCCGCGAACTGGGCGTTTCGTATCCGTCCTTACACCGGTATTTTACGGCGGCCCTGGGGTATTCGCCCAAGTATTGTCAGAAACTGATTCGGTTCAAAACCGCCCTGCAACGCTACCGGCAATTCGGCAGCCAGTATTCGTTTGAAGAAACCGGGTACGTCGATTTTTCGCATTTTGTGAAAGACAGCCGCCAGCTGACGCAGCGGCTGCCCTCGGAATTATAAGCCGTTTTTGACCCGGTAACCGGGCCAAAAAAAATGGCCTGTCGTTCCCGGCAGGCCATTTTCACTTTGGTTCAACTAACACTTACGACTTGTCTTTCTGCTCAGTATCTTCGCCATTGCCATACCCCATGTGATGCGGGTCGTAGCTTTCCGACGGATCGTCGCCTTCTTCCAGGTACGTGGCCCCCTTCCGCACAAACAGCGCTTCATCCGACGGATTATCGGGCAGTCCTTCGATGCTGCTCGGCAAACCGCTCTCGACACTGTCCGGTGCCGTAGCTGCGTCGTGCCGGTTTTCGGCGATTACGTTCGGGTCAACGTCCCATTCCTGGAACGATCCGTGGCTGTCGGGGCGGTTTTCGTGTTCGTGACTGCCCCGGAATGCTTCGGCGTTTCCAACCAGTTCGTTGGTCGTGTCGCTCTGATCGTTCGCCGTCACGCGCCCTTCCCCGGCTCCAACACCTTCACTCGGTTTTCCATAATCGGAGGTTCCGTGCTGGTAAGGATTGCTGGAATAATATTTATCATCCCGCGCCTGCGGGTCAAATGCTTCCTGATTATCGTTTTGCTCGTTCGGGTTCATGATGGTGAGGTTTGTTTTCCATTCATAACTCCAAATCCGGGCAAATGTTTACAGGTTTTCGGTATACGGTTTTCGGTTTTCAGTTTTCAGTTTACGGTTTTCAGTTTACGGTATCCGGTTTTCGTTATTCATTGTTCAATATTCAGTATTCGTTATTCAATATTCAGTATTCATTATTCAATTCACGGTTTTGATACGCAGAGAGCCACACCGCTCCGACGAAAACCGCATACCGAAAACCGCATACCGTACACCGAAAAATCACCTCCCCATCCAGCCGCCGTCGACGGTCAGAATGGTGCCCTGCACGTAGTTGGATGCCTGCGACGCCAGGTACACCACGGCGCCTTGCAAGTCGCCGGCTTCGCCCCAGCGCCCGGCCGGAATGCGCGCCAGAATAGCCGGGTTGCGGTCGGTATCGGCCCGCAGAGCCGCCGTGTTGTCGGTGGCAATGTAGCCCGGCGCAATGGCATTGACATTGATGCCTTTCGAGGCCCATTCGTTGGCCAGTGCCTTCGTCAGTGAGCCGATGGCCCCTTTGCTGGCGGCATAGCCCGGCACCGTCACACCGCCCTGAAACGTCAGCAGCGAAGCCGTAAAAATGATTTTTCGGTTGAAATCGACCTCCCGCGCCAGCATCTCCCGCCCGATCTCGCGGCTCAGGATAAACTGCGTGTTCAGGTTGATATCCATGATTTCGTCCCAGTATTCATCCGGGTGTTCGACGGCCGGTTTCCGGCGAATGTTGCCGGCGTTGTTGACCAGAATATCGATGGGCGGGCATTCGTCGCGGACGGTTTCCAGAAAGGTATACACGGCGGTGCGGTCCGTAAAATCGACGGGAAACGGGTAAAATCTGCGGCCCAGCGCGGTAATGGCCTGTTCCACTTCGCTGCCCGCTTCGAGGGTGGCCGACACGCCGATGACATCAGCGCCCGCTTCGGCCAGGGCAAGGGCCATAGCCTTCCCGATGCCACGTTTGGCCCCGGTGACGAGGGCGGTTTTGCCCTGCAAAGAAAAAAGATCGAGAATCATGAACGGATCAAAATGAGAGTTGCTCCGGAGTAAAGCGCCCGACGGGCGTTCCTCTACTGTCGTGCCGCCTGAATTGAAAACCGTTTCGCGTAGCTTATTATCCGTTTTGCGTAGGCACAAATCGCGCCCGAGAACGGATTTTTGTATCGGAATTCGGCGCGTCAGAAGCGACACCCGGTTTTCAACTCCAACAACAACTACAAAGAACATGCTACGCAAAATCTTAAAATGGACCGGCCTGGTGCTGGGTTCGCTTATGGCCCTGCTGCTGATCGGCTACCTGTTCATCGCCAGCAACATCAACCAGCGGGTTGAAAAACCGTACCGCTTCCCCAGCGAGTCGCTGGCCGTTCCGACCGACACGGCTGCGGTCCGGCGCGGGGAACACCTGACCGTCATCAAGGGCTGCGTCGACTGCCACGGTTCAAAAATGGAAGGCAAAATCATGGCCGACGATCCGGCCCTCGGCCGGCTGGTTTCGTCCAACCTGACCAGAGGAAAAGGCGGTTTGCCGGCCGATTACCAAACGGCCGACTGGCTGATGGCGATGCGCCACGGCGTTACCCGCGCCGGCCGGCCGCTGCTGTTCATGCCCTCGCACGAAACCACGCTGCTCTCTCAACAGGACCTGGGCGCGCTGATTACCTACTGCCAGCAGCTTCCGGCGGTCGATAACGAACTGCCCGCCAACGACCTGGGACCGGTTTCCAAAATCCTGACGTACCTCGACAAATTTCCGCTGCTGTCGGTGGAGAAAATTGACCACGAGCGTCCGATGATTGCCAAAGCCGACTCCACGGAAGGAATTGCGCAGGGCCAGTACCTGGCGATTTCGTGCAGCGGCTGCCACCGGCCTACCTTCAAAGGCGGGGAACCCATGGCACCCGGTTTTCCGCCCGTTCCCGACCTGACCAAAACCGGTAATCCCGGCAAATGGACGCAGCAGCAGTTTAGGACGGTGCTCCGGACGGGCAAGACGCCCGATGGCCGCCAGATCGACAACGACAATATGCCCTGGAAAATGACGGCGCAGTATACCGACCAGGAACTGGCTTCGCTCTACCAATTCTTCCACTCCCTCAATTAATTCATACCCACGGCCGGGCCGCGCAGGGGGGCCGGCCGTGGAGACGGAAATACCATGAAAATCGCACCGTATATCCTCATCGGTTTTGCCGTAATCAGTTCGCTGATTGGCTGCAAAACGGACCCGAACATTGACCCGCTTAAGCCGGCACCGCCCGCTCAGGAAACCGGCACGGGAACCGTTACCGAGGTGGGCCGGCCCCTGGCCGGTCTGGTCAGCAAAACGATTGGGCCGGAAGGCGGTCAGATTGCCTCCGCTGACGGAAAAGTGCAGCTGGTTATACCGGCGGGGGCCGTCGGCGAAGCAACGAACATCACGATTCAGCCGATCACCAACCACGCACCCAATGGAATCGGCCGGGCCTACCGGTTTTCGCCCGACGGTTTGCAGTTTAAAAAACCGGCCACGCTGACGTTTACCTACACCGACGAACTGGTTTCGGCCAACGACGCGGACGTACTGAAGGTGGCATACCAGGGCACGGACAAAATCTGGCACAACGTTTTGGGGGTGCAGGTCCATACCCAAACAAAGCAAATCAGCGTTCCCATGCCCCATTTTAGCGACTGGAGCGCCTACGAAATTGCCTACCTGGAAAGCTTCTTTTTTGTTTCTGGTGGACGAACGCAGACCGAATTCGTCCAGTACGGTGAAACCATGAGCCTGCAAATCTGGGAAGATTTCCTTGTAGACGATGCTATTCAGAAAGTGGCCGACGATAAATTTGGCGGACTAAAAGAGGTGAAATGGTCGCTGGTCGGTGCCGGTGAATTAACAAAATCGCAGTCGCCAAAAAATATTTTTTATGTAGCTCCCAAAACCGGGAAAGATCGGATTCGGGTGACGGTCAGCGCGGAAATTACGTTTCAGAAAAGCCCGAAGAAGCTCATTCTTGTTCAGGAAATTTTCGTCGGAAACAGTTACGTGGAAGTCAACTTTGATGGTAACCCCACCCGCGTCTACACCAACGTAAGTCTGGTTGCGGGCAGCGGTAGCGTCTGGGAAATCAGCGCCGGTGACCGCGAAGACGATTACCTGTCGTTCTCCATCGCCGGCAACAGCACCGGAACCTTTCCGTTTGGCAATCCGCTCAAAACCGCAACCGGCATCAGTTCCGGCCATTACAACCAGGGCGACTACGCCTACCGGACCCATTATGCCTGCGCTGGTGATCTTGAGCGCGGTATTCAGATCATGAACGGTTCGGTCGTTATTGAGGAGTATGTAAAAGGCAAACGGGTCCGTGGTACGTTTTCCGGTAGCCTGATGAAAGACGATCCGGCCGTCGATTGTCCGAACCACGCCGTGCCGATCAGCGGCAAATTTTTTCTGACGCCGGAGCCCTGAGCGCCCCAGTCAATCAAGCAATTTACTGAAAGTGTAGTGTTTATAGACCGAAAAGCGCACAGCCTTGCCGTGCGCTTTTTTTGTTCACCTAGTTCAACTTAAAACGCCGGCACGAACAAAACCGCATCGGCCACCGTCGGGCCGTCGGCCTGTTTGACCGCAATTGCCACCGATGCGGTTTTTCCTTTGGGCAGTTCGTATTCGCCCAGCGAAACCCACTCGCCGGTCGTTTGCCCAACGACCACAATCTCCGCCGGTTTGATGGGAATGGACTTGCTGGTTTTGCCGTCCGAAACCGTGATGTCCAGTTCGGACGTGCTTTTGGCGAGCCGCGGGAAGTAGGTGTAAATCCGGTATTTACCGCTCTTGAGCACCTCCGGCGTAAACCGCACCGACGCGGTTTCCGGGCCGGCTCCATCGTAGACCAGGTACGACGGCCCGTACCCGCCCTTCGTCTTGTTCTCCAGCCGCCACGAACCGGTGGCTGCCGTCCGGGTTTTGTCTTCGTTATCGACCAGAATTTCGGGGGTGCTGCCGTCGGCCAGCGGGTCGGTTTTCAGTTGCTGCTGGAGTTTGGCGACATCGATTTTCTGCACACTGGTTTTCGCGTCGATGGCCATGGCAGCCGCCAGAGCCGTCGATTGGCCCAGCACCATAAAAACCGGCTCCATCCGAATCGACCCGTAGGCGATGTGGGAGGCCGATAAACAAACCGGCACCAGCAGATTCCGGCACTCGGTTTCTTTCGGAATCAGGGCGCGGTACGAAATCGGATACGGCCCAAAACCGCCCACTTCCACGTTGCCCTCGTTTTTTGCCATTTTCTGGCCGTTTTTCTCGATCACAATCCGCTGGATGTTGTGCGAATCCATCGTGTAAGCGGCCATGCCTACGCCATCGGTGACCACTTCCTTTCCCTGGCAGTTGGCCTGCGTCATCACGTACGCGCCGATCATCCGGCGCGCTTCCCGGACGTACAGTTGCGGTGACCAGTTTCCGGTATCCGTATACTCGTCTTTCGGATAGCCCCACTTCAGCATCTGTTCCCGCAGCTCCTGCGGCACCCGCGAATCGTGGCCGAAGAAATACAGCAGGCTCTTGGTGTACAGCTCGTGATCGCGGATGATCTGCGCCCGCTTCTCGTAGCTGCCGTCCGGGTACTCGTAATTCATGCCGATCATGTCGGTCGAAAAGCCGTTGCGGTTGTTGATATCGGTTTTTTTGTTGGGCATACCGCTCCAGATGAAATAATCGTTGAGCGTGCGCCGGTTCGGCTGCGCGGCAATCAGCCGGGCCAGCAGTTCGAATCTGGTGGAATCATAGCCCGCCGGACGCGTGATCGGCACCTGATTGGCCGGATCGGACGACAGACAGATGCGGTAATTATAGGCCTGGGCCTTGCCGTCGCCGGTTCCGTTGGGTTCCAGTTTCGCCGGACTAACCCCCCACACCAGTCCGGATTCCGGCTGGCCCGGCGTTTTGTAGGGATCAATGCCGTCGGGGAGCTGGTGGCCGGTCATCAATTGCACCCCGCTGATGGTTTCGTTGTACTTCGCATTCGCTTCCCGGCCCACAAAGTAGGAAACCCCGGCTTTGGCCATCAAATCGCCTTCGTACGAACAATCGATGAACATTTTGGCCCGCACCGTCCGTTTCGCCGACGGGTTTCCGGAATTTTCCAGCGTGATTTCCTGAATCTGCCCGCCGGTTTTCTTGACACCCGCCAGCCGGTGCGACAGCAGCACGTCGACTTTGCCGCGCCGGACGTAGTCGTTGAAGAGGTTTTCGGCGACGTGCGGCTCAAAAATCCACTGCTCAAACTTGCCGTAATGCTGGCCGATGCGCCGGTAGTAATCGCGGGCGATGCCGGTGATGGCGTATTTGTTGCCGATGTCGGTCAGGCCCAAGCCGCCGGAGGTCATGCCGCCGAGGTGTTTGCCGGGTTCGATCAGCAGGACGGTTCTTCCCGCTTTCCGGGCAGTGTAGGCCGCAATGACGCCCCCGGACGTGCCGCCGTAGACGCAGATATCGACCTGCTGCTGGGCAATGGCGGAGGTCAAAAGGAGTAGATTGAGACAGATTGTGAGGATGGATCGCATGGTTTAGCCGATTATTATTTCGCGGAGTTACGCAGAGGCTCCGCCTAACGGTGTTTCCCTCCGCTCAACTCTGCAAAACAACTTTTTTAAACTTATTTTTCTTGTAAAGCCGCCAGTTGGTTCGCTTCAAAATCGGGATCGGAAACCGCCAGGCCTTTGCTATACACCAGAATGGCTTTTTGCTGCAAGAGCGATTTTTGCAGGTCCGGCACCGACAGTTCGTGCACCGACTGGGTTTTCTGCACACAGAGGGCCGCAGCCGTTCCGGCCGCCTGGCCGAGCGCCATCCAGCAGGGCTCCATCCGCAGCGTCGAAAAACCGATGTGCGTGGCCGAAGCCGGAACCGGCGCCAGCAGATTTTCCAGCGGAGAATCCGGCACGATCACCCGAAACGGAACCGTGTAGACCGCCGACGGGTAGCTGATAAAACCGTCGAGGTGAATCCGGCCCGTTTCCCGCTTCCGAACGGCGTGCGAATCGAGCGCGTAATGGCTGGCCGTGATGCTGTCGGTGTGGAGCGGAGGTCGCCCGCCCGGTTTGACGGGTTGCGCATCCTGCGCCTTGAAAATGTATTTGCCTTTCATCCGACGACCTTCCCGTACGTACAGCTGGCGCGGAAAATTCCCGTTGTCGGTGTATTCGTCTTTGGCCCAGCCCCAGGCCGCGCATTCTTTCCGGAACCAGTCGGGCAGTTCGGGGTCGTTCTGGGCAAAATAAAACAAGCCTTCCGTGTACTCCCGCAGCCGAACGGCGAAGCGGTCGCGCCATTCCCAGCCGGAGGTCGGGTAGGGCCAGTTTTCTTCCGGCAAATCGGTGGAAAGAAAGGCGTGGTGCTGGTTGTTGCCGTCGTTCTTGCCGTTGGGCAGCTTCACCATGTTCGTCAGCCAGGCAATGCCTTTCGGCGTTAAGGGCAGGTCGGGCGGTAACCCGGCTTTGATCCGGCGCTCGTTTTCGGCCTTCTGGGTATCCGTGAGTCTGGACATGGCGACGCCGGTATACTGCCCGGTTTTCACGTCGTTGATCAGCGAGACGTATTCCGCGCGGTTGTAGCGAGCCGGTTTCTGGATTTTAACCCGGATTTTCGGATCATTCGTCAGGCAAAGGCGGTAATTGTACGACTGCACGGCGTTGTCGCCCTGAAAGGTCGAACCCTCGCCTTCCGGTCCGGCCCAGTATTTATACACCCGCCCGGCACCCACTTCGTTGTAGTCCGACTTGCCCTCGCGGCCCAGGAAAAACGGGACGCCCGCAGCCGCGATCAGGTCGCCTTCGTAGGTGGCATCGATGAAAAACCGCCCCTGGTAAGTCTCGGTCTTTTTCGTCTTCCGGTCAGTGACCCGAATGCTCCGGATGCGGTTTTGCTGAATTGTCAGATTTTCGGGTTCAAAGTCGAACTGCCGCATCGTCAACACCGTCGCGTTCGGACTGTCTTTCAAGAAGCCATCAAAGATTTTGGCGGCTACCGACGGCTCGAAATGATACCCATTGGCACAGTCCTGCGCCTGCTGCGAATCAGCACCGTACTTCTCAACGTAGTAGGCCTTGATGCGCTGGACAAATTCCAGGAACAAACCGCCGGTCGCGCCCCGCGTGGCGATGTCGGTGGCACCCAGGCCGTTGGCGGGCAAGCCGCCGATGTGGGCCGTTCGTTCCAGAATCAGCGATTTTTTCCCCAGTCGGGAAGCGGCTACGGCGGCCATGATGCCACCGGGCGTTCCGCCGACAATGACCAGATCGTATTCGTTTTCGGCCAGCGGGGAGCCCGCACTGGCGTGGAGTTCGGCGAGTCCGGCGGTGAGGGCCAGACCACTCAGACCAGAAACTTTCAAAAAGTGGCGTCGGGTTGTAGGCATGGTTAGGAGGTTGCGGTTTTTAATAGCCGGGGTTCTGCACAAGCGCCTTGTTCGTTACGGTTTCGATGTACGGAATCGGCCACAGGTAATCCCGGCTGGGCTTGAAAATCCGGACTTCGACGACCCGCATGGCGGCCCGGTTGGGAACCGTGCTGTAATCCGGCGTTCCGTTGGCATCGATCACCGGTGCCGTAGCCAGCAGGCCATTCGGAATCCGGCCCAGGTAACTGCCATTCAGCAGCGTTTCCGCCAGTTTCCAGCGCCGAATGTCCATTAACCGAAAGCCTTCATTGGCCAGTTCATACTTCCGTTCCTTGCGAATAATGGACCGAAGTTCGGCCTGCGTTTTGCCGGTTTTGATGGCGGGCATATTGACCGTTGGCCGTTGGCGCACCGCATTGATGGCGTCATAGACCGACTGATCGATCTGATTGGCTTCAATTTTAGCTTCGGCGTAGGTCAGCAACACCTCGGCGTAGCGGATCAGAATGATGTTCAGCTCGGAGTTGCTGCGGTCGTCTTTGTCGGTCAGGTCGGTGTATTTCCGCCAGCAATAGCCCGTGTAGGTGGCAAACGCGTGGATGGCATCCTGGTTGTCGATGCGGGCGCCGGTGGTGTAATTGATGGTTTTGACGCTGTCCTTGTGGGTTTCGAACTTGAAGTTGAAATAGTTGGAACCCGGCACAGCGATCGTAAAATCCAGTCGCGGGTCGCGGTTTTTGAACGGATCTTTCGGGTTATACAGGGGCGATTTGTCAATCGACAAACCGTCGGTGCACTCATACGAATCGACCAGACTCTGCCCCGGCACTTTGTTGGAAGCGCCCTGGGCATTCCGCGACAGGAAGTTCTGCGGGGTGCTGTGCGACAGCGTTCCTTTCAGATACTGCAACGAGAAAAGAATCTCACTGGACGTTTGCCCCCGGTACGAAAACAGTTCGCCGAAATTGGGGTGCAGTTTGTTTACATTCAGGTCCATCACGGCTTTGGCCGCGGTGGCCGCCACCTCCCATTTTTCGTTGTACAGCGCCGTCCGGGCCTTGGCCGCCAAAGCTGCCTGCCGGGTGGCCCGGCCGGTGTTTCGGGCGTCGTAGCTGGTGGGCAGGGCCTTGGCGGCTTCGTCCAGTTCGTTCATGACGAAAGCGGCACTTTCTTCCCGGGTGCTCTTCGGAATCTGGGCGTCGGCCAGGCCCAGCATTTTGGTAACCAGCGGAACCCCACCGAACAATTCGATCAGGTAGCCGTACATGTAAGCGCGGATAAACCGGGCTTCGGCCTGATACCGGGCGTAGAGGGTAGCGTCCATTTTGCCCTCCAGCTTATTCATGTTATCCAGAATGAAGTTGCAGCGGCCGATGATCTTGTAGGACTCATTCCAGACCGTCCGCACAAACCCGTTGTTGCTGTCGTGGGCACCCTTGCCAATCTGCTGCCAGGCGCTGTTGTTGCGGTCCCAGTTGATGTCGGTGCAAACGTCGAGCAGCAATTGCGTCGGCATGCCGTCGCTGGGGTGAAAGTTCATGCCTTTGTAACAGCCATTGACGGCCAGTTCCAGTTCGCTGGCGTTGGCAAAGTAAGACTGGTCGGCCGGACCTTCCAGGGGATAGCGTTCCAGGTAATCCTCGCAGGAGGTGGTGCTCAGGAGCAGGAACGCGGATAAAAACCAGTAGTGTATCTTTTTCATTCGTTTGGTTCAGTTGAAAAATAAACGGAAACGCCAGCGGTTTTCAGAAGCTGACATCCAGGCCAACGCTGAGCATTTTGACCTGCGGATAGCTCCGGCCAGTGCCAACCGGCGATTCGACATCATACCCGTCCCAGAATTTATCCCAGGTGAGCAGGTTCTGTCCGTTGGCAAAAACCCGCACGTTGCTGATGCCCGCTTTCTTGGTTAGAACAGACGGCAGGCTGTAGCCAATCTGAATGTTTTTCAGCCGCAGGTAGGCCGCGTTCCGCATCCAGAAGCTCGAGTTGCGCTCGTTGTTGGATTCGCTGAAGGCCAGCCGGGGAAAGGTGGCGTTGGGGGTTTCGGGCGTCCAGTGATCTTTGTGCTGCTCCTGAACCGTCCCGCCGAGAAAAAACGGCATGATGCCCTGTTCGTTCAGATAGCCATCGGCTTTGCCAACGCCCTGAATAACAATGTTCAGGCTGAATCCCCGGTAATATCCGTTCAAGGTGCTTCCGTAGGTAAAGCGCGGGATGGTATTTCCGAAAACGACGTTGTCATCGGCGTTGATGATGCCGTCGCCATTATGATCCCGGTATTTGATATCCCCGGGCTTGACCACCCCAAACTGCTGCGCATGGGCGGCCACTTCGTCCGCCGTCTGGAAAAAACCGTCGGCCTGAAGGCCAAAAAGCGAGTTGAACGGATGGCCTTCCCGGTTGGCAGTCAGCCCGGTCAGGTCAACCCCGCGCATATCGACCACGGTGTTTTTGACGTCCGAAATGTTGAAGCCGACATCGTACCGGAAATCCCGAACCGTTCCCCGGTAGTTGATCCCGAGTTCCCAGCCTTTGTTATCCACAATACCGGCGTTTTGCGACGGTTTTCCCAGGCCGATGATGGCCGGAATATCCAGGGCCAGCAAAATGTCGCTGGTCCGTTTGGAAAAATAGTCGGCGGTGATCGACAGGTTGGAGAACAGGGTCATGTCCAGACCAATATCCGTCATCTGCGTCGTTTCCCAGGAAATATCCGCATTTGCCAGCGTGTTGAGCGCTACGACGTTGACAATCTGCTTATTGAAGGCATACGGCCCAAATTGCAGGGACGACATAAAGGGGTAATTGCCAATGAGCTGATTGCCCAGCTGCCCCCACGAAGCCCGGATTTTAAATTCGTTGATGACATCCGAAAGCGGCAGCATAAACGCTTCCTGGGATATCCGCCAGCCCGCCGACACCGACGGAAAAAAACCGTATTTGCGTCCTTTGGCAAACCGGGATGAGCCGTCGTACCGGGCATTGGCTTCGAGCAGGTATTTCTGTTTGTAATCGTAGTTGATCCGGCCAAAAACCGACTGCAACGCCCATTCGGCGGCTCCGCCCGTGTTCCGCTGAATGTCCGAGTTTCCGGCGTTCAGCACCTGGTAGTCCGGCAATAAAAAGCCTTCCCGGTAGGCCGATATGTAGTCGTTGCGGTAATCTTCGCGGGAAAAACCGGTCAATATCTTCAAGCCGTGATCGCCGTACGCTTTGTCTAAGGTCACTGTTCCGCGCAGGGTGGTGTACAGGGCCCGGCTATCCGATTCGGTCAGGGTCGTGCGGGCCGGTGTCAGAAAGCTCAGCGTTCCATCGGGTTTGTACGTTTGAACGGCCTTGTTGAAATTTTTATCGATCGAGAGCGCGTATTTAGGCGAATAAGCCAGTTCCGCCGTCAGCCAGGACGTCGGCTTATACGTCAGCGCAGCGTTCAGAAACGCATACGGGCTGTTGTTCTTTCGGGTTCCTCCATCGCGTGACATGGCAATGGGATTATCGCCGTTCCAGCCTTCCCCCCAGCTTCCGTTCGCGTTAATCCCGGCCTGGTTGGCCGGAATCCGGTTCATCCAGTGAAACACCGATTCCGACTCCCGACCCGGCTCGATCGTGGTAGCCGCCACCAGCTGAAGGTCAACGCGGGCGCTAAATTTCCTGGAAAGCTGAATGTCCGCATTATTCCGTAGCGTGAAGCGTCTGAAGGCGGCATTTTCAATAACGCCCTTCTGATCAAAATACCCCACGGAGGTCAGAAACCGGATTTTTTCGCTCCCACCGTTGATGCTGACGAAGTGGCTCTGTTGCAGACCGGAACCCGTCAATACCTCTTTCTGCCAGTCGGTATCGGGATACAGATCCTGGTTGTTGGGGCCTTCCGTGCGGTATTTCTGAATCAGATCGTCGGAATACAGGGGCGCGCGACCCACGTTGACGTACGCTTCGTTGGTCAGCAGCATGTGGTCGATGGCGTTGGCCATTTTGGGCAGATTTGTCGGCGTCTGCCAGCCCACGTAGTTGTTGTAATTAACCGAAATCCGGTCGCCTTTGGCCCGTTTGGTGGTAATCAGAATCACGCCGTTGGCCGCCCGCGATCCGTAGATGGAAGACGAAGCCGCATCTTTCAGCACCGAAACCGACTCAATCAGGTTGGGGTCAATGCTGTTCATGGACCCTTCAATTCCGTCGATCAGCACCAGCGGGTCCGAGTTGCCCAACGTCCCAACCCCGCGAATCCGAATCGAACCGGCATCGCCCCCGGGCCGCCCCGACCGCTGGGTTACGGTCACACCCGGCATCAGACCCTGCAGGGCCGCCGAGGTCTGACCGACGGGCCGACGCACAATGTCTTCGCTGGAAATGGACGAAACCGCCCCCGTCAGGTTTACTTTTTTCTGCGTTCCGTAGCCCACCACGACCACTTCCGACAACGATTTGGTATCGTTTTCCAGCTTTACATCGACGGCCGTGCGTTTACCGGCCGTTACTTCCTGCGAAAGATAGCCGACAAAGCTGAAGACCAAAACCGCATTCTCGTCGGGAATAGTGAGCTGGTAAAACCCCTTGCCGTCGGTGGTAGTGCCGCGCGTCGTGCCTTTCAGAACCACGCTCACGCCCGGCAAGCCCGAGCCGGTTTCGTCGGTGACGGTACCGCTGATGCTGATGTCGGCCACTTCGGCTACGGGGGCTGCGGTCGGTTCCGGTGCGTTCAGGTTGGTTCGGTCGCCGGGAACCGTGGCCGAAGCCGCCGGTTCGGTGGCCTCATCGCTGCGGCTCGATACATCCGGTTTTTCGCGTTGCGTTTCAACGATGACGTAGGTGTCTTTCCGGATTTTCCGGACCCGTAAACCGGTGTTTTTCAGCAGGTGGGTCAGGTTTTTTTCCAGCGAGGCATTCAGATTCAGGGCGTTTGCCGGCACGTTGCGGCCCACCATCAGCCGGTCTTCAAACACAATTTCGACCCGGTAATGGCGCTGCAAATCCAGAAGAATCGTTTTCAGCTGCGCCTGCACAGCGCGGTTCGCCGGGCGCTGCACGGCCTGCGCCGAAGCCAGCGTCTGACTAAACCCGCTAACCGGGTACCCCGTCAGGGCAACCGCCAGGAAACTCAAGTGGTAAATCGTTTTTTTCATTGGTTTATTCGTAAGAAAAGGGTCGGAACAATCAATTATCTTTTAGAAGGAGCGTATTTCCGGTGGAATCAATGTGGAGACTGGAGGTGGCCGTCAGCAGTTCCAGCAGATCGTCGGCGGTGCGGACGCGGAAGTTACCGGAGATGGTGCGGTGCGCCAGCGAATCGTCGGCGATCTCCACTTTCTTGCCAAAATGTTCGCCAATCAGGTAGCAGGCTTCCCAGAGCGAGGTGTCGCGGAACAGAAACAGGTGCTCTTCCTCTTCAGCCAGCATCCTGACGGGCGCCAGTTTCCGCAACTGAATCGTTCCTCGCTGGCTCAGCATCACCACCTCACCCGGTTTCATGATCAGCTGCTGCTTTTTGGTGGCGGTTTTATAATCGACCCGGATCTTTCCGCGATCAAGCACCACTTTGGTTCCCCGTTTCCGGGCGTACACCGTAAATTCGGTGCCCAGCACTTCCACCTGAAACTGGTCGGAGGTTTTGACGACAAACCGCTGGTGATTCTGCTTGTGCGTCACCGAGAAGCTGGCTTCACCCGTTAGCAGGACTTCGCGAACGTCGTTTTGAAACCCAAAGCGCGGCACGTGCAGGGCCGAATTGGCTTTCAGCTTCACATCGGTTCCGTCTTCGAGCCGGATGGTTTGTTCCTGCGCCGAAACCGTCTGGTAGGTCTGGTACAGGAGCCGGTTTTTCAGGAAAATGGTTAGCAGCCCCAGCGTGAGCAAAACCGTGGCCGCCATCAGATACGGTTTCCAGTTCCACAGGCGCAACAGCGGTTTGGGCGCCGGGGCCGACTCATCGGCTGCGTTCGGCGTTTCGGGCTGATCCAGGCGGTGCGTCAGTTTCGCAAAAGCCGCTTCCGGATCCGGCGTAAACTGGAGGGAGCGCGTTTCCCACTCAAGCAGCCAGACGTGGAAGGTTTCGGTGTTGGCCGGATTTTTCAGCCACTCCTCCACCCTCTGCCTTTCGAGCGGAGTGGCCTGCCCCGCCAGATAGGAAAACAGGGTATGTTTTGATACGAATTGGTTCATTTTCGTGGAATTTGAACGGGAGACTCCGGGAGCCGGTTTTTCCCTTAGTTCACTGGATAAAAAGAGGAAGCAGGCAAAGCATCGCCCACTCGTCCCGCAGCGTCTGGCGCAGGTGTTTCAGGGCTTTGGAGATGTGCACCTCCACGGTTCGGGGCGAAATCTGCAATTCGGTGGCGATTTCGTCGTATTTTCTGTTCTCGAACCGGCTCAGCAGAAACACCCGGCGGCACTGGGCGGGCAGTTGGCTGATGGCATCGTTGACGGCCAGGAACAGGTTGTTGAAATGCACTTCCGAATCGGGCAGCGGCTGGTTGCCGGGCAGGTGGTTTTCGGTCGCCAGCTCAATGGAGTCGGTTTTCCCAAATTCCTTGCGCAGGTAGGTGTAGGCTTCGTTTCGCACCGCCGTAAACAGGTAGCTGATGTACGACGAATGAACGTTCCGGTACGCTTCGGAGCGGTAAAACTGGTAAAAAACCTCACTCACCAGGTCTTCCGCCAGCTGCCGCGAATACACAAACCGCACGGCGTGGCTGCACAGGGGCGTATAATACTGCCGAAACAGCAACTCGAAGCCTTTGCGGGGTTCCTGTTCAAAGGCTTTTCGCAGAAAGAGTTCCGAATCGGATACCGCCGACGTCGGCTTTTCGCCGTTTGCGGATGGCGCCGGCCAGGGGTCGGGTGAAGGATCAGGGGACAACGCAGTAAAGGTAGCCATTAGCACAAGTTCTCTAAAACGAATCAAAGACTTAATTGCACAATTTTACCCTTAGTGGTTTTTGAAAAAAGTTGCTATTTTTTTGAATTGACGGCGTCGGGCTGAACAGACCCGACGTCCCAGATCTCAACCGCTTCAATTCAGGCGCCACTTTCGTCAATTCAGGTACCGGTTTGGTTTATTGGGGAGTCCGGTTTTTGGCGCCCGGCGTTTGTTTGGCTTGTTTTGCACCCATTCTGGCAAACAGAAGAACCAACAACAAAAACAACTGAACAGTATGAAAATGCGTTTTCTGGCGCTGATGGCGCTGGTCCTCCTCTCCGTGGCCTGCAAAAAAGGCAGTAATGCTGGCATTGATCCCGAAACCGGCGAAAAACCGTCCGGTGGCTCGGGCCGAATCCCAAGCGAGTTAGTCGGCAAATGGTCGTACGGTATTTTCTCCCCCACCAACTTCTGGGATTATACCGGCAAGTACAGCGGCAATGCCTACGAACAGGCCCTGGTTTTTGAGTTTCATGCCAACGGCACCTACGAAGAATACGTCATCAACTCCACCACCAGCTACAATTGCCGAACGGAAGCGTACACCTTTTTCAAGGGAACGGTGAAAGTCAACGAAGCCGATCACACGTTTGTCATCACGCCCAGCAGTGGCAACTACCGCGGTTTTTACGCCTGTGCGCCTAAAAGCAACATCAACCGCGACGCCCGGCCCAATGAGCTGAAGCAGGAGGCCATGAATTACCAGGTGGAAAGCGGCAAAACCGCCCTTAAATTATCCGACGCCGAAAATCCGCAGGGCGTTCGGTTGAAAGCGATTTCGTGGTAAGCGAATACATCCCGGTTTTGCAAAGGCTGGCCGGCACCGGGTGCCGGCCAGCCTTACTTCCGGTTTTTCGTCTGGTTTTCCAGCAAAATCACCCCGGCTTTCGATTGCCGCCAGCGTTGCAGCAGCTCTTTCGGCGTGGGCGTGACCCGGAAGGCAAACGAGCCCAGCAGAAGGTCCTCGTCACCATCCTGATCGACGTCGGCGGCATCCATCGTCAGCCACGAGCCCTGTTCTGCTTCCGGAAATGATTTCGGCCGAAACCGGTTTTTGCCCCGGTTTTCCAGAAACACAAAGTTCTCCAGCCGCTTCTGCGAAAAATCCGGAAAAAATGCAATCGCGGCCACGTCCAGATCCCCGTCGCCGTCGAAGTCACGCGCCAGCGCTTTCATGGCCCCGTACATTGGGTAAAACCAAACCTGCCTAAATTTGAAATTGCCATCGTTTCGGAAGAGCCGGATGCCGTGGTAACGTTTCAGTGAATTGGAATAATCGGCATTGTCGCCGTTGGTGTACAACAGATCCATATCGCCATCCTTGTCAAAATCAACGACATCGAGGTGAATCGACCCAAAAACCGGCGGAAAACGCAACACGGTTTTTTTCCAGAACCGGCCTCCACCCTCGTTGTTATAAATCGCCACCTGCTCGTCACTCTGCGACAGCAGCACCACAATGTCGGCCTTGCCATCGCCGTTCATATCCGTCACCACGGTTCGGAGCGCCCCCGGAACCGGTTCCAGAACGTGCTCGGTGTAGGCCGATCCGGTATTTTCGAACCAGCTGAGTTGCCCCAGGTAAAATCCAAATTGACACACCAGAATATCCTCCCGGCCATCGCCGTTCAAATCCGCGTAGGTAGCCTCAACCGGCCGTTGCAACTTGGTCAGCAAGGTCCGCCGATCCACCTTCTGCGTCGCCGGATTTCGGGTGATGTGGAGCAATTCGCCGTTCATCCGGTCGTTGGGATCCATGTTGCCCATCGTCAGCACGTCCAGGCTGCCGTCGGCCCGCACCCGCAGGCTGGACGGCGGATTGAAGGTGACGACCGAATCCACCGGTTGCAGGGTATTGTTCAGAAAAACCAGTTTTCCCCGCCGGCTCCCCACGGCAATCCGCCGGGTTTGCGGCTCGTAGGTCAGCAGGGTCACCAGATTATCGACCGGCTGTTCCGGTTTACGAATTTTGAAAAGGGGTAACTGGTACGAAACCGCCGGTTTGGGCGCCTGCGGCAACGGTTGGTCCGGGGCGTTCTGGAGGTAATAGTCCGTCAGTTTCTGCCAGTCGTCGGGATGGAGCATCGGCGTGTCGGCAAAAGCGCTGGAATGCAGCACCCGCTCGATTTCGTCGGGGTCGCTCATCTGCCGGAACGGCGACAGCGAATCCGCAAAAAAGCCCATCCGAAGCGCCATCTGGGGCAAAACCTTGCGTTTCCAGAGCTCTTTCTCCAGTAAATCCGGACTGGGAACAGCGTGGCAGTTGTTGCAGTATTTCTGGGCCAGTTCCCGCCCCTCCAGGCCCGAAGGCTCTGTTGGCAGGCTCGATTGCGGTTTTTGGTTGCACGCGACGACCCAATACCCAACCCACAAAAAGATAAAAAACGAAATTGATCTCTGGAAAGACATTGTATAAAAAAAGCGCCAACAAATTTATCACAAAACCGCTTGTTTTTCAAAAAATGGCCGAAACCGTTTCGGTCGCTATCTTTTTTCCCATTTCTTTGCACGGCACTCAGCCCGCCCCTTCCCTATGATCAACTGCATTCTTGGCGTCGACATCGGCACAACCAACGTTAAAGCGCTTGCTTTTCAACCGGAAACCGGCGACATCATCGCCCAGGCGTCGGCGCCCCTGACCACGCTGCATCCACAGCCGGGTTATGCGGAGCAGGATGCCGACGAGGTCTGGAACAAGCTGGTGAAGGTGCTGGAGGAAGTTTGCCGGGAAGTCAGCCAGCAGAAAGGACAGCTTGAGGCCGTTGGGTTTAGTTCGGCCATGCACAGCACCCTGGCGGTCGATGAAGCCGGAAAACCGCTGACCAACGCCCTTCTCTGGTCCGACAACCGGGCCGAAAAACAGGCGGATTTCCTGCGCCATGAACAGGCGGCCCTGGGGAAGGACATTTACCAGCGCACCGGAACACCCCTGCATCCGATGATTCCGCTGTGCAAACTGGCCTGGTTTCGCGAACACGATCTGCGGCTGCTGCGCCGGGCCACCGGCTGGATTTCGCTGAAAGAGTACATCTGGCACAAACTGACCGGCCATTACCAGATCGACTATTCCATGGCCACGGCCACCGGCCTGTTTGATAGCCAGCGGAGAGAATGGTACCTGCCCGCACTCGAATATGCCGGTATCCGGATCGAGCAGGTGTCGGAACCGGTGCCAACGACCTACGCCAGTCAACTAAGCCGTCAGCGTCTCCCAAAAACCATCACCGAAGGCCTGGTCAACGCCAAACTCTACATCGGCGCGTCGGACGGCTGTCTGGCCAATCTGGGAGCCGGAGCCATCGAATCGGGCGTTACGACCATTACCATTGGCACGAGCGGGGCCATCCGGCGGACGGTTCAGCGCCCGTTGCGCGACGGTCAGGGCCGGTTGTTCAGTTACATCCTGAACGTCGATGACTCCACCGATAAAAACTACTACGTCGTGGGCGGCCCCACCAACAACGGCGCGAATGTCCTGCAATGGGTGTCGGAAAAACTAACCCAATCGGAAACCGATGCGGTTTTGTCCGAAGCCGAAACCGTTGCGCCGGGCTCCGACGACCTTTTGTTTCTGCCGTATTTGCAGGGCGAACGCGCCCCGCTCTGGGATGCCGGGGTGCGCGGATCGTTCCTGAACGTCGACTGGCAGCACGGGCGGGCGCATTTTGTCCGGGCCGCGCTGGAAGGGGTCTTGTTTAACCTGCTTCGGATCGAGCGGATTCTGTCGCGGCATACCGGCCCAACCCGGGTGATTCACGCCAACGGCGGTTTTGCGCAATCCGCGTTTTGGGTGCAAATGATGGCGGATATTTTTGGCGTTCCGGTCCGGCTCAACGAAAGCAACGAAAGCGGGGCCATTGGCGCGGTTTTGTTAACCATGAAGGCCACCGGGCGGGTTTCCTCCCTGGTCGACGCCACGCGACAGGTCGGTTTTGGCCAGACGTTCGAACCGGATGCCGACCGTCACCGGCGGTATCGGCAGGTGTACGAGCGGTTCGAGAAGGCGTTACCCTGATCCATCCCCAGCAGTCATGAAGCTAAAATTAACCGGCAAGGATCTCCGTAAAATCGGATACCCGGAAGGAAAAGTCATCAGCATTGCCATCAGCGTGATGCAACGATTCTTTACGCACACGGCCCCGGCCGAAGCCCTGAAAGTGCTGGCGAACGTGTTGCAAAAACCGGCTGATTACCTCAAAAACGAGACGCTGGGCACCATTGCGGCCGAGCTGGTGGAAAAAACCAAACCCGAAATTCCCGACGAAATCCCGCTCAGCGAAGACCGGAAAGAATACACGGTTTTTGGCGCCGATCACATCGAAGCCGGGGCCATCAATCAAATGGAAATCGCCATGCGCCTGCCGGTTACGGTGGCCGGGGCGCTGATGCCCGACGCGCATCAGGGGTACGGATTGCCGATTGGGGGCGTACTGGCGGCCCGGAATGCCGTGATTCCGTACGGTGTCGGCGTCGATATTGGCTGCCGGATGTGCCTGAGCATCTTTGACCTGCCGGAAAATACACTCTACAGCGAAACCAGCAAACTCAAAAACATTCTGCAACGCGAAACGCTCTTCGGCGCGGGCCGGGAATTTAGCAAACCGCTGGACGATGAGGTGCTCGAACGGCCGGAATTCCGGCAGGTGCCGCTGCTGCGGGGGCTGCACGACAAAGCCGTCCGGCAAATCGGCACGTCGGGCTCGGGCAACCACTTTGTCGAGTTTGGGATTGCTGACATTACGGATGCCCGGAACGAATTTGGCGTTCCGGCTGGCACGTACCTGGCCCTGCTGTCGCATTCGGGTTCGCGCGGGCTGGGCGCTTCCATTGCCAACTATTTTACCAAAGTAGCGATGGAAAAAACACCCCTGCCCCGTCAGGCCAAACACCTGGCGTGGTTGTCGCTCGACTCGGAGGAAGGGCAGCAATACTGGCTGGCGATGAATCTGGCGGGCGATTATGCCTCGGCCTGCCACCACCAGATTCATGGCAAGATTGCGAAGGCGCTGGGCGTAAAACCGCTGGCGATGGTGGAAAATCACCACAATTTTGCCTGGAAAGAACACCACGCCGGTCCGGGTTCCGAACCGCAGGAGCTGATCGTCCACCGCAAAGGCGCCACCCCCGCCGGTCAGGGCGTTCTGGGCATCATTCCGGGTTCCATGACGCAACCCGGTTTTATTGTCCGGGGACGCGGGGACGCCAGTTCGCTCGATTCGGCCTCGCACGGAGCCGGACGAAGGATGTCGCGGACGGCCGCCAAAAACAGCCTGACGTGGTCGCAGGTGCAGGACGTGCTGAACCAGAACGGGATTACGCTCCTGGGCGGTGGGGTCGACGAAGCGCCGATGGTTTACAAAGATATCAACCAGGTCATGCAGTTCCAGCGCGGGCTGGTCGATGTCGTAGGACAGTTTCAGCCCAAAATCGTCCGGATGGATGAGTAGAGTGTTGCCAAATCAGTCCGCCATAAATTGCTTCTGGTAAACATCCACGACATGATCACGGGTGCGTTTGAGCCGCATCTTGACGGCGCTGTTGTTGATGTTATACTGCCGGGCAATTTCGGTAATGTCGATGTTGTCCACGTATTTCAACTGGAGCAGCGCGACCTTATCGGACGAAAGTTTTTCCATGACCACCGACAGCTGATTCAGCATCGTATGGGCGATATCGTTCGTTTCCGAATCCGGCAGATTTTCAAGGTCAACCTCGTCGAGTGCCACCGTAACCAGCCGATTCGCAATCCGTATTTTTTGCCGGCAATAGTTTTGGGAAATCGAAAACAACCAGGTCGAAAAGGCGGAGCGTCCCTGAAACTGGTCGATCTTGCTGAAAACCTGAAGAAAAATATCGTGGGTATAATCCTCGGCCTTGATGGGATCGCGGGTAAAGCTCAGGCAACTCCCATACACTTTGTTTACATAGCGCTTGTAGAGCGCATCCAGGCAGTCGGCCCGGCGGGTGGAGAGGTAGGAAACAATGAGTTCTTCGTCCCTTAATGTACGTTTCATCAGACAGAGAGAGTTTAATTACCGTTACGAGTTGATTGCGCTTTAGTCAGGTACTGATCCGTAACACCGGGCCACGTTGGCTTCACTTTATCAGACTGCAACTGACGGCGATGTTACTTATTTTACGTGACTGTTAAACACAATTTCCCCGCCAGATAAGCCAATCTGCACTGATAACCGCACGAACGTATACATTAACGTTACCAACTGAACAAGTAAGAGTATAAATACTCACGTTTTGGCCAAATAGCAGACTTAAGCGGGTTAAAATCGTCTGAAACAGTACAAATCGACAATATTTCAGTTCAAATAGTATATTTTGCCATACAAACTCTTTATATTCAAACCGTAACCTAAGTGGGTGAATTGTTAACCAGTATATTTTTTGAGCAAACAAGTAGTTTACCTATTTTTACTAATCGTAACCGAAAGTATCCGTCTGCGAGATCAGCTTTATAACGCATCGTATGAAATCACGTCAGTGTCTCATTGTAGACGATTCAGAAGTGGCTGTAGCTATTTTAGAAGAATATATTGCCAGACTACCCTTCTTTATGCCTCCCCAAATCTGCAACACGGTAAAAGACGGCATGACTGTCCTGCAACAGCAGCCCATTGACCTGATATTATTGGACATGCACTTGCCTGATCAGAACGGACTCGAGCTGCTGCGGTACTTTCCCAGGCAGCTGCCCGTGATTGTGACCTCGGCCCACACCGAATTTGCCGTCGACAGTTATGATCTCGACGTGGCGGATTACCTGGTCAAGCCGTTTACCTTTAACCGGTTTACGAAAGCTGTCCACCGGGCGTTGGGGGTTCAGGTGGGGCAAAACAGCCTGGTCGAAAGCGAGTTCATTTTCTTAAAGGTGGGGCACTCGATGCAGCGTTTCGATTACGACACGATCGACTACATCCAGGCTTTCGGTACGTATTGCAAAGTATACGTCAACCAGAAAGTAATCGTCGTCAACGAAATCATCTCCCACCTGGAGCAACTGCTGCCCCAGCAGAAATTTCTCCGGATTCATAAATCCTACCTGATGAATCTGGCCAAAATCACCAGTTATAACTACCGGAATATTGTGGTGGGCTCGACGAAAATACCGCTTGGGGCGGCCTACCGGGAAAGATTCGAGGATTTTCTGAGTTTGCTCGATAAAAAATCGGAGTTGTAGCTGCCGGGATTTGCTATCTTGCGCTCCCGTTTTACTATTCCGTAGTTATGTTTGTTGAAGCCATCGAGCGGGTCGACCCTTTTGTACGTCCTATTTTATCCATTGTCCGGCGGTATGGTAGCAGTGAAGTGATTCCGGCCTGTTCGACCATGTTTTTCGTGAACGAGTTTGCCTGTGCCATCACCTGCAAACACGTGGCCGAGCAACTCATCAATTCGGACAGCATCCACCAGAATTACATG
The DNA here is from genome assembly GCF_054780775.1 of Larkinella ripae. Taxonomy (NCBI): domain Bacteria; kingdom Pseudomonadati; phylum Bacteroidota; class Cytophagia; order Cytophagales; family Spirosomataceae; genus Larkinella; species Larkinella ripae. The sequence continues at coordinate 51,784 of NZ_BAAGVR010000022.1, forward strand.
AAATTTCAGGGGGAGCGCCGTTCACTTCCCCGGGATCGAACCCAGACCCGTCGGCAGGAGGAGCTGGAAAAAAAATACGATCTGCGCCGGGAAAGCATCATCCGCATCAAAAACCAGTTCGTCAATTCGGTCGATCAGTTTTCCGAAATCACCTACCATCTTCACCCCACGCAGGATCTGGCGGTCGTTCAGTTCCGGGGCTACAACCAGATTAAATACAACTCCTGTGCGGTTTTTCTGCGCGACAGCGGTAAAATCAAGCAGGGCCGGAGCCTTTGCCGACTGGGTTATCCGTTCCCGGAATTTACCAATTACCGCTACAATCCCGAGCTCGACGACATTGAGTGGACGAACGATGGACGCAGCAACACCCCCCGGTTTCCGATCGACGGCATCATCACCCGCCTGCGGGGCGAAAACAACGAAGTGGTGGGCATTGAAATGAGCACCCCCGGTTTACGCGGCCAGAGCGGTGGCCCACTTTTCGATACCAGCGGTATTATCTACGGCATGCAGAGCTCAACCCGCCATTTGCACCTCGGTTTCGACATTGAAGACCGCGAAGTAATCGTCAACGGCCGCCAGAGTCGCGTGTCGAACTACCCGTTTTTGAACGTTGGCCAGTGTGTTCACGTTGACATCATTAAAAAATTCCTCCGGGAATTGAATATCAAGTATTATGAGGGATAAAAACCTGCCCGGTTTTTGTACCTGAGTGCCTATACCGTAACAGAACTGAAGAAACGTAATGATTTCACAACTAACGGCGTATTCGTTGGAGACACAAACCGACCTGGCCATCGACCTGCTCAAACGGCTCATTGCAACGCCCTCGTTCAGCCGTGAAGAAGACCGCACCGCACTGGTGATCGAGCAGTTTTTCCGGCAGCAGAACATCCCATTCAAACGGACCAAAAACAACATCTGGACGCACAACCGCCATTTTGATCCGGCGAAGCCCACGCTGCTGCTTAACTCCCACCACGACACCGTCAGGCCCAATGCTTCCTGGACGCTCGACCCGTTTCAGCCCCTCGAACGCGACGGCAAACTGTACGGCCTGGGCAGCAACGATGCCGGAGGCTGTCTGGTATCGCTCCTGGCGGCTTTCTGTCATTTCTACCCCAAAAAAGACCTGGCCTACAACATCGTTATGGCGGCCACGGCCGAGGAAGAAGTTTCCGGACGCGAAGGGCTGGAACTGATCTTGCCCGACCTGCCGCCCATCGACTTCGCCATCGTGGGTGAACCGACGCAAATGCACCTGGCCGTTGCCGAAAAAGGCCTGCTGGTGCTCGACTGCACGGCCAAAGGCAAAGCCGGCCATGCCGCCCGCGACGAAGGGGACAACGCCATTTATTACGCCATCAAAGACATCGCCTGGCTGACGAGCAACCCCTTTCCAAAGCTGTCGCCGACGCTGGGACCGGTGAAACTGTCGGTGACGATCATCAACGCCGGATCGCAACACAATGTGGTGCCCGACACCTGCACCTTCACCGTCGATGTCCGTGTGACGGAGCAATATACGCTCGAAGAAATTATTGAAACCGTGCGCCGGAACCTTCGTTCAACGGTGCAGCCGCGCTCGATCCGGCTCAAACCGTCGAGCATTCCGCTGGATCACCCGATTGTGCAGGCCGGTTTGTCGCTAAACCGCGAAACCTACGGTTCGCCCACCACCTCCGATCAGGCCCTGCTCAATTGCCCTTCGCTCAAATGCGGCCCCGGCCACTCCGAACGCTCACACACCGCCGACGAATTTATTTATTTGCGGGAAATTGAACAGGGAATTGAGTTGTATATTCGAATGTTGGAACAAATCCTGTAAATCATGCTTCACCCACTCACGTTTGAAACCATTTTTAAAGACAAAATCTGGGGCGGTCAGAAAATAAAAACCGTGCTGGGCAAAGACTTTTCACCGCTGCCCAACTGTGGAGAAACGTGGGAAATTTCCGGTGTGGCCGGCAACATCTCGGTGGTAGCCGAAGGTCCGCTGCAGGGCAAAACGCTGCGGGAATTGCTGGAGCAGTATCAGGAAGAACTGGTGGGTAAACACGTTTACGAGCGGTTTGGCAACGAATTTCCGCTGCTGGTGAAGTTCATCGACGCCAACGACGATCTGTCGATTCAGGTGCACCCAAACGATAAACTGGCCAAAGAACGACACAACAGTTTCGGCAAAACCGAGATGTGGTACATCATCGAAGCCGACGAAGGCGCCACGCTCAACTCCGGTTTTAACCGCGAAGTGACGAAGGACGAGTACGTGAAAGCCGTGGCTGACAACACGCTGATGGACATGCTGAACATCGAAAAAGTGGCGGCCGGTGACGTGTTTTTCCTGCCCGCCGGTCGGGTTCACTACATCGGCAAAGGCATCCTGCTGGCCGAAATTCAGCAAACCTCCGACATCACGTACCGGATTTACGACTTCGACCGAACGGACGATAAGGGCCAGAAACGCGAACTGCATACCGAACTGGCCGTCGACGCCATCGACTACCAGCCTTACGACCATTACAAAACGCAGTATGATCCGCAGCCGAATCAAAGCGTCAATGCCGTAACCAGCGATTATTTTGTTACCAACGTCCTGAATTTCGACCAGGAAGTGTTGCACGATTATACGCACCTGGATTCGTTCGTCATTCTGGTGTGCGTAGGCGGCTCGCTGACGGTCGAAACCGGCGATGGCTACCGCATCCCGCTGAAAATGGGGCAATGCGCGCTGCTTCCCGCGACGACCGCCCAGGTCACCCTTATTCCCGACGGCGACATGACGGTTCTGGAATCATACGTTCCCTAAACGTAATGATGAATTATGGATGATGAACGATGGATTCTCTGCGCCCGCCCATTCATAATTCATCATTTATAATTCATCGTTCTCTATGAATTTAATCTATTTCATTTTCGCCTTTCTGGTTGGGGTGGCCACAAGCGTGCAGTCGGGTGTGAATTCGCAGTTGCGGCAGGTGGTAGCCCATCCGATTCTGGCGGCCCTGATTTCGTTCGGTTCCGGTTTTCTGGTATTGACCGTGGTGAGTCTGGTGCTTCGTGCGCCCGTGCCCACGTTCGACGCCTTACGGGAAATCAGCTGGTGGAAATGGACCGGCGGCCTGCTGGGCGCGATTTACGTCACAACCGTCATCATCACGGTGCCGCGCATCGGGGCCGGCAACCTGCTCAGCCTGAGCGTGGCCGGTCAGTTGCTGGCGGCCGTGGTCCTCGATCATTACGGTTTGCTTGGGTTTAAAGAACACGGTTTGACCGCCTGGCGGCTGGCGGGTGTGCTGCTGATCGTGCTGGGTGTTACGCTGGTGGTGAAGAATTAGGGTCTGGAGCTATGATCAAATACCGGTTTTATCCAACGTTGCTGAATGTTTTTTCCCGCTACCTGAGCGGGGGAAACTTCTCACAGCAGCAACTGCTCGACACCATCAACCGCGTGCCAAGCCCCACGACGGCGGCCCAGGAACGCGGGGTGCGGTTTGAAGATGCCGTAGTGAAAGGCGAAGACGAGGAGCGGTTCAACCCCGAAATCCTGGAAAAATTCCGGCGGTTTTTGCCCCGGCCCATTGTCGAAACACAGGTCTATTGTCAGTACGAAATCGACGATGTGCTGTTCTACGGGTACGTCGATCTGATCGGGAAGTTCAAAGCCGTCGATATCAAAACCACGGCTTCGTACCAGCACCCGCGCTACACCTTCAACCACCAGAATCTGTATTTGCACGCCCTGAAAAAACGCGGCATCCGGCTGATGGAGTACCTGATCACGGATTTCAAGGACGTGTACGTCGAAAGTTATTCGCTCACGCATCCGATTGAAAAACAACTGGAAGAAATCCGGCTTTTCAAGCAATTTCTGGATGAACACCGGGAATTGATCACCGATCCGAAGATTTTTGTAAATCCGGACTGAGTAGAAAAAGTTGTTTCGCGGAGTTTAACAGAGAAAAAGGGAGTTTAGCAGAGGTTCCGCTTCTCTTTTTATTACTTCACCAAACGCTGCGAAATAACTCATCAGAACTTATGAAAAAAGCCCTTCTCCTCACCACCCTTTCTTTTTCACTCTTCTTCTGTTCTTTTCAGAGAGAACAGTGGGTCAAGCTGTTCAACGGCAAAGACTTCAGCGGCTGGACCATTCGCGGGGAACAGGTCAAAAACGATTACCGCATTGAGAACGGCGAAGTAGTCGGCATTTCGAAACCCAACTCCCAGAATACCTTTCTGTGCACGACCAAAAATTACGACGATTTTATTCTGGAGCTGGAGGTGAAAGTGGATACCGGCATGAACTCCGGCATTCAGTTTCGCAGCGAAAGCCGCCCGGATTTCAAAAATGGCCGGGTGCACGGGTATCAGGCCGAGATTGACCCGGCTGCCCGCGCCTGGAGTGGCGGTTTATACGACGAAGCCCGGCGCGGCTGGCTGGTCGATCTGAAAAACAATCCCGAAGGTCGCCAGGCGTTCAAGAAATTCGACTGGAATAAATACCGGATCGAAGCCGTCGGCAAAACCGTAAAAATTTACCTCAACGGCGTCAAAACCACCGACTACACCGACACGCTCGAAACCAAAGGGTTCATCGCCCTTCAGGTGCACGGCACCAAAGTTCAGCGCCCGATGGAGGTGCGCTGGCGGAACATTCGCCTGCAGGAACTGGCCAAAAAATAAGTTTCCTTACGCTCAATCCTTCTTTTTTATCTCCCGCCAACGGCTGACCTTTGCGGCATGATTGGCCGTAGCTTGCGTTTGTATCGGGATGCGTACCGGGGACTTCCGGCGCCGGTGTGGCTGCTGGGCGGTGTCATGCTCATCAACCGCAGCGGCACGATGGTGTTGCCATATCTGACGCTGTACCTGACCCAACACCTGCATTACAGCGTCACGGATGCGGGGGTGGTGATGGCGGTTTACGGAACCGGCGCACTGGCGGGCACGTTTCTCGGCGGTCGCCTTTCCGACCGGCTGGGGTTCTATCCGGTTCAGTTCTGGAGCCTGCTGATTTCGGGTTTCTTCCTGATTTTCCTGCAGTTCGCCCAAAGTTTCTACGCCATGTGCGCGGTTGTTTTCGTCTATACGGTGCTGGGCGAAACCTTCCGCCCGGCTTTATCGTCGGCGGTGGCTTATTACAGCACCCCCGAAAACCGCACCCGCGCCTACTCGCTCAACCGGCTCGCCATTAACCTCGGCTGGGCGCTCGGGGGCGGTTTGGGCGGGTATCTCGCCAGCATTGCCTACCCGCTTTTGTTCTGGTTCGACGGAATCACCTGCATCGTGGCCGCCCTTGTGCTGCGGGTTTTCCTGCCGGTTCCGAATCGCGCCGAACCGACACCGGATCCGTCGGACCTGACGGTACCCAAAGCCCGCTCCCCTTACCGCGACCGCCTGTTTCTGGTATTCACCGTCGCCACCACGCTTTTTGCCATCGGTTTCTGGCAATTGTTCAGCATGATTCCGCTGTACTTCAAGCAGGTTCTGTCCCTGAACGAAAGCCACATTGGCCTTTTGATGACGATGAACGGGTTGATGATCGTGCTGATCGAAATGCCGCTGGTGTATACCATCGAGAAAAAATACGCCCGGCTGAAAGTGCTGATTATTGCCATCGGCGTGTTGCTGGTCGGTTTTTCGTATCTGCTGCTGAACGCCGGTTCCGGGGTTTTTCTGGCCGTTGTCTGCGTCCTATTCAACACCCTGGGCGAAATGCTGGCGATGCCTTTCATGCTGTCTTTTACGGTGGAGCGGGCCACAGTCCAAAACCGGGGGCAGTACCTAGCGTTGTATTCAATGACGTATGCGATTGCGCAGATTACCGGTCCGGCCATCGGAGCGCAGGTGGTGACCTGGTCGGGATTTCCGGTTTTGTGGGACGTGGTCATGGGCTTGTGTCTGGTATCGGCCGGCGGTTTCTGGTGGCTATGGGAACACGTAAAACCGGCAGTCCCGGAAACTACCGGATCGAATACCGTGTTATAAAATAGGCTTTTGTTGGCTCAGAAAGCAGATTTTTATATTTTCCCGGCCTCAAACCATTCACTATTTATTCACAACATGGAAACACTGAATCGGATCGGACTGGATACGGAGAAAAGCGAAGAGCTGGCAACGCTGCTGAATGAACTGCTCGCCAATTATTCCGTTTTCTACCAAAATACGCGCGGCTATCACTGGAACATCAAAGGGGAAAAATTCTTTGAGCTGCACCTGAAATTTGAAGAGCTGTACAATGGTTCGCTGCTGAAAATCGACGAAATCGCCGAACGGATTTTGACCCTGGGCTATACTCCCGGCCATAAATATTCGGATTACGCCAACCTATCCAGCATCGAGGAAAGCAATGAAGTTTCCGACGGCCGGAAAGCCATTGCCGAGATTCTGGACGCGTTTAAGGTGCTGCTGCAAAAAGAACGGCATTTGTTGACGCTTTCCGCCGAAATCGACGACGAAGGTACCAACGCCCTGATGAGCGATTACATTCGGGAACAGGAAAAACTGGTCTGGATGTATTCCGCCTTCCTGAATCGCTAACAACAAGAGCATACCCCGGTCCATCCTGAAGGCTTACCTATGGATAACCCCGGGTGCAACCCGGGACTTCCGGATACTGTCCATACGCTGGTCGCTGTCCTCACTTCCCGGATTGTACCCGGGATTATCCACAGGCAAGTCCTGCGGACTTGCGGTGTGCCGGGACGACGGTTTTTAGCGATTGGGTTCATTAGTCCGGCAGAACGCTTACTTTTGCCGCTTCCACTGACTTTGTTACGCTCTTGAAACTCTGGCAAAAATCATCCGGCAATTCTGAATCCCAAGCCACCGAATCCACGGCGGCCGACAAAATTGAACGATTTACGGTCGGGCGCGACCGCGAGATGGATCTCTACCTCGCCCCGTTCGACGTGCTGGGCAACCTCGCCCACGCCACCATGCTCGAAACCATCAACCTGCTTTCGAAGGATGAATTGGGGAGGATGAAGGAGGAATTGAAAAGCATTTATCAACAAATTCAAGCGGGAGACTTTGTGATTGAGGAGGGCGTGGAAGACGTCCATTCGCAGGTGGAACTGATGCTGACGCGGAAACTGGGCGACGTTGGCAAGAAAATTCACAGCGGCCGGTCGCGGAACGATCAGGTCCTGGTCGATCTGAAGCTCTTCACCCGCGACCGGCTCTGGCAAGTGGCGGAGGCCGTTCACCGGGTTTTCGACCGGCTGATTGCCCGTTCGGAGCAACACAAAGCGGATCTGCTGCCGGGCTACACGCACCTGCAGATTGCCATGCCGTCGTCGTTTGGCCTCTGGTTCGGGGCGTATGCCGAGGCCCTGGCCGACGACCTGCTGACGTTGCAAACGGCGTTCCGGCTGGCCAACCGTAACCCGCTCGGTTCGGGCGCGGGCTACGGTTCGTCGTTTCCGCTCAACCGCACACTGACCACCGACTTACTGGGTTTTGAAGGGATGCACGTCAACGTGGTTTACGCGCAGATGAGCCGTGGAAAAACCGAGCAAACCGCCCTGACGGCGCTGGCCGCCGTGGCCGCAACGCTTTCCCGAATGGCCATGGACATCTGCCTGTACAACAGCCAGAACTTTGGTTTTCTGACCCTGCCCGACGCCCTGACGACCGGTTCGAGCATCATGCCGCACAAGAAAAATCCGGATGTGGCCGAACTGCTGCGCGCCAAAACCAACCGCCTGAAAGCCCTGCCGATGGAAGTGACGCTGGTGATGAGCAACCTGCCGTCGGGCTACCACCGCGACATGCAGATTCTGAAAGAGATTCTGATGCCCGCTTTTGAGGAGTTGCTGGATTGCCTGCAAATCACGAATTTTATGCTGGAAAACATTCAGGTGAAAACCGGGCTGCTCGCCGATCCGAAATACGATCTGCTGTTCAGCGTCGAGCGGGTGAATCAGCTGGTGTTGCAGGGCGTTCCGTTCCGGGAAGCCTACCTGATCATCAAATCCGAAGTCGAAGAAGGGACCTACCAAGCCCCGCGCGACCTGCACCACACCCACGAAGGCAGTCTTGGCAACCTGGGCAACGACCAGATCGTGCGTCACATGGATGCGGTTTTGCAGGGATTCGGTATCGAGAAAATGCAGCAAGCCGTGGAGCAGTTGCTGAAGCGGTAATGCGTTGGAAATCGGTACCGGGTGGTTCTACGATTCCTGAACGCTCAGGGTAACTTCTGAAAAAACCGTACGGACCAAACCGGGAAGTCCGCCAATCGGCGGTGTCTCAATTTGAAATATTATTTTTTCTTGTAGCCTCGACCCCATACCGGATTGCCGCTTCAAGCACCTGACTGTTTATATCCTTTAGCCTTTTGAACGTAATGCAGTAGCCACTCACGCTTGCCTTGCCGAGTGTTTCTCCATAGGTCTGAGCCAGGTAGTTCTTATCTTCAATACCAAGGATATAAACTGAAATTCCGCTGGTGTTGGCACTGATGCCAATTTGATAAAATGCTTTGGTTTTTCCATCTGCATAGGTGATGGTGCGGGATCCATAGCCTATACTGGGGTTTGAAACCGTTTTATTTTCATTGTTTTTACCATCCAGGAACCAGACTTGACAGGCTGGCAGTATTTGCAGAATCATCTGATGCAACGCTTGCAGGTCGCTGCGTTTTGGTTCAGGCAGGCTTGCCAAATAGGTTTCGATTTGTTCCTGTATGCTCATGTCAGGTAGTGTCTCAGTCTGAAAATTTCCCTACCAATCCTTTTCCTATTTGCCTCGGTTTTTTGGGGCTTCGATTAGGGCAAATCCGGCTATTTCAGCTATTGACACCGGACTATTAAAAAAATATTGCAATGCTGTTATTTGTAGTGCTGTTTCGAGCACTGTTTCTGTTTTTGCTGGTTACGGTAGACGTCTTAATTTATTTTGTCTTACCCAACCCTTTGAAGAAATGGCTTTGGTTACTCCATGCCGCTATATGCTTCGTGCTTGTAGTCGGTAACACTTTAGGAGGGCATTGGAGTAAAGCTTTGTATTTGTCTATAGGTATGATCCTGTTTCTTATCTTTTGGTATATACAAAAGATAAGAAACTGAGACACTACCTTATATCAAATAATCCATTAGCGGTTCCTGCGGGGTGACATCAAAGCCAATAGGGTATGGTATCTGAACGTTAAACACTACTGGATGAAACGGAAATCGCCTGCTAAAACCGCAAAAGGGGCCGAATTCGGCCCCTTTTGCGGTTTTGTTATTCCAGCCGGTAGGCGACTAACTTGTTCTTGAAAAACGTCGGGACCACCACCAGCTTCTTGCCGGGGACATACGTGATATCGGCCGAATTGACCTTCTCGCTGCGCGTGTCGAGCAGTTGCTGCTTCTGTCCGTCGGGCGTGATGTAGAAAAGCCGCCCGTTCCAGTCGGAGACAATGTAATCCTTCCCGACGGCCACAATTCCATCCGTGTTGGCCATGCCATCCGCCAGCTTGGTCAGTTTTTTGGTGGCAACGTCGAGCGATTGCAAAGCTCCGATTTTGGTGCTGCCCACCATCAGCGTTTTCGTACCAACCGCCAGCAAACCGTTTGGATTGTTAATGTCCCCGCCGTCGATCCAGGCTTCCCATTTATCGTCTTTCAGGCGGTAAATTTTATTGTTCCGGTTATCGGAGACGTAAACCGTTCCCTGTTTATCAATCGCCACATCGTTCAGATAGGCTTTTTTGTCGGCCGCATCCCAGGTTTGTTCGGCTTGTCCGTTCGCCAAATTAATCGCAATCAGCCGGTACACGTCCGTGACGTACAGCCGGTTTTTGTGGATGCCCATGCCCTTGGGAGCGTTCAGGCCCGTGGTCCACTTGAGGTTTTCAATTTTGCCATCAAGCGTCACTTTCGAGATAAAACCGTCGCCATCCAGCGAATCGCCTTTTCCGACGATGTTGGCGACATACAGCACATCCCCTTTCGGATCGTATAAAACCGACTCCGGAACGCGCAGCGTCGAGTCGGTTTCCCAGACTTTAACCAGTTTCTTTTCTTTCTTCGGCGAGTCAAAAGCCGAGAGGGTAACGGCCAGGAGCACACTGCCGCTCAACAGGAGGTTTAATAGACGCATGATTCGATAGCAGATGGATTTACGCTTTTCTCCCGTAAGTAACGACACACACCGCGTTATTCCTACCCTTCACCCGGTTTGTTACCGAGGAGACTCAGCTCAACCGAACCGCGAACAATTCCCGGGAATTATAATACACGTAAACCACAACCAGCAAGGTGATGAACCCGCCCAGCGCCACCGACGGAACCACCCCCAGCAGCCGGGCCGCCACGCCCGATTCGAACGCGCCGATCTCATTCGAGGAACTGACAAAGATGCCGTTGACAGCCGCCACCCGGCCCCGCATGTGATCGGGCGGAAAAATTTGCAGAATCGTATTCCGGATCACCACACTCACACTATCGAACGCGCCCGTCAGGAACAGGGCCACTACCGACAGCCAGAACCAGGTCGAAAACGCAAACACCAGCGAGAAAATGCCGAAACCGAGCACGGCAATGAGCATGTTTCGCCAGGCGTTGTGCGTGGGCGGAAACCGGGTCAGGAACAGCATGGTGCCGATGGCGCCAACGGCCGGAGCCGCCCGCAAAATTCCGAGTCCCTGAGCACCCACTTTCAGAATGTCTTCGGCAAAAATAGGCAGCATGGCCACCACCCCGCCGAACAAAACCGAAAACAAATCCAGCGAAATGGAGTACAGAATGATCTTGGTTTTAAAAACAAACCGGATGCCTTCCTTCAGGCTGTTCCAGAGGCTGGCCTGCGCTCCCTCCAGCACCGGAACCGGTTTTTTCTTAATCATCGAAATCAGCACCAGACAGACCAGCAGCAGTCCGACAACGACCAGCAGGGAATTGTCCAGCCCGAGCCAGACATACAGAAAACCGGCAATGCCCGGCCCGACAATGGCCCCGGCCTGCCAGAACGACCCGCTCCAGGTGGAGGAGTTGGCGTATAACTCGCGCGGAACCAGAAACGGTTTCAGCGACGAACTCGTGGGTGAATAAAAGCCTTTGGCGGTACCGATCAGCACCAGCACGCCGTAAATAACCGTTAACTGGGCGGTTTTTGAAAGGTGAGCCACCACCGAGGGCTGAAAAACGAGGTACAGAATCACCGACCCCAGAATGATGACCGAGAGACTGATTTGCAGAATGGAGCGCTTCTCCCGCCGGTCGGCCAGGTGCCCGCCAAAAAGCGAGAGCGCAATGAACGGCAGGGCTTCGGCCAGTCCGACAAAGCCCAGCGCCAGCGGATCGTGGGTCATCTTGTACAGCTCATAACCCAGAATTACTTCCTGAATCAGAAGCGTGGCCGTAATCAGAAAACTATTGGCAGCAAAAAAGCGAAATTCGGAGTAGCGAAGCGAAGCGTAGGGATCATTCGGTGTATTCATACCACAAAAATAACGGTTCAATCAGGAATCTGCTGCTAATAAAGTCCAACCGTGATTTCTTTGTTCAGTAAATTGCCCTTATAACCAGCCAATCCGTTGAATTAATTTACCATGCGCGTAAAAATCTGTTGCATCAGCAGCGTCGAGGAAGCCCGAATGGCCGTCGATGCCGGGGCGTCGGCCGTCGGCTTGGTCGGACGGATGCCCAGCGGACCGGGGATCATCGGCGATGAGCTCATTCGCACCATTGCCCAAACCGTACCTCCGCCGGTAGCGACGTTTCTGCTCACCAGCGAGCCCACCGCCGAAGCCGTCATCGAACACCAGCGCCGGGTGCTGACCAACACCGTCCAGCTCGTCGATGCGCTGCCGCCGGGCAGTTACCGGGTTTTACGGGCCGCCTTGCCGGGGGTTAAACTGGTGCAGGTGATTCACGTGCTGGACGAGCTGAGCATCGACGAAGCGCTGGCGTCGGCCGACGCAGTGGACGCGCTGCTGCTCGATTCGGGCAACCCGAAGCTGGCCGTGAAGGAACTCGGTGGCACCGGCCGGCGGCACGACTGGGCGCTGAGCCGCCGGATTGTGAACCAAAGCCGGGTGCCGGTTTTTCTGGCGGGTGGTCTAAAACCGGAAAATGTCCGGCAGGCCATTGACACCGTGCAACCGTTCGGGCTGGACCTGTGCAGCAGCGTTCGGACGGACGGAAAACTGGACGCCGGAAAATTAAATGATTTTTTCCGAGAACTCCGCACCCACGGCCTGCCGGGGGGCCCCGCGTAGGGCATGGGTACAAAACATAAAAAACCCCGATCCAAACGAATCAGGGTTTCTTTCTATGCGTCTACTAACCTTACGCTACTTCAATTTGTTTGGGTTCAACCACCGGTTTTTCAACTTTCGGCAGGTTGATTTTCAAAATACCGTCGGAATAGGCGGCTTGAATTTGCTCGTTGTTGACGTTCTTCGGTAAGCGGAAGCTCCGCTCGAAAGAAGTGTAGCTGAATTCTTTACGGGTAAAGTTTTCGGCTTTTTCTTCGTTCGACTCTTCCAGCTTGGCCGAGATGGTCAACTGGTTGTTGTTCAGGCTGATTTTGAAATCTTCTTTCTTTAAACCGGGAGCGGCCAACTCGATGTGGTAAGCCGTTTCGTCTTCCTTGATGTTGGCAGCCACCGCTGAGCTACCGGTTTTGGTGATGGCCGGGGTGTGGAACGGACGACCTAATTCACGGGCTACAAAATGATCGAAGAAAGAAGGCAATTGGTTGTATTGAACTAAAGTTCTCATGGCTTTTATGTTGATTAGGTTTTTGATTTCGTGACTACGCTAACCTACTATTCAACTTATGTACCAATTCAAAAACTCAACCAAAATGCGCCATTTTGTCACTAAAAATTAATTTCCCGAATTATTTAAGACATTTTGTCAGTTATCATAGCTCGTTTTGTCAGAAGAGGGTAAAACTGCCCGCCAATCCGGTAGCCAATGGCAGAATTACGATTGATAGTTCAGGAGAAAACCGCCGTTCATTCGCCTTGGCGCCACGCCACCAGGCCGTAACTGAATTTTGCTGAGGTCTACACAAAGGAGAAAAGAAAAAGCAAGAGATCAACCCGTTCTCCTTCCTCCCCTCCTCTTTCTTCCTCCTTTTATTCAAACCTCAGATGTTTGACGGATTCGCCGGAGGTGGCGAGTTCGCGCAGCGAGTCGATGCCAATCTGGAGGTGTTTTTCGACGAACAGGCCCGTCACCCGTTTATCGCTTTCTTCGGTTTTGACGCCCTCCGGGACCATCGGATTGTCCGATACCAGCAACAGCGCGCCGTGCGGAATGGAGTTGGCAAAACCGACGGTGAAAATCGTGGCGGTTTCCATGTCAATGGCCATCGCCCGGATTTCGACCAGGTAATTTTTGAACGCTACGTCGTGCTCCCAGATGCGCCGGTTGGTCGTGTAAACCGTACCGGTCCAGTAATCCAGTTCGTGTTTTTTAATCATGGACGAAACCGCCCGTTGCAGGCGAAATGAGGGCAAAGCCGGTATTTCGGGGCGCAGATAATCGTTGCTGGTTCCGTCGGCCCGGATGGCGGCAATCGGCAGAATCAGGTCGCCCACCAGCGTTTTTTTCAACCCTCCGCATTTGCCCAGAAACAGCACGGCTTTGGGGCTCACGGCCGTCAGCAAATCCATGACCGTGGCCGCCATGGCGCTCCCCATGCCGAAATTGATGATCGTGATGTTATCGGCAGTGGCCGTTTGCATGGCCCGGCCCAGACCGTGAATTTCCACCTCGAATTTTTGCGCAAACAGCTCGACGTAATTGATAAAATTCGTCAATAGGATGTATTCACCAAATTGTTCGATGGGGGTACCGGTATAACGCGGCAGCCAGTTTTTGACAATTTCCTCTTTCGTTTTCATTTCAATAAGGAGGAAGGGATGACAGGAGGAAAAGAAAATGGAACGAGTGGGAATATTTTTCCGGCCTCCCTTCTTCCTTTCCTCCTTCCATCCTTATTTTTGGTAATGGAATCGTTAAACCTACCGGTTTTTGAGTACAATACGAAGCAGGTCGACGGGAAACCGTATATTTTCGACGTGTTGCGGAAGAAATACGTGCTGATTACGCCGGAAGAGTGGGTGCGGCAGCATATCGTGCATTTGCTGCTGAACCAGTACAAGTATCCAAAAGCCCTGATCCGGATGGAAGGCGGTTTGAAGCTGAACCAGCTCCGGAAACGAACGGACATTCTGGTGTTCGACCGCGTGGGCAAACCGTTTCTGCTCGTCGAGTGCAAAGCCCCGCAGGTTGCGGTCAGCCAGCAGGTTTTTGATCAGATTGCCCGCTACAACCACGTTCACCAGGCACCCTACATCGTCGTTAGCAACGGACTGACGCATTTCTGCTGCTGCGTGGATTACCAGCTCAATACCGTTGATTTTCTGGACGATCTGCCCCGGTTTGCCTAGTGGACCGCCCGTTCAGTCCAGACGCATTCGTTTCGATAAACAATAATTGCTACCAAAATCCAACGAATCATTTACTCCCGGGGTCAACGTTAAACCCGGCCCGGGGAAAGGGGTCAAAAGGGCAAAAATCGACGTTGCGTTATGGGTCGCCTGCTTGTGTTTCTCGGTATCATCGCCATTGGGCTGAGCGCGTGCAGCAGTGGCAAAACCGCCCTTAAGCGGGGTAATTTTGATCTGGCGGTCAAAAAAGCATCCCAACGACTTCACCAGCCGCGCGGCCCCTTCAAGCGGGGGTATGAGACGGCTCCCCGGGTCCTGAAAGAAGCTTTCGTTCACGCCTATAACCAGCACCAGACCGCCATCCGGCGGCTCTCGTCGGCCCCGTCAACCGATCCCCGGCAACCCGGTTTTTTTCGGTGGGAAACCGTGTTTCAGGAATATGCCCAACTGGAAGCCCTGACGAACAACGCCCGGCGCGGATTCGTCCAGCAATGTCCGGCCTGCGCGGAGTGGCTGGCCGCTTACCCGGTTTCGTATACCGACCGGCAGAACGAAGTGCGTCAGCTGGCCGCAGCCGACCGCTATCTGGTGGCCGAACAGGCGTTTTCGTACCGCGAAGACGATCGCCTGGCGGCCAAAGAGGCTTACCTCAACTACCGAAAAGCCCTGGATTGGGTAGCCGATTACCGGCAGTCCTACGCCAAGTCCGAGGAAGCCCTGCCGTTTGCCATTCTGCGGGTCGTGATCGAACCCCTCAGCCCAAGCCGCGAAATCAGTTCCGGAAAAAACCAGGAATTGGAGCGGCTTATTTTCCGGCAGATCGAGCGGAACACCGCGCCGTCTCCCTTTGTCCGGCTTTACCCGCCTGACGAACAGGCCGGAGACGGTTTTCTGATTCACCAGGCCGTGCAGATGCAGGTGACCGATTATTCGCCCTTCAGCGAAACGCTTTCTTCTTCATCCACCACCATCTACAGCAACCAGACCTATAAAGTAGGCGAGAAAAAAATCAACGATTCGACCAAAGTTGACGTCATGGAAAAAGTCAGTGGCACGCTGACCACCCACCGCCGGGAGATCCGCGCCGGACTGGACTTGCGGATGCGGGCGCTGGATACGCAAACCGGAAACGTGTTGTGGGAAGAACCCGTGTGGGAAAGCCGGAACTGGGTGACGGAATGGCAAACCTTCAGTGGCGACGACCGGGCGCTCAACGGCAGTTCGCTCAAAAGCGCCGATCCTTTTCCGCCCTCCCGCTGGCAACTTTACGACAGCCTGCGCGACGAACTGGCTTACGACGTCGCCCGGCGACTGCAAGCGAAGTACGCCCGTGACTAGGACAGGGCATAAAAAAACCGCACCCCGATAATCCGGAGCGCGGTTGTTGATGAAGTGTGCTGGAAAAACTTACTTCGCTTTAACCGAAGAAGCGTTATCGGACGTTGCGACAATATTCATATCGACGGTAAAATCATCATAGATCACTTTGTCGCCCAGGTTGTCGAAGAACGATTTCGACCCGTATTTGATTTCGTATTTCGCGCGGTTGATCGTGGCTTTTCCCGTGGCCGTCAGCGTGTTACCGGCAACATTGACCGTTACCGGGAAGGTGGCCGGATGGGTGATTCCTTTGATCGTCAGATCGCCGGTTACGTCCGCCGTGTTGCCGCTGCCCGCTTTTACTTTCGTAATTTTAAAGGTCGCAACCGGGTGTTTGGCTACCGAGAAGAAATCATCCGACTTGAGGTGATTGATCAGCTTGTCGTGGTATTCTTTGTTGTCTTTCAGGTCGGTGCTGGTCATGGTCCGCAGGTCGATGGAAACCAGGCCGCCGGTCAATTTGCTACCGTTCAGGGTCAGATACCCTTTCTCGGCTTTCACCGGACCCGTGTGCTCACCCGTTACTTTTTTGCCGTTCCAGGTCAGGACACTCTTATCGACATCGATGGTATACGTCGTCGTTTTGGCTACATTTTTTTTCGCGCCGTTTTCAACACCATTCGCTGCTACCGGATTACTAACCGCCGTGGCAATGGCCAAAAATCCTACTAAAATTTGCTTGTACATGAGATTAAAATTTGGGTAAACTGATTATTAAACGTGGGATTATGTATTCGATGTAAGATTTGCTATTCCGACGATCCGCGGAGTTTGTCCAGCAGGCGGTTCAGTTCATCGGCTTCCTCTTCGGTGAGGTTATGAAACCGCTTTTCCCACTGGTTCTGGTGGTGATCCATGATTTTCAGCAGATCCAGCCCTTTCTCCGTGATCACCACATCCACCGCCCGGCGGTCATTCGGGCACTCGGTGCGCTGGGCCAGTTCCTTCGCCAGCAGTTTATCAACCAGCCGCGACGCATTCGACATTTTGTCCAGCATCCGCTCCGTAATATCGGCCACTTTAACCGGGTTGGGGTGCTGCCCGCGCAGAATCCGCAGCACGTTGTATTGCTGGATGGTCAATCCGTACGGCTTCAGTAAATGCATCTGTTCGTCGCACACCCAGCCGTTGGTATACATCAGGTTAACCGTCATCCGGTGATAGGCTGACCTGAAGGCGGTAGATTGTTTGATATCATTCTCGATTGGCATTGTCATTGGTGCTACAAAGGAGCGGCTTTGTCGGTTTAGCAGTAAAACTACGATTAAACCACCAATTACCAGTTCCTGTTAACGTTGCAAATATAGTGTCTATACATTTAATGTAACAACACTAAACCAATAAAAAGTTTCAGCGGTACGGAATTATTTCGGGAGCCGAGATGGCGAAGTCGCGGAAACGGGCCGTTGGGGAGCCTTCGAACCCAAACCGCAGGGGCGCGGAATTGCCCGGAATGTTCGGGTACCACACCAGCCGGATCTGAAAACTGTTGAAGGTCAGGTTTTCGTTCCGGAGCCGAAACGCCAGGCCGTAGCCCTGGTACAAGGGCCCCTGAAACAGTTTTCGGGTCTGGTAACTCACCAGCCCCAAATTGACATAGGTGACGATGGCCACCCGAAAACCGACAATGTTCAGGCGGGAGAAGAGAATATTTTCGATGTTGGTCAGCAACAGCCGGGTGCCACGCAGGTTGTCGTTGTTGATTCCCAGCCGCTCACGCCCGCTGAGCGTCACGTATTCGTTGCTGAACCGCTGCGCCCCCATTGTATACCGGAGGTTGATAAAATGCCGCCAGTTGCCCCAGTTTGTCGTTCGCAGGGGTGTGAAATAACTCGACTCGAAGGCCAGGACCCCCTGCTCCAGGTCGTTTTTATTCCGCAAAAAACCGCCGATGTTCAAGGCTCCGTACAGATACCCGAACGATTCCAGGTAGTGCGCCTTGGAATATTTGAACCCCAGGTACGTCCGCTGACCCAGTTCGGCATTGTCGTAGCCGGCCACCAGGGCCGCCAGACTGCCGTAAGGAACGTCCTCCGTCCGGCCAAACCCGTAAATCAATACGTCGCGGGCGTAGCGACGGCGCGACAGACCGATGCTGAACAAAGAAGCATTGGTGTTCTGAAACAACTGATTGGTGTCGGCCCGAACATCCGGACGGCTCGTGAAAGCCAGGCGCGTAAACCGGGCGGCTACCACCAGCCGCGTCCGGTCGTCGCCCTCGCCCAGAAAACTGAAGAAAGGCTTGAACGCGTACCCCGCCCAGACATCG
The DNA here is from genome assembly GCF_054780775.1 of Larkinella ripae. Lineage (NCBI taxonomy): Bacteria > Pseudomonadati > Bacteroidota > Cytophagia > Cytophagales > Spirosomataceae > Larkinella > Larkinella ripae. Next base: position 69,831 of record NZ_BAAGVR010000022.1, read on the forward strand.
TTGTAGTAATACCCCAGTTTGGTGAGCTGGGCGCTGTCCTCCGAAAAAACCGTGTAGCGCGGAAACCGGTTGTAGCTCAGTTCCGCCGAACCGGCCCACTTCGTATCCGGCGTCAGAAACGGCCGGTAAAACCGCAGCGCATACTGCTTCAGGTCCCGGGTTTCAATGACGTCGGCCTGCCCCGTGAAAAAGGTTTTTCCAATGTACGGAATGACGTACCGCCCCCGGTATTCGACTTTCTGGAACGGATCGTCGGCATTGTAGTATACCTGATTGGAAAAGGTGTGGGTCAGCCCCCGGAAATTTCGCTGTTCCAGCCGCAGGTCGAACCGGTTGAAACCGCCAAGGCTGCCGGAAGGCAGTAACGACCAGACATCCTGGGTGATGACGTACACATCGACAAACCCCTGGCTGTTGCCGTGGGGCACCACAATGATCCGGGCATCGTGAAAAACGTTGGTGTTCCGCAATAGCCGCTCGTTGTCGCGCAGCGTATCCGGACTCACGCGGTCGCCCTCTTCAAAAAGCAGAAACGACCGCCGGATGACGCCCTCGCGGGTGTCGGCGTGCAGCCGGTTGGCCACCCGCTCAAACCAGCTTCGGGGCTTTCGCAGCGTGTCGTAGACGCTCGGCCCGAAAACCTCCAGCCGGCGGATGTAAATTTTATTGATGATCCGACCCTGATACGGCGAAAACGGATTGATTTCGATTTCGTTGACGTCCCCCGTTTTCAGGCGGCTGTTGTACATATCGTGAAAAAGCAACCGGTGCAGCTCCCGCGTGATCCGGCTTTTGTACATTCGCTTTTTCAGGTTCGTGTAAAACGTGCTGTCGCGCACCGCCAGCGCACTGTCGCGGGCGGATTTGGCCAGCGAGTCCGCAATGGTCAGCGAATCGGCTTTGGTGTTCGGAACCGGAATTTTAATTTCCTGCGCCCGCAAAACCGAACCCGTCAGCACCAGCCAGAAAACCGTCAGCCAGCCCACCCGCAAGGCGGACGCGGTTTGGGAACCCATCGGCTGGCTATTCATGCATTTCACGCAACTATACGTCTATTTTCATCCAATAATCTCGCTGCCGCTCGGGGCCAAACTGAAAATAATGCCAGCCGCACCGCTGAAAACCCAGTTGTTCATAAAACCGGATGGCTCTGACATTCCGCTCCCAAACGCCCAGCCAGACGGTTTTGTAGCCCTCCAGCCGGGCCTGTTCCAGACAATGGTTCATCAGCAATTTTCCCAACCCTTTCCCGATCTGATCCGCTGCCACGTAAAGACGCTGAATTTCGATGGCGTGTTGCCCTTTTAGCTGGCGCGGAGGGCGGTTTTTAACCAGCTTGGCGTACCCGATCAAGTCCGGTTCCGAATCGACGAGCACGAAAAACCGGTTTTTGGTGTCCAGCAACTCCCGCCGGGTCTGTTCCGTCGAAAATGCGCTTTTTATATACGCGTCAACCAGTTCGGCCGGATTGTGGGGCGGCCCAAACGCTTCCCGCATCGTCCGGATCGCCAGCTCCGTCAGGCTTCCGGCGTCGTCCAATCCGCCGGATCGGATCTGAAAGGGTGTTTTCAAGACCGTTTAGTTCTTATGTTTGCAGTGAAAAGACACGGTTGCCCCGTAAACAGTTTAAAGTATACGCATTTTTTTTGAGAAACCATGCAATTGAACCGCTCCCTGGTGCTGGCTTCCAATTCGCCCCGGCGGCACCAACTGCTGCGCGAAATGGGTTGTACGTTCCGCGTTGAAGTCCGGCCCACCGACGAAACCTTCCCGGCCGACCTGCCCGTTGCGGAGGTTCCGGCCTTTCTGGCCCGTCAGAAAGCCGACCGTTTCCGCGCCGACCTGGGCGATCAGCTGGTGCTGTGCGCCGATACAATTGTGGTGGTCGACACCGATATTCTGAACAAACCGGCCGATGCCGCCGAAGCGGGCCGGATGCTCCGGCGGCTGGCGGGCCGGTCGCACCAGGTGATGACGGGGGTCTGTTTGCTGTCGGCCGAAGAAACCGTCTCGTTCACCGACATCGCGACGGTTTTTTTCAATCCGCTGGACGATTACGAGATCGATTCGTACGTCGAACACTACCGTCCGTTCGACAAAGCCGGCGCCTATGGCGTTCAGGAACCCATCGGCATGATCGGCATCCAGCGCATCGAAGGGTCGTTTTATACCGTTATGGGTCTCCCCGCCCACCGCGTTTACCAGGCGCTGAGGAGGTACGAGGTCCGTGTTCCGTCTTTCAACAGATGATTTCAACCCGATGACTACCGACCACCCAACCCGTCGCACGTTTCTCAAGGCCACCCTGGGGCTGACAATGGCCCCCGTTATCTGGCCGTCCGGCCCGCCCGCGCTCTCGGCGGGTCAGGTGATTGACCGCATTAAAACCCAGGTAGGGATTCCCTGGCGGGAACAGACCGTCGACAACCTGATTGCCGGCACCCGGGAGATTCCCGTTAAAGGCATTGCGGTTACGATGATGGCCACGCTGGCGGTCCTGCAGCGGGCAGCCGCCAAAGGGCTTAATCTGGTGATTACCCACGAACCGACGTATTATTCGCACCAGGACCGCACCGAGCCGATATTGCAGGATCCGCTCTACCAGCTCAAGCGCGATTTTATCCAGCAGCATGGGATGGCGGTTTTTCATTTTCACGATCACTGGCACGGACGCCGTCCCGACGGCATTGCCACCGGCATGATCCGGGAACTGGGCTGGGCGAAGCATAACGACCCGCAAAATCCCCGGCTGTTTACGTTTCCGGAAACCCCGCTGGCGCGTTTTGCGCAAGGCATTGCTTCCAAACTGGACATCCAGACGATGCGCGTCGTGGGCGATCCGCAGTTGCCGGTTCAGCGGGTGATGGCCAGTTGGGGCAACATCAGCCTGATGCCCGGCATTCCGTACCTGGCGCAGGCCGACGTGCTGGTGGTTGGCGAAACCCACGAATGGGAGCTGGTGGAATATGTGCAGGATGCCATTACCTCCGGCCAGAAAAAAGCGCTGATCATTCTGGGGCATCTGGTTTCCGAACAGGCCGGGATGAAGTACTGCGCCGAGTGGCTGAAGGAATTTGTATCCGAAGCCCCCGTCGAGTTCCTGGCAGCCGCCGAACCGTACTGGCGTCCCGGTCGCCCCGCCAAATAACCGCCGGACGACCCCTGCATCTGTTCATTCTTAACGCATCCCGCTTCCCATCCTTATGTTTACTCATCTTGATTCGAAAGGCAACCCGGCCATGGTTGATGTCGGCGACAAAGCCGTCACCCGGCGGGTAGCCCGCGCCCGGAGCACCGTGGTACTGAACGACGAAATCATGCAACACCTGCACGGCGAGGATATTCAGACCAAAAAAGGCCCGGTTTTTCAGACCGCCATCCTCGCCGGCACGATGGCGGCCAAACGGACCGCCGACCTGATTCCGCTTTGCCACCCGCTCGGGCTGGACAGTTGCAAATTTACCGTCACCACCGCCGGAAACGAAGTCATCATTGAATGCACCACCGCCCTGGAAGCCAAAACCGGCGTTGAGATGGAAGCGCTGGTGGGCGCGTCGGTGGCCGCGCTCACGGTTTACGACATGTGCAAAGCCTTTTCGCACGATATTGTCATCAAAGAAACCCGCTTGCTGGATAAAACCGGCGGAAAACATGACTTTCACCAGTCCGCCTGAATCCCGCCCGCCCCTGAACGGGCTGGTGCTGGCCGGTGGCCGCAGCACCCGCATGGGCGTGGACAAAAGCACCATCCCGTACCACGGAAAACCGCAGTATGAATACCTGTACGATCTGCTGGCGACCCACTGCGAAACCGTTTACCTGTCGGTGAACGCCGGTCAGGCCCGCCAGTTGGCCCGAAGCCGGTTTCAGTTGCTGGAAGATCGTTCGTCCGTGGCGGGGCCGCTGGCCGGTATTCTGACGGCGTTTCAGCATCAGTCCGAAAACCGCCTGACTTCGGCGGCCTGGCTGGTGGTGATGTGCGATCTGCCCCTGCTGTCCGAGCAATCCATCCGAAAACTGGTTTTGAATCGAAACCCGGACAACCTGGCGACGGCCTTCTGGGATAGCGATCACCGGTTTCCGGAACCGTCGGTCTGCATCTGGGAGCCGGCCGCTTACCCGGCCATGCTTCGGGCCATCGACGAAGGGACGCCCTTCCCGCGCACCATTTTGATGAGCAACCCCATTGATTTGCTCGAAATTGAGCAGGTGACTGAACTAACCAATGTGAACACACCCGAGGAGGTAACTGTTATCCAACAAAGTTTGAAAACCGGTCCCTAAAACCGCTCAGGTCCGGGCGAACCGGCGGTTTATCGATTATGAATCAGCAAGACACTACGTTTTTGCGGGAAGCCATCCGGCTCGCCAAAGAAGGCGCCCAAACCGGACAGGGTGGGCCTTTCGGGGCGGTTGTGGTCCGAGAGGGTCAGATTGTGGGTCGGGGCTGCAACCGGGTGACTTCAACCAACGACCCCACGGCCCATGCCGAAGTGGTGGCCATCCGTGATGCCTGCCAACACCTGCAAACGTTTCAGTTGACGGGTTGCACTCTGTACACCTCCTGCGAACCCTGCCCAATGTGTCTGGGGGCTATTTACTGGTCGCGGCCCGAACGCGTCGTGTTCGGTTGCCGGCATTCGGATGCCGCCCGGGCCGGTTTCGACGATCATTTTATTTACCAGGAACTGGAAAAACCGCTCGATGCCCGCCAGATTCCGATGCACCAGCACCTGCGCGACGAAGCCTGGACGGTTTTTGAAGACTGGCTGACTAACCCGGATAAACTCAATTATTAAAAATGGTGATGCCTGAACGATGAATTCTGCCTGCGTAAGCCATTCATCGTTCATCATTCATACACCATCATTCCCTTGCTATGTCTTCTCATCACATTGTACGCGATAAACAGGAACCGGCTTTGCTGATTGCCAACGGCGAAAGCTGCGATCCGGAGTTGCTGGGGCAGTTGCTCGAATGGAACCCGTTCGTGGTGGTGCTCGACAGTGCCATCTGGCGGGTGCTGGAGCTGGAAATTAAAGTGGATGCCCTGCTGGGCGATTTCGACCACCCGCCGGATTTCGACCTGATTCGGGAGCGGCAGTATCCGATTGAAATCATTCACACGCCCGATCAGATCAAAACCGATCTGGAAAAAGGCATTGATTTTCTGATCGAGCGGGGGTTTCCGGCGGTCAACATTGCGTGGGCCACCGGGCGCCGGGCCGATCATACGATCACCAACCTGACGAGCATCGCCCGGTATAAGGACCAGATCAAGATTGTCATGGTCGATGATTATTCGAAGATCATTCCGTTAACCGGCGTTTTCGAGAAATGGTACGTCAAGGGCACGCCCATTTCGCTTATTCCGGTGGGCACCGTCGGCGGAATCGTCACCACCGGCCTGAAGTACAACCTGAATGACGAAACCCTGACCCTGGGCTACCGCACGGGCAGCAGCAACGAAGCCGCCAAAGACGGTTTTGTGACAATCCGCTACCGAACCGGCGATTTGCTCCTGATGGAGTGTTGGGACTAAAGCTGGTCCCGGCCGGCCACTTCGTTCATCGTATACGAAGCCAGGCCGAGGTCCTGCGCGGTTTTGAACAGATGCTCGATCAGGGCCACGTCGGTTCCGATCGGATTGGATTTATCACCTCCCGATTCGGGTTTGTGGCCGTAGAAAAGGACGATTTCCCCGTTTTCCCTGGCCCGGCTTAAGGCCTGCGTAATGTGGTTTTTCGTGACGCCACTCTCGTTATCGATGGTCAGGGCTTTCAGTCGTTTCTGGGGTGACCCGTTGCAATAAATGGCATCGGCCAGCGTAATCGGTTCGTCCAGATGCAGGCCGAGAAGGGTATGGCGCAGGGCGTAAATATCGCGGGTCAGCTCAAAGTGTTTTTCCAGTCGGGGTTCCACCAGCGCATGATTGGCCCCGTACGGATAGGCAAAGGTGCGAATGTCAAAACCGAGTTCTTCCAGATGCTCGACCGACGGGTGAATTTCGTGCTGCATGTACGCATCAACGGTGTTGGTTTTCAGAAAATCGTGAACATCGACATGCCGAAAACCGTGGCTGCCAATTTCGCAGCCAGCTGCCTGTAAATGGCGGAGTTTCCGGATTTCGTCGGCTTTTAACTGGTCGGACTGGGTGACGTAGAAGGTGGCTTTGGCGTTGTAGCGCCGGAACAGATCCCGGAGTTCGTACCACTCATGAACGGTTCGGTCATCGAACGAGAGCGCAAAACCGGGGCGCTCCAAGGGCTTGGCCTCCGGGCGGGCCGACTGCCAGACCGCAGCCGCAGTTCCGGCTACCAGCACAAGGGCCAGCAGCAGGATGAAACTCATCCGTTTATACATTCTTTCTTATTAATAGATTTGGTATTCGGGTACGCCACTAACGGTTCAATACCGCCTTTCCACTTTTTTGCCGGCCGTCGTTCAGGAACAGCCTGAACAGATACAGACCGTTGGGCAACTGAACTCCGCCCTGGTCGGTGCCATCCCAGCCAAAAACATTCTCCCCGACTCGAACCGCCTGGTGCAGCACCCGAACCACCTGTCCGTTCAGGCTGCAAACCACCAGGCGTCCCTCGCCCGGCGAGTTGCTCCCCGAAATGGTAAACCGGATCCGTGTGTGCGTTGAGAATGGGTTGGGGGTCGCCTGCACGACCGATAAACTGTCTCCGGTTTTTACCCGGAACTGAATCTCATAGGGTGTGGCCCCCGCCCGGTTGCCGCTCCCATCGGCCGCGTGCACCTGCAGGGTATAGTTGCCGTCGGTCAAATTCCGGGGCTGAAAATCCAGCACAAACCGGTTATCCGGTCCCGCCGGTTTCCAGCTTACTTCGGGGCTGTTCAGTGGCACGCGCTCCAAACCGCACGTTTCGCAGGGCCTTTTCAGCAGAACATTGATCCCTACCGTATCCTGACGAATCCGGTAGGGATCTTCATCCTGCAAAATAATACGGATCAAAGGATTCACCGGCACCAGCGCCCCCTGATTTATTATATGGTGGTCAAAGGTCACCGTCAGCAGCGGACTCAGCCGGTCGGGCGGAAACCGTTGCCCCGAATCCGGCAGCATGATCGTGTACTTCCCACCCTCCGGTTTCAGCTCGAAAACCAGCCCGTTGTTGCGTTCGTCCGACTCATCGACCCGGTTTTCGGGGTCCACCACCAGCTCAAACCGGCTTGCGGTTTTTGGCAGGGAATCGGGCTTGAAAGCATACCGGATTGTATCGCGGTACGCAATGGCGTCGTGAAGCTGGGTACCGAAGGATCGCAGCGTGCCGTCGGCCCCGCGCTGCCGAACCGCCAGGCCCACCTTCTGGCCGGGATTAAAACGGCCGCCGTTGGTTATTACCACGCTGAGCCGCACGGAATCGTTCTGCGCCCCTTGCGGAGAAACGCCCGAAGAAGTCAGGCTGAAATCCGGTTTTTGAATCGGGAACAGGCGCAAAACCGGGTCGCCCTGCAACACCATCTGTTGCGCATTCGAAATGTCGTAGGGCCCCCGGTATTTTTCCAGCACCCGACGGGTGGTTTCCTGCTGAATCAGACCAATGGATTGGTTCAGAAAAGCGCTGTCGGCAAACAGGGTCTGGTAAAACTGCTGGGTGTAAGTTTCGAGCGGACCGGCAAAACCCGAACCGCTATGGGCCAGAATCGCAATGGCGCCTTTGTCGGGCGTCAGCAGCCAATCGGTCGAAAGGTTGCTGACGGACCCGAAAAAGATGTTTCCAATGCCGCAGCCGTTGAAAAACATAAGTGGATAGCGCCCTTTGTTGCGGTAGCCGTAGGCCGGCTTGGAGGCATACCCAAAGTCCAGATCGGTGACAATGGGGGACGAATGCCCGAAAAATGTCATGAGCGATACCCCCGAATTGACCTTTTCGCTGACGTCGATGCGCTCGACGGGCTCGTCGGTTTCCTTGGCCCGATTGGTGATGTTGGCGCCCACGTACTGCCGCCGGGCGGTTTGGCCCACCTGATCCAGAATGCGCCGGAAGGTCGTGAGTTCAAATGCGGAATGGCCCCCGCTCAGGTGCAAAACCTCCTTGCGCCAGGGTTCATAAGCCGGTGTGCGCTCAAATTCCTTTACTTTTTCGAGGTACGCCAGAATTTCCGCCGGGTTAAGCGTGTTGATCCGCCCCGTCGGCATGGCCGGAACATTCGCCGGAAAGCCCGCCAATCCCTCGGTCAGCAACAGGTCCGAACCCGGCACATTGCCCACCGTCAGCACCAGATCCCGAAAATACTGGTCCGGGTGCGTCCGGTTGGGATAATAGGCGTTGGCGCGCCCGATCAGCAGCAGGTACCGGGTCGTGTCCGCCGATGCGGTTTTTCCGGTCAGCATATACTCGGCAAACCGCCGGATGGCCAGGGGGGTCCGTTCTCCGTAGCTGAACTGGTTGAGCAGTTGTTTCATGGTTACCACCAGCGTATCGAAACCGCCCCCGGCGGCCGAGGCCCGGTAAGCCGCGTATTCGTTCACGGGATTGGCGACACCCCCGACCGGTTTCATCAGTGCTTCGTGACTGACGATCAGATATTTGTGTTGAGCCGGATCGATTTTCCGAAAAACCGTACGCTCCAGCCGCAGGGGCGGTTGGGTTTCGGCACTCACCAAAATCCGGCGGGAAATTTCCGTATCCGTAACGACCAGTTTCAGCACGGTGCCCTCGCGAACCGCCGTCAGCCGACGCGGATTTCCGGGGTCCGTCAGGTCGTAAATCAGCGGATTGGCGGGCGCATCGGTCAGTTCCACGTACGACTTTCCGGCCGGGTTGGGCCGCAGATGCAGGGTTTGCCGGGTTAGGTTGGCCAGACTAAACGATTGCGGAAACCGCAGCCGGTAATAGCTGACGGAATACCGGTCGGTTTCGAACGGCCCGTGCGAGCGGGTCGACAGCCGCAGTTCGTTGGCCTGTGATACGGCAACCAGGGGAATTTCAACCGACAAGCGGGCGGTGCCGAACCATTCAAACTGCGTGCTGGCCAGGGGCGTAGGTCCCGGCGTCGTTCCCGTCAACAGATCGACCCGGTGCGTGGTATTGTCGCGTCCATTCAGCAATACCTCAATATGCGGTTTTTCGGGGGCGTTCCGGACCCAGCCCTCGAGCCGAAAGCTCCGGCTGACGACGCTGTCTTTTTTCAGCAGGGGACCGGTATACCCCTCCCCTTCCTCGAAAAACAGTTCGTCGGCCGACGGAAACGGCGAAGGCCCGCCGTTGGCCTGATTCGTGGAGATTTCAGCGGTCAAAACCGTAAGCTGTTCGGCGAGGTGATACGGTTCCGGCTGAAGTCCTTTTGAATCAGTAGCGGCAAAAACCGCCATTCGCTTACCCGGTTTTCCGTCGGTGCGCCAGGTCAGAAAATAAGCCGCCGTATCCGAATACAGACTGTAATACGGGTGCGGCTGCGCCCGCATGGGTCGGTAGAGCAGCGAGTCCTGGCGCCCGTCGTTGCGTTCACCGATGAATTCGAGGTAATCGTCCGCATCAAATTGATGGTCCGCTTCCCCGGCCACGTGGATCGCCAGTTCCTGCCCCCGGCGGAAAAGCTGGAACCCGACCGGATCGATGGCAGCCAGCGAAATACCGGCTTTCTGCAAATCGCTGGCCGTCAACCGGTAAATGCCAGCCTGGGTGACGGGAATCCGGTAATAGGTCTGGTTGTAACCAATCCATTCATTACCAAAACTTTTTGTTTGCGCTTTTATTTCTTGTGCAAACAAATAAATTAAAAAACAAAAGACAGTGATGCGCATTAGTCAGGTATCATTTTTACGGCTGGATAAATGTAAAAATAATTCTCTGATTCCTCCAAAATCTGCCGCTCAGCGCGCCATTTCTTCCGTTCATCATTCCGGTCCTGATTAATTTCCATAGTACCTTGCATCGCATAGTACCTTTTTGTACCTTTGAACTATCAAAACTGGAAAAGGTCAGGAGCTGATTGGGCACTTTGCCAGTAAACAACAACCGATGAACAACCGATAATGAACTCGATAAACTAATCAGCTCCGTCCTCCATCAACTCTTTTAACGTCATGCAGTGATATGAATATTGAAAATGCTCAGGTGCAAATGCGGAAGGGAATCCTGGAGTTCTGCATTCTGCACATCATCTCGCGGGGCGAAGTATACGCTTCCGACATGCTGGAGGAACTGACGTCCGCCCGCATCATGGTTGTGGAGGGCACGCTCTATCCCCTGCTCACCCGGCTCAAAAATGCCGGTTTGCTCGATTACAAATGGGTGGAATCCACCTCCGGCCCCCCGCGGAAATATTACCTGCTGACCGAAACGGGCCAGGCGTCACTGAAAGGGATGAACGATACGTGGCAGGAACTATCCGACTCGGTGAATTCGATTGTCAGTAAAACCGAAAAACACAAGGCAGCGACCAACGGATTGACCCTGGTTGAACCCCCGGTTTCGACCGCCAGCAACGACCCGGATTCGCCCACACCCGGAAACTGACCTAAACACATCACGACTCTTTCACACGCTTTTTTGCCATGAAAAAGACCATCAGTATAAATATAAGCGGGGTTATCTTCCACATCGAGGAGGATGGCTACGATAAATTAAAAGGGTATCTCACGTCGATTCAACACTACTTTTCGACCTACGAAGACAGCCAGGAAATTATTACCGATATTGAAAACCGGATTGCCGAAAAACTGCTTAATAAACTCAAAGTCGCGGAAAAGCAGGGCGAACCCCGCCAGGTCGTCACGCTGGACGATGTCAATGAGCTGATCCAGTCGATGGGGACCGTTGCCGATTTCGAAGCCATCGAAGAAGAAGACCTGATCGGCACCAGCTCGGCCAGTGCAAACCGTCCCCAATCGACTTTCGAATCCATTCCGCCGACGGGCGAAAGCCGCCAGCCGGGCCCCGGCAGTTTTGCGGGCAGCGGACCGGTGCCGCCCCGACCGGCGAATCAGCCCCCACGCAAGCTCTACCGGGATCTGCGCCGGAAAATTCTGGGCGGGGTCGCTTCCGGGATTGCCAATTATTTTAACATCGACCCGGTTTGGGTGCGGCTGATTTTCGTCACGCTCATTCTGGCGCTGCCGCCGTTCAGCGGAGTTTTCCACGGCAGTGGTGAGTTCTTCGGCAGTCTTTCCGGTTTTACGGTGGTGCTGTACATCGCCATGTGGGTCGCATTTCCGGGTTCCACCACCCTGGAAGACGACAAAAGCGTCAAGAAGTTTTACCGAAACCCCGACGATAAGGTGCTGGGCGGGGTCGCTTCGGGGATTGCCGCTTACTTCGGGACGGATGCCGGGGTGGTTCGCCTGCTGTTTGTCCTGACCATTTTTCTGTTCGGGACCGGTTTTCTGGCCTACCTCATTCTCTGGATCATTTCGCCACCGGCCAACACCCTGACCGAAAAGATGGAAATGCAGGGGGAGCCCATTACGCTCTCGAACATCGAGAGCAATATCAAGCGTGGCCTTGATATCAACGAAACTGCCGAAGAGGGTACACTCGCCAAAATCCTGCTGTTCCCGTTTCGAATGATTGCCATGATTTTCAACGGTTTAGGCAGCGCGCTGGGGCCGCTCGCCCGGGGGTTCATTTCGATCGTTCGGGTCCTGGCCGGGGTGTTTCTGGTGGTAGTCGGTTTTGGCATCATGATCGGCGCGCTGGGGGTGCTGGGTACGGTTTTCGGGTTGCAGGGCCTTAACTTCGGCGGCAGCGACATTCCCTACATGATTCAGCGAGAAATCTCTCCGCTGATGGTGCTGTCGGCGTTTATTACGGCTTTTCTGCCGGGTCTGGCCATCGCCATCCTGGGGATTATGGTCATCTCGCAACGGGCGCTGGTTACCACCGGTGTCTCCCTGACGCTGTTAGCGATCTGGTTTCTGGGACTGATCGGTTTAGGCGCCACGGTGCCGCGGCTGGTCAATGAATTCAGTCGGCGCGGAATTGTTGAAGAAACCGAGGTCATTCGGCTGCCGGCGGCTATTCCGACCCTGGATCTGAACGATCTGGACGACAATAACGGCGATTTCCACACCTCGATTGAACTGGAAGGTGCCGACGGAGCCGCCTGGCGGCTATCGAAACGGCTGGAGGCCCAGGGGCCAACCCGCCAGCAGGCTCAGCGCAATGCCAAGACGGTCATTTACAACTGGTCGGTAAAAGATTCGCTGGTAACATTTGACAACAGCTACGAAATCCAGTCGGGATCGCGTTTCCGGGGGCAGGATGTTGACGTGAAGGTTCTGATTCCGTACGAACGCCCGTTCCGCATGACCGAAGCCTTTGCGCGGCACATCCGCAACGAGTTTGGCGAGCAGGAAATCGAACGCATGAAATCCACGCTCTGGAAGTTCAGCAAGACCGACGGTCTGGTTTCCCTGACCCGCCCGCGCGAATTCAACGAAGACCGCTACCGGGAGGATTTCGATACGAACGACGCCATCGACGAAGTGCTTCGCAACGAACTGGGCGATGATTTCTTCAACAAAGGCGAGTACACCCGGCAGTTTGAAGTCACCAATTTTTCCAAAATCGACATCGGCGGAGCCTTTGCCGTACGGGTAAAACGGGGTGATTCGTACAAGGTTGTAGCCGACGGCCGGGAAGAAGACATTGACGACCTGCGGATTCGGGTCGAAAATGGCGAGTTGCACGTTGATTACCGCAATGAAGGAATGTTCAGGTTGAGCGATCGCCGTCGCATCGGAATCACCGTCACCATGCCCGATGTAAACTCCATCCACTACTCAGGTGCCACGCAGTCGATCATTACCGGTTTTGACTCCCTGGCGAATCTGGACGTTGACCTGAGCGGAGCCTGCAAAACGTTGATCGACATCAAAGTCAATCAGCTTGACCTTGACCTGACGGGCGCGTCGAAAGTCACGTTACGGGGCCGGGCCACCCGCCTGGACGCCCGCCTGACCGGAGCCTGCAAACTCGACGCAACGGCCATGACCGTCGGCAAAGCCGATGTCAACGCGGTGGGTGCGAGCAACGCCGAATTCGGAATAGTGGACGATCTGAGTTCTAAAACCACCGGCGCCAGCAGCGTCCACGGACCGAAAAACGAACAGTAATAGTTTTGACCCGACCGACTTTCGTTCGTCTTGTCTTAAAAAACGGACGAAAGCCGGCCGGGTCAGCATCAGGATGCAACGTTTTGGTTTCCCGGTGCATCTTTCCTTTACATTTCAACGAACGTTCATCATGAAAAAACCCTTTGCGCGCTCTTTGTTCACACCTTTTCTGGTATCGGCCGCCGTTTTATCGGTAGCCGCCATTAGTCCTTCGGGCAGTCAGTTGGTAGACATTATGAATAATCTGACCGTTCAGGAAGAAACCCGCACGTTTACCGTCAGCAATTTCGACAAACTCGATCTGGGCAGCGCCTTCACCATTCATGTGACCCGTGGCAGCGGTTATAAAGTGACCGCATCGGGCCGGGCCTCGGACCTGGAAGACCTGGAAGCGCGGGTCGTCAGTAATGAATTGCAGGTTCGCTACAAAGACAAACTCGGAAACCGCAACCGGCAGCGGGTCACCATCAACATCAGTCTGCCGGACCTGAAAGCGGTTGAATTTTCGGGCGCGTCGCGTTCGGACGTAACCGGTTTTCGCAACCTTAAGGAGCTGGATGTCGATATTTCCGGGGCCTCCACCTCGACCATTGAAGTTGACGCAGAGCGGTTACAGGTCGATTTGTCCGGTGCTTCGAATGTGACCCTGACGGGCCAGGCCAAACGACTCGACGGTGAGGTTTCGGGGGCCACCACCCTGAAGGCTTACGATCTGAAAGTAAGCAGTGCCAAAGTAGACGTATCAGGAGCCAGCAGCGCCCGGATGCACGTCACCGACCGGCTCGAAGCCGAAGCCAGCGGAGCCAGCAGCGTGACCTATCGGGGGTCAGCGTCCCTCCGCTCCAATACCTCCGGTGCCAGTTCGGTGCGGAGTGCCGACTAACGAACTTCATGAAGTTATAATAGAGATTGGTAGAATCGAAAAACGCCTTCCGGTTTGGAAGGCGTTTTTTTTATTCAGATGAATCCGGTTTTGTCCGGTTTTATCAGTCAACTTTCTCTCCCCGCTTGAATGAGTTTTCGTACGATGTCAGCTTGGGATCGGCAAAAACATCGGCCTCGTTCAGGGTATGCCGGACCGGTTCGTTTACCAGATCATGCCGGTGGCGGAAGTACCCCAGCGCCGACGAATAGTGACAGACGTAGGATTTACGGGTCAGGCTGCCGTCCAGAATCGGTTCGCCACCGTGGGCCAAAGCCGCATGCCAGATCAGTACGTCCCCTTTTTTGATCAGCAAGGTCTTTTTTTCCAGCCCCAGACGCTCGCATTCCGCGTTCAGGTATTTGCCAAATTCGGTCGGGTTCCGGGTCGATTCGCCGTTGAAGAAGATCCCGTTCCCCCAGTTGAATTTCGGCACCTTGTGCGAACCCACGTAGTAATGCAGTTCGCCCGATCCGGCTTTCACATCTTCCAGAGCAATCCAGGCCGCGGCCAGATGGCTCGGAACCTGGGGTACCACATACGGAAAATCCTGGTGAGTTTCCTGCTGCGAACCGTACAAAAACGTCAGGCTTTGCATGGCCACCACTTTTTCATTGAAAATGGCTTCCAGAAACGACACGATGGCTTTGTGCAGCATGAGTTTCTTGCCGGCCACCGAGGCATTGTGAAAGTCCATAATCTTGATGTACTGCCCTTCAATGATTTCGCGCGGTACATCCCGGACTTTCATAACCGGATGCTTGACGTATTCGGGCCGGTCGATGCGAATATTGATATCGTATTCCTTATGTCGGTCGATCAGCTCCTGTACATCAGCCAGATACGCATCGATCAACTCGTCAGAGATAATCTGCTCCAGAATTACATACCCATTTTTTTCCCAGAAACGGAGTTTTTCGGCCAGATTGTAGGGCAACTGGGCCGCCTTGGGAAATTGCTTCACGAACCCTTCAATATCCGGATTTTTTTTGTCGATCCAGGGCAGATTTTCGGTCGGAAAATCCTTGAGAACTGGGGCAGGAAACAGCTTGTGGTAAGCCTGCCGGGCTTTGTTTACGATGGACATAATTTCAGGTAACGAAATTGTAACAACCAAATGTAATCGTATCCGGGGAATATTTCTATCCTTTTGTCCCAACCACTGCTTAAACCGCCGTCAGCAAATCATGCAAACCAATTGATTATCAAAGACTCCCGTATAGTCAACTTTTGATTCCCGCTAAAATTAAACGCTTACGCCAATTCAAAAACCGGGTGTTTCCATCTCCTTTTCCCTGCGCACCGGTCCGATTGCGCCTAAATGGCTTACCGAAGGTCGCTCAATTGCACAAAATCCATGTCGGTAAAACTGTAGTTCTCTCCCGCCATCGCCCAGATAAACGAATAACTGGTGGTTCCGGCCCCCGCGTGAATCGACCAGGGCGGAGAAAGCACGGCCTGACCATCGGCGACCATCAAATGGCGCGTTTCCTGGGGATGACCCATAAAATGAAATACGCGGTGCGCGTCCGGAACATCAAAATAAATGTAGGCTTCCATCCGCCGGTTATGTACGTGGGGCGGCATGGTGTTCCAGACGCTGCCGGATTTGAGGGTGGTCAGGCCCATCACCAACTGGCAACTTTCCAAACCGGCGGAATGAATGTATTTATAAATCGTCCGCTCATTGGCGGTTTCCTGGGCGCCCAGGTCTGCGGGTGAAGCCTCGGCCGAAACCAGTTTTGCCGTCGGACACGCCCGGTGGGCGGGGGTCGAAATTAACGCAAACCGGGCCGGTTCATTGGTCTGCTGGCTCGTAAAAACCACTTCTTTAGCACCCAAGCCCACGTATAAACAATCTTTTTTGGCCAGCTCAAACGACTGTCCATCCACCGTCACCACGCCGTTTCCGCCAACGTTGATAATGCCCAGCTCGCGCCGTTGCAGGAAGTAATCCGCTTTCAGATCGTCGTAGGTCGGCAATTGCTGCGCGCCCTGAACCGGCATCACCCCGCCCACAATCATGCGGTCGTAATGGGAATAAACAAACGCAAAAGAATCCGCTTCAAAGAGACTTTCGATCAAAAACTCCCGCCGGATTCGGTCGGTATCATACTGTTTAAAATCGGTGGGATTGGTGGCGTAGCGGGACTCCATAAGCACAAAAGTTGGTTTATTGATCAGAGAATGGAACGACGAATTTCTACTAGCCGGCTTTAAAAAATTGCCTGCCGGATGCGCACTAGTTTTTCCAGCAAGGCTTCCAACTCACTCAACGGCAGCATATTCGCGCCATCGGATTTGGCTTCTGACGGTTTGGGGTGCGTTTCAATAAACAAGCCATCCGCCCCGACGGCAATGGCCGCTTTGGCAATGGTGGCAATCAGAGCCGGTTTTCCACCAGTGACGCCCGAAGCCTGATTGGGTTGTTGCAGCGAGTGGGTACAATCCATAACCACCGGAACCCCGTGAGCCTGCATGACGGGCAGATTCCGGTAATCGACCACCAGATCACCGTAGCCAAACGAGTTGCCCCGGTCGGTCAGAAACACCTCGGCACCGGGATTGACGGATTTTACTTTTTCAACGGCAAACGCCATCGAATCGCCCGACATAAACTGGCCTTTTTTGACATTGACGACTTTGCCGGTTTCGGCGGCCGCCGTAAGCATGTCCGTCTGGCGACACAGGAAAGCCGGAATTTGCAGCACGTCAACGTACTGGGCGGCCATTGCAGCTTCATCGGACTCGTGAAAATCAGTAAGGGTCGGAACCTGAAACCGGTCTCCTACTTCCTTCAGAATTTCCAGCGCAGCCTGATCGCCAATGCCGGTGAAGGAGTTTAGTTTGGTCCGGTTTGCCTTGCGGTAGGACCCCTTAAAAATAAACGGTATGTGCAGCCGGTCCGTTAGATCGACCAGTTTTTGGGCAATTTCCAGCGCCAGATCGCGGTTTTCGATGGCGCAGGGCCCGGCAATCAGAAAAAAGTTGCCGGAATCCGTATGGTTCAGTTTGGGAATATTCACCGTATTTTTCGGGCAAAACTACACAATTGCCGATTGGGAAAAGAGACAAATCTCGTTTGAATAACTTTTACATCTTTTCATTTGTTACTAAAAGCAAGCCGATTAGCCGACGACATTCAAAGGGGTTTCGGGCTGGTCAGGCGGTTTATTTAGCCGTTCGCTGGAAGTGAACGGAGTTATTTTCCTAGCGAACCGGCCGAACCCGACTGGATTTTACGACCCGGCTCATAAATACAATTTTATTTTGTAAGAAGCTGTTAATCTGTCTTTTTACAAAAAAAACCAAGCCTTTTTAAACGATTTTCGAAAGAAAAAATTATTTGACAATGCTGTTTTAAATTTCTTTCTTTGCACAGTTTTTAGAACCCCAAACGCATACAAAAATGTCAGAAATTGCAGACAAAGTAAAAGCAATCATTGTTGAAAAACTGGGTGTTGAGGAATCGGAGGTAACCCCGGAAGCCAGCTTCACCAATGATCTGGGCGCCGACTCGCTCGACACCGTTGAACTGATTATGGAATTTGAAAAAGAGTTTAACATCTCTATTCCGGACGATCAGGCGGAAAACATCGGTACCGTTGGCCAGGCCATTTCGTACCTGGAAGAGAATGTGAAATAAGCGTTTCTTTTTGTTTTTGAGTTTATTCTATGCCTTTTAAACGAGTAGTAATCACCGGCCTGGGCGCTCTTACGCCGATTGGTAATACAGTACAAGAGTTCTGGAACGGCTTATCTGCCGGTGTAAGTGGCGCCGGTCCGATTACTAAATTTAATGCCGAAAAATTTCGGACAAAATTCGCCTGCGAAATAAAGGGACTGGACATTAACCAGTTTATTCCCCGGCAGGATGCTCGTAAAATGGATCCTTTCGCCCAGTATGCGCTTATTGTGGCCGACGAAGCGGTGAAGGATGCCGGGCTTGATCTCGAAAAGCTCGATTTGAATAAAGCCGGTGTCATCTGGGGTTCCGGAATCGGAGGACTCAAAACCTTCGAAGATGAAGTCAAGAATTACGCAACCGGCGATGGCTCTCCCCGTTACAATCCGTTTTTCATTCCGAAAATGATTGCCGACAGTGCATCGGGCATGCTCTCGATTCGCTACGGGTTTCATGGTGTCAATTACGTGACGGTTTCGGCCTGTGCTTCGGCCACCAACGCCATGATCGACGCCTTTAATTTCATTCGGCTGGGGCGTTTGAACATCGCCATTTCGGGCGGTTCTGAAGCGGCCATCACCGAAGCAGGTGTCGGCGGCTTCAATGCGCTCCGGGCGTTGTCCGAACGAAATGACTCGCCCGAAACCGCTTCCCGGCCTTTCGATAAGGACCGCGACGGTTTTGTGCTGGGCGAAGGGGCCGGTGCCCTTATTCTGGAAGAATACGAGCATGCCAAAGCGCGGGGAGCCAAAATTTACGCCGAACTGATCGGCGGGGGAATGTCGTCCGATGCGTATCACATCACCGCTCCGCACCCGGAAGGGTTGGGGGCGCTGAACGTCATGAAAGATGCGCTCGAAGATGCCGGTCTCGGTCCGGAAGCCATTGATTACATCAATGTCCACGGGACCTCAACCCCGCTGGGCGATGTTAGCGAAGCAACCGCCATCGAGAAAGTCTTTGGCGACCGAGCCTATGAACTGAACATCAGCTCCACCAAGTCCATGACGGGCCACTTGCTGGGCGCGGCCGGGGCCATTGAAGCCATCGCCTGCATCATGGCGATGAAATACGGCATTGTTCCGCCCACCATCAACCATTTTACCGACGACGAACAATTCAACTCCAAATTGAATTTCACGTTCAACGAAGCCCAGCAACGAACCATTGATGTGGCATTAAGTAACACATTCGGTTTTGGCGGTCACAATTTTTCTGTTATATTTCGTAAACTTGATTCCTACTAGTCCCAATTAGCCGCGTGCAAGACGCTTCATCCAACACAGTCCTCGAGCCTATTCTCAGTTTCTTCCGGCTGCGGTTGGGGAATAGTGAACGCAAAAAATTCAAGCGTTCCATTGAGCACATCATTGGCGAAGCTCCTTCCAACATCGGTTTGTACCAGCTTGCCTTCCGGCACACTTCAGCCTCGCGGGAGACGGCTATCAAAGGCTTCAAGGAATCCAACGAACGGCTGGAATACCTCGGTGATGCGGTTTTGGGGATGGTGATTGCCGAATTTCTCTTCAAGAAATTTCCCTACAAAGACGAAGGTTTCCTGACCGAAATCCGCTCCCGGATTGTCAACCGCGAAACCCTGAACGGGATTGCCCGCAAAATTGGTCTGGAAAACCTGATCGAATACGACGGCAGCCGCAACCGGGGCATTGTGCCTTCGCGCACGTCGATGTACGGGGATGCGCTGGAAGCACTGGTGGGAGCCATTTATTTAGACAAAGGCTTCCGGTTTACCCGCGGGTTTATCCTCAAGGAATTGCTGGGGCATTACGATCTCGAAGCGCTCATCAGTAACAACGCCAACTACAAAAGCCGTCTGATCGAGTGGGCGCAGCGCGAGGGCAAAAAAGTCGAATTTATCATCATCTCCGAACGCGGCAATAACCATTTCCGGGAATTCATCTCGCAGGTGACGGTTAACGACGAACCGTTTGCGCAGGGTAGTGGCTACAGCAAGAAAAAAGCCGAACAGTCGGCGGCCGAAAAAGCCTGTGAGCAATTGCAGATGAAACCGGTTTCCAATTAATCACTCTTGCCAACCTTCTACGATCATTTTCTCCTGATTTTCTTCTCTGCCGCCGGTTTTCACGTTCCGCTCAATTCGTCTTTCCAAAACCGCACTCCCTCCTCACCCACCAAAGATTTCGATGCTGTTTTGTCAGTTGACGAAACGAAATACGGCCATTCTGAAAACCGGATGCCAAACTGACTGGTTCCGGCTGGAAACCTACTAAAACTTCCCGCCATAATGACATACATTTACGTAAACATTAGGCTGGTATGGATGTTGTCATTAGGGAAATATACTTTTGAGTTCCTGACCAGAAATCGGTTCGCCAGCAGCCGGCAAATCGGCGCCATTTCGTTTCATTCTTTTGCGAACCGGACCTGTCAACATTCGTTGTTAAATTTTGTTAATTGCGTTACAAAATCGAATTTTTGGAAAAGCGGATTTCGTTATCATGGTGAACTGTAACGAAAGCAGTAAACGACCCATTCAGAATCAAGTCATGAAAAACAATTGGAAATCTTTAGCTATCATTGCTCTCTTGTCGAGCTTTGTCACGCTGGCCGCTTACAACTTCTTAGGATTTAATAAGCAGGATGTCATTTTTAACGAATCGGCTCCAGCGTCGACTCCCGTAGGACGGCTAGCCGCTCTGACCGGCCCACAGGCTGCTCCGGGCGATTTCTCGTACGCTGCCGAAGCCGCAACGCCCGCCGTCGTCCATATCAAAACCACCATCACCCGTACGGTCCGTCAACAACAGATTCCGGATATTTTCCGCGACTTTTTTGGTGAAGAATTCGGACGGGGCAACGGCGGTGCTCCCCAACGGCAACGGGGTCAGGCTTCCGGTTCCGGCGTTATCATCAGCCAGGACGGTTACATTGTTACCAACAACCACGTGGTGCAGGGAGCCGATGAGGTTGAAGTCATTATGACCGACAAACGGAGCTTCAAAGCCAAAGTAATCGGCACCGACCCGCTGACGGACTTGGCGGTTATTCAGGTCAATGCCAAAAACCTGCCTTCCATTACGCTGGGTGACTCAGATGCCCTGAAACTGGGCGAATGGGTACTGGCCGTTGGGTACCCGCTGGATCTGGAGTCGACCGTAACTGCTGGTATCGTGAGCGCCAAAAGCCGCCGGATTGGTATTCTGGAACAAAACATTGATCGGAACGATCCGAAACCGGAAGCACCCGTGGAAGCGTTTATCCAAACCGATGCCGCCATCAACCCCGGTAACTCGGGTGGTGCGCTGGTCAACCTGCGCGGTGAACTGGTCGGCATCAACTCGGCCATCGCTTCGGCCACCGGGTATTACAGTGGATACGGTTTTGCCGTCCCGGTTTCGCTGGTGAAAAAAGTATCGGCTGACCTCGTGAAATACGGCAACGTACAACGCGGTTACCTGGGAATCATCCCGGTTGAACTGAACAGCCTGCGGGCGCAGGAACTGGGTTCTAAAGTAGGACGCGGTATTTACATCAACGAAGTGGTTGAAGGAGGTGCTTCGGCTGTTGCCGGTTTGAAAAAAGGCGACGTGATCGTGAAAATGGAAGGTCAGAATGTGGATTCGGACGGCCAGATGCGCGAGATTATCGGCCGCCGTCGCCCGGGTGACGTCATTGCAATGACGGTTAACCGGAATGGTGACCTGCGTGATTTCCGCGTCGAACTGCGTAACCGCAACGGCGGACGGGACATTATCAAGAAAAGCGACAACGTAACGGTATCCAATGCCACCAGCAGCCTGGGTTCGCTCGGCGCCGATTTTGAAGAACTGACGGCGACCGATGCCAAACGTCTGGGCGTTGCCGGCGGGGTTCGGGTGAAACGGATTCGGGAAGGTAAAATGTCTGAAACCGATATTGAAGAAGGTTTCATCATTGTCAAAGCCAACGGAAAAGTGGTCCGTACCATGAAAGAACTGCAATCGGCTATGGCAACGACCAAAGAAGGCGACGGTCTGATGCTGGTGGGTATGTACCCGAACAGCTCACGGATGTACTACTACGCCGTGCCGGTGTAAGCCTCCGCGGTAAAAGACAAAAACCGCCCGGTTCTCAGAACCGGGCGGTTTTTTTATTGGTCTCCCTGAAGGAGTTATTTATTCAAAATAATTCATGACCCGGTGACCGCTCTTCTCCAGCAGTTGGTCGCGCTGGAACAGCTCAATGTCGGCAGCGACCATTTCTTTCACCAAAGCCGCCAGATCGTACTTGGGTTTCCAGCCTAGTTTGGTCATGGCTTTGGTCGGATCGCCGAGCAGCAAATCCACTTCCGTCGGCCGGAAATAGCGTTCGTCGATGCAGACCACGGTTCTTCCGACTTCCAGCGCATAGCTCGGATTGGAGGATTTTGCCACAACGCCGACCTCGTTGACGCCTTCGCCCCGGAATTCCAGTTCGACACCAATTTCGGCAAAGGCCATCCGGATAAAGTCGCGGATGTGGGTGGTTTTTCCGGTCGCAATCACGAAGTCTTCCGGTTTTTCCTGTTGCAGCATCAGCCACATCGCTTCCACATAATCTTTGGCGTGGCCCCAGTCGCGTTGCGCGTCCAGGTTCCCCATGAACACCTTATCCTGCAACCCCAGCGCAATCCGGGCCACGGCGCGCGTGATTTTCCGGGTAACAAAGGTCTCCCCGCGCAGCGGAGATTCGTGGTTGAACAGTACGCCGTTGCAGGCATACATGCCGTAGGCTTCCCGGTAATTGACGGTAATCCAGTAGCCGTACAATTTCGCCACCGCATACGGTGAGCGGGGGTAAAACGGCGTTTCTTCCGACTGGGCGTGGCCCTGTACCCCCCCGTACAGTTCGGAAGTGGAAGCCTGATAGATGCGGGTTTTTTCCGTCAGACCCAGCAAGCGGACGGCTTCCAGAATCCGCAACGTGCCGATCCCGTCGACGTGGGCGGTATATTCGGGCTCTTCGAAACTGACCCGAACGTGCGACATGGCACCGAGGTTATAGATTTCGTCGGGTTGAATTTCCTGAATAATCCGGATGATATTGGTTGAATCGGACAGATCGCCGTAGTGTAACCGAAACCGGACGTGACTCTCGTGCGGATCTTCGTAGATGTGGTCGATCCGTTGGGTATTGAACAGCGAACTCCGGCGTTTGATGCCATGAACTTCATAACCTTTCGACAGGAGTAGCTCCGCCAGGTAGGCGCCATCCTGCCCCGTAATGCCGGTAATTAGTGCTTTTTTCATAGATTGATAACAAAGGCAACAACCAAATTTATGGACATTTACTTACTTGATCGACAGACTCTTCCGAATTTCAACGCGGTCGGGTAAAAGCGTTGCCGATGAAAATTGCTGACGGAGTTGCGCCAGATACCGCTCGGCGTCAATCCGGCGCATAAAATCGCCCACCTTTAACCGGTAGGTAGGCTGGCGATAGGTGGTATACGGATTAAGTTCCGGAAAACTCTGGTACGTGATGCGTTTCGCCCGGTCAATCTCGTTTCGTTCGTTCCCGACATAGACCTGAATCCGGTAGCCCTGCGCGTACCGGATCGAGCGGTTTTTGACGGCAATCGTGTCCAGCACCGCATCCAGTTTTTTGTTGATGTGCAGGGGTTCGGCCATCGGCAGGGTCCGGCGGTTTTCCGGAGCCGGGCGCGCCGGTGAAGTCGTCGAACCCGGTTTTGCTGCCGCCGACGAGGGTATATTGTACCGCGGCCGGGTAGCCGACAGATCGTAGTTATAGGCGTTGTAATCGACCGATGGCGAGCGGGAAACCGACTTTTTGGATGACGCACACGAGCTGATCAAGCCCGACAAGGCCGCCAATAGGAGCAGGATAACCGCGCTATCCAATCGAATTTTATCTGTCTGTGCTTTCATTCCTGGTGCGCAAATTTAGTAACTATCTGGTTATGCAACAATCAGCCCGCTATCTTGTTGAGCAATACCGCCGGGATACCAACCTTTTCCCTTCTTTTTGCTTACTTTGAGGTAGCTTTCTTACGTTACCCCATGTTAGATATTCAGAGTCACGTTTCGCTGAAACCGTATAACACCTTTGGCATCGACGCGAAAGCCCGGTACTGGGTGGAGATTGATACCGAAGATCAACTCAAAACGCTCTTTCAATTAAATGAGTATCTGGCCGTACCGAAGCTGATTCTGGGGGGCGGCAGTAATTTGCTGTTTACGCGTGATTTTGAAGGGCTGGTCATCAAAGTAGCCATCCAGGGCATTGCGGTGGTTCGGGAAGACGATGCGCACGTGTACGTCAAAGCCGGAGCGGGCGTCAACTGGCACCAGCTGGTGATGTACTGCGTTCAGCACGGCTACGCCGGGATTGAGAATCTTGCCTTGATTCCGGGCACCACCGGCGCGGCACCCATGCAGAATATCGGGGCTTACGGCGTTGAAATTGAGCAGGTTTTCGACCATCTGGAAGCCGTTGCCATTCAAACCGGCGAAACCCGCACCTTCAATCACGCCGAATGCCGGTTTGGCTACCGCGAGAGTATTTTCAAACACGAAGCCAAAGGCCATTACATCATCAACAGCGTTACGTTTCGCCTGAATAAAAAACCGGTTTTTCATACCGAATACGGCGCCATCCGGGAAACGCTGGCGGCCATGGGCATTTCCGACGACAAGCTCAGCATCAAGGCCATCAGCGACGCGGTAATTCGCATTCGGCGGAGTAAACTGCCCAATCCGGCCGAAATCGGTAATGCCGGAAGTTTTTTCAAAAATCCGGAAATTTCCAAAGATCAGTTTGAAGCCTTAAAAACCGCCTACCCGGCAATACCCGGTTTTCCGACCGGCGACCGGACGGTGAAAGTTCCGGCGGGCTGGCTGATTGAACAGTGCGGCTGGAAGGGCAAACACCTCGGCAACGCGGGCGTGCACGCCAAACAGGCGCTGGTGCTCGTCAACCACGGCGGGGCTACCGGCGCCGAAATTCTGGCCCTTGCCCAAAAAGTCCAGCAATCGGTGGACGACAAGTTTGGCATCCGCCTGAATCCGGAAGTCAATATTGTTTGACGGTTCTGGGGGTTTGCCGGAAGCCTTCAGCTAACCTTTTTTGCGATGTAGATCTGAACAATCACCAAAACCGCAATTCCGTATTCGAGCAGTCCGATCGACTCGCCCAGCATCCAGGCCGAAATCAGCAGCGTAAAAAAGGTTTGCAGCAATTGCAGTTGCGACACCACGCCAACGCCCCCCAACGCCAGCCCCTTGTACCAGGGAACAAATCCGAATAGCTGGCTTAACAGCGTTACGTACACCAGCCCCACCAGTGCACTTCCCTCAATGAGCGCAGGTGGTTCGTAGGTCCAGGCAACCACCGTCGCCGGCACGCTGACGGGCAGAACGATGACCAGCGCACAGCAGATGACATCCAGCCCCGACACGCTGCGGGTCAGTTGCGCACCCAGCGTATAGCCCAGACTGGCCGACAGCGTAGCCCCCAGCAACAGCAGATCGGCGGTTTGGAGCGTCACCCGGTCCCGCAGCAGCACGTACCCCAAAACCGTCAGGCAGCCGCTGGCCGAAACCACCCAGAACGCCGTTTTGTGCGACTGGCGGTTGACGATGGCCCCCAGAACGGCCGTCGTCAGGGGCAGTAGGGCCAGCACAATTCCGGCGTGCGAGGAGGAGGTTGACCGCATGGCCACCGTCATCAAAACCGGAAACCCCAGTCCTACCCCCAGCGAGATTCCCAACAGCATGCGCAGGTGTTTTCTGATCAGGTAGACCTTGCCCTGTTGCTGTAAAATAGCCAGCGCAAGCAAACCGGCTCCGGCGATGCGCCCAAAACTGATCAACCACGGACTGAAGCTCAG
The DNA here is from genome assembly GCF_054780775.1 of Larkinella ripae. Taxonomy (NCBI): domain Bacteria; kingdom Pseudomonadati; phylum Bacteroidota; class Cytophagia; order Cytophagales; family Spirosomataceae; genus Larkinella; species Larkinella ripae. The sequence continues at coordinate 95,374 of NZ_BAAGVR010000022.1, forward strand.
CAGCGCCAGCTTGGTCATGGGAACCGTGAAGCTAAAGCAGATGACGCCCAGCAGCCCCAGCAGCAAACCGGATTGGGTCGTGGTGAGTTTGTTCGTTTTTACGATTTCCATGTTTTCCAGTGCCGCTCCGTGCCGTTTGGATCAAAACCGCCCCAAAAAAAAGATTCGTTCAACACGTCGGCGAGTGTTGAACGAATCTGACTTTCTTTCGAATTTTCAACTACTCAAAGCACAGCGAGGCCGCTCCGAGCAAACCCGCGTCGTTGCCGAGTGTGGCCCGTTTCAGCGACAGCCCGTTCTGGTAATACGGCGTCAGCCAGAAATCCAGTTGTTTTTGAACCGCCGGCAGAATGTAGTCGTAGGAGGCCGACAAGCCGCCCCCGATCAGGATTTGCTTGATGTCCAGCACCCGAACCAGCGAAACCAGACCGTCGCCCAGCATCTCGCCGACCTCCGTCCAGATTTGCAGCGCCAGCTCATCGCCCACGGCAGCGGCAGCCACCAGGCTGGTGGTCGAAATGCTGCCATCGGCGGCCAGTTGGGTAACGCCCTTGAACTCTTCCCGGCGTTCGTTGGCTAAATCCAGCAGCTCTTTCTTGCCGATGTTTCGCTCGAGCACCCGGTTATTGCGGGAGGGCAAATGACCCGGTTCCATCGCGTTGCCATCGCCCCCAACAAACACTTTTTTGTTGATAATGGCGGCCCCACCGACCCCGGTTCCGAGCGTGATGAAAATATAATTTTCGTCGATTTTCTCGTCCGCAAAATAAAATTCGCCCAGCGCGGCTGCGTTGGCGTCGTTTTCCAGAAAAAACTGAACGTCCGGAAACCGTTTGTTCAGCGTTTCGACCAGTGGAACACCGTTCAATTCGGGGATGGCGGTGATTTCGAGGGGAACGGTCCGCTCCCGGTTGATCATTCCGGGTAAGCCGATTCCTACTTTCTTAATTTCCTTGTGTTCATACAATTGAAGCGCAATGGCGTCGGCAAATTGTTCGACAAAATGCCCTGATTCGCGCCAACTGGCCGTATCATGACTGTAGAAATTAGAAATATTGCCACTTTGTGCGTCGACAATTCCCATCTTGACATTCGTACCGCCGACGTCAATACCCAAATATTGAACAGATTCCATTACTGGAGTTTTATGTTAAAAATAGTGCTTTCCCGTTTAAATTTTTATTAATCAGGGCGCAAGATACAAAGGAAGATTTTAATGAATAGCGAATATTGAATTCCGAATGTCGAATATCGAAATCAGGCAACTTCACTTCATTATTCGTAATTCGCCATTTATTATTCGGTATTTATCAATTTAAATTACTTGATATCACCCAGTTGGGGTCGGAGCAGAATCTCCTCGACCACCGCCCCGGCCGACAGATGATAGGCCGACCAGATGACCTCCGCCACGTCGGCGGGCTGCATAAACCGGTTTGCCGGCAAACCGGAAGCGGCCCAACTGTCGGTATACGTCGCGCCGGGCAGCAGCGAAGTCACCTTCACGCCATACGGTTTCATTTCTTCACGGAGTTCTTTGGCCAGACCCAGCAGGGCAAACTTCGAAATGCAGTACGAACCGCCGTTCGGATAGGCCGTGATGCTGGCCGTCGATCCCATCATGAAAATATGCCCGCTGCGTTGTTTCATCATGTCACCGATCACCCCCCGGGTCAGGTGGTAAATGCTGGCCACGTTGAGATTCATGGTGGTTTCGAACGTGCCTTCCGGCTCGTTGTGCACCTGTCCCGGCAGAAAAATACCGACGTTGTTCACCAGCACGCTCACCGGCCGGGCCAGTGAATGAATAAACTCAATCAGGCGGTTTACGTGGGCTCGTTGCGCCAGATCGGCCACAAACGGAAAAATAGTGGGCATCACGGCATCGTCGAAGCCTTCCAGCACGTCGGCCACCGACGCTTCGATTTCGTGCTTCAACTGCCTTAAATCATTTTCGCTGCGGGCACTCACCACCACATCAAAACCGCCTTCCGCAAAACGTTCAACTACGGCCCGGCCAATGCCTTTGGTGCCGCCCGTCACTACCAGTAATGGATTCATAGAATCAGTCAATGGTCACTAGCCGCGCCTACTATTCGTTAGAATACGCCCGATTGCCCCGGAATGACTATTGACTCTTTCGTGTTTTTTGGCAAGATACGCACAAAACCGTTCTATCTTTACCGTAGTTTTGTTGTTATTTGCGCTCATGCATTATCTTGGACGTTATTTTATCTTCTTAGGCTCCCTCTTCCGGAACCGCGAAAAATTTGGGGTGTATACCAAGCTGGTTCTGGACGAATGCATCCAAATCGGCATCAACTCCGTCTTTATCGTTGCCATTGTTTCTACCTTCATCGGGGCCGTAACCTGCGTGCAGACGGCGTATAACATGGTGAGCCCGTTTGTCCCGACGTACATTATTTCGCTGATCGTTCGGGACATGACGGTGCTTGAACTGGCTCCCACCATCACCTGCGTGGTGTTGTCGGGCAAAGTCGGCTCCAACATTGCCGGTGGTCTGGGCACCATGCGCATCACGGAACAGATCGACGCGCTGGAAGTCATGGGGATCAATTCCAGCTCATACCTGGTGCTGCCCAAAGTGCTGGCTTCCATGATCACCTTTCCGATGCTGGTGATTCTGGCCGGTTTTTTATCCATTTACGGTGGCTACATCGCCGGGACGACCGCCAACCTGATCACCTCCGAAGAATACGTCTACGGCCTGCGTTCCGACTTCAATCCGTTCAACATCACCTTCGCCCTGATCAAATCGGTGGTCTTTGCGTTTCTGATTTCCACGATTTCGTCGTTTAAGGGTTATTACACCGCCGGGGGCGCGCTGGAAGTCGGGCAGGCATCGACAGCCGCCGTTACCAACAGTTGCATCGCCGTTCTGGCTGCGGACTTTTTATTAGCGCAATTATTGTTATAGAGTTATGTCGCGCAGGTAAGCGGAGCGGGCAGAGTTAAGCAGAGAAAAAGATATAGAAAAAACTCTGCGTAACTCCCTTCTCCTCTGCTCAACTCCGCGAAACAGCTTGAATCATGATCGAGATTAAGAACATACAGAAAACCTTCGGCGACCGGACGGTTCTGGCGGGCATTTCCGGGAAGTTCCTGCCCGGCGAAACCAGCCTGATTATCGGCGGCAGCGGAACCGGCAAAAGCGTTTTGTTAAAGTGCATGATCGGCCTCGTCAAACCCGAAGAAGGCCAGGTGCTCTACAACGGGCGTGATTTTATGGCCGGCGATGAAGACACCCAGAAAGCCATTCGGCGCGAGATGGGTGTCTTGTTTCAGGGCGGAGCGTTGTTCGACTCCAAAACCGTGCTGGAAAACGTCCGGTTTCCGCTCGATATGCTCACCGATATGTCTTCGACGGAGAAAAAAGACCGGGCGCAGTTTTGCCTTCAGCGCGTGGGGCTGGACGCGGCCGCCGACCGCATGCCGTCGGAAATCAGTGGCGGGATGAAAAAGCGCGTTGGCATTGCCCGGGCCATTGTCATGAATCCGCAGTATCTGTTCTGCGACGAACCGAATTCCGGTCTTGACCCGCTGACTTCCATCAAAATCGATGAGTTGATTCGGGAAATCACCGACGAATTCAAGATCTCGACGGTGGTCATCACCCACGACATGAATTCGATGATGGAAATTGGCGAGAAAATCCTGTTTCTCTACAAAGGCAAAAAACTCTGGGAAGGCACCAGCGCCACCATCACCCAGTCGAACGTATCCGAACTGAACGAGTTCATTTATGCCAATAAATTGCTGCGGGACACGAAGGCATGAAATCAATGACCCATGAAGAGTTAAGAATAAACCGCCCGGCGGCCCGCTATGAAGCAAAACCCAACACCCGGTTTTCGCTGGTCATTCTTCTTTGTTCCTTATTTATTTTTCATTTCCTCACCCTGGCGACCAGCGGTTTTGCGCAGCAGTCCTGGCCACCGGTTTTTGAAATCAAGACCGACTCCGGTTTTTTCAAACTCGATACCACCTTCTTCCAGGTACTGGAAGATCCCACGGGCAACTTTACCTTTGAACAGGTGCAGCGCAGCCCAAACTTCCGGTTTGATTCCTACCTGAACCGGAACCGAAAGGCGCACGTCTACTGGCTTCGGATGCGGGTTCGCAACTCGCTCGATCACGACGCCAAGCTGTTCTTATGCGAATTTGAAGCTGCGTACTTCGACCTGTACGCGCAGGACTCCGGCGGGCGCTGGCAGCACCAGCGCACTGGCCAGCTGGTTCCGCGCAGCGAACTTCCGGTTCACAACGGCGATGTCGAGCGGTACCGGCTTTCCTTTCAGTTGAAACCGGGTGAGCAGGTTACCCTTTACCAGCGCTCGGAAAATCCTCTCTGGTGGCAACCGCTGACGTATCTTTCGCCCCAGCTCCAGACCGAAGAACACCGCATTCATTCCGTCTATAAGTCGTTCCGGGTCGACCGGGAATGGGAAGACTATTACTTCGAGGGCATCATGATCGGCATCCTGCTGCTGGCGGTCAGCTATAACCTTTACATTTTCGTTTCGGTCCGGGACCGCGTCTACCTCTATTTCGCCATTTGCTTATTTTTTTTCATCTTCGAACGTAACGGTTTTAATCTTCAGCTAGCCCTCTTTCCGGAGTATCCGTACCAGTTTAAGTTAACCAGCATCTTTTTCTTTATCGTTTTCTACTTCTTTTTCATTCAGTCGATCCGGAAGTTCATCCAGCTCGTTCCGGCTTTGCCCCGCTTAAACAACGCCATTACCTTTTTCCTGATCCTGACGGCACTGGCCAACGGACTCCAGTTTTTCATGTACCGGTTGCCCTTTCTATCGCCGTCGTTCGTGGTGCTTTCCATCGAAATTCTGATTCGGGTCGTTTATGTTTTATTGGCAATCGGCATGCTGAACATGCTCCGGCGCGGTTCGCTCGACGCCCGGTTTGCGCTGATGGCCACCACGCCCCTGTTTCTGTTCTGGCTCTACACGCTATCGACTCACCTGCTGGGGTACTTTTTTAACATCAAGGTCCCCACCTGGCAGTGGTACAATTTCGGGTACATCGAAAGCGCCTGCTTTGCCTGGCTGATCATTGTTTTCTCGGGCGCCCTGCTCAACCGCTACAACCTGGTTCGCAAGCGGGTGGCGCAGCAGGCCATTGAAAAAGAACAGCTCGAAAAAGAACGCGAGATTGAACGAAACCGCATCATCGCCAGCCAGAACGAACGGCTTGAACAGCAGGTAAAAGAACGCACCGCTCAGTTGCAGACCTCGCTCGAAAACCTGAAAGCCACCCAGGATCAACTCATTCAGAAAGAAAAACTGGCGTCGCTGGGGGAATTAACGGCCGGGATTGCCCACGAAATCCAGAACCCGCTGAACTTCGTCAACAACTTCTCGGAAGTCAGCGCCGAACTGATTGGCGAACTTGAGGACGAACAGCAAAAACCGGATCGCGATGCCGGGCTGGAAAAGGAGCTGCTGGGTGACCTGAAGCAGAACCTCCAGAAAATCAGTCACCACGGGGGCCGCGCCAGCCAGATTGTCCGGAGTATGCTGGCGCACTCGCGCAGCAGTTCGGGCGAACGCCAGCCGACCAACCTCAACGGGCTCTGCGATGAATACCTGCGGCTGGCCTACCACGGACTGCGGGCCAAAGACAATACGTTCAATTGCGAGATGATCACCGACTTCGACCCGGCTGTCGGTTTGATCAACCTGGTTCCGCAGGAGATCGGGCGGGTGTTGCTGAATCTCTTCAACAACGCCTTTTATACCGTTCAGGAAAAACAGAAAACAGCCGCCGAAGCGTATAAACCGGTGGTTACCGTTCGGACCAAGGTCATCGGTCGGCAGGTCGAAATCCGGGTGATCGACAACGGAATGGGCATTTCGGAAGCGGTCAAAGCCAAACTTTTCCAGCCTTTCTTTACGACCAAGCCAACCGGCGAAGGCACCGGCCTGGGTCTTTCAATGAGTTACGACATCGTGACGAAAGGCCACGGCGGTACGCTGACGGTTGACAGTCGGCCGGGCCAGGGGTCAGCGTTTATTGCCGTTTTACCCGTTACCTGACTCCCCGACCATTTTGTTCCGGTTGCCCCGCTTCCGAAACCGGGCCAGCAGCGGCCCAAACGTTTTTCGCTCGATCACCAGCATCACACCGACGAACAACCCAAACAACAGCAGGTGGTAGGGCACGGAAATCCAGAGATTGGAAATTTCGATCTGAGAAGCAATGTAGATCAAAACCGCCCCACTGAAGATGTAAATCAGAGCGGAAGCAACGTCGTAGGGAACCGGATAGTGTTTTTCGCCGAGGATGTAACAGGTCACGCACATGACGATGCTCGACGCCAGATACGCGACGGCGCACCCCATGTACCCCATGATCGGGATCAGCAGTACGTTTAACAAAACCGTAACCGTAGCGCCCAGGGCCGTAATGAGCGTGCCATATACGGTTTTGTCGCTCAGCTTGAACCAGAACGCGATGTTGTAATAAACGCCCAGCACGAGGTTGGCCAGCAGCAGGATTGGCACAATGCCCAGGCCCTGCCGGTAGGTGGGTCCGATAAACAACCCGATCCAGTCGAGGTTCAGGCTGATGCCCACCCAGATGAGGACGCAGACGATGATGAACCATTTGTTGACATCGGCCAGCAAACCGGGCGCGTTTTTGTCTTCGGCGCGCGAGAAAAAGAACGGATCAGCCGCAAACTTGAACGACTGAATCGCCAGCGCCATAAACACCGAAAGTTTGTAACAGTTCCCGTAAATACCGAGCGCATCTTCCGAGGTCAGGCCCGGATAAAAACCGTCCGGCAACAACGGCCGCAGAAACCAGCGGTCGGTCAGCATGTTGATATTGCCCGCCAGCGCCGTCAGCATCAGCGGAAACGAATACGCTACCAGAAGCTGCACCTGCGGTTTGTCGAGCCGAAACCGAAAACCGGCAAACGCTTTACCCAGCAACGGAAAATACAGGAGGTTGGCAATCAGGTTCGCCAGAAAAATGTAGCCGGGACCAATGGAAGGATCGTAGAACAGATCCACGAACGGCTGCAGAAAAACCAGGTATTCACCGTTGTAGATCTGCGGACAGATCACCAGAAAGAACACATTCAGCAGCACATTGGCCGAAATGTTGATCAGCTTGGTTTTGACGAATTGGCGGGCTTTGTTTTCGACCCGAAGCCGGGCAAACGGAATCGACACGATGGCGTCGGTGGCGGCAATCAGCGCAACCCAGGTCACAAACAACTGCTGATCGGGATAATCCAGCGCATCGGCAATCCGGGACGATAAGAGCCAGATCAGGGCCGTTGCCACGACACTGATTACCAGCACAATACTCAGCGTTTCGTTGAACACCCGCTGCTTATCCTCTTTCTGCCGGGCCGCGTACCGGAAAAAAGCCGTTTCCAAACTCAGGGTGTAAAACAGCAGCAAAACCGGAACGTAGGAAAACAACTCCACGTTCGAAGCCATTTCGCCGGTGCGCTCAAAAACCCGGGTGTGCAGGGGCACCATCAGCCAGTACAGCATCCGCCCCAGAATCGTACTGATTCCGTACAGCGCCGTATCGCTCGCCAATTTTTTAAATCCACTCATATGCTTTGGTTCCTGCAAAGATAGGTTTTCCCGCATTAACCTTTTGTGTTTTCTCCACCCGTTTTGGAGCGCTCCGTTTACTACAGCTTTTCGGCTAAAAAGCCGGTTTTTGGCAAAAAGACCCAAAAACCGGCTTTTGAATCAATTAATTTGAAAAATAGTACAGCAGTTTTTCAGGCTGTAAACTATTTGCCAGCGCCCGGCGTTTACTATTCAATTGCGTCTTCCTCAAAAAATCCCGCCCGACCCGGTGGGATTTTTTCATTTCCACCAGTGCGGTTTTTCGCCCGGATTTCCCGCCAATAAAATCAACTTCTGAGCGTTTAAATGTAGAGCCAAGCGATAAATCATTAACTTGGCGACACACACAGCTTACCGTTCCAGTAATCTTATGAAAATCAGTACCTCCTATTCCCTGCTGGTGGCGCTGGGGTTGGCCGTCGGGCTGACTGGATGCAACTCCGCCATGCAGGTATATAAAAAAGGTGTCCGGCAGTTCGAACAAGGGGAATACAACCTGGCCATTGAGAACTTACAGAAAGCCGCCAACGGGAAGGGCGTGGAAGATGTGGCCCGTTTGAATTACCTGCTGGGCGAATCCTACCGCTTATCGAACCGGTTTCCGCAGGCTGCCCCGTTTTACCAGAAAGCCATCGAAGCCGGCATCACCGAAGCCAGCGCCAAGATGTATTATGCGTACGCGCTGAAAGCCCAGGGCCGGTATCCCGAAGCCCTGACCCAGCTGGATCAGTATGTTTCGTCAAAACCGGCCAGCAAAGTCAATCTGGAAAAAGCCCGGCGGGAAGCCGAAACCCTGCGGGCGATTGAAGTCATCAGCCAGAAAAAGATCGCCTATCAGCCCAGAAACATCGGCAATCTGAACTCACCGGGTTCGGAATACGCGCCCGTTCTGCGCGGGGATGAACTGATTTTTACGTCGTCGCGGAAGGAAAAGGTGTATAAAAACAACGGTCTGTCGATGACCGGTATTTACAAAATCAAGCTGGCGCAGAAACCGGACGAAACCGGCAACAATCCGGAGAAATTTAGCGGCAACATCTTTAAGGAAGACGCCAACGAAGGTACCCCGGCGTTCTCCAAAGACGGCAAAACCATGGTTTTTGCGCGCGGCAACAACGGCAAACGCAAAGGCGGTCTGGACGTCGATCTGTACATCAGCCGCCAGACGGACAATGTCTGGAGCGAACCGGCCCGGCTGCCCATCAGCGACTCGACGGCCTGGGATGGCAGTCCGGCTTTTTCGGCCGACGGAAAAACGCTGTATTTTGCCTCCAATCGCGCCGGAACCGTGGGCGGCATCGATCTATACCGCACCAACATGGACGCTTCGGGCCGGTTCAGCCGCCCGGTCAATATGGGCCGCGACATCAACACGCCGGGCGACGAGATGTTTCCGTACGTAGCCGAGGACGGCAAGCTGTATTTTGCGTCCGACGGTCATCCGGGTCTGGGCAAGCTCGATCTTTTCGTCGCTACCCGCTCGCAGGGCATCATTTCCGTCGAAAACCTGGGCGTACCGATCAACTCACCGGCGGACGATTTTGGTTTGATGCTGATTGATAATCACAAAGGCTATTTTGCCTCGAACCGCGAAGGCGGCAAGGGCGACGACGATATTTATTATTTTGACGATTCGGAAGGCACAACGGAAAACCCGCCGATTGCCACCACCCCGCCCGCCGATGCCCCGAAACGAGTGCGGTATTTCATCGCCGGTACGGTTTCGGAAAATGCGTCTCCGCAGGCTCCGCTGGATTCGGCCAAGGTTCGGATCATCGAAGACGGTATTGAAACTCCCGTTGCCGAAGCCTTGACGGGCGACCCCGGCACGTTTGGGAAATACCCGCTGAAAGAAGGTAAAGACTATACGATTCTGGTGGAACGGCCCGGTTACCTGACCAAACGGGAGCAGTTTACGATGCAGGGTCGGAGCATTCCGCCGATCTTCCTGAAAAAAGCCGAAACCGATACCACCTTTGAAGTGCCGGTTTTGCTCGACAAAGTGTCGCTGGGCAAAACGTTCGTGCTGGAAAATATTTACTACGACCTGGATAAATACGCCATCCGGCCCGATGCGGCCGAAGAACTGGACAAACTGGTTACGATTCTGAAAGACAATCCGACGCTGAAAATTGAGCTGAGTTCGCACACCGACGTTCGCGCGGCAGATGCTTACAACATCCGGCTGTCGCAAAACCGGGCCAAAGCCGCCGTTGATTACATTGTTTCGAAAGGCGTTGAGGCCGAGCGCATGATTGCCAAAGGCTACGGTGAAACGCAGCTCATTGTCAAAAACGCCAAAACCGAAGACGAGCACCAGCGCAACCGCCGAACGGAATTCAAGATTCTGAGTTTCTAAGGCTCCGGAATCGAACAACGGATTAAAATTTAAGTTTACGGTTTACGGTTTTTAGTTTACGGTAGCTAACGCATTCATCGCATGTTCGCGCTCGCTGCTGTAAACCAAAACCGGTAAACCGTAAACTTTTTTGTTTATGAAGAGCGATAAAATCCGACAGTTTCTGGTTGTTTTCGTCATCATTTCAACCATTGTCATGAATTACCTGTCGAACGCCCTGCCGTTTGGCGGACAAACCAACGCCCAGGTTTCGGACAAGTATTTCACCAGCTTTACGCCCGCCGGTTTTGCTTTTTCGATCTGGGGGGTCATCTACCTCGGCTTACTCGGTTTTGCGGTCTACCAGGCGCTCCCCTCGCAGCGAACCAACCCCCGGTTTCGTAGCATTGGTACGCTGGTCATGCTCAACGGTTTGTTCAACAGCCTGTGGTTACCGATTTTTCAGAATGAGTGGCTTTTTGTTTCCGTTCTGTTTATTGCGGGAATTTTGTACACGCTCTACGGCATCAATCTGGGGCTGCGGCTGACGGCGACGGACTTTCCGGCCGCCGAAAGCTGGCTCGCCCGGGTGCCGTTCGGGCTGTATTTCGGCTGGGTCACCGTGGCTACCATCGCCAACATCTGCGTCTGGCTCGAATCGAGCAGCTGGAACGGCTGGGGCATCAGCGGACCGGTCTGGGCGCAAATCCTGATTGCCGTTGGCCTGGCCATTGGCCTGTTTGTCTTCAGCCGACTGTGGAGTTTTTCGTATTTGCTGGTCTTTGTCTGGGCCTATGCCGCCATTGCCGCCGGCCAGCAGGGCAACGGCTCAGTGTCGCTGGTTGCCACCATCGGGGCCATCATTGCCGCCCTTGTCTGGCTTGTGAGCTTTTTTCAACGGCCCAAATCGCCCTCGCATCCAGCACCGTCGTTTAACTGACGCCATCGTCGAAACCCGCAGGGCGCCTAAAACCTTGCGGGTTTCCGTCCGGTTTTTTTGCACGTTTGCGGGCATTCACCGACATTTACAGTATGTCCTGGAAACTACCTGCCGATCAGTATAAATTCTCGCCCGACGACGACGACTTTCCCAATGTCTACTACTTCGTGCAGCAGTTTGGCGTTTTCCCGAATCAGCTCATTTGTCGTCACCAGTTTGAAATAACTTTACCCGATTTTCTGACCCAACAGCAATTTACGAGGATTCACGAACGAACCGAGCTGTTTTCCAAGCAGGAAGAACACGCTTTCTGGTCGCATCCGGACGGCGTTTTGCTGCGGCTGCACTATTTGCCCGCCATGAAGGCCTATTCGATGCTGGGCGGTTACGTCAGCCGTGAAATTCTGGACCGGGTTCTGACGGGTCTGGATGCCCACAAAGTTCCTGATCCGGACAATTCGCTGGGCCGGGTTGGGCTGATTACGCAGCAGTATAATGAACTGATTGTCGAAGAAACGCAACTGAAATTGCTGCCGCTCGAACTGGAAAAACATTACAACGACGATATGCTGCCGGTGTATGAAAAGCTGATCAAGCGCCTGAATACCAACGGTGAAAAAGGGCTGATTATCCTGCATGGCAAACCAGGAACCGGTAAAACCAACCTCATTCGCCACCTGACGACCCAGCTTTCCAAACAGATTCTGGTGTTGCCGCCCCAACTGGTCGAGGTAATGACGCAACCCGGTTTTATCCCGTTTCTGCTCGAACAACGCAATTCGATCCTGGTTATCGAGGAAGCCGAACAGGTGCTGATGGACCGCGAAACCGATGTCCGGAATGCCGCCGTTTCGAACCTGCTCAACCTCACCGACGGTTTGCTGGCCGACTGCCTGGCGATTCAGATTATCTGCACGTTCAACACCGACATCAACCGGCTCGACCAGGCGCTGCTCCGAAAAGGGCGGCTGATTGCCCGCTACGAATTTCGGGAACTGGCCGTCGAGAAGGCCAACCGCCTGCTGGAAGAACGGGAGCTGGAATTCCGCACCGATCACCCCATGACGCTCGCTGATATCTACCACCTGGAAGAAGAGGTTCATTTCGCCAAAAAACCGCCCCGGACGATTGGCTTTTAACGCATGACCACGTATACGGTTTTTCTGCTGCTGGGCGCAAATCTGGGCGACCGGGCCGCCACCCTGCACCGGGCGCGGCACCACCTTCAAACCGATGTGGGGCCGGTTTTGCACCAATCGGCGCTGTATGAAACCGCAGCCTGGGGCGTCATCGATCAGCCGGCTTTCCTGAATCAGGTTCTGAAAGTGCTGAGTGTTTTTCCGGCGGAAGAAATACTGGCGAAAACGCAGGCCCTTGAAAACCGCCTGGGCCGGGTTCGGCGCGAAAAATGGGGCAGCCGCATCATCGACATCGATTTGCTGTACGTTGATGATCTGATCCTAAAAACGGAGCCGTTGACGGTGCCGCATCCGTTTCTGCACGAACGGCGGTTTACGCTCGTACCGCTGGCGGAAATTGCGCCGGAGTTTGTGCACCCGGTTTTTCAAAAAACCAACCAGCAACTGCTGGCGGAATGCCGGGACCCGGGTGAGGTGAAGAAGTGGGCACCTTAGCGCGTTTTATTCGGCCAGCTCTTTTAGCTTTTTCAGGCCGCGATCAAACTCCTTGCCGAGCATGTCATCCAGGTCCACAAACGCCGACATGGCATTCATCGGATACACACTTTCGCCCATCATTTTCCAGGTTACTTTGGTCTTGTTGCCCTCATCCGTCAGCGTATAATACACCTGCCCGACGGAATCAAACGGCTCGATGAAGTGGACCTCGTTGTGGACCATTTCGTTGGGCGTAATTTCCCGGATCACCTGTTCGCCTTTGCCCACATCGCTGTTGCCAACCCAGTTGTAGGTCGATCCCACGGCGCCATCGGTTCCGGAATACGTGATCTTAATGTTTGGATCGTAATCGACCCAGGGCGGCCACTTGTCCTGATTGCGGAGCGTGGCAACCAGCGGAAATACCTCACTGCGGGGCTTGCTGATCACCACCGAACGTTCAATGGAATACTTTTTGGGCATAACCAGCCCAAGGCCCAGAAAGACCAGAATCAGTATCACGAGAGCGATACCGCCGATTTTCAGAATTTTTATCATTAATAGAGAAGAAGGTTTGGATGAGCGAACCCCATGTACGCAATTCTCCAGCCGGAAAAAACCGCACTGCCCCAAAACGCCGGCCCCATTCCGACCCGGTTTTATTCAATCACTTTGGGCACCTGAAAATACGGATCGTTCTGATCCGGAGCGTTTTGCAGCGCCTGTTCACGCGGAAGCTGGTGGCCAACGACGTCTTCCCGCAGCACGTTCAGCTCCGCCGAAATATGCGTCAGCGGTTCAACGCCGGTGGTGTCAACCTCGTTGAGCTGCTCCATCCAGGTCAACACCTCGTTCAGACTCGCGATCAGGGGTTGTTCTTCTTCGGGCCGCACGTCAAGCCGGGCTAGGTGGACAATTTTATGCAAGGTTTCGTGATCAACTTTCATAGGCTATCGCATTAATTTACCGCAACCCGGAGGGTCTGACTCATCAGGGGTTCGTCGATGATCCGGAACGTTTCTTCTTTGAGCCGCTCGATATCGGCCTGCGTCATTCCTTTGGTTTCAATCGGCGGATGCACCACCACCCGGATGGGCCGCCAGTGCATCCGCAGCTTTTTCTTGTCCGGAAAAATTTCGTGATTGTTCAACAGCGAAATCGGAACGATGGGCACCTGCTGCTGAACCGCCATCGTGAAGGCCCCGTCTTTAAACGGATGAAACATCTTGGGGGGCTGTTTGGCTTTGATGCCGCCTTCCGGAAAAATCATGATGCTCCGTCCGCTTTTGAGCGTCCGAATGCCTTTCGACAACGAATAGGCGCGGCTGTTGGCCTGGCTCCGGTCCACCTGAATGTGCAGCTTGGCAAACATATACCCGAACAGCGGAGCCCGTTTTACTTCACTTTTACCGATAAAGGCGTAATAATTCCGGACGATAATGCCCATCACGGCAATGTCCAGGTACGAAAAGTGATTGGCGCAAAACACGTACGTCTGCTTCGGATCGGGCCAAAACCGGTAGTCGACCTGAACCGGCATCCCGATGATCCAGAAAAACAACCGCCCCCAGATGTAATTGACTTTGTGCGCATACGGTTTCCACGCTTCCCGTTGCAGAAAAATGAACGTGAACGGAAACAACACCAGAAACAGCGTCAGAAACCAAAAACCGCACCAGATCGTGTATACCATATCAATGCTTGAAATGCCGGACGCCCGTGGTTACCATCGCCATTCCGCGCTGATTGCAGGCGTCGATGCTGTCCTTGTCGCGGATGGAACCGCCGGGTTGCACCACCGCCGAAATACCGGCCTCAGCCGCAATTTCAACGCAATCGGAGAATGGGAAAAACGCATCCGACGCCATCACGGCCCCTTTCAGCTCAAAACCGAACGTCCGGGCTTTTTCAATGGCTTGCCGCAGCGCATCAACGCGGCTGGTTTGTCCCACGCCACTCGCCACCAATTGGCCGTCGTTGGCCAGCACAATCGTGTTGGACTTGGTGTGCTTGCAGATTTTGAGGGCAAACTCCAGGGCCCGTTGTTCACGATCGGAAGGGGATTTTTCCGTCACCGTTTTGAACTGGCTGGCGGTTTCGGTCTGGCGGTCCTTATCCTGTTCCAGAACGCCGTTCAGCAAGGTCTTGAACATTTTCGGACTGAATTCTACCGACTTGCGCTTCAGCAAGATACGGTTTTTCTTGGAACTTAACAGCGTTAAAGCCTCCTCGTCGAACTCCGGCGCAATCAGGATTTCCATGAACAGTTTGTTCAGTTCCTCGGCCGTTTCCAGGTCTACTTTCGCATTGGTAATAATCACTCCGCCGAAGGCCGAAACCGGGTCGCAGGTCAGGGCGTTCAGGTAGGCTTCCCGGGCCGTTGGGGCCGTCGCCACCCCACAGGCATTGGTGTGTTTGATGATGGCAAAGGTCGTATCCGTAAATTCGTCGATCAGGCTCACGCAGGCATCCACATCGACCAGGTTGTTGTACGACAACTCCTTGCCATTCAGTTGATCGAACAAGGCGTTCAGATCGCCGAAGAACGTGGCCTGCTGGTGCGGATTTTCGCCGTAGCGCAACGATTGGGCAGGCAGTTTCCGAAAATCGCTGTCATCGGTGGTTGATCCGGCAAAATAAGACTGAATCGCGCGGTCGTAGCCCGACGACATGGCGAAGGCTTCTTTGGCAAACCGGCGACGGTCGTCCCGATCCGTGGCGCCGTCTTTCTCGGTCAGCAGGCTCACCACTTCGGCGTACTGGCTGCGCGATGAAACGATCAGCACATCGTCGTAATTTTTGGCGGCCGCCCGAATAAGCGAAATGCCGCCAATATCAATTTTCTCAATGATGTCTTCGTCCGATGCGCCCGACGCGACGGTTTCCTCAAACGGATACAGATCGACCACCACCAGATCGATGGGATTGATGTCGTGCCGACTGGCCTGGGCTACATCCTCGGCCAGATTCCGGCGGTAGAGAATACCGCCAAACACTACCGGATGCAGGGTTTTGACCCGGCCGCCAAAAATGGACGGATACCCGGTGATGTCTTCCACGGCCGTAACCGGAATGCCCAGTTGCTCGATGAACGTCTGGGTGCCGCCCGTTGAATACAGCAGTACGCCGTTTTGATGCAACAGCCGGACGAGGGGTTCCAGCCCGTCTTTGTAATAAACCGAAATAAGCGCTGATTGAATGGTCTTCGACATGAAAAGCAAGATTTACTCCGCCTGCTCTTCTGCTCTCGGCTTACCCGGCGAAACAACGGAGTGATTATTTCGCGGAGTTGAGCGGAGTAAAACGAGTTAAGCGGAGGATTAGGAGGCAAAGATAATTGAAAGGTTCGGATCGGAGAGTTCTGATTGAAAAGGAGTTCGTAACTTTATGAAATTCTTTTACGGAAATCCGGGATTCATCCCCGTGCCGGGGCGGGTTCCACGCGGGTCTTGAGTTTGAATTGTTCTTTTAGCCCGTTTTGTCTATTTTTGACCGTTTTTACAAATGCGATAACTACTAACTCACATCCGATGAGAGAAATACAATTCCGCGAAGCCCTTCGCGAAGCCATGGTAGAAGAAATGCGCCGGGATGAGAAGGTCTTTCTGATGGGCGAAGAAGTGGCTGAATACAATGGTGCGTATAAGGTCAGTCAAGGCATGCTCGACGAGTTTGGCCCGGCGCGCGTCATCGATACGCCCATCGCCGAATTGGGTTTTGGTGGTATTGGGGTCGGCGCGGCCATGAACGGTTTGCGGCCCATTGTTGAATTCATGACGTTCAACTTTTCCCTGGTTGCGATCGACCAGATTATCAACGGTTCGGCCAAAATCATGTCGATGTCGGGCGGGCAGTATTCCAACCCGATTGTGTTTCGCGGCCCCACCGGCAATGCCGGCATGCTGTCGTCGCAGCACTCGCAGAACTTCGAAAACTGGTTCGCCAATACCTCCGGTTTGAAAGTCTTGGTTCCGTCGAATCCGTATGATGCCAAAGGCTTGCTGAAAACCGCTATCCGGGACAACGATCCGGTTATTTTCATGGAGTCGGAGCTGATGTACGGCGACAAAGGCCAGGTGCCGGAAGAAGAATACCTGATTCCGATTGGCAAAGCCGATATCAAACGCGAAGGCAACGATGTGACGATTGTGTCGTTTGGTAAATTCATGAAAGTGGCCCTGCAGGCCGCCGACGAACTGGCGCAGAAAGGCATTTCGGCCGAAGTAATCGATTTGCGTTCCGTTCGGCCCATCGACTACGCGACCATCATCAATTCGGTCAAGAAAACCAACCGTTGTGTGGTGGTGGAGGAAGCCTGGCCGCTGGCGGCTATTTCGTCAGAACTGACGTATAACATCCAGCGCAACGCCTTTGATTACCTGGATGCGCCGGTGATTCGGGTGAACAGCCTGGACTTGCCGCTGCCCTACGCCCCGACGCTGATCGAAGTCATCCTGCCCAACGTGAAACGCACGCTGGAAGCCGTTGACACCGTGATGTATAAGAAATAAAGGAAGAAAGGGCAAAAAGGATAGAAAGGCGGAGCGGATGAAGGGAGAAGGGGTTAACCTCTTCCTTTCATCCGCTCCGCCTTTCTATCCTTTTACTCCTTCTTTTATTGTTTATCCCACCAGACGCGGGTATCCAGATTATCGGGTCCCTGGCGGCCAATCACCACATCCAGGTTGGCTTTGTTGACTGATTGCTCAGAATCCGGGTAGGAAATGCGGTTGATAAAGTTTCCTTTTATTTCCTTGCCCGGGTACGGATTGGGAGTCAGTTTCGGAAAACCGCTCCGCCGGAAATTGGCGAAAACTTCCGGACCGTTCAAAAACGAAGCCACCCAATACTGGGTATTGATCAGTTCCAGCCCGTTAGCGGCTGCGTAGGGGTGTTTCTGTAAATAGGTCGTAATGGCAGCCGCCGGAACCGCGGAATTGGCATCGGTCTCACCCATTTGCTGCATGTGGGACGTAATACCGGCAGCGTAGAAATCAGCGGCACTTCCCGTGATCCAGCCCCGTTGGGCGGCCTCGGCCAGCAACAACTGCGTCTGCGCGTTGGTCACCAGATACGTAGGCGCATCAAGCCGGGCCAGCCGGGTCCGGTCCACCTGCGAATAATCGTAGAAACTCGCCAACTTGTCGGCCGTTGCCTGCGCCGGAATGCTGCCATTATCAAAGCCAAGCGGCATTCCGACCTGAACCGCGGGGTCCCGATTGGCGCGGGCCGCCGTTTGTTCCGCCCCACTTTTCGCTCCGACATACCGAACCGCAATCGACGCCAGCCGGGGATCTTCATTGGTCGTCAGGTAACTGACGAACGTCCGGGTCATGTAAAAGTTAGCGGCTTCCGTCGAGTTCAGCATCACCCCAACTGGATTCTGGTAATTGGCGTTGTTCCGGATCAGGGCGTTATCGGCATTGGCCAGAATCACTCCGCCGGCAAAGGCTTTGGCCGCCGTTGACTGGGCCAGGGTCGGGTTTACTTTTGAAAGCCGCATCCCGGCCCGCAACAGCAACGAATTGCCCAGCTTTTTCCATTTCGGAATGTTGCCTCCGTACAGAATATCGCCGGCTTCGATCGGTTTGGAAGCATCCAGTGCGGCCGTTGCCTCGGTCAATTCCTTTAGAATATCGTCATAAATACTCTGCTGCGTGTCGTAAACCGGCGTCACGTTGGCGCCCAGAAAACCGAGACCAGCCTGCGAATAGGGAATATCGCCGTAATTGTCTGTCAGCACCATCGACGCATACGCTTTCCAGATCCGGGCCATTTGGTAGAGGTTCGACCGGTTGGGATCGGCTTTGGTTTTATCAAGAACATCGACCAGATACCGGATTACATCCCGGTAATACCGCTGCCAGATTCCCGTATTGGCGCCCGTGGGGCCCCGGTTATCAATGTTATAATTTCCGCCCGCTACGATGCCGGAGTTCGGAGTAAACGCCTGCTGAACGATGGCGTTCTCAAAAATCATCGTCGACCCCGGAAAGGTGGTGTTGATCATGGCATTGTTAAACGTGAAAAGCGGATTTAGCGCCGTGGCGGCAGTCGGGTTGATGTTCAGTTCGTCGAATCCCTTTTCACACCCGCTGACGCCAATCAGCAGGGCAACTAATGGTATATAAATGAATTTCTTTTTCATGATTGATAATTTTTGGTTTACGGTATGCGGTTTTCGGGGAACCGTGCCGAAAACCGTATACCGTAATTCGTCCACTGTTTTAGAATCTAACATTCAGGTTAAAGCCAATGCTGCGCGTGGTGGGCAAACCGGTCGATTCCAGACCCACCAGGTTGTCGGAGCTAAAACCGAATTGTTCAGGATCGATGTTGGGCACCCACTTCTTCAGAATAGCCACGTTATTGGCCACGGCGCTCAGGCGAACCCCTTTGATAAAAAAGCTGCCCGGCAACATTTTCGTGAAATCGTAGCCCACCGAAATCTGGCGGAACTTCCAGAAACCGGCATCGTAGACCACCTGCTCGCCCAGACTTTTCGAGCGGCCCACCGAGTAATAATCCTGCACAAAAGCCCGGACGGTGTTGGCTTCTCCGCGCTCGTTAACGCCCACGCCCACCATCTTATTGTCCGCTTCGCCCCGGCCCACCAGGGTTTCTATCTGCAAACCGTGCCGGAAAGCGTTGAGGTTGGTGCCCGAAATCATTTTGCCGCCCAGTTTAAAATCGATCAGGAACGACAGATTAATGCCTTTGTACGTAACGGAATTGGTGATACCGCCCATGTATTTGGGCAGGGCCGAGCCGAAGGAAACCGGAGCCGGTGTCCGGACCGGCAGCCCATCGCCCCCGTGGACCATGCGTCCCTGCGCATCCCGCATATACCCGAACGTATACAACTGACCCAGGGGCTGGCCAACCACATGACGAAGATCGCCGACGTAAATCCCGTTGCCCACCACAATCTGTTCGCCCGGCGTCGTGGTCAGCAGTTTGAGCAGTTTGGTCTGGTTATACGAACCGTTCAGCGTAATGTCCCAGGAGAAATCCTTGGTCCGAACCGGTGATGCGTTCAGCAGCACTTCAAAACCGCGGTTGCGGCTTTCACCGCTGTTGATCAGCGTGTTGGTATAACCGGAGGCATCCGACGACTGCGCGGCCACGATCTGGTCGCTGGTGATTTTGTTGTAAACCGCCACATCCAGTCCGACGCGGTTATTGAACAGCTTCAGTTCCAGCCCCACTTCGGTTTCGGCGGTCCGGCTGGGTTTCAGCGTCGCACTCGGAACCGTGTTGGAGGTAATGTTTCCAACCGGCTGGCCCAGGCCCGACGGATTCGGGAACAGGTTCGCACCGACGCTGTAAAACAGGTTGTTGGAATACGGAGCCACGTCCCCATCGCTACCCACCTGCGCGTAAGCCGCCCGGATTTTACCGAAATTCAGCCAGCCCGGCAGGCTGTTGAAGGCCTGAGAAAACACGAAACTTCCCGTAACGGAGGGGTACAGAATGCTGCGGTTGCCCGGTGCCAGCGTCGAGAACCAGTCGTTCCGCGCCGTTACGTTCAGGAACAGAAACTCGTTGAACGACAGTTCGGCGGCTCCGTACAGGGAGTTCACCTTGCGCTCGCTCAGCCCGTAGGTCGGATCTTTCACGCGGCCGTTTTGCGGAATGTACAGTCCACGCACAATGAAGTCGGTGACGAGAACGCTGTTCAAATCGCTCCGGCGGTATAACTGGTTGCCCCCGGCGGTGATATCAATCCCAAACTTGCCAAACGTTCGGTTCGCACCGATGAGGAAGTCGGCGTTGATTTCGCGGAACCGGCGGGCCTCCTGCACGTAAGCGCCGTTCACAAAACCGGCCGGAGCGGCTGCCAGGGATGCCTGGCCGGTCGGGAAGTTGTAGTCCTGATCGCGCGACCAGAAATCCTGCCCAACCCGTCCCTGAAGGTACAGCCAGTCGGTAAAGTTGTAGCGGGCGGTCAGGTTGCCCAGCAGCCGGTCGCGCCGGATGTTTTCAAATTTCTGACTCAGGACGAAATACGGATTCGTCCGGTTTTGAAACCGCGACCAGATGAATTCGTTGCCGGTTGCCGGGTTGATCTGGTTGGCCTCCAGCACATCGAGCGGCATGGAGTTCGCCAGGGTGTAAAGAACCGTCGGCGTACTGTTGTCCTGCTGCGCAATCTGGGGCGGGTTTTTGTTGTACTCGTTCGAATAGTTGAGCGTACCCGTCACCGTCAGTTTGGATGACAAGTTGTAGCTAAAACCGAGGTTGATCGTTTTCCGGTTGAAGGAGTTGTTGGGCGTAATGCCTTTGTTGTCCGTGTTGGAGACCGAGAGGTTAAAACCGCCCCGTTCGCTGCCCGACGAAACGGAAACCGAGTTGGTCCAGGTCGAGCCGGTGCGGTAGAATTTCTTGATGCGGTTGCGCACGGGTTCATACGGAGCCGTTACACCCCCGAACAGCACCTGCGACTGTCCGTTGAATTTTTCCCCGAAACTCCAGACGCCCGTAGTCGGGTTGGGGGCCGTTGGCCGCACGCCGTATTCGCCCTGTCCGTATTCGTATTGAAAATCCGTGAAATCCAGCGGCTGGTCGGTCGTAAAGTTGGTGTTGTAAACCACGCCGATGCCCTGACCGCTGCCCTTGGTTTTGGTCGTGATCATGATGACGCCGTCTTTCGCCCGCGAACCGTAGAGGGCTGCCGCCGTACCGCCTTTCAAAACCGTCATTCCTTCAATATCGTCGGGGTTGATGGACGAAAGACCGTCGCCCCCATCCGAATAGTTCCGGTCGCGGCCCCCGATCGAACCATCGCTCCCCGTGTTTCCGTTGTTCTGGCCGAAGTTGGTGTTGTCGATGGGCACGCCATTGACCACAATCAGCGGGTTGTTCTGGCCGGAAAAAGACGACTGCCCCCGAATCCGGATTTTACTGGTTCCGGCGGCCCCCGTGCCCAGACTGGAAATGTTTACCCCGGCTACTTTCCCCTGCAGGGCGTTCATGAAGTTCACCGTGCGGTTGGTCGTAATTTGTTCCGAACTGACATTGGCAGTGGCGTAGCCCAGGCGTTTGGCTTCTTTTTTGATCCCCAGGGCCGTTACAACCACTTCATTTAAACTTTGTGATCCTTCTTCGAGGGTTACTTCCAGGTTGGTCTGATTGCCGATTGGTACCTCCCGGCCCTGAAAGCCGATGGAGCTAAATACCAAAACCGTATTGGCGGGCGCACTCAGCGCAAATTTACCGCTGGCATCCGTGGTGGTTCCCAGGGTGGAATTTTTGATTAAAATCGAGACTCCGGCGATCGGTTGCTGGTCTTTTCCGGAAAGAACTGTTCCGGTAATCCGCCGGTCCTGTGCCTGAACGCCCACAACCAGCAAGGCACCCAGCCAGATGGTTAGCAAGCTTCGTAGGAAAGTAGAATACTGCATAGAGAAAATTGGGGTTAAAAAATAAAGATGGTAAAAAAACAAGCATACAGTGAATAAAGACGCAATCTATCCTCTGTTGTCGACTGATGTAAGTTGCATCAACTTTTAGGATAAAACAAGGTATTATTTAGATATATTTTACTCATTTCTAGGGGTATACTTTTTAGGATTTGGTTAAATTTCTGAAAAAACGGCTACGCTCCGTCCGTTTTTGTCGCTTCCTTTTTAACAGACATTTTTGATCCTTACGGTTTGAATAATTCCTTCTAAAAAAAAAGACATAACCTTGCTTATTGAAGTCTCTTTCTATTACTTTCCACTAAAATTCAGGTTTGTACCAACTGTTTTCCGGACAAGTAACTGTAGTTATTATTAAAGTAACACTGATTTATGGCGAGATTAATCATCATTGATGATGAAAAAAGCATCCGGGACGCACTGCGCGACATTCTGGAATATGAAGGATATAACGTTGATGAAGCCAAGGATGGGGAAGAAGGTCTGGAGCTCATCAGACAGAACAACTACGATGTTGCGCTGTGCGACATTAAGATGCCCAAAATGGATGGTCTGGAACTGCTGCTGAAAGCCGCCGATGTGGGCAAAGGCACCCAGTTTATCATGATTTCGGCCTACGGAAATGTGGAGAATGCCGTCGAAGCCACCAAACGGGGTGCTTTTGATTTCATCATCAAGCCCCCCGATCTGAACCGCCTGCTGGTGACGGTGCGCAACGCCATCGAAAAAGCCAAGCTGGTGGTGGAGACCAAAACCCTGAAGCGCCGGATCTACAAGTTAAACGAAATCGTGGGCGATTCGGACGCCATTCGTCGGGTCAAAGAAACCATCGACCGCGTGGCCCCCACCGAAGCCCGGGTGCTCATTACGGGCGCCAACGGGTCCGGTAAAGAAATGGTTGCCAAACAGATACACGAACGGGGCAGCCGCGCCGTAATGCCGCTGATCGAAGTGAATTGTGCCGCCATCCCAAGCGAATTGATTGAGAGTGAGTTATTTGGTCACGAAAAAGGGGCGTTTACCGGCGCAGCTGCCCGGCGCCAGGGCAAATTTGAACAGGCCGACGGCGGGACGCTCTTTCTGGACGAAATCGGCGACATGAGCCTGTCTGCCCAGGCCAAAGTGCTCCGGGCGTTGCAGGAAAGTAAGATTACGCGGGTCGGCGGTGATAAAGAAATCAAAATCAACGTGCGGGTCATTGCGGCAACGAACAAAGACCTTCGGAAGGAAATTACGGAAGGCACCTTTCGGGAAGATTTATACCACCGGCTAAGCGTTATCCGCATCCATGTTCCACCGCTGGCCGACCGCCGGGAGGATGTTCCGCTGCTGGCCGAGAAATTTCTGCACGACATTGCCGAAGAATACGGGGCGCAACCCAAAGAAATTACGCCCGACGCCATGACCTACCTCCAGTCACTGCCCTGGACCGGTAATGTGCGCGAGCTCCGCAACGTTGTCGAACGTCTGGTCATTCTGTGTGGCGATCAAATTACCCGCTATGACGTAGAAATGTACGCTTGATTGCGCTTCCAGGCGGATCAGGGATTTCAAATCCGATCCAATCAGTCGCGGAGGATCAATCCACAACCCATGTAAACCAGATGGCAATCCTCTTGTAGCGTTATAGCACCATCAGGTTACAACCCCGAATATCCGAATTATCGAAACGCCCGATGACCCGAAAGCCGTCGGGTATTTCTTTTTCGTACTGCCCCAGGTCCTGCGTTTCGATAAAGCTGCAGGAATCCAGATTGGCGAGGTCGATCACATTGATGCCCCCCGTCAAGCGCACCGACGGCCCCGCGGCCGATTCCGTTGGGTACAGATAAAACGGATCGTTAACATCCCGCAGCCGAATCCGGAGCGTCGGTGACATTCGAAAAACGCCTTCGCCGGTCGAATAGGCCTGCGAGAGCAACTCGGTCATGCCGTATTCGGAGTGAATCGCCCGGACGCCCAGCCGCGTTGTGAGCAGTTCGTGCACCTCTTCCCGCAGCAACTCCTGCCGCCGTCCTTTCATGCCGCCGGTTTCCATAACCACCAGATCCGGCAGGTTTCGTAAAAAACCGAAGTCGGTTGCGGTTTCGGCCCAGTCGAGGAGCGCAAACGTTACCCCGATCAGCAGAATTTTACGCCCGGTCTCCGGATTGGCGGCCAGTTGCCGGAGCGTGGCCGTTAACTCCTCTGTATTGTGCAGAAAAAAACCGGAGGTATTCGAGCCGGTTTTTTCAATAAACCGCTGAACCATATACACCAACGACGAGTTATTTCGTTCAAGATATGACGGTAACAGGGCCAGAATATGGAAGCGGTCGAGCGGGCCATAGACCTGCTCAAACGCCTGTTGACTAATCAGGTCGTACAGAAGCGGATCGGTAACATAATGGCGACTGGTTACGGCTCCGGTGGTGCCACTGCTCTCAAAAGTCAGCAGCTCAGCGGTCAGCGGTTTGGCTTCCGGCCCGGCCTGGGTCAGAATCGGGTGATTTTTGAAAAAAGCAATCGGCAAAAACGGAATTTGGTCGGTGGTTCGTATCTTTTCAGGCTCAACCCGCAGATGCCTCAGGTACGTGGCATAAACGGAATTAAACCGGGCCTGATACCGAAATACATCCAGTGCGACTGAATCGAAAACCGGAGGGTGGGCAGACGCTAAGCGGAGAATCTGGTTTCGGAGTTGCTGACGAATGGGTGACGGTGACACTTGAAATGAAAATAGGGCTTCTTTCCGGAAGCCTGATTAGACCAACTAATAACGCTAGTTTATAACACGATGTCTACGCGATTTATTCGGCAAGGGCTGTTTTTTTTCGGCTGCTCGGCGCTCCTGATCGGGTGTCTCGAACCGCCTGATTTCAATAATACGCCCGAAATTATGTCTCCTTCGGTTACCTCCTACCCGGCTTTCGACGACTTTTCCCAATCGCCGAAAGATTCGGTGGTGATTTCGGTCCGGTTTCAGGATGGCGACGGCGATCTGGGTGTATCCGTAGAAGAGCGGGCGGATACCATTACGTACAGGGATTGGGGCAACTACGAACTGAAAACCTACCGGTTTGTCAACGGCAAGTTTGAATATGTGGACCTGCCGGTTCTTAATAAACTGTTTTTCCCGCGTCTGAAGCCCGATAACAAGGAAAGTCCGCTGGAAGGAAAGCTGGATTTTTCTCAGAGCTTTCTGCGTTCGCGGAACTCCCGGATGACACCCGTTAAATTTACCGTTCGTGTCCGCGACCGCGGGGGCAACGTCAGCAATGTGGTAGAAACCGATACGCTCTCCATTCCGCTGAGCAACTGATAACCGTAAAAAGCGCCTGATTGAACGCAATCAGGCGCTTTTTACGGTTTTTTCTCCCTTCACAACGAGTCCCTCGCTCACCACGTTTTCCTTCAGCAAAATCCGGAACGTGGTTCCTTTGCCGACTTCGGAGCTTTTGACGAACAGCCGCCCGTCGTGGTATTCTTCGATAATCCGTTTAGCCAGTGTCAGCCCCAGCCCCCAACCGCGTTTTTTGGTGCTGTAACCGGGGTTAAACACTTTCTGTAAGTTCGCTTTGCTAATTCCTTTGCCCGTATCGGTGATGTCGATGGCAATCTCGTTGCGCGGAAGCGGCAACAACCGAATGGTCAGGCTACCTACTCCGCTCATGGCATCGACGGCATTTTTGCAAACGTTTTCAATCACCCACTCAAACAACAGCTTGTTGATTTTAACCTCTTTGCCATCGATCAGAAAGTTCTCAACGTGCATTTTCACTTTGGTTGAAATTCGCTTTTCGAGGTAGACAATAAACTGCTGCACGGTGTCGTAAATATCCTCGCTTTTCAGCGTCGGGATGGAGCCAATACTCGAAAACCGGGTGGCAATCGTCTCCAGCCGTTTAACGTCCTTCTCGATTTCATCGGCAATGGACTGATCCATCGCATCATCCGTCCGGAAATACTCCACCCAGGCCATCAGCGACGACAGAGGTGTTCCCAACTGGTGGGCGGTTTCTTTTGCCAGCCCCACCCACACCCGGTTTTGCTCCGCCCGGCGCGCCGAGCTGAACGCCAGATACGCCAGAAAACCGAGTGTCACCATCACGCCCAGCTGAACGTACGGGAAAAACCGTAACTGAGTCAGCAGCGACGAATTATGGTAGTAGATAAACCCGCACTTGTTGTTGGCGAGCTCCACCACGATGGGTTTATGCTCTTTTTTCATTTCCACCAGCTCTTCGGCTTCCAGCCGCCTTCGTTCCTCTTCGGAGACGCCCGGAAATTCCAGGTTACTGTAGGCAATGTGGTTGGTCTCGTCGATGTAAATGGTTTCGACCTGGTTCTTCTGATTGACAAAAAGAATCTCCTGCGTGATAAACGTTACATCTTCGTTGGGATCGGTGGTGTAGATGTTAATCAGCGCCTTGGCGTACAGCCGAACGTAATTTTCCTCCCGTTCCTCCAGCTTCTCCACCAGGCTATTCGTGTAGAGCAGCGAAGCCGTACCGACCAGCAGCAGATTCAGGGCAACCACAATCTTCAGCGTGTTGCGCTGCCCGTATATATCCAGTGATTTTAACATAAATGTTTGTGTCAGGCAACCCCGCGCCGGTTTTCTGCGTACCAGCTGAAAACGATCATTCAGCTCGATGACAATCCTCATCACAACCCGATTGTCGGCCGCGTAATTTGCCTGAACTTACGTCATAACGTTCAATTTTCGCAATTCAATGTGCATAAATCCCGGCTCACCGGAATAATCTTGTAAATAGGATATAAGAAGGAGAACTTTGTAATAGTTTATAGCGGTTCTAAATAAGTGAATAGTAAACTGAAACTGCCTCAACAGTGTTTTCTGTAAGAGAATTGTATTGTAATTTTGGGCATTATTTGATTAGTAACAATGCACGATTTCTTTAAATCAATTAGTCTTTCACACAAAACCGCCCCCCTGGCCGTTCGGGAGCTAATTGCATTAAACGAAGACGAGTCCAAGCAGTTTCTGATTAAACTCCGCGAATTTTTCGGAGCTACGGAAGCATTGGTGATTTCTACCTGCAACCGTACGGAGGTCTATTACGCTTCTACTCAGAATCTGAACCCGGAAATTGCCCGCTTGCTGCTCGCCGAAAAAGGAATCACTTCTACGGACGACTACCTTCCTTATTTTCATTTTTTTGATACCCAGGCCACTGCGGTCCGGCATTTGTTTGAAGTCTGCACGGGTCTGCACTCGCAGGTAGTGGGCGACATGCAGATTCCGAATCAGGTTAAACAGGCCTACCAATGGTCGGCCGACCTCGACATGGCGGGGCCTTTTCTGCACCGCCTGATGCACACCATTTTCTTCACCAACAAACGGGTAGCGCAGGAAACCAGCTTCCGCGACGGAGCCGCATCGGTTTCGTATGCCGCTGTTGAACTGATTGAGGAACTGGTTGGTGGTGCCGCCGGCTGCCCGTACATGGCCGAACACGGATCGGCAGGCCCGTCGGTTCTGGTGATTGGGTTGGGGGAAATTGGCGCCGATATCTGCGAAAACCTGGCCGCCCGCAAAATGAACCGGATTACGCTCTGCAACCGCACCCGCACCAAAGCGGACGTACTGGCGCAGAAACACGGTTTCCGGGTGGCTGACTTTGCGAATCTGACGGCAGAAATCGCCCAGGCCGACGTAATTATTTCGTCGGTTCTGGTTGAGAGACCGCTGATTACGGTTGATTTGTTGTCAGGATTAAACTCCCTGACGTTCAAGTATTTCTTTGACTTATCAGTGCCCCGGAGCGTCGATGTGAATGTCGAGCAGGTGCCGGGCGTACTTTTGTATAACATCGATCACATTCGGAACCGGGCCGACGAAGCCCTGAGCCGCCGGATGGCGTCGATTCCGCAGGTGGAAGCCATCATCGATCAGTCGATTGGTGAGTTTAACGACTGGTCCCGCGAGATGATCGTGTCGCCCACCATCAACAAATTCAAAAATGCGCTGGAGCAGATTCGCAAAGAGGAAATTGCCCGCCATTTGAAAAACATGACTGCCGAAGAATCCGAAAAAGTGGAGAAAATTACGCGCAGCATCATGCAGAAAATTATGAAGGCTCCGGTTTTGCAACTCAAAGCCGCCTGCAAACGGGGCGAAGCCGATACGCTGATTGATGTTTTGACGGATCTGTTCGATCTGGAAAAGCAACCGGCGGATACGTCTCAGCATTTTCACTAACCTATGATGACAGTTGACCGAAGTCCTGAACTAAGTAATTGGTTTGGGATTTTTCGTTTCTGGGATACCGGTTTGCGGTTTTTGGTATCCGGCTTGCGATGGAGCACCCGATCCCGATCAGCAAATCCGAAAACCGCATACTGTAAACCGTACCCTAAAAACCGGCTAACCTCCACGCAATGACTCGCTTTCTCAATGCACTGATTCGTCTGTTTTTGCTGCTCCTGCTGGTTGTGGGTCTGATTGTGATGTGGGAACAATTGCGGAGCTGGTCGATTTTTAGTGGATTGACCAAACAGGAGAAGACTACACAAACGGTTGTTTTGCAGGAAGTTGCCGAACTGGGCAAGCTGGAGCTGGTGCAATACCGGTTTAAGGACATTGTGGAACACCAGTTGGTGCGGGAGTGGCTCCCCAATCCAAAAGCCGTGCTCATTGTCGAGGGCGAAGCGATCGGTTGCCTCGATCTGACCAAAATTACGGCCGAAGACCTGACGACGCAGGGCGACAGTCTGATTGTTCATTTGCCCGATCCGGAGCTTTGCTCCTATAAGATTGACCACCGGCGCTCGCGGGTTTTCAATACGGAATACGCCTTTTTGGAAGAAGCCCAACTGGTCAGCGAAGCTTACCGCCGGGCCGAAACGCAAATCCGGCAGTCGGCCCTGAACAGCGGCATTCTGGAGCAGACCCGCCAGAACGCCGACAAAATCCTCAAACCGATGCTGGAGCGGATCTCGGGCAAAAAAGTTTTCCTGACCAGCCGCATGAAAACGACCTTGCAACCACTGCGCTAAGACCCCAGTAAGGTGTCGTCAAACTCATCTTTCAGTTGCACGCCCGATAACCGCCGGTTTTTCATCGCCGTGAGCAGATACCGTATTTTTTGCACGGCCGCTTCGTAGGGCAATCCTTCGGGCCGGATGTTGGAAATGCAGTTCCGTGATTCGTCGGTCAGGCCCGGTTCGGGATGAAACGTCAGGTAAGCCCCCAGGCTGTCGGGCGAGCTCAAGCCGGGCCGTTCGCCAATCAGCACCAGCACGGTTTCGGCTTTGAGTGCATGCGCGATCTCGTCGCCAATGGCCACCCGCCCCTGCTCCACCACACAAAACGGGGCCAACGACCAGCCTACTTTCTGAATTTCTTCCGCCAGTCGCGAAACCACCGGCACCACGTGCCGATTGATGGCCGTGGCCGATAATCCGTCGGCAAGAACGATACAGAGGTCAAAACCGCTCTCTTCCAAACTGGTATCCAAATCGGTAGTTAAACCTGTCAGGTCTTGGAGACCTGACAGGTTTCCGGTTCCTCCATCGTGCAGCAATTTCAAACTATTCTCATCCAGTTTTCGCCCCAAATCCGGCCGCTGAAGGTACTGCGCCCGGTCGGCCGCCTGACTGTGGAGCCGCAAAACCGGCGGCTGAATCAACGCCAGTTGCCGCTCCAGTTCATCCGCTTCCAGCGCCGAATAAACCGCATCGCGGGCGCGGGCGTGGTCGAGCTGGAAATCCAGCAACGCGCGCGTGGGCAGGCTGTGGCCGGTTCGTCCGCGGGCGATGCGGGCGGACGTGTGGTTTTGCAGGAAAGCCCAGGGGTCAGCCTGGTCGGGCAGAGGGTTCATAATCCGGCGGCTTGCAGTAAACGATGCGTATTCTGGGCAGGCTTTAATTTTCCATCGGCATTCGTCAATTCCATACGCAGCAGCCAGGCTTCAAACTCCGGTGCGGGGCGCAGTCGGCACAAATCCCGCACGTACAGCGCATCGTGGAACGACGTACTCTGGTAGTGCAGCATCACATCGTCGGCCCCCGGAATGCCCATAATAAAGTTAACACCCGCCATTCCGAGCAGCGTCAGCAAGGTGTCCATGTCGTCCTGATCGGCTTCGGCGTGATTGGTATAGCAAATATCGACCCCCATCGGCAGTCCCAGCAATTTCCCGCAGCAGTGGTCTTCCAAACCGGCCCGAATGATCTGCTTTCCGTTGTACAAATATTCCGGCCCGATAAAACCGACCACCGTATTGACCAGCAGGGGTTCAAAAAGCCGCGCCACCGCGTAGGCCCGCACTTCGCAGGTTTGCTGATCGACGCCATGGTGGGCATTGGCCGACAGCGCGCTTCCCTGCCCGGTTTCAAAATACATAACGTTCTGGCCCACCGTACCGCGTTTCAGCGAACGGCCGGCGTCCTGCCCTTCCCGCAAAATGGCCAGATTGACGCCAAACGACGCATTGACCGCTTCGGTGCCGCCGATGGACTGAAACACCAGATCGACCGGCGCGCCCTGTTCAATGGCCTGTAGCGTGGTGGTGATGTGGCTCAACACGCACGATTGGGTCGGAATATCGAGCCGCTGGCGAATCTGGTCCATCATATCCACCAGCCGAATCACCGTCCGAACGTGGTCCGTTGCCGGGTTGATGCCAATCACGGCGTCACCGCTCCCGTAAAATAACCCATCGACGATGCTGGCCGCAATCCCCCGAAAATCGTCGGTCGGGTGGTTGGGTTGGAGCCGGGTCGAAAACCGCCCCTTGAGCCCGATGGTGTTCCGAAACCGGGTCACGACCTCACATTTGGCCGACACCGTGATCAGATCCTGATTCCGCATTAGCTTGCTCACTGCCGCCACCATCTCCGGCGTCAGGCCCGCTTGCAGGTTCGTCAGCGTTTGCGTATCGACTTCTTCCGATAACAGGTAGTTTCGCAAATCGCCAACCGTCAGCTGGCGGATTGGCGCAAAAGCCCCGGTATTGTGCGTATCCAGAATCAGCCGGGTGATTTCGTCGGTTTCGTACGGCACCACCGCTTCGTTCAGGAACGTCGTCAACGGCACATCCGCCAGCGCCATCTGGGCCGCCACCCGCTCCTCGGCGGTTTGGGCCGCCACACCCGCCAGCTGATCACCCGATCGCAACGGCGTAGCTTTGGCCAGCAAGGTCTTCAAATCGTCGAACCGGTACGTCACGTTTCGAACCGAACAGCGATACGCCATAGTAGTACGTCATTCAAAATGAATTGCACAACATCAGGTCATCCCGAACCGGGTCCCTGAAAAAGGGAAGCTACAAAGAAGCCGTGATAACCTCAAGGATCACAGGAATTTAATAAACCGGTCGCCGTTTATCGTTTTCTGTTTTGTATGTTTGGCCCCTGATCGTCCATCCGTTTTGCAAAAATGAAACCCTTCCAACTGGTTGTATTTGATATGGCTGGCACCACCGTTCGGGACCAGCACGAAGTTGAACATTGTTTCGCCCGGGCGGCCGCCCAAACCAATCTGCACGTCAGTGACGAACGCATTCTGGCGATGCAGGGCCTTTCCAAGCGGTTTGTTTTCGAAACCCTGTGGCGCGAGCAACTCAACGGTGCTACCCCCGCCGAACTCCAATCGATGGTGGACCAGTCGTACCAGCTTTTTACCGAAATTCTGGAAAACCACTACCGGACGCAGGAAGTCGTTCCAACCGAAGGCTGCCTGGAAACCTTTGAATTTCTGCGAAAAAACGGGATCAGGATTGCGCTGACGACCGGTTTTTACCGCACCGTAACCGACATTATCCTGGAAAAACTGGGCTGGCTGAGCGGCTTGGATGAGCAGTATGTGGGAAACGATCAGACCACTATTCAGGCGTCGATTGCCAGCGATGAAGTGGAACACGGACGTCCGCAGCCGTTGATGATCCAGAAAGCGATGCGGTTGCTGGCCGTTACCGATCCAAAATGGGTGGTAAACATTGGCGATACGCCTTCGGATCTGTTGTCGGGGCAAGCCGCCGGCGTGGGCCTGAACCTGGGTGTTGTGAACGGCACCCACAGCCAGACGCAACTCGAAACCCATCCGCACGACCGCCTGCTGGCATCACTCGCCGAATTGCCAGCTCTTTTACAATGACCGGTTTTCGGTATACGGTTTTCGGTTTCCGGTATACGGTTTTCAGTTTTCGGTATACGGTTTTCGCCAAGCCGACGTTTCGGTTCACCGCCAGTAGTACCCACCTACCGAAAACCGGAAACTGAAAACCGTATACCGAAAACCGTATACCGTAAACCGACCTTCCTTCATTCTAATTCATCATTCGTTTGGCTTCTTTCGATTTCATCATCATTGGTTCGGGCATTCTGGGTACCTTTCACGCGCTCCACGCGGCCCGGGCCGGAAAAAAAGTGCTGCTTCTGGAAAAGGATAACCGGCCCGTAAGTGCCACCGTCCGCAATTTCGGTCAGGTAGTGCCGTCCGGTCTGAGCGGGCGCTGGTATCAGTACGGTCGGCGCAGTCTGGAACTTTACCGCGAAATTCAGCAGGAGTACGACATTACGGTTCGGCAAAACGGCTCGGTTTACGTGGCGTCGGATGCGGACGAATGGGCGCTGGCGAATGAGCTGTTCGACCAACGGCGGGCCGAGGGGTATCCGTGTGAACTGTGGTCGAAAGCACAGACACTGACCCGTTACCCGGTTTTCCGGACGGAGTACGTGCAGGGCGCGCTGGTTTTTCCGGACGAAGTCAGTGTCGAGCCCGATCAGATGATTCACCGGCTGATTGTTTATCTAACTACGAAATTCCCGAATGTCCGTTATCGAAACAATGCCGCCGTGATCGGCTGCGAATCGACGGCCGAGGGGGCAACTGTCAGGCTGGCCAGCGGAGAGCGGTTTTCGGCCCGGAACGTGTTGATTTGCAACGGCAGCGAGTTTCGGTTGTTATTTCCCGACCTGTTTGCCCAAAGTGGGTTGGTTGTGAGCAAATTACAGATGATGCGTACGGTTCCGATGCCGGAAATTGCGCTTCCCGGCAATATTCTGACGGGCCTGACCATCCGGCGCTACGAGTCGTTCGTCGGCTGTCCATCGTACGCAGCGCTTCAGACCCCAGAGCACCTGGCCGAACTCAAAAAGTGGGGGATTCACGTCCTGTTCAAACAGGCTCCCGACGGCTCCGTCATCCTCGGTGATTCGCACGAATATGCCCCGGCCACGCAAACCGACGAGCTGGGATTCGATACCCAGGATTACATCAATCAATTGATTATTCAGGAGGCCCAGCGCATTGTCACCTTCCCGATCGACCGCATCCAGCGCACCTGGGCCGGTTTTTACGCCCAAACCCCAGACGAAATTTTTGAGGCCGATCAGGATAACATCCACATCGTTACCGGCATTGGCGGCAAAGGCATGACTTCCAGCGCCGGTTTTTCGGAGGAAAAAATGGGGCGTTTTCTCTAGAGACACGAGCTAAAAGGAATCGTGTTCTTTTCCCAAGTCACTGAAACTAAAAAAAGCAGGAAGCCAAAGGCCAGTTCCTGCTTTTTCGATTACTGAAAATGGAAATTCTTTATGCTTTTTGCTCTTCCGTTTCCGCCGGGGCCGAAGGCGCTTCGTCCTGCGTGACCTCGGCAGTTGCCGGTTCTTCGGTTTTTTGCTCAAACGCGGTTGGCAGATTTTTCCGCAAAATGGTATACCAACCGATCATTTTCTTCACATCGGACATGTGCACCCGGTCACGATCGTATTCCGGCACCACGCCAGCGATGAAATCGGCCAGTTCGGCATTCGACGCTGATTTGGGCGTGATGGGCAAATTGTCCTCGTATTTTTCGTAGATGGCCATAAACACATCGGCCAGCGGTTTCGATTGTTCCTCGTCGTCGGTATAAATCGAAATGTCTTTCAATACGGATACGCGCGCGGTGGGACCAATCATCGATTTTTCTTTTTTTTCATCGAGTGATTCCACAATAACGCCCGTTCGGCTGGGTTTTACAATTCGGTACAGGCCGCCTTTTCCGGCAATATTTGCAATTTCTTTCAGCGCTTCCATGCTGCTTGTTTAATGGGTAACGGTCTTTTTGATTGGGTTATTGCCAACTTTAACAAAAACTGAACCGCAAAGATAAGGTTAATAACCCGCAGATAATACTGGCCGGACGCATTTCTGCCGGCCATTTCCCGGACCAGAGCCACGGTTCTTCCTAGCTTTGGGCGCTCATTTCCTGGTAAAACTCTTTGTTAAGCTGATCGATGTAGTCCAGAATTTCGGCTTTGCCCCGGTGGCTCACCGACGACGAAATAAACATCGGGGGCAATTCGGACCAGGTCTTGCGAAGCGTCTGTTCGTACCGTTTGACCATTTGCTGGATGGCATTCGAGCTGACTTTTTCGGTTTTTGTAAAAATAATCACAAAGGGAATACCGCGTTGGCCCATCCGTTCCATAAACTCCAGGTCGATGCGCTGCGGATCGATCCGGCCATCCACCAGAACAAACGTACAGATCAGGTTGGGGCGTCCGGTCAGGTAGCTGTCGATCATCTTTTCCCATTTCTCCCGCTCGCGCTGCGGAGCTTTGGCAAAACCGTATCCCGGCAAATCGACCAGATACCAGTCGGTGTTGATCAGAAAATGGTTGATCAGCTGGGTTTTCCCGGGTGTCTGCGATGTTTTTGCCAGCCTGTGCCGGGTGGTCAGCATGTTGATGAGCGACGATTTTCCGACGTTGGAGCGACCGATGAAGGCATACTCCGGTTTATCCGGCTTCGGGCAGCGGGCCGGGTCGGAATTGCTCATCACAAACTCTGCTTGTTTTACTTCCATAGTGATTCGGAGTACGGTTTTTTAAACCGCTCCCCAGCCGCAAAGTTCGTAAAGAATTGAGAAGAGTACTATTTTCGATTCAAAATGGCCGGGAACAAACGTCGATAACTAAACTTTTTTCATTAAAATTGCGACGGCGAACTTACTTTCTATCCGAAATTTACTGATAAAAAGAACCAATCCGAATTCGTTCGCCGTTAGTATAGTACCAGAACAAACAGAACTCGTTGTTATGAAAAGCACACGTTTGCTATCTTTTTTGCTTGCCCTGACGCTCGTTTTGAATGCCTGCAACTCCAAAGGCAAATCGGAAGGAGAACAGGCAACAGCCCAAGAAACCGCCACCGCAGCCGAAAGTGAGTCCGCAGCCACGGTGTCGGAAACGAGCCTTTCGACCGCCAGCGCCGAACCGGGGATTCGATTTGCGGAGGCTACCTGGAAAGCGCATCTGGCGAAAGCAAAAGCCGAGAACAAAATTATTTTCCTGGATGCTTACACGACCTGGTGCGGTCCCTGCAAAATGCTGCAAAAGAACGTGTTTACGCAAAAATCCGTGGGGGACTTCTTTAACCAGGAGTTTATCAACGTGAAAATGGACATGGAGAGCGGAGAAGGCCCGGGGCTGGCGTTGCAGTATCCGCTGGAAGGGTATCCGACGCTGCTGTTCATTGATGGCGACGGAAAAGTAGTTAAGAAAGTACTGGGCTACCAAACGCCGGAAGAGTTACTGGCCGTTGGTAAAAGCATCAAAGGCGCCAAAATATAGACTGCCTCAACTAGTCAGACTGCCCTGGCCGCAACCGGATTCCGGTTGCGGTTTTTGTTGTTTTAACGATAAACGGCACGGACTGTTCGTCGCTTAAATCAGTCGATATTGAGCGGCTAAATCTTTCATGATCACTACATTATTCACTTTTAACTTATCAAAAATCCGGGCTTTGTGAGTACCAACGGTCGAAGTATGGATATTCATGATATCCGCAATGTGGCTGACCGACCTACCTTTCACCAGATGGTAGGCAATCTCCAGTTCGCGGTTCGATAACATTTCAAACGGGTCGGCGTCTTTCCCGAAGCGGGCATCCTCCCCCATTTGCTCCCGCAAAGCCGAATCGATGTACTTTCGTCCCAACAAAATGGTATGAACAGCCTTCAAAATTTCGTCGTCTTCCGCCTGCTTGCTAACGTATCCCTTGATCCCCATTTGTAAATACCGCTTGGCAAACGCGTACTCGGTCATGATGCTAAAAATCATGATTGCCAAATCAGGTGACACGGTTCGGATATTTTGCAGCAAGCTGAATGTATCAGTATTGGGCATATTGATGTCCATGACCGCCAGGTCGTAGGTAGTATCCATGATCTTACCAAAGGCGATGCTGCCATTTCGGGCTTCATCAACCTGAATCGCGCTGTACTGCTCTTTTAGTAACAAACGGATTCCCGAACGGACAATGGAGTGGTCATCCACCAGCAAGACCTTATAAGTGCTTTTCTCCGGTTTTACGAATCGCGGCATTGGTGATAGCAGTCAAAATAAACTTAAAATTGCAAGCACAAGCAATCGCTAGCAGTGAGGCTTGCAATTTTTATGTTTTATTGAGACGTAAAAGCCGGGAGTTTGTAACAACCTGCGATCCGGTTTTTTATAACTACCAAAAAGCCGCCAATTCTACCTTTTGATTTTCAGCTTATTACATTCGCCAATAGTCGATTCCGGCGGTTTCTTCTTTGGTGTAAAGTCCTTTCAGATCAAGCAAAACCGGCTGTGCTCCCATAATGGATCGGAAGTATGAAATGTCCAGCTTTTTATAGGCATCGTGGGCGACCGCCAGCACAACCGCATCATACTGGTTCGACGGATTATCCATCAGCGTCAGGTTATACTCGTGGGCGACTTCGTTGGGCGACGCAAATGCATCGACAATGTGCACATTGACCGAGTATTTCATCAGTTCCCGCACCAGGTCGGCCACTTTTGAATTTCGAATGTCTGAAACATTTTCCTTGAAGGTTATGCCCATCACCAACACCTTGGTCTGCTGCGGGGCCTTGCCTTTTTTAATCAGCATCTGCACCAGCTTGGTGGCAATGTACGCTGGCATTCCGTCGTTGATCCGACGCCCGCTGTGGATCACCTGCGGATCATAGCCCAGCTGGCGGGCTTTGTAGAGCAGGTAATACGGATCGACGCCAATGCAGTGGCCGCCCACCAATCCGGGCGTAAATTTCAGAAAATTCCATTTCGTACCGGCGGCTTTGATGACTTCCTGCGTGTCAATATCCATTTTGTCGAAAATAATCGACAATTCATTCATTAAAGAAATGTTCAGGTCGCGCTGGGTATTTTCAATTACCTTGGCCGCTTCGGCGACTTTGATGGTTGGCGCTTTATAAATACCGGCCCGGATAATACTGCCGTAAACGGCCGCAATCTCCTCCAGGGCTTCCGCATCACTGCCGGACACTATTTTCAGGATGGTGGTCAACGTGCGTTCCTTGTCGCCGGGATTGATGCGCTCGGGCGAGTAACCGATCTTGAAATCCCGACCCACGCTCAGGCCCGACAACTGCTCCAGAATCGGCAAACAATCTTCTTCCGTACAGCCCGGATAAACCGTCGATTCATAAATGACATAATCGCCTTGTTTCAGGACCTTTCCGACCGTTTCGGAGGCCCGCTGCAGGGGTTTCAGATCCGGAACTTTATAATCATCGACCGGCGTCGGCACGGCGACTACGAAAAAATGAGCCTGCCGCAGCACTTCCAGATCGTCGGTAAACACAATATCCCGGTTTTCAAACTCGCCCGGAGCCAGTTCATGCGAAGGGTCCACACTCTGCTGCATCAGGGCGACCCGTTCCGGATTGATGTCGAACCCAATGACTTTGAATTGCCGGGCAAACTCCAGGGCAATCGGTAAGCCAACATACCCCAAACCGATGACGGCAATCTGTTTTTCTTTTTGTTTTAATGCTTCGTACACAACGGAACGTGTTAAGAGGGAAGGCCGATGATCCACCGGCAAATATATAGGATGGGTTCAATATTCGCCCACTCCGCGCTGCTGGCTTCGAAATTGGGCCGGTTTTCTACACTACGCAAAAAGCCCCGACAGGTGTGACCTGTCGGGGCTTTCGTACTTTTCGTGGATCAGATTACGGAACCAGCCGCAATTCAACCCGGCGGTTTTTCGTCAGACCAGCGCGTGAGTTGTCGCCGATGGGTTTGAACGAACCGAAGTAGTCGATAATAATCCGGTTAGGATCATTCAGACCTTGTTTCACCAGGTAGTTTTTGACGGCTTCAACCCGGCGACGCGACAGTGCAATGTTGTACCGGTCGGAAGCGCGACGGTCGGCGTGGCCTGACAGTTGCAGACGGCACTGCGTTTTGTTCAGCAATTCAACCACTTTGTTCAACATATCGTAGAACTGCGGTTTGATGATGTTTTTATCCGTGTCGAAGCTTACGTTCGTCAGGATTTCGGCGCAGGCAATACCCGGCAACGCTGCACTTACGTATTTATCGAAGTCGATGGCTTCACCCGCACCCGAAACGATACTTCCGGCTGGCGTGTTGGGCTGACGGTCGAAGTAGTCGGAAACACCGTCATTATCGGTATCCATCAACAGGCGCGGATCAATGTCTTTCGGACGGTTGGCTTTAGCCACGGAGTCGATTTGTTCCAGCGTCAGGATAACCGGCGGTTTGATGAGGTTTCTCGGATCGGTCCAACGCAGGTGATACGTCCCTTTGGTGGTGTCGTAGTCATACTTGCCGTTCACTTTCTGAACCTTGATGGCGTTCTTTCCTAATTTATAGGTTACCGATACGGCCGCATATCCTAATTTATCCAGGTTTGATTCCCCTTTCCGTTCAAATGGGTTGTCAAACTGACCACGGGTTCCGAAACCGTCAAAATAGCTGGAACTATTGCCACCAATTGTCGCATCCAGACGGTCGGTGTTCACATTCGTGAACCGGAAGTCCAGACCGACATCAAAACGGGCGCTTACTTCGTAGTTAACCGCTAAACCGATGGGGATGGCCCAGTCTTTTTCGTATTTAGCTTCGCGCAGAATACCGTCACCATTGTTGGTTTTGGTCCAGCGACGAACGCGGCCCGTTCCCAACTCATACGCTGTTGATTTAAAGAACACCACACCAATACCGGTGTAGGCATCAATTTTCCAGCGTTTCATTTTATTGATACCAAACAGCAGACTTTTCAGGTTCACACTCCCCGTCAAATCGGTCTGGATAAAATTTGATCGAAAATAGGAATAATAAAGCCGGCGCTTCATTCCAACCAGGTTACCGAATTGCCCATCCAGCTGAAGCCCAAACAGGTGGGATAACTGTTTTCCGACCGCTACACCAAAAAACGCCGATTTGCGTTCGTTGTAGCTGTCAAATCCGGTCTTTGAGACTGGATAGAAGTCATATTCCCGAAGGTCTCCAAAGAATTGAGTGGGTCCGCCCATTACAGAAACTGACCAGGTGTTCAGTTTAGCAGGACCATCATACGAGGCTTTCGGGTTATACTGAGCACTGGCACCTGTCGCTGCCAGAAGAGCCAGTCCCATTGCCCTTACGAACAGGGATACTTTTTTCATACTTATCAGGTTATTGTTTGACAGTTAATAAACCATTTGAGTGTGGTAAAACAACGTTTTTCGGTTAGTTTGGCCGGTCTATCATGCAATTTTCAACACTTTGCCGCAAAACTATAGATTTTCACTTAGTTTACAAACAGGCATTGGTAGATTACAAACAAGTTCCCGACAGCTTTGTTCAAGATGCTTATCCGTTTTCCGACACAAGAAAAACAGGATTTGGCTACTATCAAAGACGTTGCATCAGTTTTTTTGTCATGTAACCTTTCCATTTCACGAAATTTCCGGCGGAAACCTGTTGTCGGGCCTGCTTTACTAACCATAAATAAAAGGTAAGGTTTTGGAGACTGGCAATTTGTGCGCCTAATATTTCTTCGGACCGGATCAGGTGGCGCAAATAGGCTTTTGAATAAAACGTACTGGCATAACCGCCTACTTCTTCATCGATCGGACTGAAATCCGCTTTCCACTTCTCATTTTTGATGTTTATGATGCCCTGTGACGTAAAAACCAAACCGTGTCGGGCGTTGCGGGTGGGCATTACACAGTCAAACATATCAATTCCGAGCGCAATGGCTTCCAGTATATTTTCGGGTGTTCCAACGCCCATCAGGTAACGCGGTTTATCGGACGGCAGAATCGCATTGACGTGCTCGATCATCCCGTACATTTCCTCGGCTGGTTCGCCCACGGCCAGACCGCCAATGGCGTTTCCGTCCCGCTGCTGTTCGGCCACAAATTCAGCCGACTGTCGCCTGAGGTCCTTATACGTACTGCCCTGAACGATTGGGAATAACGTCTGGCGATACCCGTATTTATTTTCGGTGGTATCAAACCGGTCGATGCAGCGGGTCAGCCAGCGGTGCGTCATTTCCATCGACGTCCGGGCGTACCCGTATTCGCAGGGATAGGGTGTGCATTCGTCGAAAGCCATGATGATGTCGGCGCCGATAATCCGCTGGATATCCATGACGCCTTCCGGCGTAAAAATGTGTTTCGAGCCGTCAATGTGGGACTTAAACGTGACGCCCTCTTCCTTGATTTTGCGCGTATTGGATAGTGAATACACCTGATAGCCGCCACTATCGGTCAGAATGGGCCGCTCCCACCCATTAAACCGGTGCAAACCGCCGGCTTTTTCCAGCACATCCAGACCCGGTCGCAGGTATAAGTGGTACGTATTTCCCAGAATAATTTCCGCCTGTACGTCCTGCGCCAACTCGCGCTGGTGAACAGCTTTCACAGTTCCGGCGGTTCCGACGGGCATAAAGATGGGGGTTTCAATCTGACCGTGATCGGTCGTGATGACGCCCGTACGCGCTTTCGACAGCGGGTCGGTAGCCTGGATGGTAAACTGCATGATGGATTCGTACAACGATCTTTTCGACCGGCAAAGTTCGAAAGTCCAGCGACGAAAATCAAAAGCTGTATATTTGCGGCTGCATTCCTATGCAATCCATCAGCCAATTTACGTGTTTTCGTGGTGTCTATTGTACTGGTTGTGTGCCTCTTATCCGTATGCATACAACTTTTTTATATTCTCGGTATTTTTTCAAGGACGGCTTTTTATGCCGATCCCAACGAAAACTGGTCGCCAGAGGTGACCGATTCGTCGGCCCTGTCCGGTGATGCCTTGGCCGATGATGGCCCCTCCCCCGATCCCCCCGTGAGCATTATTGTTTGCGCCTGGAATGAGCTGGACAATCTGCGGACACTCCTGC
This sequence comes from Larkinella ripae, assembly GCF_054780775.1. Lineage (NCBI taxonomy): Bacteria > Pseudomonadati > Bacteroidota > Cytophagia > Cytophagales > Spirosomataceae > Larkinella > Larkinella ripae. The sequence goes on from NZ_BAAGVR010000022.1 coordinate 136,465, forward strand.
CCCTGCTCGATGATCAGGTCTATTCTTCCTTTGAAGTGCTGGTGATGGACGACCGTTCGAGCGACGGCACCCGGGAGTTTCTGGAAAAATCGGCCGACCGGTTTGAGCACGTCCGGTTTATTCGCATCGACCGGGAACACGATCACGTTACTCCCAAGAAATACGCGCTGACCACTGGTATTCGCAATGCGGCTCACGACATTATCTTACTAACGGATGCCGATTGTCAACCCGCTGGTGAGTTCTGGCTCGCGGGCATGGTGACTCAGCTCGATAATCCGAAAAAACAAATCGTGCTGGGCTTTGGTCCGTACAAACGCCGAAAAAAACACGGGTGGATCAACCGCCTGATTCGCTACGAGACGTTGTTTACCGCCGTTCAGTATTTTTCGATGGCCCTGGCCGGGCTACCCTACATGGGCGTTGGCCGCAATTTAATGTACCGCCGAAAAGTATTCTTAGATAATAAAGGCTTTTATTCCCACATTCGCGTACTAGGTGGCGACGACGATCTGTTTATCAATGAAGTAGCGACTTCCCGAAACGTTGCGGTCAGCCTGCATCCGGCCACCTTCACGTACTCGAAACCGAAAGAAACGTTTGCCGAGTGGTGGCACCAGAAGCAGCGGCATTTGTCAGTGGGAAAATACTACCGAACCCGCAACAAAGTCTGGTTGGGCCTCCTTTCGCTTTCCCATGTATTGACCTGGGTAGCGGGGCCGGTGGTTGTGCTGGTTACCATCCTGAGTGGTTTGAACACCGGTTTTTCCGGACTCATGAACCACCTGGACGGCCAGCTTCTGGTCATCGCGAGCGGTTTATTTTTCTTTCGGTTCCTGGTTTTCTGGGCCGTTGTGGGGCGCATTAGCTACCGCCTAGGGCATACGGTTGACTGGATGGCCATTCCGTTCCTGGATTTGGTAATGGGAATTTATTATATCGTTATGGGGTTCGTTACGCTACGTCCCCGCAATAAAAACCGCCGGATGAAATGGAAGTGACACTTTATATGATGATCGATACATTATAATTGATGAATGGACTTCGCTCACAACTTGCCTCCATCATTCATAGTCAATCCTTCATCCTTCATCATTCTTTACCTTGGAGCTAATCAAAAAATACTTTCCGAACCTGACGAAGCCGCAACTGGAGCAGTTTGCAGCCTTGGAAGAGTTATACCGCCACTGGAACGCCCAGATCAATGTCATCTCGCGACAGGACATTGATGCTTTGTACGAAAAGCACGTCCTGCATTCGCTCGGTATTGCCAAGGTGATCCAGTTTACACCAGGCACCGAAATTCTGGATGTAGGTACGGGGGGCGGTTTTCCGGGCATTCCGCTGGCCATTCTTTTTCCGCTGGCTGATTTCCACCTGGTCGACAGCATTGGCAAAAAAGTCAAAGTGGTTACCGAAATCAGTTCGGCCCTGGGTTTGAGCAATGTCAGGGCCGAACAGGTCCGGGTTGAACACTTGAAAACCACCTACGACTTTGTGGTCAGCCGGGCGGTCACGCGCCTGCAACCGTTTCTGGGGTGGGTCCGTTACAAGATCTTAAAAAACGGTAACAATAAACTTCGGAACGGCGTTTTATACCTGAAAGGGGGTGATCTGGCCGAAGAGCTGGCCGAAATCAAAGACAAGTATCAGATCTACGAGTTGGCCCGTTACTTTGACGAACCCTTCTTCGAAACTAAAAAGGTCATTTACATTCCGAAATAGCTTGGTGTGCCGGGAGTCGGCATGGCAACGGCAACCGGTTTGAAAGTACTGATTTTTCTAAAACGCACATGGCAGAAGTTTTCAAATCCAGCGGTTTCAAAGACCCCATCAACCGCGACGTTGTTGAATTCAACGATAAGGGGGTAACCTTCCGCGTCAATAAGCTGATCGGCGGCACCGACAACTTTGTTTTCTACGGGGATATTTCCGGGGTGGAGATTGACAATGGTTTATTTTTTTCGACCATCCGCATCATACCGCGGGCGCGGCCCGAAATTGTCATCAAGAATTTCACCCGGGGTGATGCCCGCCAGATCAAGGAGTTAATTCTGGCTCGGGTGCCAACGCTGGGTTCTTCAGCGGTCTAACCGAGCGGTTTCTTACGTATTTTTAATGAAAATGTTTGCAAGAGTTGCGGCCGGCACTTACTTTTGCACCCACAATAACCCGCCACAATGGGTTGTCCTTCCCGAATAGCTCAGTCGGTTAGAGCATCTGACTGTTAATCAGAGGGTCGCTGGTTCGAGCCCAGCTTCGGGAGCCTTAAATAGCAGCCACTTACAATTTCTTGTAAGTGGCTTTTTTGTTTGCATACCGACATCTCCATTTACCCGCCTAAAGTAACGATAGACTTTGGCGCTACTAAGCCATTGAAGTAGTAGCCAGGAAAAACGTGTTTTGATTACTAATAATCCTAAAAAGAACAGAGAACCCAGTCACCTTGTGAAAATGCCTGGTCTTTCCCCGAACCGCCTGCTCCCTGTTCTCTGGTCTACCTGGGAACCGCCTGGATATCAGTGAGTGCTTTCATAAAAGCAACCAAAGCGGCTCTATCCCCTTGGGTCAGTTGAAGTCGGTCCTCGGGAAGGGTTTGGTATTCCTGCTTCATGCCAAGCCCATTTCCCCCACCCTGATCATAAAAAGTAATGACCTCCTCCAGGGTACGGAATGCGCCGTTGTGCATATAGGGCGCGGTTAATTCAACGTTTCGCACGGAAGGCGTTTTGAAGGACCGGCGATGGATGGCGCCCCGGGTATGGCGGTATTTTCCCAAATCAGGATCAAGCTTGCCGCCTTTCCAGGCCACCACCTGGGGAACACCCAGATTTTCACTTTCGCTTTTTTCAAAATGCGGGGGAACCAACCCGTTGGTCAGGGGTAGAAAATGGCAGGTCGCACATTTGGCTTTCCCGGCAAAGAGATTAAAGCCCCGGATCTCCTGCGCATCCAGAGCGGTTTTTTCACCCCTAACATAGCGATCGAACCGGCTATTGAGACTGACCAGTGAACGTTCGTAGCTGGCCAGCGCATTGCGAATGGTGAACGACGTAATGCCATCCGAATAGGCGGCCTTAAACTGTTGAGTATATTCCGGATCAGCCCTCAGACGATAGGCTACATGTTCGAAGGAGCCGTGCATTTCGTCCACGTTGGTGACCACATCGGTAGCCTGATCTTCCAGAAACGTCACCCGCGAATCCGCAAACAAAGCCCGTTGCAGCCCGGCATTCCAAAGCGTCGGCGTGTTGCGCAGCACGGTCTGGCGACCATCCAGGGTGCGGTTTCGGGCGACACCATCGGTAAAAGCCCGCTCCGGCTGGTGACAGCTAATACAGGCGCGTCCCCCATCGCCCGACAGGACTGGATCGGCAAACAGCCTTTTACCCAGAGCGATCCGTTGGGGCGTAGGCCGATGGTCCCGCCCGGGCGCGTAATGATTGACATCGAAGGCATTGGCCGCAAACAGCGTCCGGGCGTTCGGCCGTAGACCGCGCGATTCGTTGAACGGTTGAATACCCAGGGCAGTTTGTGCATCCAGCAGCAGACTGCTCAGGGGGTTCGCAATGTGGGTAATAAACGCGAGCCGATCAAAGGAATTGAAAGCTTCGGGTCCCAGAGAAGCCGTCAAACGCCGATTTCCCTGTTGAAAAAGCGTTTCCAGGGAATCGGCCAGTTGCGGATTGCGGCTTTGCAATTCCGGGCGGTAATAGGCGATATACCGTTTGAGTCCGCGCAGGGCTGCATCGGTTTCTGCCAGCGAATACTGGGCAACGGGCGAATCAAAACCGGTAATTCCCAAGCTAATGATCCGAAAAACTTCCAGACGCAGGGCATCGAAAAGATGAGCGTCAGTCGTTGGATTGTTTTGGGCAACGATGGAAAGGCGTTTGACGTTGGCGGCTAGAATTGCCATTTGCTGAATCAGTTCCTCCTGCTGGTCCGGATCCGGTGCGGGAAAGAGCAGGGGTTCAATCACCTGAAAACCCTCCGGATCGATCGTTTTGGCATCGGATTCCTCGTACTCGGGAATGGCGGCTCCGTTGATGGCTTTGGCGGTAGCCGGAAAATAATACTCCGCCAGCCATTCCACCGGTTTCCAGGCGAGTCGGGCCTGGCGGAAAGCCGCCTGCCGGGCCGGTTTGTCGCCGGATTCGAGGGTCGTTTGGAGAATCCGGACGGTCGAATCCAGCACGGCGAGGTCGCGCTGAAATTGAGCCTGAATCTGTTCCACCGGCGTGGCGGTTACGGGTGGCGTAGTTCGACGAAAAGCCAGATAAGCCCCCAGGATCAGCAATCCGGCAGCACCTACGAGCAGAATGCGCTTTATCATGAAAAAAAGGAAAATTCCTGCCAGGACGTCCTGGCAGGAATGCGTGTAAAATGCAATTGGATGATTTACCGGGGCAACCCTTTCACGATCAGCAGCTGGCTGGCTTGTCTTTCGTTGAGCCGTTTGGAACCGCCATCCACGCCTTTATACTGATCGCCCGTCCAGGTGTGGGGCTGTACGCCAAACAGAAAGGTATTGGGTACGCCAATGATGTCGGAAATGTCAATGATTCCGCTGCTCTCCCAGTCGCCTAGTTTGGAAACTCCGCCCACGTTGTACTTGGCCACATCCGCCTGATTCCGGCGGTGATCCAGTTCGAAGACGACTTTTAAGGCACCCGTGTTCAGGTTATACTGGTAGATGTAGGCATCGTGGGTCTCATTCCCGTAGCCATTGGGGTCTTCCTGAATGTAGGCGAAATTTTCCGTGACCAGAATGTTGTCCGGGTCCTGAAAGGTTTTGGCAACTCCGCTGCGGTTATCGCCGTCCAGCACCACCGACAGCTTGCCTTTGGTCGGATCGGTTTCGTCCAGTTTCAACCGGTAAATGCGGCCGTATTTGGAGCGGGAATAGTCGGCATTGACGCCCGTATTGTTTTGTCCGGTAACGGTGAAATAAACCTCCCGGCCCTGAGCGCCCCCTCCTTTGCGGTAATCGACATCCTCGACCCGACCAAATTTAATGGCCTTTACTTCATCCACTTTCTGATTGAGTTGCAAGCCCGTCAACGTGGCCTGGTTCTCGATTTTGACCAGCTCCACATCGTGCAAATCGCCCTCTTTCATGGCCATTTCCTGTTGATTGAGGTCTTTCCGGCGGAGCATATAAAAGCTGCCATTGTTCAGATCGCCGACCGTATTGCTGATGTATACCAGAATCTGTCCGCCGTAAATAGCACTGTCGTCATCGCCAATGATAATGACGGTTTTACCGGGATACGCCGTTTTGGGCAGCGGCAGGGCGTTTTCGGCACTCTGCCGACCCAGCGCGGGAATTTCCTTGGTCACGCCCGCCGTTGTGGGGTCGCCGTAGGGATTGAGGGCATGAATCCGGGACTCCTCCCCGCTTTCTCCGCAGGTCAGAAAAACCGGGCCAAAACCGTGTTCCTCCGGTGTTGCCATGGTGGCCGAACAAAGGCGCCACTGAGCCCCGTCGGAATTAAGCAGATACTCGCCCTTCACCGGTTTAAAGGTGGCATCCAACGTTACCCGGGAAACGGCGAAATTGTCTTCGTTGTTGACCAGTAAGGTATAGGTATCATCGTTATTCTTGAGCAGACCCGCGCCGTCGGCCGAGCCCCCAAAAATGTAACTGGGCGATTGACCGAGCTTATCGTCCGAACTAAGCAGTGAGTAAACATCCAGATTTTCAAAACCGGAATGTTTTTTAACCAGGGCTGGCGTTGTGGAATGGGATTTGAGTTCAACCCGGCTGGAAGGCAGGTTATGATCCTGCACCGTGCAGCCAACCAGGGGCAAGGTGATCAAAGCCGTGGCTTTAGCCAGGTAGCTAAGCGGAGAAATTTTCATGAACAGGTAGCTATGTGAGGTTTCTACGATTCTACAAAGGAGCCAATAGCCTGTTACTCTACGATTACCGCAGCATAAAGCCTGGAAGAAATCAGCCGGCCGGATTTAACAATCCCGTAATCTTAACCCGAGTCCTCCGAGCCATTGGTTCAGTTTCGGTGTAAAACCCCGGTTTCCGGAACCGGTTGCCGCTGATACTGGCGCAGGATTCCCATAATTTTGTGGTGAATGGCGGTATTTTCGTAAACACCCCGGAAATCCAGCGAATGCGGCCCGTAGGCAAAAACCGGCACCATGACACCCGAATGATCGTTGGTACGGGAATGGCCGTCAACATAGCCCCGTTTCAAATCCCCATCGAGCGTTAGTCAACGGATTGAGAATTCGGGACCTTCTGCCCGGCTGCGGTGGAAAGAAGGGCATTTGTGAGAAGAAAAACGAATCCTGCCTTACCCCAAAAAAAGAAAAAACCGCTGTAACAAAACCATCAAATCGGAAGGCTACCTTGCAATAATTCAACAAGGTAGTCAATTCCCGGAACCTTGAATTTTTAAGAAATTGCAAAGGGAAATACGGTCGAGAGACGGACACCTTTCCTCCGAGCGGCAAAGCAAGACCAGTCCCCGCAATCAGGTAGACGCGTCCAATTTACAACCAGCGATCATTAAAACACCGCCGTGCTGGAGAAACTCCGAATGGTCTTGAACAGGATAACAAGGCCAGCTATTACCAGGCCGACTACCAAACCAACTCCAAACTCAGTGACCAAAGCAGGGATATCCTGAAACACCTTATGCAGATAAGGAATATTATGGACAAAAATGCCGCCAGCAACCAGCAACAGGGCTAAAGTCCCCACCACATTCAAAATCCGGATAATAAGCGGCAGCGCCCCAACCAGCCCCTGACCCAGCCGGGCCAGCAAGCCATTGGGCTTCGAGCGCTTGATCAGCTGATAGCCCGCATCATCCATGCGCACAATCAGCGCGACGAGGCCGTACACGCCAACGGTTGCCACTAAGGCCACGGCCGACACCGTCAGGATCTGAATCATGGTGGTTTGATCGGCCACTGAACCCAGCGCAATGATGACAATTTCCACCGAAAGGATAAAGTCGGTGGTAATGGCGGATTTTACCTTTATTTTTTCGAAATCGGCAACGGGCTCATCCGGCTTGCCGGCTGGAGTAGACGGTTTTTCGTGTTTGGTTGCCTTACTAACGAATTCGATTATTTTTTCCGCCCCTTCGTAGGCCAGGTAGCACCCGCCAAGAAGCAGAATGAACGTGATGGCGGCCGGGAAGAAGGCATTCAGCAGCAGGGCAACCGGAACAATCATCAGTTTGTTGATGAGTGACCCTTTCGTGATGGCCCACAGAATCGGCAATTCCCGTTCAGCCAGAAAACCCGTCGCTTTTTCGGCGTTGACGGCCAGATCGTCGCCTAAAATACCGGCGGTTTTGCGCGTGGCCACTTTTGTTGCCAGAGCAACATCATCCATTAGGGCGGCTATATCATCCAAAATTGCGAAAAAACCCGATGCCATTCTATTATTTTTAGATTTGATGCTCTTAAACCTTACTACGGCGGTAAGATAGAGAGATTGAATCTAAAAGTACGGCATCCACCTCATATCTGATTCTGTAAGCTGAACCTCAAGTCGATTATCGTGCCTGAAGCGGAGTTGGCCAACCGCATTCCACGCTTGCCGTTCCGGCGGCAGGAACAGCTTTTTTTGAAGGCTGCCCCTGCTGGTAATGTATAAGCTCAGGGAAAGAACGTTTTATCCTGATAAAGAATCATCTCTACAACTTCAGTCATCACCCGGTTGTGGGCAATCCAGAATTTTAATTCCTCGCTTTGTGTTGCTTGAAATGACTTCGCTGTGACTAGGGAATTATTCACACCCCAACTAGCGAGTTCAAAAGGTGCTCTGGCCAGAGCATCCAGGCATCTAAACTCTAACTTTACGGCATCGTATGAATGACCCGCTGGTAATTGAGCGTGTTTTTGAGGCTCCGATTGAAAAAATGTGGCGGGCGCTGACCGGAAAAGAGGCTCTGAAAGAATGGTACTTCTCCCAAGTGCAGCAATTTGAACCGGTTGTGGGCTTTGCGTTTCGTTTTACGAATGATGGGTCCTCCTATCAAAAAGAATGGAACGTGACCGAGGTCATCGAGGGACGGAAGTTAGCGCATACCTGGGCGTATAAGGGATATTCTGGTCGTTCAGAAGTGGCTTTTGAGCTTTTTGGCGAAGGAGATCAGACCCGACTTAGGATTACGCATTCGGGTTTGGAAACCTTTCCTCCCGAGGCCCACTTTGCCAGGCAGCGGTTTGAATGGGGCTGGCGCTACATTGGGGACAACCTGACCAATTATTTAGCGAAATAAAGCTCGAACTGGCCCAAGCTGTTTCTCCAGGAGAAACTTTGTATGGCGCATTCAAATTTCCTTTGATACGGGCGCATTTTCCATTTAAACAACAGCTTATGACTCTGGATTTAACGGGTATCACCAGCAAAATGGCCCTCCACCAACTTTTCAAAACGCAGCTTCATTTTCCGGACTGGTACGGGCCCAGCTGGGATGCTTTCTGGGATTGTATTGTGGCGGTGGTGGAAATGCCCCAGCAACTGACCCTCACCCATTGGGAGCAATTTGCGCAGCAGTGCCCGGCCGACATGCAGATTTTACGACAGATTATCCAGGATTATGGCCAGACCATGGCTCCCAAAAGCATTGTTTTAGTGGGTGATTAGGATACTGACTTCTTCCCGTGAAGGTCATCGCTAACTAGGAGATTGCTGCCAGTTTCCGGGTGGATTAGTCGGCATTGTTATTTTGCTGATTCGTTGAATCCCGAAATGGCTATTTATAAGGCCTCTTTCATAAAACCGGATCCCGCTAAGCGTACTAATGTTCTCGTCTGATTTTCCATTTGCCCCGGTTTCCTTAGGAGTGAAATACAGAAAAAATTCTTCATAGACCCATGCGCTTTCACAAAGACAAACCAACCCGGTTTTTAAGCCGGGTTGGTTGAACTGATCTAAAACCTCCCACACCGTCAGGGTTTGACCACCTTGATCACGCGACGCTGCTGCTCACTGCTGATTTGCAGCAACAACAAGCCAGCGGCCTGCGGGCGGATGCCAAAGCTCACGAATTCAACGGTCCCAGCTGACCCAATGGTTTGGAACCCAATCGTATGCCCCTGGAAGTCTGTCAATTGAGCGTGAACAGGCCGACCTGCCGCACCACGAATTTCCACCTTCACCTGATCCGTAACCGGATTTTCCAAGAGGGTCACCTTCAGATCAGAACCGGTTTCTGCCGATGCTCGGACCGGAGAATTACAGGTCAGCGGTTTACCCGAATCCTTTAATAGGTACGTACTACCCTGTACCCGGCCGTACAGTAAACGTGTTTGCCCATCTTTCAATCCTGCCGGGGTGGAAAAACTATAGGCATGAACCCCGTTGCCTTTGCCCGCATTCTTCAGATCTTCCCGGTAGATATTGGCCACCGTACTACCCCAGACCGTTTCAGTGCCCTCAGGAGTTTTCGAGTAGATCTCCACCGTCACCGGCGTGTTGGGTTTGTTTCGATCCCAGACCCAACCCCGAATCGTGCCGCATTCCACTTTGTCCAGATAGCCTTCAAAACTCCCGGTTACGGTCGTGGTGGATGCCGGATTCACCGTTAGCGGAAAGCTGACGGAGTTGGTCAGGGGGCCGGGATCAGTAGCCTGATACGTCAATACGAAGGTGCCCGCTTCCGATGGGGTTCCGGAAATCACCCGGGTGGTTTGGTTAATCAGCAATCCGCCCGGCAAACCGCTCAGTTTATACGTTAAGGGCTGGCCTTCCGGATCCGTAAAAGCGCTTAACGTACCCGAGAAAGGAACACCTACCTGGGCTGCCAGCGGAGCAATCAGGATGGTGGGCGAGGGGGGTATGGGGGGGTTGTTGCCCCCCGGGACCGGTGCGCCCTCGCAAATGAGTGCTTTGGGCGAATCTTTCAGAATAAAGCTGCTCCCCGTGACGCGGGCCGAGAGGCTGTGGGCCAAACCGTCTTTCAGATTGGCGGGGATCGACCAGGAGAAAGCGTGTTTACCGTTGCCTTTTCCGGCAGTTTGCAGATCCTGCCGGAAGACATCGGCCAGTACCGTAGCAATCACATTGGGTCCGTCAAGAATATCAATAGAGACGGCGGAATTGGGTTTGCTGCGTTCCCAGGCCCAGCCCCGGAAGCTGCCGCAATCGGCCCCGTTGATGAAGCCATCAAAGGAACCGGTGACCGGCGGGGGCGCAACCGTCAGCGTAGTCGATTGGGAGGCTGAGCAACCTCCAATGGTGCAGGTAGCCGAATAAGCAAGCGTTCCGGTGATGGATGTGGGCACCGAAATGGTAGAAGACGTGCCGGTGATCCCGTTGGGTCCATTCCAGTGCAGCGTTCCCCCCGAGCAACCCGAAATGGAAAGCGAAACACCCGGGGTATTTTGCAGAATCAGTTGGTTTGTCAGGTTAGAAACAAAGGTAAGGGTGGGCGGGATACAGCCTTCCAGGGTTACCAGCCAATAATCATTGCCGCCATGGGGCTGACTTTCTTTGTCTTCATCTTTTACATCCTGTGAAAACCCGACTACCACATAGTCTCCGCTAATTAATTGGGTGAAGTCGAATACTTGTTCCAGCCCCGTTGTCCCCAGGGTTTTATCCCAAATGACTTTCCCTTCACGGTCTATAGAAACGATCCAGTAATCGGAGCCTCCTTTCGAATCGGCGGATTTGGTTCCGCCCGTATTGGAGGACGAGTTCCCGGCCACTACAACGCCCCCATCAGCCGTTGCCACCGCCTTAATGCCTTCATCGGAATCACTCCCCCCCACCGTTTTGTCCCAGATTGGGTCACCGTCCGAATCAACCCTGACGATCCAATAGTCATAGCCCCCCAAATTTCCCCCGGTTTTTGTGCCGCTTATATCCGAGTCGGAAAAACCGCTTAAGAAATATCCTCCATCCACCGTCGGGACGATTGATCGCAGGTAATCCCCTGCGGTCCCGCCCAGTGTTTTATCCCAGAGGATACCGCCCGACGCATTGATTTTAACCAGCCAGTAATCAGCTCCACCCAGGTTCGCAGCCTCCTTTCCGGTTCCGGCTGGCGACGACGATTGGCTAGCCAGCAGATAATGGCCGTCGGAAGTAGGCAGGATGCCATGCAATTCTTCGCGTTGATCACCCCCGTAGGTTTTGTCCCATTCCTTAAGACCGTTGGTATCAATTCGGATGACCCAGGTATCAAAAGTGCCCAGTTGTTCAGCTTCCTTGGTTCCGGAGGCTGGAGACGTGGAATAGCCCCCCACCAAATAACCCGTTCCGTCGGAAAGTGCCGTGATGGTTGTCAGGTAATCATTTGAGGTTCCCCCGTAGGATTGATCCCATTGATAGTCGCCATTGGCCTTTATTTTAACGATCCAATAATCAAAACCGCCATAATGCTCGCCGGTTTTTAGCCCTTCGGCACTGGGCGAATTCGAAGCCCCTCCCAGCAAAAAACCGCCATCGGCGGTGGCCGTGATTGCTGTCAACTCCTCATTACTGACTCCACCAAAGTTCTTGTCCCACTGTTTGTTGTGGTTGGCATCGTAGCGGACCACCCAGAAATCAACTCGTCCGTTCGTTCCCGCAGTTTTGTCACCCCCATTGGCCGGAGAATTGGAATCGCCCCCAACCAGGTAGCCTCCATCCGGCAGTTTCAGAATCACCCGGCCCTCATCATCCGCTGTTCCCCCGAGGGATTTATCCCCGCGCTTACTGGGAACCTGAGCCAGTAGCGTTGTGCCGGCCAGAAGAAGCCAGAAAATAAGGCTAAAAGCCCACGAAACAGGTACGTTTTTTTTCATGAATCATCCGGTTAAAAAGGTAGACAAAAGCTAAAATTGGTTTTAGGAAACAGACGGGTCGACGGCGAAGGAATGCCTGGTCAAAAATTCTTCCTTGTGGGCCATCAGGGGATTGCGCACCAAGTTTCAACGAACGAGGTAGCGCCCGTTGCCCTTTATTCCGATGGCAAAACCGTTTAAAATGGGCCCCAGAAACCGGCCCGAATACTCGACAGGATTACTTGGCACGCCAGGTCGCTCGACAGGTCAAAAGTAAGGGGAAGCGTCGATGAGGGGTATTTCAGATGTTACCTGGCACTATAACGAATGTTACATCGACAAAAAAATCTCTTCTAAAAACAAACATATTTACCTATTAGTAACTAATTTCAGGAATTGAGTGATTAAGGAAACGTGTTGAATCGGTAGCCCTGGTTACTGATTGTCTATCTTCTCCATCCGGTCGACCCGGTAGCTGACCGTCGGCGATACCCGTACCGTCCGCTTTTAAACGTCAGACAGTGTCTTTTTTCAGGAATTATGATGGGTTCGACACAAGGGCCAGGCCGGTTTACGTATGCGGTTTTCTGGATAATTCTGGTCGTTTCAGGCGCCTTGAATTCGCTCTCGGCGCAACCGGCTGCTTTCCTCCAGCCGGAAGCCATGACCAGCCAGAACGGACTTCCGCAAGGGTTTGTCCCCAGTATTTTACAGGACCGGCAGGGTTTTATCTGGATGGCGACTCGTGGAGGGTTATGCCGGTATGACGGGCGGCAGACCAAAGTATTTCAGGTCAATCTAAACGGCCGCCCGGGTTTGTCTTCCAATACCCTGTCCCGACTCCGGCTGGACCCGAAGGGAAACATCTGGATTTTATCCGAGAATTCAACCCTCGACTGCTTTGACCCGGTGACCGAGCGGTTTGTCCGTTTTGACACCCACCCCGCCATTACTAAACACCGGCAAAATTTCTCGCTGACCGATTTTCAATTCGATCATTCAGGGCAATTATGGCTCGTTTTTCACAACCACGGTTTGTTAGGCCTTAACTTAACCACCAACCGGACCGAATGGGTGCCGTTTCAGGCAAGGTTTTTAAAAACGAGCCGCTATCCGCTGGGCGTCGTCCTTCAACTCGACGACCGGGGCCAACTTTGCTTGCTTGCTCAAGATAGTCTGGTGGCTTACGATGTTTCCCGGAAGGCCCTGGTGCCCTACCAAAAAGTGGTAAAGGAGTCGGCTACCACTTCCTTTTATCCCCAGTTCGGACAGGTGAACCACCGATTGAATCAACTCCGGATACTGGGAACAGGGCCCGATCCTGTCCGGACGTTTCCAATGGCCCGGTTAATTCCGGAAAACCGGGTTGTTCCGGTTGTATTCGATAGTCAGGGAAATCTCTACACCCAAAACAATGGTGTGCTGGTGCGTGGCTCCGGTTCCGGAGTCGAGGTGATTTACGATTATTCCCGGGAGCGATGGCATCCGATGTGGTTGTACATCGACCGTTCCGATGTGCTGTGGGTGGGAACTGACGGTTTTGGAATCCGTAAATTCAATTTGCGAAAACCGCCCTTTCAGGCAATTCCGTATCAACAAGGTTTTCTGACGGACTGGCTTACCCGCTGGGGAAAGATTCCGCCCGACCGTCAACCCATTCGGCCCCCATCGGCATCTCAGTATTATTTCCGGAATACCCTGGACCGGACCGGCCGGATGCTTTGGTATACGCACGGTTTTCCGGCCGCTATCCACCGTTTAAACACAGTCAAAAATGAAGTGACGACTTTTCCGCTGCCTGGGGTGGTGAAAAGACGGTCGAACATTTACCCGGTTACCCGCGATACGGATGGAACGTTGTGGGTGGTGGTGGAACACCAGTTAATCCGGTTCAATGAAGCATCCGAAACCTGGCAAATAAGTGATTATTCCCTTGACCTGGACCTGATGGGTTCGGTTCTTCAAATGGTCGCCGACCAGCAATCCTTCTGGTTTTGCACCGCCGATAATGGCTTGTTTCGCCTGGACCGGAAAACCCGGCAGCTCAGCAATTACCGGCACCAGGCTGACGACCCGACCTCTCTGGGCAGCAACATCCTGTATTGTCTTTTTTCGGATCCGGCCGATCAGCATCGGCTGTGGATCGGCACCTACGGGGCCGGGCTTTGTGCCTTTGACAAACGGACCGGACGAAGCCAGCGGATAACCACCGGCAACGGGCTACCCAATAATGTGGTGTACTCCGCCATTCCTGACCAACATGGCAATCTCTGGATCGGAACAGACAAAGGCCTGTGCCAAATGAACCGGCGGACTTTTCAGATCCGGACTTACACCACCGACGATGGCATATTAGCCGAGGAGTTCAACCGGTTTCATTATATTCAGTTTGCGGATGGCGCTATCGTCATGGCGGGCGTCGAAGGTTTTACGGCTTTTCAACCGAGCCACCTGCAGGAGGATCAATTCCACCCGCAGGTTGAACTGACGGGCTTGCAGATCAAAAACCGCCCCGTGATGCCGGGACCCAACTCCCCTCTCGGCGCTTTACCGATCCAGGCCGTGCAGGAAATCACCCTACCGTACGACCAGAACTTCATAACGGCTCAATTCGTAGGCCTTCAGTTTAACCAGAACAACCTCAACCGGTACCGGTATAGGTTACGGGGCATTGACGAAACCTGGATCGAAACCAGCCGGCCGGAAGCGGTCTACACCGATCTAAGACCCGGCACGTATACGCTGATCGTGAATGCCTCAAACACTTCCGGCAACTGGAGCCGACACACACGCAGGCTGTCCATCCAAATCCTGCCGCCGTTCTGGGCTACCTGGTGGGCGTATTTCCTGTATGCTCTGGCCTTTATTGGAGCCGCAGTCGGCGTTTTCCGGCTCTATGCTAACCGGTTGAAATTACGCCAGTCCATGGAGTTGAAGCAAAAAGAAGCGGAGCAACTGCGGATTCTGGACGAAATGAAAAACCGGTTTTTTTCCAACATTACCCACGAATTCCGCACGCCCTTAACCTTAATCCTAACCCCCACTCAGCAACTCAAACCCCGGCTTGAACAGCCCGATGACCAGCGTCGGCTGGCGGCCATCGACCGCAACGCCCAGCAGCTTTTGGACCTGGTCAACCAGTTGATGGACATTTCCAAACTCGAAGCCGGGGCCTTACCCATCGAGGAGGTACGGGGTGATATTGCCGGGTTCATCCAGTCGATTGGTCAGAGTTTTCAGCCCGCGGTTCAGCAAAAAGGCGTTGAGCTGCGGCTGGAAGGGCTGGAACGAGCGGCCGAGTACAACTTCGATGCCGAAAAGCTGGAACGGATTTTGACCAACCTGCTCTCCAACGCCCTCAAGTTTACCCCGGAAGGCGGCCAAATAATGGTTCAATTTCAGATCGTTGACGGTTTAGCGGCTCCGGGTCCCCATTCGCCCGAAACCGACTTGCCAACCACCTTGGCGCCCTGGATGCTCCTGATTGTCTCCGATACCGGCATCGGTATTTCGGCCGAGCACCTGCCCCGCATCTTCGATCGCTTTTATCAGGCGGATTCTTCGGGAGCCTCGGCCAATAAGCAGGTGCCGGGGACCGGTATCGGGCTGGCCCTGGTCAAGGAACTGGTTGACCTTTTGCAGGGTCAGATCGAGGTGAAAAGCGAAGCCGATCCTTCGACCGGTCGACGAGGAACCTCTTTCCGCCTGTCCATTCCCCTGCGTCCGGTTATTGCGGGTTCCACCAGCCGTTCGGCGCCTGTCAGCCCGCTCCCGACCCGGTACGAAGCGGAGGAAACGTCCGACGGTGCCCCGCGGGTGTTACTCGTGGAAGATAATGCGGAACTGGCCCAGTTCGTCGCCGAAAGCCTGCCGCTAAACTACCAAATCATTCAGGCCGAAAACGGTCGGCGCGGTTTTGAACAGGCGGTTGAGCAACTTCCGGATTTGATCATCAGCGATGTGTTAATGCCGGAAATGGACGGTTTTGCCCTTTGTGATCAACTTAAAAAGGACCTGCGGACCAGCCATATTCCGGTGATGTTGCTCACGGCCAAATCGTCACTCAACGACCGGCTGGATGGGCTGACGCTGGGAGCGGACGATTACATGACCAAACCCTTCAACATCCGGGAATTGCAGGTCCGGGTTCAAAATTTACTTGAGGGGCGCCGTCGACTCCGCGAATGGGTTCGCACGATGTTCCAATCGCCGGACGTTCCGCTTCGGGAAGCTCCACCGGCTCCGCTCGATTTGTTTTTAGAAAAACTGTACGCGCTCATTGATCAAAACCTGGATGATTCCACGTTTGGCGTGGAAGAACTGGCCGGTCAGCTCGACATCAGCCGCATTCAGCTCTACCGGAAAATTAAATCCCTGGCGGGCTTAACGGCTACCGAACTTCTGCGCAATTACCGGTTAAAAAAAGCTGCCGAATTGTTGCGGGCGGGTCATCCCGTCGGTGAAGCCGGTAACCTCGTCGGCTTCGATACGCCCGCTTATTTTACCAAATGTTTTCGGGAACACTTCAACATGACCCCAACCGAGTTTGTAATTCAACACTTGAATAACCGCGGGACTTAGGCCCGAAGGCATTATTTAACATAATTGATAGTGTCATGTATCATTTGAAATAGAGCAAGACCGAGTCATCCGGTTTCTTTGGAACCGGATACCCTTAACTTGTATGGCTCTATTTGAACGGTTACTTTCGTATTGGCAACGGCTCCGGACCTTCTTGCGGCATTGCCGACGGCCGGTATCGACTCCAGCTTATCAGCCCCCCAAAACAGTACGGATTCGTCACCCCCGGAAACACTCCAGCCGAAAGTCCGACGACGAAACCCGGACAGTCCCTATTGACCCGTTCCTGCTTTCCCTGCACGGCCTTATTGACAGCAACATCACCCAATCCGGTTTTGGAGTGGGCGAACTGGCCGAGCAGGTGGGACTGAGCCGGATTCATTTGTACCGAAAAGTGAAAGGTTTGACGGGGATGACCGCGACGGAATTTCTGCGCAATTACCGGTTAAGACGGGCGATTGAATACCTGCGGGCGGGCCATACCGTTGCAGAAACCAGCCAACTGGTTGGCTTTGAGTCACCGGCGTACTTTACCAAATGCTTTCGGGAACACTATCACATGCCGCCCACGGTTTTTCTGGCTACCCAGTTATAGGTTTCGCCGATCCGGCTTTTCGCAAATACGTTCGAAATACAGTCCCTCCAAGTCAGTCTGCCATCCGCATTCACCGCTCAACGTATAGACGCTGCGGTTAAAGGCCCGCGCGTTGAATGAATTCCAATTCCGCAAATTGACACTTTCACCAGGCAGGGTACATGCAGCCCGAAAATCGGTTGAATTGGCAAGCTAAAAAATCCTCTTTACTCTAAAAATACATCAAAAATGCCGGAATTTTTGGGGGATGTAACATACGTCATAGTGGTGGTAACATTTGAAATAGTCGCCCTGGCCCTCTCCTTCTACTTTTGGGTCGATCCTTTTCTGCAAGATCCCTAATCACTTCCGGTAACCATTTTTCTCTTATCACGATGAAACACATTTTCTCCTTCGCACTGGTAAGCCTCTTTCTGGCTTTTACGTCGCCCCAGGGTCGTAAAGCAACCCGGTTTTCCGCAAAACCAATGGGCATTCCCGAATTTTTGGCGCAACTGAATTGTTCGGGGGCCGGTTGTATCAGTACAACAGCGGTTTTCCCCGAACCGGATGCCGTATCGGGGGCTTATCCCAGTCCGCTTACGCCCGATGAGCAGGCTGGAATTTATGCGCCCGGAAATCCGCCGATCCGGGGCTACGACGAGAGTTACGCCGTCGTGGTGGGCGGTAACTTCACGGTACCTTCCGGCGGGGGGCGTGAAGTGGAGGGCCGGTTGGCCGTGGGCGGTAATCTGGTCATCAACCAGAGTGGCTACGGAATTTCCCAATCGGGCGGGGGCACATTTGTCCTTGGCGAGGGGGGCAGCGGTTTTCCAGTGGCCGTCGGCGGGACCATTTCGGGATCGGGTTCGCTGGGCGTCGGATTTAATAGAGGAGGCACGTACACGATCCGTTCAGGAGGGGCCAATACGCTGCCTTCTTCGGGGGCGGGCAGCGCTGGACAAACCAGCAGCCAGGGTCCTGCTGGGATCGACATTGCCGGTATTATTTCCGGTATGCAGCAGATCAGTAGCAATTTGTGCACCAGTACCCCGACCGGCTCCCGCTCGGGGAGCGTGTTGACGGGTACCAATGCCGCCAACGAAGTATTTACGATTGCCAACAGCAGCGTTACTTCAGATCTCACCTTCAGCAATATTGCCCCAGGCGCTACCGTGGTGGTTAATGTCACCGGCGGGGGCGGCTTAAGTGTTAACTGGCGGGCTCTCATTGGGCGGGCTGGTCAGCCCGGCGCCAGCGAACCGGATGCCCAGGTGTATAATGTAATCTTTAATTTCTGTGAAGCCACCAGCGTCAGTTTCAATTCGGCCTTTATTGGCACCGCACTGGTTCCCAACGGCAGCGTCACCCTGAATGGCGCTTACGACGGTCGGTTGTACGTCAGCGGGGATCTGACGCACGCCGGAACTTCTGCTGAAATTCATAACTATCCCTTTACCGGTTCTTTCACGCCCACCCAACTACCGGTTACGCTGGCCTATTTTCAGGCAAGAGGTTCCCTGGACCAGGTTGAACTGGGCTGGCAAACCCGGTCGGAAATCAATTTCAGCCGGTTTGTCATCGAATACGGCCCAAATGCCAAAAGTTGGGAAAGCATCGGATCCGTCAACGCCGTCGGCAGTCCGTTTGAGGGAAAACGCTATCATTTTACGCACGCACCGCTGCAACCGGGTACCCACTATTACCGACTCAAACTGATTGATGTCGACGGTTCGTACGAATACTCCAAAATTCAGGGCGTGGTTCTTGACGGCACCCCCCGCCTGGTGGTAATGCCCAATCCGGCCGACAACCAGTTTAGCCTGACGGGCCTGGAGAATCCCGACGGGCAGCCCATCCGGGTTCGGGTGGTGGCCCCCGATGGGCGGCTGCTCAAACAATATAAGCGCCCGGCCTCCGAGCGGTTGGAGTTTACGATGGACCCCAGCTGGCCCAAAGGTCTACTGCTGATTCAGGTTGAAGTCGGATCCGGCAAGGCCCAAACGATCAAACTCCTCAAGCAATAAGCACAAATCCTTTCATTTGTTTCATCCCGATCTGATCACTAATGAGAGCGATTTATAGAATAAGCCTGACTAACCGCTTCGCTTCCCGCTATTTTATCCTGCTGACGGATGCGATTCTGGCCGTAGCGTCTTTCGCGGTGGCTTTCGGATTGCGGTTTAACTTCGATTTTGCGACCATCGATGGTCCTCAGTTTCTGACCGGTCTACTGCTGACGATCAGCATTCGGCTGGGGTGCTTTCTGTTTATCGGTACCCATCAGGGCATTATTCGCCATACCAGTCTGGAAGATGTGGTGCCGTTGGTTTATGCCGTTACGCTGAGTGCTTTGTCGATAGCCCTGGTTTCCTGGCTGCTGGCCCAGGGCGACACGACGTTCAACGTTCCTTTTTCCATTATCCTGATCGATTATTTCTGCTGTCTGGTGCTTTTATCCCTGAGCCGCTTTGGCATCAAAACCGTCTACTGGCACCTGTCTTCGACGGGCTACGACAGCCGCGAGCGGGTACTGATTTACGGCGCGGGCGAAACCGGTCTGGTAACCCGAAAAGCGCTGGTTCAAAATTCGACACACCGCTATCAGGTGCTGGCCTTCGTTGATGACGATCCGGCCAAGATCGACAAGGTAATCGAAGGAATCCGGGTCATTTCCCGCGAGCAGGCCTACCACCGTTTTATCCGGAATCAGACTTACAAACCGCAGGTTATTCTGGCAACGGAAGGCCTCAACCCGGCTAAACGGGCAGTACTCGTCGATTTCTTTCTACAGCACCAGGTGCCCATCAAAACCATTCCGAGCGTGGGCCAGTGGATGGATGGTCAGCTTACGGCCTTGCAACTTCAGGATGTGAGCATTGAGGAATTGCTCGAACGGGAGCCGATTCACCTGGCCAACGAAGCCCTGGGCGACCATCTGAACGGACAGGTGATCATGGTCACCGGCGCAGCGGGCTCCATTGGCAGTGAGCTCGTCGCGCAGGTATTGCACTACCACCCGCAGACGGTGGTGCTGGTCGACCAGGCCGAATCGGCCCTGTTTGAGCTGGAGCATCAGCTCCGCCGGCAGCACAAAACCGCCCTGAGCCACATTCAACTCGTGGTCAAAATTGCCGATGTGTCCGACGAAATCCGAATGGGTCACATCTTTCGGGCGACCCGGCCCACGCTGATTTTCCATGCGGCTGCCTACAAACACGTTCCGCTGATGGAAGCCCACCCGTACGAAGCCGTACGGGTGAACGTGCTGGGCACGAAGGTAGTAGCCGATCTGGCGGTGGAATACGGCGTGGAAACGTTCGTGCTGATTTCGACGGATAAAGCCGTCAATCCGACCAACGTGATGGGAGCCACCAAGCGGCTGGCGGAAATGTACGTTCAGGGACTTACGCCCACGGACCCTCTGCTGCGCCAGACCCGGTTTGTGGTGACCCGGTTTGGGAATGTGCTGGGGTCGAATGGCTCGGTAGTAACGGTTTTTCGCCAGCAAATCCGGAGCGGTGGTCCGGTTACGGTCACGCATCCGGACGTCATCCGGTATTTTATGACCATTCCCGAGGCCTGTCAACTGGTGCTGGAGGCAGGGGTGATGGGCCAGGGCGGTGAAGTGTTTGTCTTTGACATGGGGCGTCCGCTGCGGATTGTCGATCTGGCCCGGAAGATGATCCATCTTTCCCGGTCCGCAGCCGGGCCGGACATCCGGATTCTGTTTACGGGTTTGCGGCCGGGGGAAAAGTTGTACGAGGAATTGCTGCACAAGGCCGAACGAACCCTGCCGACGCACCACCCCAAAATTCTGAAAGCCCGGGTATTGGCCCCTCCGGGGGATGAGATCCAGCGGGCCGTCGAACACCTGCGGCAGTTGCTGCCGGAAGACAATGACCGGGCGCTGGTAGCCACCATCAAACGGCTGATTCCCGAATTCATCAGCAACAATCCGGTTTATACGACTCTGGATTTTTAATCGCAGGGACCTTCACCGGGTGCCCGGTGAAGGTCCCTTTCCTGGTTTCACTCAATTCCTACTCCCATGTATTCAATTTTAGTGGTGGACGATCACGCCATTGTTCGCTCCGGCATCCGGTTTCTGCTGCGGGATTATTTTGGCAACGTGAAGATTGATGAAGCGTCCAACGGCAGCGTAGCCTTCCGCAAAATCCTGGATGCCTCGTACGATCTGGTGATGATGGATATCAACCTACCCAACACCGATACGTTCAGTCTGCTGGATACGATTCGGAAAATGAGCCCCGGCCTGCCCATCCTGATTTTTACGAGCCAGACCGAATACGCCTTTGCCAAACGCTATGTACAGTGCGGCATCAAAGGATACCTGAGCAAGCAGGCCGAGGATAGAGAAATTCTGAATTCCGTGCTGGCCATGCTGAGTGGTAAAACGTATTTCAGTGAGGACGTGCGCGACAAGATGATCAACGACGACCATTTGTCCGAAGAAGTAGACCCCTTTTCCCTGCTGTCGAACCGGGAATTTGAAATTGTCAACCAGTTAATCAGGGGCAAGTCGGTCAGTTGTATCGCGGATTCGTTAAACATTCACACCTCCACGGTGGGTACGCACAAAGCCCGGATCTTTGATAAATTAAACGTGGACAACCTGATCGTTTTACGCGATTTGGCGGGCCTCTACCGCTTTATCTGATGGAGCATACGGGAACGTTGGTCACCCAAAAATCCGGCGGTTTCCGAACAAAACAGGAATGGAGGAACCGTCAGCTCTTTCAGGGTAGACTCCACCCCTTGTTTTTAGTCCGCATTTCGTTGCGCCCATCCGAAACGTGTCTGGTGGAGTGGTGACTCACTTCAATTGTATAGATTTCGGGGTGTCAATAGGTAAATTCGTTCCGACGCTACGTCAATCACTCCTCCGTATCTTCCAGTTGAAACAAAGCTTCGACCGTCGTATTGAAAGCTTTAGCCATTCGTAAAGCCAGTACCGTGGATGGGATGAATTTTCCGGTTTCAATCGAATTTAAACCCTGTCTGGATACCCCAATGTGTTTTGCCAGATCGGCCTGGGTCCAGTTCTTCTTTGCCCGCTCCACCTTTATAGTGTTCTTCATACTCCGTATTTTTTTCTCGAAATGAACCAGCCAATAAAGTAAAACACCCAGCAATACCCCACCAGATGTCCATAGCCAAACCAGGTGGTGGTCGAAACATTCCCCAGGCCGAGCAAAAACAACAGCATGACCAACATGACTGTCAGTGAAAAACCGATGACAACGGCTTCCAGGTGGACCCGCTGTTTTACTTCATCCATGACCGAAAGGGCTTTGATGTATTTGAAAATAAAAACGGAAAACGTGATAATTGGCACGATTGCAATCAATGCCGCTACCGGCAGGCTAAATACCTGGTTTTTTAACAGCCAGGTTGCCGGTAAATAGGTAGCACCGTGTAGGAGGGCGAAGAGAACAGAATGTTGGTTCACGGCTTTTTTAGACTGGTCCATCTGGATGATTGTTTAGTTTCTCACAAAGATAGGAAAACCTTTCTTTTTATCAAGTATAGTAGACAAAAAGTCTACAAAAATAGTCATTTAAGAATTCTGGATTTGGTAAATGGGAAACCGGTGAGAGAAGCAGGCATACCAGGATTTCAGGCATACGCTGAGATTCAGGAGGGTCTTCTCTATACCATCTCAAAAATAAGACGAATAAAGATTCTTGAATAGACTGGCAACGACGGGCGTTTTACCCGATTATTTTTAGGGCTGACCCTACTCATTCATCGAGCCCGTTTCAAAATTCCGTTACATTTATAGATGGCTTTTCAAGTAGCTTAGGTGTCCGGGAGATTTGTAAAGCAAAGAATTTATCCAGTAATAAAGAGTTGGCGCGTCGATTTTGAATGGAACATTGGAAAGCAATTGCCTTTTTGTTGGCATTTAGCCAGGGAGCGCTGCTCAGTATCGCTTTAATTCTGAAGGGCGCACGACCGGTGCGACCAACGCTTTTCTTGGGAATTATTCTGTTTTGTCTTTCTCTGGAGGTATTGAATGCCTGGGGAATGCAAGTGAATCATCATCGAGCCGCCACGGCGTTTCCCTTCTGGAATTTTCAATCGTATAGCCTACTGCCGCTCGCCGTTTGGTTTTTCGCCCGGCTGACAACTTCGCCGGCTTTCGTGTTTCAGCGAACCTACTGGTGGGCTTTCCTGCCGGCTTTGGTGGAAATAGGAATCCGCTGGGCAGTGACTCTTTACCAGCGGGAAACCGGCATTGCTTTGCCTTCCCTTTTGAAAAATCCGGTCTGGTTTAGCCTTACCGAAATAGCCCCCATCCTGGGAATGGTCCTATCGGTTGGGATGTATGGTACGCAGCTGGTCGCGTATCACCGCTGTTTAACCGCCGGGCGAACGCCCTTGTCCATCGGGTCCTGGCTCCGGCTATACGGTTTTTTTGCTTTTTTGGTGACCTTAACGGGAATCTGGGCCGTGGGCGTGCTGTTAAACTGGCCGGTTTTTGAAGCGCTGGAAATGCTGTTAACCGTGGTTTTGCTTGCGTATGGGTATATCGCCTACTGGGACTCCTCCTATTTCTCGCTACCCGGTCTGCCCAAAGCCAAAGCGACCGATAAACCGGAATACGACCACTATGACCAGGCCAGGGAATGGCAGCGTCTGCAAGATTTGTTTCAGCGCGAAGCGGTTCACGTTCAGCCCAAACTGACGCTGGACGATGTCGCCCGACACCTGGATTTACCGGCCCGTTACGTATCCTACCTCATTAATTCGCACGATTCCGTCAACTTCAATCAATTCGTGAATCAGCATCGCGTGGCCGAAGTGATTCGAAAGCTAAACGACCCCAGGCAGCAGCACAAAACCTTGCTGGCGTTGGCGCTGGAGGCCGGTTTTAACTCCAAATCGGCGTTCAACCAAGTCTTTAAACAGCATACCGGTCAATCCCCCTCCCAGTATATGACGGCGCAGAAAGGAAAGCCCGTCAGCCTTTCCTAAGTCAACACATAAACTTGACAGCCCTTTCCAAACGGCCGGAATCACGATAGTGGACGTCCCGAAATCGGTTTTGAGCGCAAAAGAAAAGCCAATACCGCTGATTTGCGTCCTCATCAGCGCTATCAAGTTGTTCTCATGCTAAAACCATTCGGCCTACTCCTGATTCTTGTTGGGCTGCCTTTCTTCGCTGATCAAGCGAAGGTGCACAGCCAGCCCGCCAGTAAGCACTCCATTCGGGTGCAGATTAACCCCAATGTCGAACTGCTGGGTTTTGTTTATTTCGTAGGCTACGAAGGAGCCCATCTCGAAACCCATGATTCGTACCTGAAAACCCGCCCCATCAAACGAAGTGAATGGTATAACTACGGTTTTAGCTTATACAAACAGTACAGGCAGTATCAACACAGCAAGCACCTGGCGGTCATCATACGGTATGCCGAGCGCATCTGGTTAGACTACCTGATCAATTTGCTGCTTCAGTTGGATGACTTCCCCCGGGCCCGGTTAAGTGACCAGATTGATGAAACCTATTACCTCCGCTTTTCGCCCACCCGTAATCCCCAGGAAGCCCGGCAAAATGCCACGCAGTTCATCGAAGCGATGAATCAACTTTATCGGGAAGTTGATTTTGCTCACTATCTCCGGACCAGCGCGAATCGCTATGAAAACGCGTTGACCCAGGTCAGACGGGGTTTGCCGCAGCGAAAATTGATTCCGGCCCTGGAGGCTTTTTATGGCCGGCGTTTCGATCAGTACGCCTTAGTTCCCAGTCTGACCATCCCGACCGGCATGGGTTTTGGCCTTCAGTACACGTTAGCCCAAAAAACCAGGACCTTTCATGTATTCGGTCCTTTCAACCCGCAGCAATTCGATCCGGGGCATACCCTGAATATGGGTTTCGATGATCCAAAGCATCTGCTGGAATTAAGCACGCATGAATTTGGCCATCCTTTCGTCAATCCCGTGATTGATAGCCTTCCCGAAGAATTGATTAATCGCACGGCCAGTCTGTTTGAGCCCATTAAGCAGCCGATGGCGAACCAGGGTTACACCCGCTGGAAAAGCTGCCTGTACGAGCATTTTGTACGGGCCGGTGAAATCATCATTGCTCAAAACCTGGGGCATCGCAAGCGGGCGGCCCAGTTAAAGTCCCACTACATCACCAACCGTCACTTCATTTATCTGCCAACGATTCTCCAGCAACTGGAAATCTATAATAAAAACCGGGCGTATCCGTATAAACAGGCGGTTGAAAAGGCCATGCAGCAACTACAGTCGGTTGTCGTTTCGCCGAATAACTCATTCATGAATCGGGAAGTTAACTTTACGTGCAACCAATGCGGTCGGAAAGGATCTCTGGAAGTCTACGGAAGCGGTATGGTTTCGACGCGTAAAATCAACGTTCGTCGGGGCGATTACTACCGGTTTCCCATCTCCATGCAACTCGGTGCGGGTGACTACCGACTCATTTACCGCTCCTGGCCGTCAAAATCGATTCAGGCAACCTTTCATGTCAAGGGCGATCAGCCAGTCCTTGTCCCCATTCAATAGCCGTTTGATGACCGTCAGCGATGAGCAAATTCAGCGAAGAATAGGTTTTAAGGAATAGTAGGTTTCCCCCTCGAAAACCCCCTTTTTCTTCCGGTTTTCCAGCCGACCGGCGCATTGCCTAACGAATCAGCGCAGAATCGCTTATTTATCAGCAAAAAGTGCTACCTAGCGTTATATTCTATTAACCATAACGCTTGCCTTTTTACTAAGCTGTCCGCTCGCCTGCCCTATCCGTATGATCAACGCTTTACTTCTTTGTTTAAGCTTAGCCCCGGTTCCGTCACCCTCCGATACCCTCCCGGCCCGCGATACCCTGCGCTCCCGGGAACTGGCGGAGGTGGTCATTTCGGCATCGCGGGTGACGGAATCCGTGCTGCGGTCGCCCGTCAGCATTGAAGTGCTCGATGCCCGGCGCATCCGCCTGTCGGGGCAACCCTCCTATTTTGACGCCATTGAAAACATCAAAGGCATTCAGCTGCTGACCTCCAGTCTGGGTTTTAAGGTTTACAACACCCGGGGATTTGCCGCCACCACCAACGTTCGTTTTGTGCAACTGGTGGACGGGCGCGATAACCAGGCCCCCCACATCGGCGCTCCGATTGCCAGTGCGCTGGCCCCCTCGGATTTGGATATTCAACAGGTCGAAGTGGTGCCGGGGGTAGCCTCTGCCCTGTATGGAATGAATGCGTTGAATGGCCTGGTAACTATTTTAACGCGCAATCCTTTCGATTCACCCGGACTTAGTGTGGGGCAAAAAACCGGTGTGAATCAGGTGGGGAGCGCTTCCCAGGCTGCGAAACTTTATTCAGAGACCAGTTTGCGGTATGCCCGCCAGCTGGGAAACCGATTTGCCTTCAAGGTCAATCTGGTGTATCAGCGGGGGTATGACTGGATCGCCGACAATCGCCGGGACCTCAATCCCAACGGCAACGCGTCCCTTAACCTGTTTGGGTTTGATAACCCGGCTTACGATCCGGTCAATGGCTACGGCAATGAAGCGGCCAACCGCCGGACGCTCACCCTGGGAGGAAGGCGCTACAGCGTTGGCCGAACGGGTTACTACGAACGGGAGGCCACCGATTACCGGCTCCAGAATATTCGGGGCGATGTGTCGCTGCACTACCGGTTTTCACCCACCGTCGAACTGGCCTACACCGTTCAGGGCGCCACGCTGGACAACGTATATCAGCGGACCAATCGCTTCCGGCTCGATAAGTACCGGCTCGACCAGCACAGTGTAACCTTAACCACTCCATCGATCCAGATCCGAGCCTACCGAACGCACGAAAACACGGGGGATGCCTACAACATCCGTTCCATGGCGGAAAACATTGATAAATCGTTCAAAACCGATACGCAGTGGTTTGCCGACTTTACCAACCAATTTAATGCGGATTCCCGGGCGGGTCTGGCCGTGCCGGAGGCCCTGCGCAATGCCCGTACGGTGGCTGACCGGGGTCGTCCGGTTCCCGGCACACCCGCCTACAACGATTTGATTGAAAACCTTCGCGACATCAACAACTGGGACCTTGGGGCTGCGTTGCGGGTCCAGTCCTGGCTGTACCACGTCGAAGGGCAGGTTGAGCCCACGCGGGTGCTGTGGCAGCGGTTTCGCCAGCAAACGGGCATCAGCATTCAGGCCGGTTTCGACTTCCGGCGCTACGTCGTGTTCCCGGACGGGAATTATTTCATCAATCCCACCGAGGCTGGCAAAAACCTGGTATACGGAAAAACCGGCGGTTTTGTTCAGCTCAGCCGGACCTTTTTTGACACTAAACTGAAGGTCGCCGGATCGCTCAGGCTGGACAAAAACACCTATTTCGATGCCCGGTTTAATCCCCGGCTGTCGGCCGTGTATTCGCCGGTCCCGACGCACAACCTCCGGTTATCGTACCAGAATGGCTACCGGTTCCCGTCTTTATTCGAAGGCTTCACCAACATCAATTCGGGCGGGGTCAAACGGGTGGGCGGGCTGCCGCTGATGTCCCAGGGGATTTACGAAAATACGTACCTGGTCACCTCGATCAACGCTTTTCAGACGGCCATCACGACCGATGTGAATACCAATGGCCTGACGACCAGCCAGGCCATCGACAAAAACAAAGGCCTGTTACGAAAGAGCCCCTATACCTATCTAAAGCCCGAACAGGTGAATAGCGTGGAAGTGGGTTATAAGGGCTTGTTTTTCAAAAACCGGCTGTACGTCGATGCCGACCTCTACTATTCCGCCTACCGAAACTTCATCGCCCAGGTGAACGCCAACGCGGCCCGGAGTCGCAATGCAGATTCACTGGCGTATTCCTTTTCGTCTTCCACCACCCAGGATCGGTACCGCCTGTGGACCAATTCGCAAACCAGGGTCTATAATTACGGTTTCAGTCTGGGTCTGCGCTACAGCCTGACCCCAAACTGGTCGGTGGCCGGTAATGCCTCCTTTGCCAAACTTGACCGCGCCGATCAGGGCGATGGGCTCGAAAGCGCCTTCAATACACCCCGCTGGATTACCAACCTGAGTATTGCGAACGGGAATCTCTGGCGGGGACTCGGTTTTTCGGTGAACTACAAACACCAGGACGCCTTTCTGTGGCAATCGGAGCTGGCCACCGGTACGGTATCGGCCATCAACACCCTGGATGCGCAGGTGAGTTATCAGGTCCGGAACTGGAATTTAGGCATCAAGGTGGGCGGGACTAACCTGACGAATCGTTATTACTACACCTTCATCGGTGGGCCGGCCGTGGGTGGATTCTATTACACCAACCTGATTTGGGAACCCAAACTCTAACCTATTCAAGGATATTCATCCGGTTGTTCATGAATCGAAAGCCGAAGAGCGTGTAGATGACCAGGGCCGAAGTTTCATACAAAGCCTCAGAACGTTGCTTATCCAATCCGCTTCGTGACGGATTACGCCCAGGCCATCGGTATGGTCGAAATAAGGCAAATCAAAATCCGGCTGCTGAAAATGGACACTGCTTGTCCGAAATCGTACAGGCTCTACCTAACCCGGCGTCTCCAGACGTGCCCAAGGCCGGTTTTGGCCCGGTGGTATGATTGTTGAGCCGCTTTTGCCGGAAGCAAAAACAGGCCCCTACCCCATGCTGCTGAACTACTTCAAAATTAGTTGGCGTACCCTCGTCCGAAACAAAACCTACACAGCCCTCAATTTACTGGGTTTGGCGGTCGGTATGACATGCGCCATTCTGCTGGGCCTGTATGTCCACGATGAACTGACTTTCGACCGCTACCATGCCCGGGCCGATCGGATTTTCCGGGTCAACATGCACCTCCAGTGGGCCGGCAATGAATACAAGCTGGGCGTTGCTTCGGCTCCCATGGCGGCTGCTTTACAACAGGAATATGGCGAAATAAGCAGCGTCCTGCGCGTCAAAACCGCCCACGAAACCCTGTTGCGGGTCGGTGAGAAAGCCCTGTATGCGAAAAATGTTATTTATGCCGACTCCACCCTGTTTACGTTTTTTGAGTACGACTTCGTGGAAGGCAGCCTTCAGAACGCACTGACGAGCCCGACCAATCTGATTCTGACCCAGAACATGGCGCTGGCCCTCTTTGGCCGGACCGAGGGCCTGGTAGGCAAAGTTGTCATGGTGAAAGACAATTTGCCTTTTACCGTCGCGGGTATCATCCGGAATGTTCCCGCTAATCACCACCTGACCTTCGACGCCATTCTGCCGTACGCCAATCCTGAGGTCAGTGGGGTTAACCTCCATAAATGGGACAGCTTCAGTTCGATGACGTACGTGCTGCTGAATCAGGCCGGCGACCGTCCTAAACTGGAGCAGAAAATGGCGGTTTTTTACCAAAAATACATTGCGAAAGCGATTGGAGACGTGCCCGGCGCCCAAACCAAAGTAAAGGTTGAGATTACGTTTCAGCCGCTGGTGGATATGCATTTGCGCTCCACCCACCTGATGGGCGAAGAGAACGGGGGCAATATGGCTTACGTTTACACCTTTTCGGTGATTGGGGTATTCATTCTCTTGATCGCCCTGGTTAATTACATCAATCTGACAACGGCTCAATCGGCCCGTCGGGCCAAGGAAATCGGCATTCGCAAGGCCGTCGGTTCGCTGCAATTTCAAGTAATCGGGCAGTTTTTGACCGAATCCATTCTGTTGTCTTTTCTGGCCCTTTTGTTAAGTTTGGTCTTGCTGTACGGGCTTTTGCCGTTTTTCAATACCATTGCCGCCAAAGCCCTGACCATCGATCTGTGGAACGGGCAGACCTTGGCGCTGGGCGCGGCCTTTGCGTTAGGGGTCGGATTAATCGGCGGTTTTTACCCCGCCTTTATTCTTTCCCGCTTTAAACCCGTGGCGGTTCTGAAAGGATCGTTCAGCTCCAGTGGCAGTGGCGTATGGCTCCGCAAGTCGCTGGTGGTGGTGCAGTTTACGATCTCGATGGTGATGATTGTGGGGACCCTCATTGTGTACCGGCAGTTGCAGTACATGCGGCACACGGAACTGGGCTTCAATCAACAGCAGGTGATTTCGATTCCCCTCAAAGCACCATCCGTTCAGCGGACGGCCCGTGTGCTCAAAAACCGACTGCTCCAAAATCCGATGATCAAAGGCGTGAGCCTGACCGATGGCTCCCTGGGCGGGGAAATCAACAGCAAAAGCACCTTTAGTTTTTACGCCGGCGGCACGGAGCAACCCGTGAGCAGCGAACATTTTTCCGTTGATGCCGACTTTTTGCGGGTGTTACAAATACCCTTAAAAGAGGGACGCGGTTTTTCGACCGATCTGGCCCGTGATTCGACGGATGCCGTGCTGGTCAACGAAGCCATGCTCCGGCGGCTGGGCTGGAAAAACCGCACGGAAGGATTGATTGAGTTTGACACCAGAAAAATTCCGATTGCGGGCGTCATCCGGGATTTTCACCTGCGTTCCCTGCACAATCAGATCGAACCCCTGGTGCTGGTTTTGCACCCGGATCGGGCCGACCACCTGCTGATTCGGGTACCCCCCCAGCGTATGCCGGTTTCATTAGCCTCGATCAAGCGGGTTTATGAGGAAGTGAATCCGGGTCAGCCGTTCGAATACGGTTTTCTGGACCAGACCTTTGCCGAGCAATACCGCTCCGACGAGCGCAAGAGCACGCTCTTCTTAGGGTTTTCGGGTCTGGCTATTTTCATCGCGTGCCTGGGTTTGTTTGGACTAGCCACCTTTACGGCCGGGCAGCGGAGAAAGGAAATTGGCGTGCGCAAGGTCCTGGGGGCCTCGGTGGTGAGCATTGTGACGATGCTGTCGAAGTCGTTTCTCAAACTGATTCTGGTGGCTCTTGGGCTGGCCACGCCCATTGCCTGGTACACGATGAACGGCTGGCTGCGTGACTTTGCCTACAAGATCGAGATCGAATGGTGGTATTTTGCGGTGGGGGGCGTCCTGGCGACTTCCATTGCCCTGCTGACGGTCGGGTTACAAAGCGTTCGAGCCGCGCTGATCAACCCGGTTAAAAGCCTGCGAAACGAATAAGGTCTGAGTTGGATGGCCGGAAAAACAATACCCGGTTTTTTAGTGAGAGCAACAGAAATCCGAAAAACCGTATTCCTGCCGCGCAGCCGCAGCCAGTAGGACGCACAACCCGTTTGTAGCTGACGCGGACGAGTTCACAAACGGGCTTACTCTACTACCGGACGACGTGTAGGCCATAGAGATTGGTATATGCCCGCCCGGCGGAGTTCTTTAGGGGCCAGCATCAGGCCCTATACTACTCCACGATTAACTTAATCTTTTTGCTTTTGGTCCGCGATTGCAGCCAGCGTTGAATCCGCTGCCGTTCTGCCTGGGTGTGGCGACGGGAAAAACGGGCGTATACCAGCAGCACGGTGTCAGGCTTTGTGTTCGTTGCATTCATTACCAGCGAGCGGGCGGCCGTAAAGGTCTGCACATCGGGCATGAGCGTTTTCAGTTCATTTCGCAGATCAGCTACCGGAATCCGGGAGGTTTGGGTCAGCTCAATGTACCTCTGCAGGGAGTCGATCGTCTGGTCTTTTCGGGCTATCGTGGCCTGGCTGTATTGAATAACCTGGTCCGCCAGCGTATTTTTAAGCGCATCCACGTCAATTTCGGAATCTTTGAAATTTCCCTGCTTAATGACCAATCTGGCATCACCCAGACCATAAGCTGGCATTCTAGTGCGCAGAACGTGAATGGAATCCTTGGGGAGGGGTTCGCCCACCAGCGAAAGTTCCAGGGTGCTCTGCTGGCGATTAAAACGGGCTGCGTAATTGATGACCTGCCGATACTGAAAATTGCATTCATTGGTAACAAATCGCCGGGCTGATTCCTCAAAGATGGTTTTGCGCACAATCTGGTAGCCCAGGTAGCTGCTCGGAACCACAACAATCAACACGGCGATCCAGATCGTACTGCGCACACGCTGTTCGATTTCGGGGGTGGGATAATCCTTTTGGTGATAGCCCAGAAACCGCACAATCAGGAAGGTCGCCAGACTGATGCAGATTCCATTAATCAAAAACAGATAAAAAGCCCCCGCGAAGTAGTAGAGGTTCCCGGTCGCAATGCCATACCCCGCGGTGCACAAGGGCGGCATCAGGGCGGTGGCAATTGCCACACCGGGGATAACATTCGTTATTTTTTCCCGCCGGGACCCCGCAACAATACCAGCAAGTCCGCCAAAGAAAGCCACCAGGGCATCCCAAACGGTTGGTGAGGTGCGGGCGATCAATTCGGATTGCGCCAGATGCAGCGGACTCAAAAAGAAGTAGAGCGTTGAGGTGAGTAAGCTAATGACCACGGCAATGCTTAAATTCTTCAGCGATCGCAGAATCATCGCCAGGTCGTTGATCCCTACCCCCATTCCGATCCCCATGATCGGGCCCATCAACGGCGAGATCAGAAACGCGCCGGTGATGACGGCGGGGGAATTGATATTCAGACCAATGGAAGCAATGAAAATAGCGAAAATGAGCGTCCACAAATTAATGCCCCGAAACTCGATCCCCCGGCTAATGGATTGAATGACGCCTGCCTCGTCGTCCTTGTCCTCCTCCAGACTGAACCGGTCGATGAGGAACTCTTTGATGCGCTTGAAGATGCTTCGGGGTGGAGTAGTTGGTGTTTCGGGGCTCTCTGAGGTCATGTGAATCAATCGTTGGCTTAATGCATAACCCAAATACCGGCCAATATGATTGGTCATCCCATGCATTGGGGCTCTTCCAACAGCCCCCACTTCTCGGCACATGCGGGTTGAGCCCCCTCCAGAATCGGACGCGCCGGCCCGCCCGACAGGGCCTTTGTTCCTACCTATTTTAGCTCATTCTGGCCCAACTGAGCTCAATAACCGTTTCGGAACCGCCTGTCTGTAGAATGGGCGTTTGGAACGTTAATGTATCCGCTTCCAGATGGAACCGCCGGTAATGCTCTTTATTGGTCCAGTTCGGTAAGAGGGAAACCAGGACGTGGACAAAAATTTTAGTATCCTCAATCCGCCACCGGCCCGAATACGACAAATAGGTTTCACAGGCATGAGCTTTTGCTTCTGTTGACGCCCCTTGTAGGGATTCAACCGGGAAATCGGTTCGGTTTCTGGCCATAATAGCCACTGACATATAACCGTCTTCACTAAGAAGTAGAGTGCCAACGGGGTCAGGCCCATAAAGCTGATACACTTTATTGGTGACAACATTTTTAGCGTCGAACCGTAGCAATCGCCAGGCACCAATAATTGAGTTGGTCATAGACTTAAATGATTAACCTGCTCGGTGAATCGTCTTGTTTGATGGGTAAATATAGGTAAAACCGCTGCAAAGTCAGGAGCGCGATACGGCAAGTCTGTCACTGCATTCGTCTCGCACTGGCCGGAGCGTTAATTAAGATGAAATTCAACGGATTACCAGGAGCCGGCCAAAAACCGGCTTTTAACAGGGTGGAACGTGAGATGCCGGATGGGTGGGCAAAAAAATAGCCAGACTACACGTCTGGCTATTCTGATACTCTCTGTACAATCTCCTCCTCAATCGTAATCCCGGGCTAATAACAGCGGGTAGGCGTAGAATGTTTTAATGAGTAGACTGGCGGTAGTTACCTGGCTTTATCCATATACAGATTTTGTCAGCCAACTCTTTTTCTTCCGGTGCCACAGACCCAATCAAAAGGCGGTATTGACTTGAGCATGGCAGCTGATTCACTGCATTCAATCCGGTATTGTCATTCTGCCTGATGGTGATTCTACACGATCACCATTGCCCCCACGGACTAATCTTCCAGCAGGCATTTTACGATTGACTCCGAGGCCGTTTCGCTGAAATCCAGTCCGGAATAATCGGGATTATACCCGCCAATGTGCGGCACCGCCATGATATAAATCCGGGGATTTGCCCTCGCGTTGGCATCCGTTACCTGGAAATAATCATTGATTGCCAAACCCGGCACCTTTAGATAATAGCCTCCCTGGCCATCTGTCTCGACACTTTGGTCATCCTGGTCCTTCGCCCGACGCCCCTCTTCTTCCGCTTGAAACTTCAACCGGGCCGCACTGACCGTCCCATTCGTGATCAGACTTTTAAACGGAAAATCATCGAAAGCTAAATGAGGCTGCCCCACGCAGTCAACGAACGTTTGATAAACCGCGGACTGGTCCTGCTGCTCATTTTTGTAATGGTAGGTGATCCCACCCTTTTTTTCAGGTTCCACCCGGCTATCGGAACCGACCGAATGGATGCTTAAAATGCCGGCCTGGTGCAGCGCCAGCAGTTCCTGCGCCGAGCGTTGGGGGACAAATGCAATGACGACGGAAATTAGGGGCATCAGCGAACGCTGTAGCCGTTGCATGTCCTCGGCACAAAAATATTTTGCCGGGTAATTCATCGCGTAGCTTAAAATGGCCAGTTGTTCCTTCCAGACTATTGACTGCTGACGCCGGATGGACTGCTCGGCTTCGCGGTATTCACTTTGAAAGAGTTCAAAGGGTTCACGCCGTTCGCGTTGTTCCATCATCATTTCAACAAACTCCTCCATCTGCATGGCCTGAATCCGCTGGTAAAACGCCAAATCTTTGTCTTTGAAAAATTCCTTGAAGAGTTTTTCAAAGACAAAATCCAGGGAAAGAAACCCCTGATTGGCAGCCCGGTTCGCGGCAATCTCTTCGGGGCTTAGCAAAGCATCTTTTGATAGCAGCGACTCCTCCAGATGAAACCGAATGGCAGGCAGTAATCCGTTGCGGGAATACATCACCATCCGAAAGTGGGGGCTTTCAGGTGCCAGTTCGTAGCTTAACGTACCGTCCGGCTGCGGTTTAAAAATTCCGTTGTGGCGGGCCAGCGTTCGAATCGCATCAATGGCCGTTAAGGATGAACCCCGTAGCGCAACGGGATGATTGAGCGGCAAAGCCAGTTTGGTGGGCGGATATGGCGAGTCAAAATAGCCAGGAATTGATCCTTCGTACGTTTTAGGCCAGTCATGGCCGGTGCAGATGATGACGGCATCAAACAAGGCGACTTCGGGCGCGGTACTGATAACCTCTACTTTCTGCTGATCCGGCCGGTCAATTAGGTCGGTGACCCTGCTGGAAAGATGAACGCGGGTCTGGAGTCCTTCCCGGCGGGCCCGCTCGAGTAAAAATTCAAACTGGGCGGCCAGGTATTGTCCGAATAAAAGCCGGGGAACCACCTTGTATTCGTTGAACCGGTTGGGATCTAAGCCGAAGGGGGAGAGCACGTCGGGGGGCAACGTTTGCACCCATTCCTCCAATGAGATAACCATAGCCGGAATTTCGTTTCCTGACACATTGGTGACATGTTCAAGCGTGGCGCCCTCTGGACTGTAAGGCATGCCGGCCCCAAGTTGCGTGTTCTTTTCAAAAATATCAATTTCCCAGCCCGCGGAATTGGCTTCAATCAGTCTCTTGTACATAAAAAGGCCGCTGGGTCCCGCTCCCAAGATGGCAATTCTTTTCTTCTCCTTTGTTACCGGCATTATTGCTTTTAAGTTTATTGATGATCCTGTTGATTAGCTGAAAAACCTTCGATTGGAACGGATGACCGAAGGTTACCATGATCCGGTCACTCCTAGCCGTTCAGGCAGGTACGTTTCCTGACATCCGGCTAGGTTTCTCAGGTCGACGAGCGTGTTAATTGCCTTTTCCCCTATCTGCCGCTGACACCTGGAGCATCCGTGGCGCCCGGCCTCCAAAACCCTGTAGGACGACAGGTGGTGCAGGCCTACGGACCTTCCCACGTGATCTGCCCGGTTTTTGCCGGTATCCTTTGGAAAGGCTGGGCAATCCCGGCTTAATTCGGCGGCAAGCCTCCAGTTTAAAGTACAAAGGACACTGGTTTTGAAGTCCATACTAGCTTACCAAGCCAACCGGTGGCTGTTTGACCCATATAACAAAATCAGGATCGGATTGATCAGATTTCGGGCGCTTTTTGTTTGAATGGCGATTTTGTAGACCAACAAGACATCGGATCGCCTAAAAAGACAAGCTCCTTCATCGCTTCATTCATCTGGTCTATCGAAAACTTATTAAATATCCTTCGCTTTAAACAGGACAGTCAATCACCGGCCAGGTCTTCCGGACCGGTGATCTAAGTAATCTTCCCTAAATTGCAATGACTGGCACTCTTACATTTATGTCTGATAATTAATTGATTTCCACTGAGCGGAATCGTTCTAAGAGCGCCAAATACTCAACTGACATAACCGTACTCTCACTTTTTTTGTTAAGTATTTATATTTCTTTTCCTGTCGCTTGTCTATTTATTAGCAAACGGTAATCTTTAATAGCTCAATCAGCCTGCGTTATTGGTTCCTCCCCTACTGGCTCAACTAACTCAGACCGATCTGCTGGCAATCCACATCCATGGCCAGACCACTCGCTGGCAATTGTTAGGTAACGTGTATCTAAATGCTACTCCGCCGTAGCGCCCACCGATGAATACGAGAAAACGAATTCTGGTCGTTGATGATGATGCGACCTACCGAATGGTACTAACCATTCAATTGACTCAGGCAGGCTTTCAGGTTGTTGTTGCCAATGATGGACTGGAAGCCCTCAAGTGGTTAAACACGCCAGACTACAGCCCCGATTTGATTTTGCTCGATTTGATGATGCCCCGACTTAGCGGTCTGGATGTGTTGTCTTTTTTGCAAAGCCGTTCGCTAAAACCGCCTGTCGTTTTGATGTCTGCCGCCGAGCGGACCATCGCCCGTCAAGGCGTCATAACGGCCTCCCCCGACGCATTTTTACCCAAACCATTTACGAATCACCTGCTGCTCGATCAGATTCAGCGGCTACTGCCGGCGGCAGAACCCGATTTTGCCACCCAGGAATTTGGGCTGGCGGCTTAATCCGTATTCTGCTCGGCTCACAACAAAAAAAGACTGAGGAGGATGCACAGGCCAATCAATCCAATCAAAACCAGGGCGGCCTTGAAAGCAAGTTCCGAAGATTTGTTCATAAAAGGGGTTACGTTTCCGACAAAAACAGCCTGATTACCAGACTGCCAGTGTAGTTTATGGTTTATAGGCCAGCAAGTTATTACTTATTAAATTCAATGAGTAAAAATAACTAGATATATTATTAGACGGAAAGACCTCGGTTATTTGAAAATGGTTCAGCAATAGGTGGTGGACCAGCAGCTGCTGGTCCACCACCAACTCCGGGAGTGGTGCGGATCAGGATTATGACTCAGCCGGTGGCCATCCAGCAATCGGGGTCGTGAAAAAAGGCAAGACGGGTGTTCTTCAACCGGCGGTTTTTTATTCCTATCGAACCTGGCGAGCGAACCCGCTCACAAAATCTTTGCAACTCATAACAGGCGGGCCGCATCCTTGCAGTCAGCAAGCCGCTGGCTTTTCCCCGACTGATGGCTATTGAAAGTCAATCGCTTAGGAGAACAGCACGTACTTTTTTGTTTTGGTTTACCCGCTAGTGTGTTCATTGTCGTGTTGGCGAAGATTCCCGCCTGATTGAAATTTCATTTGATTACCTCAAAAGTTTTGTCTAAACTGTAGGAGCTTTCGCCGACAAAACAACGGTTTTAGAAAGAGGCAATTCATCCATTAGCTATTACCAACGTCTGGGTCGCCACGACAACCCGGAAGCGAATTCATGAGTACATTACCTGATCTGGCCGCAAGTGACCTGGTGGTTGAAAACGAGCAATTACGCTTTGCGCTGGAAGCCGCCGGGATTGGCACCTGGGATTATAACTTGGTGACGGGACTCGTTCAGTGGTCGACGATCTGTAAGCAACTATTCGGGCTGGCTCCCGAAAACGACGTATCGGCCGCCATCCTTCTGGCGCAGGTTCATCCGGATGATCGGGAGCGGGTAGCGAAAGCCAACGCGCTGGCGCTGAACCCTGCCAATACGCAGGAACACAATGTCGTTTTTCGGACTCTCAACGATACGAATGCGCTCCGCTGGGTACAGGCAAAAGGGCGAACCATCCGCAATCAGCAGGGACAGCTCACCCGGTTTAGTGGCATTGTACAGGAGATAACCCAATCCATTCTGGCGCAACAGACTCTAAGCCAGAGCGAGGCCCGACAGGCCTTTCTGCTTCTGCTGAGTGATCGCCTGCGTCCACTGGCCGACCCGGACGAGATTCAGTACCAGGCCGCTTGTGTGCTGGGAGACTATCTGGGAGCTAACCGGGTCGGCTTCGCGGAAGATCGGGGCGATGGCGAGACATTTGCCGTGACCCGAAACTACATCAATGGCGTAGCGGATATCAAGGGTGTCTACCGGTACGCGGATTATGACTCGTTGCTGATGAAGGATTTTCGGGCGGGACAAACGGTGATTCGCCCTGATATAGCGGCAGATTCCACCCTTACCGACTCCGAGAAAGAAGCTCGCCGTTTGCTGCAATTGGGCGCGGCCGTTAGCAAGCCTTTAATTAAGGATGGCCACCTGTTGGCCGCGTGGTTTATCCACTATCAAAATCCCCATGATTTTTCAGCGCAGGAGCTTAATCTTCTGGAAGAGGTGGCCGAACGCACCTGGGCGGCTCTCGAACGCGCCCGGGCCGAAACCGCCCTGCGCCAGAGCGAGGAGCGTTACCGGCTCTTTTCGAGCCATTTGGATGAGCAAGTCCGCCAGCGAACCCAGCAACTGGAAATCTCGGTGCGGGATCTGAAACGGTCGAATGAAAACTTGCAGCAGTTTGCCTACATTGCGAGCCACGACCTGCAGGAACCGCTGCGCAAGATTCAATCATTTAGCAGCATTCTTCAGCAGCAGTTCAGTGCCCAATTGGGTGAGCAGGGAACGGATATGCTGATGCGTATGGCCTCAGCCGGTGAGCGGATGTCGATTCTGATTCGCGACCTGCTGATGTATTCCCGCATTTCGACCCGTCAGCAGAATTTTGGCGATGTTTCCCTGAATGCTATTATTACCAAAGTGCTCAATACACTGGATTGGGCAATCGGTCAACGCAATGCCCAGATTGAAGTGGACTCGTTGCCCGTGGTCAAAGGCGATGAGTCTCAATTGGGGCAGTTGTTTCAGAACCTGCTTTCCAATGCCCTGAAATTCACTCCGGAGAATCTGCCCCCCCGGATTAAAATATCCTGTACGGAGCAGCTTGCAACCGACTTGCCGCAAACGTCTCGTCCGGCTCATTCCGCAAAACGTTACTATCAGCTAAGCGTACAGGATCAGGGCATTGGATTTGATCCCAAGTACCTGGACCGGATTTTTCAGGTCTTTCAGCGATTGCATGGCAAAGGCGAATATCCTGGCACCGGGGTAGGGTTAGCCATTTGCCAGCGGGTGGCGGAGAACCACGGAGGATCCATCACGGCGAGCAGCGAGCCAGGAAACGGAGCCACTTTCAGGGTCTTTTTACCCATTGTCAACGGCTAACGGGCTGGAAAGCAATACCGTGGGATAGCCACGCAACGTCGCACCCGAAAATCCTGCCGGAAAGCCGTCATCCTGCTGCACGGCGGCAACTACTCGGTTCATTGAATTCCCGGCCTGATCGAATTGGCGGGAACGACCACCCTGCGAATGGCAAGCCGCCTTTCCCGAATCGGCATCAACGCTTCCAGACCAGTGGTATGGACCGGGTCCGATCCAGCCAAATTCGGCAACCGAATGATCCTCAAACCCACTCCTGAACGGGACGCCCTGCTTTCTCCATCAACCGGAGCTACGGGGGTTGCTGCTAATTTAGGGCCTGAATTTTACGGCCCCATGCGAAGCTCTGAGTATCCTGATGCGGTTTCTGCGCGGTTGGCTGGAAGGCGTTTTGGAGAGATACGGCTATTCAACGGACACAACGGCCTGCCTGAGTTTGAAAACAGGGTTTCTGAAAATGACTCCCGGGGCCGGATGCTCATTAATTAAACTCACTGCTCATTTTCGAAAGTTATCATGCAATAGCCGGTTTCGGAAATTGCAAATGTAAACCTCAGTTCTATGCTAGCCATGAATTACCGCGGACCGCAACGGGTTCGCGTCAGTCACAAACCCATGCCCGAAATCAAGCATCCTGAAGATGCGATTGTTCGCGTAACCCGCTCCTGTATTTGCGGTTCCGATCTGCACCTCTACAATGGCAATGTGCCGGATACGCGGGTCGGTATGACATTCGGACACGAATTCATCGGAATTGTCGAAGAAATTGGATCGGAAGTCCACAAGGTGAAAGTGGGTGATCACGTACTGGTGCCCTTCAACATTGCCTGCGGCAAGTGTCATTTCTGCCGCCAGGGGCTGTTCGGAAATTGCCATGAATCGAACACGCAGGCCACGGCGGTGGGCGGCATTTTCGGATACTCCCACACCGCGGGGGGCTACGACGGCGGGCAGGCCGAATTTGTTCGGGTGCCTTACGCCAACGTGGGACCGACGGTGATTCCACCCGGTATGGACCCGGATGATGCCGTGATGCTGACCGATGTGGTGCCGACGGGCTATCAGGCCGCTGAGATGGGCGGTATTCAACCCGGCGATACGGTTGTCGTTTTTGGCGCGGGTCCGGTTGGAATCATGGCCGCCCGGTGTGCCTGGCTGTTTGGCGCGGGGCGCGTTATCGTCCTCGATCAATACGAATACCGGCTGGAGTTTGTCCGCAACTACGCCAACTGTGAAGTCTATAACTTCAAGGAAATGGATGATCCGGTCGTTTTTATCAAGAAAATTACCGACTGGATGGGCGCCGATGTGGTCATCGATGCGGTCGGCGCCGAAGCGGCCGGTAGCGCCCTGCAAACCATAACCGGTCGGAAAACCCTGCTGCAGGCGGGTTCGGCAACGGCCCTGCACTGGGCGATCAACTCCGTCAGAAAAGGCGGTATTGTTTCCATCGTAGGCGTCTACGGGCCAACCGACAACCTGGTCCCAATCGGTAACGTTGTCAACAAAGGGCTGACGTTGCGGGCCAACCAGGCTTCGGTCAAACGGTTGCTGCCGCGGCTCATTGAGCATGTTCAGAACGGCGTTTTAAATCCGAAAGCGCTCATCACGCACCGCGTTCCGCTGGAAGAAGCGGCCGACGCGTACCGAATGTTTTCCGATAAGCTCGACAACTGCATCAAACCTGTTCTTATTCCACCCTCTGCCAGAATGTAAACGCCAATGGAAAATACAACCACTGATTCAAAAGCAATTGCCCGGGATTATTCGCACATCAAGGGCTGGGGCATCGATGCCGATCCGAAAAACGATCCGACGTACCCGATTCGAAACCGGCCGGAAGGCCTCGACGGACTGGACGAGCAACGGGGCTATACCTGGGAACGGCCCACCCAGCAACCGGTTGACGTGGAAGTCCTTCGTTCCACCGAACGACCCACGGTCAGTGCGGTTTTTGGGACATCAACTCCTCCTTCCGGTTGGAGTGGAGCGATCCGCCGGTATGCCTTCAAATACAGCGAATCCGAATACGGTCACTGGCTGCCGCTGCTGCTGGCCGACCGCGTCAACGTGATGGAAGGCATCATCGATGACCTTAAACAGGGGCACGTTCCCAATATTTTCGCCGAAAGAGGCTGGAAAGCGGAATGGAAACACAACCCGCAGGGCCTAACCAAAAAAGTGCTCATCGGAACAGCGGTCACCGTGGCGGTTTTTATGCTGTTCCGCCGAAAGAAGTAGGCCGTACTTGACGGAAAAAGTTGCTCCGAAAACCGGCCGGTTTTCGGAGCAACTTTTTCCGTCAAGTACCGGCTCCCGGTTTCGTGAAAACCGTCTACGTGTTTTTCTTTGCTGCTTGATGATGAACAAGGTAACAATTGGCACCTGCGGTTTTCCCCGCCCGAAAACCGACTATGCCCAATTTCTGTCGGGTGTGGAAGTGCAACAAACCTTTTACCAGCCCCCCCGGCTTTCTACCCTGGAAAACTGGCGTCGGCAACTCGCCCCCGAATTTGAATTCACGCTCAAAGCCTGGCAGCTCATCACCCACGAAGCCCGCAGCCCGACGTACAAGCGCTTAAAACAGCCACTTTCGGAAGAAGATCGCCAGCAGGCCGGTTCGTTTAAACCATCGGAACTCGTGCAGCAAGCCTGGCAACTGACCCTGGCCTGTGCCAATGCCCTGGCGGCAAAAACCGTCCTGTTCCAATGTCCGGCCAGTTTCAAACCCACCCGGGAAAACGTTGCGAATCTGGAACGCTTCTTTTCCGGCATCGACCGTCAGCAGCTGAACCTGGCCTGGGAACCCCGTGGTGCGTGGGATCGGCAGCTGGTGAAAGACCTGTGCCAGACCCTTAGCCTCTGGCACGTGGTCGATCCGTTTACCGCCCGGACCGTCACACCGGACCAGTGTTATTTTCGCCTTCACGGACGCCAGGGCTGGCGGTACCAATACGAAGAGCAGGAACTGTCGGACCTGCTGGAACTCCTGCCCGAAAGCCAGCGGTCGTACGTCTTTTTCAACAACATCCACATGTTTCAGGATGCGCTGCTTTTTAAAAAGCTACTGGAAAACCGGTAAGGTATGCCACCGGGACCACTGTCCGGTGTTTCCCTTCAGTTCGACCTAAAAAAATAGACCGCAACCCTCCGAATCGACTCCGGCGGTTGCGGTCTTATTCAGGTTGTATTACGATTGAACCGCCTGTTGATTGACGGACGTGGTGGCGATATACGTCAGCTTTTCATCGGTTGCCTTTTCTTCTTTTAAGGTCGTTTGCAGCAAATCGGCAATTTGGGTCTGACCAGCCTGCTGCGCCAGCGTTCGGGCCGTTCCGTAGGAAGCAATTTCGTAATGCTCCATTTTTTGAGCCGCTCCAATAATGGCGGCATCGGCCAACTGACCATCTTCGAGTTGCTCCAGTAAATCCTGAGCCTCATCAATAAGGCCCTGCATGGCCAGGCACGTTTCTCCATCCGGCTCGATGCCCATTTGCTGGGCAATCACTTCCAGCCGCTGCACATGCTGCTCGGTTTCCCGCTGGTGAACCTCCATAGCCTGCCGCAACTGGTCGCTCTGCACGCGCTGGATCAATTGGGGCATGGCGTCCAGTGCCTGGGTTTCGGCCGAGTACAGATCCTGAATCGTGTGCTCCATGAATTCTTCAATGGTTTTCATATCGAATGGATTAATTAACTGATTTTGATTTAATTGACTATTGCTTTTAAATACGCTGTTTCGACTGCAATCCCGTCCGGGATTAATAAATGGGGTGATCTCCCTGATTGGCCTCGTCCTCTACATCCTTGATCAGCAAGGAGCCCAGTTTAGCGGCATTCAGGCTGTCGGCGGCCGCCGTAGGACCGTGATTGACCGTGATGTGAAAGACGTGTTGCAGATTCAGGATGTGCAGCGTTCGGCTTTTGGCATTCCAGACGGCTTTTTCCCAGGCGCCCGGAACCGGCTGCGTGCCGGCCCTTTCCTCATCGTTATCGTTCAGTTGAGAAGTAGCCAGATTGCCCGGTGCCGCGTGGTGCTGGGCTGAATCGTTCGGAGCGCCCGCGACGGCTCCGCTTTCCACCGACGGATTACCGCCGGTACCCGCAGCCGGACTTTCGGCGCCGGTGCCTTCGGGCTCCGGACCCGTATAAGGCCGCTTTCGGCCCCGGTTCGTCAGGGCGCTGGGTTGATAAAGCCGGTTAAAATAATAGTCGGCGTGAAAAACCGACTCAAAAGGCCGACGGCTGGTGGTGGAAAGAACCACTATTTTTTTGTTGTTCACCACCACTTCGCAGGCGTTCTCGGATTGCGTCCAGGTGATGGGCGTCTCGGCTGTCAGCTCGAACATGGATTCAATCGACGATTCGCTGATGTAATCGCACGGCATCGCATACTGGTACGATTCGCTCAACAACCGACTTCCACTCACCTGGCGGCCGAGTTCATTCGCAGCGTGGCGTCCTCCCCCGCCACTATCGCTGTCGGCACTGCCAGCGCCACCTCCTCCGCAGGCCAGCAGACCCAGCAGGGGCAGCATACTCCAATCAATCTTCATGTGAATGTTTTTAGTGAAATTAAACCGGTACTTCCATTTCCTTAAAAAGAACCGGAATGGCACTTGTCCGGTGACTGGAAAGCGATAAAATGAGGTTTTGGCCCGGTCGGGACCGAATCCTCATTCTTTCTCTGCTGGGAGAGCCCACGGTGCAAAAACCGGTTAGAGAAGGGAATGGATTGTTCGGCCGAACGGTCCGAAGAGGGAATACTGATTGGTGAGGGGTAATGAACGCAGCTTGTCAAATCGGCTGCGTTCATTCTGTTTAAA
The DNA here is from genome assembly GCF_054780775.1 of Larkinella ripae. Classification (NCBI taxonomy): domain Bacteria; kingdom Pseudomonadati; phylum Bacteroidota; class Cytophagia; order Cytophagales; family Spirosomataceae; genus Larkinella; species Larkinella ripae. The sequence continues at coordinate 180,607 of NZ_BAAGVR010000022.1, forward strand.
ACCCTTCATCACCCCTGCTACTGAAGGGTCGGCCCTCACTTAGTGCGTATGACCGGGCAGGGCTTCTTTTTCCTTACTGATGGTCAACTGCCGGATTTCGCCCTGTTCCCAGGCGTTGGCCCCCGGCTGAACGGCCGGAGTCGGAATATCGGCCCGGTTTTGACGTTTCTCCGACGTAGAGACCCGAAACCGCTTGTCCCGCTGGGCAAGCAGACTATCGGCCAACTGGCCCTCTTTGGTAAATCCCATCATGATAAGGGGTGGCCCCAGGGGTAGTTTCAGATCCTGATCGGTATGCCAGGTATGGAAGGTTTTGCCGTAGGTCGAAACCAGCTTTTCCATTAATTCGTGTTCAGCCACTAAGGGCAAACCGGGGGCAATCAGGCTACCGGATTTCACTTCGTGTTGATGGCTGTGCCAGAGCTTCTTTTCTTCGGCGGGCAGCGTTTTAAACAAGCGTTCGGAAACGATGTATTCGACGCCCATAATCTTGGCATCCTTGCCGTTGCCGTCAAAAATCAGGCACTGGACCAGATCGTCGTTTAGTTGGGTGCAGTAGTGATGGGCCTCCATCTGATGATCCAGGTGGCCATTGTAGAAATGAAAACCGTCCAGGTACATGCTCATGGCCTTGAGGGGAGCTTTGTTTTGCAACAGATCGGCCCCGGTTTCGAGCACTTCCGTTTTGGTGGTTTTCTCGCCCCCCGGCGATTCGACATTCGAGGACGTATTCTTTCCTCCGCATCCGATCAGCAGAATGCAAAGTAACCCGCCCAGAATCGGTGGGCCGCTGTTCCGTTTAGTCATTGTTTGAAGTGAGTTTAGCCCCCAGATACTCCCGATTCAGCCGCGTGATATGATCCAGGGAAATGGACGCCGGGCATTCCACCGAACAGGCTCCCATAAACGAGCAAGCCCCGAAGCCTTCGGCATCCATCTGGGCAACCATGCGTTCGGCCCGGAGCTGACGTTCGGCCTGGCCCTGCGGCAAAACCGCAAATCGGGATACCTGGGCCGCCGTGAACAGCATCGCCGAAGCATTTTTACAGGCCGCCACACAAGCCCCGCAGGCAATGCAGGCGGCTGCATCCATGGATTTTTCCTGCTGCTCACGGGCAATCAGAATTTCGTTGGCATCGGGTGCCGACCCGGTGTTGACGGAGATGTAGCCCCCGGACTGCACAATCCGGTCAAAAGCCGATCGATCAACGACCAGATCTTTAATGACGGGGAAAGCCCGCGCGCGCCAGGGCTCCACGACGATGGTGCTTCCATCCTCGAAGCTACGCATGTGCAGCAGGCAGGTTGCTCCGCCGGTTTGGGGACCATGCGCCCGTCCGTTGATGAACATCGCACAGGAGCCGCAAATGCCCTCCCGGCAATCATGATCGAACACCACCGGGTCTTCACCCCGGTGCAGCAGATCCTGGTTGAGCACGTCGAACATTTCCAGAAATGACATATCCGGCGACAGATCGGTCAGTTGATACTCCACAAGTTTACCGGCTGTCTGGCTATTTTTTTGCCGCCACACTTTCAGGGTTACGTTCATCGCATACGGTTTTTAATACGACATCTTGGGAAAATCTGCGAATCGAAAAGCAGGGAATGGTCGCATAAACCCCAGCCCGAAACTCAATGTCGGGCTGGGGTTGTCTGGGGTTAGCTGCTGTGTCCGCCTTTGGTGCCTCCGCTCGAACCACCCCCGCTATGGCCACCTTTGTTGCCGTTTGTTTTCGAGGTGCCCCGGCGTCCACCCGTTGCTCCGTGCTGCGGACCGTTATTCTGCTTATCGCCTTTTTCGCCACCGCCGAGCATTTCTTCGTACTCTTTCAAATCCTTGTCTGCCATATCAGTACGTGGTTAAAACGACCGGCCCAGAATCGACTGAGCGAATCGCGTGGTTTATCCTATTTCCTCCGGAGTCGGTCGGCAGCAAACCGACCCAACTTCACAACAGAGAACCCGTGTGGCTTATAAAAAGGGGATTATTCGCAAAAAAGTGAGGATTCGGGCGGGCTCATTTCCGGAGGCAAACAATCCGCATTAAAGCAAGTTTTCCGAATAACCGGCAAAACCGCATTCACCTAGTCCTGTTGCCCTATGAAAAAAACAATGCGCGAAAATGGGTTGTCACTCGTGTTGCTCGTATTGACGCTTCTCACCCTTATCGGCAATTTGTTTACCGGTTGGCAGAATTTCAATAACGAACTGAACGAGTATGGCCGGGCTGCGATTCCGTTTGTCAGCTACCTGACCAGTGGACATTGCGTGGAGTCGGTTTTTGAGAACTGGGAAAGTGAATTTCTGCAAATGGGTCTGTATGTACTTTTAACGGTTTTCCTCTACCAGAAAGGCTCCTCCGAGTCCAAAGACCCGGACCAATCCGAGGAGGTTGACCGGGAGCCCGACCCCGGGCGAGCGGGGGCGCCCTGGCCGGTTCGTCGGGGTGGCTGGCTGCTGCGGGTATACAACTATTCGCTCAGCATCGCTTTTTTTCTGTTGTTCCTGTTGTCGTTCTTCTTACACGCGGTTGGGGGCATGAAGCAGTACAACACCGAGCAACTGCTGAAAGGCAAACCCGAATCGCTGACCCTGTTTGAGTTTATGGGTACCAATGAATTCTGGTTTCAGTCGTTGCAAAACTGGCAAAGTGAATTTTTGTCGGTGCTATCCATTGTGCTTCTTTCAATTTTTCTTCGCCAGAAAGGCTCCCCCGAGTCCAAACCGGTTGACGCTCCCAACAGCCAGACCGGCGAGTAAATGACCCGGTTTTTCTCGTTATCGCAGCGGGAAGAACGGCACTATTTCGAAAAATCTCGTCCGTCGAGCTTGGAAACGCAGGGGTAAAAATCGGTTTTTCGGTTTCCACCTCCAGCTACCGACGGCCGCACCAGAATCCGGGGTATAAAGAAAAAACCGCCCGGTTTTTGGTCGTTAAACGTCGTTATGATACGTTTGGGTGTTCATCTTCCAGACAAAACATTGCTTATGCAACGCGCTTCCAAAATGCTCGGGGTCCTCACCGGCCTGGTGCTGGTTTTAGCCAGTTGCCAGCGAAAAACAAACGACGCGGGGCATTCCGAAAACCAGTCCGTAGCCGTCTGGCTGACCAATCCGGACCGGTCGGCCCTGTTCGTGAAACAACCTCAAAGCCTGAGTTTCGGCCCCGAAACCGCGCCGTCGCCGACCATCGCGGTCGATGACGCGCAAGCCTTCCAGACCATCGACGGGTTTGGCTATACGCTAACGGGCGGCAGCGCGATGCTCCTCAGCCGCATGACGCCGAAGGCCCGGGCCGCTCTGATGCAGGAGCTCTTTGCCACCGATGGCAACCACATCGGAGTCAGTTATCTACGGGTCAGTATCGGTGCTTCGGATCTGGATGAGCGCGTGTTTTCGTATGACGATTTGCCCCCTGGACAGACCGACCCGGAACTGACCCGGTTTAGCCTCGATCCCGACCGGCGGCACCTGATCCCGGTTTTGAAACAGATTCTGGCCATCAATCCGGCCATCAAAATCCTGGGTTCGCCCTGGTCACCGCCTTCCTGGATGAAAACCAACCAGAGCCCAAAGGGCGGCAGTCTGAAGCCCGACTACTACCCAACCTACGCCCGGTATCTGGTGAACTACATTCGGGATATGCAAGCGGAAGGCATCCGGATCGACGCCATTACGATTCAAAACGAACCGCTGCATCCGGGCAATAACCCCAGTATGTTGATGCTGCCGCAGGAGCAGGCAACCTTTATTAAAACCAGCCTGGGACCGGCGTTTCGGGCGGCTAAACTCGATACCAAAATCCTGCTTTACGATCATAATGCCGACCGGCCCGATTACCCGATTTCCATTCTGAACGACCCGGACGTAAAACCGTACGTTGACGGTTCGGCCTTTCATTTGTACGCCGGGCCCATCGAAGCGCTGACCCAAGTGCACCGGGCGCATCCGGACAAGAACCTCTACTTTACGGAGCAGTGGACGGGCGCCCCCGGCGATCTGCGGGGTGATCTGGCCTGGCACGTAAAAACGTTGATCATTGGAGCCACCCGCAACTGGAGTCGCACGGTTTTGGAATGGAACCTGGCCGCCGACCCCCAGCAAAAACCGCATACGCCGGGTGGCTGCGACCAGTGCCTGGGAGCCGTTACGCTCGCTGGCGATTCGGTCCGGCGCAATCCGGCGTATTACGCCATCGCCGTGGCCTCCAAATTTGTGCGGCCCGGTTCGGTTCGGATTGCGTCAACCGACCTGGGTCAACTGCCGAACGTGGCTTTCAAAACACCCGACAGCAGCCGGGTCGTGATTGTGCTGAACCCCGGCGGGTCGGCCCAGTCTTTTGCCCTCCGCTACCAGGGCAAACAGGTCGCGGCAACGCTGGCCGCCGGGGCGGTGGGCACCTACGTCTGGTAAAGCGGGTCTTTGCGGTTTTTTTAGTTAAAACCGCAAAGACGGGAAATCCCTGGTCGTTCAGCGGTGGGCATAGGCCAGCACGTAATCACTCAGGATCTGGCAGCAGCTCAGCCAGTCGGGGAACGTTTTCGGCTTAATTAGGTACGATTGAATTCCCTGTTGATAGCTATCAATGGTTTCCTCCAGATCGTGGGAAGACGTTAAAATGAAAATAGGCACCTGTCTGGCGGGGGGTAATAGAGCCTGAATCGTCTGCAGGGTCTGCCAGCCTTCCTTGCGCCGGGGAAGATACAAATCCAAAAGAATCAATTGCAGGGATGAAGACTCATTCCGGAGTTCTTTTTCCAGGAATTCGACGGCCTCCGGCTGATCTCGGGCCAGAACCGGGATCAGGTGAGGATTGACCTGCTGAATGGCTTTCTGGAATAAAAGCCACTGATCAGCCGAATCTTCAACGACCAGAATCTTAGCGGGGCGCTGGGAAGACGGGCTGGACTGTGATTTTTGAGCGGCTGTGTCCATACTGATTTAAAATCGATTCAGCGGGCAAACCGACTCGAACCCGGCGCGTCAGTTAGCCAACGGCCCCGGTTGGACCACATTCTAATTTGATGGGCTAATTCGCGGAAAGGCGCGACCGGCCCCGGTTCTTCTACTACAGCAGGCGTTTGCCGCCGGTCGAGCCCTGGTCACCTGACGACCATTCCTGCGGGCTTTGACCCCCGACGCAGGGCCTATTCCGGAGGAGTTTTCCAGACGAAACCAAAGCGTTTCTGGAATCCCGGCAGCGGGGGGCGGCCGACAGCCAGCACAGGAAAAGAGTTGCCATTTTTAATTTAGTACCGATTCCACCCATGCACGATTTACCTTTACACCAGCGTTCACTGGGCCTCACGTTTCAGAAAAACGGAAACGCCCACTTAAGCGTCTGGGCACCAAAAGCCAAAACCGTAGACCTGGTGCCTGAGCACCAAACCGCCCCCATCCCGCTGGAAAAACACCTGCTGGGTTATTGGAAAACGACGACCGATCGACTGAAACCGGGCGATCGCTACCAGTTCAGACTGAACGGGGATTTGCTGCGGCCCGACCCGGCTTCGCTGTCCCAGCCCACGGGTGTCCACGGCCCCTCGGAAGCCATCGATACGGGCGGTTTTGACTGGCATGATCAGGACTGGAATACCCCTGATCTGGAGACGTTTATCCTTTACGAGCTTCATACCGGAACCTTCACGACCGAAGGCACTTTCGCCGGCATTTGCCAGAAACTGGATTACCTGAAAGCGCTGGGTGTCAACGCCATCGAGATCATGCCCGTCGCCCAGTTTCCCGGCGACCGCAACTGGGGCTACGATGGCGTGTTTCCCTATGCCGTCCAGAATTCTTACGGCGGCCCTTCGGGGCTGCAGCGGCTGGTGGATGCCTGTCACCAGAAAGGACTGGCCGTTGTGCTCGATGTGGTCTACAACCACTTTGGTCCCGAGGGAAGCTATTTCACCGATTTCGGGCCTTACCTGACCAGCAAATATTGCACGCCCTGGGGGGATGCCGTGAATTTTGACGATGCCTGGTGCGATGGCGTCCGGCGGTATTTTCTGGAGAATGCCCTCATGTGGTTCCGCGACTTTCACATCGACGCCCTGCGTTTGGATGCGGTACACGCCATCAAGGATTTTAGCCCCACGCACATTCTGCAGGAGCTCAGAGAGCAGCTTGACCTTCTGATGGCAGCCACCGGACGACGGCATTACCTGATGGTGGAGAATGACCTCAACGATCCCCGGTTTATTGACCCGCTGACCGAGCGGGGTTTCGGCATGGATGCCCAGTGGAACGACGAGTTTCACCACACGCTGCGGGTGTCGGCGGGGGAAGAGCGCAAAGGGTATTACGCGGATTTTAAGGGGATTACGCACCTGGCCAAATCGTATCAGGATGCTTACGTATATGATGGACAGTTCTCGGCGCACCGCCAGCGGTTTTTTGGCCGGAAAGCATCGACGCAGGCGGGGTGCCAGTTCATTGTATTTTCCCAGAACCACGATCAGGTTGGCAATCGGATGGGTGGCGAACGGACCAGCCAGCTGGTGAGTTTCGAGATGCAGAAACTCCTGGCGGGGGCGGTTTTGGTGAGTCCTTACCTGCCCCTGCTGTTCATGGGCGAAGAGTGGAGCGCACCGAGTCCTTTCCAGTATTTCGTCAGCCATACCGACCCCGATCTGGCCGAATCCGTCCGGCAGGGGCGTCAGGAAGAATTCGCGGATTTTCACGGGCAGGGCGAAGTGCCGGACCCGGTGGCCGAAGCCACTTTCCTGCACTCGAAACTGCCGTGGGATTGTTTCGACCGGCCACCCCACCAGACCCTGTTCCGCTACTACCAAACCCTGATTGCTTTACGAAAAGCGCACCCGGCCCTGTGTCATTTGAATCGTCAGAATCTGCAGGTGGTGGCCGACGAGAAGCGACAGATCATTCAGCTCCACCGCTGGCACGGCGAACACCACGTTTTGTGTGTCCTGAATTTTGCGAAGGAGCCCCAGACCCTGCCCCTGCTGGCCGGCGCGCATGGGCAAAAACTGTTCGACTCGTCCGAGCCGCACTGGCAACCGCAGCCGGACGCTCCGGCTGATCGTTCGGCTGCGCTGCCCCCGGCCGAAATCCTGACCATTCAGCCCGAATCCCTGGTCATTTTTGGGACTTCGCTCACCGCTTTTTAACCTTATCAGTATGTTCAGAATTGGATACCATGCCTCGCATGAACAGTTTAAACCAAGTGCGCTTCTTTCGTATGTTCAGGTAGCCGAGCAGGCCGGTTTTACGGCGGTCTCCTGTTCGGATCATTTTCATCCGTGGAGCAGCCAGCAGGGTGAAAGCGGGTTTGCCTGGTCGTGGCTGGGAGCCGCCCTGCAAGCCACGACGCTGCCCTTTGGCGTGGTCAACGCGCCCGGTCAGCGGTACCACCCGGCCATCATTGCCCAGGCTGCCGCTACCCTGGCCGAGCTGTTTCCCGAACGGTTCTGGCTGGCGGTCGGTACCGGACAGGCGCTCAATGAACACATTACGGGGGACCGGTGGCCCGCCAAAGCCGAGCGAAATGCGCGCCTGCACGAATGCGTCGCAATCATCCGGGCGTTGTGGAACGGCGAAACGGTTTCGCACCAGGGTCTGGTGACGGTGGAAGACGCGAAGCTGTACACCCGCCCGGCCGTACCACCGCTGCTTTTTGGAGCCGCCGTCACCAGCAAAACCGCCGAATGGATTGGCGGTTGGGCCGATGGTCTGCTGACCATTTCCCAGCCCAAAGACCAGCTGCGGGCCGTGGTGGACGCCTTCCGGCGGGGTGGTGGCGAAGGCAAACCGATGTACCTGAAAGTGCAGCTTTCGTACGGTAAAAACCGGAAAACCGCTCAACAGGGCGCCTATGAGCAATGGCGGTCCAACATTTTCCCGAATGCGATGCTGACCGAACTGCGAACGCCCGAGCAGTTTGAGATGGCCGGTTCGTTGGTCAAGCTGTCAGAGATCGACAGCATGGTCCGGATTTCTGCCGATGTCAACGAGCAGATGGCCTGGCTGGCGGAGGATCGGGAACTAGGTTTTGAGCGCTTGTTTTTGCACAACATAAACCGGGAACAGCAGCGGTTTATCGAGGATTTTGGCGCAGCGGTATTGCCTTCGCTGCTAAAGTCAGCCTAAGCAACGGTTCCTGGCCGTCAACAGCATCACCGGTCCATCCTTGTGTCCACTGCCGATCACCCCGTCGTGGGGAAGGAACCTCCGCCTATCCGGCTCGCTGAGCGCCCGAAGCGCGCACCATCTACCGCAGGTTTTGCCACGTGGGAAGCGGGCGCTTCGGGCATCGGCGGCACCATTCTTGCTTGAATAGTCAATTAACAGAAGGTGGAATAGTAGTCGGTTTTTATCCTATATTTGACCACAATTTTTAGGATAGCAGCTGGATTTCAAGTCAGAATGGGCAGAAAAAGCTTAAAGGACACGCGGCAAAAAGAAATTATCCGCATGTTTTACCGGGTAGCCAAAAAAGAAGGATTGGAAAACACGTCCATTGCCAAGATTGCCAATGTCATGCAGATTAATCCTAGCCTGATCATCCACTACTTTCAGACCCGGGATGATCTGATTACGGGTTTGATTGACTTCATGCTGGACAAATACCAATTGCTTTTCAGCACCCCGGTCAAGGGTTCGGATAACGCAGAGACGGTTTTGTTGAAGGTGATCGACCGCCTGTTTTCCAAAGAATGGAATCAATTGTTTGATGACGGCCTGTTTTACAGCTGCTACTCGCTGACCTTTCGAAACCCCCAGATCCAGACCCGGTACAAGACCCTGCTGGATTCGCTCCGTCAGAAGCTGGCCAGTCTAATCCAAGATGGTGCCGATTCGGGAGCGCTGCGTACGCAAGATGCTTACCAAACCGCCGACATGATTTTTGTGCTCGTTGACGGCGCTTATTACTACCTGAGTCTGGTTAAGGACAAAACGGAATACGAACAAAAGCTGGAAAAATACAAGCAGCAGGCGTTGCTGTTGCTGCATTTAAAAACTTTGCCGGGGCCGGCGGATGCGGTAAACCGCCCAGAGACCGATCAGCAGCCAGGCCACGTTGACGGCAATGCTCTGCCGGTCGTGCGTGTGCCATGAATTAACAATGAGTCCAACCGCTCCGATCACATTCAAAGCGTGGTACACGAACGTATCGGAACGCAGGATTCGCAGCGAAAGCAGTAAGTAAGCGCTTAGGTAAGACAGGACTCCCAGCCAACCAGCCAGTTCAATCAGGAAAATCATCATCGCATTACGAGCACGTTAATTGTCGGCAACGGGATTAAAAGTACCCATTTGCTGGCAATTAACGTGCTCGTAATCCCTTCTTTTCACTGAAACCGCGAGTCGTTGCGTGCCGGGATTATCGCTGGTCAGGGCGACGGTCGCTATTCGACAATCCAGCGGTTTACGGTATTGTATTTTCCTTCGACCACGACTTTGTAGAATCCTTTGGGAAGTTTGCTAATGTCGAGCGAGGCTTTTCCGGCCGAAACCGGAAGCTGTTTCATCAGCAGATACCGGTCGTTGCCGCCGGTTTCAAATGTGTTGGTCACGGCAAGCCACACGTTTACCTCGCCATCGGTTTCCTGAGCAGTCCAGCTTAGCTCGATGGTGTTGGCGTCTTTTTTGACGGCCAGGTCGGTTACCGACAGCTTTCCGGTCAACGGAATACCGTCCAGTTCAAAAAACTGTTCCTTGGGGATTTTCAGATCAAGGTGCCGCGCCAGGGTAGGCATGATATCGACAATGGAAGGCGTGGTTTTATTCTGGGCGGACTTGGTAAAATAGCTATTCAAGCCTTTGGCGCTGGTTACAATCCAGGTGCTGCGCTCGGCGTCGGACTGGCCGCCGTGGTCTTTTCCGGCGGGTTCTTTCCGACCGTGATCCGTGGTAATAAACACCTGCCAGTTTTCACCGTGCTTGTTTTCCCGTTCCTTCACCGCTTCCCATAACTGGCCCATTTGCGCGTCCATGCGTTTCACGGCATTAAAGAATTGTTCACTGTTTCCGTACCGGTGGCCCATATCATCCGTAAACTCCAGATACACCCACGAAAGATCAGGCGCTTCGGCCTTGATGTGCCGAACGGCTTCATCGACCACTTTCCCGTCGATCTGACTGATGTACTGGGCGTTTTTGTCGTGCGGAAAATTGACGGTATCCACTTCAAAGCCGTCAAAGAAATAATCCATTTTCATCGCGCCGGTTTGTGGCAGATCGGTTCCAATCAGCTTCGTGCGGTTGTCGAGCCAGGTCGAATAGACCGCCGTTCTTTTGGCCGGATACGCTTCGCGGAAAAACCGGAAAAGGGTCCAGTAGTGATAATTGGGCGCTTTGATGTCGTTATCCCAAACGTTGTGTTTATTGACCCAGGTACCGGTTAGCAGGCTGTTGTAGCCAACTGCCGAAATCGTCGGCGTTTGGGAGTACGTTTTTCGCTCACCACCCACATAAGCCCGCGTCATTCCGCCTACTTTGGCAATCGCGTCCAGATTCGGCGTCGCCACTTTTTTCAATTGCTCGTAGGAAATACCGTCGACAATAACGAAAACCGCCTTTTTCTGCCCTTTCTGCGCCAGACAGGCCGTGTGAAACATGACTAAAGCGAAGAGGAAGGAAAACGCTGGTTTGATGAACATGGGGTTCTGGTTTCGTTGCACTATAGTACTAAAATCCCCGCAGCTCTTCGCTACGGGGAGGTCTTGTTACCAACCAAAAATCTGCTTCAGGTTGGGGTTCAGCGTGACCTGCGCCTGGGGGACGGGTCTGTAGTAAAACTTAGGCTCCTGAAAAGTGCCGCGTTCGGGATCGGTCACAATGGTGCCGCTGGTACCATTTTTCAGGAAAAACGAAGCATCACTGCCCACGGGCCCTACGCGGTAGTAAATTAGCTTTTTCCCCAATGAGTTCGATTCTTTGTCGGCCTCTGCCGGAATAGACGCTGCCAGGGCAATCAGTTTCACATCGGCAACGCCATCGCCCGTCAGGTCGTAATTTCCCAAGCCCGGAAAATACAATCCTTCCGGTTCTTTTTCGATCAGCTTACCGGCATTCCAGCGCATCAGGTCATCAAACCGGAATCCTTCCATCGCGAGTTCAACCCGTCTTTCGCGACGGATTTCCAGCAGGGCGCCCAGGGTGTTGCTGGTTGCGGTCGGGTACTGGGCTTTCAGCAGGGCATCCGTCGCAGCACCCAACAGTAAAGCCGGCATGCCCGCACGGGCCCTCACCTTGTTGACCGTCAGGTCCAGATCGGCCTGCGTCAGTTCGTTCAATTCCGCTTTGGCTTCGGCGTAGGAAAGCAGGACTTCCGCGTAGCGCAGGAGCGGGGTATCCAGGCTGTTGGCCGCAGCCACTTCCCGAACATTGATAAAACCTTTCAACTGGTGGTAACCCGACTGGTTTTTAGCGAACTGCTGCACGTAGACGCCAGCCCCCTGCGAATACGTCGTTGCATTCACCAGCTCCCAGCCCGGATAGGCGAAGGTCTGGGACAGACGCGGGTCCCGGTTTTTGAATTCTTCCGTGAAAAGTTTTGTCGCGTAATTGGGCTGACTGGTGTAGGGCGTCCCATCCTTCATGAGGTACGTCTGGAGCAAGTCGCGCGCCGGACTGGCCTCGTAATTTCCAAACATAAACGCTCCCCACCAGCCGCTATTGATTTTATCCTGCTCATTAAACGTGCCCAAAATCACTTCTTTATTGGATTCCAGGCTTGTATTGTTGAACAGGGCGGCATAATCTTCATTCGGTTTTCCGGTGGTATAAATCGTATACGCTCCACCGTCGATGATTTGTTTGGCCGCGTCTCTCGCCGTTTGCAAAAAACCGCTGGCCGACGCCTGAAGGGCCAGTTCCGCGTGGTACTTTCGGTACGTTCCTTCGTACAGGGCGTGTCGGGCCATAAAAGCCAGCACCACGGCTTTGTTGACCGCTCCCGAGCGGCTGTCATTACGCACGTGCTTGGCCGCAAAGGCGTAATCTTCAAAAATTTTCCCAACTACCAATTCGCGCTTGTCCTGCGGTTTGTTGAGCGCTTCGTCGTTGGTCGTTAAAACGTGGTCGTACCAGGGCACATCCGAATACCGTTTCACTTTATCCATGTAAAACCGGGCCCGAAAAAACCGGGCCAGCCCCTCGTAATGGTTTAGGGCTTCTTCGCTGATCTGCGCTTTGCGGAAGTTGTCGAGGAAAAAGTTGATGTCCCGCAGCGCCGTCCAATTCCAGCCGGTGTTGATCGTATTGGCCGACGGATTGCCGACCATCATGCTTTTGATCTCGGTGGCCCCGGTTGTGGCGGCATTATCGGTCGAAGCGTCATCGACATAAATGCCGACTCCGGCGAAATTATACAGGCCCAGGATGTACGTTTCCAGGTCCTGTTCGCTATTGAAAAAGTTGTCTTTGGAGATTTCCGTTTGCGGAACGCGGTCCAGAAACTCATCATTACAGCCCGAAAGGGTGAGCAGGCCCGCTGCCAGCAGCATTTGAATAGATCGTTTCATTGTCAGATCCTGATTAAATTAGAACTGGATTTCCAGGCCGAACGAAAACCTCCGCTGAAACGGATAGGCATACCCCCAACCACTGGCCGTGCTTCTGGACGGGTCCACTTTATCCACGTTGTCCGTGATCGATTCCGGATCGAAGAATTTTTTCACCTTCGACAGCTCGGTGAGGTTTTCGCCACTGGCGTAGATGCGCAGTCTCGAAATCTTAATCTTGTCAAGCAGGGCCGAGGGAAAGGTGTAGCCGATCGTCAGGTTTTTAAGCCGGAGATACGCTCCGCTCAGCATGTAACGGGTTTGCGGAATGGCCAGCCCCTGCGCCTGATCAATGCGTTCGCCCAGGTTTCGGTCGGCGAGCCAGGATTGCAGGACGGGATAATACGCCCCCGTATTGGCATCGGCCAGACCGGCATTCAGGTAAGCCTGTGAATGCTGCGCGCGCAGGACCTCGCTGTCCGGCGTTCCCCGGTAAAAATCAAGCAGGTGTCCATACCCACCGGCGTAGGGTTGCTGGTAGAAACCCCAATAAAGGTAATTGAGCGGGTAGTAGTCCATTTTTCCAATGCCCTGCACGAAGGCCCGAATATCAAAACCGTTCCATTCAGCGCCCAGATTGAATCCAAACCGCAGCCGGGGTGTTAAGTTACCGATCCTGGAGAGGTCTTTCGGGGCATCCACGGTGGTTCCTTTTTCGATTTTGCCATTGCCGTCCAGATCCTGGTATTTCGGCCAGCCCGACACGACAGACAAGGCGCCCCAGGGAATGATCTGGCTTTGATCGAGCTGTTTAATTTCCTCCTGCGTCTGGAACAGACCGTCGCTCCGCAGTCCCCATATTTCACCCAATTCCATCCCCTTGTAATACTGCGTCAGGTTCCGGTTCGGATTATCGAAATTGGTGATGAAGGAGCGGCTGTCGCCCAGCGTGAATTTGCTGTTGAACCGCAGCGGTTTTCCTCCAACGCTAAAGTCGTCGTCATATCCTACTGACAATTCCCAGCCTTTGGTTCGCAGGTCGGCCGCATTTTCGTTCGGCTCCGAGGCCCCGAGCACATCCGGCAAATCGCGGCCCTGGGTCAGCATTCCTTTGGTCGCCCGGTTGAAGTAATCGAAAGTGGCACTGATTTTATGCTGGAAGAAACCAAAGTCGGCTCCAATGTTGGCCGATGCGACTTTTTCCCAGGTATAATTCGGAGAAACCAGGGGGGCCGAGGTCACGACCTGCGGTATCGTTCCGTCGATGAGGTAACTCCCCCGCCGGGTGCCCATGGTGGCGATATACCCGTATTCATCCACGAACTGGTTGCCCAGCAAACCGTACGATCCCCGGATTTTGAAATGGTTGACCAGGTTCGAAATGGGCTTCCAGAAAGGTTCGCCATCTACTTTCCAGGCGGCTGATGCCGAGGGAAAAAAACCGAACCGCTGGTCTTTCGGAAATTTGGAAGACCCATCGTAGCGCCCATTGAATTCGACAATATACTTGTCACGATAGATGTAATTCAAGCGGTAAAAGGCGCCCCGGATCGCCCACTCCCGGATGCCTTCATTGACCAGCGCTTCACCCGTGGCCAGCCCGATGCTGGGGAGAGACGCCGAAATGACGCCCGCTTTCTGAGCGGTAAAAAAATCCGCCCGGTTCGACTCCTGGTTGTAACCGGCGATTGCACTGAGCTGGTGAAACCCAAAGGCTTTGCTGAGCGTGGCGTAGGCGTTAAAAACCGTATACGAAAGATTGTCCGCCCGGCGATACGCAATGTTATTGCCTTCTTCCCGGATATCCGTCGGGCCGTAACCAATGCGTACTTTCGACTGGTTTCCGGCGTAATTGAGGTTCTGCCTCCGGGTGGTGAAGTCCGCATTGACCTTCAGCAAATTTTCGAAGAAGGTCATCTCGGTGTTAAAAGTCGTCTGGAACATGTTGTCCTTCTCATCGGACCGGCCGCCGTTGGTGAGCTGGGCCCCTACCCTGCCGACATCCGTGTTCGCCCAGGTTCCGTCCGGGTTTTTGTCAACCGAGGTCGGGAACAGGTTAAAAAGATTCTGAATCGAAAGCTGATACGGTTTTGTCCGATTGGTCAGGGCAATGGAGGTGTTGTTGCCCACGGTAAGCCATTTGAACGGCTGAAAGCTAATCTTGCCGCGCGTGGTGTAGCGGTCAAACTTATCCTCCGCGATTCGCAACGCCCCGTTCTGTGAATCATACGCTCCCGACAGGTAATAGCTGGTTTTGCCCGATTTTCCGACCAGCGAAATGTTATGCCGCTGCGAAAGGGTGGCGTTGTCCAGAAAATACTTCGTCCAGTCGCGGTTGCCCATGTACTCGTACAGGGAGTTATCCACCGGGTTGAGACGAATGGGATCGGTTCCCGCCGGATTGTCCGAGCGTTCTTTGGCCCATTGGTACTGGCTGGCGGTGTAGTTTACATTGTCCCAGGGGGTGTTGTCCGTCGAGGTTTCCAAAAGACGCATGTAGATATACGGATCGGTAAGTTTATCGGGGAGCACCGTCGGTTTACCGAGCGAAAAATTGTTGGAGTAATTAATGCTCAGCCGGTCGCCGGTGCCGGATTTGGTCGTGATCAGAATGACGCCGTACGCTGCGCGGGCCCCGTAAATGGCCGCCGACGATGCATCTTTCAAAACGGAAATACTCTTGATATCCGAAGGCGCAATGTAGTTCAATTCGGCGGCATCTATCGGCACGTTGTCAACCAGAATCAGCGGATTGCCACCGTTGATCGACGTAAAACCGCGAATGTTGATATTGGGCGCCTGTCCCGGCTCACCGCTCACAAAGTCAATGTTCAGGTTCGGCACGGCCCCCTGCAACCCCTGCGCTACATTCTGGATGGGTCTGGCTTCGAGCATTTTGCTGTCGACGACATCCACGGCTCCCGAAAGGTTTTCCTTTTTCTGGGCCCCGTAGCCCACCACCACGACTTCCTGCAAGTCGGCCGCATTCAGTTGCAGCACAATGTCAATCGACTTGTTTTTGCCGACCGTGGCTTCCTGCGATGTGTAGCCGATAAACGAGAAGACCAGCACCGATTCTGGTTTCAACCCCTTGATCGCGTACTTTCCGTCGCTGTCGGAAACCGTTCCCTGCTGCGTTCCCTTCACCAGCACACTCACGCCCGGCAGGGCTCCGCTTCCATCAGCTGACGTAACGACCCCCTGAACATCGACCTGGGCAAAGGATGCGGAAGAAAAGCCGGTCAGAAAGGCCGTGAGCAGCCACAGCAACCACCGTGACGCCTTGTTTTTCAGTGGATTAGATAAATTTCTCATCATATAGATGACTGTTGTTAAAATGAAAAAAATCGACTCGGTTCGGGTTACTAACGTTACCACAAAGGTGTTGACTCAACGGGATTTTAATTTTAAGGCAATGTTATAAATTCGTTAAATTTTAATTGAACATTCAATTAATAAAAAATTTCAGAAGTAAGGCAACTCGTAAATAAATTTCCTTAGGCGTTTCGACCATACAGTTTCGGAGAGGACAAATTTCACCCTCGTTTTACCATAGAATTGAGTTCAGGAAATGGCTACAGCACCAGGAAACGTGTGCTCTTTGAACGACTGCTAACGGTCACCCGCGCGTGGTCTCCTTTCTTCCTTTGCCGTTAGTAAGCAAATTAAACCCGCTGATGTAATAGGCATTGCAAGGTACTTTGCATAACACGTACCTTCAAGCAAAAAAGAAAGGATGAATTTGAAAAACGATGTACCCGCACTACCGGTTTTCTGGTTCCCCGGCCGCTGGATTGGGGGAATTTCAATGATCATCGGGCCACTGCTCCTGCTTGCGGCAGAATTGCTCCGGATCCAGTTTGATTTCTTCTTTCCCCAACAACTCAAAGCCTTTGACGAGCACCCAACCCAACTGATCACGGCCTACAGTTGCTTTCTGGCGGGCAATATCCTGCTGTGGCCCGCCGTACTGACCTTAACTACTCTGATTGGACCCAAAGCACCCGCCTGGGCATACTGGGGCGGTTCGCTGGTTATGCTGGGGTTATTTGCCCGCACTTTCCACTACGAGATCAATCATTTAGCGTTTCAATTGGTGGAGGTGCAAAACCTGAAACTGGCAATCCAGGCTGTTGCCGATTCCTACGGAGCGTTTCACATCGTATCCAGTTTGTCAGGCGCCATCCTGTTTGGCTGGGTTATCCTGGCTATTGGGGCGTATCGATCGGGGGTGCTGGGCCCGGTTGGCGCCATTGGCCTGGGCCTGATGTCTGCTTTGATGCTCGGCGTGTTGAAAGGAGCTTCACCCGTGTCGGTATTATCGACTTTTGGTCTGGGCATTGCCTTTGTACCGCTCGGCAGGAAGGTATTGATCACCGGCCCCGTACCGAAAAGGCGAGCTGTTCTTAGCTGGTCATTCCTGATGCTCAGTTTAGCGATTCTTATGTATTTTTTCGGGCAAGCAGGCTAATATGGCGGTATTTGATCCCGCGTGTCACGCTGGGTGTGTTTTTGGCTCCTTCCTGGCAATGGGTTTCAAGTCCTTGGGATGCTCGTATTGTAGCACCCTGAGGAATTGGACAAAATGGAAAAAAACCGGGTTGCCTTCACTGGTAATTGCCTGTGATAACCCTGTTCCAATTCCGGCAAAACCGCCCGGCTATTCAGGAGGCTAAAACCGTACGGCCGGCGATATTAACACAACTCTAGGAATGAAACTTCGATTTCAGTTCTGGTATGGATTGAATGATTTCTTTAAGCGCATCAAACTGATCGTCTGACAAAGCCCGTTTGGGTATCACATGGGCTGAAACTTCGGACACTTTTAATAAAATAAAATCAGGTATAACCCGCACTTCGTAAAGTTTATCGTAATCCATACGGGTTGAAAAACTCTTTCCCGTAAGCGTATAGTCTGTTTTAGTAAAGGTATACGTCACGGATTCGGTAATCTGCGCTTTTCGTTTGACTAACGTTTTAATCTGGAACCAGATCAGGATGCGCAGATAGAAAGTAATAAACAGGCTGAATACCAGGAACAGCCAGGCATACAGGGAGGTACGCTGCATATAAACAATTTCGCTGATTATAATCACAACGCTCCCCAGTACGAACAGCAGGCCGACAATTTGGGACACTTTGGTACCAAGACGGCTTTTTACAATGGCCATCACACCCGCAAAGAGTTCTTTCCGGGTGAGTTGAAAGACGATTTGAATCATGGCTGGATCAAGTGATTAGAGTGAATGCCGACACCCCGGCCGCTATTTATTTCAGGCAATGACGACGGTTTTTATTCACCACTTCACCCATTGCCTGCTTCAGAAAGAGTCATTCCTGCCGCCGTTCAACCCATTAGCAATTTTAGCACGCTGCCAGGGAGTTGTTGGGGCTGAAATGCAGTACGGTTTTTAGTCGGAAAAAATCAGCTGGATGGTAACACCGCCTGTTGGGCGTCAACGGTTAATGACCCAAACGTAGCAGCTCGAAGTGAGCGTAAAAAAAAGCGCAGCGTAAACGGTATGAAATTCCGCGTGAGCAGTTTAGATTTTGTGTAGAGCCTGTAAACGGTCGTCCTGATAGCTCACGCGGGGAGTCGATCGTTCACTCAAAAGGAGGGACTTTACTTTATGAAGAAGAATTCAGCGGTTTGTCAGCGTCTCGTCTGGCAGGAAAAAACCGTATGCGTCCACGATTCCTGCCGGTTCCGTTGCTTTTGGACAGGCGCAGACGCTGGTCGTGACGGGAAAAGGGTCCGTCGCCCAAATCCAGATCGTGGGCCATGCAGGCCCAGTTGGGAAGGTCGTTCCGGCGCTCCACTTTCCGGTAGGCCGGCTCAGTCGAGGTGATGAAAAAACAGCGCTTGTCGCTGCGGTATGGCTACGGTTCTAAAAAACCGGGTTTTTTATTGGTCTGCCAGCAGGGGTTGTGCTTCCAGTTCCTGCTGAACCGCCCGGGCAAACGATTCCTGCGCCGTTTTCCGGGAGCGGTTTTTCTCCAGGCCGTCCATTAGCCCCCCAATGGTTTGATTGGTCCGCAGACAGGCATCCCAGAGCTCCGGATTGGCCTCAATTTTCTGCTGGCGTAATAAGGTATTTTCCCCGAACCAAAGTCTGATGATATTCTTGGAGGTTGCTTTTAATCGTTGGGCCATTGTGGAGTTCAATTACTTGTCGATGGGTAGGTGACTACCCGGTTTTGTATAAACGACAAAAACGATACCACTCGTCTAGTCATTTAGTTTACGGTTTTTTTACATCGGACCGTGGATGCAAAAACCGTCTTCGGGGGATAATTCGGCAGGTCAACGATTCCAAAAGGCTAGCGGAGCATTGCAATGCTCCGCTAGCCTTGTAAACAGTCTCACCATCGCAGGCAACACCAGCCTGCGCCAACAGCGAAGCCCGATTCGCCACGTTTCGAAGGAAGCACTCAGGAAAGGAGTGCCAAACGGGATGCCCAGCCTTACTTTAACGGAACTTTCGGGGTAACGAAATAAATCCGGTTCAGGTCAACGGCCTTGGTGGCCGGCAGGATTTTGGTCATAAAACTATTGGAGCCGTTGTCCACCACCCCAAAGTCATCGTCATTCGAAATCGCTAGTTTGTTCCCGCCCACCAGAGCAATTCCTTCGGCTTTATCGTGCGGGTAAACCGGCGAAATCTCCGTCAGCAGATCAAACACCAGCGTTTTGGTAACGGGCACAACCCCCGCGCTCTGCAATCCTGCCTTATCTTTCAGTTGTTCGACCGTCTGACCACCATACAGTTTCCCGGAATCCTGATTGGTTGCATCCGAAATGTCGGTGGCGCCCGCCAAATCAAATTTATAGATCCGCTTAAAGGTCGCCGGTTTGGCCGGATTACCGCCATAGTCGCCATCCCGTTCCAGAGCCAGGAAGGTCGTATTGGTTAGGGCGGCTACTTCGCTGCAACCCGTTAAACTGGCATTTTCCATTAAATACACGTACTGTTTGGTAAGGCCGGTTGCCAGCTCAAACGTTAAAATCCGGAGGACAGTAGAGCCCGAAACGGCCGCTGAAGACGGATTATACAAGGGAGACTGCATGAGTCCCACGAGGGTTTTGCCGTCCGGTGTGATGGTCAGCCCTTCCATCCCGCGATTGGGCCGGCGCTTGGCCAGCACCTTGGGCAGAGTCCGACCGCCGGTAACGCTCCCAAAGGGATTAATCCGTTCGAGGGTCTTCCCGCTGGCATCAAAGTGGACAAGGTGCGGTCCGTACTCGTCACTCACCCAAAAAGTACCATCTTTGGCCAAAACCAAGCCTTCCGAGTCCAGGCCGTCTGCATTGGGGGCCACCGACTGCCCGTTCAGATCCAGCGCAATTTCACCCGTGTTGCCCTGACCCGTCGGATTCGGAAGGCCGGTTAGCACCTGGCCGGCTGCATTTTTCAGCAGGATCGTCTCTTCCAGCACCAGTTGATTGTTGACCAGTCGAAACTTGCCGATTTGCGGGATAAAATCAATCTTCCCGAAAATGATCGTATTGGCCGCCGAACCGGCGGCATTGGGTCCCCGGTCGGTCAGCAAATAAAAGATTGTGGGGTCATTCGGATCAGCCGCGATGGCAGAACCAAATCCGCCGTTGTAAAGAACCGTTCCGTTGGCCGCCGTTGCCAACGTTTTAGGATTGCCAGCTTCGGCGTACAGCGGGTACGTAACCGGATTTAAGTGATCCTGCACGCTGCAGGAAAAGACGAAACAGGAGCCGAGGACCAGCGAAAACGGTCCCTTAAAATACGATCATAGTGGTGTTTTCATAGAAACAAATGGGCAGGATTATACCGATGCAAACCTACATCGCCAATGTTAAGCCCATGTAACGCAAACCACCGTCACTATTAAGGTACTATAAAATTGCCACCCTGCCTGGAATGGGTTCCTGAGTCCCTGCACCGAAACAAGACTCGTGGCTGTTCGCGCTAATGTTCAGGTTCTGGCTCAAAAACAGAACTCCGCTGACCACCCGGACCTTCCCGATCAAGCAGCGTACGTTTGTACAGAAACCGGTAGCTGGCGCACCGTAATTATTCCTTAATTTTGTATACAGAATATTTTGTTTACCCCAAAGTGTCTATATTGTTTACAAATTTCAACTGATGAAAGAAGATTCACTGGCCAACAAAGCGTATAGTGAGTTGAGAAGGAAAATTTTATCCAACCAACTCGTATCCGGGATAAGACTCAAAGAGGATGTATGGGCAACACGGTTAGATGTAAACCGAATGGCTATCCGGGAAGCCCTGACCCGGCTGCTGGGCGAACAACTGGTGGTTCTGGGCGAAAAAGGCGGTTTTTTTGTAAAGTCACTCACGGTGGCTGATATTCAGGAAATCAGGGAATTGCGGGAAATTCTGGAGATCGGTGCCATTCGGCTGGCGATACAAAAAATTGACAATCGTCATATTGACGAGCTGGAACGGATTTGCAACGATTTTACGTCCATGATTCAGCGGGGTTACTTCAGTGGAGCCTGCGAGGCCGATGTTAAATTTCATGAAACGCTGATTGATAGCGCGGATAATGAAAAGCTGCGAAACCTCTACCAGGCGGGAAACATTCCGCTTTTCCACCAGAAATTAGGCCAGACCCAGACCCATATGGACGATTATGAGCTGACGGACATGGAACACCGCCAGATTCTGAAGGCGCTGAAAGAAAAAAACCTGAAACTGGCCGAAGAAACCCTGACGAAACACCTGATCCGGGGCGAAGTTGCTTCCCTGGACCTCGAGTAAAGCCCCGTTCGGCCGACATCAGCCGGCCGGTAAGCATTGCGATTTTCCTTTCCCCGCCTTTTACCCAACCCCAACGTTTTACGACCTCCTGTTTTGGTCAGCCCATTTCGGCTGCTCACCGCCTGCTGCGTTTCATTTTGTAAATAACTAATCCCTTCTCCTGTCGAAAAATTTCACTGAAATATTTTTTGTAAACAAAATTTAAATATTTTTGTAATCAAATACCGGCAATAAATGGCGTTTTTATCTGGTGAAGGTCGTCATCCGAAACCAAAATCTTCTTTAACAATTCCATTCTCAACGTTAATTACCCTAGTTCTGTACAGGAAAACAAATTCAGCTTAGTCATTCGTACCGAATCCGTAAACAGACTAATCCGAATTTTATATACAGTTTCCTTTCGTGCATCCGGCCACACCCGGGGATTTTATAGCTCAGATTGAAGTATTGAGTAGTGAGTCATTCCATAAATCCTGTTTAAACCGATTGGCGTATGAAACGAAAAAACCTTTACCAGCCAGGACGGGGGTTAGTCCTGATACTTGCCTTGTTTCTCAGTACACTCGGTCAACTGACCGCTCAGGATACCCGCGAAATACAGGGAACCGTACTGGAAAAAACCGGCCAGGTTCCGCTGCCCGGTGTAAACGTGCTCATTAAAGGCACCAACCGCGGAACCACCACCAATGCCGATGGACGGTTTACCATCGGCGCCAAAACCAGTGACATTCTGATCCTTTCGTTTATTGGGTACGTTAGCCAGGAAATTCCGGTCGGAACGCAAACCAACCTGACTGTCGAGCTGGCGACGGATGTGCAGTCGCTGAACGAAATTGTCGTAACGGGCTACTCGGCCCAGCGCAAAAAAGACATCACCGGCTCGGTGGCCATTGTCGACATGAAAGCCGTGAAATCCTTCCCGGCGGGGTCCGCGGTTCAGGCATTGCAGGGCCAGGCGTCGGGCGTCAACGTCATCAGTTCGGGCGTGCCGGGGGCCAACAGCCGGATTTTTGTGCGGGGCGTTACGTCCTTCGGCGACACCCAGCCCCTGGTTATTGTCGACGGTATTCAGGCCGATCTGAACAACATCAGCGCCGATGACATCGAATCCATTCAGGTGCTGAAAGACGCCGGGGCCGCGGCCATTTACGGGGTGCGCGGTTCGAACGGGGTCATTGTCGTTACCACAAAAAAAGGCAAATCCGGGCGACCCACCATCACCTACGACGCCTATTACGGCACGCAGCGCCCCCTGCCCGGTAATCCGTTTGACCTGCTGAACGCGGAGGATTTTATGAAAGTGGTGCAGATTGCCACGCCCAACAACCCGATTTTTGCCAACGGAATGCCTGATTTTCTGTATGCCGGACCGGGCGTGGCCGGAGTGGCCAAAGCCGGAGACCCCGCCGTTGATCCCGCAAAATACCGCTTCGACCCCATCAACACCGCCAACAACTACCTGATCCAGCAGGTGAACAAAACCGGTACGAACTGGTTCCAGGAACTTTTCAAACCGGCCCCGATGACCAGCCACAGCCTGACGGCCAGCGGTGGCACGGAAAAATCGACCTACCTCTTTGCCCTGAACTACATCAACCAGCAGGGCACCCTGCTCGAAACGTATTTAAAGCGGTATTCCGCCCGGATCAACACCTCGTTCAACATCGGAAAAAACATCCGGGTGGGCGAAAACGCCAACGTGTATTACCGAAGCAGCCCGGGCTTTGGTAACCAGGCGGAATTTGGTACGCTTTCCGCCGTCTACAAAATGATGCCCATCATTCCCGTGCGCGACATCATGGGCAACTACGGGGGCACCTTCGCCGGGCCGTCGCTGGGCAGCAACCAGAACCCGGTTGCCATGCAGGAGCGGACCATCAACAACCGGGATCACTCCTGGAACATCGTCGGCAACGTGTACGCGGAAGTGGATTTCCTGAAAAACTTCACCGCCCGCACCAGCTTTGGCGGAACCGTTATCAACGCGTACAGCCAGAATTTTTCGTTTACGCAGTACGACAACAAGCAGGGCAACAGTTCGCCCAACGCCTACAGCGAAAGCGCCAGCTTCAACAGCACGCTGATGTGGACCAACACGCTGAATTACAGCAACCTGTTTGGCAAACACAACCTTCAGGTTTTGGTTGGGTCGGAAATTGTCAAGAACTCGGGCCGGGGGGTCGGGGGCGGCTCGCAGGCGTTTTTCTCCACCAATTACAACTACCTCGTGCTGGGCAACGGAACCGCCGGGGTGACGAACTTCAGCAACGCCTTTGTCAACAGCCTGTACTCCCTGTTCGGCCGGGTGGATTACGCCTACGCCGACAAATACATCATCGGAGCCACCATCCGGCGCGATGGCTCGTCGCGGTTCGGAGCCGACATGCGCTACGGTATTTTTCCGTCCGTATCGCTGGGCTGGCGCGTATCCGGCGAAAATTTCATGAAGGATGTTACCTGGGTGAACGAACTGAAACTGCGGGGTAGCTACGGCGTTCTGGGCTCCCAGAACAACGTCAGCCCGGAAAACGCCTACAGCCTGTACGGCGGGGGCTACGGCACGGCCTATTACGACATTGCCGGCACGAGTGGTACCGTTCAGCAGGGTTTCACGCAGACCCGGATCGGAAACTCCGCAACGGGTTGGGAAGAAAACGTGGTGTCCAATTTCGGATTCGATGCCACGATCCTGAATAACCGGCTGGACGTTTCGGTGGAATACTACAAAAAATCAATCAACGGTTTGTTGTTTACGCAACCCCTGCCCGCCACGGTTGGGGGTGCTGCGGCTCCCGTGGTCAACATCGGCGACATTCAGAACACGGGGCTGGACGCGTCGGTCACCTTCCGGGGCCGCATCGCCAACGACCTGCAATTCTCGGTCGGGACCAACATCACGACCTATAAAAACACGGCGGTGGACATTCCGAACCCCGGCTATTTCGACGTGGCCAGTTTGCAGGGGCTGGGCAACATGGTGCGCAACCAGAAAGGGCAGCCCGTTAGCTCGTTTTTCGGCTATGATGTGATCGGCCTGTTCAATTCGGCTCAGGAAGTGGCCGAGTCGCCGGCCCAAAGTGGCGCGGCTGCCGGGCGATTCAAATACCGGGATGTCAATGGCGACGGGGCCATTACGCCCGAAGACCGGACCTTTCTGGGTAGCCCGAATCCGGATTTCACCTACGGTCTGAACCTGGGTCTGAACTACAAAGGGTTCGATTTCTCGACGATTTTTTACGGATCGCAGGGCAACGAAATCATCAACACCATCCGGTCCTACACCCATTTTTACGCCGGGTATGTGGGCAACAAAAGCAACGTGTTATTGAATGCCTGGACGCCGGAAAACACCAACACGACCGTTCCGAAAATCGAAACCGGCACGTCGCTCAGTACGTCGGGGGCGCTGAACTCCTATTTCATTGAAGACGGTTCGTACCTGCGGCTGCGCTCGCTGATTCTGGGCTACACCCTCAAACCCGTGTTGCTGCAGAAAGTGGGCATCAGCAAACTGCGCGTCTACGGTCAGGCGGCTAACTTGTTCACCATCACGAACTACACGGGACTGGACCCCGAACTGGGCGGCAGCAGTTCCAACTTCGGCATCGATTACGGCAATTATCCCAACAACCAGCGAAACTTCCTGCTGGGCGTCAACCTCTCTTTCTAACCCCGATCCTGTTCGACCCAAGCAATCATGAAAAGACTCTCTTTTAAACTGATTCTGACAGGCTTCGTCCTCTTTTTGTCGGCCTGCAAAGATGAATTTCTGGAAAAAGAACCGATTGGCTCCATCAGCGAAAGCACCCTGGCGACCAAATCCGGCATCACGGGCGTTCTGATCGGGGCGTATTCCCTGCTCGACGGCGTGGGCGCCACGGGCGGCAGCTTCTGGAGCAGCCTCACGGTTTTGTCGAGTATGGCCTCGAGCGACGCCCACGTCGGCACGGAACCCAACGGTTTACTGGCGTCTTACGAAGCCTACACGCACGATCCCACCAGTTCATCCACCAACGAACGCTGGCAGTTAACCTATGCCGCCGTTCAGCGGGCCAACGATGTGTTGCGGTTGCTGCCGAAAGTGCCGGGCCTGACCACCGACGAAGTCACGCAGATGAAGGCCGAAGCGCAGTTCCTCCGGGCCGTGTATCACCTGGATGCCGCCAAATTGTGGCGAAACGTGCCTTACATTGACGAAACCGTTACGTACGACGCCGGCAATTACAACGTCAGCAATACCGACCCGATCTGGCCCAAAATTGAAGCGGATTTCAAGTTTGCCGCCGATAACCTGACCGCCACCAAATCCGACGTGGGCCGGGCCAACAAATGGGCCGCCAAGGCGTTTCTGGCGAAAACCTACCTGTTTCAGCACAAATACACGGAAGCCAAACCGCTGCTGGCCGAAATTATGGCGAACGGCGTAACGGCCAATGGCAAAAAATACGCACTGGCCGAGCAATATTTTGACAATTTCCGCACGGATAAAAAACACGGCCCGGAAGCGGTTTTCACCGTTCAGATGTCGGTTTACGACCGCTCCAACGGGGCTAACGGCAATGCCGGCGACTACTACAACGGCCCGTTTGGCGGACCTCCCTCCTGCTGTTACGGCTGGCTGCAACCTTCCTTCGATTTGGTCAACGCCTACCAGACTGATCCGCAAACGGGTTTGCCGCTCATGGACAGCTATGAAAAAACGCCGGTCAAACACGACCAGGGCATTGCGTCCTCCGCCCCCTTCACCCCGCACACGGGAACGCTGGACCCCCGCCTGGACTGGAACGTAGGTCGCCGGGGCATTCCGTATCTGGACTGGGGGCTGCACCCGGGCATGGCCTGGATTCGCCAGCAGAACACGGGCGGTCCCTACAGCGTCATCAAAAACATCGCCTGGCAGGCCCGGATTGCCACCGACCGGGAAAATGCCAGCACCAACAACCCGTACAACCTGATCCGGTTTGCCGACGTGCTGCTCTGGGCCGCCGAGGTCGAAGTGGAAGTGGGTAGTCTGGCGCAGGCCGAAACCTACGTGAACCAGATCCGGGCGCGGGCGGCCAATCCGGCCGGTTTTGTGAAAAAATACGTCGATAATGCGGCCCCCCTGAAAGGATTCACCAACGAACCGGCGGCCAACTACAAAATTGGTTTGTATACGGGGCAATTTGCGCAGAAAGGCAAGGAGTTTGCCCGCGAAGCCGTCCGCTTTGAACGCCGGCTGGAACTGGCCCTCGAACACCACCGGTTTTTTGATCTTCAGCGCTACGACAACGGCACGGGCTATATGGCGACTTTTCTGAACAAGTACCTCGCCCGCGAAGCCGCCGTTCCGAATTATTTTAACCAGGATTATATGAAGGGCGCTTTCTTTACGAAAGGAAAAAACGAAATTTATCCAATTCCGCAGGCCCAGATTGATCTGAGCAAGAAAGACGGTCAGTCTTCCCTGAAACAAAACCCCGGCTATTAACCTCTGACGAGCCCCCCATGAAAAAACCTAACACTCCTCCCTCGGCCCGTCCGACCGACCAGGACGCCCTCAACCGACGCTCGTTTCTGCGTTCGGCGGGCCTGGGCGCCACGGCTTTGGGCTTGCTGCCGCTGGCCTGTTCGACGGGCAGACAACCCACTCAGGCTACTACCGGACAGCAACCCATTCAGGGTTTTGAGCGCACGCAGGAAGCGGGCATGGCCAAAAAATGGACCCCGGTTTCGGACCGCAAAATCCGGGTCGGCATCGTGGGCTACGGCCTGTGTAAGTTCGGGGCCGAGTTCGGTTTTCAGAACCACCCGAACGTCGAAATTGTGGCCGTGAGCGATCTTTTCCCGGATCGCTGTGAGCAACTGGCCAAAGCGTGTCGCTGCTCCAAAACGTACCCCTCGCTGGAGGAACTGGTCAAGGATGACACGATCGAAGCGGTTTTTGTCGCCACGGACGCGCCCAGCCACGCCAAACACGCCATTCTGGCCCTGAAACACGGCAAGCACGTGGCCTCGGCGGTTCCGGCGGTATTCGGTTCGCTGGAAGAAGCCGATCAGTTGTACGAAGCGGTCCGGTCCAGCGGCAAGAAGTACATGATGTTCGAAACGTCCTGCTTCCACGAGGATCTGTACGCCATGCGCCAGATTTACAACGCGGGCGGTTTGGGAAAACTCGTGTATTCCGAGGGCGAATATTATCACTACATGAATGATCCGCTGCCGTCCTACAAGGAGTGGCGCGTCGGGCTGCCCCCGCAGTACTACCCCACCCACTCCAACGCCTATTACGTTGGCGTTACCGGCGGCAGCTTTACGGAAGTTTCCTGCCTGGGGATGCCGAGCATCGTCGATCAGCTGAAACCCGCCAATAACCGCTACAAAAACCCCTTCGGCTCCGAAATCGCGATGTTTCGGACCAGCGAAGGCGGTTCGTCGCGCATGGCCGTCAGCTGGGATACGCCCGGCGACCACGGCGAACGGGGCCGCATTCGCGGCCAAAAAGGGTCGTTCTACGGAAAATACGAAGGGCAGGAAAAAGCCCTGCCCGATCTGGTTCGGCCGGCGCTGCCGCCCGGCGTCGAATCCGGCGGTCACGGCGGCTCGCACGGCCGGCTGACCGATGAGTTCATCACCGCCATTTTGCAGGATCGGCAGCCGCTGGTCAACATCGCGGTGGCGCTGAACCTGACGGTTTCCGGCATTGTGGCCCACCACTCGGCCATGAAAGACGGTGAAACCCTGAAAATTCCGCAGTACAAAATTTTAGTCTGATGGGGACCAACAAAACCAGAAATTCAGTAAACCGGCGCGATTTTCTCGGCATGGCCGGTGTGTCGGCCGCGGCTTTGTCAGTCTCCCCCCGGTTTGCGTTTGCGGCCCCCACGGCCCCCGACCGCAAAGTGCGGGTTGGCGTGATCGGCGGGCGGTTTGGCCTGGGGTTTTACTTCAACGAACACCCGAACTGCCTCGTCGAAGCCGTCAGTGATCTGCGGCCCGAGCGCCGGGATGCCCTGATGAAAACCTACCAGTGCACGAAAAGCTACGAGTCGCTGGATAAACTGCTGAAGGACCCGAAGGTCGAAGCGGTTTTTCTGGCGACGCCCGCCCCCGATCACGTCAACCACGTGCTGGCCAGCCTGAAAGCCGGAAAACACGTGCTGTGTGCGGTTCCGGCCGCTCTGACGCTGGAGGATTGCAGCAAACTGAAGGATGCCGTCAAGCAAAGCGGCCTGACCTACATGATGGCCGAAACCAGCGCGTTTATGCAAACCACGATTT
Organism: Larkinella ripae; assembly: GCF_054780775.1. Classification (NCBI taxonomy): domain Bacteria; kingdom Pseudomonadati; phylum Bacteroidota; class Cytophagia; order Cytophagales; family Spirosomataceae; genus Larkinella; species Larkinella ripae. Next base: position 209,096 of record NZ_BAAGVR010000022.1, read on the forward strand.
CGGTGCGGAAGATGTACCAGGAAGGGGCGTTTGGCAAGTTGTTCAGTGCGGCCGCCGAATACAATCACCCCGGACTGGAAACGCTGTATTTCGAGAATGGCAAACCCACCTGGCGGCACGGCTTGCCCCCGATGCTGTATCCGACCCACTGCACGGCTTTTCTGATTTCGGTGACGGGCGAGCGCCTGACCCACGTCAGCGGCCTGGGGTGGGGAGACGACAGCCCGGTTTTAAAAGGCAACCTCTACAAAAACCCGTTCTGGAACGAAACCGCCTTTTTTAAAAGCAACCGGGGCACCCCGTTTCGGGTGGAAGTAAACTGGCGGGGGGCTTTGCGGAACGTCGAACGGGGGGAATGGCGGGGCGAGAAAATGAGCTTCTTCATGCCCCATTCCGAACCCGGCGAATCGACCCTGGTCCGGATGGACGGCAAGGAAGCCCTGGACCACGGCGGTTTTCAGGTGGCCAAAAACATCGTGGAGACCTACAAGCAGCCTATGTGGTGGGAAACGGACCTGCTTCCTGCTCCCTTGCGGCACAAGAGCGGTCACGGCGGTTCGCACACGTTCATCACCCACGAATTCATCGACGCCATTCTCAACAACCGCCAGCCGCTGGTGAACATCCACGAAGCACTGGCGTATACCGCCCCCGGTATTGTGGCCCACCAATCGGCGCTGAAAGGGGGCGAGTACCTGAAAATTCCCAGCTTTGACTGAAAGAAGTACTCGGTTTACGGTTTTCAGTTTTCGCCGGGCCGGCGCTACGGTGCGGTTCCCCGCTGGGACTGGCGCAAGCTTTTCTGAACGCGTCAGCCCACCGTAGCGCCGGCCCGGCGAAAACTGAAAACCGTAGACTGTAAAAAAACATCAACTGAAGCAACCTGAATAGACAATGAATAAGTGGCCGAAATCACAGGAAATTCTCAAAACCAATGAACAGTGGATACCCGGTGGCGTGGTATCGCTCAACCGGAAATCCGACCCGAATATCTGCTTTACGAAAGGCGTTGGCAGTCGCGTCTGGGATATGGAGGGAAACGAATACATCGACTACCAGGCCGGTTTTGCGGCTACGTTCCTCGGCCATAACGATCCGGATATTACCGAAGCCGTTCGTCAGGCACTCAGCAACGACACCGTGCTGATGGGCGCCGGCCCGACCGATCTGGAAGGGCAGTTTGCCGAGCTTTTCTGCCAGCACGTTCCGACCGTCGAGAGCCTGCAAATCACCTCGACTGGTTCGGAGGCCACCTACCACGCCATGCGGATTGCCCGGGCCGTAACGGGACGCGACCACGTCATTGTGATGCAGGGCGGCTACAACGGCTGGCACAACGACGTGGCCTGCAACGTCATCAGCAGCCTGAGCGACGTGGGGCCGCGCACCAGCCCCGGCGAATACCCCTTCGACGCGCTGTCGTCCGGGATTCCGGAGGTCCATAAATCGCTGGTCCACATCATCAACTACAACGACCTGGATTCGGTGGAATACGTGCTGAAGCGGTATCCGGTGGCCTGCCTGATCCTCGAACCGATTCTGCAGAACATCGGCATCGTCAAACCCAAACCGGGGTACCTGGAAGGCTTGCGGCAACTGGCCGACGAGCACGGTTTTCTGCTTATTTTCGACGAAGTGAAAACCGGTTTCCGGCACGCCATCGGCGGGTATCAGAGCCTCTCCGGGATTCAGCCGGACCTGAGCACGTTTGGAAAAGCCGTTGCCAACGGGTATCCGCTGGGCGTGATCGGCGGAAAAAAGAAATACATGGATTATTTTGTGCACCCCGACCGCGACAAGCGCGTTCTGATTGCGGGCACCTACAACGCCTTTCCGCTGACGACCGTGGCCGCCATCGCCACGCTGCAAAAACTGGCTTCGCCGGAACACGGCGTATACGAGCACGTCAACCGGCTGGGGCAACGGCTGGAAAACGGCCTGAACTCGATTTTTGCCTCAACGGGCCGGCCGTTCCACCTGGCCCGGCAGGGGTCGGCGTACTGCCTGTATTTCATGGATCACGCACCGGTCGATTTTCACGATATTGCCGCCAACCACGACTTTGCGCTGGACAAAACCTACCGCGTCAAATTGATCGAAAAGGGAATTTTCAATTTCCCGCTGCCGATCAAACAGGGCAGCATTTCGTTCGCCCATACGGTGCAGGACATTGAAGAAACGCTCGAAAAAACCGAGGACGTGGTGAGCCATTTGTTTCAGCAAGTTCCCCATTCTCAAATCGCCTGATTAAGCTGACCGACCCGAATGAAGATTACGGCTATTGAAACGCTGGTGTGCCACGCCCGGATGCGGAACTGGATTTTTGTCAAAGTGCTTACCGACCAGCCCGGTTTGTGGGGCTGGGGCGAAGCAACCCTCGAATGGCACACCCGCTCGGTGGTGGGGGCTATCGAAGACCTGTCTCAGTTACTGATCGGCGAAGATCCCCGGCGCATCGAACACCTCTGGCAGATGATGTACCGCCAGCATTTCTGGCACGGCAACGGCATTGTGCGCGGAACGGCCATCAGCGGCATCGACATTGCCCTCTGGGATATTCTCGGTAAAATTCACGGCGTTCCCTGCCACGAACTCTGGGGTGGTCGGGTGCGCGATTACATCCGGCTGTACTGTCACCTGGGCGGGGGCAAAATGGAAGATTTTTACCAGACCCGCCCCGGCGATGCCGACCGGTTTGGCGAGCTCGCCCAGCAGGCCGTGGCCGACGGTTTTACGGCTTTCAAGTCGATGGCCGTTCCGGAAACCATGCCGCTGGAAGGCCTGCAACCCATCCATTACGCCGAAGCCTGCGTGAAAGCGATGCGCGATGCCGTCGGCGACAGTATTGATATTATGGTCGACTGCCACGCCCGCCCGTCTCCCCGCATGGGCATGCAGTTTGCCAAAGCCCTGGAACCCTACGGCCTGTATTTTTTCGAGGAGCCCTGCTGGCCCGAAACCATCGAAGACATTGCCCTGATTCAGCGCGCCGTCAAAACGCCCATCGCGAGCGGTGAGCGGCTGGTGGGTATTCACGCCTTTCGCGATATGCTGGAAAAACGGGCCGTCAGCGTCATTCAGCCGGATATCACGCACTGCGGTGGCCTGAGCGAAGTGCGCCGGATTGCGGCCCTGGCCGAAGCGTACCGGGTGGCCGTGGCCCCGCACAACCCGCAGGGACCGGTCAGCACGGCGGCCTCCATCGAATTCGGTTTTGCCACGCCTTCCTACTGCATTTGCGAAAGTGTCCACAGCGACGTTCCCTGGCGCATCGACGTGGTCAGCGAGGGTTTTACGGTGCAGGAAAAAGGCCGGATTGTGTACCCGAACCAGCGGCCGGGACTCGGCATCGAAATCGACGAAAACGAAGTAAAAAAACACCCGTTCCAGCAGGAAGTTCTGCAACGGACCTTCTACAAAGACGGCAGCGTCGGCGACTGGTAACGGGATGGTTGGAACCTAAAGCGGACGGACCTTGGACTCATTATTTGCAAAAAATACCGTCCTGATCAGTGGCGGACTGGGCGACATCGGGCGGGCCATTGCCCTGGAATTTGCCCGACAAGGGGCCGCCATCGCCCTGGGCGACATTAGTCCCGCCCAGCGGGCAGAAGCGTTTCTCGGTGAGCTGGCCCCATACCGGGTAGCCACTCACTACACGCCGGTTGACGTGACCGATGCCCAGGCCGTCCAGGACTGGGTGCTCGACGTTGAAAAGACGCTTGGAACGGCAACCATCATCATTGCCAATGCCGCAACGGTGACGCCCAAACGCGTCCACGAAATAACGCCCGAAGAATGGTCGAGCGAACTCCGGGTGAACCTGGACGGGGCGTTTTTTATGGCCCAGAGCGCCACGGCCCGGCTGCTGGCTCACGGCCTTCCGGGGCGGGTGGTGTTGGTCGGGAGCTGGGCGGCTCACGCGGTTCACCCGCACATTCCGGCCTACAGCGTTTCCAAAGCGGGCTTGCGGATGCTTTGCCAGTGCCTGGCGCTCGAACTGGCTCCGCACCAGATTCTGGTTAATGAAATTGCACCCGGTTACGTCAACGCCGGCTTGAGCGCCCGGTTTTGGGAAAAAGACCCGGATGCTCAGGAACAGGCCCGGATGCGGGTGCCGATCCAGAAACTGATCCGTTCGGAAGCCGTGGCCCGGCAGGTGGTTCAGCTCTGCCACCCCGACAACGAACACATGACCGGCAGCACGCTGCTGATGGATGGAGGACTTTCATTGTTGACCTAACCCGATACCGACATGGCCTTTACCTTGACTGACGAGCAGGTTGAATCGTTTCAGGAAAACGGTTACCTGATTCTACCCGGTTTTCTAACGGAAGAGGAAATTACGAAGCTCCACCGGGTGGCGCTGGAGGATGAAGCCATCCGGAAAAACAGTTTTGACCTGGACGACAAAACCGGCAAAAAAACAAAGCTCGCCCTGTGGTTTACGCCGGGCAACGACGCCTACGGATTACTGACCCGCAGCGAACGGCTGGTTCACTCGGTCGATCAGCTTCTGGACGGCACGGCCCCGGTCTGTCATTTTCACTCCAAACTGATGCAGAAAGAACCCCGGGTTGGCGGGGCCTGGGAGTGGCACCAGGATTACGGCTACTGGTATAAAAACGGCTATCTTTTTCCGGATCAGATGATCTCCGTCATGCTGGCCATCACCGAAGCCACGCCCGAAAACGGGTGCTTGCAGGTCATCAGAAAATCCCACCAAATGGGCCGGATCGAACACGGTTTTTCGGGCGAACAGGTGGGCGCGTCCCTGCCGTACGTGGAGTTTGCGTTGCAGACGATGGAACGGGTTTACGTGGTGTTACAACCCGGCGATCTGCTCTTTTTTCACAGTAACCTTTTGCACCGGTCGGAGGCCAACCTTTCCGAACAGCCCCGCTGGTCGCTTATTTCGGCTTACAACCGGCAGTCCAATCCGCCGTACATCACCGATACCCCGTCCAGCATTGCGCCCTTACAAACCGTCCCGGACGATGCGTTACGGCGGCACGAAGCGGTTTTGGGAATCGAAGAAGATTCGACCCGGTTTTTGAGCGCCGAACAGGCCAGAGCCAAAGCATAAGCACGTTAAATCCGACCGAAATGGCTTTTGTACTCGCGGCTAACGACCCTCTGGCCTCCGGACACGTCCGGTACAATAAACGGTATCTCTACCGGATCAACGCAATTGCCGCCCTGGGCGGTATTTTATTTGGATTCGATACCGCCATCATTTCGGGCACCATCCGGTTTTTGGGCGAGCACTTTCAGCTCAGCGACCTGAAAACCGGCTGGGCCGTTGGCTGCATCAGCGTTGGCTCCGCCGTCGGCGCCCTGGTTTCGGGGCGGCTTAGCGACCGGATCGGCCGTAAAAAAACCCTTCTCCTGAGCGCCTTTCTGTTTGCCATCACCGGCGTAGGCACCGGCTGGGCACCTTCTTTTCCGCTTTTTATCCTGTTTCGGCTGCTGAGCGGTGTCGCCATCGGCTGCGCGGCTCTGGTTTGTCCCATTTACATCGCCGAAATGGCTCCGGCCCGGCTGCGCGGACGGCTGGTCACGTTTTACCAGCTGGCCGTAACGCTCGGGGTTTTACTGGCTTACCTGTCCAATTTTCTGCTCCTGCATACCGGCAGCAACAACTGGCGGTGGATGTTTTCGTCGCAATCGGTTCCGGCGCTGCTGTTCTTCTTCGGCCTGTTTTTCGTGGCCGAAAGTCCCCGCTGGCTGCTCAGCAAAAACCACGACACCCAGTCCCAAAACGTGCTCGAACGGATTGGCGGGCGGGCGTATGCCACGGACGAAAGCGCGGCCATCCGGGCCAGTTTTAGCGGTGAAAGCCGAAAAAAAACCGGGTATACGGTTTACCGCGAGGTCTTTCCGGTTATTCTGATCGGCATTGTGGTCGCCTTTTTCTCCCAGATCGGCGGACCGCTGGTGGCCTACACGCCCGAGATTTTCAAACAAGTGGGAATCGCCGAAGACTCGGCCTTTCTGCAATCCGTCCTGCTGGGTTTTATCCTCTGCCTTTTCACGTTCGTAGCCATTTTCACCATCGACAAGGCCGGACGCAGGAAGCTGCTGCTGGCCGGGGCGGCTTTCCTCGCATTCGACCTGTTGGCCCTGGCGGTGGTTTTTTATTTTCGGCTTTCCGGCTACGCAGCGCTGGTTTTCATTTTGCTGTTTATCGCCGGGTACGCGGCAACCATCGGCCCGGTTACGTGGGTGCTGCTCTCCGAAGTGTTCCCGAACCGGGTGCGCGGCCGCGCCATGTCGTTGGCAACCCTGTCGCTCTGGCTGGCCAACTTCCTGGTGCTCGGCTCCTTTCCCCTGATGAAATCCACGCTCGGGCTGTCGGGCACCTTTGGTGTGTACGCCGTCCTGCTGATGCTGTATTTCGTTTTTGTCTGGCGGAACGTTCCCGAAACCAAAGGGCGAACGCTGGAAGAAATTGAACGGCTGGTCCGGCACCGGCAAAAACCCTAACCCCTGAATTCCAACATGAATCGCTCCATGACCGAACCCCACTACCCCACCCTTGAACAATCCGCTTTCGCCGGCCTGATCGGTGTCGCCCAGGAAGACATTACCCCGCCGGTTGGTATCTACGCCCGCAACTGGGGCGCGGCCACCCACGAAGTGGCCGAAGGCATTCACCGCCCGCTGATGCTCACCTGCGCGACGTTTCAGACCGCCCCCACGGAGCAGCCGCTGGTGTTGATCGGGGCCGATCTGGGCTGGTGGCGCAGTTCCGACGACGAACGGTTTTTGCGAAGCGGTATTCTGGAAGCGCTTTCGCTGGACGAATCGCGGTTGCTATTCTGCCTGTCGCACACCCACGCCGGACCGAGCCTGAGCCGCGACGATGCCACCAAAGCGGGCGGCCATCTGGTCGAACCGTATTTGCAGCAGCTTCAGGAACAGACCATCCGGGCCATCCGGACGGCGCTGGCCGGGGCGCAACCCGCCACGCTGACCTGGAGCTACGGAACCTGCGATCTGGCCGTCAACCGCGATTTGCCGGATCGTGAAAGAAACCGGTACATCTGCGGCCTGAATCCCGAGAAAAGCGCCGACAATACCCTGCTGGTCGGGCAGATTGCCGATGAGCAGAACCGGGTGCTCGGTACCCTCGTCAACTACGCCTGCCACCCGACGACGCTGGCCTGGGAAAACCGGCTGATTTCCCCCGACTACATCGGCGCCATGCGGGAGGTGGTGGAGCAAACCACCCACGCGCCCTGTCTGTTTTTGCAGGGAGCCTCGGGCGAACTGTCGCCCCGGGAGCAATACGTGGGCGACGTCCGGATTGCCGACGCCTACGGGCGGCAGCTGGGTTATGCCGTGCTCTCGACGCTCGAAGCGGTTTTACCGGCCCAAACCCGGCTTTCGTTTGCCGGCGTGGTGGAGTCGGGGGCTCCGCTGGCCATCTGGGAAAAAACCGCCTACGCGCCTTCCACCACGCTGCGGGCCGAACGGGCGGAGGTGGAATTTCCGTTGAAACCGCTGGCGACGCTGGCCGAAATCGAGCATGAATGGCAAACCTGCGATGACAACGTGCTGAAAGAACGGCTCTGGCGCAAACGCGGCATCCGAAAAACCGTCGGCGACGGCACCGTGACGAACATGCCGCTCTGGGTCTGGCACCTGGGCGATGCGGTGCTGGTGGGGCAGCCCAACGAAGCCTATGCGGTTTTTCAGCAAAAACTCCGGCAGCAGTTTGCCCCCAAAGCCGTGGCCGTCATGAATATCGTCAACGGTTCCACCGGTTATTTACCGCCCGAAGAGCTGTACGGCAACGACCTCTACCCCGTCTGGCAAACTCCGTTTGAGAAAGGCTCTCTGGAATTGCTCATCGACCAGGCAATTCACGTTACCCGCAACCTGACTCCGCATGAACCTCTCAACGCTTGACCTTTCCATCTTTGGCATTTACATTCTGGGTGTTATTTCGCTGGGTATTTATGCGTCCCGCAAAGGCCAGCAAACCAAGCGGGATTACTTCCTGGCGGGCGACAAACTGCCCTGGTGGATGATCGGCGGCAGCATCATTGCCTCCAATATCAGCAGCCATCACCTGGTGGGCGCCATGGGCGTGGCCTACAGCCGGGGCTTTGTCGCCATCGCGATGGAGTGGGGCGCTATTCTGATCGGTTTCAACGCCCTGCTCTGGATTTTCCTGCCGTTCTACATCCGCAACGGTTTTTACACCATTCCCGAATTTCTCCAGAAACGGTTTGGCGCTGCCGCCCGCACCACCTACGCCACGCTGATTCTGCTGACGTACATCTTCGTGGAAATCAGCGCCGTGCTGTATCTGGGGGCGCTTTCGCTGCATTCACTGCTGGGTTTTCCGGTGGTCACAAGCGTGCTGGTGCTGGCTATTTTTACCGGTATCTACACCATTGCGGGCGGTTTGCGGGCGGTTATCTGGACGGAAATGCTGCAACTGGTCGTCCTGATTCTGGGCGGAGTAGCCCTGACGGTGGCCACCGTCAATGCGGCCGGGGGTATTTCGGCCGTAACGGAAACCTCCAAAGACTGGGATTTGATTCTGCCCGCCGACGATCCGGATTTTCCGTGGACGATGTACCTCGGCGGCACGCTTTGCATCAGCATTTTCTACTGCGCCACCAACCAGTTCATTGTGCAGCGGGTTTTGGCAGCCAAAAACGAGTGGCACGCGCGCATGGGCGTGGTGTTCGGCGATTACCTCAAATTTCTGATTCCCGTCATCATCACGGTTCCGGCGCTGGTGGCGCCCAAATTATTCCCGAATCTCGAAAAGCCGGATCTGCTTTTTTCAACGCTGGTGGAAAATCTGCTGCCCACGGGCCTGGTCGGGCTGGTGATGGCGGGTTTGATTTCGGCCGTGATGTCGCATTTGTCGGGGGCCATCAACTCCTGCACCACCATTCTGACGGTGGATGTGTACCTGACGTATTTCCGGAAAAACGCGTCGGAAGCGCAGGCCGTGCGGTTTGGCCGCATTGCCGGAATCGTCATCATTGTGGCCGGGATTCTCTGCACGGGCTTGTTCATCACCCAGTCCGACAAGCCGGTTTTTCTGTACCTGATGAATGCCTACGGCCTGTTCACGCCCGGTATTGCCGTAATGTTTCTGCTGGGTATTCTCTGGAAACGCACCACCCACGCCGGGGCCCTGACCGCCGGAATCCTGACCATTCCGCTGTCCATCGCCCTGGAATTTGTGTTTCCGCACATGCCGTTTTTCAACCGCACCGGACTTGTTTTCTGGACCTGCATGGCCCTGTGCGTGCTGGTGAGTCTGGTGACCAAACCCAAACCGGAAGCCGAACTCGAAGGGCTGATCTGGAACAAGGAAAGCCTGATGCTCCTGCCGGAAGAACGCGAACAACAACGCGGTTTGCGCAATCCGTTTATCTGGTGGGCCCTTATTACGGCTGCGGTTCTGTATTTTTACGTCCGCTATGCCTGACGCTTTGCCGGGTAAAACCGCCCTGAAACCGATCCGTACGATGCTGAAGACGCCCTGGGAAGTGGTCCTGGATTATCCATGCCAATTGGGCGAAGGCCCGGTTTGGGACGCCCAGCAGGGGCGAATTTTGTGGGTGGATATTCTGCCCGGCGACATTCATTCGCTCGATCCGGTGAGCCGCGAACACCGGGTTTTTAACGTCGGCCAGATGGTCGGGGCCGTGGCCCTGCACCCGTCCGGCAAGCTTCTGGCGGCTCTCCAGCACGGTTTTTACGAAGTCTCGCCCGAAAACCAAACCGTGACCTCGATTTTCGATCCGGAAGCACACTTACCCAACAACCGCTTCAACGACGGCAAGCTCGACCCCGCCGGGCGTTTCTGGGCCGGAACCATGGCGCTGGACGACAAACCGGGGGCCGGTGCCTTGTACATGCTCGACCACGACCGCTCGGTTTCCGTGAAAATTGAAAACGTGAGCTGTTCCAACGGACTGGCCTGGAGCCTGGACGAGCGAACGCTCTACTACATCGACTCCCCCACCCGGCAGGTCGTTGCCTATGACTACGACCCGGCAACGGGCGCGATCCGGAACCGGCGGGTCGCTGTTCAATTTAGAGACGCCGACGGTTTTCCCGATGGCATGACCATCGACCGGGCCGGTATGCTCTGGATTGCGCTCTGGGACGGCTGGAGTGTGGTCCGCTACAATCCGCACACCGGCCAGCGGCTCCACCAGATTTCACTGCCCGCAGCCCGAATCACCTCCTGCGCGTTCGGTGGTCGTGATCGGGACGTTTTGTTTATCACCTCGGCCAAAACCGGTTTAAACCAGCAGGAACAGGATAAACAACCCCTGGCGGGCTGCCTTTTCGCCGTAAAACCGCCCGTCTGATTTGTTGACCCGCTTATCTTCCCGCAGCCAGATCCAGTTCGATCACCCCATTGGCCGGCAGAACCGTGAAGTGGTTTTTCGTGTTCGCGGAAGCGAATGAACCCGTGCTGGCCAGCACGGAATACGTCATGCCCTCAAACTCGCAGTCGAGCCGGTTTTTGCCAATCGTTTTAAACGGCAAGGCCTTCGATGCGGCCGCATCGAACTCCAGATACCAGCTCGCCGACGCATCGCCTTCCACTGAAATGGTGACCTTCCGCTCGTCGATCAGCAGCGCCACAACGCCTTTACGGCTCAGCAGGGGCCACGAAATATGCAGTTTACCCGGGGCCGGGCTGGTCACGACCGGGTCGCCCCCTTTCAGTAGCTCCTGGTTTCCGTTGACCCGGTTTTTAAACCGCAGGCCCGCCAGCAGCCCCTGTTTTTCGCTCCAGAGGTAGCCATCCACCACCGGCAGGGTAAAAAAGGAACACTCATTCGAGCTGGCTTTTTGGGTGGTATAGACCGACGGAAACGTTTCGTCGAACAGGTGAATATCGCGAATCCGCAGGCTGCCCGCTTCCCACAGCAGGTTCAGGCGGTAAAACCGGCTGTTGAACCATACGGTTTTTCGAGCCTGGCCGGGCAGGTCGCGGCTGGCGACGAACGAGGTGGCCGGGGTCGTTTTGAAGGTCTTTTTAAACCAGTTGCCCGAGGCTTCCAGGGTTTCAACCCGGATTTTCCCTTCGTTCCGCAAACGGGCAATCAACGGCATCTGAATCGCAAAGCCCTTCGCCATCGCATCCCAGGTAAACGAGTTTTCCTGTCCGGCCTGCGCGTAGTTGAACGCCAGCGACTCGCCATCGACCAGTTCCCGGAAAAACCAGTGGACCCAGGTGCTGTCGCCACCCGCTTCGGGATAAACGGGTTCAAGGGTAATGACGCCCTGACGGCTGGAACCCAGGCCGGTATCGTACTGCCGGATCGGGTCGCTGCCCAGCATCCGGAAAACCGGTACGGGAAGCTGGTTTTTCGCGTTTTGGGCGGGCATGTACGAATTGAGCCGACTCGGATAGTACGCCTGATTCCAGTAGCCGCCCCAGAGCGTGTACCCATCCGTGCCGTACTGATCCTTGCAGTTACTGGAAGCCACGATCCGGTATTTATCGTACAGGTAGTTCAGCGTGTGCGCGTCGATAAACCACGAGCCCACCGATTTGGGGTAGTAGCCGAAAATGGCTTTAAAATCCCGCATGTACACATCCACGATCTTCTCCCGTTCGGCCGGGGTGTAGCCCGTTGAAAAACCGACGTCCGCGTGCCAGTCCCAGGGAAACCGGCCGCGCCAGCGCAATCCGGCTTTTTCGACCAGCGGCTGGGGCAGCTCCCACCAGGCACCGATTTCAAACGTCCCTTTCGGCAGGCTTTTCAGGAGTTTCTGGTAACGGGGGTCGATCAGGGCGTCATACTGCAACAGAAACGTGCCGCCCAGTTGGTACCGCTTCATCAGTTCCACCTGCTTCACCACGGTCTGGTAGAGCACCTCCAGGGTGATTTTAGGATCGCGGGGCTCCAGCAGGCGGATAAAGTTGACAATGTTCACGATTTTGGGTTCCGGTTTGGCCGGAGCGCCGACGGGCGGTTTTCGGACGAAGGCGCCGGTCAAGGCCACACCAAGCCCGCTCAAAAGACCCAGAAACAGGAAAACCGGGAGGCCCCGACGGAAAAAACGTGGAATCATACAGGTCGTTTTAGGAAATCGCGGCCCATCGAACCGGGCGGTTCGGCCGGCCCATTTCAGGGGTACAAGTATAAATGGTTCCGTATCTACTTCAAGGCATACAGCACGAAATTCCCCACTCGATGAAATCAACCCCACTGCTCATCGCCCTGACGGTGTCGATGGTGTTCGGCAGTCGTTTTCTTCCGGCGCAGACCCTTTCCCTGACGATTACGAAACGCTACCTGAACCTGCCGGTGTCGCAGGCCCAAAACCGGGGGACCATGCAATTCCGGATTCAAAACAAACCGGAACGCTCGTTCAAGATCCGGCTCGCCAGCGACAAACCCGACTACTGGGTGTTCTGCGATGTGACGGCCCTGAAAGGCCAGACCATCACCATTCAGTACGATGGAAAACCGGCGGGGCTGGGCGCCATTTATCAGGACGATACCATTGCCGGTCAGGATTCGCTCTACCGGGAGAAAAACCGCCCTCAGTTCCACTTCTCAACCCGCCGGGGCTGGATCAACGACTCGAACGGCCTGATCTTTTACGAGGGCGAATACCACCTGTTCTACCAGCACAACCCCTACGAACGGGAATGGGAAAACATGTCGTGGGGACATGCGGTGAGCAGGGATCTGGTGCACTGGGACGAACTGCCCACCGCCCTCTCGCCCGACAGCCTGGGCACCATGTTTTCCGGTTCCACCGTGATCGACTACGCCAATACCGCCGGTTTCAACCGGGGCAACACGCCCGCCATGCTCGCTTTTTTTACGGTGGATAATCCGGAAAAACAGGTTCAGTGCCTGGCCTACAGCCTGGACAAAGGGCGCACCTGGACCAAGTATACCCGCAATCCGCTGATCGATTCGAAGGCGAAATGGAACAGCAAGGACACCCGCGATCCGCGCGTTTTCTGGTATCGACCCGGCCAGCACTGGGTGATGGTGCTCAACGAACGGGACGGGCATTCCATCTATACCTCCAAAAACGCCAAAGAATGGCGCTACGAGAGCCATGTGACCGGTTTCTGGGAATGCCCGGACCTGTTCGAGCTGCCCGTCGACGGCGACAAAAACCGGACGAAATGGGTGATGTACGGCGCTTCCACGACCTACATGATCGGCTCCTTCGACGGCAAAACCTTTAAACCGGAATCGGGCAAACATGCATACACGACCGGCAGCATCTACGCGGCCCAGACCTTTACCAACCTACCCGAAAGCGATCCCCGGCGCATTCAGATCGGCTGGGGCCGGATTCCGCAACCCGGCATGCCCTTTAACCACCAGATGCTGCTGCCCACCGAACTGCGGCTGCGGACCACAAAACAGGGCCTGCGCCTGAGCAGCGTGCCGGTGAAGGAAACCGAAAAGCTGTTCGAGCGCACCGGGCAATGGGCGTCGCTGCGTGCCGCAGATGCGAATGAGCAGCTGAAATCCCTGCAGTCGATGGACCGGTTCCGGATCCGGACGACGCTGAAACTTTCCCACGCCACCAGCGCGGGCCTATCGCTGGCGGGTCAGCGAATTCTCGACTACGACCTGAATTCCAACCTGGTGAACGGCGTTTTCTATTCGCCGGAGGACATGACCAGCACGGAAATTACCGCCGACATCTACGTGGACCGGACGTCCATCGAGGTTTTTATCGATGGCGGGGCGTATTCGTATTCGCTGGAACGAAAACCGGTTGCGACCAACCGGGATGGCCTTCAGTTTTGGGGAAACCGCATCGACGTCAGGAACCTTGAACTGTTTACGGCGCAATCCATCTGGAAATAAAACCGGTACGCCATCGGCGGCTTTTCACGAAAAAACCGGTCCATGCTGACCGGTTTTTTCGTATTCCATTCCGAAGAACTGGCGGGAAGTCTGGGTGAACGTTATCCGGCCGGCTCGTGGGGCCGTTGCGGTCCCGAAGGCAACGGTTTTCGGGTTTGCAGGTCAAACTTCTGGCCCCGGCCCAGAAACTAAAACGGTCCGAGGTTGCTGTATGGCCCGGCGGGCCGTTTCGACTTTCCGGCCAGGTGTTCCGCATCGTGAATCGCCACGTACGAGTTGCCGATGACTTCAAAGGTGTTTAGCCTTTTTCGCGCATCTTGACAGCGGTTTAGGGCGCAACGGTGTTTCGTCGGGCCATTCCGTAATAAATCGGCACCCCAATCAGGGTAATGATTAATCCCGGCCAGGTGTACGTGGGTTTGTAAATGATGAGCAGTCCGCAAAACGCAACGCCCATCAGGATGTAAATGGCCGGCAAAACCGGATAGCCAAAGGCTTTGTACGGGCGCGGGAGGTGGGGTTGTTTTTTCCGCAAAATGAAAATCCCCCAGATCGTCAGGATGTAGAACAGCACCACCACGAACGAAATCATGTCCAGTAAATCACCGTATTTCCCGCTCAGGCAGAGCGCCGACGCCACGATGCTCTGAATCCAGAGGGCGTATTCCGGTACCGCGTGGCGGTTCAGGTGGGCGGTTTTTCGGAAGAACAACCCGTCCTTCGCCATGCTGTAATAGACCCGCGCCCCGGCCAGAATCAGGCCGTTGTTACACCCGAAGGTGGCAATCATGATCATAACCGCGAACAGGGCCGTGCCGCTGGCACCGAAAATGGCCTGCGCGGCCGCGATGCCCACCCGGTCTTTTTCCGTAAAACCGATGTGTTGCAGGGGCAACACCGCCGTGAACATCACATTCAGAGCCACGTACAAAACCGTCACCAGCAGGGTGCCAAGCAACAGACTCAGACCGATGTTGCGCCTGGGATTGGTAATTTCTCCGGCCACGAACGTGACGTTGTTCCAGGCGTCGTAGCTCACCACCGAGCCCACCATCGCAGCCGCCAGGGCCCCGCCCAGGGCCGGAATGCCTACGTAGTCCCGAAACGAACCGTCGCCCATCAGTTTCCGGATGGACCAGGCATCGCTCCAGTTGGCGGCCCATACGTCCGATTTCAGGTACAGAAACCCAAAACTAATCAAGCCGAGCAGACTCAGCACTTTCGTGGCCGTGAAGGTGGTCTGGATGATTTTTCCGCCCCGGACGCCTTTGGTGTTCACATACGTCAGGAACAGAATCAGGCCGATGGCCAGCACCTGCGCGGGCGAAATCCGGACCGAACCGAGGCTCAGCAGCGTCACGTCCTCACTCAGTTCGGGCACGAAATAAGCCAGAAACTTGAAAAACGAAACGCCCACGGCCGCAATCGTGCCGGTCTGGATCACCGCGAACAGACTCCAGCCGTAGAGAAACGCAATGAGCGGGTTGAAGGCTTCTTTCAGGTAGACGTATTGCCCGCCCGCTTTCGGATACATGCCGCTCAGTTCGCCGTAACTCAGAGCCGCCGTCAAGGTCATAAAACCGCTGATGAGCCAGACGGCGATTAGCCAGCCCGCCGAGCCGATGTGGCGCGTAATGTCGGCGCTGACGATGAAAATTCCGGAGCCAATCATGCCACCGGCCACCAGCAGCGTAGCGTCCAGCAGGCCGATTTCCCGCTTCAGGGTGGTGGGTTCGGCCTGAACCTGCAGTTCTTCCATGCGTCAGACCAGAACGGCGGTGGTTAAAGGGGTCACCGGTTTTTCGGCCGGAATCCGGTTTTGCAAAACCGGCATCGAGACGTTCGGCAGGTGCGGCAACACCAGCTCGGCGAAGGAGCCGGCTTCTTCAAGCAACGGAAAACCGGAAAAAATAAACGCCCGGATGCCCATGTCCATGTAGCGATTCAGCTTGGCCAGAATCTGCTCGGGACTGCCCACCAGCCCGCCCCCACAACCCGAAAACACCTTGCCGATGTGGGTCCACAGAATGTCTTCCACGTAGCCGTCGTCATCGGCGGTTTCGCGCAGTTCGTCCTGCCGGACGACGCCCAGCGAGCGTGAGTCTTCCCCCCGGCTGCGGATTTCCCGGCCGCGTTGCTCGTCAAATTTCGACATCAGCCGCCGGGCGTACGTGCGGGCTTCGGCTTCCGTTTCGCGCACGATGACGTGCACCCGCAGGCCAAAATCAATGGTCCGGCCTTCGGCAGCCGCCCGGGCGCTCAGGTCCTGCATGGTTGCGTACAGACTTTCCTCCGACTCGGGCCACATCAGAAACACGTCGCAGTATTTGGCGCACACCTCCCGCGAACCGGGGGACGTACCGCCGAAATAAAGCAGCGGCCCGCCGTTTTGCTGGTACGGTTTTACGGGGTCGGCGGGCATGTTGAACTGGTAGATTTCGCCCTTGAAATCGATGTGGTCCTGCGTCCAGGCCTGTTTCAGAATCTCGATCACCTCGGCGCAGCGTTTATACCGAAAATCGGCGTTTTCGCGCGTTCCCGGCAAATCGGAATTGATGATGTTCAGAATCAACCGGCCTTGCAGCATGTGGTCGAGCGAGGCAATGGCGCGGGCCAGCATCGGCGGGTGAATTTCGCCGGTCCGGATGGCCGTCAGCAGGTTAATCGATTCGGTTTCGGACGCCATTCCGGCGGCAAACGTCAGCACATCCTGCCCGACGGTGTAGGCGGTGGGAAACAGCAGCGAGCTGAACCCGAGTCGGTCGGCTTCCCGCGTAATGTCGCGGCAATGGTCGAAGGTGCTCCGGCGGTCTTCGTCCAGAACGCCCAGAAATTCGGT
This sequence comes from Larkinella ripae, assembly GCF_054780775.1. NCBI lineage: Bacteria > Pseudomonadati > Bacteroidota > Cytophagia > Cytophagales > Spirosomataceae > Larkinella > Larkinella ripae. The sequence continues at coordinate 225,779 of NZ_BAAGVR010000022.1, forward strand.
GTCGCCCCCGATGATGTCGTTGAACCAGGAAATTTCGGCCACCCGCTGGGGGGTCCGGATGGGGACGGTTTTTATAGTGGATAAAGTCATGATTTGCGGGAGAAAAAGAAGTGAACCAGGAGAAGTCCGATCAGAAAGAAAAAGATAGCAGGGAGTCAAGGCGCTCCCCACTATGCTCATACAACTAACTTTTCTGTCAAGTAAAGCGATCTAGCGTTTGTAGATCGTCTGGCCTTCCTTGATGGTTTCCAGCACAACGATGTCCTTGATTTTCAGGGGATCAATCGTCAGCGGATCGTCGGACAACACCACCAGATCGGCCAGTTTGCCTTTTTCAATCGAGCCCTTCAGCTTTTCCTCAAAATACTGGTAGGCGCCGTTGATCGTAATGGCCCGCAGCCCTTCGAGGGGCGTCACCCGCTCCTCCGGCCCAATGGTTTTGCCCGAGCGCGACTGCCGGTTGACCGACGACCACAGCAGAAACATCTGGTTGACCGGCGTGATGACGTAATCGGTATGGTTCGTGAAGGTGATGTTGCGCTTGAGCGCCGACTTGAGCGGACTGGAAAAAAACGCCCGGTTTTCGCCCAGGTTCTGCACGTGCACGTCGCCCCAGAAAAAGGTGTGGTTCGTAAAAAACGAGGGCACCATGCCCAGTTTCTGGTACTGGTCGAGCTGGTCGGGGCGCACAAACTGCGAATGAATCACCACGGGCCGCCGGTTCGTGCTGGTCGTTTTCAGTGCCCTGTTGGCGTTTTCGATAGCCGTCAGGTACATGTCGATGGCGGCATCGCCGTTGCAGTGCACGAATACCTGAATGTTGTTTTCAAACCCTTTTTTGACGGCCGCGTTGAACTGCTCCTGCGTCGTCACCGGAAAGCCCCGGCACTCGGCATTGTCGCAACCCGGCACGTTGGTCAGGTACGGTTTTCCGAAAAAGGCGGTTTTTCCCTGCGGAGACCCGTCGGACACAAACTTGAATCCGTTCAATTTCAGGTGGTTGTCGAGCGAGCCGTATTTGAAAGCCGGATTCCCCAGCACTTTGTCGATGATGCCGTACGAGGGCAGCGTTTCGATGTCGATGAACAGGGCGTTGCGTTCGGCGGCTTTTTTGAGCAGTTGCAGCGATTCAAAACTGGTGCTGCCGTCCTGCGCGGTCGTGATGCCGTAGCTGGCGTAAAACGTCTGCTGGTCTTTCAGGTCGCTGAGCTGATCGTCCAGCGTCGGGGCTTTGCTTTCCACAAAGCCCCGGATGAGTCCCTGGGCCTTTTCCTGCAACAGGCCGTCGGGTTCGGTGCCCCCCGGTTTGCGGACAATCAGGCCACCCGCCGGGTCTTTGGTCTGGTGGTCGATTCCGGCGATTTTCAGGGCCGCCGAATTGGCCACCGACATATGCCCCGAAACGTGCGTAATCACGACCGGATTGGTGGGAAAAGCGCCGTCCAGATCTTCCTTCGTCGGGTGACGTTTTTCGGCCAGCTGATCCACATCGTACCCAAAACCGGTGATCCACCCGCCGTCCGCGATTTTTTTGGCGGCTTTGTGTTTTTGCAGTTCGGCCACCAGATCGGCCAGCGTTTTCACCGGTCCCACCGGCGGAGCCGCCACGTTGGCCATCTTCGTGCGACCCAGTCCCATAAAGTGGCTGTGTCCGTCGATCAGACCCGGAATGACGGTTTTTCCACCCAGATCAATGACCTGGGTCTTCGCGCCTTTCAGTTGGGTAATGACTGCGGTCGAACCAACCTCCACAATTTTTCCGGCACTGACCGCAACGGCCTGCGCCACGGAATTTTTGGCATCGACCGTGATGACGTTTCCGTTGATGTAAATTTTGTCGGCCACGGCCTTCGGCGATTTGCCCGCAACGGGATCGGTCGCGAAACTCCAGCAGGGCAGACCGGCCAGCGCCAGGGCAGCAAGGGTATTTTTCATGGTTTACGGAATTAAATTGACAGACTATTCAGGAGTAGTTGTGCGCGTTATCGGGGCGCCAGCGCGTTGTAAGCCAGCTCATTACTCGGAATGGCCCAGACATAATTCCCTGCCGTCGGCGCGATCTCGGGGGCGGTTCCGGCATTCCCGGTTTTGGCGGGCAGGGCCTGCACCCGGCGCAGCAGATCCGGCGTCCGGAAGCCCTCGCCCAGCAGCTCGATGCGCCGTTCGTTCAGAATCGTGCTGACCAGTTCGTCTTGGGTGCCAACGCCCGTCGTGAACGTATAGGCCGCGTCGGAGCGGTGGCGAACGGCTTTCAGCAGGGCGGTGGCGGTGGTCAGGTTGCCGGTTTGGGCGGCCGCTTCGGCGTAATTCAGCAGCACTTCGGCGTAGCGGATCAAGGGAACATAATCCGTATACGGCGCGGCATTTTTCGGAAATTTCCGCAGGAGTTTCTGCCCGGCCGCATTGGTCGTGATCAGGTTTTTGCGGGCGTCCGCCGAGCTGGCCGATGCAAAAACCGGGTCAGCCCCAATGGCGGTGGGGTTCAGGTACAAAACCGGCGATAAGTAGTTGGCCGCCAGTGCGCTTTGCAAACCGGGTGCTTCGGCCGGATTCACGAACGGGATCGAAAACAAGACTTCATTTCCCACGTACGAGCCGCCGAAAACCGTCGCTACATTGGCTTCCAGCCGGTGGGTCAGCGTTCCCGAAACGTACTGAAAAGGAGCCGTCGCCGGAACCAGTTTGGCGGCTTCGGTAACGACACCGGCGTAGTCCGCTTTCGCCAGATAGGCCCGGGTTTTCAGCGCAATGGCCGTGGCTTTGTGCGCCCGCGATGCCGTCAGGATGGCCGTGGCATGGGCCGTTGGCAAATCCGCTTCGGCTTCGTCCAGATCCTTGATAATCTGCGCATACACCTCGGCCACCGTGCTAAACGCAAAATCGTTGTTGCTGCCGGAGGTTTCCGGTTTCAGGCGCAGCGGCAGGGCCGGGCTGGTGCTGCTTTGCGCGAACGGTTGGGCGTAGGTTTGCACCAGACTCAGGTAGCTGAAAGCCCGCAGGAACTTGGCTTCGGCGATGTAATTTCTGCGGAGCGAGTCGGCCACCACCGTCGAAGTTGCCAGGTTGTCGATCAGCAGGTTGGCCGAATTGATCGTCGTATAGGCCGCGCTCCAGACCGCGTTGACGAAATCGCCGGAGGATGAAATCGTCTGGTTCCAGACGTTGGCGCCTGTGGAATTGTTGCCGTCGTTCTGGCTGAATTCGTTGCCGCGCTGCTCGTTAAAGACGATAAACCGCCCGCCGTAGAACGACTCCCGGCTGAAATTGGCGTACAAGCCGTTCACCTGCGCCAGCACCTTGGCGGGGGTGCTGTAGGCAGTTTCGTTGGAAATGGTCGTAACGGGCTGTTTATCCAGCAAATCGTTCTGGCAGGCCGTCAGAAAAACCGTTACAGCCAGACTTATATAAATTACAAATGGATTGATTTTCATAGGGATAGAATTAAAAACCGACATTCAGACCGATCGTGAAAACGGAGGCATTGACCGGCACATTCTGGTCTTTTCCGGAATTGATCGAATTGCCGTTGATCGAAACTTCCGGGTCGGAGCCGGTGTAGTTGGTGATGGTGAACAGGTTAGCCGCCTGCACGTACGCCCGCGCCGACGTGATGTATCGGGCAATGCCGATCCGCTGCACCGGCACCCGGTAGCCCAGCGCCACATTTTTGAGCTTGGCAAACGAGCCGTCTTCCACGTTGGTCGTGTTGGCCGACGAAAAACCGCCCGTGAAGCTGTCACCCCAGACCAGTTTCGGTACGTCGGTTCCCTGACCGGGCGTGGTCCAGCGATCTTTGATGAAGGTGCCGTTGTTGAAATACCGCTGGTCCGAGAGCGTCGCGCGCGTGCCGTTGTAGAGCTTGTTGCCGCCGGAGAAGATGATATTGACCGCGAGGTCGAAGTCGCCGTAGCTGAGGTTGTTGTTCAGACCGCCGTAATACGTCGGCAGCGACGGGCCCTGAATCCGGCCGTCGGCGTAGTTGTCGATGGACGGGGCCGTACCGCCTTCGAGGTACGTAAACCGCTTGGTCACCGCGTCGTACTGCACGGTTTCGTTGTTGCGGTTGCGGTAGAGCTTATTCCCATTGGCCGGATTGACGCCCGGCGAGGGAACCGCAAAAATGGACCCGACCGAGTAGCCCACGCGGGTGATGTTCTGAATCCCGAACGTGCTCAGGCTGGTCGGGTAAATGTCGCCCCCGGTGCCCAGCGAGGTCACCCGGTTTTTGAGAGTGGCGACGTTAAAACCGGCATTCCACCCAAATTTGCCTTTCGTCAGAATCCCGGCATTGATCGCCAGTTCGACGCCTTCGTTGTAAAGCGAACCCACGTTGGCGGCAATCGAGTTGCCCGGAATTCCCTTCGACGACGGCTGGGGCGCGTTCAGAATCAGGCCGTCAATGGTGTTTTTGTAGTAATCGGCTTCCACCGTCACCCGGTTGTTCCACAGGCCGAGGTTCAGGCCAATGTCAATTTTTCTGCTCGACTCCCAGCGCAGATCCGGGTTGCCGGCCTGCCCGAACGCCAGGCTGGCGACGCCCGCGTAGGTGCCCGAACCAAACTGCGACAGGGCCGCGTAATCGTTCAGGCTGCTGTTGCCCACCACGCCATAACTGGCCCGGATTTTCACGTCGTTCAGCGTCTGCGCCAGCGGAATGTTTTTGTAAAATGCCTCTTCCGACAGGTTCCAGCCCACCGAACCCCCGCCGAAATTGCCCCACTGGTTGCCCGCGGCCAGCGCCGACAACCCATCGCGCCGGAAGTTGAAGCTGAACAGGTATTTGCGTTTGTAATCGTAACTCACGTTGCTGAAATACGACAGCAGACCGTTTTCAGAGTACACGTTGGCCGTGGGCGTAATGGTCGTAAAACCGCCCTGGTAGTTGGTGTAGAACGGATCGGCCAGACCCGAGCGGCTGGCCCCCCAGCCGTCGACTTTCCGGTAAATTTCCTCGTGGCCGACCAGTACCCGCAGGTTGTGATCGTCGTGAAACGTCGTGCTGTAACTCAGCGTGTTGGTCCAGTTCGAGCGGTAATAAACCGTGTTGGAGTTGGTGGCGGCTCCGTTCGTGGCAAAACCGTCTCCGCTGTACGGATTCCGGAACTCCTTGTTCTCGACCACGTAATGGTCGATGCCGTACACGGTTTTCAGCCGCAGGTCTTTCAGGATTTCAATTTCGGCAAACACACTCCCGATCAGCGTGTTGTTTTCGGACGAGTTCTTGTCCAGATCCAGAATGGTTTGCAGGTTGTAGGCGTTGAAAACACCCAGCGCCGTGCTGTTCGGGCCGTAACCGATGTTGCCATTGGCTTTGTTGATGTTATACGATCCGTCGGCATTGTAAACGGGAACGTTAGCCGGCAGAATGTACGTCATCCGGGCCAGCGGCTGCAAGCCAATGTACTGCGTATTGACGCTGTTACCGGACGAAGACGCCACCGAGTTGGGACCGATCGCGCCCGAATTCGGTCCGGCATTCACGGATTTGCTGTACGTCAGGTTGGTGCCAAGGGTGATGCTGCGGTTCAGCTTGTGCTCCAGATTCAGCCGCGCCGACTGCCGTTTGAAGGTGTTCGTTCTCAGAATCCCGTTCTGGTCCGAGTGGTTGAGCGACAGGAAATAACTCGTGGCGTCGTTGGCGCCCGAAATACTGACGGTATGGTTTTGCGACACCCCCGTCCGGTAAGCCACATCGTACCAGTTGGTGCCCACATCGCTGCCGTCGGCATTTTTGCCCAGCACAAAACCGGGTGACAAACCGGCGTTGACCCGCGCTTCGTTCTTGATTGCCACGTAATCCGCCGGATTCAGCAACGGCAGCAGGTTGAACGGTTTGCTGAAACTCACCCAACCGTCGTAGCTGACTTTGGTGCGTCCTTTCCTGCCTTTTTTGGTGGTAATGACCACGACCCCGTTGGCCGCCCGCGAGCCGTAAATGGCCGTCGCCGAGGCATCTTTCAGAATATCAATCGTTTCAATATCGCTCGGGTTGATGTCGGCCAGCGGGTTGTTGCCCACCGAACCGCCCGAAGAACCGGTAAAAACCGTCACGCCATCGACGATGATCAGCGGATACACCGACGACGTAATCGAGTTGACCCCCCGAATCCGGAAAACCGGCGTGGCATTCAGGGCGCTGCTCGGCTGCACGATGTTGACCCCGGCAGCCTGCCCGCCCAGCAACTGATCCAGACTCTGCGCCGGGCGGTTTTCCAGTTGCGTGGCCGAAACCTTGGACGCCGAGCCCGTAAACGCTTTTTTGCTTTCGCTGGAATAACCGGTCACGATCACTTCGCTCAACTGGCGCGTGTCGGCCGTCAGCGCAATGTCGAAGGACGTCCGGTTTCCAAGCGGAAGTTCCTGCGTGATGTAGCCAATGGAGGTCACCACCAGCGTTTTGCCGGTCGGCGGAACCGACAGGGAGAACTTGCCACCGGCGTCGGTTTGCGAACCCACGTTGGTGCCCTGCACCACCAGGTTGACGCCGGGCAGCGGTTGTTTGTCGTCCTGACCGGTAATCGTTCCCGTAATCGTTCGGGTTTGGGCAAAGGCCGTTGCCGTTATCAAAACCAGCAGAAAAGCGGTTTGTAGCAGCGCGGCCGAAACGAGTGTAGTTGTTTTTTTCATGGACACAAAGTGAATAAGGTGGTGATCAGCCTGCGGTTTCGGTGCGTCGGCACCGTCCGCAGGTCCTAAAATCAAAAGGGACGTTGAGCCAGCCGCCGAAGCGGTTTTTGAACGAATCGGTCAATAGGTTCCGGCCTGCAGGGTGCTTTTCGAAAGCGCATACGTCCGGTTCACCCGGTCCAGCACGACGCGAATGGAGTCTTTCCGTTCGTCGATGCCGCTCAGGATCCCCCGCGAACCCATCATGCGGTTGCGCTTCACCGGGCGGGGGATCGATTTTGTGGTCTTCTTCGCTGATGAGGGCCCGCGCGTCCTTCGGAATCCCGTGGTCCGGTTTTGGTCTTTTCCGGGCGCCCGTTCCCGCCGGCCCCGGTTTTCCGGTTCGCGGCCATCCCGGGTTGCGCGGCTGCTCGGCGGATTTTGTCCTGCAAACAGCACCTGACCTTTTACCGGACTGCGTACCGGTTTGGCAGACAGCGCCATACTGCCTATAAATCCTATAAAATAACTATATTAACAAAGAACGCAGTTTACCAGACCGGCGGAAAACCCGATAGACAGGCCAGTGGGCCCATAGGAATAATCAACCACCGAAAATTCAGATAAGCCCTGCGGGCCTGCCTATCGGGGTATCAGCCAGTACTCAACGCGTGAAAGCAGAAGGAAATCAGATCAGCAAAAACAGCAGCGGGAGACGCTTGCCGGGCCCCTTGCGGGCCGGTCAGAACAGGGTACACACACCACCGGCGTCATCGGATGCGATGACGAAAAAGACGTACAGATTCTTTTCATTGTCGTAAATGAAAAAGTTAGTTGTTCCCAAATCCCTTGCTGGTGGTTAACAAAGTCTGGGGCTTGAAACTATAATTCTACTAAGTCAGGAGACAAAGTAAGCTAATCGAAACCGTACAAAGCAACTCTCTTTTCTAATTTATTTTAAGACAGGCAATAATTCATGCTATAATTCTATTCATCAACCAAATAGTTAAATAGAAAAAGAAAAATACGGATTTTTCGGAGCTAAAAGGAAATTAGCGCGAGCGAATGAACGGGGTGTTTTGGGCGGTTCATTTGCCGAAAAACCGATTCAGCGTACTTTTGCCCCGACGGGCTGACCGGTTGGGTGAAAACCGGCAAAGCAGCGCGACGTACGGATGAAACCAGTCTTTTTTCTAGTATTGATTGTAGTGAGTTTCCAGGCCCATTCCCAGGTACTGCGGAAGCGCGTCGTCAAGCTGATGGGCAGCCGGTTTGACATCACCCTGGTTGCGAATGACACCCTGACGGCCGACCAGCAGATCGACTCGGTGATTGCCGAAGTGACCCGGATCGAAAATCTGATTTCGGACTGGAAAGACGATTCCCAGATTTCGCAGGTCAATAAAAACGCCGGGATTGCGCCGGTGCGCGTCGATCCGGAAGTGCTGGCCCTCACCGAACGGGCGCTGCACCTCTCCCGCATCACCGGGGGCGCTTTCGACATCAGTTTTGCCGCTATGGACCGGATCTGGAAGTTTGACGGCTCGATGACGGCGATGCCCAGCCCGGAAGCGGTGAAAAAATCGGTCGAAAAAGTGGGTTACAAAGACATTGTGCTGGATCGGAAGCAGTCCACGATTTTTCTCCGGCGGAAAGGCATGAAAATTGGCTTCGGGGCGCTGGGCGAAGGGTATGCCGCCGACCGCTGCCGCGACCTGATGCGGGCCCGGGGAATCAGGGCCGGGATTGTCAACGGTTCGGGCGATATGAGCACCTGGGGCAAACAACCGGACGGCAGTGACTGGACGGTGGGCCTCACCAATCCCATCCACAACGATACGGTTTTTGCCATCGTGCCGCTGCGGCAGAGCGCCGTGGTGACGTCCGGCAGCTACGAAAAGTTTTTGGTTTTTAACGGCCGGCGGTATGCCCACATCATCAATCCCGTGACGGGCTACCCGGCTACGGGTTTGTGCAGTGTGACGATTTTTGGCCCCAGTGCCGAACGGGCCAACGGGTTTAGCACCTCCATCATGGTGCTGGGCCGGGAAGCGGGCCTGAAACTGTTGAAAAAACACCCGGATTACAGCGGTATTCTGATCACCGACGACGGCCGGATTGTCGCCACGCCGGGGCTGGACGTGAAAAAATACAGCCTGTAACGATCCAGTTTTTACCCGGTCAAAACCATTCTCTATTCGGGCAGGATGGCCACCCTAGGATGCGGTTTTCAGGCCCTTTTTGAGATAGCGCCGGATCGGAACGTCCAAAAACCGCATGACCAGATACGCCAGCATGATCAGCAGAATAGTGCCGGCGATGGTCATACCGGTCAGTTGGTGAACCGTCGGTTTTTTGACTTGGATGTAGCTTAAAACGAGCCACAAAAAAGGATAGTGAATCATGTAGAGCGGATACGAAATTTCGCCCGAAAACCGGCAGAGCTTTTTGAAAGCCGCTTCGGGACGCGCCCCGGCTCCCAGGACGATCAGGAAGGGGAAGTAGAAAATGACCACCCCGGAATCGACCAACCAGTTGAGCGGTTTTGAGAAGGGTATCAGAAAACTCACGGCCAGCAGAGCGCCCACCGAAACGAAGCCCAGGCGGGAGGGCAGGGTCCACCCGGAACGATATACCAACAGCCCGGCCAGAAACGAATAGAACGCCCGGATGCCTCCGCCGGTAACATTATCCCCGCCGAAGCCTACGCCCAGAAACGTGGACTGGTGCGCTTCGTAAATCAGCGCCAGAGCGGCCACAAAAGTTATGACACCCAGGGCTTTACGGGATAAGCGAACCAGAACGAGGGCATACAGCAGGTTTGTGCTGTACTCCCAAAACAACGACCAGGTGGGCGGATTTAAATGAAAAAGATTAAAGTACCGTTCCTTCACCAGCGGATACGGAATCATCAGGCAGGAGGTGACAAACAGCGCCGGCGTTTTATCGGCGTAAACGCGGTAGAGGTCGCTGTAGGGATCAAAAATGAAAGCCAGCAACCCGATTACCGAACCGATAAGAACCAGGGGATGCAGGCGAATCAGCCGCAGCTTGAAAAACCGCATGAGGCCGATTTGCCGGAGTTTCTGATCATAGGCATACCCAATGACAAAACCGGATAAACAGAAAAAGAAATCGACGGCCAGGTAGGCGTGGGCAATGAAATTATCGTGGTAATCGGGGGCAATAAATTCCATGAAATGAAAGAGGACCACGGCAAGGGCGGCAATGCCCCGCAGACCGTCTAAAATTTCAAAATGGTGCTTCGTCGTCAGGGGACGCCGACGGGTTGTATGGGGTTCATCTGTTTCTCCTTACGAAACCGCAAAAATACGTTCGATTGAACGAATACAGAACAGAAAACCGGCTCAGGTAACCTGAGCCGGTTTTTGTTTTTGGATGACCAAAAGGGTCCTGGTGGCCCGTCAGGCCAGATCGAACCGATCCAGATCCATCACTTTACTCCAGGCCGCCACAAAGTCCCGGACAAATTTGGTCTGCGCATCGGCACTGGCGTACACCTCGGCAACGGCCCGCAGCTCGGCGTTGGAACCAAATACCAGATCGGCGCGGGTAGCGGTCCATTTGGGCTGGCCGGTGGCGCGGTCGGTGCCCAGGTACAACTCCCGATCCGGTCCGGTTGCTTTCCAGGCCGTGTTCATATCGAGCAGATTCACGAAGAAATCGTTGGTCAGTTTGCCGGGGCGCTGGGTAAACACCCCGTGTTTCGAGCCGTCGAAATTCGTATCGAGCGCCCGCAGACCACCCACGAGCACCGTCAGCTCAGGCGCGGTGAGGGTCAGCAATTGCGCTTTATCGATCAGCAATTCTTCGGTCGATACCGAAAGGTTGGATTGGCGGTAGTTGCGGAAACCGTCGGCCATGGGCTCCAGATAACGGACTGATTCCACGTCGGTCTGCTCCTGCGAGGCATCCATCCGGCCCGGCGTGAACGGAACTGTAACGGCCTGTCCTGCATCACCCGCTGCTTTTTCGACGCCAACCGCGCCGGCCAGCACGATCAGATCGGCCAGGGACACTTTCTTACCGCCGGCCTGCGTGCCGTTAAACTCGCTCTGAATGCTTTCCAACGTGCCCAGCACCTTTTTCAGCCTCGCCGGATTGTTCACCGGCCAGTTTTGCTGGGGCGCCAGGCGAACGCGGGCACCGTTTGCGCCCCCGCGCTTGTCCGAACCCCGGAACGTGGACGCCGAAGCCCAGGCTGTGGAAACCAGCTCGGAAACGCTCAATCCGGAAGCCTGAATGTTGGCCTTCAAGGCGGCAATGTCACTTTCACCGATCAGTTCATGGTCAACAGCGGGAATCGGATCCTGCCACAGCAGGATTTCTTCGGGCACATCCGGACCGAGGTAACGCGCCCGGGGACCCATGTCGCGGTGGGTCAGTTTAAACCACGCCCGGGCGAAGGCATCGGCGAACGCATCGGGGTTCTCCAGAAACCGCCGGGATATTTTTTCGTATTCGGGATCAAGCCGCAACGCCAGGTCGGTCGTCAGCATCCGGGGCGCGTGCTTCCGGGATTCGTCGAACGCATCCGGAATAATGCCCTCGGCATTTTTCGCAATCCACTGGTGCGCCCCGCCCGGACTTTTGGTGAGCTCCCATTCAAAGCCGAACAGGTTTTCAAAGAAATTATTACTCCACTGGGTCGGCGTTTTCGTCCAGATGACTTCAAGCCCGCTCGTAATGGTGTCGGCACCCTTGCCGGAACCAAAGCTGTTGGCCCAGCCGAAGCCCTGCAATTCCAGGTCAGCGGCTTCGGGTTCTTTGCCAACGTGCTCGGAAGGAGCTGCACCGTGGGTTTTGCCGAAACTATGGCCACCGGCGATCAGCGCCACGGTTTCTTCGTCGTTCATGGCCATCCGGCCGAAGGTGGTCCGGATGTCCCGGGCCGCAGCAATCGGGTCCGGGTTGCCGTCCGGCCCTTCCGGGTTTACGTAAATCAAGCCCATGTGAGCGGCTGCGAGCGGTTCTTCCAGGTCACGCGAATGGATCTGACCATCCGCATCCTCATCCGAACTGACCACACCGTGCTCGGCTACGCCCGGAACGCCTTTTGAATACCGTTCTTCGTTCCCCAGCCAGGTTTTTTCCGAACCCCAGTACACATCTTCGTCCGGTTCCCACACATCCGGGCGTCCACCGGCAAAGCCGAAGGTTTTAAAGCCCATCGATTCCAGGGCGACGTTGCCGGTCAGAATCAGCAGATCGGCCCACGACAGGCTCCGACCGTATTTCTGTTTGATCGGCCACAGCAGCCGCCGGGCTTTATCGAGACTCACGTTATCGGGCCAGCTATTGAGCGGAGCAAACCGCTGTTGTCCCGCCCCGGCACCACCCCGGCCATCCGTCACCCGGTACGTACCGGCGCTGTGCCAGGCCATGCGGATAAACAGCGGGCCATAATGCCCGAAATCGGCCGGCCACCAGTCCTGCGAATCGGTCATGAGCGCGTGCAGGTCCTGCTTCACGGCTTCCAGATCGAGGCTTTTAAAGGCATCGGCGTAGTCGAAACCCTCCCCCATCGGGTCGGATTTGGACGAGTGCTGACGCAGGATGCTTACCTTCAACTGATTGGGCCACCAGTCCCGGTTTCGCGTGCCGCCACCGGCAACATTGTGGTTCAGGGTGCCGTTGTGAAACGGACATTTACTGATGTCATTCGATTCTTTTTCCATTGCTATAGGGTCATAGTTAATCAGACACTGGACCGCATCTGGCCTTTTGCAGACGCAATAACATGATATTGTTTTAATAATCACAATCGATAAATTCTATATTCAAATAGTCAAAATCTATAACTACCCACTGGGTGCGGTAGGGCCGGATTGACTGCGCATTTAATGCGGTTTTTCCATTTGGAATAAACCGGTACACTCAACACCGGATCAGAAAAATCAGGATTTTCCGGCCGCAATCAAAAACCGGAACCCTTTAAACGCACCAGGCCCGCAACATCGGCGGGCCTGGCGAAAAACCGGGTTCGGTCAGCGCAACAAAATCCGCTCACTGCCCGGCGGCCGCCTGGTCCACCCAGATGGAGCTGTTGGGGTGCTGCTGCATGATGCTGGCCGGAAATTCTTCGGTGATGGGGCCTTCCAGGGCGGTTTTAATAACATCGGCTTTTTTGCTGCCGCTGGCAATCAGAATCGCTTCCCGGGCGTCCATCAGTTGCTGCAAACCGGTCGTCACGCCCAGCGTCAGGGGCGTCGGGGTCGAGAAATATTTCTGGCCGACGGTGATGGTTGTTTCGGCCAGTTCAGAAACGTGGGCTTTCAGCGTAAATGGCGTACCCGGTTCGTTCAGCGCAATATGACCGTTCAGACCAACGCCCACCAGAATCAGGTCAAAACCGCCCCGATCGTCCACAAACCGGGTCATATCGGCACATTCCGCGTCCAGGTCGGCGGCTTTGGCGTCGAACAAACGGTAGTGTTCCGGGCTAATATTCAGCGGACCAAACAGTTCGCGCTGGAGGTAATTGGCGCAACTCCCTTCGCTTTCCGGCCCCAGACCCACCCACTCGTCCAGGCCGACAAACGTGCAGCGGTCCACGCGGGTTTCGCCCTTTCTGACCAATTCAACCAACGCGCGGTACGTTCCCACGGGCGTATCGCCGGAGGCCGCACAAATCAGCGCATCGGGCTTGCGGTTCAACAAATCGGCAATGTGACGGGCGGTGTAACGGGAAAGAGCTTCGTAGTCGGCGAAAATCTGAAAATTCATGGTTGAGAGGTTTCTGGTTCAGCCGCTAAAATACGCGGAAGCCGGGGACAAGCCCGCAAAAACTTAAAATCTATTTCCGAAAACCGCCGACCGACCGCCCGGCTTCCGATTCGTCGGTTTAGCCTTCGGGCATCGGAGCCAACAGCCGCAAATGCTCCGGCGGTTTTGTCTTTCGTCGCACTATTTTGTAATTTTCATAGAGGAAATTGAACCTGAGGCTGTTGAAGACGATATGGAGCGCTTGATTCAGTATTTTGAAACCATTCCATCGGCGCACCGCAGCCTGATTCTGGCGGGTGGCATCACGTTTTTCTGGCTGGTGGAGAGTGCGGTTCCGTTGTTTCAGTTTGGCAAAACTGATGCGTCGTACCGAAAAACCGGGCATGCCGGCATCAACCTTTTTTTTACGCTCACGACCGTCGCCGTCAATTTCGTGCTGGCGTTTATTCTCCTCAAAACCAGTGATTTTGTGGTTGCCCGACACGTTGGCATTCTGCAATGGCTCGAACTGCCGCTTTGGGCGCAGGTTGTTGCCGGCCTGCTGCTGCTCGATTTCATCGGAGCCTGGCTGATTCACTGGCTGCAACACCGCGTCCGGTGGTTGTGGAAATTTCACCTGATCCACCATACCGACGCCTACGTGGACACGACCACGGCCAACCGGCACCACCCCGGAGAAAGTGTTTTCCGGTTTGTTTTCACCACGCTGGCGGTTTTCATTGCCGGAACACCCATCGGGATTGTGATGCTCTACCAGGCGCTGTCGGTGCTGCTGTCGCAATTCAACCACGCCAACATTCACCTGCCCCGCTGGGCCGACCGTCCGCTCGGCTGGTTGTTCGTCACGCCGAACATGCACCACGTTCACCACCATTTCGTCCTGCCGCAAACCAACACCAACTACGGCAATATTTTTCCGTTCTGGGACCGGCTGTTCGGCACGTATGCCCGGATGGAGCGCGATGCGTTGCACTACGGGGTCGATACGCACCCGGAAACGCACGAACATTCGCGGATCGGCAATCTGCTCCGGATTCCGTTTCAGCCGTATCGCCCGCCGGTCGGAAAACCGGACCCGGCTAAACCGGCATCCTTTCCCGCAAATCCGCCACCTGACTCCGGTGGCGGTCAATATGAAACCGCAAAAACTCAAACCGCTGCCGAACGTCGAGCGGCCCCGAAATCGGGTGCGGATGAATAATCGCTTCGAAGTCTTCCCCGGCCAGTTCCCGGCTTAATGCCGCCAGCGGCTGTTGCAGGCTTTCCAGCGCGGCCAGCCAGAAAGCCAGCGAACCGCCCATGCGGGGGGCGGCAATGGTCGGCACTTTTTCGCGGGTTTGCCAGGTGCGGGCAATGATTTCTTCGATCGAAAGGCCCCGGTGCACCAGCTCACCCGCCCAAACCGGCGGTTTGCCGTCCCGTTTGGCTTGCAGAATTTTCCACATGCCCCAGATGCCGCCGTGTTCGGCCCAGTAGAGATGCTCGGTATTGTCGACCGCACTCCAGGTCTCCGGATCGGGTTTCCAGTGCGCCTGTTCTTCCGTTAATTGCTGGACATAGGCAATAAAGCCCTTTCGGGCCGTTCCGACCGAATCAAGCAGGTGATCGAGCGCCATACGGTTTTCGAGTTTAACAAATGGAGGGTCAGCGAGGAGACAAAACCGCAGCGGTTTCGTCCATTACTTCAGTTCGTGAAGGTATAAATAAATCGCCTTCAGCTCATCGTCGGTATACACGGTGGCGAAATATTTCCAGGGCATAAAATCGTTAAGCACGCGTCCATCCGGAGTTTTTCCCGTCTTGATGGCGGCAACAAAATGGTCGGAGGTCCATTTGCCGACTTTGCCGGTTTGGGTCAGGTCCGCAATATACGGTTCGCCGGGGCCGTGACCGGGGCCTCCTTTGAAACCGGCGCCGTGGCAACCGGAACAGGTCACGGCCAGGTATTTTCCGTAATCGGCATCCACCACAGCCGGCACATGCTCGGCGGGTTTGGCCTGGTGGTCAATGACTTCCGCCGGAAAAAGGGGCAAATCGCCGGTAAAGGCCAAAAGCCGCCCCAGGGGTTTTACTTCCTTAGCGGGGTGAATTTTATCGACGGGGGGCTGGCTTTTCAGGTAATAAATCAACGCGCCCATATCGCGATTCGACAGCGGGGCGCTGACTTCGGGCGAGGGCATGAACCACAGCGATTTGTTGTCTTTTCCCAAGCCGTGCCGCAACGCCCGAATCCAGTCCTGATCGGTATAGGCAATTCCGCCTTTTCCGGTGGTCAGGTTGGAGGTGAATAGAATACCGATGGGGGTGCTGGCGTCGAAGAAAGCCCGGCCGCTGAAATCGGCATTGTGGCATTCGGCGCACCCCCGAATGCCGGCGATGTGTTTGCCGAGGGCGTAGGAAGCCGAGTCGCGCGGAATGGTTAACGATTGCAGGTGTACGTCATAGACTTTGTCGGCCCGCGATTCGGTCTGGAAATAAACGAAGGTGTAAAAAAGCAGCAGCAATACCACAACGGCACCGACACCAATGCCGATCCATTTGAAAATTTTACCAAGCATGACGGTTTTCGCTTAATGCAGTGAGTAGTCCGGAATCAGCCCTTAAAATAGAGACAAAAAACCGCATTCGCTGCCAGGTATTGAGCATACGGCAATCTTCTCGCTACCAATTGATTAAGCGGCAAAACAAGACTTTTAACCGAAACCAGAAGACGGTTTTACGCGTGGTGCCGATCGATCAGTTCGCGGAACAGCCGGGCGGCCGGTTCGATCAGTTCATCGTTGAAATCGTAGTCGTCGTTGTGCAGTGCGGGCGAGTTTTCACCGTTGCCAATCCCGAACATGGCCCCCGGGTGGTGCTGCGTAAACAGACCAAAATCTTCACCCCATTTGAAAGGTTCCGGTTTTTCGGTAAACGGAAAGCCCAGCCGGAGCGCACTGTCCCGGACTTCCGCGAACGCATCGCCGTGGTTCTGGCTGGCAAAAAAAACCTCCGTAATGGCGGTTTCGATTTCGATACCCGTGCCGACGCTCAGGATGGACAGAATGGTTTCCAGTTGATTCGTCAGGCGTTCCATCTTCTGGCTGGTGCGGGTGCGGAGCGTCAGGTGGACTTCGCCGTATCCCGCCGAGATGCCGTACGAGGTTTCGCCCAGCGTGGTATATACCGGCGTAATAAGCGCGAATTCGTCGGAATGGCTATCCGGATGAATGAACGGTTTCGTTTTCAGCGTAAAGTCCGCCATCAGATAGGCCGGATTCAGGCCCTTTTCGGGCTCCGCCGAATGCGACACCTTCCCCCGAAACCGCACCAGCAGACTTTGAACCGCCGACGTAAACGGGCCGGGCCGGCACACAATGGTACCGGTCGGGTAGCCCGGCAGGTTGTGCAGCGCAAAAACCCGGTCGGGCCGAATAGCGGCAAAGGCGGGATCGTTCAGAACCGCAGCCGCGCCCTGACCGGTTTCCTCGGCGGGCTGAAAAAGCAGGTAAACCCGGCCCTGCCGCAGCGGTTTTTCCGCCAGCAGCGAGGCCAGCCGGGCCAGAATGGCGGTGTGGCCATCGTGACCGCACTTGTGCGAAACGCCTTCCGTGCCGGATTGGTGCGCAAACGCATTGACCTCCTGAATGGGCAACGCATCGATGTCCGCCCGAATCAGGGTGACGGGGCCGTCGGGGGCCGGGCCGTACTGGAGCAACAAGCCGGTTTGGGCCACTTCGACCAGCGCATCGGGCTGAAAAGCCGCCACAAACGCCCTGATGCGCTGCTGGGTGCCAAACTCCTGCCCGGAAATTTCGGGGAAACGGTGCAGTTCCCGGCGGAAGTTTATAAAAGCATCGGGTTGTTCGGCAGGCATAAAACGGCGCTCAGGCGGATGAATGATAAAACCGGTCGTGGTTAAAGGTAGCGAAAAAGTGCGATATTGCGGGCCAACCGTCCGAAAACCGCGCGTTCCGTCATGATCCAGTTCAAGCGTCTCGACCACATTCTGATTGCCATTCCGGAAGGAAAACGCGCCGAAGCCCGGGCTTTTTACGGCGGGGTGCTGGGGCTGACCGAGGTGCCGGGCGAACACCCCGGCGGGGCGCTCTGGTTTGCCCTGGCCGATCTCGAACTGCACCTGCGCGAAGAAGCCCCGGGCCCCTACTCCAAACGGCACCCGGCTTTTGAAATAACGAACCTGGACGAAACCAAACAGTACCTCGAAAGCCAGGGCATCGCCATCACCTATTCGTCGGACATCGACGGGCGGCAGCGGTTTTTCTTCCACGACCCGTTCGACAACCGCTTCGAGCTGCTGCAATTCATGGATTGACCCCAAATCCGTAGGTTTAGGCCAGAAAATCCGCCTGTTGAAAAAGGTATGACATCACACCAAAGCTGCATGCACCCGCAGTCTGAGCGGGGTGCGCGACGCGCTGTACGTCCTGAACGGCAAATGGAAACTGCCCCGTATCATCGCCTTGTCGGAAGGACTCAAGCGGTTGAGGGATTTGCAGCGCCGGGTGGAAGGGATCACACCCAAACTGCTGTCGAAAGAACTGAAGGAACTGGAACAAAATGAATTTCTGGTGCGCCACATCTACCCAAAGACGCCGGTTCTGGTCGTGTACGAATCGACGGCGTATAGCAACTCACTGAACCCGATCATTCAGGCGATGGCCGACTGGGGCCTTCAGCACCGCGCCGGATTCAATCCAGAGAATAAGCTGGGTGGTCCGACTGCCAGAAAGCCAGACCACCCGGTTTTTTATTCGACGCCCAGTTGGTGCTGAAAACTGGTGTGGTCCCAGTCAATGGCAACCGCCCCGATTTTGTCGTCTTCGTTGAAGCGGAAAATAAAAATGTGGTCGCTGTTGAACCGCAGTCCTTTGTTGGCAATTCCCGCGAAATCGGCCACCTGCGTGCCGAACAACGCCACATTGCAGATGATTTTGTCGCCGTCGGCGGTTACTTTATCGACGGTATTATCAATGTCGGGGAAGGCGCCGATCACGCCCGTCCAGAAGGTGCGGCCCAGCTCGCCGATGGTCCCCTGCGGATCGGGGCCAAGCGGCATCAGCCAGAATTCGCCGGCGGGGTCAAACAGGGCCATCATTCGTTCAATATCGCGCTCCTGGTAGGCGGAGAAAAATTCGATGCTGGTGCCTTTCCGGGTCAAGTCGGTCAGGGATTCGGTTTGTGTCGTTTTCATGGTCGTTTTAATTAATGGATGCCCCAAAAGTACCCGACATCCCGACGGCCTTATTGTACAAATGCGACATTTTGCGGACCGGTCACGCTTGCAGAAAATTCGCCAGCTCGGCATTGTCCCGGACGTACGACGAGGGACGGCGGCCCGTAAAACCGGTAAATTCCCGGATAAAGTGCGATTGATCGTAATAACCGGCCCGGTAGACCAGGTCGTGCCAGTCCTGCACATTCCAGCGTTTGACGGCCAGCTGCGCACAGAGGTAACTGATGCGCCGGATGCGGGCGTAGTATTTCGGGCTGACCCCCACTTTGTGCAGAAATTTCCGCTCAAACTGCCGCCGGCAAACGTACAGTTCGTCCATCAGCTCGTTGATGTTGATGATCCCGCCCTGCTGCACAATCACATCGGCGACGTAATCCGTCCGGTCGGTCACGGCGCCCGTGCGCACCAGCTGGCTGGTCAGAAACATTTCCAGCAGCTCAACCCGCCCGGCAGTCGACCCGGTTTCGTGCATCCGGTTTTGAACGGTTTTGATCCGGTCGCCCAGCACGGCCGCCAGGTCGATGCGTTCGTCGGTAAATTCGTACATCGGCAAACCGAACAGGCTGCTCAGACCGGCCGGCCGGAAAACCGCCCCAATCATGCCAATCTGGCCCTGCAACTGCAACTGATAACTCCCGGTGGCCTGCCCGCTCAGAAAAGCCGTCGGCACCACCACCCGGCCGCGTTTCGGAGTCTGGAGTTCGCAGGGCGTCCCGTAATTAAAGACCAGCGACCCGTAGCCGTTCGGGGGCGACTCCACGGTCAGGGGTTGAATGATCGGCTGCGTGTGCTCCCAGACGTAATAACACTCGACAAACGGGCGCAGGTGAGCAGCCGGCTGATGCTTCTGATAAAACATACGACGGATCCAGGTTTACAGCAAGATACGGTTTTTCCAGTAAAGCCTTCTGGGGATTTATTGAAAGGTAAATTCCTGTATCTCAAGCGGCTCCCGGCCCGCGCTTACTGTTTCCGTTCCGGTTGCAGCAGCAGTTTGATAAAATTCGGGCCGAAATACTGATTAGCGGCCTGTTTGGTGCGTTCGGGCGTCACCTGTTTCAGCAGGTCATCTTCGTGCAGGATTTCCTTCGGGTCGTCGTCGTTGAAATACTGGTTCGACAGATACGACAGCCAGAAATTGTTTTGTTTCAGCCGCAGCTCGGTTTCGCGCCGGGTTTCGGCCTTGAATTTGTCAATGTCTTTTGGATCGGCGCCGTTCTGTTTGATTTTCTCAATTTCGGCCAGCGTGCGGCTGGTCAGCTTATCGACATTTTCGGGTGCGCAGCCAAACCCGATCCGGAACGTGTACCGCTGCGCCGGTATTTTGGAATACGCCCCACCGACGCTCACGCCGTACACCCCGCTTTCTTCTTCGCGCAGGGTTTCGGTCAGTTTAATTTCGAGCGCTTCGGCCAGCGCGTCGATCAGGGTCGCGTTTTCGGCGTTCCAGACAAAATCGCCACTGAACACCAGTTGCACCGTGCTTTTGGGTTCGATGCCCTTCGTGACGGTTTTTTCGAGCTTTCCGGCCGGAATCCGGATGCCCAGATCGCGGTATTTCTCCTTCCGGTTCGTCACCGGCAAAGCACCCAAATACTTCTCGATCAGCGGTTTAATTTCTTTCTCTTTAAAATTCCCGACGAAGAAAAAGGTAAAATCACCGGCGTCGGCAAACCGATCCTTGTAGATGGAAATGGCCCGCTCGGCATCGACTTTCTCCAGCCGGTCGGGGGTCAGCGGCAAGCGCCGGAAATGGTAGCCGCCCAGAAACGCCTGCACCGTATCCTGAAATACCTTCTGGGGCGTAGGCGTGGCCTGCTGGTTCTGCAAAATGCTTCTCTGATTGGAGAGAAAGCCCTTGATGACATCGGCATCCCTGCGGGGCGCGGTAAAGTAGGCATACACCAGTTGCAGGGCCGTTTCCAGGTCGTCGGGCGTGGTGCTGCCGCTGATGCCTTCGGAGGTCTCCCCGATGTAGGGCGCTACGCTGACGGTTTTTCCGGTCAGGTATTTCCCCAGTTGAATCTGACTGTATTCCCCAATTCCGCTCATCTGGGCCAGCGCCGAAGCAAAGCGGGCCGACTCGAAATCCTTGTTTTCGTAGAGCGAACTCCCGCCCGGACTGTTGCCGGAGAAAATGATCTGGTCGTTCCTGAAATCAGTCGGTTTCAGCACCACCCGAACGCCGTTGCGGAGCGTCCACTCCGTCACGTTCAGGTCCTTGATTTCCTTTTCCGCCGTCACCGGATTGCCCACCGGCAGCGTCGCCAGCAGCGGTTTGTCCAGCGTTTTATCGACATAAGCCGTCAGGTTTTTCCCGGCCTGATCGATCAGGGCCAGAATCTGCTTTTCGGTGGGCAGTTTGGCTTGTCCCGGGCCGGCGTTCCGGTTTTCCGGCGCCATAACCACCACCGCCCGGTTTTCGGTCGTAATGAACTGTTTGGCCAGGTTGTTGACATCCCCGACGGTAATGCCGCCCAGGTATTTTTTTATAAAATCGTTGTAAAACGAAATGCTGACCGGCACATCTCCGTTCAGGAAATGCTCCACGTATTCGCTCACGTAACTGTTGGACGACGTTTTGTCCCGTTCGCGATACGCCCGGTCCACGTATTTCTGGTACTGTTTTTTGGCCCGGTCCAGTTCCGTTTCCGTAAACCCAAACCGGTCGACGCGGGCGTTTTCGTCCAGAATGGCCGTCACGGCCCGGTTTACGTTCCCGTCTTTGGCAACGACGTAGGAGCTAAAGGCATCCTGATCGCCCAGAAAACCGCCGTAGTTGCTGTAACCGGCCAGAAACGGCGGGTCCGACTGCTGGGTGAGTTCGTTGATCCGGTTGCCAATCATGGAGTTGAACAGCACCCGCTTGATGGCTTCGCGGACGTCATACAGGTTTTTCTCCTTGATTTCGGGCCGCTTGTACATAATCTGCACCAGGGTGTTGGGTTGCTCCGGATCGGTCACAATGGCGATTTTGGTGTCCTTATGCGGAGGAACCGGGTATTCCAGACGCGGTTTTGGCTGGCTCACCGCCGGAATCCGGCCAAACTTCGCTTTGATCATTTCCTCCACCTGCGTCACATCGAAATCACCGACGGCCACCACGGCCATCAGATCCGGGCGGTACCAGTCCTTGTAAAACCGCTGCAATGCCTCCGGTTTAAAGGTTTTGATAACGTCATCTTTTCCAATGGGCAAACGACTGGCATACCGGGCGTTGTTGAGAATCAGCGGATAATATTTTTCGCGCATCCGCTGCCCCGCCCCGCGCCCCGAGCGCGCTTCTTCCAGAATCACCCCGCGCTCTTTCTCGATTTCGGCGGGGTCCATCGTCACGTTGTGCGCCCAGTCTTCCAGAATCTGAAACGCCCGTTCAAAAAGCCGGGCCGAGTCGGTCGGAACCGGCAGTTGGTAGATGGTTTCGTCAAAACCGGTCGATGCGTTCAAATCGGCGCCAAACCGCACACCCGACGATTGCAGAAAGCTAATCAGCTCATTTTTAGGAAAGTTCTTCGTGCCGTTGAAGGCCATATGCTCCATGAAGTGCGCCAGTCCCTGCTGATCGTCGGTTTCCAGGATCGACCCGGCATTGATCGCCAGCCGCAGTTCGGCCCGGTTTTTGGGCTCGGTATTTTTCCGGATGTAGTAGGTCAGGCCGTTGGGCAGTTTGCCAACTTTCACGTCCGGATCGAACGGAATGGGTTGTTTCAGTTCAACGGGGATGCCGGCCGCTACGGTTTTCGCCGGGAGCGTTCTGGCGGGCGGACCGGCTTTTTTGGGGGCGGTTTTTTTCGGCTTTTGGGCATTCGCACCGGACGCCAGCAGGGCCAGGATCAGTCCGGTTGCAAGAATCTTCTTCATTATCTCAGGTTGGCTTTACGGTTCATAGCGCGTTTACCGGAATCAACCCGAAAGTACTGGTATTATTTATACTTTAATAATGATTTTTTTCTGATACATCGCGTACAGAATGACGAACCAGATCAGCACGAAGGTCAGCGCCCCGGCCAGCGATGCGTTGTAGGGGCTGGCGAAATACGGCACAAATACCGTCTGGTAGAGCCATTCTTTCGCGCCGATGGCCGAGCCATTCGGCTGCGGGATCTGAATCAGGTTCAGAATCCGCGGAATCAGGCCGGAGAGAAAGAAAACCGTGATGGCATTCACGCCAAAGGCCACAAAGGGCCGGGTCCAGTTTCGAAACCCCTGTACATCGATCAGCCAGTAACAGAGCGCCAGCGCCTGCAAGGCAAGTCCGGAGGTCAGCAGTACGAACGAACTGGTCCAGAGGGATTTGTTGATCGGAAAGAAACCGTTCCAGCCGTAGGCGCCCAGCAGCGACAGACAGCCCGCAACGAACAGCCAGGCGGTTTTTTCGGCTTCCGACCGCTTCGATTTGAGCAGCGTTCCGGCCAGAATGCCCGACAACCCGGTGGCAACCGCCGGCACCGTACTGAGGAGCCCTTCCGGGTCCCAGACTTTGGCGGTTTTCCAGAGGTGCCCGCCCAGCAGCGTCCGGTCGAGCCAGGCCCCCAGGTTGGTTTCGGGTTCCAGATTCGCCGGTCCGAAATCCGGCACCGGCACGAACGCCATCAGGAGCCAGTAGCCGACGAGTAAAACACCGATCAGCCCGGCCTGCGTTCGGGTGGCGGTTTTGAGGTAGATCAGCGAACAGGCCAGGTACACCAGCGCAATCCGCTGCAACACGCCCGGAATCCGGACCGTCGTCAACTCAAATTTCGGAAACAGGTTCAGAAACAGCCCCAGCCCGAACAGAATTAAGCTCCGCTTCACAATCTTCCAGACCACTCCTTGCGTCCTTTTTTCCCCTCCGAACGTCGGCCCGGCTTCCTTCTTCAGCGCATACGAAATGGACACGCCGACGATGAACAGGAAAAACGGAAAAATCAAATCCGTGGGCGTCCAGCCGTGCCAGTGTGCGTGGCCCAGCGGTGCGTAGATGTGCCCCCAGTCGCCGGGGTTATTGACCAGAACCATGGCGGCCACGGTGATGCCCCGAAAGGTGTCGAGCGACACGAGCCGGGTTGAGGTTTGGTGTTGCATATCGACCAGCCCCGGTCTAACCGGGGGTATCAAAAATGCCCCAGCCATCACAGCCGGGGCAAGTTTCAAAATGAATCTTTATCAATAGAGGCCTAAAAATGCCAGCGGACGAACGCTTCCATGGCTTCGTATTCGGCCAGCCCCAACTGGTTGTAGAGCCCGGCGGTGGCGCGGTTGCGCTCCTCGGCCCGTTGCCAGAACTCGCGCGAGTCGGTGCCCTGGTAGACGACGCCGTCTTTCTGCGACTGGTGTTTGAAGATCCCGAGCCGTTTGCGCATCAGCTGGTCGGGCGACATCGGCACGGCCATTTCAATTTCGTGAATGCCCCATTCGGCCCAGGCACCGCGGTAGAGCCACACCCAGCAGTCTTTCATGAACGCTTCGTCTTTCAGGCGACGCACGGCTTCCATGATGGCATCCAGACAGACCTTGTGCGTGCCGTGCGGATCGGCCAGGTCGCCGGCGGCATAGATCTGATGCGGTTTTACTTCCCGGATCACGTCCATTACCGCCTGAATATCGTCTTCGCCCAGCGGTTTTTTCTCCACCTTTCCGGTTTCGTAGAACGGCATGTTCAGGAAGTGGGCGTTTTCGACCGGGATGCCGACAAACCGGCAGGTCGACTTTGCTTCGCCTTTCCGAATCAGGCCTTTGATGTAGCGAACCTCGGTGGTATCCATTTCGCTGCCCTTCTTCTCGCGCAGCGATTCGGCCGCATCCCGGAAAATCTGGGTGGCGTCGGGGCTGTCGATGCCGAATTTCTCGTTGAAATCCACCACGTAATCCGCAAACCGCAGCGCTTCGTCGTCGGCCACGGCAATGTTCCCGGAAGTCTGATAGCCTACGTGAACTTCGTGGCCCTGGTCGTGCAGCCGCTGGAACGTACCGCCCATCGAAATGATGTCGTCGTCGGGGTGCGGACTGAAAATCAGACAGCGTTTGCTGGCGGGCAGGGCCCGCTCAGGGCGGTTGGCGTCGTCGGCATTGGGTTTGCCGCCCGGCCAGCCCGTAATGGTATGTTGCAGTTGGTTGAAAACGTCAATGTTCAGGTCATACGCCTGGCCCACCTGCGCCAGCAAGTCGCTCATCCCATTGTCGTTATAATCCTTGTTGGTCAGTTTCAGAACCGGTTTGCCCAGCGCGCGCGACAGGTAGGTCACGGCTTTCTTGATCATGCGGTTATCCCAGGTCACGGTATCCACCAGCCAGGGCGTTTGCATTCGGGTCAGATCCGACGCGGCTGCTTCGTCGATGACAAAGAGCGCATTGGGGTGGGTTTGCAGGTACGAAGCCGGAACCTGCTCGGTCACGGTGCCTTCCAGGGCCGACTGAATCACCGGCGCTTTGCGTTCCCCCCAGGCCAGCAGCACCACCCGGCGCGCGCTCAAGATCGGCGCCACGCCCATCGTGATCGCTTTTTTGGGTGTTTTGGCCAGGCTGCCGAAATCACCGGCCGCAGCCGCCCGCGTCGAATGGTCGAGCATCATCAGGCGGGTGTGCGAGTTGATCAGCGAACCAGGTTCGTTAAAACCGATGTGACCGTTGCCCCCGATTCCGAGCAATTGGAAATCCAGACCGCCGTAGGATTGGATTTTTTCTTCGTACGCCCGGCTGAATTCGGCCACCTTATTCGTCGGAACGGTTCCGTCCGGGATGAAGTAGTTGCCTTCCGGAATATCGACGTGATCGAATAACTGCTCCTTCATGAACCGAACGTAGCTTTGCAGCGAATCGGGCTCCATCGGATAATACTCATCCAGGTTGAAGGTCACCACGTTGCGGAAACTCAGTCCTTCTTCGCGGTGCTGACGGATCAGTTCGGCGTAGACGGTTTTGGGCGAAGAGCCGGTTGCCAGACCCAGTACACACAGCTTATCCTGCTGCTGTTTTTCGCGGATCAGTTCGGCAATTTCGCGGGCCACCGCGCGGGACGCATCTTTCGCATCGGCGTAAATGTGGGTCGGAATTTTCTCGTACGTGATGGCCGATTGCACCGGCTCTCCCGGCTGGCGACCCGACGCGTTCTCGGTAACGGAAGCTTCAGAAATCATAACGAATGGTAGATTGTGGTTCGAGCGGAGCGGCAAAATTCGGCATATTGATTCGTAACACCAATAAAAATATTTTAAATTTTTTTAAGAAGTACGGATGCCCCTCAAATTACGGAATCGCTGCAAATTCGGATTGATCGTGTTACGGTTTTCAACGCATCTTGTACTACTGGTTCCCAAAAATTTCCTCGCCAATCCGAAAAGGTCCAACAACCCCGGCCGGGGTTGACCTACCAACGTGGTACAGCACGGCAACCTCTTCAGGATTGGATTCGGCGGGGCACGCCACGGTAACCCCGCACTGCGTACAGGGTTATTCACCGTCAACCCCGGCCGGGGTTGGGCGGCCGGGCTGGGCAGGTGGTAGTGCTGCATCGTGCACGGGATTACTAGGATAAATTAAGCCTGCTGCAAGGATTAATGAGGAAAAGTCCGGAAAATTTATAATTTTTGTAGTAACATTCAGTACATTACCAGTTCCGAACTCTTTATAAAGAGTCGATGAATTGAAACCTGAACCTTTGATATGAAACCTCAACTCCTGGTGGTTGGCGGGTTGGCCGTAGTGGTTGCGCTTACGCTTTCGTCGTTTCTCGGAATCTTCGAGGACAAGGTGGATTTTAATACCCAGATCAAACCGCTCCTCAATAAAAACTGCATTGCCTGCCACGGCGGGGTTAAAAAAGCATCGAATTACAGCCTGCTCTTTAAACACGAAGCCCTGGCACCGGCCAAGTCCGGCAAATTGGCCATTGTTCCGGGCGACGCCGACAACAGCGAACTCATTCGCCGGTTGACGCTCACCGACCACGACGAACGGATGCCGCTCGAAGCGCCCCCGCTCAAACCGGACGAAATTGAATTACTCCGCAAATGGATCGACCAGGGTGCCGAATGGGGGGATCACTGGGCCTACCAATCCGTCGAAAAACCGGATGTGCCGAAAATTGGCACGTTCTGGTCAAGGCTGGGCCTTGTCGAAAACGACGAGTTGACGTGGGCGAAAAACGAAATTGACCATTTTGTCCTTGACAAACTAAAACCGGAGGGTCTGAAACCGTCGCCCGAAGCCGATCGTGCCACGCTCCTTCGCCGGGTGTCGCTCGACCTGACCGGTTTACCACCCACGGAAAAAGAAGTGGCCGATTTTGTGGCCGATCAGGCGCCGAATGCCTACGAGAAAGTGGTGAATCGTCTGCTGGCGTCGCCCGCGTACGGCGAACGCTGGACGGGCATGTGGCTCGATCTGGCGCGTTATGCCGACACGAAGGGCTACGAACGCGATCCGGGGCGCACCATCTGGCGGTACCGCGACTGGCTCATCAAAGCGTTCAATGAAGACAAACCGTTCAACCAGTTTACCATTGAACAACTCGCCGGCGATTTACTGCCCAAGCCAACGGATGATCAACTGATTGCGACCGGTTTTCACCGCAACACGATGACCAACGACGAGGGCGGTACGCAGGACGAGGAGTTCCGGGTGGCGGCTGTCATCGACCGCGTGAATACAACCTGGGACGTCTGGCAGGGAACGACCTTTGGTTGTGTTCAGTGCCACACGCACCCGTACGATCCGTTTGTCAACGACGAGTATTACAAGTACATGGCGTTTTTCAACAACGCCCGCGACGAAGATGTGACGACCGAAACACCAACACTGCGGTTTTACAAAAAAGAAGATTCCCTGAAAGTTGCGGAGTTGAATAGCTGGTTGCAGGGCCATGCGAAACAATCCCGGCAGGCGCAGGATGTGATGCATTTTGTCCGGATTACGGAGCCGAAAATCAACTCCCACGACTTCGATGAGTACGTCAACGCGTCGCTGATTGACGCCAAATTTTTCGGGGTCATGGACACCGGTTCGGGGCGGATCAAAAACATCGATCTGACCGGCAAAAACCGGCTGATCATGCAATGGGGAACAAAAGCCAAAAACGCCGTTCTGACCCTGCATCAGGATAAAACCGACGGGCCGGTTCTGCTCACCCTGCCGACCCCGACCAATGGCCGCGACACGACCATCATCGTGGCCTTACCGGCGGTTTCGGGGCGGCACGATCTGTATTGGACGCTGCACAGCCCCGAAACGCCGAAGGACTGGGTGCAGATCCGATGGGTGTCGTTCCAGACGGCTTTGCCCGGCCAACCTGCTCACGAATTGGGTGAAATGGACCTGAAACTGACGGAAATTCTGAACTCCCGGCCCGAAACGACGCCCATCATGCAGGACGGAACCGGCGATCTGGCCCGGAAAACCCACGTTTTTGAACGCGGCAACTGGCTGGTGAAGGGCAAGGAAGTAAAACCGGACGTGCCCAAATCGCTGCCGCCAATGGCGAAAGAATTGCCCAAAAACCGCCTGGGACTGGCCAAATGGATGGTGAGCCGCGAACATCCGCTGACGGCGCGGGTTGCCGTCAACCGGTTTTGGGAGCAACTGTTCGGCACCGGAATCGTCGAAACCGTCGAAGATGTGGGCACGCAGGGCATTCCGCCGACGCACCGCGAACTGCTCGACTGGCTGGCGGCCGATTTTATGGAAACCGACCAGTGGAGCGTTAAGAAATTACTGAAAAAAATCGTGCTGTCGGCCACGTATCGTCAGCAGTCCGAGGTTTATTCACCCGAATTATTGGAAAAAGACCCGTTCAACAAACTGCTGGCGCGCGGCCCACGGGTTCGGCTGGCGGCCGAGCAGGTGCGCGATCAGGCGCTGGCCGTAACCGGTTTATTGAGCAACAAATTATACGGCCCGAGCGTGATGCCGCCCCAGCCCGACGGCATCTGGCAGTCGCCCTACAGCGGAGAAAAATGGAACCTGAGCGAAGGCGAAGACCGCTACCGCCGGGCCTTGTATACCTACTGGAAACGCACGGCCCCCTATCCGTCA
Source organism: Larkinella ripae (assembly GCF_054780775.1). Taxonomy (NCBI): domain Bacteria; kingdom Pseudomonadati; phylum Bacteroidota; class Cytophagia; order Cytophagales; family Spirosomataceae; genus Larkinella; species Larkinella ripae. The sequence goes on from NZ_BAAGVR010000022.1 coordinate 254,376, forward strand.
ATGATCACCTTCGACAGCCCCAGCCGGGAATTCTGCCAGTTGCGCCGGTTGCGCACCAACACGCCCCTACAGGCCCTGGTGACGCTCAACGACCCGGTGTACGTGGAAGCCGCCCAGCGCCTGGCCGAAACCATGAAACTCCGCGGCAAAACGCCCGAACAGCAGATCCAATCCGGTTTTCGGTTGATCATGCTGCGCGATCTGGCCCCGAAAAAACTGGCGGTTTTGACCAAACTGTACCGCAATACCGAAACCTATTATCAGCAACATCCGGAAGAAGCGAAGACGCTGCTGGCCTGCGAGGATGCGACGCCCCAGCTGGCGGCTCTGACCGTGACGGCCAATACCATGATGAACCTGGATGAAGTGATTACGAAAGAATAATCCCGATGAAAAAATTACTCAGAGAACTTCAGGAAGCGGCCATACAGCGCGAAACCCGGCGGCATTTTTTGCACACCTGTTCAACGGGTCTGGGCGCGATGGCGCTGGGCTCCACCCTGACGAGCTGCGGTTTTTTTGATAAAAAGGAAGAAAACCGGGCGGTTGGTGCCCCGGTTTCCAACGAGCCGATGATGCCGCGTCCGTCGCAGTTTTCGCCGAAAGCCAAGCGGGTGATTTACATTCACATGGCCGGATCGCCCTCGCAACTGGAGCTGTTTGATTACAAGCCGGAGCTGCAGAAATACCACGGCAAAGACTGTCCGCAGGAGTTGCTGGAAGGCAAAAAGTTCGCCTTCATCCGGGGTGTGCCGAAGATGCTCGGACCGCAGGGCAAGTTTGCGCAGCACGGCCAGTCGGGCGCCTGGATTTCGGATTACCTGCCGCACCTGCAAACCGTGGCCGACGAGCTGACGTTCATCAAATCGATGCACACCGACCAGTTCAACCACGCCCCGGCGCAGTTGCTGATGCATACCGGCAACGCGCGCCTGGGCCGGCCCAGCATTGGCTCGTGGGTGACGTACGGTCTGGGGTCGGAAAATGATAATTTACCCGGTTTTATCGTGCTGGCGTCGGGTGGCAAACAGCCCGATGCGGGCAAATCGGTCTGGGGCAGCGGTTTTCTGCCGACGGTCTATCAGGGCGTTCAGTGCCGCACCGACGGCGACCCGGTTTTGTATGTTTCCGACCCGAAGGGCATGAACCGCGACATCCGGAAGCAAACCATCGACGCGATTAACGACATCAATCAGCAGCAGTACGATGATGTAAAAGATCCGGAAATTCTGACCCGGATTTCGCAGTACGAGATGGCGTTCAAAATGCAGATGTCGGTGCCCGACGCGATGGACATCAAGAGCGAGCCCAATTACATTCTAAAGGAATACGGGGTTGATCCCAACAAAGGCTCCTTTGCCCGTAATTGCCTGTTGTCACGGCGACTGATTGAGCGGGGGGTCCGGTTTGTGCAGCTGTTCGACTGGGGCTGGGACACGCACGGCACCAGCAAGGACGGTTCGATTGAAACCGGCTTGCGGGACAAGTGTACGGAGTCCGATCAGGCGGTAACGGCTTTGCTCAAAGACCTGAAACAACGCGGTTTGCTGGACGAAACGCTGGTGGTCTGGGGCGGTGAATTTGGCCGGACGCCCATGCAGGAAAACCGGGATGGCCAGACGCTGCCGTTCATGGGCCGCGATCACCACCTGGATGCCTTCACGGTCTGGATGGCCGGGGGCGGGGTAAAACGCGGGTTCAGCTACGGCGAAACCGACGACATTGGTTATTACGCAGCCAAAGACAAAGTGCACGTTCACGACCTTCAGGCCACGATTCTGCACCTGCTGGGTTTCGATCACACCAAGCTTACCTACCAGTTTCAGGGGCGTCCGTTCCGCTTAACGGACGTGGCCGGAAAAGTGGTCAAGCCGGTTTTGGCGTAGTGAGGTAACTTTTCGCGCCATGATTAAAAAAGCGTTTTTCCTGGCCCTCCTGCTACTGGGTACGCTGAACCCGGTTTTTTCGCAAAACCGGGAGCCTGTCATCCGGCAGGACGTGCCACTGGACTCCATTCGCCTGAGCGACCCGTGTATTCTGGCGGATAAAAACACGGCGACCTACTACATGACCGGTACGGGAGGCCGGTTGTGGAAAAGCAAAGATCTGAAAAAATGGACCGGTCCCTTTGCCGTTGCCCAGACTGATCCGGAATCCTGGATGGGCAAAAACCCGATGATCTGGGCCGCCGAACTGCACCTGTACAAGAATAACTACTACTACTTTGCGACCTTCACCAACCGGGCGGTGAAAATTGATACGGTCGGTGAGAACATCATCGAACGCCGGGCCAGCCATGTGCTGGTCAGCGACAAAGCCGAGGGGCCTTATGTCCCCATGAAAGACCCGACCTATCTGCCCGCCGACAAACCCACGCTGGATGGCACATTTTGGGTGGATACGGACGGAAAAACGTATATGGTGTATTGTTACGAATGGTTGCAAAACCTGAACGGAACCATTGAAAAAGTAGAGCTCAAGCCGGATTTAAGCGGCTCAGTCGGCGACGGAAAGCTGCTTTTTCGGGCCAGCGACAGTCCGTGGAGTCGGGAGAACACCAAAGACCGGATTGGTCCCAACAAAGTGACGGACGGCCCCTGGTTGTTCCGGACCGGAACCGGCCGGCTGGGCATGATCTGGACCAGTTGGGTTTATGATGTGTATACCCAGGGCGTTGCTTATTCGAAAAGCGGCACGCTGGATGGTCCCTGGGTCCAGGAAAAAGCGCCCATTACCCCACCGAATTTTGGTCATGGTATGCTGTTCCAGACCCTGGACGGCAAATGGCTGATGTCCGTGCATAGTCACAGAAGCGTCAATGGCCGGACCATCCGGTATCCGCATTTATTTGAAGTCGACTTTACGGGCGATAAACTGCTGGTCGGGAAGCCGTACACTCCTCACTGAAAATGAACGGTTTTTCGGCTCCGTCTTCGCAGCGGTAGCAAAAACTCAGCGGGACCGCTTCTCGCTTCCCATCAGACGGGTGAATTAATTCGGTATTAAAAAACGAAAAAATTAAATTATTCCTTCCTGCAAACTGGGCGTGCCTCCCTAAAATCTTGTATCATTGCGTAAAACAGACGGATTGATACGTGAAACACATGAATCGTAGAAATTTTCTTGGAAGTTCATTGGGCCTGAGCGCCCTCTCAGTGCTTGCGCTGAATGCCTGCAACAATTCGGGCTCCGACTCGAAAACCGGTTCCGACTCAACTGCCAGCGCCGGTGCAGCCGGGGAAGCAAAGACCAAAACCATCGGGCTGCAATTGTATACCCTCCGGGACGACATTCAGAAACAGGGCATCGAAGCCATTCTGGCGCAGGTGGCCAAATTGGGCTACAAGGAAGTGGAAAATTTTGGCTATAACGAAGGCAAGTTCTTTGGAAAAACGCCGGTCGAGTACCTGAAACTTCTGAAAGATAACGGCTTGTCGGCCCCGAGCGGCCATGCAGTAACGGGCCGGTCCAAGCAGATGGGGGCCACGGACGGCCTGACCCGCAACTGGCAGCGGCTGGTCGATGATGCGGCCGCGATTGGTCAGGAATACGTCGTGATTTCGTACCTGTTTCCCGACGAACGAAAACCGGATGATTATAAACAACTGATCGAGCTGCTTAGCAAAGGCGAAGAACCCGTGAAAAAAGCCGGGATGACGCTGGGGTATCACAACCACGATTTCGAGTTTACGGAACGGGTTGACAATCAGATGCCGTATGACCTGATTCTGAAAAATACGTCGGTGCAAATGGAAGTGGATCTGTACTGGATCACGAAAGCGGGCCAGAAACCCATTGATTATTTTGCCAAATACCCGGGGCGTTTTCCGCTCTGGCACGTCAAGGACATGGCCAAAACGCCCGAACAGGAATTTGCCGAAGTCGGCACCGGCTCGATTGATTTTGGGGCGCTGTTTGCGCAGGCCGACGAAGCGGGTCTAAAACACTATTTTGTAGAGCAGGACATCTGCAAACGCCCTCCGCTGGAAAGCATCAAAATGAGCATCGACTACATTCAGAAGGAAAGCTGGGGATAAAAAGCGAGTCCGTTACCAATTTCAGGAACCCTAAAAAAGCCCGGATCACTGATCCGGGCTGGTTCTGATAGAGACGGTAAGTGGACAAGAGCGCACGGTTTCTTCACGAAAAGTACGGAATCCGGTTCCGTGTCCGTAGCCTTAGAAGCCACCTGAACCGGTTTTCTACTGACCGAATCTATTTTGTTCGCTTAAGCGGGGAAATACACCTCAAAAACAGCGCCCTGCCCCGGTTTTCCGATGGCGGTAATGGCTCCACCGTGATTTTCGATCACCCGCTGGCAAATGGCCAGCCCAATGCCCGTGCCTGCGTATTCGTTCTGGGTGTGCAATCGCTGAAACATCTGGAAAATCCGTTCGGCATTTTTGGGGTCAAACCCAATGCCGTTATCCGCCACGGCAATCCGATAAAACCGGGTTGCGGTCGGATGACCGGGCAGCACCGAAGCGGGCAGGTCGGCCCGGGCCATCAGCAGACACCGGATCGTCACCACCGCTGGCACGTCCGGACGCCGGAATTTAAGCGAATTACTGAGCAGGTTCTGAAACAGTTGTCCCAGCTCGACGGAATCGCCGGTGACTATGGGCAGGCTATCGACCTCAATCGCAGCGCCGGTTTCCTGAATCAGCGGGTCCAGATCGCTGATGGCTTCGGCGATCACGTTTGACAGGGTAACGGGCTTCAGTTCGTGGGGTTGCGTGGTGATTCGGGAGTACATCAGCAAGTCCTGAATCAGGCTGGACATCCGCTGGGTAGCCGCGTTGAGTCGCTGAAGAACATCCCGGGCTTCCGGTTTTAAATCCGGGCCGTACTGCGTGGTCAGTAAATTTCCGAACGACTGGATTTTGCGGAGTGGAGCCTGTAAATCGTGGCTGGCCACGTAGGCAAAGGTTTGCAGGCTCTGGTTGGAGCGTTGCAGGGCCTCATTCTTCTGCTGCAGTTCGCTTTCGGTTTTTTTCTGGTCCGTAATGTTCATAAACGTCACCACAATTCCGTCGCCCTGCTTCACCGCCGACACCTCGAACCAGCCTTACAGGCCTACATCATCGCGGTAGTAACTGATGCTGCTTTCCGGCTGACCGGTTTCGGTTACCCGTACATAGAGGTCAAAAAAACCGTTGTCCACATTCCCCGGGAACACCTCCAGCAGTTGCCTGCCTTCCACCTGCTCGGGCGTCATGTTATTGCTCCGCAACACGGCTTTGTTAGACATCACCATCAAAAAGTCAATAACGTTTCCCTGCTCATTCCGCACGGCTGTCATGTAGAAAATACTGCTGATGGAGGCATCCAGGGTGGTTCGCAATTGATACGTCTGCGCTTCGAGGGCGAGCTGGCTCTGTTTGGCGGCCGTAATGTCGGTAAAGGTGACAATCACCGAATCACCAAACCTGCTGATCCACAGATCGAACCACCCCTGAATCCCGTCGGCGAAGTAAGCCAGTTCGGGCACCCGAAGCGGTTCGCCGGTGGTCAATACCTGCCGGTAGAAACCCGGTAAATCAGTGTTTTCAGTCTGCGGGAAATAAGTCCGATAACTCCTGCCCAGGAGTTGCTCCGGTGACCGACCTAAAATGGCGGCCCCTGCCGCGTTGACAAACGCAAAACGAAAGTCTGAAAATTGTCCGGTTTCGTCGTAAACCGCATCAAATACGACCACGCCGGTTTGGCTGTTCGCAACAATCTGGTAGAAAAGAGGAGTATTTTCAGAATACTTCGTCGTAGAAACGCTCATAGAATCAATCGCTGTCGGTCGTTGGTATAAACAGACACACTTACTTAATTGTTAGAATCAGAATTCAAGTCTTAACGCAGGCCCACGCGCCCGGCGTTCAGCCGTCTCTGCCAGGGGCTAGACCGCGCGCAACTGTTGCCGAAAACGGGCGGGCGTTATTCCCTGCTTTTTCCGAAAAGCCTGCACAAAATAAGAAACATTTTCAAATCCGGCCTGCTCGCTCACGAGCGTAATGCTTTCGTCGGATCGGGTCAGCAGATCACAGGCATACCGGATGCGCAGATCAGTAACAAACTGCGTCATGGTCTGGCCCATCTGGGATTTGAAATACCGGCAAAAAGCCGCCGGGTTCATGTTGGCTAGTTCGGCAATGTCGGACAAAGAAAACGGCGCATCGACCCGCTGCATCAGGTGACCGATTACCCGGCTGAGCCGCTCGCTTTGCCGGATGAGCTGCTGGCTGGGCACGTAGGTCGGTGAAATGGGCTCCACGGCTTCGGAGCGCGCAATCTGATCGAGAATGTGCAGCAGCGACGTCAACTGAATCAACCCCTCCTGCTCCACCAGTCTTTCCAGTTGGCGGCCCACCTCGGCCCGCAACGGATCCAACAGCTTCAGACCCACGCCCGCGCGGCTGAGCAGGCGGTGAATCGGTTTGGTTTCGGGCATTTCCCAGAAGGTCTCCCCCGCAAAATGGGGCGCAAACCGCACCACAATGGCTTCTGCCGGGCGGCTGTTTCCGCCTTCCGAATAAACCGCATCGTTTTTCCAGTAGTGCGGCAGATTCGACCCCAGCAAAATAATTTCGCCCGCCGAAAACCGCTCAATGCTGTGGCCGATAAACCGCATTCCGGCGCTGCTCACCACGTAATTCAGCTCGATTTCCGGGTGAAAATGCCAGGGATTGGTAAAAAAGGCAAGCCGTTCGTGCCGCAGATCGAACGAGCGGTACGGTTGTTGGGGAACGAGCAGACGGTCGGGACGCATGGAAACGGATTAATTTGCAGGTATTCTATCAGGGATACGACGAGGTGCAAATTACGTGATAAAACTGGCAAATCACCTATCAGAAAAATGAAAGAAAATAGCCGTTTTTTGCTGTTATGAATTCGATTATTCCTAAACTCTTTTTGTTCTGTTCCAGCTTGCTAACCCTGAATGCCGTTGCGCAGTCCGCCAATACGCTCAGTTCCGCTGAGCGCAAGGCGGGCTGGCAGCTGCTTTTTGACGGAAAAACCACCACGGGCTGGCGGGGTGCCTACGCCGGGCAGTTTCCGGCCAAAGGCTGGGTGGTGAAAGACGGCGAACTGCGGGGCGAACTGCACGAAGGGGCCGAGTCGGGTGATGCCGGCGACATTGTGACCCTTAAAAAATACCGCAATTTCGAATTTGCCTTCGACTGGAAACTGGGCAAAGGCGGCAACAGCGGGGTCAAGTACTTTATTGAAGAACGCCAGCCCAAACCGGCCAGAGGGTCGCAGGCGGGGTACGAATACCAGTTGATCGACGATGCCGATTATATTTATAACGATAAGCACCTGCCCGCCGACCTTAAAACCGCTTCGATCTACGACGTGGTGGCCGCCGACAAACCCGATGTGACGCTGGGGCAGTGGCACCAGTCGCGCATTGTGGTCAACAACAACCGGATCGAACACTGGCTCGACGGGGTGAAAGTGCTGGTAGCTGACCGCACCTCCGATGCGTTCCGGCAGGGTGTAACCGACAGTAAATTCAAGGATTACGCGGGTTTTGCCCAGATTCCGGAAGGCCACATTCTGCTCCAGGATCACGGCCACAGCGTCGCGTTTCGGAACCTGAAAATCAAGCCTTTGCCATGAACCGCCGTCACTTCCTGAAATCCGGTTTTGCTGCGGCCGGCACGGCTTCGGCCTTTGGCGTACCCACGCTCGTGCCCGCAACGGTATTTGGCAAAAAAGCCCCGTCCAACCGGATTACGGTCGGCCTGATTGGCACCGGTCGGCAGGGCTACGGCCAGAATTTGCAGGGTACCGATCTGAGCGGTCTGGGCGTACGCATTCCGGGCTGGCTCGACCTGCCCGATGCCCAGGTGGTGGCGGTTTGCGATGTGGATAGCTGGCGGCTGGACAAAGCCCGGAAAACCGTCGACGGTCATTACGCCAAAAAAACGGCCACCGGCAACTACAAAGGCTGCTCGGCCCACCGCGACTTTCGGGAGATCATCGCCCGCAAAGACATCGACGCCGTGATGATTTCGACGCCGGATTTCTGGCACGTACCGATGGGGATTCTGGCGGCCAAGGCCAAAAAACACATCAGTTGCGAAAAACCGCTCAGCATGAGCGTCCACCAGGGCCGGGCGCTGGTCGATGCGCTGAAAAAATACGGGGTTGTCAACCGGACGGACAGCGAATTCCGCTCCATTCGCCCCCAGAATCAGGCCGTCGAGCTGGTCCGGAACGGCCGCATCGGCACCTTGCAAAAAATCGAGATTTCGTTTCCCGCCGACCCGCCCCCGGTTCCGGCGCAGGCCGATATGCCCATTCCCAAAGAGCTGGACTATGACCTGTGGCTGGGGCCGATGCCGTACGTTCCCTACACCGACATGCGGGTTCACACGCCCTTCGACATGGGCAAACGCCCGAACTGGATGCGGATCGACACCTACGCGCAGGGCATGATTGCCAACTGGGGCGCCCACTATTTTGACATGGCGCAGTGGGCCAACAACAGCGAATATTCGGGGCCGGTGGAAATTGAAGGCAAAGGCGAGTTTCCGAAAAGTCTGTGGAACTCCATGATCAACTTCACGGTGACGTACCGCTACGCCAACGGCGTCGAAATGACCTGCCAGCAGTCGCCGACCAGCAAACCGGCTATCAAATACATCGGTTCAGAAGGCTGGATTCTGGTCGACAATTACCCCGGTGTGATCAGCTGCAGCCATCCGGCGCTGCTCACGTCCAAACCGTCGGGTCAGGAACTGGATCTGTCGAAAACGCTCTGGGACAAAACCGACTTTGTGGAAGCCGTTAAAACCGGGCGCAAAACGCTGGAACCGATTGAAACCGGCCACCGCACCATTTCGATTTCGCAGATTGGCCTGATTGCCTGCCAGATCAACGAGAAATTAAGCTGGAATCCGGAAAAAGAACTGTTTGTGGGCAACAACGCGGCCAATGCCCTGCTGGCGGCTCCGCTGGCCCGGAAAGAATGGGTGATGTAACCCCAACCCGACCATGAAAAAGATCGCTTCGCTGTTTGTTCTGCTGCTGTTGAGCGGGTACGGTTTTGCGCAGCGCAGCCCGAAGAACCATTTTTTTGTGCTGCACAACGCCATCCGGGGCGATTCGACCTATAAAACTTTTGATCAGCAGGTGGCTTTCATCAAAAGCCTCGGTTTCGACGGCGTGGAGATTAACCAGCTCGATTCGTTCGACGGCATGAAAGCGGCTTTGGATAAACACCAGTTTACCGGCTCTTATTTTTACATCAAAATTGACCTGGACGCGCCCCTGGATGCGCGCATCGAACCCGCCATCCGGGCCCTGAAAGGCAGCAAAACCGTGTTGGCACCTTACCTGGTCAGCGACAAAAAGCGGTTTACGGCCCCCTCGGCGCAGGCCGATTCCATGGCCGTACGGTCCATCGGCCACCTGGCCGACTGGGCCAAAAGTGCTGATTTGCCGGTAGCCATCTATCCGCACCTTGGCTTTTACGTCGAACGGGTCGACCACGCCCTGCAACTCGTGCGGCAGATCGACCGGCCGCAGGTGGGCCTGACCTTCAACCTCTGCCATTGGCTGGCCACCACGCCCCAGGCCCACCGGGGCGACTGGAAAGGCACGCTGAGAACCCTGAAACCGCACCTGAAAATGCTTACCATCAGCGGAGCGAACGACGTGGATGCCCAGAAAATGGACAACGGCCCGACCGGCATCTGGAACCAGTATATTCTGCCGCTGGGAACCGGCTCGTTCGACACCTACGAACTGCTGCGCTACACGGTTCAGGACCTGAATTTTCGGGGACCGATCGGGGTGCAGTGCTACGCCATGAAGGGCGACAAACCCACCAACTTACGCAACACGATGGCCGTTTGGCAACAGTATAAAAACCGGCTGGCCCACCGTTAACCTTTCCGCCCTTATCCTTTTTTTCCATGACATTCACCAACAATCACCTCCAGACCTACCAGCGCGACGGGTACGTCATTGTGCGCAATCTGTTTTCCGAAGCGGAAGTAGAGCGGCTTTACGACATTGCCGTGGGCGACGAAGTGCTGAACAGCAAAACCTACGACCGGGTCGATGCGTCGGGGATGAAAACCCGGCTGGCGCTCTGGTATACGCTGGACGACAGTTTATACAGCAAATTTGCCCGCTCGGCCCGGATTCTGGAGGGCGTCGAGCGGATTCTGGGCGGCACGGCGGCCCATTATCATTCCAAGCTGATGCAGAAAGAACCGCGCACGGGCGGGGCCTGGGAATGGCATCAGGATTACGGCTACTGGTATAAAAACAACGGTTTTCTGTTTCCCGACATGCTCTCGGTGCTAACGGCGCTCACCCCCGCAACGAAGGAAAACGGCTGTCTGCAAATGATCAAAGGCTCGCACAAAATGGGCCGCGTCGAACACGGTTTTACCGGCGAACAGGTGGGGGCGGATCAGGAAAAAGTAGACCAGGCCCTGAAGATCATGCCGCTGGAATACCTCGAAATGGGCCCCGGCGACACGGCTTTTTTCCACTGCAATACGCTGCACGCTTCGGCGGCCAACCGGTCCGACAAACCGCGCTGGTCGATCATCACGGCGTATAATCTGGCGAGCAACAAACCGTACAAAGACGTCCACGAAAGTAGTTACACGCCCATTGAGCCTTATGCGGGTGATTTACTGGCCGAAAACGAAGCCGGTATTTCGGAGACGGCTGATTTTCTGGTGAAGAAATAAAAGCGACAAAATCAGCGCGTTATTTTCTTCTCTTGTCTCACCTCACTGGTCCGTAAAACCATGACCATTCAATTTTTTGCACCCGCCTGGGGAAATACCCTGCCCTTCGACCTGTTCTGCCGGAACGTGAAAGAAGCTGGTTATGATGGGGTTGAAATGGCCCTGCCGTTTGAGGAAGCCGAAAAAACCGCCCTGCTGGAAAGTCTGGCAAAATACGGTTTAAAGCTGATCGGTCAGTACTGGCAGTCGCTCGAAACTGACCCCGACGAACACGCCCGGAATTACGAAAAGTACCTGCGCCACCTGAGTTCGGCCCAACCGCTGTTCATCAATTGCCAGACCGGGAAAGATTTTTATTCATTCGAGCAGAACCAACGGCTTTTTGCCCTGGCCGATCGGGTTTCGGCCGAAACCGGGGTGCGAATCACGCACGAAACGCACCGGGGCAAGGCGCTGTTTGCGGCCCACATCACCCGCGGTTATTTAGAGAAATTGCCCGAAATCCGGCTGGCACTCGACATATCGCACTGGTGCAACGTCCACGAATCACTGCTTGAGAATCAACCAGAAGCCGTTCAACTGGCCATTCAGCATACCGACCACATTCACAGCCGGGTCGGGCACCCCGAAGGTCCGCAGGTCAATGACCCCCGCGCGCCGGAATGGGCCGAAACCCTGGACGCCCACTTGGCCTGGTGGGACCAGGTCGTTGCCCGTCATCGGGCGCAAAAAACCGTATTGACCGTCACCACCGAGTTTGGCCCCGCGACCTACCTGCCGGTTTTGCCCTACACCCAGATGCCCGTTGCCAGCCAGTGGGACATCAATGTTTTTATGCTGAATCTGCTCAAAGCGCGGTATTGACTTAATTTTGCTCCACGGTCACCTTTGCCCTTCCCATCGCCATTCCCAGGCCGCAGGAACTGTTTAAGGACGTAACCGTGTACTCGGTGGAGGTGGTTGGCGCGACCGTCAGCACGTACGGATTGAGAAACGTACCGTTCACTTTCGTGCCGTCGGAAAGCACAAACGACCAGGGTGGCAAGCCGTTTTTGAAAGCCACCCGTACTTTGGAAGTCTGCCCGGGCCGGATCGTGCCCACGCCCGCGACCACTGCCTGACTGACATTCGGAGCCATCACTTTAAGGGTCGTTTCAGAACCGGCCACGGCCGGGCTGGTCGATGCCACGCGCAACCGCACCGTATTGAGCGTATCTTTCAGATAAGCCGGACTGATCACCGATTTCAGTACCCCGTCTTTGTAAGTCGTGGGCAGGTTGACAAACCGCCCGCTGGTGTCGGCCACCTGCACGATGTATTTGTTGTTGGCGTAAAACCGCCCGCCAGTCGTAAACGGCACCGTAATTTCCGCGCCGTGGCAGATCGTGCGGGCCGACAAGTTCCCGGTTGCGATGGTCGAAGGCGGAATATTCACCTTCACAAACGCCCGGCCACTGTATTCGCCAACCCCGCAGGCGCCCCCCGCCGAGGTGATGGCATAGGGCGTCGGGTTATTCGGACTTAGGCGGATGGTGTGCGGACTTTTGGTAATGTTGTTTTCGTAGGTTCCGTCCGACAGCAAAACGAACCACGGCCCTCCTCCCCCGAAATCAACGGTCAGCTCAGCGGTTTTTCCTTCATCAACCCGAACCGTATCGTTCCGCAAAACCGCCACGGCCTGAGCCGCCACCGTCAGCGTTTCGGCGTTGCTGCTGATCGAGGGCAGCGTAGACATCACCCGGATTTTGTAGGCGTTGCGGGGCGAAACGCCGTAGGGCAAGCGGGCCACCAGCGGGCTGGCCGTTCCGGAAGCAGAAATCGTGGTCCAGTTGCCGGTCGAATCGGTTAGTTGCACCACAAAACCGTTCCCGGCCTGGTATTTCCCCGTGGCCGTAAAGGCCACCTGAAACGGCGTTCCGGTACAAATTCGAAAACCGCCGTTCGGTGCTTTGACGGCAATCTCCGGGTTCGGATTCTCGTTGACGTTGACAATAATTTCGCCCGCCACCGTACCGCTGCCGCAGGGGCCACTCACGTTGACTACCTTGTAAATCGTTGGCTTATCCGGCGTTACGGTTACCTCGTAGGGCGTCGTCATCGTGTTCTGCACCCTGGTTCCGTCCGACAGCAGGAACGACCACGGGCCGTGCCCGCTCAAAGCGACACGGAAGGTGGCGGGTTGCCCCGGCAAAACCGTCACGGCATTGCTGCCATCGGGGAGTTCGATGCGGGCGGTGGGCGCGGGCAAAACCCGGAGCGCCCTGGCGGTGCCGCTGACCACGGGATTGGTGGAAGCCACCCGCAAACTATACCGGCTGCCGGCCGCCGTACTGACCGGAATGACGCCCGCCAGGGTGCCGTTACCGAACGGCCCGGCTTTGGCGGGTTCGCTCAGGTTCGTCACTTTTCCGGCCGCATCGACCAGTTGCAGGACAAACTGGTTATCCGGCGAAAACCGCCCGCCCGACGACGTATACGGCACCGAAACCGGCGATCCGGCACAAACTGCCAGGCCGTTCAGGTCGCCCGTCACCACTTCCGGCAGCGCCACCTTATGGCTGTCAGCCTGAGCGCGCAGGGCCGCCGAGTCGATCCGCATCGTGGTGTCACGCTGGAAAATGGCTCTGTAGGCGCTGTCTTTCAGGTACTTTTCAATCAGGGTATCCTTCCGAATTTCAATCAGGGTATCCGCCCGGGCCATCCGCGGATCGGTTCTTTTGCCGACTCCCGACGCGCCAATGGCGATCATTCCAACCACCCCCAAAACGATACTCAATACGGTAAACTTATTCATGCAACTGCGGTTTCAACGTCAAACGTGATGCTCTTTCCCTCCAAGTTAACGAACTTTGCGCAACCCGTTTTCAAAACAAAGTTCGCTAACTATAACGGAAAGTTGGCAAACCCTAGTACAAAGGTAACACGCTCGCATGAACGAGGAATTGATTCAGCTTCAGGTAACGGAAATAATTCCGGAAACCGCCGACACCAAGACGCTTCTTTTGCAACCGGCCGACGGGCGAACGGTTCCGTACCGCGCGGGTCAGTTTCTGACGCTGCTGTTTCATCCCCCCGGCGAAGCGTCGCCCGGCCACCAAGTCCGCCGGTCGTATTCGCTGAGTTCGGCGCCGGGCGACGCTTCGCCGGGCGACGCTTCAAAACCGCTTCGTCTGACGATTAAACGGGTGCAGAACGGCGAAATTTCCCGCTTTCTGCTCGATCATTTGCGCGTGGGCGATACGCTCACCAGTTTGCCCCCCGCCGGCCGGTTTACGCTGGAAACCGATCCTGACCAGCAACGCGATCTGGTGCTGATCGGGGCCGGAAGCGGGATTTCGCCCTTGTACGGTATTTTGCAACAGGCTTTGCAGGAGGAGCCCAACAGCCACATTACGCTGCTCGATTGCAACACCAGCGAACAGACGATTATTTTTTACGCCCAGCTGGAAGCGCTGAGAAAGCAATATCCGGACCGGTTTCAATTGATTCATCTGCTGAGCCAGCCGTCGGACCACTGGCAGCAAACCGGTACCATCCGGCGGGGTCGGCTGAACAACTGGCTGCTGGAAACGATGCTTCCCGAACTGCTCCGGTTTGAGCGGGCGAAAGCGCTCTGGTACGTTTGCGGGCCGTTTTCGTTTATGCGGATGGTGCAGTTTACGCTGGTTTATGCCGGTATTCCGCTTGACCACATCCGAAAAGAGAATTTTGTCATTGAACCCGTTACGCGCACGCCACCGCCCGAACTGGCCCGTGACCACCGGATGCTGCTGCGGTTTCGCGGTACGGAATACGACATCGACGTACCGGCTTACAAATCCATGCTGCAAGCCGCGCTGGATCACGGCATTCCGTTGCCGTACAGTTGCAAAGGGGGGCGGTGTTCGAGTTGCGCCGGGCGTTTGAAAGCGGGGCAGGTGCACATGACCATTAACGACGTGCTGACGGAACGCGATCTGGGCAATGGCTGGGTGCTGACCTGCACGGGCTATCCGGCCAGCGAGGGGGTGGTGCTCGACGTCTGATTCCGGCCCGGTTTTTCCCGCCCGATCCATTCCCTCTTTTAGTTTGGGGGGTCCGAAACTTCATCACTTTATTTTCTGTTAGCGTTTAGAATAAGGTCTTCACAACGTGACAGAAAACAACATCGCCCGCAACACCGGGCTTACCGACATTGATTTAACGGGCTACGAGCAGATTGAGGTATTGGGCGCCCGCGAACACAACCTGAAAAATATTGATGTTGCCATCCCCCGCAACAAGCTGGTGGTGGTAACCGGCATCAGCGGCAGCGGCAAATCCTCGCTGGCGTTTGATACCATTTATGCCGAAGGCCAGCGCCGGTACATGGAAAGCTTTTCGGCCTACGCCCGCTCGTTTATCGGCAACATGGAACGGCCCGATGTGGACAAGATCAACGGGCTGAGTCCGGTGATTTCCATTGAGCAAAAAACCACCTCCAAAAACCCGCGCTCGACGGTCGGCACCACGACGGAGATTTACGATTTTCTGCGGCTTTTGTACGCCCGCGCCGGGGAAGCGTTTTCGTACGTAACGGGCCGGAAAATGGAGCGGCAGTCGCAGGATCAGATCATCGATTCGATTCTGACGCATTACGCCGGAAAAAAACTGACGCTGCTGGCCCCCATCGTGAAAGGTCGGAAGGGACATTACCGCGAACTGTTCGTTCAGATTGCCAAACTGGGTTACGCCAAGGTGCGCGTTGACGGGGCCGTGCAGGACATTGTGCCGAAAATGCAGCTCGACCGCTACAAGGTGCACGATATCGAGATTGTGATCGACCGGGTTGTTCCCAAACCGGAAGACCGGTATCGCTTAAGTCAATCCGTGCAAACGGCCTTGAAGCAGGGCAAGGGGGCCATGCAGATTCTGGACGAGAAAAATCAGTTAACCTATTTTTCGCAGAACCTGATGGATCCCGAATCGGGCATCAGCTACGACGAACCGTCGCCCAACACGTTTTCGTTCAACTCACCCTACGGTTCCTGCCCGGTTTGCAACGGGTTGGGCGTCATCGAAGAAATTACGGAAGAGTCGGTTATTCCGGATAAATCACTGAGCATCAGCCGGGGCGCCATTGCTCCGCTGGGCGAATACCGCGAACTCTGGTTTTTCCGGGAGATTGAGGTCATTCTGAAAAAATACAAACTAAGCCTGACGACGCCGGTCGAGAAATATCCGCCGGAGTTGCTGCACGCGCTGCTCTACGGAACGGAAGAAGATGCCACGATGCCATCGAAGAAATTTCCGGGCCAGGATTACTACAACTTCAAGTTCGAGGGTGTCATCACGTTTCTGAAACGGCAGCAGGAAACGGCGGATTCGGCGGGACGCTCCGATAAGATTCAGGAATGGCTCCGGGATTTTACGGTCGTGAAAACCTGCCCCGAATGCGAAGGCGCCCGTTTAAAGAAAGAATCGCTGTTTTTCCGGATCGATACCAAAAACATTTCCGAGCTGGCCCGGATGGACATTACCGAACTGGCGGTTTGGATGACGGATCTGGAAAACCGCCTGTCGGATCGTCAGAACGTCATTGCCAAGGAAATTTTGAAAGAAATCCGCAAGCGCATCGGTTTTCTGCTCGACATTGGGCTGGACTATCTCATGCTCGACCGGCCGCTGCGGACGCTTTCCGGTGGTGAAGCCCAGCGCATCCGGCTGGCCACGCAGATTGGCACCCAACTGGTTGGCGTTCTGTATATTATGGACGAACCGAGCATTGGCCTGCACCAGCGCGATAACGTCAAACTGATCGATTCGCTGAAGAATCTCCGGGATCTGGGCAACACGGTTCTGGTCGTTGAGCACGACAAGGACATGATGCTCGAGTCGGATTTCATTCTGGACATTGGTCCCGGCGCGGGTCGGCACGGCGGTCAGGTGGTGGGCTCCGGCACCCCCGAGCAGTTTTTGCAAAACGGCAGCACGACGGCGGCTTACCTGAGCGGCCGCCGGGCCATCGAAGTCCCGAAAGAACGCCGGAAAGGCAACGGTAATCAGCTCATCATCAAGGGCGCCACGGGTCATAATCTGAAGAATGTAACGCTGAAGTTACCGTTGGGACAAATGGTGACCATCACGGGCGTGTCGGGCAGTGGCAAGTCGTCGCTGGTTCACGAAACGCTGTTCCCGGTTTTAAACAAGCATTTTTATAAGTCGAAACGCGAAGCCCTGCCGTTCAAATCCGTCGAGGGACTGGAGCAACTGGACAAGGTGATTGAGGTAGACCAGTCGCCGATTGGCCGGACGCCCCGCTCCAACCCGGCGACCTACACGGGCATGTTTTCCGATATCCGCAGCCTTTTCGCCGAACTGCCCGAAGCCAAAATCCGGGGCTATAAACCGGGGCGGTTTTCGTTCAACGTCAAGGGCGGTCGTTGCGAAGAATGCGAAGGCGCCGGAATGAAGAAAATTGAGATGGAGTTTTTGCCGGACGTACACGTGATGTGCGAAACCTGCAAGGGCAAACGCTTCAACCGCGAAACACTGGAGGTCCGTTTCAAAGGCAAATCCATCGCCGATGTGCTGGACATGACCGTGGAGCAGGCGCTGGAATTTTTCACCAGCCAGCCGAAGATTCTGCGCAAAGTCCAAACCCTGAACGACGTGGGTCTGGGTTACATCACGCTGGGTCAGCATGCCACTACGCTGTCGGGGGGCGAAGCGCAACGGGTGAAACTGGCCGAAGAACTGTCGAAAAAGGACACGGGCAAAACCATGTACATCCTCGACGAACCCACCACCGGACTCCATTTTCAGGACATTTCGCATTTGCTGGATGTGCTCAACAAGCTGGCCGACCGGGGCAATACGGTTTTAATTATCGAACACAACCTCGATGTAATCAAGGTTTCGGATCACCTCATCGATATGGGCCCGGAAGGCGGGAACAAAGGCGGCCAAATCATTGCCGAAGGAACGCCCGAGAAAGTAGCGAAGGTCAAGGGCAGTTATACCGGCAAATTTCTGGCGGTGGAGTTGGCTGCGGGTGGAAAAACCAAGGTCTAAACCTAGGTTGGCAGAACGAGCGCGTTACATTGTGATCAAACATATCATTTATCAGCCCGCGGTTTAAAACCGTGGGCTGATAACGCGCTTATTCTGGATAATCCACAAACCGTTAAAACGGTTTTTCATTCCCTCACCCTCCGGCATCACCAATCCGTGATGGACATAAACCGCTTGTATTTACCGGCAAACGTCATTTTTTGGTGGTGTTCTTCTTACTCGGTCACTTCAGACGGGGCCGCCTGGAGCTTTTCTACTTCAGGAAACTCATCCGCAATCCGGTTCAGGCTTGACTGGACCGTGCTCAACCCCAGTTCCTGACGCATTCCTTCGGCCGTCAGGCTCCGGCCGTCGTGGCTCCAGCCCGGCGGGGCCAGCAGGTATTTTATTTTCTGGGCCAACGGACCGGGTATACGAAGGTCTGAAAGCAGTTTCTTCCACTCGTGTAGCACCAGATTGCTCGGCGAGTGGTCGGTTAGATTCGTGGTCAGGCCGTAGCGAACCGGATCCGCCGGAACTTCTTCCGCGAACGTACCAAACAGGCGGTCCCAGACGATCAGCATCATGCCCATGTTCCGGTCGAGATACCGGACATTCGAAGCGTGGTGAACCCGGTGGTGAGCAGGCGTCACCAGAAACCACTCCAGAAAACCGAGTCGGCCAACGTATTGGGTATGAACGATAATGCCGTAAATTTGCGTCGCTGAGTACATGAAAACAATGTCTTCTGCCCGAAAACCGAGCCACGCCAGCGGCAGGAAATAAACAAACCGGTAGAGCGGCTGGAACACCGAAGACCGGAATCCCACGGTTAGGTTAAATTCTTCGGAGGAATGATGCGTGACATGAATCGCCCAGAACAAACGACAGTAGTGATCGACCCGGTGCAGCCAGTAAAAAGCAAAATCCTCCAGAATTAACAGCGTTCCCCAGTACAGCCAGGGATTGGTGATTTCGGTAATGCGGTATTGGTACACCCCGACCAGCACGCCCACGTAAAAGCCCCGAACCAGTAGGTCAAGGCTCATGTTGAGCAGCGTCAGGTAGCAATTTTGCAGAATCCCCTTAACGGAATAATACGATTTGTGCTGAAGATAGCTAAAAAGGACCTCCGCTCCGATGACAAGAGCATAGAGTGGAGTAGAAATCAGCAAGAGCAGAGATTCCCGGTATTCAACCATTTTCTTACGTTACGATGACTACATCGCAAGTTACGGCACTGGCAGGCGGTTCGTATTGGTTTTAGGATTAGAAATAAATTAAAAATGAATTCTAATCGTCGAAAATTACAAAATCTTTTGGTTTCACCAACGCACCTGCCCGTCGCCGGTCACCACCCATTTTTCGGTCACTAATTTTTCGAGCGCAAACGGACCGCGGGCGTGTAATTTCTGCGTCGAAATCCCGATTTCGGCGCCCAGCCCAAATACGCCCCCGTCCGTAAACCGGGTCGACGCATTGGCATACACCGCAGCCGCATCGACTTCATGCAAAAACCGGTCGATTACCGCCGGATCGCGGGAAATAACCGCTTCGGAATGCCGCGACGAATAATTCTGAATGTGCGACAGGGCTTCTTCCAAACCGCTTACCACCTTGATGGCGCATTTGTAGTCCAGAAACTCCCGGCCAAAATCGCTCAGCTGGGCCCGCTGGAGCGCCGGAAAATCGACCGACGCCAGCACCCGGAACGCTTCCTCATCCGCGAAAACCTCCACGTTCCACTTCATAAAATCGGCCACCAGCATCGGCAGAAAATCGTCGGCCACGGCCTGATCGACCAGGACGCAATCCAGGGAGTTGCAAACCGACGGTCGCGACACTTTCGCGTTCACCACAATCTCCCGGGCTTTGTCCAGATCGCCGGTTCGTTCCACATAGGTATGACACACGCCCGCACCGGTTTCGATGGTCGGCACCAGCGAATTTTGCCGGACGTACTGAATCAGCGACTCCGATCCGCGCGGAATAATGATGTCGATGTAGCGCGTGGCCGTCAGCAATTCGTTGACCACGGCCCGGTCGGGCGGCATAAGCGAAACGGCCGCTTCCGGCACGCCAAATTCGGCCAGAACCCGGTGAATCAGGCCGACCAGCGCCTGGTTGGAATGATGCGCTTCCTTTCCGCCTTTGAGCACGCAGGCATTACCCGACCGCAGGCAGAGCGAAGCCACGTCCAGTGTCACGTTGGGCCGCGATTCGTAAATCACCCCCACCACGCCCAGCGGCACCGCCAGCTTTCGGAGTTGCAGCCCCTGTTCAATCGTTTTTTCCAGCAAAACCGCCCCGCTCGGATCGGGCAACTGCGCCACCACCCGCAGGCTTTCGGCCAGGTCACCAATCCGTTTTTCGTTCAGCAACAAGCGGTCCTTCTTCGGATCGCCGTCCGGCATGGCGTCCAGATCTTTCTGATTTTCAATCAGTATGGCTCCCGTATTTTCGAAAACCACATCGGCCAGCCGGTTGAGCAGGGCGGTTTTCTGTTCGGACGATAAACGGCGGACGGAAGCCGAAGCGAATTTCGTTTCCTGAAGCAGCGGGGTTACTTGATTCATAGCAGGCGGTATTTTTCACAATAGTACAATATCGTTGGCGTTGGCCACTTCCACATTTTGCTGGTTGAGCCGGGGCACCAGTTCGGCGGACGACAAACGGGCGCGGGCCACCGCCACGGTCGAACCGGCTTCGTCACAAATCTCAACCACCTCACCCGCGGCAAATTCGCCTTCCACCGTCCGAACACCAACGGCCAGCAAACTGTTCCTTTTGCCCAGGGCCTTCACCGCCCCGGCATCGACGCGCAACACGCCCGCCGTCAGGCTTCCGCTACCGAGCCAGCGCTGGCGCGACGACGGCGAGCCCACCTGGGGCGTAAAAACCGTACCGGTTTCGCCCCGCAGAGCCCGCAGAATACCGTCGGGCTGTTTGAGCCCGAAAATCGTTACCCGAATGCCCATGCGGGTTGCCAGTTTGGCAAACGTCAGTTTGGAAGCCATGCCGCCCAGTCCCAGCGCCGATTTTTCGTTCCGGACGATCCCAAAAATAGACTCATCGACCTGGCGAACCGTTGGAATGATGTGTCCTTCTTCGTCGAGCAAACCGCCCACCGACGTGCACAGCATCAGCGTCGAAGCGCCGAATCCGACGGCCATCAGGGTTGCCAGTTCGTCGTTGTCGGAGAATTTCAATTCGCGGTCGCTGACCACGTCGTTTTCATTGGCAATGGGAATGATGCCATTTTTCCAGAGTTCCTGCACGGTTTCTTTCAGTTGCAGAAATTGCTGGCGATCCGCAAAATGGTGGCGTTCGCAGAGGGTTTGCGCAATCGGGATGTTATAAACTGAAAAAAACCGGTTGTACACATTCAGGAGCAGCAGATTACCAACGGCCGCAGCCGCCTTCCGCTGGGCCATCTCGCCCCGGTACCCTTCGATCAGCCCTTTGCCGGCGCCCACGGCCCCGGACGAAACGAGCACGATGCGATACGAACGACGCAGTTCGGCTACCTGCCGGGCAATGTCGGCAATTACCGCTTCATTCAGCGAACCGTCCGGAAGGGTAATTGACGCCGTACCGAATTTAATAACTAAAACAGACACAATTGAACAGACATTAAGGATACGAACCGATGCTTTTGTTCGCGATGAAGTGCAAGAAGCTGCGAAAATACAAAAGATTATTCAGACGGATGAAGGAGCCGAAAACTCCGGACCTAATCCGGCTGATTCCGGAACAGGTTTTCCAGCACCGGTTCGGTAAAATGGGCTTTTTTGGGGAGGGATTGCTTTAACAACTTCATGTATTCCGGCCGGGGGATTTCAACGGCGCCAAACCGCCGGACGTTGTCGTTGATAAACTGCGTGTCCAGCAACTCAAATTGTTGTTTTCGCAGGATTTCGATTAAATGGTGAAACGCTACTTTCGACGCATTCGGAACCCGGTAAAACATTGATTCGCCAAAAAAAACCGCCCCCAGCGCGACACCGTACAAGCCGCCCACCAGGCAATTATCGACGTAGGTTTCTACGCTGTGGGCCATTCCCAGCTGGTGCAGATTCACGTAAGCGTCGATGATTTCGTCGGAAATCCAGGTGCCATCATTCTCCGAACGAGGCAGCGCACACGCCCGCATAACCTGCTCAAAATCAGTATTAATCCGGATTTCAAACGTTTTTTTGTTTAGAACGGGCCGCAGCGATCTGGCGGGTTGATAGGTGTCCAGTGGAATGATGGCGCGGGGGTCCGGCGAATACCAGTACAGTGTATTGTCCGTGTCGGCCATCGGAAAAATTCCGTTGATGTAGCCATAAATCAGGTCATCGGAGGACAGACGGTACATACCAAAAGCGGAAGGTTCTTATAACAAATGTATAAAAATATCATTTTCTAAAAAATGGGCTAATCGATGAACGTTTACTCAATATTTTCGTTATGATATTGCACAATCGAAACAATTCATTTATCATTGTCGCGCTTTTGGGTTTTCATAAAATGGCAACACCTGTCTATCGACCGACTTTCTACCACACAACGCCATTTCGGTTCAGGTCCGAAAGGACCCGATCTATTTGTTCGCCTATGCGGTGAGCATCCGCCCCTGCGGCTCAATCCTTTTCTGATTTAAACTTTCAACAAACTTTTTGATCTCAAGATCCAAACCGGTTTTCTACCGGCCAGGAGCGCATTTATTCGATCAAACGACGATGATTCCCGACGTAAACGACGATACTTATATAGTTCAGGTTGCCGACGAAAACCACCTTCAACTGGCCGAAACGATCTGCAACGAAATGGAGCAGAGCGCCAAGGCGCGGGGTACGGGCATTGCCAAACGCTCGCCTTTGTACCTGATGGAGAAAATGATGGAAGGCAAAGCCATTGTTGCCACGACCAAACACGGAGACTGGGTCGGTTTTTGTTACATCGAAACCTGGGAACACGGCAAGTTTGTCGCCAACTCGGGCCTGATCGTGCACCCGGATCACCGCAAGAGCGGAATTGCCACCCGCATTAAAAACGAAGCCTTCAAGCTTTCGCGCCGGAAATACCCCGAGGCCAAAATCATCGGTTTGACGACGAGCCTGGCCGTTATGAAAATAAATTCCGATTTGGGTTATGAACCCGTGACGCTCAATGAGTTGCCGGCAGACGATGCGTTCTGGAAAGGCTGCTCGAGCTGCGTCAATTATGATATTCTAAGCCGGACCAACCGGAAACACTGCCTCTGCACGGGTATGCTGTACGATCCCGAGCAGAACAAAAAACCGGAAAAAACCGAGAAGTGGAATTTTCTGAAAGAATCCAAACTCTACGAACGCTGGATGCGCATCAAGCAGCGTATTCTGATGCGTTTTCAAGATCGTCCGCGGACGAGGAAACCCGAACGTGAGTTGGAAACCGTCGGGTAATAAGGTCATATTCTTGTTAGTCAAGTGATTTTAAGTCCCTTTCGGCGGTTGGCTGGAAGGGATTTTTTAGTTTTGTGCCCGAATCCGAATTATCAACGATCTGGCCGGACCCCGATCCGGCCAGACCAGCAGTTTTACTTCCATCCGTTTCATAGTTCACTGTAATGTCCCAACAGAAAAAAGTAGTTCTTGCGTTTAGCGGAGGTCTTGATACCTCGTTCTGTGTCAAATACTTATCCGAAGATCTGGGGTACGAGATTTATTCCGTTCTGGTGGATACGGGCGGTTTTTCGGAAGCCGACCTGAAAGCCATCGAAGACCGGGCCTACTCGCTGGGCGTCAAAAACCACGTCGCCATTGCCAAAACCGATGATTATTACCAGCAATGCCTGAAATACCTGGTTTATGGTAACGTCCTGAAAAACAATACCTATCCGCTTAGTGTGAGCGCCGAGCGGATTTTCCAGGCCATTGCCGTCGCCGAATACGCCAGAAGCATCGGTGCCAACGCCATTGCCCACGGCAGTACGGGCGCGGGCAACGATCAGGTCCGGTTTGATATGGCCTTTCGGATCATTGCACCCGAGGCCGAAATCATTACGCCCATCCGCGATCTGCGGCTTTCGCGTGAAGCCGAAATCGACTACCTCAAAGCGAAAGGGGTGGAGCAGGAATGGCACAAAGCCGCTTATTCCATTAACAAAGGCTTGTGGGGCACGTCGGTGGGTGGCCGCGAAACGCTGACGTCACACGGTTTTCTGCCCGAATCGGCCTGGCCGACGCAGGTGACCAAAACCGAGCCGGAGCAGATTACGCTGCACTTTGAAAAGGGAGAACTCAAAGGCATTGGTGCCGAACCCGCCGGTGATCCGATTCAGGCGATTCAGCAACTGACCGAGCTGGCCGGGCCGTTTGGCATCGGACGCGATATTCACGTGGGCGACACCATCATCGGCATCAAAGGCCGCGTCGGTTTTGAAGCCCCCGCTCCGCTGATCATTCTGAAAGCGCACCACGCCATCGAAAAACACGTCCTGACCAAATGGCAGCAATACTGGAAAGACCAGATGGCCAACTGGTACGGTACGATGCTCCACGAAGGCCAGTTTCTGGACCCTGTTATGCGGAACATCGAAATCTTCCTGAGCGACACGCAAACCCACGTCACCGGCAAAGTGCATGTGCTGCTGGCGCCCTACCGGTTTCAGGTGCTCGGCATCGAATCGCCGTTCGATCTGATGTCGTCAACTTTCGGCAGCTACGGCGAAATGAACAACGCCTGGACCGGCGACGACGTGCGCGGCTTCTCGAAAGTCATGTCGAATCAGGTGATGATTTACGAGAAAGTAAAATCAAACCAATGACGAGTTATGAACGATGAACGATGAATTAATTGCTCCGCGGCAGCTCATTCATCGTTCATCCTTTATAATTCAACATTCTTATTTCAAATCCGTTGAATATCGTCATCGACGCCAGCTTACCGGGAATTGGGTTTTACCACCGCCAGGCCAAAACGGGCGTGAGTCGCGTAGCCGAGTACCTGATCAGGGGCCTGCTTGAATCGGATCAGGTGCAGCTCTCGCTGGCGGCACCAACCCATCAGGCCGAAACGCTGCGCTACGCCCGGGAAACCTTCGGGAAGCAGGCGCCTTCGCTGGTCAACCGGCCGGGCGAATTGGGTTGGGCCAAGTTTGAGAATGCGCTGCTGAATCCGTTTGCGCCCCAAAGCCTGCCGTCGAAGGTGATCCGGCAGCTTTTTTACCGGAGTCGCAAAGCGCTTCAGGCCGAACAGGCCCGGTTTTCGGCGGATTTGTTTCCCCGGGGGGCGGTTTATCATTCGCCGTTTTTTGCGATCCCCGGCGACATCGGCCGGATGCCGCACATCCGGAAAGTGCTGACCGTCCACGATCTGATTCCGATTCATCATCCGGAATGGTTTCCGGCGGGCGAGCGGGCGGTGAAGGATGCGCTCACTACGCTGCCGCCGGATGCCTGCGTGGTAACGGTTTCGCAGGCCACCAAAACCGACTTCTGCGAGTTCACCGGTTTCGATCCCGCCCGCGTGACGCCTATTCACCTGGCCGCATCACCGGAGTTGTTTTACCCCGTAACCGATGCCGCCCGCATCAGGACGACGCAGCAGCGCTTTGGCTTGGGTGACGAACCGTACCTGCTCAGTCTGGCGACGCTCGAACCCCGCAAAAACCTGGACCACCTGATCCGCAGCTTTGTCGACCTGGCCGAGAGCGGTGACCTGCCGCCGGAGATAAAGCTGGTCCTGGTGGGGTCGAAGGGCTGGAAAATAGACCAAATTTTAACGGAACTGGCGAAAAGCGAGCAAATTCGGTCGCGACTGGTGTTCACCGGTTTTGTGCCCGACGAAGATTTGGCGGCTATTTACTCCGGGGCGCTGGCCTTCGTATATCCGTCGCTATTCGAAGGGTTTGGGCTTCCTCCGCTGGAAGCCATGCAGTGCGGTTTGCCGGTCATTACCTCCAACGTCTCGTCCCTGCCCGAAGTGGTGGGCGATGCGGCCATTCAGGTTTCGCCCACCGACGCCGACGCCCTGAAGCAGGCCATTTTGCGGGTGGTTCAATCGGCCGGTTTGCGCAATGAATTAACAACCAAAGCACTTTTGCGGGCACAAATGTTCTCGTGGGAGCGTTTCATCCAGGAGCACATTCGGCTCTATCAGACTTTATTATGACAACCATTAACATTGGAATTATCGGCGGAGCGGGGTATACCGGGGGCGAATTGCTGCGAATTCTGCTCAACCACCCCAACGCGAACATTGCCTTTGTGCACAGTAAAAGCCAGGCCGGAAAACCGGTTTACAGCACCCACACGGATTTGCTGGGCGATACGGATTTGAAGTTTTCGGGCGAAGACACCCGCGAACTCGTTAAGCAAACCGGCCTTTCCGTGATCTTCCTGTGCTCTGGTCACGGCGAATCCGCGAAGTTTCTGGCCGAAAACCCGATTCCCGAAACGCTGAAAGTGGTGGACCTCAGCACGGATTTCCGCGATGAGTCGAACGGTTTTGTCTACGGGTTACCGGAACTCCAGCGCGAACGCATCCAGTCGGCAACGCACATTGCCAATCCCGGCTGTTTTGCCACCAGCATTCAACTGGCGCTGCTGCCACTGGCGCAGGCCGGGCTGCTGACCGATGCGGTTCAGGTAAGCGCCGTTACCGGCTCGACCGGCGCGGGACAGGCCCTGAGCCCGACGACGCATTTTACCTGGCGCAACAACAACGTCTCGATTTACAAAGCGTTTACGCACCAGCACCTGAAGGAAATTCGCCAGAGCCTGACCGCCCTGCAACCCGGTTTTGATCAGGCCATCCATTTCGTGCCCTACCGGGGCGACTTTACCCGGGGCATCATGGCGAACGTTTACACCCCTTACGCCGGGAGTCTGGAAGAAGCGCGTCAGCTTTACCAGAATTATTACACCGGCCATCCCTTTACGCACCTCAGCGACGCGCCGGTGGATGTGAAGCAGGTCGTCAATACGAACAAATGCCTGATTCACCTGGAAAAACACGACGGCCAGCTGCTCATCAGCAGCATCATCGACAACCTGACCAAAGGTGCATCGGGCCACGCCGTTCAGAACATGAATCTGCTGTTTGGTTTGCCGGAAGACGCGGGTCTGCGCCTGAAAGCCGTCGCTTTCTAGCGGACCGTCCCAACGAACTCCTTTTTGTTTTAGCCAACCCGAAGCAGCGCCCTGGGGTTGGCTTTTTTCTGCCTCCTATCCACGCTTCCCGGTCAAGTATTCACCCGGTGCCGCCAGTTATCGACTTCGGCTGGCTAAGCCGTGCCAAGCGTTTACCTTTGTCGCACCCATTCATTTTGAAAACCGCAAACAAAACCGGGAATCCTTTTCGTTTCTATAAACACGGACGAAAGTGCGTAGGTGGTTTCAAGTTTTGTCTTATTTTTACAAAAAACATTGTAAACCCATGGAAAATCCATCCACGGCTAAAGCATATCCCTGGTTGAAACACTACCCGGAGGGCATACCCGCCGAAATAAATCCCGACGCTTATCCATCGCTTGTCGAACTGATTGATGAAGGCTGCCAGCGGTTTTCCGGAAGATCGGCTTATGCCAACATGGATAAGCAACTGACGTTCGAGGAGATTTATACCCTTTCCGGACACTTTGCTTCGTATCTGCAAAATGACCTCAAGCTGCAAAAAGGCGACCGTGTGGCGGTACAGATGCCGAATTTGCTGCAATATCCGGTGGCTATTTTCGGAATTCTGCGGGCCGGGCTGGTGGTCGTGAACACCAATCCGCTGTACACGCCCCGGGAAATGCAACACCAATTCAAGGATTCCGGGGCAAAAGCGATTGTTATCCTGGCCAATTTTGCGGCTAATCTGGAAAAAATCATTGATCAAACCGACATCAAACACGTCATCATTACCCAGATCGGCGACTTGCTGGGTTTTCCCAAAAAGCTGATTGTCAATGCAGTGGTGAAATACGTCAAGAAGATGGTCCCGGCCTATCACCTGCCCGAGGCTGTTGCGCTGAGTGACGCCCTGAGCCGGGGGAGCCGCCAGCCGTTGCAGAAAGTGCGGGTGGTGGGTTCCGATCTGGCGTTTGTGCAGTATACTGGCGGCACAACCGGCGTCTCGAAGGGGGCCGCGCTCACCCACCGAAACATCATCGCCAATACCGAAGCCGGCTGCTATTGGATGCAGATCGACCGGCTGAAAACCACGCAGTGTGTTATGATCACGCCATTGCCGCTTTATCATATTTACGCGCTGACCGTGAACGCAATGCTGGCGCTGAAAAGTGGCTGCCTCAACGTGCTCATCACCAATCCGCGCGATATGAACGGTTTTATCGACGAGCTGAAGAAGTACAAATTTCACATGTTCGTCGGCCTGAATACGCTTTATAACGGCTTGGTGAATAACCCGCGGATCGGCGAGGTCGATTTCAGTCACCTTCAGATTTCTTCCGCCGGCGGAATGGCCCTGCAAAGTGCCGTAGCCGAGCGCTGGAAAAAAATAACCGGTATTACCATTGCCGAAGGCTACGGCCTTTCCGAAACGTCGCCCATTCTGACGTCGAATCCTTGCGATGGAACCGCCCGTCTGGGAACGATTGGCCTGCCCTTGCCGAGCACCGAACTAAAAATTATGCAGGAAGACGGCACCGAAGCACCGATGGGCATGCCCGGGGAAATCTGGGCAAAGGGACCTCAGGTATTTCCCGGTTACTACAACCGCCCGGACGAAACCGCCAAGGTACTGGAAGACGGCTGGTTTAAAACCGGCGATATCGGTGTTATGGACGAAGACGGTTTTTTCCGGATTGTCGACCGCAAGAAAGACATGATCCTGGTGTCAGGATTCAACGTTTATCCGAACGAAATTGAGGAGGTGATTGCCCGCTGCCCGGGCGTGCTGGAAGTTGCTTGCATTGGCGTTCCCGACGAAAAATCAACCGAAGCCGTTAAAATCTTCGTGGTCAGGAAAGATCCGACCCTGACGGCCGAAGCGATTCTCAAATACAGCAAGGATCAGCTGACCAACTACAAACGACCGCGTCACATTGAGTTTCGGGAGGAGCTGCCCAAAAGTAATGTAGGGAAAATTCTGCGACGCCCGTTGCGCGATGAGGAACTCGCAAAGCTGAATAAAAAATAAAGAAAGGCGGTTGAAAAACCGCTTTTCTTTTTTTCATTACGCCATCGCATACTGGGCCGTCAATGGCAAAAATTC
This sequence comes from Larkinella ripae, assembly GCF_054780775.1. Classification (NCBI taxonomy): domain Bacteria; kingdom Pseudomonadati; phylum Bacteroidota; class Cytophagia; order Cytophagales; family Spirosomataceae; genus Larkinella; species Larkinella ripae. The sequence goes on from NZ_BAAGVR010000022.1 coordinate 283,283, forward strand.
CTGCTGAAAGGCGATGACCAGTTTCATGAACTGGGTGGTTTTCCGGCGGGAAACTTCGATTTCGCAGCCGTTTGTCAGACAGATGGACGTGTTTTTACCGGAACGAATTTCCTGCAAATACAGCAGATTGATGATGCATTTTTTGTGGGGTCTCACGAAGATCTCTGACGAAAGACGCCCTTCCAGCTTTTTGAGCGTTAACGATACGATCATTTCTGAACCGTCGGTGAAATGCACGACGGTGTAATTTCCTTTCCCTTCAAGCCACGTAATCCGGTAGGCCGGGATGCGCTTCCGATGACCCCAAAACGGCAGGACAATGTCGGGTAAATTCAGGTGACGGGTTACTGCCTGTAATTGATACTCGGAGTAATTGTTCCGGGGTGCGGACTGGGTGTTTATTTTCATATACGTAGCCGGTGTATATTAAATATCTACAAAAGTGGCGCATATTATCCAATAAAAGCAATATTTTTTCAACAATTTATCAGCAAGCCGCAAAAATATTTTCACTTTATTTCATTTTCGTCGTTTAACGAACCTTCAGCATCGTTTTCAGTAACATTTAAACCGATTGCAACTTTGAAAAGCGCCTTTGCGTTTTTTCAAAAATCACTTCTCCCCATTTCGTAGTCATGGCGACCTTATTAGATTTTGTTGGCAACACGCCCCTGGTTGAGTTAAAGCACATTAATCCGAATCCAAACGTTAGATTATACGGTAAAATGGAGGGGCATAACCCCGGTGGCAGCGTAAAAGACCGTCCGGCCTACAGCATGATCAAGGGAGCCCTGGACCGGGGCGATCTGAAACCGGGCATGAAGCTGATCGAAGCAACCAGCGGAAATACTGGTATTGCCCTGGCCATGATTGCCCGCCTTTATAATGTTGACATTGAATTGATTCTACCCCAGAATTCAACCCGCGAACGCATTCTGACCATGCAGGCTTTCGGCGCTAAAGTGGTGCTGATGGAAACCATGGAAAGTGCCCGTGACTTTGCCGAAGAGCAAGCCACCAAAGGCGCTTATTTCTTGCTCAACCAATTTGCCAATCCCGACAATTATTTGGCCCATTACCGCACAACCGGGCCGGAAATCTGGGAAAATACCCAGAGTAAAATTACTCATTTCGTTTCGGCCATGGGAACCACCGGCACCATCATGGGCACGTCCCGGTTTTTAAAGGAACAAAATCCCGCCATTCAGGTGATCGGATGCCAGCCTTCGGAGGGCTCGCAGATTCCCGGCATCCGGAAATGGCCGGCGGAATACCTGCCCAAAATCTTCGAACCCCAGCGGGTCGACCGGCTGGTGGAGGTATCCCAGGAGGAAGCGACGCACATGACCCGCCGACTCGCCCGCGAAGAAGGGATTTTCGCCGGTATGAGCAGCGGAGGGTCCGTTCATGCCGCGCTGAAAGTCGTTGACGAACTGCAGGAGGGCGTTGTGGTCTGCATCATCTGCGACCGGGGTGACCGGTATCTGTCCTCCGATCTGTTTGGCGAGTAACCAAACAAGGCTGCTTCCATCCCGCAGGGTTGCCAGGCCGGCTCCGAAATAGTTGCGTCCGCCATCAATTATCCATTCGGCGGCTTGCACGGCATCCCTGCAGTTCTGTACATTTGTGTTATGTACAAGCGCGTCGTCCTGCCTCTTCTCTTCCGTTTTGATGCTGAACAAATCCACCACTTTGTTACTTCTCTCCTGACCTTTTCGCTGGCGATTCCGGGTTGTCGCTGGCTGGCCCGTCAATTCTTCACCCTGGATGATCCGCGGCTGAAGCGCGAAGTGTTTGGCATTTCGTTTCCCAACCCCGTCGGGCTGGCGGCCGGTTTCGATAAAAATGCGGAATGGGTCGATGAGCTGGCCTGCCTCGGTTTTGGCTTTATTGAGATTGGCACCGTTACGCCCCGCCCCCAGCCCGGCAACGACCGCCCCCGGCTGTTCCGGCTGAAAGCCGACAAAGGGCTCATCAACCGCATGGGGTTCAACAACGAAGGGGCCCAAGCTGCCGCCAGCCGCCTGCGCAAACGGAAAACCGGCCCGCAGCTGATCATTGGCGGAAACATTGGCAAGAACAAGACGACGCCGAATGAACAGGCCCTGGACGACTACCTGGCCTGCTTCCACGATCTGTTCGATGCGGTCGATTATTTCGTCGTCAACGTCAGTTCGCCCAACACGCCGGGCCTGCGGGCCTTGCAGGAAAAAGAACCGCTGATGGCGCTGCTGCAGCGGTTGCAGGACGAAAACCGCCAAAAACCGGTCCCGAAACCAATTCTGCTCAAGATTGCGCCCGACCTGACCGACAGTCAACTGGACGACATCATCGACATTGTCAGAAAAACCCGCATTGCCGGCATTATTGCCACCAACACCACCATTAGCCGCGACGATTTACAGACTGACACCCAGACGGTTGAAAAAATCGGAATGGGTGGCGTCAGTGGGGCACCCCTGAAGCATCGTTCGACGGAAGTGATTCGCTATCTTTGTCAACAGTCGGGTCATGCTTTCCCGGTGATCGGGGTGGGCGGCATTGCCACTGCGGAAGATGCGCTCGAAAAACTGCGGGCCGGGGCCAGTTTGGTGCAGGTTTACACGGGTTTTATTTACGAGGGCCCAACGTTAGCTAAACAGATTTGCAAAGTATTGGCAGAAGAGGTAGTTTAATGCAGTTTAACATAACATGACTCAACCCATCAACCGACAAAACTCTATTCGGAACGAGCGGACGAAAGCGCGACCTTCGTCGGTTTCGATGAAGTGGCCTACCTGGCAAGCCGACCAACGGTCGAAGCTGGCCTTTGGCGGGTTGCTGATGTTGCTGGCCGTCGGTCTGACCGTGGCTTTTTGCTCTTATTTACTCACCGGACAGGACGACCAGAGCGTGCTGAGCAAGGTGACGGATGCGCCCCTGCGGGAATCGGGCAACGAAATGCGGAATTTTCTGGGGGTTCTGGGTGCCTACATCGCCCACGTCTTCATTTTCCGCTGGTTCGGCGTTGCGGCCATCGGGCTGCCACTCATTCTGTTTTTAGCGGGCGGCAAGCTGGCCTTCAACCGGGAGCTGCTTCCGCTCAGCCGAACCACGAAAGCCACGCTTTTCTTTATGGCCTGGTTCAGTGCGCTGGCGGGCTACATCGTGCTGTCCACCGATTCCGTCGGGCAGGGCAGCGTCTGGTGCGGAGGTCTCGGGTATGAAATCAACGTCTGGCTCTTCAACCTGATCGGCTGGGGAGGTTTGGCCATCATTGGCTTTGCTCTCTTTGTCTTTCTGGTTTTCTTTTTTGGTATTACCCGCCTGCCCTCGGTCTCTCTGCCCAAAAAACCGTCTTTTTCGCCCCGCTCGTCGGATGAGGATCTGGAGGATGAACCGGACGAGGATGACGATGAGGATGTGAAAGATTTTATCGACGTCAAGCCGAAACCCAGCGCGATGCCCCGAGCGGTTCAACCGCCGGTAGCCACGGCGCCGGAACCGCTGGATGAGCCAGAAATCGAAGCCGAACCCAAACCGGAAAAAGTGAACGGCCTGGGATCGTCGGTGAAAAAACCGCTGACCTTTACCATTACGGACACAACGCCAGCCGAGCCGGCCGCCGACGCTTCGCAGCCCGTGGCCGAGCCGTACGCGGGTCCGACCGATGAGGTAGATGAAGATGCGCTGAAACTGCACGGCTTGTATGATCCGACGCTCGATCTGCCCCGGTATCAATTCCCGACCATCGAACTCCTGACCGAATACCCCGAAAATCAGAAAGCGCAGGTGTCGGCGGAAGAACTGGAAGCCAACAAAGACCGGATTGTTGATACGCTCCAGAACTACGGCATTACGATCGACAGCATCAAGGCCACCATTGGCCCGACCGTCACGTTGTACGAAATCATTCCGGCAGCCGGGGTGCGAATTTCCAAAATCAAGAGCCTGGAAGACGACATTGCGCTCAGTCTGGCGGCTCTCGGCATCCGGATTATCGCGCCCATGCCGGGCAAGGGAACCATCGGAATTGAGGTGCCGAACAAAAACCGGGAGATGGTAGCCATGCGGTCGGTGATCAGCACGGAGAAATTTTCCAAGTCCAACTTTGAATTGCCGGTGGTGATGGGCAAAACCATTTCCAACGAAATCTTTGTGGCCGACCTTGCCAAAATGCCGCACCTGCTCATGGCCGGTGCCACCGGGCAAGGGAAGTCCGTGGGTCTGAACGTGCTGTTGACCTCGCTCATTTACAAAAAGCACCCCTCGCAGCTCAAGCTTATTCTGGTCGATCCCAAGAAGGTGGAATTAACGCTGTTCAACAAGCTCGAGCGGCACTTTCTGGCCCAGCTGCCCGACAGCGACGAACCGATCATTACCGATACGAAAAAAGTGGTCAACACGCTCAACTCGCTTTGTATCGAAATGGACAACCGGTATAACCTGCTGAAAGATGCCCAGTGCCGGAACCTGAAAGAATACAATGCCAAGTTCATCCAGCGCCGGTTGAATCCCGAAAAAGGACACAAGTTTTTGCCCTACATCGTGCTGGTGATCGATGAGCTGGCCGACCTGATGATGACGGCAGGTAAGGAAGTAGAGCAACCGATTGCGCGGCTGGCGCAGTTGGCGCGGGCCATCGGCATTCACCTGGTGGTGGCCACGCAGCGGCCTTCGGTGAACGTCATTACGGGGTTGATCAAAGCCAACTTCCCGGCCCGGCTGTCGTTCAAAGTAACGTCCAAAATCGACTCCCGGACCATTCTGGACGCGGGCGGAGCGGAACAACTGGTCGGCATGGGCGATATGCTGTTCTCCTCCAATTCGGACATTACGCGGCTGCAATGCCCGTTCGTGGATACGAACGAAATTGAAGAAATCTGCGAATTTGTGGGCAACCAGCGCGGGTATGAATCCGCCTACAGCCTGCCGGAGTTTGCCGGTGACGATTCCGGGAATGGCGAAGAGCGCGAAATTGACCTGGAAAACCGGGACCCGATGTTCGACGAAGCCGCCCGCCTGGTGGTCAACCACCAGCAGGGCAGCACCTCGCTGATTCAACGCCGGTTGAAACTGGGGTATAACCGGGCCGGCCGGCTCATCGACCAACTGGAAGCCGCCGGTATTGTAGGTGCTTTTGAAGGCAGCAAAGCCCGTGAAGTGCTCGTCCAGGACATCAACGCGCTGGAGGAAATGCTGAAAAGTATGAATTAAGGGAAAAGGGAGGAAAGGCAGAGCAGATGATGGAAAAACCGCCGGCCCTCTCCTTTTTCCTTTTTTCCTTTCCTCCTCTCCTTCCTTTCTTTAAACTTTTTCCTGTAAATCTTGTCTACCTAGGAAACCGTCAGCAACTTTGCGGGCGGTTTTCGAGATTGCAATCCAGGATTCTATAAAAGACGAACACATGAAAAAATTAGCCTTGTTATGGGCATTGGTTGTGGGATTCACACTCCCGTCGGTAGCGCAGAAAGACAAAAAAGCGTCGGAGGTTCTGGACGCCATGAGTAAAAAATACCAGGCGTTGAACTCCTACAAAGCCGCGTTTAGCTACGCGGGCGAGGGCGGCAACTACAAAGGCGATCTGACGGTGAAAAAAAACGCGTTCCGGCTGAAACTGGCAGGTCAGGAGGTTTTTACCGACGGCAAAACCATGTCCACCTACATCAAGGAAACCAACGAGGTTAACGTGCAGGATTACGACGCCAGCGGTGGGGGGGATTTCAACCCGACCAAAATTTACTCGATCTACAAACAGGGCTATAATTACAAGTACATCGGCGAACAGAAACAGGGTGGTCAGCCCGTTGAAGTGGTGGAACTAACCCCGGAGAAGAAAAACACGCAGATTACGAAAGTACAGATTTCGGTCAACAAGAAAGACAAATCGGTAAAAGGCTGGAAACTGACCGACAAAAGCGGCAAAGTCACCAGCTATTCGATTGACAAGTTTGCCCCGAATGTCGCGGTTGCGGACAACTTTTTCGTCTTCGACAAAAGCAAGTACCCCGGTGTCGAGGTTGTCGATCTGCGGTAAATCAGCCTCAGACCCGGGCCGCGGGAAACACGGTTTCCGGGCTGGACCGCGGGAGTAAGAAGGGCTGCCGTTTCCAGTAGGTCAGCGAACGCCAGGCCCATTCCAGCGGTCCAAAATAAAAAAACCGCAACCACAACGGGCTGGCAATCAACTGAAAAATCCAGACGCCAGCCACGACGTAAAAGAGCTGGTAATAGGCTAGTTTGCCGAAGTAGCCCAAACCGTATCCAAAAAAGATAAAGGTACAAATGAGCGTTTGCAGCACGTAATTGGTAAACGCCATTTGCCCGACGGCCCCCAGCGCCTTCATGAGTCCGCCCAGCCAGCCGGATTGATAAATAAGCATAATCAACCCGACATGCCCCAGCGCCACCGTCACCCGGCGAATGTCGTAGGTGGTGCGAATCAGGCTAAAGGCATGGCTGTCAACGTACTGCGCGAAATCAGCGTGTATTTCCAGTTGCAGGTGATGAGCCAGCCAGCCGAGCGGGAAGCCAATCCCGTAGCCAACCAGCAGCAAGGCCAGATAGCCGCGTCGCCGGAGCCGTCCGGTAAAAACCCCCAATTTATACAGCGCCATGCCCAGCAGCATCATGCCAATGGCATCCCAGAAGTAAAAATTGTACATCACCCGCGACTGAATCTCGTTATTAATGGGCTGAAAGTGAGACCAGACCGTTGAATAACCGGAACGCACGTTTTCAACCTCCTCGTCAATTTTTTTCTGATCCGGTTTGGTGTTTTTAAGCAGCGTTTCCCAGGCTTCCTTGTCGGCTTTTTGCTCGTCGGTCAGTTTCCTGTTCTGTTTTTCCAGCGCTACGGTTTTCAGGTAGGCCGTCCGTTTGGTCTTCGTCTCCTGAAACCGCAGGCTGCTTTTAACGATCAGCACGCCGAAACAAACCAGACTGGCCAGCATCAGGTATCGGGGAGCCAGCTTCCGAAACGGAAACAGAAATAAACCGCACACCCCGTAGGCATACAGAATATCGCCGGCCCAGAGCAGGACATACGCATCGACCACGCCGAACAGAATCATCCACAAAATCCGGCGGTAGTAAATATCGGCCACCGACAACCCAGCCGAATGTTCTTTCCGGGTGGTCAGCAGGATGACGCCCGCGCCGAAAAGCATGGAAAACAAAGCGCGCATTTTGCCCGAAAAAGCAATGTCGATTACCTGGTGCGTGATGAAATTGGTGTCGCCGGGATGATCAAATTTCAGAGAAGGCAAAATGCCTTCCGGCAGCCCGAAATACGGAATGTTCATCATCAGGATGCCCAGCAGGGCCATTCCGCGAATGACGTCAATGGAGCGAATCCGCTCGGTATGCGAAACCGGACGCAAGGTGTCAGTTGAAGCGATTGGCTCAGGAGCTTCCATAACCGGCGGAATTTAATGACGTTCGTACTCCTGAAAATAGCGAACGTTTTCCGGGAAAGCCAATGACGGATTGGGGGATTTTAGGATTCGGTAAACCGGCGGATGTTCTTAAAAAGCAAAAAGTCGGCCACGGGCCGACTTTTTGCCTGCTCTATGACTGTCAGTTCTCAGACCAAAACCGCGTTCAGCAGCTGCTCCAGAATCAGGCGTCCGTCGGTGTTGCCCAGCATCGGATCGGCGGCCCGTTCGGGGTGTGGCATCATGGCAAACACGTTTTTGCGTTCGTTCGAGACACCCGCGATGTTGTCCAGGCTGCCGTTCGGGTTGGCTTCGTCGATGATGTTTCCGGCTTCGTCGCAATACCGGAACAGGATCTGATCGTTGTCGTTCAGGCGCTGAAGGGTATCAGCATCGGCAAAATACCGGCCTTCGCCGTGGGCGATGGGGATTTTGTAAGCTCTATCGTCCAGTTCCGCCGTCACCAGCGCGCTTTTCGACTGCGGACGGAGGTAGATGTTTTTACACGTGTATTTCTGGCTCGTATTCCGCAGCAGCACACCGGGCACCAGCCGCGCTTCGGCCAGAATCTGGAAACCGTTGCAGATGCCCATCAGGTAACCGCCCCGTTCAGCGTGTTTGATCACCTCGTTCATGATGGGCGAAAACCGGGCCACCGCCCCCGTCCGCAGGTAATCACCGTAGGAAAAACCGCCCGGCAGAATAAGAAAATCACAGCCTTGCAGGTCGTGATCTTTGTGCCAGAGTTTAACAACGTCCTGCTTCAGTTGATCGCGCAGCGCGTGCACCGCGTCGTCGTCGCAATTGGAACCGGGAAATACTACTACGCCGAATTTCATAAGTCCTTTATTTACGCACAAAGTTAATACTTATCGGGCAGAAAGTCGGTAAAAAATACGGTTTCAAACCAGGGCCCGGCTTTCCTGCACCACTTTTTCGTAATAGGCTTCGTAGCGCGGCAGAATGCGCGAAATCTCAAACTCCTTGGCCCGTTCCAGCGCGTTGTGTTTAAAAGTCGGCAGGTTTTCGTCGTCCAGTATGAACAGGGCGTTTTTCACCATATCGTCAATATCGCCCACGTTGCTCAGAAAACCGGTTACGCCCTGCACGTTCAATTCGGGCAAACCGCCCGCGTTGGACGTAATCAGCGGCACTTCGCAGGCCAGGGCTTCCAGAGCCGCCAGTCCGAAACTTTCGTTTTCCGACGGCATCAGAAACAGATCGGCCACCGACAGCACTTCCTCGACGGCATCGAGTTTGCCCAAAAACCGCACATCCTGGTAAATGCCCATATCGCGGCACAATTTCTCGATGCGCACCCGCTCCGGTCCGTCGCCTGACAACAGTAACTTACTGGGAATCTGCTGGTTGATCTTATGGAAAACCTGCACCACATCGTCGATGCGTTTCACCCGCCGGAAGTTCGACGTATGCACGATCAGCTTCTCGCCGTTCGGGCAGATCGCCATCTTGAAATGCTCTTTCTTCTGCCGCTTGAACCGCTCCAGGTCAATGAAATTCGGAATCACCTCAATTTCCCGGCGGATCGCAAACTGATCGAGGGTCTCCTGCCGCAGTTGTTCCGAAACCGCCGTGACGCCGTCCGACTCGTTGATGCTGAACGTGACGACCGGTTCGTAGGAAGCATCCTTGCCCACCAGCGTAATGTCGGTTCCGTGCAGCGTGGTGACAAACGGCACGTTGCGACCCTGCGCCCGCAGGATCATCTTGGCCATGTAAGCCGCCGATGCGTGCGGAATGGCGTAGTGAACGTGGAGCAGATCCAGCTTTTCATACTGCACCACATTAACAATGGCGCTGGAAAGTGCTGATTCATAGGGCGGAAACTGAAACAGCGGGTAGGTCGGTATATTTACTTCATGGTAAAAAACATTCTCGTTGAAAAAATCCAGCCGGGGCGGTTGCTGATAGGTGATAAAATGAACCTTGTGACCCGCTTTGGCCAGGGCTTTGCCCAGTTCAGTCGCCACAACGCCACTTCCCCCGAAGGTCGGGTAACATACGATGCCAATTTTCATAAAGTAGTTAAGTGCTTGAACGACTGAAGAATTGGCGCCCCTGCGTGCCACACTGCCGTGCCGGTTTTTCAGGTGCCTGCTTCTGCCATCACTTCACATAACACGAATTGGCGTCCATTGTGTTCACGGTTTCGATGGGGCGGAGAAAGATTTTCAGGCCACCGCAGTTTCGGCCCGAAAACCGTATCTTTGACCTCCTGAATTCCTGTCTGGTCATGACCCCAAAAGTCCGGAGCAAAGCGACCCGCGCGACGACTCCGCCCTTTTACGTATTCGTACTGGGATTTCTGCGGTTGATCCGGGTGCAAAACCTGCTGATCATCGTGGGAACGCAGTATTTTGCCCGCGTGACGCTCATCGGCCCGCGCGACAACTGGACCAGCCTCTTGCTGGACCCCAAACTTTTTTTGCTTTCCCTTTCAACGATTTGCATTGCCGCTGCCGGTTACATCATCAACGATTATTTTGACATCAAGATCGACATTGTCAATAAACCGGAACGGGTCATCATTGGGCGGTATTTGAAGCGGCAGATTGCGATGGGTGCCCACCAGGCCCTTAATCTGCTGGGTGTCGTGATCGGTCTGTACCTGAGCAAATGGGTGTTTGTCGTGAATGTGCTGTCGGCCACGCTGCTCTGGTTTTACTCCTCGACCTTCAAGCGGCAGCCGTTTATCGGCAATTTTGTCGTGGCCTTTCTAACGGCGCTGGCACTGATCCTCCTGGCGGTTTATTACCGGCAACAAGTTGATTTACTGCTCATTTACGCCCTTTTCTCGTTTGTCATTACGCTGGTTCGGGAAATCATCAAAGACATGGAGGATGTGAAAGGCGACGCGCGGTTTGGCTGCCGGACGCTGCCCATCATCTGGGGTCTCCGCCGAACCAAGCAGGTGCTCTATGGCATCATTGCAACCTTCATTCTTTCGTTGTTTTTCATTGCGCACTCGCTGCAAAACCCGCAATTGTTCTGGATTTTCGTCATCCTGCTGATCCCTATTGCGTGGCTGGTCTACCGGCTGGTCAAAGCCGACACCAAACGCGACTTTTCTTACCTGAGTTCGCTCTGCAAACTAATCATGCTGATTGGGGTCGTTAGTATGGCCTGGGTCTGATATCCGTTCACTCAACCATCTGCTTACTTTTCGTAAATTCTCCGTACTTTTTGGGACGATAACCCTTTTTCCGGTTCATGAAAACACTTTTTCTTCTGTTCGTCATCGGTGTAACCTCGTTAACGGCTTCGGCTCAGGACTGTCTGAGCATGAAATTCAAACCGGGGGCCAGTTACGAAATGCAATCGTTCAGCCCCAAAGACAAGCTCGTTAACCGGCTGGTTTACACCATCAAAGATGCCAAAACCGAGGGCGGTTCTACGCGGATCAGCGTTACGATGCAATCGTTCGATGAAAAAGACAAACCGGCTCCCGAAATGGCCGTTACCTACACCTGTACGGGCTCCGAACTGATCGCCGATCTGTCGGGCATGATCATGGCGACCAACGACGCTATGAAAGACATGGAGGTTCGGGTAAAAGAAAACAAGCTGATTTACCCCAAGCAACTGGGCGCCGGCAACAAACTACCCGATGGCGAACTGACCGCCGAAATGTACAACAAAGGCAGCAAAATGATGGACATGAATCTCAACATCGTCAACCGGCTGGTCGACGGCAAAGAGAGTCTGACCACACCCGCCGGGACATTCGATGTATACAAAATCAGCTCGGAAGTTAACATGACCAACCGGGCAATGGGCATTCCGATTCGGGCCACGTTCCGCTCCGTCAGCTACCGGACCAATGAGGTGCTGTTCGACATCAAAACCGAAACGTACAACAAAAATGGGAAGCTGAAAGGGTATACGGTTTTGAGCAAACTAAGTAACTGAGCGGTTTTCGGTTAGATGGGCTTTTTCGCCAGCAATTTGCTGATGGCGGTGCCGTTGACGGAAATAATCTCTTTGGAATCAATGGCCGACTCCAGGTCAATGGCCCGGAAATTCACGCTAATCCCGCCTTTGGGCTTGACCAGCGCGACGAATCGCTTATCGGTACCCGACTCCACTTCGCGAAACTCTTTGATGGTGGCGTATTTATACGCATACCCTTCTTCGAGGTGGGAAGCTTCGGCTTTCTGGCCAAATTTGTCGAACGATGTGTAAATTGACTGATACCCGCCCGACGGTAAACCGCCTGCCCCAAATCGAATACTGTCACCGACTTTCAGCACAAGACCGCGTTTTGTCGTCACCGGTCCGTTAACTTTCTTTCCGGATGCGGGCAATTGTGCCAGACTAGTCAGCGAGAGGCAGGTAAAAACAAAAAACAGGGTCCATTTCATACGGTTCAGGATTTAATCGGTTTACGGTTTTCAGTTTACGGTATACGGTTTTGGGTGTACGGTTTTCGGCGGCCCACCGGGCATCCTGGTTGCAGCATGCGCCAGCCTACCGAAACGTCGGCCCGGCGAAACCGGAAAACCGTATACCGTAACGTTATCCAATCTGTCCGGCCAGAACCGCAATGCCTTCTTCAAAGCTTTTTGGTTCGTAGCCCAGCACCCGACGCGGTTTATCCAGCACAAAACCGGTGCGGGGTGGCCGCCGGGCCGGTTGCGAAAAAGTCGATGAGTCGGCCTGCGAAATGAGCGACTGATCCAGTTGAAAATAGGTGGCGGTTTTGATCGCCATTTCGTAGGGCGTCAGAAAGTCTTTGCCGGAAATGTTAAAAATGCCTTCCGCTTTCTGGTCGGCAATCAGCCAGCAGCCCAGCGCCAGGTCTTCGGCCAGCGTCGGCGTCCGCCATTGGTCGGTCACCACTTTGATCGTTTTGCCGTCTTCCAGCGATTTTTTCACCCAGAGAATGATGTTGGTCCGGCTCATGTCGTGGGCAATGCCGTAGACCAGCACCGTCCGGGCAATGGCCCACGGAATGCCCGAATGGATAACGGCTTTTTCGGCGGCATATTTGCTCCAGCCGTAAAAACTGATTGGGTTGGCTTCGGCGTCTTCATCGTAGGGCCCGGCGGAGCCGTCGAAAATAAAATCCGTCGAAACGTGCGCCAGAAAGGCGTTCGTGGCCCGGCACGCTTCAATCAGGTATTCCACCGCCAACACGTTTTGCGCCCAACAGGCTTCTTTTTCGGCTTCACACTGATCCACGTTGGTCATGGCCGCCGTGTGAATCACCACATCCGGCTGGGTCGTTCCCACCACCTCCAGCACCTGCTGCCGGTTCGTAATGTCCATCGACTGGTAGGTGTAGCTTTCCGACGCCGGCAGCCGGTTGGCGCCCCGCGCCGTGGCAATGAGTTCAACGTTTGGCTGCTGGCCCAATAAATCGACCAGTTTCTGCCCGAGCAGGCCGTTGGAACCGGTAATAAGAATGCGTTTTTTCATAAAGTTGAAAGCGGGACTGTCATGGCTTCGGGTAGGCATACCCAAACTGTTTCGTAATTTTTTTCTTTTTCATCCACTCGCCCGAAACCGTCATTTTCAGGTCTTTATTCGGGCGGTTGAGCGGATTGGCGGGCTGTCTGGCCACACTGTCGACCACGGCCAGACCGTCGATGATTTCACCAAAAACCGTATAGTTTCCGTCCAGGTGCGGGGTTCCGCCCAGGGTTTGGTAGACCTGTTTTTGCGCGTCGGTCGGCTGGCGACCTTTCATCTGGGCAATGCGTTCGGTTTGCTTCTGAAAGTCCTCTTCGTTCCAGACCCGGCCCTGAACGACATAAAACTGGCAACCGCTCGACGCTTTTTCGGGGTTGTTGTCGCGGGCAGCCGCCAGCGCCCCTTTCTTGTGAAATAACTCCGGAACGAACTCCGCCGGAACCGTGTAGCCGACATCGCCGTTGCCCAGCATCTGTTCCGCTTTGGCCGTCCGCGATTCCGGATCACCGCCCTGAATCATGAAGTTCTGAATGATCCGGTGAAACAGCAGGCCGTCGTAAAATTTATCCTGCGTCAGTTTGATAAAATTCGCCTTGTGTTTGGGGGTCTGATCGTACAGAATCAGCCGCATCGGACCAAAATCGGTGTTGATGGTCACCAGAAAATCTTTGCGTTTAGGCGGTTTTTTAGCCCAACCCGGCCCGGTCACCAAAACAACAAGCAGCAAAACGGATGCCTGTCGTATGAACTGACCCGCCGTTGAAACCAGAGAAATTCTCTTTTTTTTCTGCATTCGGTTTTTCTTTACTTACAATTTCAACGCAAAATGGTGGCTGACGATGTTAAACCGCTTGTTCAAATACAGGCGGTGAGCGTCGTACCGCTGCGGATTATGGCCGGAATCAAGCGTGACGACCGAACAACCGGCTTTCCGCGCTTCGGCAATCACAAAATCCACCAGCTGTCCCGCGTAGCCTTTCCCCCGCTGATCGGGCAGGGTCGATAAGTCGTCGATATACAGCGTTTTGCCGCTGAACAACAGGTTCATATACCGGTAGCCGATGGCCGCCGGTGCTGCGGTTTCCGCCGAATCCGGATCGGAATGGTCGATGTAGGCCACTACGTACCGGTCTTCATTCTGTAAGAGCAAAATTTGTTCCAGGGCCTGCACTTCGGTCAGGTGGGGCCGCAACGTAATGAGCGCCGGAAGACAACGCCGGACCTCGGCTTCCGTTTGGGCAATCTTAACCATAGTCGGATCGTGGGTGGACCTTTTGCCAACAAGTTACAAGTTTTGGCGAACCACCCGCAAAATTTCGTCGCCCCCTTTGGCTAAAATGCTTTCCGCCAGCGCATGACCCAGTGGCTCGGCTTCGTGGGCCGGCCCAGTAAACTGGTCGCGCAGCAACTCCGCACCGTCCAGACTCACCACGCCCCCCGTCAGACTCAGTTCGTCGTTTTGCCAGGTCGCCAGCCCAAAAACCGGGATGCTGCACCCGCCTTCCAACCGGCGTAAAAACGCCCGTTCCGCTTTCAGGCAGGCTTCCGTCGTTTCGTGATTCGTCACCCGGCGGATGAGGTTTAGTTTATCAATCGCCAGTGTGGATGCGGCTTCGATGGCCACGCTCCCCTGCCCCACGGCGGGGGTGAAATCCTGCATCGGCAGGTGTTCGGCAATCAGTCCGTCGTATTCCATCCGGTGCACGCCCGCGTAGGCCAGCAGCAACGCATCGCACTGGCCTTCTTCCAGCTTGCGCAGCCGGGTCTGGAGGTTGCCCCGCATATCGACGGTTTTGATGTGCGGACAAAAATGCTTCAACATCGCCACCCGGCGCGTCGACGACGTACCGACCACAAATTCGCGGCCACTCGTCAGCGACAGGCTCTTGTCGTGGCTCACCAGCACATCATTGGCGCGCTCCCGTTCCGTGAAGGCAATGATGGCCAGATCAGGCGGCAACGACGATTGCAAGTCTTTGGCGCTGTGCACGGCAATGTCGATGCTACCGGCGCGGAGCTGATCTTCAAGTTCCTGCGTAAAAACGCCTTTGCTGCCAATTTTCGCCAGCGAACGATCCAGAATCTGATCGCCTTTGGTTTCGATGAGGACCAGTTCCGACTCCACCCCGGCGGTTTTCAGTAAATCCTGAATGTAATACGCCTGCCAAAGCGCCAGCCGGCTGCTGCGTGTTCCAATTGTAATTTTCATACCCTATTTCCCGTTGCGGATCAAGCTGCTGAAGGTCAGCGACAAATCCATCATCACCATCTTGGCCCGCACGTTTCGTTCAATGTGAAAAACCGCTTCGTTCAGGCCGCCCACCATGCGTTCGAGGTGGTCGGATTCGAGCACTTTGCCAAAATTTTCCACAAACGTACGTTCTTCGTCGGGGAGTCGCAACAACTCGTTGACGCCGTGTTTCCATAAAAACAAATCCCGGCACAGGCTCAGGCTGTAGTCCAGCAACATCCGCTGCTTTTCTTTGCCCAGCGCATCGAACTGGTCGGCCTGCTTAACGAGCGCGATCAAATCCTGCCGGTAACAAAACCGCATCCATTCGGCAAACCAGCCGTGCCGGTCGGCGCCGGGTTCGGTCTCGTTCCGCTCCGGTTCTTCCTCCGATAGCCGGATGGCTTCCGACAGGTTGCCGTCGGCCAGGTAGGCCAGCTGCCGGGCGCGCTTTTCGGCAATGTTCAGGTGCTGGCGCAGGTGCGTCGCCACTTCTTCGTCCGTAAACGCCTGCACGGCCACTCGCTGCGTACGCGACAGAATGGTAATCAGCAACTTATCGGCCTGATTGGTCACTAGCAGAAAAAGCGTACGGGCGGGCGGTTCTTCCAGCAATTTCAACAGGGCGTTGGCCGTCGCGGTGTGCAGGTTTTCGGCGCACCAGATCAGCACCAATTTGTATTCGCCTTCGTAGGCTTTCAGCGACAGTTTCCCGACCAGCTCGCGGGCTTCCTCCACCGGAATATTGCCCTGTTTGATCCCGACAGCCGCCAGCCATTCGTCGAGCACCCGGTACGGATGTTGAAGCACAAATTTGCGGAAATCCGCCATCAGCGTTTCGCTCGTCACTTTGCTGCCCGCCACCGGAAAAATAATCGACAGATCCGGGTGCACCAGTTTCTGCATTTTGGTGCAGGACGCACAGCGCCCGCAGGAATCGCCCAGGCCCCCGGGTTGCTCCTGCCGGTTTTCGCAGTTGATGTAGGCGGCAAAGGCCAGCGCCAGCGCCAGATTCGCGCTGCCCGGCGGGCCGTCAAAAAGCTGGGCGTGGGCCAGGTGGTTGGTCTGTACGGCCCGAATCAACGCCCGCTTCGTATCGTCGTGTCCGATAATTTCGCTGAATTGCATAGTGGAAGGAGGCAAGAAGGAGCGGAAATCAGGAAAATGCGTTTTCTCCTCCTCCTTTCCCCGCGTTTAATCTCCGATATTCCGTTCGTCCTCTTCTCCTTTACGCTCTTTTTCGATCCGGTGTACTTCCCGCAGAATGGCCTCTGTGGTTTCGTCAAAAGCAATACCGCGCCGGCTCACGGTTTCACGGACAACCGCTAACGCTTTTTCAAACCGGTAATCCGTCAGTCCTTCCGCTCCCCCACCCCACGAAAACGACGGGATGTGTTTCGGTTGAAAACCGGCTCCGAAAACGTTGACATTGACCCCGACTACCGTGCCGGTATTGAACATCGTACTGATGCCCGCTTTGGTGTAGTCGCCCATCATCAGTCCGCAGAACAAGCGTTCGATGTTTTCGAACTGGCGGGTTGCGTAACTGTACAGTTTCACGTTTGAGTAATCGTTCTTCAGGTTGGAATTGTTGGTGTTCGCGCCCAGGTTACACCATTCGCCAATCACCGAATTGCCCAGAAAACCGTCGTGCCCCTTGTTGCTGTACCCGAAAAAAACCGAGTTTCCCACTTCGCCACCCACTTTGCTGTAGGGGCCAATGGTGGTGTTGCTCCGCATTTTGCCCCCCCAGTTGACGGTGGCATGGTCGCAGAGAGCAAACGGCCCTACCATCACCGTTCCTTCCTGAATCAAGGCATTTTTGCCGATGTAAATCGGGCCGCTTTCGGCATTCAGAACGGCCGCCCGAATCACGGCGCCTTCTTCCACAAAAATACTCTCGGGTGCATAACAGCGCGTGTGCGGATCGGTGATCGGTTGCGAGGTCCGGCCCGCCGTCAGGCGTTCGAAATCCCGGCGAATCTGATCGCCGTTCTGCGCAAAGATATCCGGCAGGCTTCGAATGATCGTCAGCGGTTTTTCGAACACCTGAATCGTGGCGGCATCCTCAACCGTTGGGGTCTTTTCCAGCGGTTTTTCGGGACGCAGCGCCAGCAGCAAACCGTCGGGGGTCACCAGGCCGCCACCGGGCGGCAAACCATCCAGTGCATCAAGTAGCGGTTTGGTCGGGCAAACCGCACCGTTCACGAAAAAACTGCCGGGAATTGCCCGGTTCGGGTATTTTATTTGCAGGTAGGGCTCCGTCCAGAACGAAGGGGTTGTCGGCCGGCCAAGCGCCCATTTTTCCGTGATAGTGCAGATACCGACCCGAATTTCACTCACCGGCCGGGTAAAGGTGAAAGGCAACAAAGCCGTCCGAATGGTCGGGTCGTCAAAGAGAACCAGGTTGTGCATACGTTACTGAACAGTCTGGTTGCAAATATCCGAGATTAATTGCGAAAGTAAGAATCCGGCTTTTAGCAAATAAGTTAATTTTTTCGGGAGCCATTTAAACCCTTAGCGTGTCTAAATGGTCCCTGTAAACAGAACTTCAAATTACCTGCCATACCGAGATGAAAAATATTCTTATACTGGCTTTGATTGGTTTTTTGCTGAATTGTGACAATAAAAAGATGGGCGTTCCCAAACTGCCGGGCTGTGGCAATTTCATGGCCCTGAAAAACAATCAGGAGTGGTCGGCAGCCCCAACGGCAACGTTTTCACATCGCGACAGCATCAATATCATGGTCGAAGAATGTGGGACATTTCGCACGGCGGGCGAAGTTGACTGGCTCAGTATCAATCAGATACCGACCAAACCGGGTACGTATCCCCTGCGTCCCATTCGGTGGGACGTCCTGAACGGCACTCCGCTTTCGGCCTGGGTCTACACCCGCATCGGCGACAACGCCACCGGCGATCGGTACAATTTATACGGGTCGAAGAAGGAGAAAAATGAAATCACGATCGATGCGTACAACGCGACGACCCGCCAGGTGGAAGGCCATCTGAACGCTACGTTTGTGATCGATCCCGAAAGCGACCTGCCCGGCCGCTCGCGCCCCGACACCATCCGGATTCGCGATGCCCTCTTTTCCGTCGCCGTCAAGGGTGCAATTTAATCGGTTTTCCTGCCTGAATTAGGGGTTTTGGTCGTAGCTTTGAGCTTTCGATTCAACCCTTTGTATGCGACGCTACGGCCTGATTGGGTATCCGCTCACCCACTCGTTTTCTCAACGATATTTTACGGAAAAATTTGGGCTGGAAGGCATTCTAAACAGCCGCTACGACCTGTTCGAACTGCCTGATCTGGCGGCTTTTCCGCAGTTGATCGCGTCGACGCCCGATCTGGTCGGCCTGAACGTGACGATTCCGCACAAACAGGCCATCCTTCCTTTTCTGGATGAGCTGGATCCGGCTTCGGCCGGGCGCGTTGGCGCGGTCAATACCATCCGGTTGCTGCCCGACGGCCGAAAAATTGGCTACAATACCGATTATTACGGATTTCGGCTGTCGCTGGAAACATGGCTCACCTCTCTGGCTATTGAGCCGGCCACGCTTCAGGCGCTGGTGCTGGGCAACGGGGGCGCAGCCAAAGCGGTGGTGGCGGCTCTGAACGACCTGCAAATCCGGCAGCGGCTGATCTCCCGCCAGCAAACCGCCGAAGCACTGGCGTACGAAGCGGTGACGCCGGAAATTCTGGACGAATACCGCCTGATTATCAACACCTCGCCGGTTGGAATGTACCCGAATGTCGATGACAGCCCGGCCCTCCCGTACGGCATGTTGTCCGCCCGGCATTTGTTGTATGACCTGGTTTACAACCCCGTCGAAACCCGGTTTTTACAGAAAGGGCGGGAACAGGGCGCGGCCACGCACAACGGTTTGCCGATGCTGCACCTGCAGGCCGAAAAAGCCTGGGAAATCTGGAATCAAGGCTAAAAAAGCGGTTTATGCAGGACTTTTCCCTGACCAATGCCACGGTTTTTACCGGAACAGCCGTGCTGTCGGGGGCATCGGTGCGGGTTGCCAACGGGTTGATTCAGGAAGTGACTGCCGCCCAACCGACTGATTCCGACAGCATTGATGTAGAGGGTCAGTGGCTGGTGCCCGGTTTTGTCGATCTGCAAGTATACGGCGGTTCTGGAGTATGCCTGAATCAGGCCCCCACCGCCGAAACGGTCGCGCATATCTACGAAACGCACCTTCCAGCCGGCACAACCTCGGTGCTGCCCACCTTGTTTTCGACCTCGCGGGAAGTGATTTTACAAGCCATCGCAGCCATTCGGGCCGTCCGCCAGACCAATCCGAACGGCATCCTGGGTCTGCACGTCGAGGGGCCGTATGTCAACCCCGAAAAACGGGGGGTCCACAGTTTGGCGTACGTTCGGAAACCCGCGGAAGCCGAATTGAACGAACTGATTGCAGAGGGCCATGATACCGTTCGGATGCTGACCATAGCGCCCGAAATCTTTACCGGTCAGCAACTTACCCACCTGGTGAGCCAAACCGCCAGCTCGTCTCTCCAGCTGTCGCTGGGCCACAGCAATGCGACGTACCGGGAAGCCATTCAGGCGTTTAACACGGGTATACCGCTGGCAACGCATTTGTATAATGCCATGCGTCCGCTGGAAAGCCGGGAACCGGGCGTGGTGGGGGCGGTTTTTGACCATCCGGCGGTTCGGGCGAGCATCGTCGCCGACGGTTTTCACTGCAACTGGGCCGCCATCCGGATTGCCCGGCGCTTGCTGGGCGACCGCCTGTTTCTGATCTCGGACGCGATGTTCGCCAATCCACCCCAGCCCACGGCTGTTCTCGACGATCTGCAAATCACGTACGAAAACGGGCGCTACACCAATCAGGAAGGCAAGCTGGCCGGTTCGTCGATAACCTTGCTGGACGCGGTCCGCAACTGCATCCGGCACGTCGGTCTGGAGCCCGCCGAGGTGTTTCGGATGGCATCAACCGTTCCGGCCGAAATCGCCGGATTCGGCGCTACCATCGGAAAAATTGCACCCGGTTTTGTCGCTAACCTGGCTGTGTTGAACGCAGATCTGGCGGTTTCGAAAGTCATTTCGAACGGAAAACTGTTGTAAATCCGCCAGGTTTTAAAAACCGGACCGGTTTGCCGGGCCGGGCTCACCTTAGTTTCGATACGTCATCAGCCAGTCGTCGCCAATCCGCTCGGACTCCATCAGCCGCCCGCGAATTTTCGGGGCCGCCAGCCCTTCCCCCAGCACGTTCCGGCTTTTAAACACCCGAATCTCATCCCAAAGCCCCCGGGCCAGCAAACTTTCCAGCAAAACCGCCCCACCTTCCGCCACCACCGATTGAATTTTCCGCTCGTATAAATCAGCGAAAAGCTGCTCCAGAAAGTCCGCATCCGGATTCAATGCAACCGACGTGATCAGGCCGGATTTTTCAACCTTCGGAGGCACCGTCGAATACACCAGCGTCGGCTGCGAACCGTCGAACAAGTGCAGCGAGGGCGGTAAGGTCAGGTGCTTATCAATCACAATCCGGACGGGATTCCGCCCGCTCCACAGCCGGACGTTCAACTGCGGGTTATCGTACCGGGCGGTGTTCGTGCCAATCAGAAAAGCGTCTTCTTCCGTCCGCCAGTGGTGCACCAACTGCCGCGACAACAGCCCGCTGATGGGAATCGGGCGCAAATTACCCGGCGCCATAAAACCGTCGGCGGTTTCGGCCCATTTCAGAATCAGGTACGGCCGTTGCCGTTCGATAAAGGTGAAAAACCGCCGGTTCAAGTCCCGCCCTTCTGCCGCCAGCAAGCCGGTTTCCACCGCAATGCCAGCCGCCCGCAGTTTGGCCAGGCCCTGACCCGCCACCAGCGGATTCGGGTCGTCGTTGCAAACGATAACCTTTCTGACCTTTTTTTCAATTAACAAATCGGCACAGGGGGGCGTTTTTCCAAAATGCGAACAGGGTTCCAGCGTGACATACACCGTCGATTCGGGCAGCAGGGATTCGTCCGCCACCGACCGCACGGCATTCACCTCGGCGTGGGGACCGCCGTATTGCCGGTGCCAGCCCTCGCCGATGATCCGCTGATTGTGCACAATCACGCAGCCCACCATCGGATTCGGACTGACGTGCCCCCGCCCCAAACGAGCCAGTTGGAGGGCGCGGGCCATAAACAAAAAGTCGTCGTTCAACGGTTTTCAGGAACAGGTTGTGAATACCGGAAGTAAAGAAATCAGTAAAATCCGTAAAATCTGTCTTCCGAACGGTTAGATTTACGCAAATTTTATGTCCGCATGAGTACAGCCAAGTCATTATTTGATTCGCTGGTGGGTCAATTGGAGGGCTACCGCCCGGAAGAAGCCCGCGCGATTGTGTTTTTATTGCTGGAACATTACCTGCTGCTTCGCCGAACCGACGTCGTGGCCGGTAAACCCATTCCGACCAATCCACCCCAACCCGATTGGAACGAACTGATCCGGCGGCTCAACAACCACGAACCGGTTCAGCACCTGATTGGCACAACGGAGTTTTGCGGACTGGAGTTTCAGGTCTCGCCGGCGGTGTTGATCCCGCGTCCCGAAACCGAAGAACTCATCCGGCTGATTGTCCGGGATTACGCCGAAACCACCGGGCAACTCACGATCATCGACCTCGGAACCGGCAGTGGCTGCATCGCCGTCACGCTGGCCCGGTTTCTGCCCCAGGCATCCGTGTCGGGCTGGGATTTGTCGGCGGAAGCGCTGGAAGTGGCCCAGTTGAATGCCCGGACGCTGCTGGCCGAAGTGGAATTTGAACAGCGGGACATTCTGAACGTGGGTGACGAAAAGCGCCGGTTTGAGTGTGTGGTCAGCAATCCGCCGTACGTAACTCTGTCGGAAGCGGAACACATGGAAGCGAATGTGTTGCGGTATGAGCCGCACCTGGCGTTATTTGTTGAAGACCAGGACCCGTTGCTGTTCTACAAAGCCGTCGCCGACTTCGGGCGTCAGCACCTGAACCCGGGCGGAGCCTGCTACGTGGAAATTAACGAGCGGTTTGGGCCCCAGACCCAGCAGGTCTTTGAAGAGCGTGGCTACCATCATGTGCAGATATTCAAGGACATTCACGGAAAAGAGCGATTTGTAAAAGCGGTTAAATAAATACAATGATGGATTATGAAGGATGGACGATGAAGGGGCTTGCGCTCGTTATGATTCTTCGTTCATCAATTATAACCCATCATTCCGACTATGACTTCCGATAGTACCTATCATACCAAAATCCGTCAGGTTTTCGACGAGATGAGCAAGGTCGTTGTGGGGCAGCAGCCGCTGCTCAACCGCTTGCTGATCGGCTTGTTTACCGGTGGCCATATTTTGCTGGAAGGCGTGCCCGGTCTGGCCAAAACCCTGACGATCAATACTCTGGCTAAGGCTTTACAACTGGATTTTCAGCGCATTCAGTTTACCCCGGATTTGTTACCGGCCGATCTGGTGGGCACCATGATTTTCAACCAGAAATCGGGTGATTTTGAAGTGAAGCAGGGGCCCGTGTTTGCCAACCTGATTCTGGCCGACGAAGTAAACCGCTCCCCGGCCAAAGTGCAGTCGGCCCTGCTGGAAGCCATGCAGGAGAAGCAGGTGACCATCGGCGAAGAAACCTTCGTGCTCGACAAACCCTTTCTGGTGCTGGCCACGCAGAACCCGGTGGAGCAGGAAGGCACTTACCCGCTGCCGGAAGCCCAGATCGACCGGTTTATGATGAAGGTTTTCGTAGGCTACCTGTCGAAAGACGAAGAACTGGAGGTGATGCGCCGGATGGCAAACCTCAATTTTGACTACGAAGTGCAGCCTGTTCTGGATAAGGAAGACATTTTCGCGATCAAGAACGAAATCAACAAAATCACCATTTCGGAAACGCTCGAACGCTACATCATCGAACTGGTGTTTGCCACCCGCCGACCGCTCGATTATAACCTCCGCGACGAAGCCCGGTACATTCAGTATGGTGTGTCGCCCCGCGCCAGCATCCACCTCAACCGGGCCGCCAAAGCCCTCGCCTATTTCGATCAGCGCGATTATGTGCTGCCCGAAGACATCAAGGAAGTAGCGCCCGACGTGTTCAATCACCGCCTTTTGCTCAATTACGAAGCCGAAGCCGACGGCGTGACGACCCTGCAGATCATCGATTCGATCCTGCGGAAAGTAGCGATTGGGCGGTAACCCATACCAGCTTACGGTTTTCTCAGCACCGCCTTCCGGATCGCTTCACCCCAGAAAAGGCCCAGTGTGGCCGAGCCTTTTTTGTTCGGGTGCAGATAAAACGTCCCCTGCTGGCCGGTTTCGTGCTGAAAATCCGTCAGGTAATGCGTTTTGAAGTAGTTAAAGCCCTGCGTATCCCCAACCCGGACCTGCCCCGGATGCGTCGCTTCGTAACTCGCCACCAGCGCGTCGATCTGCGGGAAATAGCTTTGCAAACGGTCCAGCCCCTCCTGTAAATATTTCGAGCGGTTGTAGGTCGTCGGACTGTACCAGATCGGGTGATGAATCACCAGCCTGCAACCCGGATAATCGGTCAGCAGCCGGTCGGCGATGGTTTTCAGGTTGGCGCGGTACGCTTCCGGGGCAACCGGCGACCCGTTGGGCCCCTGAATGGCGCTGTCGTTGGTGCCCAGTACGATGGAAAATACCAACTGCCCGGCCCGGTTTTTGAACACGTCGGCGGCCTGGGCCACTTTCGGAAATGCTTTGTTGGTTGCGGGCAGAAAATCGACCGTGGTGTAACCGCCCACACCCTGGTTGGAAAACGCAACGGAATCAGCCTCAGCCTGTTGCCGCAGATACGCCGTTGCCAGAACCGGCGGTGCTTCCGTCTGCCTATCCTGCAGACCCGCCCCCGCCGTGATGCTGTTTCCGATGAAAACAAGGTTCAGCGTTTGCCGAAGGGATGGAACCGTGTCGGATGCCGTAAAAATTCCCGCAGCCACTCGTTTCCGGTATAGAGCAGCGGGGTCGGGTTTCGTTCTCGCCCGCTCCTGCTGGTCCAGCGCGGCCGTAATGACCGGTATCCAAAGCTGCTGGCCGTCGCGGTTCAGGTGCAAACCGTCGGCCAAAAAGAGCTGATCCCGGTTTTTCCCGTCCGTCAGCGGAACAACGTCAATGTAGTACAACCCGTCTACTTTCCCGGCTAGCGCCTTGATTTGCTGGTTAAACCGATCGACCGGTTTTCGGAATTTTTGCCGGGCCGGGGAGTGCCGGTTGGAAACAAAATATACTTCCGCCAGCGGATTTTCCTTCCAGACGCGGGCCAGAAAGGTTTTGAAATTTTTGACGACGGTTTCGGGCTCGTCACCGCTGGCCAGGTCGTTACCCCCGCAGGAAAACACGATGCGGGCCGGATGATGCGGCAGAAGGATCCGATCCATAACGCGCAGCACATCCGGAATGGTGGCCCCGCCAAAGCCCCGGTTAACGGGGTTAAACCGGCTGAAATCCGCTTCCAGGGTTTGTCCCCAAAGTCGCCAGGTGGAGCTTCCCACGAAAAAAGTCGAGCCCGGAACGGGCGGATCGGTGACGGACTTGTCTTCGTAGGCGTTGATTTCCGATTCAAAGCGGGCTTCCTGCGCCCACAGCGGCCGGGCCAACGCAATCGTCAGCAGGAAAAAGAAGTGAAAAAAGCGGGGAACATTACGGCCGGGGCGGTTTTTCTTCATGACGGTCACCAGTGCATTCTGACCGGAAAGTCGCCGGATTCCGGTTCTTACTCGTTGCGTTAGCCAGCCAGACGCCCGTCCCCTTTTGCTGACTGAATCAAAAACGATCTAAAACTGAAAATAAATGAACTGGTTCGACGTGAAAATGCCAAACAGGTACGAGAGGAAGCAGATCAGCGGAAACAGGATAAAAAACAAAACCGTATTGCGCGTCGGAATGGTCAGGTAGAATTTTTCTTTCACCGCCAAAACCGCCACCAGCAACACACAAAACCACAGCTCAGCCGTATTAAAGGGGGTGTTGAGCGGGCCGTCGAAGGGCGTCAGGATGATTTTACCCAGAATGTGAAAGGCATTTTCGACCGGCGCCTTGTGGTTCCGGAAAAACACCCACGTCAGCATCACCAGCACAAACGTCAGCATCAGTTGCAGCAACTGATACGCCTTGTTCTCCTCCGGAAATTTGATGCCCCAGTGCGTAAACGCTTTGTCGCGCCAGCCCGCCATGAGTTGATAGGCGCCGTGCAAACCGCCCCAGATGACGTAATTCCAGCTGGCGCCGTGCCACAACCCACTGATTAGAAACACGATGAATACGTTTAGATACCGCCTTGACGGGCTGACCCGGTTTCCGCCCAGCGGAATGTACAGGTAGTCGCGAAACCAGGTGGAAAGTGAAATGTGCCAGCGTCGCCAGAATTCAACAATCGAGCGCGCGAAGTAGGGCGTTTTGAAGTTGTCCATCAGCGTGAAGCCCATCGTGCGGGCCGACCCGATGGCGATATCCGAATAGCCCGAAAAATCGCAGTATATCTGGATGCTGAAGGCCAGAGTAGCGACGAGCAGGGTCAGTCCGCTGTGTTGCGTCGGATCTTTGTAGGCATGGCCCACAATTTCGGCCATTCGGTCGGCAATGACCACTTTCTTGAAAAAACCGAATGCCATCTGCATCAAACCGGCTTTCAGGTTTTCGAAATTGAAGTGAAAATGGGTATGAAACTGGTGCAGCACGTTCTGCGGGCGCTCAATCGGACCGGCCACCAATTGGGGGTAAAACATGACGTACAGCGCGTAAATCCCGAAATGGCGCTCGGCTTTCTGGTTGCCCCGGTACACTTCGATGGTGTAGCTCATGGCCTGAAACGTGTGGAACGACAAGCCGATGGGCAGAATATCCAGTTTGTCAACCATCTGGAACGACGTGGCGGTGGGTTGCCCGAAAAACGCCAGGACTTTGTTCAACACCCGAACATCCAGCGAATTGATTCGTTGCGCAATACCGTTCAGATTGACCTGTTCGAGGAGCCCGACGATGCTTTCGTTGAAAAATCCAAAATACTTGAAGAACGCCAGAATCCCGATATTGGAAAGCAAACTAACCACCAGCAGCCATTTTCGCGACGAACCGGGTTGGGTTCGCTCCAGCCAGATCCCGGCGTAGTAGTCGATCACGATGGTCAGAAACAGGATCAGGATATACGCCGGTTTGAAGACCATGTAGAAATAACAACTGGCCAGCAACAGCAACACCCATCGACCCCGCCACGGCAAACTGTAGTACGCCAGCGTGACAACGACAAAAAACAATAAAAACTGGAGCGAATTAAATAGCATTCTGGTCTGAAAATGGAGAAGCGAGAGAAAAGAAATGGATTCCGAAGGTTTTCTTTCCGCCCTGATCCTCCTATTGCATTCGTTCTTTTTTACGGATGGTTTCCCGGACGATGTACAGCGGGCGCCCTTTGCTCTGGAAGAAAATCCGGAGCACATATTCGCCGATCAATCCCAGACTGATCAACTGAATACCGCCGAAAAGAATGATGGTGAACAACAAGGCGGTGAAGCCCTGCGGAACGCCCCCGAAGAAATATTTTTTGATCAGCGTCTGAATAAAATACAAAATGGCCACGCCAATGGAAAGCATGCCCAGATTGGTCACGAACTTGATCGGAAATTCGCTGAAGTTGAAAATGCCGTTGTAGGCCAGCCGACGCAGCATTTTAAACGTGTATTTGGCTTCACCGGCCACGCGGGCGTCGCGTTCGTATTCCACCCCGATTTGGTTGAACCCGATCCAGCTTCGCATCCCGCGAATAAACCGGCTTTCTTCCGGCATCTGGTTCAGCACGTTGGCTACCCGGCGGCTGATCAGCGAAAAATCACCACTATCGAGCGGAATATCGACGTACGAAATGGATTTCATAAACCGGTAGAACAGGAAATAGGCGGTTTTCTTGAAAAAGCCTTCTTTCCGTTTTTTCCGAACGGCGTACACAACGTCGTACCCTTCCTGGAATTTGGCGTAGAATTCAGTCAGCAATTCGGGCGGGTCCTGCAGGTCGCCGTCGATGATAAACAGCGCTTCGGTGCCTTTGGCGGCCGCCATACCGGCGGTCAGCGCAATCTGGTGGCCGTAGTTGCGGGCCAGAAACACACAATGGTAGCGCTCATCGGTCAGGGCCAGTTGCTGCATCAGTTGCGCCGTGTTGTCGCGGCTGCCGTCGTCGATCAGGACAACTTCAATCGACAGCGGTGACTGATCCATCAGCGCATTAAGCCGGGCAACGAGGTGTGGAAACGATTCCCGTTCGTTATACAGCGGAGCGACAATCGAAATCTGTGGTTCAGACAAAGTGTATACAAGTTGATTGGGATTCACAAAATTACATTATTTCGCCACTTACCGTATGTTTATCAATTGATTCGAAAACCGGATGATGGCTGCCCCGTCCGACACGATCAGCACGCCCACCCGGTAGCGGCCCGGATGTAAAAACGTCTTGAGCACCCGCGCACTGAGGTTGGGCAGCCGGCGCCGGAGGTAATACGGAACCGGGAAATAACGGTTTTCGGCCGGAAACAAATACGTATTCCGGTCGGATTTCACCACGATGCAGGCTTCGCGGATGCCGTCGGGCAGCGGCCAGTTGTCGGTCACCACCCGCATTTCATCCGCCGACTCTTCCACGCGCAGGTGCAGCGACGCATCCGGGGCTGAAACCGGTTGCAGCAGTGCGTCTTCGTAAGGCGCGTAAAAGCTGTTTTCGGGATAGGAATAGAACCCTTTCTGCGCAGCGGTTTTCATCCACTGTTCGCTGGCAGCC
Organism: Larkinella ripae; assembly: GCF_054780775.1. NCBI lineage: Bacteria > Pseudomonadati > Bacteroidota > Cytophagia > Cytophagales > Spirosomataceae > Larkinella > Larkinella ripae. Next base: position 311,141 of record NZ_BAAGVR010000022.1, read on the forward strand.
GCGTAAGCCGACCCGACGATGGCCCCAAAACCCAGGTTGTTGTGTTTCTGGTTGAAAGCCGAGGTTTCGCGGGCCATTTTCTGCGCAGCGAGCATCGGCAGGTTGAAAAAGTACATTATTCCCCAGATAAGCCAGCCGAACCCAATGCCGCCCAGCATCCAGCGTTTCCGGCGCTCCGGTTCCCGGATTTCGCTCAGTCCATTCAGGTACAACAGGCTGGCAAACAGGGCCGGGTACAGCATGTAATTACTGACCAGCATGACGTCATACCCAAACCGGGGCCGTAAAACCGCCACCACCGTTGCCGTCACCAGCAAAAAACCGAACGCGCCGACGAAAAAATACCGCCGGTAATTCAGGCCCTGCTCCGTTGGTTTGCGGTCCGTTTGCCACAGGCTGGGCCACAGGGCGGTTTTGAACTGTCCGAACAGGAGCGAGACGAGGACCATGCCCCCCATCGTGGGTAAAAGGCTGCGAATGAGAATGGGGGCACCCGGCAGAAAGTCGAACACACCGCCCAGAAACGTAAAAAATCCGAAAAAGACCAGATGCGGTTTTTTCAGCAAAAAGGCCAGGCTGCTTTCGTTGCCCTGCAAATTGGCAAAATCGTGGAAGTAGAATAAAATCGCCACCACCCCAACGCCCAGCCAGATCGCCAGCCGCCCGAGATACCGGGGGCCTTCCAGCCGCCATTGCGTCAGCAAAACCGCCCCACCGGCCACCCAGCCGAACAAGCCGTTACTCATGGAGAACGAAGCCAGGAGCTGCAAGGCGATGGCGCCCAAAAACCGGGTCGAAAGTAGGGCGGAACGGCCCGGATTGGCCAGCCAGTAAACCGCCCAGAGAATCATCATGACAACCGCCAGGTGCTGCAAACCCGTGATGGCCCAGAAGCTGGTCAGGCGGTATTGCGGTTGCAAAAAAAGCAGCGTTACCGGCAAAAAGGCCAGCAAAGGCAAACGAAACAGCCGGAAAACGCGGTAAAAAACCAGCAGAATAGCCAGCGAACACCCGAAGGCCACCAGAATCAGCCAGCGAAAATTGAGCGTTCCGGTCAGTTTATAAAAGAAAATCGTCGTCAGTTTGGCAAACAGAATGCGGTGTTCGTTGTTGGGCGCCAGCAGCCCGTGAAATTTTTCGGCGAATGAATCAGCGGCCGTATACTGGGTGAGAAAACCGACAAACGCTTCCAGATCATCCATCCAGGGGATGTTACTGGCAAAAAGAAGCACCAGTGCCAGAAAACAGACAAGCGGAAAAGCAACCAGGAAAGGAGAAAGTCGCCGGAGCGGTTCTGAAATCGAAATCATAGCTAACTAACGCCGGAACGGTTCAGTGCGGTAGGTTCGGTAAATTTTATACAGCTCAATCGGCATCTGGAACATATACGACAGCTTGATGCGCGAGTCACTCTGCTCGATCCACTCCCGCAGGGGCATTTCAGCCACAAAATCGCCAATCTGCTTTCGTCCGAATTGCGGAATCAGCCGGGCCAGAATTTCAACATCGAAAAGCCACGGACTGATAAAAGGCCCCTGAAAGGCAATCGGAACCGTAGCCCGGCGAAACAGTTTGGCTCCGCACTGGGTATCATAAACCGGCAATTGCAGAATCAGACTGATGGCTGTGGCAATGACCCGGCCCTGGTAATGCCGCCAGGTATTCCGCCGAATATGGGTGCCCAAATGCTGAATGCGGGAACCCATCACGAGCTGGTGCGCCGGGTGGTTGTCCAAAAACCGCTGCAGGTCGTTGATCGCGTCCAGCGGGGTGGCCAGATCGGCGTCAAAATAACCGATGTAATCGACCGCCGATTGCTGAACGTGGAGCATTCCCGCCCGCACCGCTCCCGCTTTCCCCTGGTTCTGCGCCAGATTCACCACCTCGTTCTGCGCCGGATTGCGCTGCGCCAACTGGTTCAAAACCGTCAGCGTCTGGTCGTTGCTTCCGTCGTTGACAAAACAAAACCGCACGTTCGGATGAAGTTGCTGGTAGGACAGGAACGCATCAGCCGGTAGCCGGCTGGCTTCGTTGTAACAGGGAATGATGATGCAGACTGTGGACATGACTATCACGGCTTCCGGGCCGTTAAGGAGTCCAAAATAACCACTTTTTTTCCATAATATCCGGCTTCACAGCGGTTCCAGAGGTGCTGGGGGTTCGGCTCGACGTCGTTATTGAAGATAGTCTGCGGAGTGGCGCTCAAAACCGGCAAGCGGGCGGTTTCGACGGAAGGGTCGGTCAGGATGCGATGACGGGCGTTCATCTCGCGGTTGTAAACGGCCGCCCGGCCCGACAGCCAGTCGCCGTAAATCTGCCGCAGGGCCGTGCTTGTGTACACATTGACGCCGATCCAGAGCACGGCAATTCCGGCCACCCCGGCCGATTGCGCCGTTTTCAACCGCCGGTCAAACCAGATTCGGCGTTCGACGTGCACCACCCAAACGCTCAGAAGGTAAAACCAGCCCAGCAGGAAAAACGTGTACACGACGTTCATCACGCGGGGCGCCGGAGCGATGCCGATTCCGTAATACGACGGAAAGATCAGACCGCCCAGCAGGCCCAGCCAGAAAAGCAGCGCCAGCAGCGGATGCACCATAAAATACCGACGGGCCGGATTGTCGGAGCGGGCCAGCCGCCGAACAATCGGCAGCCAGAGTACGCCCAGCACCAGAACCGGCGTCTGAATCAGCCACCGGAGCATTTCGGTTGCCAGATACCCAAAGGCGGCCCCGACGGAAAAAAGGAAATTGCCACTCTCCGGATTCCCGCCCATCCGAATTGCGTTGCCGGGCGCCCGGAACAACAGCCAGGTCGAAAACAGCGCCATGAGCAGCAGTACACCGAGAAACCAGTCGATCCGCCGGAGAAACAAGAGCTGGTAGCCCAGCAACCCGCCCAGCACCAGCAACACCCAAACCAGGTTGGTTTCGCTCGACCCCACAATGGCAAACACCAGAAAGCAGGCCCAGATGGTCGTGAGCGTTTTCAGCGGTTGCTGCCGAATCGCGTACCAGCGAACGATGACGGTGATCAGGTAAAATGAAAAAATCGTCGGAATGGTGTAGGAAGCCACAGCCGCCAGCCAGAAAAAACTTTCGACCGGGCTGGGCAACACCAGCACATACAGGAAGAAGAGCACCCCGACGGCCACCGCCCGCGTGCCGGCCGACAGCGTCGGCATCAGTTCGCTGATCAGGCCAAACAGGGCGACATTCCAGGCAATGATCAGCAAAGCCGGAATCAGCCGGTAGGCATCATACCAGCCCCAGACCAGCGGACTGGCGTGCACAATGAGGTTGGAGAAATAACGCCCGGCCCAGCCGTCGTAATAAAATTTCTGTCCCTGCCAGATGCCGTATTTCAGGGCCGTATCGGCAAAACAGAAGTCATCGACGGCGGAGGGATGGTTATAAAACGAAAGTACCAGCAGCGGCAGCAGCGCCAGCCCAAACAACAGCAGGGCGACGGTGTTCTGCAACGATGATAAATTCGCAGCGGTTTGCTTCATTCGATCAACAGTTACTTACGACTAATCGGGGTGGGCGGTTTTGTTTTCAAGGTCGGCCGCCGGTTTCAGACGGTTCAGGAGCGGATACAGCAACACCGCCACCAGAATAATCAGGGTACCGGCGTAAAAACCGGGGGTCATCCGCTCGCGGTCGCCCAAAAACAGCCACGCCAGCGTGATGCCGTAAACCGGTTCCAGATTGACGGTCAGGTTAACGGCAAAAGCCGAAAACTTGCGCATCAGCCAGACCGAAGCCGAATAGGCGTAAACCGTACAGACAAAGGCCAGAATCGCAATCCAGAGCCAGTCGGTCAGTTGGGGCCACAAAGCCGACGGTTTTTCCAAACCCAGCGCCAAATATACTCCCAGAAACAGCAGCGAACCACCAAAAGCCCCGGACATTTCGTAAAAGGTTATGGTCTGGGCCGGATACCGGCGGGTAAACTGGCTGTTGATAATGGTGAAAATGGCCGCCAGCATGGCCGAAAAAACCGCCATCAGCAGGCCCAGCGCGCGGTCGATTTCAAACCGAAAAATCAGATACAGCCCCGCCATGACCACTACACCCAGCCCCACTTCAATGATTCGCAGCCGGCGCCGGAAGAAAAGCGGTTCCAGCACGCTCGTCCAGAGGGATCCGGTGGCCATGCCCGCCAGGCAGACCGAGGCATTGGCCACCCGGGCGGCTCCGAAAAACAGAATCCAGTGCAGCGCAATAACCAAACCCGTGGCCAGCAGTTTCAGACGGTCGGCCGGTTTTACGACCACCATTTTATTCTGCGCATAAAGCAGCACGCCCAGTCCGAGGGCCGCCAGCAACGTCCGGTAAACCACCAGCGCCGGGGCCGATACGGAAATCAACAGCCCCAGAATGGCCGTAAACCCCCAGATCAGGACCAGAAAGTGCAGGTGCAGGTAATCGGCAGTTGTCGGGCGGTTCATGCGTACCCACGGACTTTAGTCCGTGAAATTTTCAATTATACGAGCGGATCAAAACGACTTCACGGACTTTAGTCCGTGGGTACTAGCGGGGAATGGTATGGTATAAAATCAAACCAATGCCCGTGAAAACCATATTGGGTAACCAGACCGCGATGATCGGATTCAGGTTGCCGGACTCGGCGATGCCTTTGGCCAGCATGAAAAAGAGCAGGTACACAAAAGCCAGTACAAAGCCCAGCGCCACCTGCCAGCCCACCCCCCGGCGGCTTTTCCGGGCCGACATGATGACGCCGATGGCCGTCAGGATGATGATAGCAAACGGGCGCGTCTGGCGGGAATACTTCTCCAGCAAGTAGGTTTCGACCCCGTCGGCCCCCCGGCTGCTGAGGAGGCTGATGTAATTATCGAGTTCGGGAAATGTAAACGTTTCGTAAAGGCTAAAGTCACTGTCGAAATCCGACGGATAGAGGTTGAGCAAGGTATCGACTTTTTCCCCGCGCGTCAACGTTTCCTGCAAACCGCTGATTTTCCGAACGTTGTAATCGTAAATCGTCCATTTCTTTTTGGCCGGACTCCACTCGATGCGGTCGCTGGCCAGTTTTTGTACGAGCTGATTGCCTTTCACCTCTTCCAGCGTGAATTTGTAACCCGTATTGCTTTGGTTGTTGTAACTTTCCAGGTAGGCATACACGTTCGGCGCCACTTTGATGTGAATATTCCGGCCCGAATAGGTATACGGATCTTTGGTGTATTTCAATTCAAAGGCAATGCGGGTCTGGTTGGCTTTCGGAACGACCCAGCCCACCAGAAAATACGTGGCCACGCTCAGAATCAACGCACCGACGGCGTACGGCGTCATCAACCGGACAAAACTGATCCCGCTGCTGAGCATGGCAATAATCTCCGATTTGGCCGCCAGCCGCGAGGTCATAAAAACCGTCGCGATAAACACCATCAGCGGACTGATGTAATTGGCCCAGTACGGGATGAAATTCAGGTAGTAGTCAAAAATAATTTTGTCGCCGGGCGCCTTGTGCTTGTAGAAGTCGTCTACTTTTTCGGTGTAATCGACCACACAGACCACCAGAACGATGACCATCACCACAAAAAAGTAGGTCAGCAGAAAGCGCTTTAAAATATACCAGTCGAGAAGTTTCATGAATGTTTGCGAGAACCAGCCCGGCAACGATTAATTAACCAATAAATTCCGGGCCACTTCATTACTGACAAACAACGTTTTTTCGTGGTTAATCTGTACAGAAACGGATTTATCAAACGCGTTGACATCCTGCACCCGCACCCGGCAGCCCAGGTTCAACCCGGTTTTATCGAGGTGTTGCAGAAACTCCGGCGAATGTTCGAGCACGCCCATCACCTGCACTTCGGCCCCCACCCTAACCTCCGACAGCTTCGAATATTCAACCGTTGGCATGTCTCCCGCCGGGCTGGGAATCGGGTCGCCGTGGGGATCAAACTGCGGATAACCCAGAAAAGCATCCAGCTTTTGCACCAGTTCTTCCGAGCGAATGTGTTCCAGTTCTTCGGCCATTTCGTGCACTTCGTCCCAGCCAAAACCTAGTTTCTCGGCCAGAAACACCTCCCAGATCCGGTGCCGCCGGATTACTTTCAGCGCTAGCCGCTCGCCTTCTTCGGTCAGCCGGACCCCCTGGTATTTTTTGTAATGAATCAGTTGCTTGTCCGCGAGCTTCCGCAACATATCCGACACCGAAGCCGCCTTGGTTGCCGTCATCTCGGCCAGCGAATTGGTCGTAACCTCCCCCTCCTGCCGGGCCGCCAGATAATAAATGGTCTTTAAATAATTTTCTTCCGTGAATGAATGCATAAGACGGATTTCAAATGGCCCGTTCTCAACTCTTTAGACAGAACCGGCAAAAGACGGACCAACGCGTTGGCTACCAGTTACAGTCCACAAAATTAGTTTTTTCTTGCCGTTCAAAAAATTTTTAGACTTGTCTAAATTTTTATTTAGAAACATTTGATACATTTGTTGCGTTAATGGTTCAAGGAAATATATAGCCGTCTAACGCTATGGTAACGAATGAAAAGCCAACCGTAATGGGACAGGGATGGAAATCTGAAAATCGATCGAAATCATTGCCCGAAGTTCACGCCAGCATTCCGGTTCCGGAAACGGGTTCTTTTTACAAACGATTGCTGGCCTTTGCCGGACCCGGTTTGATGGTGGCCGTGGGCTACATGGACCCCGGCAACTGGGCAACCGACATTGCCGGCGGCTCCCGGTTTGGCTACACTCTTTTATCCGTTATTCTGATTTCCAACCTGTTTGCCATGCTCCTGCAACACCTGGCGCTGAAGCTGGGCATTGCAACGGGCCGCGATCTGGCCCAAGCCTGCCGCGACCACTACAGCCGTCCGGTCGCCATCGGGCTCTGGTTTCTGTGCGAAATTGCCATAGCCGCCTGCGACCTGGCCGAAGTGATTGGTTCGGCGCTGGCCCTGAATCTGCTGTTCGGAATTCCGCTGGCCGTGGGCGTTTGCATCACCGCGCTGGATGTTCTGCTCCTGCTTTATTTGCAGCACAAAGGTTTCCGCTGGCTCGAAAGTCTCGTTGCCGCCCTGATTTTTATCATTCTGCTTTGTTTTGCCTACGAAATTATCCTGGCCCGGCCCGAAGTTTCCGCCATTCTGGGCGGTTTGATTCCGCAGAAAGAAGTGGTCACGAACCCCGGTATGCTGTACATCGCCATCGGAATTCTGGGGGCCACCGTGATGCCGCATAATCTGTACCTGCACTCCAGCATCGTTCAAACCCGCGACTTTTCCCGCACCGAATCCGGTCGGCGGAACGCGATCCGGTTTGCCACCATCGACTCCACGGTTTCGCTGTTTCTGGCCTTTTTCATCAACGCCGGTATTCTCATTCTGTCGGCTGCGGCTTTTCATACCACCGGAAATCACCAGGTGGCCGATATTACCGACGCCCACCGGCTGCTCGACCCGTTGCTGGGCGCCACAGCAGCGAGTGTATTATTTGCCGTTGCGTTGCTGGCATCGGGTCAGAACTCGACGCTCACGGGCACGCTGGCGGGGCAAATCGTGATGGAAGGCTTTCTGAACATCCGGCTCAAGCCGTGGCTGCGCCGGCTCATCACGCGGCTGATTGCGATTGTCCCGGCGTTGATCGTTACCATTCTCTACGGCGAGCACGGCACCTCGGAGCTGCTGGTTTTCAGTCAGGTTATTCTTTCCATTCAGCTGAGTTTTGCCGTGGTGCCGCTGGTTCTGTTTACGAGTGACAAATTCAAAATGGGTTCCTTCGTGAACCCCCGCTGGCTGACCGCCGTGAGCTGGGCCGTGGCTGGTCTGATTATTGTATTGAACATCGTGCTGCTGGTCGGGACCATCTAGGCGTTTTTTTGAAAAATCCGGTGATAGAAGAGGACGAAAACCGTTAGCAAAAAGGCGCAAACCGGAAGGTTGAAAAACCGCCCTGCCTTTTTCGGTCTCAGCGTTCTCCTTTCTGCTTTTTTTAGCGTTATCTTTACCCGGATTTTACCAGCCGCTCCTGAAATTAGCACGGCGTTTACTCTTTATGGAAGATAAAAAACACCTGGATAAGGTAACGGCAGCGGGTCTGCTGGTTGCACTGGGTATTATCTACGGCGACATTGGTACCTCGCCCCTGTACGTGCTTCGGGGAATTGTTGGCCCCGATCAACCCATTCAGGAAAACATCATCAGGGGAGCCCTCTCCTGCATTTTCTGGACCATCACCCTTCAGACCACCTTCAAATACGTCATCCTGATTCTGCGGGCGGATAACCGGGGTGAAGGGGGAACGTTCGCACTTTATGCGCTGGTCCGGCGCCACGCCCGCTGGCTGACCATTCCGGCCATCATCGGCGGCAGCGCGCTCCTGGCGGACAGCATCATTACGCCACCGATCTCGGTTTCGTCGGCCATTGAGGGGCTTCGCATTCTGTATCCGGACATTCCGACGGTGCCGATCGTGATCGGTATTCTGGCTTTCCTGTTTCTGATTCAGACGTTTGGCACCAGCGTGGTCGGTACGGCTTTTGGCCCCATCATGCTGCTCTGGTTCACCATGCTGGGTACGCTGGGGTTGATGAGCATTGTCGATGACTTATCCATTCTTCAGGCCGTTAATCCGGCCTATGTTTACCATTTTCTGAATGATTATCCCGGGGGGTTCTGGCTGTTGGGGGCGGTTTTTCTGTCCACAACCGGCGCCGAAGCCCTCTATGCTGACATGGGCCATACCGGCCGGGGAAACATCCGGGTGAGCTGGGCTTTCGTCAAATCGTGCCTGTTACTCAATTACTTCGGCCAGGGCGCTTACATTGAAAGCATGATCGGCCAGCCACTGGGCGAACGAAATCCGTTCTACGGTTTAATGCCCGAGTGGTTTCTGTTTGCCGGCATTGTCATTGCCACGATGGCAACGGTCATTGCGAGTCAGGCCATGATCACCGGTGCTTTCACACTCATCAGCGAAGCCATCCGGCTCAACTTCTGGCCCAAAGTACGGCTGCGGTATCCCACCAATAAAAAAGGGCAATTGTACGTTCCGAGCATCAACTGGCTGCTTTTTGCGGGCTGTATCGGCGTGGTTCTTTACTTTCAGGAATCGTCGAAAATGGAAGCGGCATACGGTCTGGCCATCACGCTGACCATGCTGATGAGTACGATTCTGTTCAGCTACTACATGTACTCCCACAAGTACAACGCCTGGTTCGTCATGTTCTTCCTGATCTTCTACCTCCTGGTTGAAGCAAGTTTTCTGGTTGCCAACCTGGCGAAGTTTACGCACGGCGGCTGGGTGTCGGTACTCATTGCGGGCATCATGGCGGGGGTAATGATCATCTGGCTGAACGCCAACAAAATCAAGCTGCGACTGACGGAATACGTCAAAATTGACCAGTATATCCAGCCGTTTAAAGAACTCAGCCGGGATATCAGCATTCCGAAATACGCAACGCACCTGGTTTTTATGAGCAACGCGGCCCGGGCGGCCGAAATTGAATCGAAAATCATCTACTCCATTTTTCAGAAACGGCCCAAGCGGGCGGATATCTACTGGTTTATCCACGTTGATACCACCGATGATCCGTATACCATGGAGTACAAGGTGAATACGATCGCGCCCGATGATGTGTATAAAGTGACGTTCCGGCTGGGTTTCCGGATCGAGCAGCGGATCAATCTCTTTTTCCGGCGCGTGATCGAGGACATGGTGAAAAACAAGGAAGTAGACATCACCAGCCGGTACGAATCGCTCAGCCGCCAGAACGTGATCGGCGATTTCCGGTTTGTGGTGCTCGAAAAATTCCTTTCGTTCGAAAACGATTTGCCGTTAACCGAGCGGATTGTGATGGATGTTTATTTCTTTATCAAAGGATACACCACCCCCGAAGACCGCTGGTTTGGACTCGACAGCAGCGCCGTCAAAATTGAAAAAGTCCCGCTGGTGATCCGGCCGGTCGAAAACGTCAAACTCAAACGAATCGATACTTAATGTTCATCCGTTATCCGGTAGCGGTTTTTAATCGTCCTGACCGGATCGCTGGTTAATCTCTTACTGGAATGAAACTATTGATCACCGGCGGAGCCGGTTTTGTGGGCTCCTCACTGGCGTTATCGCTCAAAAAAGACTATCCACACTACGAAATTTTTGTTCTTGACAACCTCAAACGCAAAGGCTCCGAGCTGAACGTGGCCCGTCTGACCCAGGCCGGTATTCAGTTTGTGCACGGCGACATCCGGAACAAGGAAGATTTTGACCCCATTCCGCCGGTTGATACCCTGATCGAAGCATCGGCTGAACCGTCGGTTCTGGCTGGCCTGACCGGAACGCCCGACTACCTGATCAACACGAACCTGTTCGGTACGGTCAATTGCCTCAGTTTCGCCCTGAAATCCAAGGCCAACGTTATCTTCCTGTCGACCAGCCGGGTGTATCCGATCAAAACCATCGAAACCCTGAATTTCGAGGAAAGCGATAGCCGGTTTGTACTGACCGATGATCAGCCGGTTCCGGGGGTTTCATCCCGGGGTATTGCCGAAAATTTTCCGCTCGATGGAGCCCGTTCGCTGTACGGCACGACCAAGCTGGCGTCGGAACTCATCATTCAGGAATACCAGGAGTTTTTTGGCCTGAAAACCGTCATCAACCGCTGCGGGGTGATCACCGGCCCGTGGCAGATGGGCAAGGTCGATCAGGGCGTGATGGTCCTCTGGATTGCCAAACATTATTTTGAGCAACAGCTGGCGTATATTGGCTACGGCGGCACCGGCAAGCAAACCCGGGATATGCTCCACATTGCCGATCTTTACCGCCTGATTGACTGGGAATTGCACAACATTGACCAGGTCAACGGCGAAATCCTGAACGCGGGCGGGGGCGTCGAAAGCAGTGCTTCCCTGCAGGAATTAACAAAAATCTGCCAGGAAGTTACCGGTAAAACCATCCCGATCAACAGCGTAGCCGAAAACCGGGCCGCCGACATCCGGCTTTATGTTACCGACAACACGAAGGTAACCAAACTGACGGGCTGGACACCGGAGCTGGGCATTAAGGAAATTGTAACGGACATTACAAAGTGGCTCGACGAAAACCGGGCCGCGCTCGAACCGATTCTCAAGTAAAACCAGGCGGGGCGGATCGCTGATCCGCCCTTTTTTTGCGTCGCTGGTAGAGGTAATAGCCCAAAAACAGCAGCACACTAAGGGCCGTCATCCAGATAAACCCGGTTTTCAGGCTTTTTATGGTGTCGCCAAAATAGCCAATGGCAACCGCCAGCGGAGTAACCCCCAAAAGCGTTGCCCCAATGAATTTGGGAAAACCGATGCGCGAAATACCGCCGATCAGGCTAATGGCGTCGCCCGAAATAAACGGCGATGCCCGGGCAAAAACGACCGCCCAAAAACCGTAGTCCGTTACCCACGCAGCCACCTTTTTCTCGGTTTTATCGCCCACCAGTTTTCGCACGGCCACATCGCCCACGTATTTACCAACGGCATAGCCCACCGTTGCGGCCACGGCGGTGGCCACCAGGGACAAAACCGTCCCCCAAACCGGACCGTAGGCCAGCACCGACACGATCATCAGTCCCCAGGACGGAATAATAACCAGAAAAATCTGCGCAATCATGGCTACAACGATCAGCAACGGCCCCCACCAGCCAAACGGCGCGACCCACTGCGTAATCCGCTGTTCATCGTCGCTCGACAGAATTGCTACGGCTTCCCGCAGAAACTCCCGAAAACCGGGTGCGATGGCGTAAGCCAGTCCAAAGGCGGCTACCAGAAAACCGGTAACAAGCAGCGGAAGATGCTGTAGCCAGGATGACCGGGGAGCGGATTGGGGCATGAAGAAGGCTTTTGTTTTAGTATCCTAACCGGAATCATTCGTCTTGGTTCATTGAAAGGTCTGAAACCGCGAACCGCGCGCTCTTAAACACCGAAAGCCACCCTTTCGAGTGGCTTTCGGTACAGAAGGAAAAGAATCCGGCTTAGGCCGCCGTCACCTCAATCTCCTCGCCCTGTTTGTTGTAGAACTTGAACTCGTTGATGCCGAACGAACTGTCTTTGATCAACGTGACCCATGTTTTGTATTTCATGAACCATTGCATTTGCTTCGACCACCAGCCCGCGGTGTAATACGCGAAGAGATAAGGGTGCATCATGATCTGAACACCCCGCTCGTTCTGGCGGGTCAGGATATATTCTAAGTTCTGCTCGATGGCATCGGTGATCAGGATACTGGCCTGAATCGTTCCGGTACCGCCACACGTGGGGCAAACTTCTTTGGTAACAATATTGATTTCCGGACGAACCCGCTGCCGCGTAATTTGCATCAGACCAAACTTCGTCAGCGGCAAAATGGTGAATTTGGAGCGGTCGGTTTTCATTTCTTCCCGCATCACGTCGAAAATCATCTTCTTGTTATCGGGCTTCTTCATATCGATGAAATCGATGACGATGATTCCGCCCATGTCGCGCAGCCGGAGCTGGCGGGCAATTTCTTTGGCAGCTTCCTTGTTGACACTGACGGCCGTCGCTTCCTGATCTTCTTCAGAATTCGACTTGTTCCCGCTGTTGACGTCGATGACGTGCAGAGCCTCCGTGTGTTCGATAATCAGATAACCGCCACCGGGCAGACTTACCGACCGGCCAAAGAGTGATTTGATCTGTTTTTCCAGCCCGAACTGTTCGAAAACCTTCGTCTTGTTGTTGTTGTAGAACTTGACGATCTTTTCTTTTTCGGGGGCAATCGTGTGAATGTACGTTTTAATTTCATCATACATCTCCCGCGTATCGACGGTGATGCTGTCGAAGGATTCGTTCAGCATGTCGCGGAGAATGGATGAAGCCCGGTTCATCTCGCCAATAATCCGGTCGCGGGGTTTGGCGTCGCGCAGGAGTGCCATGCCCTTTTCCCATTTTTCGAGGGAATTGGTCAAGTCGCGGTCCAGTTCTTCGACGTCTTTGCCCTGTGCCACCGTCCGGACAATTACGCCAAAATTTTGCGGTTTGATCGACGACATCAGACGCATCAGGCGCGTCCGTTCGGCTTTATCCGTAATTTTTTTGGACATATTGACCGTACTGGCAAAGGGTACCAATACCAGATACCGCCCTGCAATGGAGATATCGCAGGATAGACGCGGTCCTTTGGTCGAGATGGGTTCTTTGACAACCTGCACCAGAATGGGTGCGTTCTTGTTCAATACCTTGTCGATCTTCCCGAGTTTGTCGATCTCAGGTTCCAGCTTGAAGTTATTCAGCTTCCCGGTATTGACCCGTTTGGCGATGACATCTTTCGTGAATTTGTTAAGCGAATTAATGTTCGAGCCGAGGTCCAAATAATGCAGAAACGCATCTTTTTCGTACCCAATGTCGACAAATGCCGCATTGAGGCCCGTCACTAATTTTTTAACAGTTCCTAAGTAAATATCGCCGACGGTAAAGCTGCTGTCCGACTCTTCAACGTGATATTCCAGCAGTCTTTTGTCTTGCAAAAGTGCTATCCGATCACCTTTCTGAGTCGAACTAATGACTAATTCGTTACTCACAAGATGAATGTGCGGTTAAGAGGCCTGAAATAAAGAAAAAAGCCGGGCAATCGGTTCGTTGGCAGTCAGGTTAAGCACCTGTTGCACAAGCGAATAAGTCCTCCGATTGACCGGCCCGTATGGTAATAGTCCACCTGCTGAGGTGGCTTACCTTATTTTTTCTTATGGCGATTCTTTCTCAGGCGCTTCTTCCGCTTGTGGGTAGCAATTTTGTGGCGTTTTCTCTTCTTTCCGCAAGGCATAATAGTAAATATGTTAAATGGTTTTAAAATGGCTGAATGATTCTGCTGGTTTTGATGGTTGAATGGTTATCAGGTTAAATGGTCAAGAAGTTTTAACCACCAGAACCATCCAACCATTTTTAGCCCTTTAAACCATACAATCATCCAGGTTACAAATTCTGTTCCAGTTCCTTGATGGCCGCCTGAATGGTTGGGTCTTTTTCCCGCGTTTTCACTTTGGCCAGCAATTGCCGGGCTTCATCTTTCCGGCCCATTTCGCTCAGGCTAATGGCCAGGTAAAACTGCGCCTTGGTGTTGTCCGGATGACTGCTCAAAATAGCCTGAAACCGCTCCACTGCCCGGTTATACTGTCCGGACCGCATCGAAAGCAGCCCCATGTTAAAAAGCCCCAGTTCATTGGTTGGGTCTTCCTTGAGAACATCCCGCAGCAACATGATTCCCTGCATCGGCGTTTCGGTCGTGACGTACGTCATTGCCATATTCGCCTTGGCGGCCAGCAGATTGGGGTTGCCATCGAGTGCTTTCTGATAAAACTCCCGGGTTTTTTTACCCAGATTCGCCAGTTTCTGATTGTCGACCGCAAATCCGTAGGCTTCGTAATACAAATCACCGGTTCGCAGCAGATTCGCTTCGGTCGGCGCCAGTTTTACCAGCTCTTCCGCAACGTGGGCGGCACTGTCATACCGGCTGACCTTTCGGTACGCCTGAATCAATTCAGTGCCCACGGCCGGTTTTTGCCCCGCATCAGCCGACTGAAAACGGCGGCTCAGACGGTTGAGTTCCTTTTGCTGTTCCGGCGAAAGGCTGGCCGTATGCAGGTCCGTCCGGTCGTTGCGCAGCACCGCCGTGTCCCGAACCGCCTTACTGGCATCCGTTGTTTGCTCGTTGGTCAGTTTCCGGTCTTCATTCCGTACCACCACTTTTGGCAGGCTATACAGACCTGCCGTCAGCAGTACACCGACACCGATGACGAGATAAATTGATTTGTTCATGGTAACAGATATGAGAAATCAGACAAGAGATACGAGTTTACTTTCCCTTGTCCAACCCCCCACACCTTTTGTCTTACAACGATTAAGCAGAAACGTTTTCGTTCCGTTTAACCTGCGTTTTTACTTGCTCAACAAACACCTTGGCCGGCTTGAAGCTGGGAATAAAATGTTCATCAATGACCATCGCCGTGTTTTTGGAGATGTTCCGGGCCACTTTACGGGCTCTCTTCTTGTTGATAAAACTGCCGAACCCTCTCACGTAGATGTTCTCATTCTTCGCCAGGTTGTTCTTAATTACGGTGAAGAATGTTTCAATGGTGTGTTGAACATCTGCCTTGTCGATTCCTGTCTTCTCGGCAATTTCTGCGATTACGTCTGCTTTCGTCACGTTCGTACTAAACTTTAAGGTTCAATCAGTTGTTGAAAAAAAAGCCTCTTCAAATTGGGAGCACAAAGGTAGATTTTTCCTGTTAGAGAAAAAACACTATTCTTGGTTTTTTCTTCTCAACAACACCAAGTTACGAATAGTTTTGGATTGGTTTTCAGACTCAGACGGCACAAATACCGGTTTTCCTGCAACCCTGATCGGGTGGTATGAACACCACAAACGGGATTTACCGTGGCGCCACACCCGCGACCCGTATTTCATCTGGTTATCAGAGGTTATCCTGCAACAAACCCGGGTTATTCAGGGCCGTCCCTATTACGAACGATTTGCTGCGGATTATCCAACGGTCCAGGCAATGGCCCAGGCCGATGAACGCGATCTGCTGCGGCTCTGGCAGGGTCTGGGCTATTATTCCCGCGCCCGAAACATGCACAAAACCGCCCAGTATGTTGCCAATCAACTGGCGGGGCAATTTCCGAACACCTACCTTGATCTGCTGAAATTGCCGGGAATCGGCACCTACACGGCCGCTGCCATTGCGTCGTTTGCCTTCCAGGAGAAAGTGGCCGTGGTCGACGGCAATGTTTACCGGGTGCTGGCGCGGGTCTTTGGCATTGACGAGGACATCACCACCACCCAGGCGAAGAAAACGTTTTCGACCCGGGCCAATGCGCTCATCCAGCTGTCTGATAACCCCGCCACCTACAACCAGGCCATCATGGAATTTGGCGCGATTCAGTGCACGCCGGTCTCGCCCGATTGCCTGATCTGCCCGCTGCAACAGAGTTGCCAAGCCTACCTGACCGGGCGGCAGCGGTTTTTGCCGGTTAAAAGTAAGAAATCCGCCGTCCGCGAACGGTATTTTAACTACATTGTGATCCGGCAGGGCGACCGCATTGCTCTGAAGGAGCGGACGCAGAAAGACATCTGGCAGCACCTCTACGATTTTTGTCTGGTTGAAACCGAAGAACCGCTGGAAGCGTTTCGGGAAATACCGGAAGGCGAGGTCCTGAACTGGGTTCTGCGGGAAGGGATTTTGAAGGGTTTGTCCGATGAACGGACGCACGTTTTATCCCACCAGCGCATCCGCGCCCGGTTCTGGCTAATAGATGTTCCGGAGGATCGAAACGTACAGCTGCCAAACGGCTTATTTTTTTGTAAACCGTCTGATATAGAACGGTTACCAAAGCCAATTTTAGTGGTAGACTATTTGAAAAGTCTCTCTTTTTGACTAACTTTACTTGCTTAGATACTATCAATTTTAACATTTTATTTCGTCGTTTTATGGCAAGCATGAACAAAGTGATTCTGATTGGCAATGTTGGTAACGATCCCGAAGTCCGCTACCTTGATGGAGGATCGGTTGTTGCCAAATTTAGTGTTGCCACAAACGAACGCTATACCACCCGCACCGGAGAGCAAGTTGATCAAACCGAATGGTTTCGGGTCGAGGTCTGGAACGATCAGGCCAAAACCATTGAAAAATACGTTCGTAAAGGAAATCAGATTTATGTGGAAGGGCGTCTGAAAACGGAGACGTACACCGACCGCGACGGCAAGGAGCGGTTTTCGCTGACGGTCCGGGCTACCACCTTCCAGTTCCTCGGCGGTCGTCAGGATGGCAGCGACAGCGGAGACTACCAGGAACCGGCTCCGCGGTCCGAAGCAGCGGCACCCCGTCAACAGGCGGCTCCGGCACCCGCTGCGCAACCGGCCCGTCCGGCGGCTCAACAACCGGCCCCCGCTCCGCGACAGGCGCCGGCCGCCCGTAAACCGGAACCCGTTCCCGACGATATGAGTAACGCTGGCGACGACGACTTACCGTTCTAAGCCTGTGTTTTTGTTCACCTATCAGCAAGTACATGGATAGCGATCCCTCGGGTAAGGTGCTTCAGGCCGATGTCTGGAGCACCTATCTTGGTTTTTATGGCCCTTATGCCGCCATTCTGATTGTCTTACTGGCCCTGGCGGCCATTGTTTCGGCTTCCGAAGCCGCTTTCTTCTCCCTTTCGTCCAACGACCGGGCCATGTGCCGCAGCAGTGAGGATGCGGCCGAACGCCGGATCATGAATCTGCTCGACCGCCCCCGGCGTCTGCTTGCTTCCCTTCTCATTTTCAACAATTTACTAAATCTGGCAATTGTTGTCATCGTCACGTATCTGGTCTGGAAACTGAGTCAGCTCGATCCTACTTCCGGCTGGGTGCTGGCCAGCGTCACGGTCATTGTCACGCTGATGATCGTCCTGTTCGGCGAAATTATCCCGAAAGTATACGCCAGCCAGAATAGCCTGACCGTCGCCCGGCGGACGGCTCCTTTGGTCGCACTGGCGTCCGCCATCTTCCGGCCGCTGTCGGTTTTGCTGGTGAGTCTCACCAGTGTCATCGACCAGCGCATCCAGCGACGGGGTTACAAAGTTTCGATGGAAGAACTCAACCACGCGGTTGAACTCACCAGCAGCGAATCGACCCACGAAGAACGCGAACTGATCAAGGGAATCGTCAATTTCAGCAACCTGACGGCCCGGCAGGCCATGCGTTCCCGCGTCGATATCACGGCTTTTCGCGAGGATCTGGCCTTCACCGAATTGATGGCTCAGATAAATCAGTCGGGTTACTCGCGGGTGCCGGTTTACAAAGAATCGCTCGACGAAATCGAGGGCATTCTGTACCTGAAGGATCTACTGCCGCACCTGGACAATGACGATGCGTTTCAGTGGCAAACCCTGATTCGACCGGTTTTTTTCATTCCGGAAACCAAGAAAATTGACGACCTGCTCCAGGATTTCCAGAAGCGCCGGGTGCACATGGCCATTGTGGTGGACGAATACGGCGGAACCCGCGGTCTGATCACGCTGGAAGACATTATTGAAGAAATTTTCGGCGACATCAACGACGAATTCGACGAGGAAGAGTCGATTCCCCTGCAACGGATCGATGAAAAAACCGTCGTGGTGGAAGGAAAAATCCTGCTGACGGATATTTGCCGGGCGCTGAACGTTGACCTAACGTACTTTGACGAAGTAAAAGGGGAAAGCGAATCGCTGGGCGGTTTGCTGCTGGAATTGTTTACCCGCGTTCCCCAAACCGGTCAGGAGGTGAGCTATGGGGAGTTTACATTCAAGGTACTTTCCGCCGATGACAAGCGGATTCAGCATGTGGAGATTACGAAGAATGAGACGACCGAAAAGGAGGTAACCAATTGATCAGCAAGGCTATAATTCGTTCTTCCGGCTATGCATACGCAAGCGCTCCCGCCCGACCTGTTTACCTTTCAATGTTATGCCGGCCCCGACGCCGGGAAAACCATCGCGCTGACCCCCCATTTACGGCTGTTGCTGGGCACCGGCAGTCAGAGCAGCTACCGGCTCGCCGATCCGTACGTGGCTGACCAGCACATCAGTTTGTTTTTCGACGGAAACCGGATTCAGTTTCAGACGGTTGATAATCAATACATCCGGCTCAATGGTGAGCCGGCGATGATGGGTGAAATCGGACGGGGAACCGACACGCTCCAGATTGGAACCTCGCTCTGGCGGTTGTTGAAATCAAACCAGCCGCCCAGCACCGACAACCAGTTTTCCGAACCATTCCAGCGGTTTTCCAATTTCGCCGGTATCGACCAGCTCGACAAGGATTTTAACCTGAAGGCGATCTTCGCCCGCATCGGCGAAAAACGAACGGATGAAGACATCGAGAAGGCATTTACGGTCGGCACGCGCGAAACGACACCACCGCTCGGGAACATAGCTGCTACCTGGCCCCAGCCCTGGTTGTTCGGCCGGATCGCGGCTGCCGCCCTGCTGGTTTTCTGGGGCTTATACATCGGTGCCGCTCAGTTCAGTAACATCATTGTCATTCCCGGTTTGCTGTTTGTCGGTGCCTTCGCCGTGCCGTTTGCGTGTCTGATTTTTTTCTGGGAAATGAACGCACCCCAGAACGTTTCGCTGTACCAAACCGTCAAATTGCTGTTTACGGGCGGTATTTTATCCATCCTGATTTCATTGCTGTTTTTCAGTAATGTCGGTTTTTTGTCCAGTTGGCTGGGTGCGTCGAGCGCCGGGATTGTGGAAGAATCCGGAAAATTACTGACGGTTCTGGCCCTGATGCGCAACAAACAGAAGTATCCCTGGATTCTGAACGGTTTGCTGTTTGGCGCGGCCGTCGGAACCGGTTTTGCCGCCTTCGAATCGGCCGGTTATGCCTTTGTCGCCCTGCTCGAATACGGTTCGGTAGACGTGGCGCTGGGCAACATCGTCGCCCGGGGAATCATGGCTCCTTTCGGTCACATCATCTGGACCGCCATCACAGCCGCGGCAGTCTGGCGGCTCAAAGGTTTCGGAACGTTTCGCTGGGACTTGTTGCAGGAAAAAACCTTTATTCGCTTGTTTCTGCTCGTGGTGGTTATGCACATGCTGTGGAACGCGGGCTTCGACCTGCCGCTGCTCCCCTCTATTTTCGGGATTCAGTTCAAGCACATTTTGCTGGGATTACTGGGCTGGGTGATTGTTCTGAGCCTGATCCAGGAAGGCTTGAAGCAAATCAAAAAAGCCCAGAAAGATGGCGAGGCCACGCAGGTCCGGTATTGATGCTGAACAATAGACCACTTACAAACGAAAACCGGGGGTTCTTTCACGATCCAACCCGCTCAAATCCTGCCTTTTCCTACGGACGACAAATCAAGAACCGATCAGGCTTGCCGATCCTGATTAACACCCTAAGAACCTTTACCGGTTTTTGCGGATCGGGCGGTCAGGGACTTTGTCAGCCCGATTTGGGCATCTGTTACGATCAAAAGTAGACCTATTCACAGATCCGATTGTAATTATCAAACGACCAGCCGATTGTCATAGGCTGCGGTTTTCCAAAGTGTTACTTTAGTAGTACAACCTAACGATTTCTAAAGCATGAAAAGGCACGTTCTCCTCCTGAGCCTTCTGAGCGGTTTTTCCTGGGCGGCATTGGCCCAAACTGATAAACCGGATCTGGCCGTTGTTAAAAAAATCCGGGAAGAAGGGCTCACCCGGTCCAAAGTGATGGAAACCGCCTTTTACCTGACTGACGTGAACGGCCCCCGTTTGCAGGGACCCGGTTTTATGAAAGCCGCCAATTGGACGAAAAATAAACTCACGGAATGGGGTTTGCAAAACGCCCGGCTCGAATCCTGGGGTGAATGGGGCAAGGGCTGGGAGATTGAGCGGAGTTACATCGCCATGACGGCGCCGTATTACAAGTCGATTATTGCCGTGCCCCGGGCCTGGAGCGGGGGAACCGACAAACTGCAACAGGCCGAAATCCTCTACGTGGACGAGTCAGACACCACCGCGCTGGAAGGCTACCGCAGCAGGCTCAAAAATAAAGTCATTCTGTTGCACCAGCCGTTTGCCATCAGTCCCTCGTTTAACCCGGATGCGAAACGGTTTTCGGAATCCGATCTGGAAAAAATGGCAAAAGATGATTCAGCGCCCCGCGATTCCTCCTACCGCAGCCTGATTCAGGCCATGCGGACCCGCAACGCTTTCAACCAGAAAATGCGGAAACTGGCCAAACAGGGCGGTGCGCTGGCGATTCTGAACACCAGTCAACTGAGCAAAGACGGTACGCTGTTTGTCAGTGGCGATTTTGCCAATGCCGGCAAAGGAACGGCCCACGACGACCTGGCCGACCTGACGATTTCGGTGGAAGATTACCTGTCCCTGAGCCGGATGGCGAAAGCCGGGGTGCCGATCAAGCTGGAACTGGACGTCAAAACCAGGTTCTACACGACCGATACGAAGGGGTACAACGTGCTGGCGGAAATACCGGGTTCCGACCCGAAACTGAAAGATGAAGTGGTGATGCTGGGCGCCCACCTCGACTCCTGGCACGCGGCAACCGGCGCAACGGATAATGCCGCCGGTTGTTCGGTGATGATGGAAGCCGTCCGGATTCTGAAGACGCTGGGTCTGAAACCCCGGCGGACGATCCGGATTGCCCTCTGGAGTGGCGAAGAACAGGGCTTACACGGGTCTAAAAATTACGTCACGAAGCATTTTGTCGATCCGGCCACCAACAAACTCACGAAGGAAGGAGAACAACTGGCGGCTTACTTCAACGTGGACAACGGAACCGGTAAAATCCGGGGCATTTATCTCCAGAACAACACAGCCGCCGGCCCGATTTTCAGCCAGTGGCTCGAGCCGTTCCACGATTTGGGAGCCGCCACCATCGCGCCCAAAAGCAGCGGAGGCACCGATCACGTTTCGTTCGACCGGGTCGGTCTGGCCGGTTTTGGCTTTATTCAGGACGGCATCGAATACAGCACCCGCACGCACCACACGAACATGGACACGTACGACCACCTGATTGCCGACGATCTGAAACAGGCATCGACAATTGTGGCGTCGTTCGTTTACAATGCCGCCATGCGGGACCAGAAAATACCGTTAAAAACCGCCACCGCCGAGTCGGGCCGGTAAGGATTTGCTAAAACCGGAGTTCGGGTTGTGACGTTGCGTTACAACCCGACGGTTACGCTTTCGACAAACAGGATCACAAACGCGGCCGCCGAAATAATCAGCCCCCACTCCTTGATGCGGGTCATCAACTGTTTGCGCTCGACCTGGCTTTGAAATGTACCAATGATGTGTTCAGCCAGATCGGCGGTGGCAAACAAACTGGCGATCTGAAGCAGGTGCCAGGCATAATCAAAACCGTCGATACATTGTTCCCATACGATCGGTTGAAGAAAAAAATAGATCAATAAAATCCATTCTTTAAGGCCAAAACGGGTGATTCGGAGCTGAACACGGCCAGCGAGATTGGTAAAAAGTTGTCGGAACATAGCTGAGTGGTACGATGGGCAACTCAAATTTAGCAAACATCATGCTAAAATTCCAGATTCTCTTCGCAAAAAAATCCAACTACCTGCATTTTATTTTTCGCCGGTTTTCATCGTTCTTTTTCCCGGCTGGTGCATCATCAGCGTTTCAATTTCTTCGGTCACCTGCGCCACGGGTCTTTTTTCGGTCAGGTAATAATGCGGGCCGTTGGGATCGTCCTGCCACGAATTCGTACCGCCGTTCAACAAAAACCGCCCTCGTTTCAGTCCATAATACGGTTCGACGCCCCGAATGGCCACCAGGACGGCGGTCTGGTCCCAGCTCATTCGCCCGTCGTGGTCCTCTTTTGCCAGTGGCATACAATGCGCAAAGACCTCTTTCACCGGGCTTTTCAGGGTTGGATCGGCCACCAGACGCGGACCGGTTTTGATTTGTTTCCCGATCTCAAACCCGCTGAAAATAACGGGGGTCGGCCAGTTGGTAAACGCCTTTTCGGAAGCCAGCGAATCTTTAAACACGTTGAATTCGCGCCCTTTCGGAAAAGCACCCGCCATCGATACCAGTTCTTTCACTTTCCGTTTAACCAGCGCCTGCCCATCCAGTTGAGAATAGTGGTCCGGTTTTGAGGTCAGCAAATCCGCCATATTGGTCAGAAAACCCACGGTCACGATGGTCACGCTGCCGTCGGGTTCTTTGGCCAGAAGCTGGCGGTAGGTTGTAACGGCGTCGGGAGCCTCCTGGCTGGAACGAATCGAGTGGGGATAGGTGGCCACCAGTTTTTCGGGCCATTTCTGCCAGGCCCCGTCCACCACGCCCGGGCCTTTCGGCATCCCCGTCGGCAGGTTCGGACGTCCAAAGTACGTGTTCAGCACGTCGATGGTCGGCACCACCAGTTCGTGTTTGTTGGAAGCAATGACGGCCAGCGGGCGGGCTTCCCCCCTATCGGCCAGCGCGTGCAAAACCGCCATAGCCCCCACATCGTCGTAATCGGGGCCAATGTCGGTATCTAAAATAATAGAAACGGGTGATTTGGGGCGGTTTTGAGCGGAGGAGACAAGGGTACAGGCTAATAGGCAAACGGTTAGAAGGGATTTCATAGGATGAGGTGATTTACGGACCAATTTCCGAAATTACACCCACAACCCCTCTCCCCGCACAAAATTTCTGCGCATTGTTTCCGCATCCGCTACGGACGTCCGGAAGCCCCCCGTCTGTTGCAACTGCCGGAGTCTTTTTTTTTCCGGGGATGACAAATGCCCGTCGATAAGCAGGCTGAAAACAAAAAGCCGCTCCAGTCCCTGCCGAACCGGTTTGGGGCAGCTTGTCCAGTGTTCCGGCCCGGTTTCGGACGGCGATTTGGTGACGGTTTCGGATTCGATGGAAAACCGGGAAATCATCGCTTCCATTAGCAGCAAATGCGGATAATTATCCGGTTTGGCGGAAATACCGGCCTGTTGCAAAATGCCGGGCGAGGCCTGGCGGAAGTGCGGTTCCCGGCCAAACTCCTCGGCCAGCTCGTTGATGAATTGCCGGACAGTTAGTGGCACCATCACCCGAATCTGGGCCTGTTGCAGAATCCGGTAGGTGGCCCAGCTATTCCAGACGGCCAGCACCAGGGTGCTGCTCAAAACCGTCACCATCGGCGAAACCGGCTGACCGTTCCAGAGCCGGAGCGCCAGTTGAACCAATCCTCCGCTGACGAACGCCAGCAGCAATACCGTTACCAGATACCCCGACAAGGTCCAGGGCAACAAAGGCCGGGGGCTCATCCGGGGGCGGAACTGGCCCTGCCGGCGGCCGTTATCGGCTAGCACATTCAAATGCCGATTGTAGGACGAATCATGAAACCGGGGGAACTGGCACGTCATTTCGATCAGTCGAATGGCGCCGGAATGCGTCAGAATTAAGGCGTGTAAAAGCAGGTAAATAATCAGAAGACCGAACAAAAGGCTGATCAGGGGCCAATCGCCCAGGGCGGTATGTGTTTTAGCAAACCAGTCGGCCCATAGAACGTGCGGCAGGTAAAACACCCAGATTGCCAGCACACCCAGTGCCGAAGACACCAGCATCGTAGCCCCTTTTATCCGATTGATGGCGTGTCGTTCGCTGCTGTTCAATACAAAAGGCTCATCGGAGGGGTGATCGGTGTGCATGGCACGGGCCAGATAACGAAGCGTAGTCCGGCCTGCGGTGGCCTGGTCGAAATCGCCAGTGGAATCGGTGGAGTCGGACATGAACATAAACAGCTTGCTTATCCTATAACTGAATAGAGGGGCAAGCTGTTTATGTATTTCCGGACTTTAGTCCGTGTTCGTTTAATCCATTTGAAAGGACAACGGCCTTGAGTCCGGGGGCGCCTTAAACCGGATATTTCCATTCGCCCCGGTATTCGCGGCTCAGGAGCTTGTTGGCTTCGGGGTCGTTTTTGATCTGCTCTTTTTCGCCATCCCATTCAACACTCCGACCCAGTTTGTACGACAACATGCCCAGCAACGCCATGTTGGTGGAGCGGTGCCCGATTTCGATGTCGCTGGTCGGCAGGCTTTTGGATTTGATGGCCTTCAGGAAATCGTCCCAAAGCTGGGCAATATTCTGGTCGTCGGGTTTGTTCAACTTCGCATCCTGGTGAATGACCGGTTTTTTGGAATCGGCCGGATAAAATGTCCAGCCGTCGAGCCAGCCCATGTGAAACGTGCCTTCGGTGCCGTAAAAGTAAACGCCGACGGCCTGCTGCGGGTGCGTTTTTTCGGCCGTATTGCCCGCAAAAGTCCGGTGTTCCCAAACCGCCGTGAAGTCCTCGAACTCGAAGCTGGTCACCTGATGGTCAGGCGCGTCGGTATTGTCTTTTTTGATGGATCGGCCACCGGCGGTAAAGACCTTTTTCGGGTATTTTTCTTCGGTCCACCACAAAATCTGGTCCATCCAGTGGATGCCCCAGTCGCCCAGCGTTCCATTGGCATAATCCAGGTATTGCCGGAAACCGCGCGGGTGCATGGTCCGGTTGTAGGCCCGCAGGGGGGCCGGTCCGCACCAGAAATTCCAGTCCATCTCTTTCGGTGCCTCCTCGTCGGGAACCATCTGACCGGGCCCGCCGGCGTAATGCACAAACGCCCGCGCCATTCCGATTTTGCCCGCTTTTCCTGATTTCAGAAATTCCATGCCGGACACGTTGTGCGGAGAAACCCGCCGGTGCGTCCCGACCTGACAGACTTTGCCGGTTTGGCGGGCGGTTTTGACCATTGCCCGGCCTTCGTTGATGGTGTGGCCAATCGGTTTTTCGACGTAAACGTGCGCGCCCTGTTTCATGGCTTCAATGGCGATGAGCGGGTGCCAGTGGTCGGGCGTGGCCACAATGACGATCTCCGGTTTTTCGCGGGCAAGCAATTCCCGGAAATCCCGGTATATTTTGGGTTTGTCGCTGGTGAGCTTGGAAAATTCTTCGGCGGTTTTGGTGAGCTGGCGCTGATCGACGTCGCATAGGGCCACCAGTTTCGACTGGCCGGACTGCATGGCGCAGCGCAGAATGTTATTTCCCCACCAGCCCGCACCGATCAGGGCCGTGCGGTAGGTTGATTGCTGAGCGAGGGTAATTAACGGACGGCTCATGACCGCAGCACCGGCAAGCGCCGATGTTTTCAAAAAATCAGAACGGTTCATAACAATAAAGGGACGAAATAGTCCGCGAAAACTACGGAATCTGACAGGGAATCACAAACTTTCTGGCAAAGGGCCGTACCTTTGTAAAAACCGGATGGACGGTTTGAATGGCTGAAGGGGTTAAAGGATTAAAGGTGGGTAATCGATCAACCCTCAAAGCCCTGCCACTATTTTAACCATCAAAGCCATTCCACCATTCTTCACGCTTATGGCCGTTGTTCCTTATAAAGATAAAAATACCAGCAAGCGCGAGCAGGTTGAGGAAATGTTCGACTCCATCTCGCCGAAATACGACTTGCTGAACCACCTGCTCAGCGCCGGAATCGATATATCCTGGCGAAAAAAGGCCATTCGGCTCCTGCAACCGGTCAAGCCGAAAACCGTCCTGGACATTGCTACCGGTACGGGCGATTTTGCCATTGAAGCGCTCAAGCTGAACCCCGAAAAAATAACCGGTGTCGATATTTCGGAAGGGATGCTGAAAATTGGCCGGGAGAAAATCCGGAAGCTGGGGCTGGCGGATAAAATTGAACTGCGCTCCGGCGACTCGGAAAGATTGCCTTTCGCAGACAATGTTTTCGACGCCGTGATCGTTTCGTTTGGTGTACGCAATTTCGAAAACCTCCTGAACGGGTTAACCGACATGCACCGCGTAACGCGGCCGGGTGGCACCTGTCTGGTGCTGGAATTTTCGAAACCGCGTAAGTTTCCGTTCAAACAGTTTTTTAGTTTTTACACGAACCGCCTGCTGCCGTTGATTGGCCGGTTGGTTTCGAAAGATACTTCGGCCTATACGTATCTGCCCGAATCGATGCAGGCGTTTCCGGACGGCCCTGATTTCATCCGGGTTCTCGAACAGGCAGGATTTACGCAAACACAATGGATACCGCTCACATTTGGCATTTGCTCAATTTACATCGGAAAAAAAGCATCCTGATTGGTCTGTTGCTAGCGCTGCTCTGCCCCGACTTGCGGGCGCAGTCGTCGATGCGCTACCGCCGGATTCACCTCGAAGATTACGACGACAAACTCATCCGGTACGGTTTTCTGTTTGCGGCTCCCATTACGCGCTTCAACATCAAGTACAGCGATGCCTACGTCAGTTCTGATTCGGCTTACCAGCTTTATTCGCCCAACAAAGTCGGTTTTCGGGTAGGCTTCATTATGAATACCATTCTGGGACCGCATTTTGACGTTCGGGTGACGCCCGCCGTGTCGCTGTATGCGCGGTCGGTGGAGGCCAACTACCCGGGCGGCACCATTAAAAAAGAGATCCGCGAATCGACCTGGGTCGAGTTTCCGGTTTTGCTGAAATACAAATCCAAACGGCGCGCCAATTCGCGGATGTACGTGGTGGGTGGCGGGTCGCTCGGGCTGGAAGCCAACGTCCGTCGGCGCGAAGTGGCGGGGTCGAGCCGCTTGCTGACCAAAAACCGGGATCTTTCGGTGGAATACGGCATCGGCTTCGAGCAGTTTTTTGAATTTTTCAAGTTTGCCCCCGAGATCCGGTTTTCACACGGTTTGGTCAACCTGTTCGAACCCGTTCAGGGCAACACGGCTAACATTGGCCTTCAGAAACTCCGAACCCATACGGTGACGTTGTACCTGAACTTTGAATAAACCGGCGAAATGGCTCTTAGGGGCCAATTAAAGCACCTGAGGCTGAACCATTTGCAAAATAAGTTGTTTTTTTTCGTCGCAAAGCTTGCAGAATGCGGATTCAAGCGGCTATATTTGCACTCCCAAACGACGGAAAATAGGCGATGGGAACATATCCAAAGGGGAGTTTAGCTCAGCTGGTTCAGAGCATCTGCCTTACAAGCAGAGGGTCGGCGGTTCGAACCCGTCAACTCCCACCCTTTAAATCAAGCACTTACTAGAAATGGTAGGTGCTTTTTTGTTTTTGGTATACACAGCTTACGAGGATGTAATTTTTCAAACTTTAGGTCGAAAGTTCGAGACCGTTCCCCATTCTTTTCATATTTATCGTACCAGGAGCATTTATCCATATAATTGGTGGCTTTTTGATTAACGCAGCTTTTACAAAAAAATAAGGCCCTAATACCTGATTAAATATTAAGATTGCCTCTTGTGAGGTAAAATAGAAAACGACAGCCTAAGCTAGATAGGCTGAACGACTTTGAGTGAGGCATTATAAATATCCCTAAAATTCGACCAGTTTAGAATCAGAGAAAAATGCTAATTTTAAACTGATTCCTATGAAAAGGGTGGCAATAGCCGACCGTTCTAATTCACCAAATCTCAACGGGGTTACCCAGGTCATTATCAAGGTCCTCAAATAGCAGGAGAATGGCACTCTTACAAGGGCAATTTGTCGGGAATATGGCATTTCTGAAGCCACCTCCCGGACGGATGTAAGCTGATCTGGCTATAGGTAATCTTGAAGGATCTATTCACAGTGGCCGGCAAGATCGGCCCTTCACGGGTGATGACTTAGTCCATTTTTAAGCCAACGCTGTGGACGATATCGGAAGCGGGATTTACTGATCGGGCCGTCGATACAGATGGACCCGCTATTGGTCATAACCAGGCCCTTAACCGGCCGGATTTCGTTGGAATGCTTGCCACTTACAGCTCTGATCGGACAGCCGTTGAACCCATCCGAAACGGTTTTTCAACATTAAAGGGGCGGTTTTCATCCATAACTAATTCACAGATCAATGATGGTCTACCCTAGTTGCAAATATCAGTAAGATATGAATAAGAAATGGCTTAAAAGTATATGGTTTATTCTGCCCTGCTTTTTAGTTGTAAAGACATTAGTAAAGCCTGAATCTCACTGGAAAGCACAAAATATCCCTACCGGTTTAAGATATGATGATGTCTATTTCGTAAATGATGCAACCGGATGGGCTGCCGGTGGTCCTTCTGGCGAAATTTATAAGACAGTAAATGGTGGAGACTCCTGGTCTCTCCAATTTAAAAGCAAAAAGTACTTGCGTAGCGTTGAATTTCTGAATGATACACTCGGCTTTTCAGGGTCATTAGATTCTTCGCTCTATCGAACCAATGATGGTGGAATAACTTGGATAGATATTAGCCACAAAATTTCTCCTAGGCCAGTAGGCATATGCGGTTTAGCAACCCCGGATCAAAAAACAATTTATGGATGTGGCGTTTTTACCGGGCCGGCTTTCATAATAAAGTCCGTTGATGCAGGAGCAACCTGGAAATACATCGATATGAGTCAATATGCTACGGCACTGGTTGACATCCATTTTTTTAATGCTACAACTGGATTTGCCGTTGGTAAAAGTAACCCGGAAGCTAATGGAGGAATTATCTTGCACACGAGCGACGGTGGAAAAACATGGAAACAGTTTTACCAAACTAACGTCGCTGGCGATTTTGTCTGGAAAATTCAGGCTTTAAGCCCCAGGATGCTTTATGCTTCCATTGCTGGTTTGCCGGGTTCTGATAATGTCAGAATGGCGCTATCCAATGATGGAGGCCAAAAATGGCGTACGTTATTAGTCGATGATACATATGAATATACGCAGGCCATTGGTTTTTTAAACGCTCAGCAGGGTTGGATAGGAGGAACTTCGAGTTTATTTGAAACAAAAGATGGGGGCCAATCCTGGCATCGACACTGCATTGGCAACGCTTACAACAGGTTTGTTAAAATCAATGATTCGACCGCTTTTATTTCGGGAAATAAGATTTATAAATATTCAACCCAGCAGAATGAGGTAAAAAGTACAACTCATTTTCAGCCTGTTCACAAGGTGTCATCAATACATCATAAAAAAGACGGTATCGCTTCGGTTTTGCTTTCTATCAAGCAGCAAACGCACGTCTTGGTTGACATTTACAATAAATCCGGCGTTCTTTTAAAGAAGTATAAACAGTATAATGTAAAGGCAGGTGAATATCGATTTGAGGTTCCTTTAAAAGTGGAAGACCCTGCCAGTTGTGTAGTACTTAGAACGAATGAAGGTCTTCTGTACCATACATTAAAGTAGCCAATTAGCTTTTAATAAATTTTGATTTCTATGAGCACCGCTCAGCACATAAAATCTCAGGGTCTTTTTATGGCCGAACTTCTGATCAGTACCCTGTTCGCTTATGCAGGAATGGTCAAATTTACTGATTACAATGGATGGGTACTTAAACTTGATGCCCTTCCTTTAATGGCGGGATATAGCCTCTCTTTAATTAGTTATGGAATACCAATTTGTGAATTATCAATTCCCATATTACTTCTTTTTAAACAAACAAAAGTAAAAGCAATCCAACTGGCAATTGCTTTACTCATCGTGTTTACGGGCTATTGCTTGTATATTGTACGGCGCTCACAGTACGTTCCCTGCCCATGCAACGGACTTTTTGACCAGCTATCCATTGGTCAGCATGTGTTCATTAATCTGGCCGTAGTAGGCATGTGCTGGTTACTTCTAAAAGAGAAACAACTATTCCTGGGAACCAGCAACTAAGCTAACTACGATTCAAATCGTAACGGATTGGCCAGGGCCCATTGATACCCGTTCACGGTTTGTTCTTCCGGCTACCCGGCATCAACCAGGAGAATACGTTTCGCCAACTCGAACTGGACGCACCGGTTTGTGAAGGCGTTTTTTGCGGGACGGGTTCCGGAGATTGGTCACCGCCTGGGCCCGTTCCGGCCGCCAACGCTTTGCGATCCACCTTGCCATTGAGCGTGATGGGGAATTGTGCGGTCTGAATGAACATCACGGGAATCATGTAACCGGGCAAGGTGTTTTTCAGGCTCGCTTTCCAGCGCTGGGCCGAGTCTGCAAACTCCGTACTGGACAAGGGATGGGCCAATACCAGATAGGCCACCAAACGGGCCGTTCCCGAGCGATCTTCCCGGGCAACCACAACGGCTTCCCGAATCCCGGGCTGGCTGACCAGGGCGTGTTCGATCTCACCGGGCTCGACGCGGTATCCCCTGATTTTTATCTGCTGATCGATGCGCCCCAAAAATTGAATTTCGCCTTCCGGTGTTAATCGCCCCAAATCACCGGTCCGGTACAAGAGTTCGGTTGGAGCAAAGGGGTTGGGCAAGAATTTTTCCTGCGTCAGCTCGGGTCGGTTGAAATACCCCCGCGCAACCCCCTCACCTGCAATACAAATTTCACCCGGCTGCCCTTCCGGTACCGGTTTTTGATTTTCATCCAGCAGATGGACCTGCGTATTTTGAATGGGCTTTCCGATGGTGATGAGCTGGTCCGTTGGCAGAATCTGTTTTCCCGTTGAATAGATGGTGGTTTCGGTCGGGCCGTACAGATTCCACAGGGTCTCACACCGGGCCGTTAACTGCTGCGCCAGGTTCTCCGGTAGCGGTTCTCCACAGCACAGGATTTTCAATGGAAGCGGCTGTTGCCAACCAGCCGCCAACAGCATTCGAAAGGTGATGGGCGTAGCCTGCAGGATGGTGATGCGCTGTTCCTGAATAAGGCCCAGCAACGCGTTTCCATCGCGGGTCGAGGACGTATCGGCCAGAACCAGGGTTGCTCCCGCCAACAAAGGCAGAAACAATTCAAGGGCTGCAATATCAAAGGAAACGGTGGTAACTGCCAACAGGCGGTCCGCGTTCGTAATTCCGGGCTGATGCACCATGCTCGTCAACAGGTTAACCAGGTTGTGGTGCTCAATCAATACACCTTTGGGTTGGCCGGTTGAGCCGGATGTATAGAGCACATACACCAAATCGTCTCCGGTAACCGAAAGCGTCGGGGCGTATTTGCCTAACGAGGTTGATTCCACCAGGGCGTCTTCCACCAATAGCGGGGTAACCTGGACGGGCGGTTTTCCCTGAACGGTTTTGGAGGTAACCAGCACCTGAGCCGCCGAATCCGTCAGCATGAACTCAATCCGCTGCGGGGGAAAGGTTGGGTCGATGGGCAGGTAAGCCGCTCCGGCTTTCATAATGGCCAGCAGCATCAAGATCAATTCGGGCGAACGGTCCAGCGCAACGCCCACAAGATCCCCCGGTTTGACGCCCTGCCGGATCAGGTAATGACTTAATTGATTGGCCGTTTCGTCCAGCTCGCGGTAGTTCAGCTCCCGGCCACCCGCCAGCAAGGCCACTTTATCGGCTGATTCCATGGCCTGGCGGGCAATCAGTTCATGGAGTGGGGTGGCGCGGGGATAATCCGTTGGGGAACTACCTATATACGGTTTTTTTTGTACCATAAAGGCAAAGATGGTAAAGCATTCCGGGCGGAGCACCCCCAGGAATTAGATGGGGAGATGGGCCGTCAGAATACCGGCAATGTTTGAAATGGTTGCTTCGTGTTTAAAAAGAGAATAATGATCACCCGGTAAGGGATACACCTCTACGCCCCGCCGGGCGTACCGATTCCAGCCGAAGGTTACCGTTGTGCGGCTGCCGGTATTTTGACCAACGGCGCGTAGAAAGACCATTTTTCCGTCGTAGGGTTGAAAAACATACGCACTGTAGGCCATCTGGTTGATGGTTACGATCGCCGTTTCCGGTTGAGCGGCTCCCGTCTGGACGGAATGGGTGCTGGGTGGGTAGCGCCGAAACGATTGCTGAAGCCGGTTTATCAGATAGCCCCGCACGAAGGGTGCCTTATTCCGAATGGTTCGCATAATAAAACCGGGTTGTTTTGGCAGTGAACGCCAAACGTCGTAATAATAATGGAGGAGCCGACCCATGGGAATCGGATGGGAATGGGACCGGGTCGGGCTCACCGGATAGCTATCAATAATGGCCAGTAGGCTTACCTCTTTCCCCCTCTGTTTTAGTTGACGGGCCATTTCATAAGCGACAATCCCGCCCAGCGAATACCCCCCCAGGGCGTAAGGCCCATCCGGTTGTTTTTCAAGGATTAATTTAACGTAATAGGCCGCCATCGCTTCAATGGTTGTGAACGGAGTGCCGATGCCATCCAGACCCACCGCGCGCAGGGCGAATACCGGTTGGTCGTCGGGTAGGTAGGGGGCGAGTTGGTACGCATAACCCACATCACCCGAAACCGGGTGGACCAGATAAAGAGGGGCCCGTCGCCCTTGGGGTTTCACCGCCACCAGTGACTCCCAAACCAGATCGGCATGCCTGGTTTTTAGGTACGCGGCCAGTTTTCGGATCGTTGGATTAGCGAAAACACTACCGACAGGAAGGGTACGGCCAATCTTCTTCTGCAATTCGGCGATCATCTGGAAGGCCAGCAGAGAATGCCCACCCATTTCAAAAAAATCATCATCCAGCCCCAGAGAGGGCACCTCCAGTAACCAACACCAGGTGGTCTGCAGCCAGTCGATCAGGGGAGCATCGACGGACTGTGGCGCCCAAAGTTCATCCAAACTGTTGGCTTCAATCTCCGAAGCATCACGGTTTAGTGCGGGTAGGGTGGGTTGAATCTGGTCCAGCCCGAGCACGTTTAGGATTGGTTGATCGGGATGGGCTACTAGGGCCTTCAATACCGCTACAAAGTCGTCGGCCATCTGAACGATGGCTGTGGCAGAAAAAAGGTCCGGCCGGTAATTGAACGTTACGTTGACGCCCCCATTTGTTTCGCGAAACGAAACGTGGAGATCAAATTTAGCCACCTGTTGGTCAAGCAGCAGGGTATCAACAACCAGTTCATCGAGTTGCCAGTCTTTCGTCTGATCTTCGTGAAAATCGAACATCACCTGGACCAACGGCGCATACGCCAGGGTACGGGGAAGCCGGAGCCCTTCCACCACCTGCTCGAAAGGCAGATCCTGGTGGTCATACGCTTCGAGTGTCCACTGACGAACCTGTTGCAGTAATTGCCGAAACGTCCAATCCCCGGAAACAGTAATGCGTAAGGCCAGGGTATTGACAAAAAAACCAATGCTGTCCACCACATCCGCCCGGCTGCGCCCCGCAATGGGTATGCCCACTACGAGGTCAGCGGACTGGGTAACCCGGCTGAGCCAGACCGAAAATGCCGTTAAAAGCCGGAGAAATACCGTTGTCCCCGGTTCGTGCACTCCCGTCTGGATTTGTTGCCAGCAGCCATCGGCGATGGGAAAGGTGTAATCAGCACCTTCAAATGATTGAGCCGCCGGCCGGGGTTTGTCAATGGGCAGGTTTACCGAGCTGGGGGCGCCAGTCAGGCGGTTTTTCCAGTACGTTAAATCCCGTTGCAACGCGGAAGGGGTAAACTGTTCCAATTGCCAGCGGGCATAGTCCGCGTACTGAATGGGTAAAGGCGGGAGAGAAACCGGCTGATGCCGCACGAACGAGGTATATAGCTGACTCAACTCCCGGGCCAGCACCCGACTGGACCAGCCGTCGTAAATCAGGTGGTGGAAAACTAGCATCAAAACCCACGAATCCGGCCCCCGGTGGGCCACCCGAAACCGCATCAATGGGCCGTCTTCGAGCTTAAAGGGCCGGTAGGCTTCGGTTTGCAGCCAGTGCGACCAGTCCCGCTCCGCCCCCTCTTTCCGGTCGTTAAGTTCAGTCACCTCAAAAGGCAGGGAGAAATCCGAAACAAGCTGTTGAAACGGGATGCCGTTCGAATGACCGAAGGTAGTTCGTAACACCTGGTGCCGACGGACAACCTCTTCCAGACTTTGCTGTAACGCCAGCAGGTTGAGCGGTCCCCGGATTTTGAGGATGACCTGCACGTTATAGGTGCCCCGCAAATCATGGAGCTGGTGAATGATCCACAGCCGGTTCTGGGCGAAAGACAACGGACCACCCCGCCCGGGCTCGTGTTCCGACGCCGGTTTTTGCGCAGCCGGAAACGTCAGACTGGTCTCCGGATTCTGGTCCAGGCGCGCACTCAACCGGCGCAGGGTCGGGTGCTCAAAGACATCCTTCACCGACAGCGGTCGACCGAATTGCCGCTGAATGCGGGCAACTAACTGCATGGCTAATAGTGAGTTGCCGCCGGTTTCAAAAAAATCATCTTCCCTGCTCAAATCCGGATAGTTCAGCAAGGCCTTCCATAAGGGCAAAAGGACCTGCTCCGTTGCGGTCAGTACCTCATCTCCTCCGGCTTGGCTGCGGGGAAATGCCGGTGGCAACCCATTTTTTGCCACTTTACCATTGGCGGTCAGTGGCAGAGATTCCAGCGGGACCAAGGCCGCCGGAATCAGGTGCTGGGGTAGGCGGGTCTGAAGAAACGCCCGTACGTCATCCGGTACAACCCGGGCATGGGGTTGGGGAACCAGGTAGGCCACCAGTTCTTTTTGGCCCGAAGGCGTTTCTGCCACCACGACAAAAGTCTCCTTCACGGCCGGATGCTGGCCGAGGGCGAACTCAACTTCCCCCGGCTCGATTCGAAAACCGCGAATCTTGACCTGATCATCCAGACGCCCGATAAACTCGATGGCGCCGTCGGCCCGGTAACGCGCCTGATCGCCCGTTCGGTAAAGGCGTCCGTCCGTATCCTGGCTGAACGGGTCAGCGATGAATTTTTCCCGGGTCAACTCAGGCTGGAATAGATAGTCCCGGGCCAGGCCATCCCCGCCGATGAGCAATTCGCCCACTACACCCACCGGCACCGGGTTTGTAAAGGAATCGACAATGTATAACCGGGTGTTCGACAGTGGCCGGCCAATGGGTACGGTATGGGCATCCCAGGCGGTGGACGGCAGGGGATAAAACGTGGCAAAGGTGGTGCTTTCAGTCGGTCCGTATACGTTACTGATCTTGCAGGCTGGCAACTGCTGTTGAGCCCGGTGCAGGTGGCTGACCGAAGCAGCTTCTCCTCCGGTCAAGAGCTGCGAAAGCGTGGTTAGCCCGGAAAGGTCACTATCGACCAGGACGTTAAACAAGGCCGTTGTTAAAAAAACCGTGTTTACCCGGTGGGCTTGAATGGCGTATTTGATGGCATCGAGGGTCGGCTGGCGCTCGGGCATCAGGATCAGTTGTCCGCCGTTCGCCAGGGTGGCCCACACGTCGAAAGTGGAGGCATCAAACGCCAGCGGTGCCATTCCCAGCAGGATCGTTGTTTCGTCAAGCTGCGCGTAATTGGCCCCTTTAACCAGGCGAGCCACCCCCCGGTGGGGAATGGCCACGCTTTTGGGCTGGCCCGTCGAGCCCGACGTAAAGACTACATATGCCAGCTGATTGCCATCCCTGGGCAGGTCCAGATTGCCGGTTTTTTCACCAGCCCAGGAAGCGGTTTCCTGGTCAAGGAAAACCGGCGTAATCCCCTCGGCTGGTAGTCGGTCCCGCCATTTTAGCTTCGTTACTATCCATTGAATACCGGTCTGCGCGCACAGCTCCTGCAGCCGGGAAGCCGGATAATCGGGGTCCAGCGGAACATAGGCTCCACCTGCTTTCAAGATTGCCAGCAAACTGACCAGCATCTCCGGTGAACGTTCCAGACAAAGCCCCACCAGCGTATTGGTCGTAACCCCCCGCTCTCGGAGGTAATGCGCCAACTGATTGGCCTGCTGGTTTACCTGTTCGTAGGTGAGGGAGACAGGTCCGCAGCGAAGCGCTACGGCCTGAGGGCTTTTCGTGACCTGGGCTTCAACCAGTTCCGCTACCGTTTGATCGCGGGGATACGGAACCGCCGTCGCGTTCCAGTCAATCAGGATGCGCTGTTGTTCTTCGGGGGTGAGTAAAGGAACGGTTTTTAAGGCCGTCGAGGGGTGGCTTACCAGGTTCTCCAGCACAATCAGCCACCGGTTGATCAATTCGTTTACCTGACTGGCCTGCCAGACGGCCAGATCATAGGCCAGCTGGCAGGTTCCCGCGTCGGAAAGAATCAGGATCAGCCCCTGCCGGGGAACGGGCCGGTCGGTTTCCTCCACCATTCGGTGAATTACGATCGGAAAATGGTGCTCGTTTACCAACTGCGCCACGGACTGAAGGGCCGGCTGGGTCAGCAACCAGTCCCGGGCAAAGGAGCAGTGTTTTTCAACGGCGGCCCGTTCCTGCCGAAGGGCTGATATGGCTTTTTCCGCGTTCGATTCCCAGTCAAAATCAACCGTAAACGGCAGGCAATCCCAAAACAAACCGGCCGTCTCGGCCGCTATTTGCCTGCTCGTTGGCGAGCTGTACCCTACACCAACGGACGCCTGACTGCCCATCCGGGCCACTGCCACCAGAAAAGCACAAAGAAGTAGATCCGCCTGATCGGCTTCCGGCAGTGGGGCCAGCGCCCTATCAACTGTTGGGGTGGGAATTATGGGCCGGTACTCGATGGCCTGCTTCAGGTTTTCGTCTACGTCCGCCGATGGATGAATCGAAACCGATGTCGGCGAGAAACGGCTGAGTTTTTCGGTCCAGTACCTTTGAAAGGGCGCACACTGCCTGTCCCATTGTTGGTAGTGGTGCCAAAAAGCCGGCTCGGGCGGGCTAATCAGTTGCCCTTCCTGCAGCCCCGATTGCAGGCGGAGCGCCGACAACGAAACAGCCTCACCGGTTTGGGTGACCAGCGCCCGAAGGCCCAGCACGCCCTCGCCCGTCGCTACGGCCAGCAGATCGGGCTCAAAGCAAACGATCGTCCCCGCCGGTGGGTCCGGATGCTCCGGAGAATCGGGCCATTGACCTGCTTCTTTGACCAGAAATACGTCATGGCCTACCCTAACTTTAAGCAAACCAAACGGGTTCGGGTGAAAGCCGAAATCCAGGGCGCGGTACAGGCGGGCAAGCTGGGTAGCGGATCGCTGCCAGTCGATAAAGGTATTGGGCCGTTTGTTGAGGCCGAAATAGGTTCGTTGAGCCGGATTCTGGGGTAGGCTCGCAAGCGTATCAGAACGTAGGGCTGCGACCAGTTCCCGAAAAGCGGCAATTCCGGCTGCGTAACAGTTGATATTTAACTGGATAGAGGTTTCGTCGGGCTCCACCGCAAACCGACGTTGGCTCAGGATGGGACCCGTATCAATCCCTGCATCGACCCCATGCCAGGTGATGCCGTGGGTTCTTTCACCCTGGATAAGTGCCCAGAAGGTCGCATGGACGCCAGCATATGCCGGAAGCGGGCTATCGTGATAGTTAATGGTCTGCAACCGGGGAAGTCGTAAAACGGAAGCCGGGAGAATGTAACTGTTGACGATACTGAATAAGTAGTCGAATGGATTTTCTTCTAAAACCGACGCAAAAGGCCCGGTCATTTCCAGAAAGGGAATTGCCTGATCCGCGCAAAACTGCCTGACCTGACGATCGCTGGAAATAATTCCTTTTATCTGGAAGCCGTTTTGCTGAAGAATCCCGGCGCATTCGATGAGTAACGTGTCCTTACCAATGATAAAGCAAGTGTAAGCCATAAGGAAAAGGTAAGGCCTTTGGGTTGATACAGAACGAATTAAACAGCCTCGCCTACCGACAGGAGCGCTTACCACCCCGGTTAATTACCAATA
Organism: Larkinella ripae; assembly: GCF_054780775.1. Taxonomy (NCBI): domain Bacteria; kingdom Pseudomonadati; phylum Bacteroidota; class Cytophagia; order Cytophagales; family Spirosomataceae; genus Larkinella; species Larkinella ripae. The sequence continues at coordinate 349,071 of NZ_BAAGVR010000022.1, forward strand.
TTCAGCGGCTGGCCCAGCAGTTCGTTTCCCGTCGAAAAACGTTGGACTTTTACGTTCAACGTTGCTAAATTAAGGCAAGCGCTGTAATCCACCAAACAACGGCCGGGACTTACCAAACGAACAGAAAATCCGGCAAAAGTCCTTTACCTGTTCAAACCGGGCAACCGTACCTACCGTTTACTCAGCAGGTACGGTTGAAACCCAGCAGGGCTTAGTTGGCGGCTAAGAGCCCATACCCGGAATAAACAAAGGCGGTTTTAGAAACCAGGCTATTATTCGCCATGTTGATCAGGCTTTTCTCGCTTACCAGACCATCCGAATTCAGGCTGTACGCGCACAGATACTCCACCACATCATTGGCCCCACAGGCCTTGTAGGTAATCCGCCGAACCAGATGCTTGTTAAAAGACCCCCAAATCGGCAGGTACTCATCCAAAGGGGCCAGAAAGGTTGAATTTAACCGATACCGATCGAGGAGCAAGCCTTCATTGGGTACGCTGTAGCCAAACAGAATTTCAAACCCTTTCATGTTGCCCGAATCGAACGTTTTCAACACGGCCAGTTCTCCATCGGCATTGTACGCGTACTCGTGACGTTCGTTAACCGCATTCTTGTTGTAGCGCTTCACCAACCGACCGGCCGCATTGTATTCATAGACAAACGTCTTGTTTTCCCAGGCGCTCACCGTTTTTGATTGGACGCATTGTCCCGCTGCGTTCATCGTGCAGGTAATCTGGCTGGTTTGCTGTCCATTCTTGAAGTGCGTTGCGACCACCGTTCCCGGACTGTACCCATAAACCGTAAACTCGGTAGCACTGGCGACCACTTTCCAAAGGCGCCCCGCGCTATCGTAGTGTAATTTATTCCCGCCATGTTTAACTAACTGGTGCTGGATGCGGGTGACCGGCGCTGCCAGGCCGGCCGGAGCCGAAACTAGTTCCGAAGTCGCTGGAACGGGTTGGGCAGGGGTTACAAAATGTTCGGGCTGGCAGCCGCTTAACAGGCCACAAAGCAGGAATCCATTGACGGCGACGACCGTTTTAGTTATTTGTTGCATAATAAAAAAAGAATGTTTCAGTGGCAAAACTAGGGTGACCGGCCAAGGGCGGCCAGCGGAAACCGATAGCTGGTAGCAATCATTCAATGGGAAGTAGCTATCAACGGTCAGCAGGCCGGATTCGGTAAACCGGATTGACCTGCTGACCGAATGCATGGCCACCCCTGGGGGCCGGAAGTGGAGTGATCAATACGGGAACGCTTGCATAAAATGGTCCAGGGCGGTTTTATTGCCCCCCTTGCTGTCGGCCGAAAAGCAGTAAAGACCCCGGTTCCACGCGTAAAAAGCGATTGTTTTTCCAATGAGCCGGCTATACCCCAGTTCATTGCCCACCCTCGACTGGGGCGGCTGGCTGAGCCTTTCGCGCTGCAATTCGTCTTGAATCGTCCGGCGAATTTCGGCCACCTCCGCCCGGTTTTCGGCCAGGCTAAACTGCAGGAATATTTCCTGTTCCCCACGCTGGTAGCGCGCTTCTCCGTCAAGACCCGGCTGCGGTTCTTTGAAACTGATGCGCACAAAATCAGCAACTTTTGCGGGTAGAAGGTCGGAAAACCGGGTGCCTTTGGGCTGTGGTTTTTTCTGATCCAGATACGCAGGGTGGTCGGGAACCTGGGCGATGAGAGCCGGACTGGCAACGCTCAGAGCCGCCAGACCGATGATTAGATAACGGACGATTTGCATGGTTTTTTCCGCCAAAGCTAGGCGGAACGCTGAGCGGTTCCGCGCGCAAACCGGTACGCGGCTGGAATGAGTTTATACGTGGTCGTTTTACCAGACTGATTAACACCATAGCTCCTCGGTGAGTCAGTCGGATTGCCAATTAAGTGGGGATGGGGTGACCTGCGAAAACCGGATTTCAGGATCGAATCCTTACCAACACGAAAGCAGCGAAAGCAGGTGGAACGGATTCCTGCCCGGATTGTCAGTTATAAGCGATTTCACGGTTATTATCTATTTCGCACCACCAGTTATTCAGTTCTGTTTCCCGGCCGGTTCTGCCACGGATACCTTTACGGCATGGATACAAGGTCTTATCCGACCCCTGTTATAGGCCCAGTAGTGTCAACAGGGAATTGGCGGACATCGTCTTCACTTTTCAGTTGGGTGGCAGGACCCTACCAGGGTCCTGTCCTGAATAAACTACCCAGTAATTTTCACCAAATTCCATTTACTTTATTCAATAATCAATCATGGCAGGAATCAAACGTACATCAGAAGCCACCTGGAACGGTACCGGAATGGAAGGCAGCGGCACTCTTTCATCGACCAGTGGCGTCCTGAGTCAAACCCCTTATTCGTTCAAAGCCCGTTTTCAAAATGAAGATGGCAAAGCGGGTACCAATCCCGAAGAATTAATTGCCGCAGCCCACGCGGGTTGTTACGCGATGCAGTTAAGCTTTCTGTTAACCGGAGCCGGTTTTCCCCCCACGGCCCTGCATACCAAATCATCCGTGGAGATGGAGCAGGAAGAGGGAGGGTTCAGAATTTCGGGTATCAAACTTTCCCTGGAAGGAGTTGTGCCGGGGATTTCGGCCGAGCAGTTCAATCAGCTGGCCAACGAAGCAAAAGTGGTCTGTCCGGTGTCAAAAGCGTTGTCGGCCCTGCCCATTACGTTGGTAGCAAATCTGGCTCCTGCTGCATAAAGTTAGCTATTCGATAAAACGCAGACGGAAGCGGCAGCCCGAATTCTTTTCCTGAAAAGAATTCGGGCTGCCGCTAGTTATCTGGTGACTGCCCGTTACCGGTTGACCGTATTCCGGTGCACAAAAATCAGGTGGTTTAGCGAGCCGCCTTAAAGGGATCTAAACCACCCGTTAGCTGAATTGAACACCAGGGAGTCAAGGCCGTCACTCGCGTTGAATGGTTGCACTAACTCCCCGGCTTTCAGGCAGTAGCGCTATTCGGCCACGAACAGCACATACATCAACACCCCCACCACCGTCACCAGCGGCAGGCAACCGAGCCCCCCAATGAGCTTGGGCAAAAGGCTGAGTTCAGACCAGTTTCTGTAGAGCAGAATGGCAGCGACCCCCGAAAAAACCGCCCCAATCAGAAAGAGAAAACCACCACCTATTCCGGCTCCTCCTTCAAACTTAGAAGCAAATTGACTCACCAAAATACCGCTCACACTGAATAGGAGAGCGAGCCCCGAGAGTCCATATAACGTGTAAAGCATCAGTGACAAAATTTAATGAAAATCGATCCGATTTGGGATGAGTCACAAACGTAGGGACGCTTCCCGCAGTCTACCAGCCCGATTGAATACGTGGCGGATGTGACCTGTTAACTGGCTACTTTTTGAACGCTGCGGCACTGACTTATCCCACCCTACGGACGTTCCACCATGCTAATGAGGGCCCACGGAGCTGCCATCCTTTCCCGAGGCTTGTCTACCGACCGTTTATAAAACGGCATAGCCATTTCGAATGAAATGGCTATGATTCCATCGTGAAAAGCAGCTTTAAACAGGGGCTTTTGTAACATCGTACCCAAAGTATTTATCCAATATTCGTAAGCTGGCTTTCTCGGGCTGGATCGAAAAAAACAAATTTCGGAACCGGGTTGCGATTGGATTTTCCCACTGCCCAATCTGACCCAGCAATAAACTACTTTTTGTGATCGTCGTAGTCCGGGGGTAATGGATATTCTCGTACACCTTCAGGGCCTGCTCCGAAATGCCGTAGGTTGCCAGGCATTCCGCCAGCAGGTAAGCCCCTTCGATGGCCATACACGCTCCCTGCCCCAGGTTCGGCGTGGTGGGATGGGCAGCGTCGCCCACCAGCACGGCGTTCTGTCTGCTCCAGCCCCGGACAGGCACCCGATCGACTAAGCTATTTTTGATGATTTGCGGGGAATGATCGATTAACTGGGGAATCGGTGCATGCCAGCCGGCAAACAGTCTTTTTAGTTTCTGACGAGTTCCTTCCGGATCATCGGATTGCCCCAGCGGCTCGTTGGCGGTGGCCCACCAGCCATACAGTCCTTCACGAAGCGGCACAATACCGACCCGGTTGCCCCGGCCCAGTGTTTCGCTGGCGTAGCCTGCTCCAGCCGCAGATCGGCAATCCCGCGCCAGATGTTATACCCCCGAAACACCGGTTTGCCATCGCCAATGATTTTTTGTCGGACCACCGAATGAATACCGTCGGCGCCAATCAGCAGGTCACTGCTTACTTGCTGGCCGTTGGTAAAGGTTAGGGTGACACCCTGATCCGAAGACGTAAAATCCTGTAATTCATAACCGGAATGCAGGTTTTCTGCCGGCACCTGCTTGAGCAAGGCATTCAGTAAATCCGCCCGGTGGGTACAGACCGCCGGCAAATCGTAGGCGGGTCGGCTCCGGGTCAGCACGTTGCCCCGACTCGATTTAATATACGCCATCTGGATCTCCCCGCTTTTTTCCAGCACATCCGCCAGCATGTCCAGCTTCCGGAATACCCGCAGGGCATTGGGCCACACACTAATGGCCGCACCTACTTCTTTAAAAACCGGGCTCCTTTCGTACACATCACAGGTAAACCCTTTGCTCCGCAGGGCAATCGCTGCGGTTAATCCGCCGATACCCCCGCCTAATATGCTAATTTTCTTCATGTTATGATTTTTAGTATAATTTAGCTCAATAGAGCTAATACAAAGGTATAGGATAATTTTGTACTTTAGCTCGAAAGAGCTAAAAATGAAAGATAAAATTAGTGAGGCTGCCCGGGAGACCTTTAATCGGCGGGGCATCAGAAACACGACCTTGCGGGATATTGCCGAGCAACTGGCCATCAGTGACGGTCATTTGCGCTACTACTTTAAGACCAAAGAGTCCCTGATTCTGGCCACCTTCCAGCAAATGGAGCAACAGATTGCCGCTTTTGCGAACGATGCCTCCGCATCAACCGCCCAGTCGATTCTGGCCAGTCTTACCCAAAGCTTTGCCGTGATGCAATCCTATTCCTACTTTTTCACCGAATCCCCGGAACTCCTGGAGCAATACCCCCTGGTGGAAAAGGCGTACCGGGCACTCATCGAGAGCCGCAAAGCTTTGTTTCTGGGTATTTTCGAGCAGTTTAAAAAGGAAGGCGTATTTCGTGAAGAAGTGGATTCGGCGCTTTTTCCCCTGCTTTTTGAGCAGTTCTTTATTCTTTCCGATAATTGGGTAAAGTACGCTAAACTGCACCGACAGACGTATCCTGCGAGTGACCCAATCAGGCATTACGCGGGTGTTTGTGTGGCGTTGTTTCTGCCCTATTTCAATTGGCAGATCCAGAATCAGGTCTTGGAATGGATCAGGGATTCGTAGCAGGGACGAATGCCGCTTACGAGACTTTTTTTAAGCGGAACAATCCCGCATAATGCGCGGCTCAGCCCCTGAAAGGCAGGGTAAGCAGCGACGGAACGCTACTAAAAACCGTATGGTTACTGGCGGGACCGCGGGCAACCTCTACAAGCTGTTGCGCCCGTAGGAATGCCTAAACGCGGGCAACTTTCAAACCGCTGTGCCGCGCAGGCTGACTGGGCTAAACCAGGATTTCATCAAGGGGCGTATCCCCGGCCTCGGCTTTCACCTGGGCAATGAACGCATCACATAAAGCCCCCCAATCAGCGGGATGGTCGTTGTTGCTGCTCCGAACCCCACCCGGTATTTTTACGATAATCCGGTCACCGACTTCTTCCAGCAAAATCAGAAGGCCCGAAAAGGTCACCATTATTTCACCCGTGTTATTCTGGTCCAGGCTCTGAATGACCCGGCCAGCGGGGCCAAACTCAACGCCTTGTTTGAACTGGTCCTGTAATTTGCGGTACACGTTATCAATCAACGCCATCGTCGAGCGGTTTTAGTGGCGGGCAAGTTACAGATTTGTCGTTGTTATTTGCCCTTCCGGCACAATTTACCGGGTCGAAAAGTTGATTCAAAAGAGATGGCCGATGCTGATGGACTAACGCGAATCCACCGACAGGTGAGTACGAATTTCGCTGAATGGCCGGTTTCGCTGGCAATCCCCCGACGGCTCGGTCTGGCTGGGGAGGGTCAACGGGATTTCTTGGACGAATCCCGAACGGGCGTTTTACTAGGTGTGTCCTATTGACACCCACTTTCCCCTTCTCAACGATGTATCGACAAAGCAAGCCCGCTCAGGGTTGAAATTTACGCACAGCATGACGTGCGCTGGGAGGAAAATAACTTGTAAGGGTTTAGCCCGCCTTACATCCCTTGATCAGTTTCTGAATCAGCCTCCGGTTGAGGTCCTGTAAAGCTCGATCAAATTTAGTGTGAACGTGCCATTGCTATAAGATCCGGTGGGAGTTATGACCGTTTCGCTACGCGTCATCGCGCTTTCTGCGTCAGTTAAACAGTTGCTTTTGCACGCCGGTCAGAACCGTGCCATCTTTGAGCTGATCGAACAATCCGTTTATGCTCGGCTATCTCTTTTTTATCCTTACTGCCCTGCTATGGGCCGGTCTGTATTTCCTGACCGCATCGAAACCCTCCGTGGCGGGTGATAATGCCATGGGGTATGGCCTGGTGCTGGCGTCTCTGGGAGCCGGTTTTGCCATCAGCAGTTTTGCGCTGACAGTTACGACGCTGGTGCGGGATGGCTTCTATTGGGTGGCCAATGACGCCGGTATCCGGAAAGCGACCGTCCTGCTGGCCTGGCTGTGCATCGTAGCCACCACTTTTTTCTGCGCAGCGTTCAAGGTGGAGTGGCACAGTGACGAGGACCAAACGTATCCCCGGTTTTTACACGAACTGGCCTTGTGGCAGGGACAGGTATGGATTCCGCTGCTGTGGCTGGTGGCCTGCTTTCTGTCGCTTTACCCCCCGGCGTCGGCCGGGTTATCGCCCCTGGTGCCGAAAGCCGCCTTTTATAGCGGGTTGGCCGTCAGCCTGCTATACAGCGGAGGGCTGGCTTTCGGATTTTTACGGGATTCGGCCCGGCAAGCCCAGCAGGAAATGGCCAACCGGCAGGAACAGGAAGATCGCTGGAGCCGACAGACGCTGGACTACATCGCGTCGCAGCCAGCGGAAGCTCCCATACTGCCTTTTTTGGTCTATACCAACCGTTTTCAGCGGGACACGGTTCGTCAGGCGGCACTCGCCAAAATCAAAGCCCATCCGGATTGGGAAGCCGAAATTCTGGCACTGTTAAAGGATAAACGAACCTACCGGGAGGTGTACTATTTCCTGGACGGCAACGCGGTGGTGCAGTCCCGGTCCTTTGCCGAAGCGCTCAACGAAAGCGTGGTCTGGCTGGCATCGGCCGTAACCGCCGATATTCAGACCAGCAACAACCTGCAAAACTGGAGCTTTGACTCCTACGGTATCAGCCCGCTGCTGGGGGCCATCGACGAGCAGTTTCAAAACCGGGGTGTTGATTTTTACCCGGCTGTGTTGCGGCTTCGGGAAGCCCTCAACACCACTCCGCCCGAACGGTTTCAGGGCGTCAGATTTGACATTACTCCGGTGGTGGATGAGTGGCTGAAAAAGCAAAAGCAGCGTTGAGCAATAACGGCGTACTCATCCAAAATCAGCTTAATAGTACCATCCAAACCACCGTTCTACGGCAAAATCCACTCATGAAATTCCCCATTGCTGAAGGAATCTTTCTCTTGTTTTTTCTGGTTGGCCTAACCCTGACCGGTGTCGGCTATTATCTTTTCCGCAGTCGCCAGCAACTCACGAAAACCGGTGTCGCCACCCCGGGTGTGGTGATTAATCTCCACCGCGTTAAATCAAACTCGTATCCGTTGGCCCCTTCGATTCGTTACCAGACAGCCGACGGTCAGCAGCGCGTTTTTCACAGTTCGGAAGGGCATAACCCGCCTGTTTATCAGGTGGGTGAGGAGGTGACGCTCTATTACGATCCGAAAGCGCCGGAAAATGTACACCTGGAAGGGGATTATTTTATGATTTATATTTTCGGCGGCATGGGGCTGGGTTTCCTGTTGCTGTCGGTCTGGAGTGTACCCGAATGCGTCCGGCAGATTGGGGCCTGGCTACGAATGAATCTTTAAACCGCATCTACGGCCGAATCCTTGGAACCCATGATAGAGAAATATTCCTCCCCCAACGGCACCTACCAGGTGGTGTTCGATGTTTTTGAAGTCCGCATGAGCCACTGGGTCGAGGTGCCACGCATCATTCGGGTTTCGGATGGGGCGGCCCTTTTCGATCTGCGGGGGGCGGTCTGGAGCGCCGACCGGGTTCAGTGGCTGACGGATTCTGAAGTCGAACTAAGCGTTCGCAAATACCCCGGCCGCATCACCGGTTCGCTGGTCCTGAATTTTAACACCGGCACTGGTAAAGCGGTTTGTAACGCCAATCCCTACGAAGGCCCTTTGCACGAAGTTCGAAGCTGGGTTTTAGCGCACTGACCTGGCGCTTTCGCTACGCGGACCACCCCCGAAAACGCCCCGACCCCGGCCGGCCTCCCTACCGTGCCCGTACGAACGATTTCCCATTTGGCCGGGTTGCTCAGCCCCTTCCGTCAGCCCCTCATTCCCGGCTGGCCTTTGCCGGAGAGTCCCCTCCTTTTTGGACTTTTAACAAAACAAAGAATTCCAATGCAGAAATCAATCACTCGACAACAGCGTCAAAATCTTCTATAAAAACAATTAGCGAGGCTTTATCAGCGGATCAGTGATCATTTAGGTTCGGCGGTTTTGTTTTTAGATGCGGTTTTCTCCGTACCGTTCCAGCATCGCCCGTAGCGACTCCGTCATCGCCCTGACCAGACTTTCGGGCTTCAACACGGTCAGGTGTTCGCCGTAGCTGCGCAGATGCATCATCAGGTCGCGGTTGGGCGCCAACCGCAGCCGAACGATGCACTCGGTTTCGTCGTCGCGCAAAACCGCCTGCGTCTGGTGAATCGGCTTGGCTTTCACATACCGGCCAAACAGGGGCGTAAACGACAGCACAATGTCTTCCACTGGGTCGCTGGTGTCCGTAATGCCGTAAATGTGTTCGAAAAATTCCGACACGTAGGCCAAAACCGCATCCGGTACGGCGCAGGGTTCATCCAGAATCTCCAGGTCGCTCATGCGGTCGAGGGCGTAGGTGCGTTCCTTTCCCGTCGCGTCGTCAAAACCGATGATGTACCAGCTGTCGGCCACCTCCCGCAGCAGAATCGGGTGCAGCGTGCGCAGTTTCTCCGGAACCGTCGGCGCGGCTTCGGCCGGCGCAACGGCCGTTTCGTGCTTGTGGTACCGAAATTCGACCTGCCGGTTTTGGTTGACGGCCCGGATCAAAACCGGGACGTATTGCCGGTTTCCACCCAGCACTTTCTCCTCCACATAAACCACTTTCCGGTTCGACGCCCGACCGTCTTCGGGCCGGACTTCCCGCACAATATCCAGACTCTGCCGCACTTTTTGGAGGGCGTTGGTCAGCTCAGCCACCACGGGCGCACCCTGCGTGGCCGCCAGCACCTCGCGGGCATAATCGAGTGCTTCCATGTCGTCGGGCGTCAGCATCAGCCGCAGCAACCGGAATTGGGGGTCGGTATAATAATAGCCATTGCTGCGTTTGTCGTACGCAATCGGCGCGTCGTGGTCTTCGCGCAGCCGCTGGATGTCTTTTTCCAGCGACGACACCGACCGAATGCCGCAATGTTCGCGGAGTAGCTCAAACAGGCGTTGTTTGGAATACCGGCGGGGATACCGGCTAATCACCTCGTCAATTAGGCGATAGCGTTGGAAAGCGGAACGGGTTATGGGCATCGGACCAAACGTTTGTCCCGGCAAAGAAGCAGATTTTTTCTGCAGAAAAACAGAAGACCGTAAAAAGATTACGTTCTGGCTGCGTCAATTTTGTCCCGTTCCAATTCCCAACCGACAGTAAACAACACGCTCATGAACACGCTTCTTTCCACCCCGCAGTCCCCAAACGCCACCCACGCGACGGTTCAACGCAGCCACCGGCGGGCCACCCGGCTGTCGGCCCGCCAACTTCTGGATGTTGAACTGGGCCTGTTTCTGCTCGCCGAACTGCTGCACCCGACGCGCTGCCCGGTTTGCTGAACAACGGCAGTCCGGGCTGGACAAGCCGGTAGCACAAGCTGCGCAATCGCGGACTGGCTTTGCTGACGCACCTGACCCATTCTCCGCGCTGGCTTCAGCTCCTGGAAACGTACGTGGCTGCCCCGGTCCACCTTCAGGCGTATGACATCAGCCACGACCGCAGCGGTTTTCGCTTAAAAACCGTGGGCTTTTCCCGCAATCGGCTGGCGGTTTTGCGAAAAGTACTGGGGTGAAAAAAAAGTTTGAAAAATAGTTGACAACGTAAAAAGATTACGTTCTTCCGGGTGCATTTTTGTTATGATCAACAGCCAACCTGGCCGACAGTAAACAACACACGTATGAACGCACTGCCCATCTCCAACGCTCCCTTCGCTCGCCAGTTGAGCCCGTTTTCGTTGCACTGGCAAGAGCCGCTGGCTTCTCAACTCCGGTTTCAGCATGAACTGCCCGGCCAATTGGCCAATCGCCTGCTGAATGTGGAACTGGGCCTGTTTCTGCTGGCGGAATTGTTACCGCTGGCTCCTCCGCAGGCTCTTCCGGATCTGTTGAACGGCGAAGGCGTGGTGTATGACCAACGCCCCGTCTGGAAGCCCCGTCAACACCGCAACCTGAACCGCGCCCGGGCGCTGCTGGCACCGTATCAGGACCGGAACCGCTGGCTGATGGCGCTGGCCAAATACGATGCGTTGCCAACGAGTCTGCGGGCCTTCTGTTCGCACAGTGCAGGCAGTTGCGGGTCGGAGGTGAGCCGGAGTATTTTACGCAATCGGGAAGAACTCTTTCGGCAAGCTCTTTCGTAAACCCATGAAAATCACCTCATCAGCTGCATTTGGCACGACGCTCATGGCCCTGAAGATCCTGTTGCTGCTTATTTTCCAGAACAAGCCGTTGATCCTGTTCAAACTGAGCTGTTACGCGCTGCTGGTCCGGGTTCAGGTCGTTATTTATAGCGGACTGCTGTACCAGAGCCTGCATCGGCGCTAGTACTCCATACCACCCAATCCATCCAACGCTGCAAGCCCGACTCTGGATAGCCCGTACGGAGCTAGAGGCAATCCACGTCGGCTACCACCGATACGGCTTTCAGGCCCTTGTCGCTCAACAGTTCATTGATCTTTTCGAGCACAAAAACCTTGGCGGCTTTGGGGCTGATGCTGCGTTCGAGCTTGATTAAAACCGTGTATAAAAACTGGTTGCGAATCCGCTCCACCAACGGCACTTCCGGCCCCAGCACCCGCGAATCGCCCAGCTTTTCGGTCAGTTGGGTCACCAGCCGCTGGGCCGCTTGCAAACTGATACTCTGTTCGCTGTGCCGAACGGTGAGTTTGATCAGCCGTGAAAACGGCGGATAGTTGAAATTCTGCCGCTCCACAATTTCTTCTTCAAACAAGCCTTTGTAATCATTTTCCAGCACTCTCAGCAAAACCGCCTGCTGCGGGTTACTGGTCTGAATCAGGACTTTACCCCGGCGGTCGGCGCGCCGTCCGGCCCGGCCACTCACCTGCGTAATCATCTGAAACGCCCGCTCCACGGCCCGAAACTCCGGGTAGTGAATCATCCGGTCAGCGTCGAAAATCCCCACCAGACTGACGTTCCCAAAATCCAGCCCTTTGCTGATCATCTGGGTGCCAACCAGAATATCGACGTTGCCGCCTTCAAATTCCGAAATGATTTGCTGGTACGCGTTTTTGGCCCGCGTCGTGTCGAGATCCATCCGCTGAATCCGGGCGTCCGGAAACACAATCTGCAACTGATCTTCCAGTTTTTCGGTTCCAAAACCGATCGTCCGCACCTTGAACGAACCGCAGGCCGGGCAACTTTTCGGCACGGGGTCGCGGTGGCCGCAGTAGTGACACCGCAGTTCGGCGTCGCGCATGTGGTAGGTCAGGCTCACGTCGCAATTGGGGCACCGGCTCGTCCACTCACAATCTTCGCATTGCAGGTAGGGCGAATAGCCGCGCCGGTTCTGAAACAGAATGCTCTGCTCCTTCCGCTCCAGGTTGTGGTGCAGATGATCCAGCAAAACCGACGAAAACTCGTTTTTCATTTTCTTCTGCTGCTTCTCGATCCGCGTGTTGACCAGCACAATGTCGGGCAGCATGGCGTCGCCGTAGCGCTCCAGCAACTCCACCAGGCCGTAGCGGCCCTGCTGCGCGTGGTAATAACTTTCGATGGAGGGCGTGGCCGAGCCGAGCAACACTTTGGCTTTCTGCCAGTGCGCAATCATCATGGCCACATCGCGGGCGTGGTAGCGCGGAGCGGGGTCGTGCTGTTTGTAGGACGTTTCGTGTTCCTCGTCCACAATGATCAGCCCCAGGTTATCGAACGGCAGAAAAACCGCCGACCGGACGCCCACCACAAACTGGTACTGCCCGTCCACAATGCCCTTCCAGACCTCGACGCGTTCGTTGTCCGAAAATTTCGAGTGGTAAATGCCCATTTTGTCGCCAAACACCTTTTTCAGCCGGACGACGATCTGGGTCGTCAACGCGATTTCGGGCAGCAGGTACAGCACTTGCGAACCACTTTCCAAGGCCGTCTGAATCAGGTTAACATACACCTCGGTTTTTCCGCTGCCGGTAATCCCGTGGAGCAGCACAATGTCTTTTTCGTTGAAATGGCTCAGCACCTGGTTACAGGCGCGCTGCTGAATATCAGTTAGTTTAACCTCGACACTCGGCTTATCGTCTTCACCAAACCGCGGCACGATCACTTCGAACGTCTCAAAAATCTGGTTTTTGATCAGCGTCTGCAACGCCGACTGCGATACTTCATCGTCCTGGTTCAACACGGTTTTGTCGAGCCCCTTGCGATTCAGGATCGGGTTGTTCTGCACCGGCACGTAGCTCAGGTATTTCATCACCACCTCCTGCTGCTTCGGCGACTTTTCCAGTCCGTTAATCAACGCCAGCACCTGCTCCCGGTTTTCGTAACGACCCGTCAGCCGGACTTTCCGCACCATTTTCGGCACGTATTTTTCCCGGACTTCATCGAACACAATCACCGCCCGTTTCCCCACCAGCGATTTGATGGTCGTCGGCACGTTGGTTTCCCCAACCAGCCGCCCCAGTTCTTCATACGACAGGGCCGGGTGCTTTTTGAGCTCGTCCAGCAAGCGTTCTTCTTCCTCCGTCAGCAAGTCGGGGTAATCAAAATCCGGATTGTACTGCACTTTCGACTGGCTCGTAATTTTCAGTCCCGACGGCAGCGCCACGTTCAGCACGTCGCCAATGTTGCAGAGGTAATATTCGGCCATCCACTCGAACAGCTCCAGCTGGTACCCCGTGATCAGCGGGTATTCGTCGAGCAGTTCGAGAATGTATTTGGCCTGATACGCATTGGGGGGCTGGTGGTGAATGCGCCCCACCACCGCCGTATACACCCGGTTTTTGCCAAACGGTACAATCACCCGCGCTCCCACTCTGAGCCGCTCCACCATGTCGCGCGGCACGCGGTAGGTGAATAGTTTCGGAATCGGAACGGGGATGATCAGGTCAGCGAAATAGGTGGTTTCTTCGTCGAAAGCAAAGGTCAGGGGCAGCGCTTGCACAGATGGATACGGCTTTATTTTCTATAGCAAGTTAACAATTGCCGCGATAAGTTCCTTGTGTTACTTTCTGCGCTGCGGCTCAGGATGGCTCCCGGCCACCGGCAGGACGACATCAAACCGGATCGACGGATTGCCGGGCGTCAGCCGCTGGCTCGTGACCCTCTGCCCGCGTTCATCACCAATCCGGGTGCGTTGACCGAGGGGGAATTTCGGTGCTAAAAGCCGTACTACATTTCCGAAAACGAACACCAGTCAGCGGAAACCGGACCAAACAGATTGCGAATCGACATTCTGCCCCGCTTATCATCCGGCCAAACGGCTTGGATTGCCTTATCGCCCCTTGACGACCTCCTGAAAAATGCGTTTCCCCAGCTCAATCAGCCTTTTTTGATTCGTCGTATCATTTACCAGAACGACCACCCCGGTTTTTCTTTTGACCGAGAAAATGCAAAAACTCATGCAGCCCCACCCCTGCCCGCTATGAAAAAAAGAGTCTTCCGTTGCGGTAAGCCTGCCCAGGCGCCAGATCAAACCCATCCGGATACCGTTCGAATCTTCCCAGGTTTTCTGATGCGTTAATTGAACAACCCGGTTTTTTTCGGTCATCTGGAACGTCAGATACCGGAGCATATCGCTCACCGTTGAATTCAAAACCGGCCCACTGGTAAAATCATCCCGATCCTTGGTTCGGATCAACACCTCCTTATCCTGCGAGCCACTGGCAAACCGGGTCCAATCCGACGGACTTAAAAACACTTTGGTGTTCAATAAGCCGATTTCTTTTTGCCCATATTCTTCCAGCAAGGCCGCATAAGGCCGATGGTACAGCCGCTCTATAATGAGCGTTAACAGTTTAACGCCGGCATTCGAGTAGTCGTACCTGGTGCCGGGCAGGGTATCGATCCGGCAGTGTTGCAGGTCTTTCAAAAAATCCGGAGCGGTATAGTTCTTTTTGTAGTGGTATTTCTCTTCCGGGGACCGGGTGTTCCAGTTGGCAGGAAGGTTGGCCAGTTGGGATGGAATCCGGGCCGTATGATTGCACAGGTGCAGCAGTTGGATGGGTTTACCCCCGTAACTGAGGTTGGAAAAATCCAGACGATCCGGCAGATACGTGCGTATATCGTCCCGCAGCGTACATTTCTTATCAACGACGGCCTGAGCGAGTAGGGTAGCGGCAAAGGTTTTGGCAATGGAACCAAGCGAGTAAAGCGTGGTGGAATCGGGGGCCGTTCGGTTTCCTTTTTCGGTCTCGCCCCAATGATACTGGGCCGTTTTTCCGTTATTCACAAGGCCAATGGAGATCCCAACCGTGCCCTCTTTTTTTAAATAATCGGTAGCGTATTTCTCCAGAATTGAATCCTGAACCGCTCGGGAAGCGGGATTTTGGGCTTTTAAGGGCTGCTGAACCCAGATAATAAGAAGAACAGGTACCCATGAATTCGCAGTAATCCACGCCATCGCGGTGAAAATTGGGGTTAAACCGTAAAGACGACTGGCGGCTTGTTGCATTACACAACTCGGCGAAAATCAGAATTTTGACGAACCCGATTCAGAACCTGCCGTTTTGCTAAAAGCAAAAAGCTCCCGTCGAGGAGCTTCTGGAAGAAAATTTCACAACCGCCGGGCGGCAGGATTCCGGCAGTCCGGTTTTAAGCCGGTCTGCGCACGGACGTCGGCAGAAAGATCGCCGGTTCCCGCAGAAAAGCCGCAACCCAGATCAGCGCCAGCACCGAAGCCGCATTGGCCAGCGGTTTTCCGTGCGACAGGTCGGTGGCCATCGCCCCGGCGAAGTAACAGCACAACAGAATAAAGCCCAGCTTCATGGTTTTGGGGTAGATGAAAAGTCCGGCAAAGACGATTTCCATGATACCCAGCGTTGAAATATAGGGACCGACCCCGGCCGCAGTCAATCCACTGGTCACTTCGGGCGAAGCGGACAATTTCATAATACCGCTCAGCACCACCATTCCGCTGGCAAGGCCCGTCAGAATAAGGGTGGCAATTCGTTTAAATTTCGTATTCATGGCTAATTTGGCTAGATCCTGAAGCCTTCCGATCGTGTTTGAAAGACTTCCCAGCAAAAGTAGACGGCATTACTATACAAAAGATACTACTATCCCAAAGGATACCGGTATCCTTTGGGATAGTAGCAAACATCGAAATAAGCGTGAACGTCAGCGCGTTGGGCGACTGTTAGGGCAGCGGTTCAGCAACACGGTTTTCGGCTCAAAACCGGCTTGTCATTTATACATCTGCCGGATTTCGTTCCGCAGCGTTTCGGGGTCCCAGCCATCCTCCACGTCTTTCAGCCAGCGGTCGTTGGTGTCCGAGCTAAGCAGTTCCTCCAGTTCCCGAATGCGTTGGCGGGCGCTGCTGAAATACTGCTTGCGGTCGTGCCGCAGGGCGGCCAGTTCGGTCAGGTTCCGCTCATCGTGTTTCCGGAACAGGCGGGCCGCCCGCTGCGACTGGTACGCCCGGAAGCCCAGCAGCGTCATCGCATCGACCCCCATCCGAAGCGAACTGTCGATAGTTTCGCGGTACACATGGCCGATCCCGGCATCCAGCAGTTCGTAGGCATCGTCGCGGTCGGCGGCCCGCACCAGCAGTTGCAGGTGCGGAAAATGCTTTTTGGCGGTTTCGACCAGATCCAGCGCTTTTTCCGGCGAATCCAGCGCAATAATCAGCAGCCGGGCCTCCGCAGCCCCCGCCGATTTCAGCAGATCGTAGCGCGAAGCATCGCCGTAATACACTTTCATGCCCAGTTTCCGCAACGTATCGACCCGATCCGAATCGAAATCCAACACCGTGGTTCCGATGTTGTTGGCCCGCAAAAACCGCCCGACGATGTTGCCATACCGGCCAAAACCGGCAACGATCACGGCGTTCTTTTCTTCAATGGTATCCTGCTCTTTGTCAGCCACTTTTTTCGTTCCCAAACGGGGCAACAGCAGCTTTTCGTTGAGCAGAAAAACCACCGGCGTCAGGCCCATGCTGATGGCTACCACCGCCGTCATCAGATCCACGACTTCCCGGGCCAGAATCCCGTTCTGCAACGCGAAGGAAAACAGCACGAACGCAAACTCGCCCACCTGGCAAAGTCCGAGCGAAAACAGCAGATTCTGATCCGTCTGGAGCTTGA
The DNA here is from genome assembly GCF_054780775.1 of Larkinella ripae. NCBI lineage: Bacteria > Pseudomonadati > Bacteroidota > Cytophagia > Cytophagales > Spirosomataceae > Larkinella > Larkinella ripae. Next base: position 365,823 of record NZ_BAAGVR010000022.1, read on the forward strand.
ACACCTTCCCTAAAACCGCCAGAACCAGGGCTTTAACGAGCATGATTCCCACCACCAGGCCGACGACCAGCAACGGATTGCGGGCGATCAGCTCGAAATTGATGGCGGCCCCGACGGAGATAAAAAACAAACCGAGCAGCAGGCCCTTGAACGGGTCAATGTCGCTTTCCAGTTCGTGTTTATACTCGCTGTTGGCCAGCACCACGCCCGCAACAAACGCCCCCAACGCCGGACTCAGCCCCACCATTTCCATCAAAACCGAAATGCTGGCGACCATCAGCAAAGCCGTGGCAATGAATACTTCCCGCAAACCGGTGCGGGCGATGATCCGAAAAACCGTACCCATCACGTACCGCCCCATCAGCACCAGCACCACCACGGCGCCCACCACCACGAACGGACGCAACCAGCCGGGCAGCCCGTCGACCAGCGAAAAATGCGCGTGGTGATCGGTTTCGGCGGCCACCGGATACGTCGCCAGCAGCGGCATAATCGCCAGAATCGGGATGACGGCAATGTCCTGAAACAGCAAAACCGCAAACGTATTCTGACCGGCTGCGGTCGCCATCAGGCCCTTTTCGTTCAGAGTTTGCAGCACGATGGCGGTCGACGACATGGCCAGAATCATGCCCAGTGCCAGCGCCGGCTGCCACGGCAAACCGGTCAGAAAGGCAATTCCGCCGGCCAGAACCGCCGTCAGCAGCACCTGCAAACCGCCCAGCCCCAGCACCGGAACGCGGAGTTTCCAGAGCCGCTCGGGCTCCAGTTCGAGCCCCACCAGAAACAACATGATGATGACGCCAAATTCGGCAAAGTGCATGATATCCTGCCCTTCGTCGCCCACCAGCCCCAGCACCGCCGGACCGATCACGACGCCCGCCAGCAGGTAGCCCAGCACCGACCCCAGCCCCAGCCGTTTGGCAATCGGAACAAACAAGACGCCCGAGGCCAGGTAAATAATGGCCTGAATCAGAATGGATTGGTTCATAAGTAGTGATTAATCGACAAGTATTTCATTCATATACGAACGCTTCCGGACGTCCTCCACATCAATCTGGTCGGTGGCCAGCATCGTCAGCAGGGTTTTGTACTTCTGGGCATACCGGTGCATTTCGTCTTCGGTCAGCCGGTGGGTGCCGTGGACCACAAACGGCGGCAGGTAGACCATCTTGCACAAAAACGCCGTCTGGTCGAACGGGGCCAGAAACTGCGGCAGCGTAAAGCGGTTATACCCCTCTTCTTCGTAAGCCTGCCGCGGTCCGCCGGTCGTAATGACGTTGAAGATTTTTTTACCGACCAGCGCGTTGCCTTCCCGGCCATACGCCCACCCGTGTTCGAGCACCAGATCCTGCCACTGCTTCACCATCGCGGGCGAGCTGTACCAGTAGAAGGGATGGTGCAGAATAATGTAGTCGTGATCGAGCAGCAACTGCTGTTCCCGGTCCACGTCGATGTCAAAATCCGGGTATTCTTCGTAGAGATCATTAATCGTGACCGAGTCCGAGGCCACCGACTGACAGGCGCCCATTAAAATCCGGTTGGTCCGCGATTTTTCGAGGGCGGGATGCGCAAAAAGAATTAAAACTGACGCCATTCGTTACGGAAAATGCAGGGTAAGCAATGGATTGACTGAACCTTTCAGGCGATTGGAAGAGCCAAACGGTACAGGGCATGCCTGTCCAACCAAATTTAAGTCAAATGTGAAGAAATAAAAACCGCAGCAAAATTCCGCGCTCGCCCAGACCCGGTTTTTACTGGAAATGTAAGGGACAGGGCCCTTTCCCCGCTAAGAGAAAAAAGGAATGCCAAAGGTAAACTGTAGAATGGCGAATGTAAAAATGCGGAATTCGAAAACACGTTCCCATTTGCTAATCGACAGTTTACCTTTGGCATCCGGCATTTCCCCACCGCTTCACGACGTAATTTCGGGAAAATCTCCCTTCGGTCAGAACTTCTTTGGTTCTTTTTGGTATTCTAATGATAGCTCGCTGATCCAACCTGCTCAACCGAGCCCCCAACTATGTACGACGTAATTATCATTGGCGGAGGACCGTGTGGCCTGGCGGCTGGCATTGAAGCGTCCAAAGCCGGTTTGAGTCATTTGATTCTGGAAAAAGGCAGCCTGACCGAGTCCATCCGGCGGTACCCGAAAATGATGCGGTTTTTCTCCACCGCCGAAAATATTGAAATTGGCGGCCTTCCGTTTCCGATTGCGGGCGTGAAAGCCAACCGCAACGAAGCCCTCCAGTATTACCGCAAAGTCGCCGGTTATTTCAACCTGAACTTCAAGCTCTTCACGGAAGTCAAGCACGTCACGCGCTACCAGCCGTCCGGCGACGACGACGAAACCAGCGAGCTGTTTACGGTTTTTACCACCAACGGCCAGACCTACCAGTCGCGCAGGGTGATTCTGGCGACGGGTTATTTCGACAAACCGCGCTCGCTCCAGATTCCGGGCGAAGACCTGCCGCACGTCACGCATTATTACGACGAACCGTTTCAGTATTCCTACACGAACGTGGTCATCGTGGGCGCGTCGAATTCGGCGGTGGAAGCCGCGCTGGAACTCTACCGCGCCGATGCGCACGTGACGGTGATTCACCGGGCCGACGATTTCCGGAAAACCGTTAAATACTGGCTGGTGCCCGACGTCAAAAACCGGGTGAAAGAAGGCAAAATTCACACCCGGTTCAGCACCTGCGTCACCCGCATCGAGTCCGGCAAAGTTTGCGTGACCAATTTGCAAACCGGCGAAGAAAGCGAACTTCCCGCCGATTTCGTCCTGATTCTGACCGGCTACACCCCCGACGCCGACCTGCTGAAGGAGTGCGGAGTTGCGCTGAATCCGGAAACGCAGGTGCCGACTTACGACCCGGTAACCTTTGAAACCAACGTGCCGGGCCTGTACGTCTGCGGCACCGTCATGGCCGGGATTTACACCGAAAAAGTGTTCATCGAAAACGGCCGCGACCACGCCAAATCCATCATCGACCACATCAGCGGCAAGCCGGTGCGGAAAGTCGCGGAGTTGATTGAGCGGCTTTGAGAAAAACAAGCGCGACAGCACACGATACGATCACCCGGATTTGTCCTTATCTTGCGGCACGATTCTGACAGGCTCAAGCTTTATGAAAACCCGGCTGCTTTTTTTCTTTGTTCTCTTCGCTTCGCTTTCCTTCGCCCAATCCCCCAGCGCCCCTCCCTCCAGCCGCCCCGGCGGACCGTCCCGCTGGCAAACCGACTTCTGGAAGGCGCAGTGGATCGGGCACCCGACGGCACCGATCCGGGCGTACGGCGTGTACCATTTCCGGAAGAATTTCGAGCTGGCGCAAAAACCGGCTCGCTTCATCGTCAACGTCTCCGGCGACAACCGCTACCGGCTGTTTGTCAACGGCAAGGCCGTGGTGTCGGGCCCGGCCCGCAGCGATCTGCAAAACTGGAATTACGAAACCGTCGACCTGGCGCCCTATCTGACCACCGGCAAAAACACGCTGGCGGCTGTGGTGACCTACATGGCCGAATACGCGCCGTTTTTTCAGATGAATTACCAGTTTGGGTTCATCGTGCAGGGCGAGGGCGACGCCGAGCAGGTGGTGAACACGAACAATACCTGGAAAATCTACCAAAATCCGGCCTATTCGCCGGTAATCAACGACATTCCGAAACTTCGAACCTACATCGTCGTCGGCGCGGGCGACCGGGTCGATGGTGCGAAATACCCCTGGGGCTGGGAAGAAACCGCCTTCGACGACGCCGGTTGGTCGCCCGCCAAACCGGTGGGCTGGCCGGCCAAACCGCGCGGCCTCGGCACCGACGGCAACTGGAATCTGGTGCCGCGGACCATCCCGCTCATGGAAGAAACCCCGCAACGGCTGGCGACGGTCCGGCGGGCGGAAGGTATCGACGTCGATGATGATTTTTTGCAGGGTAAAAATGCCTTCACGGTGCACCGGAACCACAAAGCCGTCATCCTGCTCGATCAGGGTTACCTGACCAACGCCTTTCCGGAACTGACCGTCAGCCGGGGAAAAGATGCGGTCATTACAATGGCCTACGCCGAAGCGATGGTGGACGAAAAACGGCAGAAAGGCAACCGTAATCAGGTGGAAGGCAAACAGTTGATCGGTTTTGAAGACCAGTTCATCGGCGATGGCAGCCGCCAGAAACGCACCTTCCGGCCGCTGCTTTTCCGGACGTACCGGTATCTGCAACTGACCATCGAAACCAAAGGCGACCCGGTTGAAATTCACGACCTGAAGGGGCATTTTACGGGCTATCCGTTTCAGGAAAAAGCCCGGTTTGCCAGCAGCGATGAAAGTCTGAAAACCATCTGGACGGTCGGCTGGCGAACGGCGCGCCTGTGCGCGGGCGAAACCTACTACGATTGTCCGTATTACGAGCAGCTGCAATACACCGGTGACACACGCATTCAGTCGCTGATTTCACTTTATGTTACCGGCGACGACCGGCTGATGCGGAAAGCGATCCTGGATTTCGACCACAGCCGGTTCAACGACGGGCTGACGCAAAGCCGCTATCCGAGCGCGGATTTTCAGGTGATTCCGCCGTTTTCGCTGTTCTGGGTTACGATGGTGCACGATTACTGGATGCACCGCACGGACGATAAACTGGTCGAATCCCTGATTCCGGGCATCACAAGTGTGCTGGACTGGCACGAAAAACGCCTGGCGACCAACGGTCTGAACGGTCCGCTCGAATGGTGGAACTTCGTCGACTGGGCGAAGTGGGAAGCGCCGGACGAAGGCATGGGCGGGGTGCCGAAGGGCGCGCGAAAAGGCGGTTCGGCCATTCTGACCTTGCAACAGGCGTATACGATGCAACGGATTGCGCAGGTGTTTTACCATTACGGCAAAAACCAGCAGGCCGAACATTACCGCGCCGTGGGCAACCGCCTGGCCCGGACGGTCTACGAACGGTGCTGGGATGCGGGCCGGGGCCTGATGGCCGATACGCCCGACAAAACCGGTTTCAGCCAGCACGCCAGCATCTGGGCCATTCTGACCGACGCCGTGCCGGTGGCGCAGCAAAAGGCGTTGATGCAGAAAGTGATGAGCGACCGGGGCGAGGGACCGTCCGGTCTGATTCAGGCCACGTTTTACTTTAAATTTTACCTGTTTCAGGCGCTGAAAAAAACCGGGATGGCCGATCAGTTTCTGCCGATGCTGAAACCGTGGCACGATATGCTGGCGATGGGCCTGACGACCTTTGCCGAAAATCCCGAGCCGACCCGCTCCGACTGCCACGCCTGGAGCGCGGCCCCGAACTACGAATTTCTGTCGACGGTTTGCGGCATCAATCCAGCCTCACCCGGTTTTCAAACCGTGGTCATTACGCCCTACCTCGGCAACCTGCAATTCGCGGAAGGCGCCATGCCGCACCCGGCGGGCGAGATTGCCGTGCGGTTTGACAAAACGCCCACCGGTGGCCTGAAAGGAACCGTCACGTTGCCCGAAGGCTTAACCGGAACGCTGAAGTGGAAAGGAAAAACCGTTGTGTTAAAAGAAGGCCAACAGGCGATTAGTCTGTGACTTTGGCCGGTTTTCGCTCAAAAATCCGGACCTCTTCGACGGTTTTCACCAGCCGGTAATGCCGCTGAATGTAGGCGTCAATGGCCGGAAATTTCTCGAACCGGAAGGCTTCGTCCGCAAACATTGCGATTCTCGGCGACATCACATCGACAAAAAGCCGGGGTTTGTTCCGGTCCAGATCGCGCAGAAATTCCTGCATCCGAAACGGCCGCGTTGAGGTTGGGTAATACACCCAAAACGCGTTGGAATTGCGGTACCCCATCGGTCGCCGGGCGGAAACGTGCAGCCGGTCGAGGTAGCCCCAGAGCACCAGCCGCTCGTGCGGCTGGCTGCAGTTTTGAATTTCGGTGGTAAGCTGCTGAAACAACGGTTCGCCGGGGTGACGGGAAAGCGGTTTTCGATAAACCGTGTTCAGAACCGCCTGACCGGCAATCACCACCAGACAAACCGGCAGGAGAAGCCGCGTTTGGTCCGGACCGATGCCGGCGCACAAAACCGCCAGCACAAACAGGCTCGGCAACAGCAGGAAAAGCAGGTAATGCGGATAAGTGTTACCCGCCTGCAACGCAGCGTAGAAACTGGCCGCCAGCCAGATCAGGCCGAACCCCAGCCGTTCTTTCCGTTCCGGTTTCAGAAAACCGGCAGCACGACTCAGGAAGCCAAAACCGGCCAGAATACCGCCGAAAATACCAATCCAGTAGAAAGCAATCTTGTACGAATGAAACAGATACCGGCCGATGCGCACCGGCGAAAACCGCTCCCAAGGCGATAAATCCGAGTATTCACTGGTGTACGAATAGACAAAATAATTGCTGAAATAATCCCCCCAGAACGATTCCAGATCGTGGTGAGCGGCATAAAAAACCGCCAGCAGCAACACCGGCAACACGGCTCCCGTCAGCAATCCCAACAAGGCTGCAAACCGCCGGTCGCGGTAGCATTTCCAAGCCGCATACAAGCCAAACACCAGCCCCATTGGCACGGTCTGGAACTTCACAAACGGCAGGCAACCCAGCCAAAAACCGAGGCCGAGGACCGCCAATACCGATTGAGTTGGTAAACGGACTAGCCAGAACAAGCCCAGCACCAGCCAGAGATTCCCGGTCACTTCCGTATTGAAACTGGCAAAATCGTGCTCCCAGACGGTACTTAGCAGCAGAATCGGCAGCCAGACGAGCAAGGGGGCGGTTTCGGCGGAAAGATCCTTTCTGATGATTCGTCCGAACAGCCCGAGCGTGATGCACCAGAGCAGCACACCCACGAAATCGGTCAGCCGGTAATCGAGCGGCACCCCCAGGCACTCGACCAGCACCAGTGGCAGCACGGCCAGCGGTCGGCCATCCGAATAATTGAACAGCGTATAAACCGGGTCGTCGGCCTGCCCGACTGTCAAGGCCGTCGCAATCCAGGTGCTGGTGTCTACATTTTGCTCCCGATCCGGCAGATACAACAGGCGAATCGTGATGAAAAGAACAAACGAAATACCGACAAAAAACCGGCCTGAAAACCGGGGGAACGAAGCCGGAAAAACCGCCTTCCACCCGACGGCGGCACTCCACCCAAGCAGGATGAACGCACTGAAAAACCGGAACGGCAGCGCATAAACTACGGTTTCCATCAGCGCATGACGGTGAAAAGCGAACTGCCGAACGGGGGCGTCGGAATCAGGCGCTCTTCCCGTTCGATCAACCGGAACAGCAGGTCGTTCAGCCAGGATGGAGGCATTCGTACATCCGACTGAACGGGCTGCTCCGGACGGAGTCGCCAGCGCAGCAACTGCCCTTTCCGGACGAGCCAGATCGGCATGGTCAGCAGAAAATTCCAGTAAAAAATCCGTTGCAGCGAAAACCCGGACTGCCGGGCGAAGCGGACCAGTTCGGGTTTGACAAACCGCCGGGAAATCGTCAGGGCAATGTCGTGGGTGCCGCGCAGCGCCGGAAAAGCGTTGTTATTGCTGATGAAAATACCGCCCGGACGGAGTCGCTGCCGGAAGCCGCTTAGGATCCGCCGAATCTGTTCGTCATCGAAAAAATACAGCACATCATCGCAGACAATGACGTCGAAGGTTTCGCCGGGCCGGAAGGCGGCAATGGCCCGCAAATCGTGCAGTTCGACGGCGATTTTCCGCTCCCGGCTGAACGAAACCGCATCGGGGGAGGCATCAAAACCGACCGTGTTGGCGTAACCGGCCTGCCGGAGCGAATCGAGTAAACCGCCGGTTCCGCAACCGGCATCCAGAATGTGAATGGCTTTTGTATCCGGGAAATACGCCTGAATTTGCTGAATGACTTTGTGATGCAGAATCCGGTACCACCAGAGTTTACGCTCCACTTGGTACATACGTTCGTACTCGCTCCGTTTTCCGATCATAGTTGAAATGTTCCGATTTGACGACGTACTGCGGTAAGCCGCTTTGCTGCATAAAAAGCCGGCCCACGTATTCGCCGAGCAGGCCCATTCCGAAAAGCTGAATACCGCCCACCAGGCAGACCGTCAGCCAGATCAGGTGATCGGTTTTGGGAAGATGCTGCGTCAGGGTTGCGCTGATGGCTTCGGCCAGCCCGGCCACGACGCTCAGTCCGATCAGAAAACCGCCCAGGGCCGTCAGCAGGCGGAGCGGTTGAACGGAAAAGCCGAAAATGATGGTCAGAAAAAGGGAAATCAGCCGTTTCAGGGTGTAATTGGAACCGCCTTCCTGCCGTTTTTCGTGCTGCACCACCACGCGGCCAATGTTGCGGGTTGTCCGGAAAATCAGGCCGTCCAGATACGGGTAAGGACCTCTGTACTGGATAATTTCCTGAACCACGGCCTGCCGCAACAATTTAAAACTCGACAGGTATAAATCCGACGGTTTTTGCAACAGCCAGGATGTCAGGCGGTTTACCAGCCAACTGCCCAGATTCCGAAACCGGTTGTGGTTCTTTTTTTCATACTGCGAATAGACCACATCGTACTGGCCCTGCTCGGCCGCCCGCAGCAGTTTGATAATTTCCTGCGGAGGATTCTGGAAATCATCGTCGATAATGACGCAGTATTCCCCCCGCGCATAGTTCAGCCCGCACATGACGGCGTGAAACTCGCCGAAATTTTTGCGCAAGGACACAAACTGAACCTCATCGTAATGCCGCGCCAGGGATTCACAGATTTCTTCGGAGGCATCCCGGCTGCCGTCGTTCACCAGCACAATCTCAAACGGGTAGGCAGCCAGCTCGGCCGTCAAGCATTCCACCAGCGGCAAAATAGTTCGTTCGCTGTTGTAAACGGGGATAATGACAGAGAGTAGCATCACACAGGGGCGTTATTGATGGTTTCGATGATGTATTCCACCTCGGCATCGGTCAGGGTGGTGTTGAGCGGCAGGCTCAGCACTTCGCGATGCAGTTGTTCACTCAGCGGTAAAGCCAGGTGGCGGTATTCGGCGTAGGCATCCTGCTGATGCGGAGCTACGGGGTAATGAACCGCCGTTCCAATCTGTTTCTGCCGCAGATACTCCATAAAAGCGTCGCGCTGCGGATGGCGGACGACAAACAAATGCCAGACATCCTGATCCAGCCCGTCGGCGGGTGGTAACGTCAGTTGCGGGTGCCGGATTTCGGTCAGATACCGGCGCGCAAGGGCTTGCCGTCGCCGATTGTCGGCATCCAGATGCGGTAATTTCACACTCAGAAAAGCCGCCTGCAGTTCGTCCAGCCGACTGTTCAGACCCGGAATCCGGTGAATGTATTTCTGTTCCGACCCGTAATTCCGCAATAACCGAACCTGCTGCGCCAACGCATCATCGCTGGTGACCACTGCGCCCGCATCGCCCAGAGCGCCCAGGTTTTTGGTCGGGTAAAAGCTGAAAGCCGCAGCGTCCGAAAGATTCCCAGCTTTGCGGTTTTGGTAGGTTGCCCCGTGGGCCTGAGCCGCATCCTCAATGAGTTTCAGGCCGTATTGATCGGCCAGCGCCCGAATGGGAGCCATATCACAGCATCGCCCGTAAAGGTGAACAACGGCAATGGCCCGGGTTTTTTCGGTAATTAAGGGTTCGATCTGCCGGGCGCTCAGGTTATACGTCCGGGGGTCCGGTTCGGCCCAGACCGGCACTAACTGCAAGGCTGTAATGGGTAAAATGGTGGCGATATAGGTATTGGCCGGTATGATGATTTCGCTGCCGGGCGGAAAATCCAGCGCCCTGAAAATCAGATTGATGGCATCGAGACCATTCCCAACCCCCACGCAGTGTTTCGCTCCGCAATAGGTGGCAAAGCTCTTTTCAAAGGTTTCCACTTCCCGCCCCAGCACATACCAGCCCGAAGCGATGACGCGACTGGCGGTTTCCAGCAAGGCGGTTTTATACGGCTCGTTTACCAGCTTGAGATCTAAATGCGGAATCATGGACGATCGAAAAAGTAATCAGACGGATCATAATACTCGTTCGAAAGCACAAGCAGTATGGTCTCTTTGGAAAACTCATCGATAATATGCCAATCGCCCGGTTCAACTACCAGACATTCATCCGGTTTATCGAGCTGATAATACGATTCCTGATTTCCGTTAGTGACAAAAATCCGGCATTGACCCGACAGGGCAATAAGCGCATTGGATTCTTTTCGGTGGCCGTGCAGGGCGCGTTGTTGGCAGGCGGTCGCTACGTTGTAGATGTAAAAAGCCCTTTTTAATTGACCCGGTAAGATTTTTTCAAATACGGTAAGATCGCCCTTTTCGGCTGAAAAGGTAGTTAATTGTACAAGTCTGGGCATAGAGATGGTGGTTTCGGGCGTGAAAATAGGTATAAATTAATTTTTAAAAAACTAATCGCACCGGCAGCCCCAATAATTATAAAATGCCTTTAAAAACCGCATCGGGTTACGGATAAATGCGACAGGATCAGCCCCGAACAATATCAAATCCTACACCTACTTTTTACTTTAAAATCAACTTAATAACATATGTATTCTACTCATAAAATCCGATTTTATTCTTTTTATTTAATACCTATAACCTAATTCTGCCCTAGTTTGATCTTTTTTTAAACCGCTCAAGCTTTTGTTACTTACCGCCCGCTCACTTTTTAAATACTGGAACTGAAAACCGGGCAGTTAGCCCCAGTAACTTTAGCCCTAAATGCAAAAAGGCTGACCCATCGGGTCAGCCTTTTTAAAATGTATTTCCAAATCAAACTTACATCGAAGTCATTGGTGCGAAGAACGGACCGGCAATGGCCAGTACCTGCTCGGCAGTCAACGGTTCGTCGAACGATTCTACTACGGTTTGTTCGACTTTATTCTGGCCATACAATTTCATTTTGTTTACTTCCATGTTGAAGTAACCGACCAAATCAACACCCGCTTGTGTCGTCTGGTCTTCGCCTTCATACACTTTCGGATCTGCTTCCATGCCGTTTTTACCCGCTGACGCCCAAACCCGCAGATCCCGCATGTAACGGACCGCAGCCGCGTGACGCGCTTCCACAGAGTGAATCCGCAGCGCTACCGGCAATACCATTTTGGAAGTTGCCGACCCCTCTGCCAGCAAGCAGGCCGCCTGGCCTTTATACGCCCGAACACCGGTATCTTCCAGTGCCTGTGCATACGTCAGGAACGTTGGGTAGTCGGCCAGAGCTGCATTCAACGTAGCCGTGTTGTACTTGGGCTGTAACTCGTTCTTTTTCAGACCTAATACGCTTTCGAGCAGATCAACGTGCTGGGACTCGTGCTTGGCGATCTGGACGACATAATTCCGCGTACCCGACGGCAACAAACCGGCTTTGAACTGAGCGGCCCGGTAAAAATCACGTTCCAGGTATTCCAGCGTCAGGGCGAACTTGGCAATGGCAATGGCGTCACCCGCACAGCCCGTTGCTGCGAAAGCTTTATTGACTGTAGCCGCAAAGAACAGCGGAGTAGCCGCAGCCGCTACGGACGTAGTTTTCAACATTTTCCGGCGCGAGTAGGCGATTTTCTCACCAATTTCCGGATCTGCTTTTTCGAAGTGTGCAAATATTCCTAAGAGATTCATGATCGTTCGTAAGGTTTAAGATTTGGATGCTTCGAGTGCCAACAGAGAAGTAGGATCGAGTTCTGTTTTGATGTATTTACCGGCTCTGCCCAGCACTTCCATTATGGTAAGCGATCTTTCCAAACCGTTGTTATCCACCACATAATCCCCGGCAAACAGGGCTCCGTTCGGTTGCAGGACCGAGCTGATCAAAGAAGCGTGCCGAGCTTCTACCGATACGATTTTTCCGGCCAGCGTCAGGTAAAGCTGACCCGTTTCCGTGTTCGAGATCAAAGGACCCGCGCCGTTGTAAGCCGCTACACCCGTATCTTCCAGCACCCGGGCCGTGTTCAGCACTTCCCGACGGTTGGTGAAATCGATGCTGCTCACGTCAAACTCCAGTGAATCGGTGATCCGCATTCCATCCGGAATCGCCAGTTTGAAAAACTCCCGGTGTACCAGTTCGTGATCATGAATATCCATGAATATCATTTCCTCTTTGCTACCCGCAGCGAACGTTTTCTTTTGGATTACGGCCATGTAGAAAGCGGTTTCCAGCTGCTCAAGAGCGTAGGCGTAGTTCAGAATGGCAATATCGCCCGTTCCGAAGCTGACACCAGCTGCCGTTATCCGGGCACCTGAATGCTTGGGCGCAGTTTCGGTAAGCGAATTTTGGCAGGCAGTCAGAAAAGCGCCGGCCGAAACCGTTGTCAAGCCTAAAGCACGCAGAAACATCCGTCGTTCAACCGATGGAACAGCGGGTACGCTCGGGCCTTTTTTGGGGGTAGAGGTACTTGTTAATTCTTCCATAAGAAAAGATTATTTGGAAATTGGGTGTATAAATGGTGTTCCTTGCAAGACAACCATACGAACGAGCCAGCCCGATTTTTGGATTTCAGAAATATCGAATTATTTTTTTTCAGGCTACTATCCGAGGGAACGGGACAGGAAAAGCGCGTTTTTGGGGAAAAACGACCGTTTATCAGAAAATAATAATTTCAAAAAATAATGACCTGAAGGCTAAAAAGAAGACGCAGACTACCGGTTTGGGCAGAAAAATAAACGGAAAATCCGGACAAAAAACACCGGTTTGTCTATACGTCGAAAGCCAGCGTTAATTGCTTTCTAAAGATGAAAGCCGTTCGCAGTTATGAAGGCAAATAGTGAAGTTCCTGCGCCAGAAATTGCTGAAAACGCTCCTGAAGTCCGCGGTAATAAGCGAGGTATTTAATTCCTTCTTCGGTAATTACGGTTCCCCCGCCCCGCTCCCCACCGGTCTGGGTGCTCACGAGCGGAGCGTCGGCCTGGCTATTCATAGATTGAACCAGTTCCCACGCCCTTTTATAAGACATTTTCATTTCCTTGGCGGCCTGGTTAATCGAGCCGGTTCGCTGAATCCGTTCCAGCAGTTCCATGCGCCCAATCCCAAAAAACCGCTCCTGCGCTTCCAGCCAAACTCGTCCGTTGATGCGTAAATCGGTCATACCCCTTAAACTGGTTAAAACAAGGCCGTCACTTTCCGAAAAGAACGCTCCAGCCGGTTTAACGACAAAAACCGGTTCGACGGGCGGAACGTCAGCGTAACGATGGCGCGGGTTCCCTCGCCGGGTGCCGACTGCCATTCGATCTCGCCGTTGATCAGGGCCACCCGCGATTCGATGTTACCGATGCCCAGACCACGCCGGGCTTCCTTGTAATCAAAACCCTGTCCGTCGTCGTTGTAATACAATTTCAGCAGCGGTTCTTCGTACACGAGCCGGATGCTGACCTGGCGGGCGTTGGCGTGTTTCAGGGTATTATTCAGCAGTTCCTGCGTAATCCGGTAGAGCATGAGTTCGGTTTCGGCCTCCAGCCGCGACGGCAGTTCGTCGGCCCAGAAGTGCGTTTCCAGCGTCGATTTATCGATGCGGGAAAGCAGTTCTTCCACAGCCGCCGAGTACCCGTACTGTTCGAGCGTCCGCGGGCTCAGTTCGCGCAGCAGATTCCGGATGTTCCCAATAATATCACTGATGAGTTGCCGGGCCAGATCGCTCAGCGAGGTCGACCGCAGGGGCTGACCCGGCGGATCAGACAGGCGACTAACGTACAGTTTGAGCGTGGCCAGCTGGGTTCCGATTTCATCGTGCAGGTCGCGGGCCAGGTTTTTCTTGATCTGTTCCTGCAACTCGACCGCCAGCCGGGTGTTGCGCTGGTGTTGCCGGTGAATCCGGTTTTCGCGCCGGCGCAGCCAGTAAAAACCGATGGCGCCAATCAACAGGCCGAGCAGCACCAGAAACCAGGCCCGCTGCCAGAACGGCGGCTGGATCACCACCGTCAACCGCTTGATCTTGGGGCTCCACTGCCCGTCTTTGTTGGCGGCTTTTACCCGAAAAATGTATGTTCCCGGCGGCAGGTTGGCGTACCGGACGTAGGTATCACCCCCGGATTTTACCCAGCGGTCATCGTAGCCCACCAACTGATACTGATACGCGTTTCGGCCGTTGCTGTAATAATCGAGCGCCGTAAACTCGAGCGCCACCGTATTCTGATCATAAGGCAGTTCGATCCGCGACATTTCCCCGATGTATCCCTCCGACTCGTACGGTTCTTCGTTGACGCTCAGTTTATGGATGTGCACCGCCGGCATGTAGGAACTCGTCCGGAACTGTTCGGGATAAAACCGGTTGAACCCGTTGACGCCCCCGAAAAACAGTTCGCCATCCCGGGTTCGGAAATAGGCGTTCCCGTTGAATTCGTAGCCCTGCAACCCGTCGGTCAGGTCAAAGTTTTTAAACGTTTTCGAAGCCGGATTAAAAAACGCAATGCCCCGGTTGGTGCTCACCCACAACCGGTTCTGGTGATCGGGCAAAATACCGTATACGAACGGATTGGCCAGGCCCTGCTGGTGATCAAAAATGCTGATGCGGCCCGTGCGGGTGCTTAGGGCGGCCAGTCCTTTGTCCGTTGCCATCCAGACAATCGGCTGCACCGGGTCTTCGTAAAAGTGCAAAACCGTGTAGCCATCCAGCCCGTGAACAATGCGCTGCGGTTGGGCGCGCTTCCCGATTGGTGGCCGTTCGTAGCAGTAAAAACCGCCCGAATACGTGCCCACCCAGTAACGCCCGGCGCGGTCCTTCGCGAGACTGAAAATATTCTGGTGCGAGAGCGTTGGCAGGATCGTAAATTTCTTCTGACGCACATCGAGCAGAAACAGGCCATCTTCCGTAGCCGCCAGCATCGTATTGTTATCAATCGCCAGCAAACGGCGCACAAAATTTTCGACCACCTTGCTGTTGGCCGAGCCCGGCAACGCGATTTTACGGAAGCTAGAGGTTGCTTTATCGAAGGTAAAAACGCCCCCGTTCGTCCCGACCCAGATGCGCTCCTGGGGGTCTTTATAAAGGCATTTGATGAGGGTCCGCGAGGGCAGATCGCTGCGAATGGCCTGGGTCAGATACCGCCGGATAATGCGGTTTTGCGCCCGGTCGAGCACATCGAGACTCCGTTCGGTGGCAATCCACATTTCCGTCGGCGACGTTTCCAGAAACCCGCGCACCACAAAATGGCTGAGTGTGGTGGGGTCTTTGGCCTGGTGCGGTTCATTCTGCGAAACGGCCATTCCCCCGAAAAACGTGGTGCCGGGCACAATTCGCGCCAGGCCGTCGGGGTCGGTATTGGCCCAGATGATGCCCTGTCGGTCGATGTGTATCTTGCAGATTTCGTAGTCCGACAATTGCCGGGAGCTGTTCGTAAAACCGCCCACCTGACTAAACCGCCCGGCGGATTTATCAAACAGCCAGATGCCTGCGCGCTGCGTCCCTAGCCACAACCGCCCGTCCTGATCTTCGGCAATCGTGTAAATGGAGGTGAGCGTACGGCCCTCCGTGGGCATAAATTTCTGATAACGACCGGTTTGTGGCTCAAACCGGATCAGGCCGGATGCGGTGCCGAGCCAGACCACGCCCGCCGTGTCGCAGTGAAACGAAAAAACGCCCATCGACGGCCCGGCTTCGTTGGCCGGATGGTTGCTGAAATAATAATGGGCTTTGCGTTCGTAGAGGTTGTACCGAATCAAACCGGTTGGGGCATGCAGCCAGACATCACCCAGGGGCGTCCGAACCGTCGAATTCAGCTGATCGTATTCGTGGGTGGGGCGGATGGTGGGGTCCAGCACCAGTTTCTGGCGGGTCTTGATCGTGAGCGAAACCATGCCTTCGGCTTCGCTGTAATACAGGACCTCCTGCCCGTTGGCGTAAAACGGAATGGTTTTGCTCTTGAGCGGTTTTTTGTTTTTCGAGTACGAATACAGACAGGTGAAGCGGTCGGTGGCCCGGTCGTAGTAGTTCAGGCCGTATTCGGTGCCGACCCAGAGGTTGCCGTTTTTGTCCTCCACAATGCCGGACACATTGATGCCGACAATCGCGCTGGAGTCGCGCACGTTCGGGCGGTAATGCCGAAAATGGGCACCGTCGTACCGGTTCAGACCATCCTGCGTACCGAGCCAGAGAAACCCCCGGCTGTCGTTGAGGATATGATACACCGAGCCCTGCGTCAAGCCGTCATCGACCCCGATGTGGTCAATCCGGAGGGACTGGCTCAACGGGTCTTTGTCGGCTCCCGACGCGTCTGGCAACCCGAAGGTAACCAACCAGATGAGCAGGAACAAGATACGGGTTAGTTTCATTTGTCACCGAACCGGAAACATCATGGTAAATTAGTGGATAGAATGGTAACCTGCAAATCAGGTTGTTACGACAACTTATTTTAGCGGCTATTTATCAGACCCGCAATTGCCATTCCAAAATTCATTCTTCCGCCAACGAAACGTCTGGTGATATGGTTTTTCGGGTCACCAATACGGTTTTTGGTTTCAACGGAAGCCAGGAGTGCCAATGGACAAACGAGGATAGCGGTGAAACCGGAGAGTTGACCTTTTCTCCGGTTTCACCGCTATCCTCGTTTGTCCTACCCGGTCTACCGTTTGATTACTTTCAGCATCACGGCCTGCGACCCGCTGCTGACCCGCAGCAACAACAAACCCGCCGGTTGCCGGCCGACCGCCACCTGCTGGTGCTCAACGGCTCCGGCCCGGGACAGGTCCCGCTCCGCAACCACCCGGCCGTTGAGGTCGGTGAGTTGCAGCCGCAGCGATTGCCCCTCGGCACCCCGGATTTCCACCGCAACGGTTTCGTCCACCGGGTTACCCAGCAACGTCACCATCAGTTGGTTTTCGCCGACGCCCGCCGATACGCGAGCCGCCGAACCCGGGCAGGTCAGCGATTTGGGCGCTCCTTTCAGTACGTAGGTGCTGTTCTGGATTTTGGCGCTGATCTGGTAGGTGGTGTTATTTTTCAACTGCGCCGGGGTATTGAAGCTGTAAGCGTGGGCGCCGTTTCCTTTCTTGGCATCGAGCAAATCCTGCCGGAAAATGTTGGCTTCCGTCGTTCCGATGGGCGTTCCGTTCGCGTAAAACTCAATGGTCATCGGCGTGTTCGGTTTGTTCCGATCCCACACCCAACCCCGCATGGTGCCGCACTCCACCTTATCCAGGTAGCCTTCAAAGTTGCCGGTCACCGTGGTCGACGATGGCGGCTGGGTTGTTGGCGCCTGAATGGTCAGGTTCACCGTAACGGTGCCGCTGCCTCCGCGCGGGTCAGTCGCTTTATAGGTCATCGGGAACGTGCCGTTGACGGTGGGCGAACCGCTCAGCACCCGATTTCCGGCGTTGAAACTCAAACCGCCCGGCAAAGGCGACAAGCTGTAGGTCAGTGCCTCATTGTCCGGATCGGTGAAAACCGGCAGGGTGGTGGAGTACGACACGCCCTGCTGGGCAGCCACCAGCGTTACGGCCGGGGCCTGCGGGGGGTTGTTGGCCGGTGGTGGAGTACCCGTACCCTGACACTCAATGACTTTCGGTCCGCTTTTCAGAACGAACGTGCTGCCCGTAACCCGCGCCGACAGCGTGTGTTTCTGGCCGTTTTTCAGGCGGTTGTCAATCGTGTACCGGAACGCATGCCGACCGTCGCCCTTGCCCGCGTTCTGCAAATCCTGCCGAAACTCATCGGCGGTCAGCGTGGCAATAACCGTGTTTCCATCCAGAATATCCACCGAAATGGGCGTATTCTTTCTGTTGGCATCCCAGGCCCAGCCCCGAAACGTCTCGCAGTCAGCGCCGTAGAGATAGCCGTCGAAATTGCCCGTCACCACCGGCGGATTGGTGGTACAGGAAACCGTCAGCGCCAGCACGGACGTCTGGCTGCTGCACCCGGTTTTGGTAGCCGTTACGGTATAGCTATACGTACCGGCCGTGCCGGGGGCGGTTATTCCGACCGATGAGCCGCTCTGGCTGACGCCATTCCCGCTCCAGGCATAGCTCACCCCTCCGCAATCGCTGCCCGAACAACCCGCCGTCAGCGTGACCCCCGCATTGCAACTGGCACTGAGGGCCGGGGTGCTGACCGCAAAATTGCAGCTTGCCGCCGGCGTACACGAAACCGGGCTTACCCCGCTGGTTTCGCCTTTGTTCAGCATCGGCTGCGAACTGGCGAAGAAAGTTTGCCCATTGTACGCTGCCGTCAGGGCTTTGTTCCATTCGGTCGCTACGAGGCTCTGGCCCTGGGTGTTGAAGTGGGTTTTATCGGGGTCCGCCAGCCGGAATGCGCTGCCGAACTGGTCGGTATTGGGTCCGGTAAAGATGTTGCTCCGGCCGTAGGGCGACGTAAACGGATCGCCAAACGCTTTGGGCGGAGCCGCCGGATTGTCCGTCTGGTGCGTGTTGTAGCCAATTACTTTAACCTGGCCAGCCACCACGACCGGGTCAGTAAAGCCGCGCTGGTGACTGACCTGGGCAATCACCCAGGGAACCTCCGCCCCCAGATCCGACCGGCTTTGCCCGATCAGTTCGTTCAGCACATCCTCATTGGTTTCCGAGGTGTTGATGGCGTTAGTCCGCAGGTCGTAATACCGGGTTGCCCGCGGAAAAATACCGCCCGAATTTTCCGGCGCCGTATTCGATTTGCTGGGGTCGTCGCGCCGGTCGCTCTCGCCCTGGTGCCACAAAATGGCCCGCAGGCCCGTCTGCCGGGCCTTTCCGCTGAGCAGATTCTTCAGGTTTCGGTACGGAAACCCGTTGACATACCGGGGTTGCCCGTTGCTGAAGGGCGTGTTCCGGCCCTGGCTGCTGTTCCGCCATTCCACCACGCTGGTGGCGGCCATGGCGGTCTGGTAAAATGAGACCGGAACGTTGAGCGCCTGAACCAGCTTGTTGCCCAAACCGCCCCAATACCACTGGAAATGGATGGTGGACGGTGGACAGCCGGGGCATTTGCCCGGGTCGTTCTGCTCAAACCCCTGAAAATTGTTGCTCTGGTCTTTTTCGTTGGAAAACCGCACGAAGGTCGCGTTGCCCGTTTCGTAGGCCGGATTGCCGTCGTTGGCGTAGCCCGAGCCGTTGGACTGACCGGCAATGGCAAATACTTCGCCCACGCCCACATCGACATCGGCGGTTTCGCGCCCGCTATTGTCTTTGGCCCGCACTTTGTACATTCCGCCCGCCATGTCGAGCTGGGCGGTTACCTGACAGGTGCCCGCGCCGGAAATGGCGACGCTGGTCCAGCTTTGGGAGCTGCCGCTGACGGGGTTCAGCGGTCCCTGCGTGCCCCCGGCCAGCGAATATTTATAAAACAACAGTTGCAGGGACGAAATGGCCTGTCCGTTTGTTGACGTAACAATGATTTTGACACTGGACTTGTTGTCTTGCCCGCGCTGAAAAACCATCCCGTTCTGCGGCCACGAAATCACCACCTGCGCCCGCAGACTGGACGCGCCGAACAGAATCATCAACAAAATGCCAACGTT
The DNA here is from genome assembly GCF_054780775.1 of Larkinella ripae. Taxonomy (NCBI): domain Bacteria; kingdom Pseudomonadati; phylum Bacteroidota; class Cytophagia; order Cytophagales; family Spirosomataceae; genus Larkinella; species Larkinella ripae. The sequence continues at coordinate 385,187 of NZ_BAAGVR010000022.1, forward strand.
GAAAAATAGATTTTTTTGCATACGATGTGGTTTACAGTAATTTAGGGTTCCAACAAAAAGGCAAGCGACTGATTACTAACCGAAATGTTTGCTTTATAAGACAAAATGCGGTTGTTTTCCAGGATACAATACTATCGCAAATCGCGCTTTTTTAGTAATAAATCCTTAATTATTTTATTACTTAATTCCTATTGCCGGTTATTACCTAGTGAATCCGGCCGATTCCCGCAGAAAAGCCGGTATTTTCCGGCGAGCTGAACTTATTGAGTTGTTTTCTTCTTAACCTAATTTTATCGGATGATGCCAAAATCGTTTCTGACTGCACTGTTGCTTATGCTTGAAATTTCCGGGGCGCTGGCCCAATCCAATGCGGTTTCCGGCCCGCTTTCCTATCCGAAAACCCGCAAAACCGATCAGGTGGATGAGTACCACGGCACCAAAGTGGCCGATCCGTACCGCTGGCTCGAAGATGATCGCTCCGCCGAAACCGGTGAGTGGGTCAAAGCCCAGAATGCCGTAACGTTTGGTTACCTGAAGCAGATTCCGTACCGAAAACAACTCGAAACCCGGCTCGATCAGATCATCAATTATCCGCGCTATTCGGCACCAAGTCGCAAAAACGACTGGTTCTATTTTTACAAAAACGACGGTTTGCAGAACCAGGAGGTGCTCTACCGGCAGAAGGGGCTGGCGGGCACGCCCGAAGTGGTGATCGACCCCAACAAACTTTCGGCCGACGGCACCACGCAGTTGACCAGCTTCAATTTGTCGAAAGACGGACGTTACGCAGCGTACGCCCTCTCGAAAGCCGGGTCCGACTGGCAGGAAATTTTTGTGATGGATCTGCAAACGCTCCGGACGCTGCCCGATAAACTCGAATGGGTGAAATTTACGGGCGCAGCCTGGCAGGGTGACGGTTTTTACTACAGCCGCTACGACCAGCCGGTCGCCGGACAGGAGCTGTCGTCGAAAAACGAGTTCATGAAAGTGTATTTCCACCGGAAAGGCACCCCGCAGGCGCAGGACGAACTGGTGTATGAAGACAAAGCGCATCCGCTGCGGTATTTCTTCGCGCAGACGACCGAGGATGAGCGGTTTTTAATTCTGAACATCTCGGAAGGAACCGACGGCTCCGAAATCTGGTATAAGGACCAGAAAGACGGCAGCAAGGAATTTAAGCGGCTTTTCGAAGGCTTCAAATACAATTATTCCGTGATCGACAACGTGGGCGACGACCTGCTGGTGTACCACAACAACGGCGCACCGAATTACAAAGTCTCGAAGTCCACGCCAAAAACCGGGGCCATCAGCGACCTGATTCCCGAAAAACCGGAGAAACTCGACGGCGTTCACACGGCCGGGGGAAAACTGTTTGCCAATTACCTCAAAGATGTGACCTCCCGCATTTCCGTGTTTGACCTGACCGGCAAGCGGGAGAATGAGGTGCAATTACCGGGTTTGGGCACCGTGAGCGGTTTTGGCGGGGAACGCGACGACAAATTCGTTTTTTACACGTTTACGTCGTTCACGTTTCCGTCCACGATTTACCGCTACGACATCGCTACGCAGAAAACTACCCTGTTTCGGGCACCCGAAGTCGATTTCAAACCGGCCGACTACGAGACCAAACAAGTCTTTTTCACCAGCAAAGACGGCACGCGGGTGCCAATGTTCCTGACTTACCGCAAGGGCCTGAAGCTGGACGGCAGCAACCCGACGATGCTGTACGGCTACGGCGGTTTTAATGTCAGCCTGACCCCGGGTTTCAGTGCGTTGCTGATTCCGTTTCTGGAACAGGGCGGTGTTTATGCGATGGTGAACCTGCGCGGGGGCAGCGAATACGGCGAAACCTGGCACGAGCAGGGCATGAAACTCAAAAAACAGAACGTGTTCGACGATTGCATTGCCGCGGCCGAATTCCTGATTGCGCAAAAATACACCACCCCGCAAAAGCTGGCGCTCCGGGGCGGTTCGAACGGCGGTTTGCTGGTCGGGGCCGTCATCAACCAGCGGCCGGATTTGTTTCGGGTGGCCATTCCGCAGGTGGGTGTCATGGACATGCTGCGGTTTCATAAATTCACCGTGGGCTGGGGCTGGGTGTCGGACTACGGCAGCAGCGACAATGCCGACGAGTTCAAGGCCATCTACGCGTACTCACCGATTCATAACATCAAAACCGGCATCAGTTATCCGGCCACGATGATCACCACCGCCGACCACGACGACCGGGTGGTTCCGGCGCATTCGTTTAAATACGCGGCCACGTTGCAGGAGCGCTATAAAGGCCAGAACCCGGTGCTGATCCGGATCGAAACCAACTCCGGTCACGGAGCCAGCAACACCCGGAAAATCATCGAGACGATGGCGGATATTCACGCCTTCACGCTGTGGAACATGGGCGTGAAGAGTTTGAAAGGTTATTAGACCAAAAGCCACAGACCTTTCTGGGTACTAAACAGAAAACCCGCCGGAAGCTTGCTCCCGGCGGGTTTTCTGTTTGTTGTTCGCTGTTAAAACTTGAAAGAGATCCCTATTTTCAAAGGTGCTACACCGTAACCAACCTCGGCAAAAGCGCCCAGATTGGGTTTGAAATAGTAGCGACCGCCAAGGTGCAGGCCAAACAGGACCCGGTTTCCGTAAGCGTTATCGTAAAAACCGGAAAAACCGGAATTATCGCTGTAGCTTGAGATGTAGTACCCCAGCGCCAAACCACCGTACAAATCCAGTTTTTCGTTGTTCAGGTTCAGCAATTCGTTTACGTGGTACGAACCGCGTACGGCCACTGGAATGAACGTGTAGCGATATCTATACCCGGAACCTCCGAAACCATAATTGTAACTCCAGGTATAAAAGTCCGCCTGAGCACCCACGCTGATTTCGTCGGTTATACCCACTTCGAACGAAGCACCGATGGGAACACCGCCCCCGTAGTAAGCGCCCAGACCAATACCGGCGTTCAATAATTTATCACCTTTTTGATATTGTGCAAAAGACTGCGTTCCGACCAGCAGTAGGGCCATCACAAGTAGTGAGGAGAGAATTTTTTTCATTAGTATGAATGAGTTAGATGTGAAACTTGGGCCAAAATAAGGGAGTTTATCAACGTCTTACAAGTGGTGAATGGTCAGTTGGTCTTATTTGGGCAAAAATCGGGTAGAATTCCCTTAATTTTTCGTAGTAGTAACCCTTATTCACGTTTCAGTACCAAGTAGTTCTACGTATTAGGGTACGCAGGATTCGCGTAGTTACATGAATTTCAACCCATAAACCAGACAACGGTTTCGGTCTCCTGCCCATTTTTGCTTCCGGGAGAAAAGAAATTTCAGAATTTTTACCGCCTGTTGTAATGAAGGACGGTTGCAATCGTCTTTGGTATTGAAATGGATTTACAAGCCTTCAAACAAAAGGTACTCCCCGTCCAGGGCCGGCTTTTTCGGCTGGCCAAACTGTTTCTGCGCAACCGCGAAGAGGCCGAGGATACGTTGCAGGAGGTTTTGATGCGGCTTTGGACCAAACGGCAACAGCTGGATGCGTACAACAGCGTGGAAGCACTGGCCGTGCAGATGACGCGAAATCTGTGCCTCGACAAGCTGAAATCCCTGGCCAACCGGACTACCGACGGTGATGCGGAATTGACGTCCGCGCAGGCCCACGGGATTTCGCCGTATGAGCAGACCGAATTATCAGACAGCGCAGCCCTGATCCAGCGCATCATCGCCGAACTGCCGGAATCGCAGAAACTCATCCTGCACCTGCGGGATGTGGAGGAGTATTCGTTTGAAGAAATTGAAGAAGTAACCGGACTGACCATCAACAACATTCGGGTGATTCTGTCGAGAGCCCGGCAACGTGTGCGGGACAGTTACCTAAAGATGAACGATTATGAAGCAGGATATTGAAAAGCTGCTGGAGAAATATTACGCCGGCGAAACGACGCTGGAAGAGGAAAAGCAGTTGCGGGATTTTTTCAACGGCGACGCGGTGCCCGCCCCCTTACAGAACCAGGCCGGGCCGTTCCGCTACTTTGCCGAAAACCGGAAAGAGCAACCGTCGCTGGGGTTTCACAAGCGGCTGAACGACCAACTCGAACCGGGCCGGTTTCGGAGCCTGAGCACCTGGAGTTTGCGGCTGGCGGCCAGTGTGGCCCTGCTGGCGGGCGGTTTTGTGGGCGGCTTGTACTACAGCAACCGGACTGTTGACCCGACCGGGCCGGATAACACGTCGGCGGTGGCGATTAAAAAGGCGCTGGATTTCAACCAGATGGCGCAAACCTCGGCCAGCGAACGGATTCAGGCCGTGAATCAATCGTCGGAACTTCCGGAAACCAGTCAGGACATTACGCAACTGCTCGTCAACACCCTGAATTTCGACGATAACATCAACGTCCGGCTGGCGGCTTGTCAGGCGCTGATGCGACTGCCGAACGAACCCGGCGTCCGCGAATCGCTGATCCAGTCGCTTAAAATTCAGACGGATCCGTACGTCCAGATTATGCTGATCGAAGCGCTGGTTTCCATTCAGGAAAAACGGGCGGTGACCGAAATACAGCGCCTGGCCCAAAACCGGCAGGTGTTGGAGGTGGTCCGCCTGAAAGCCGAAGAAGGGCTGAGCCGGCTGACCCAGCCCAAAAACCCTTCGGCTTCCTGATTTCTCCGATTTCACTTTTAGACCAAACCAATGAGAATGAGAAAGATCACACTGCTGATTGCCACGGCTTTATGCTGTATGCTGGAAACCCAGGCGCAGGAATACAAAGCCAAACTCGGCAATGCCAAAGACCGGAAACTGACCCTCGAAATGGACGCCGGTAATTTTAAAATCGAAGGCTACGACGGCGACGAAGTGAGCATCCGGGCATCGACGGGGCTGGATGCGCCCCCGGAACGCGCCAAGGGCCTCAAGCCGCTGTACTATTCGGCGGTCGATAATTCGGGCATCGGGCTGGCGGTTACGCCGGACAATGCGGGCCTGAAAATCGAAAAAGCCACCCGCAAAGAAATTGATTACACCCTTCGGGTGCCCCGCAAAGCCTCTATTCTGATCCGGCAGGTCAACTGGCGGAACGGTTCGGTGACGATCAGCAACGTAGACGGCGACCTGGAGATCAAAACGACCAACTCGCCCATTACGCTTAAAAATGTAAGCGGTCCGGTGGTTGCCAACACCACCCACGGGGAGGTGAACGTCGTGTTTGCGAACCTGAGTCAGGAAAAACCGACTTCCATCACCACCATTTCGGGAGACGTGGATGTTACCCTGCCCGCCAACGCCAAAACCAACATGAAGCTGCGGTCGATCGACGGCGAAATGTACACGGATTTTGATCTGGGTCTGAAAAGCGCCCGAGACGGTTTGTCAAAAGTGGGCGGAGCCCGCAACATAGAAGGCTCGACCAATGGCGGGGGCGTTGAAATTCAGCTCAATACGATCGGCAGCAACATCTACATCCGGAAGCAAAAATAATACGACCGTGAAAAAACTTCTATTCCTCCTCCTGACCGGTTTGCTCGCCAGCCCGACCTTCGCTCAGAAAATTATCGAGAAAAAAATCGCGTTCACGCCCGCGCAACTGGTCAACCTGAACCTGAAATTTGCCGACAGCATCCGGGTCCGGTACTGGGACAAAGCCGAAGTGTCGGTCCGGATTGCGGTTACGATCAACAGCGGAAAGCTGAACGACGCCCTGCTGGTGGAATCCGGTTCGACGGCGGGTGAAATCACTCTTAAAACCGACTTCGACCGCGAAATACTCAAACAGGGCAAGGCCGAGGATTGTCCCGACCAGAAGCAGAAGCCATCGACCTGGCGCACGGAAATGAACGGGCAGACCTATTACGTTTGCAGCACCATCCAGTATCAGGTCATGCTCCCCCGCCAGGCGAAACTGCGGCTGGAAACCATCAACGGAAACATCGACATTGAAGGCGCCACCGAAGCGGTTTTTGCCAAAACCATCAGCGGTTTTGTGGACCTGAACTGGCCCGGAGCGAAAGGCGCGAATCTGGCCCTGAAAACCATCACGGGCGAAGTGTATTCCGATCTGAACATCGACCTCAAAACCAAAAAGCAATCAAACCCGATCGTCGGTTATTTGCTCGAAGGAACCGTCAACGGCGGTGGACCGGAAGTGCGGCTGGAGTCGATCAGCAACAACGTCTACGTTCGGCGGAAAAAGTAAAAAGGGAACGGTGAATGTAAAATGCTGAATGGCGAATGTAAAAGGGTTTCTCTCCAGAACTTTTACATTCGCCATTCAGCATTTTACATTCACCATTTTTCTGTAAATTTCTTCTCTGCTGGCTTTTATACTCAACTGGTTCGACGGTTTTCTGATCGACCTTAAAAGCTACTTCAAATATAATCCGGCCGATTACGACGGTTCCCGGTTTTTTACCGATCCTTAGCGCCGGGCTGGATCAGCCGCAATAACCCGGTGCAAGTTACGCTGCCCGGAAACCCGCAAGACTTCTAAAACCGTACGGATTCAAAGCGCCTGACCTGGCCCTAGCCGCTTTCGGCACTAACGCTTCGGTACAGAATCCGGCCGACTTGGCTTAACCACGTTTCCCTCAAAAAGTTTCATTTGAGGCTCAATTAGGGCCAGATCCTCACTATTCACCCGAATCAAATCCAGAACCGACCCCGCGCGCGTAAAGTGATTAACTAATATCACAAACGACGTTTTATGAAAAAGTTGAACACACGCTATTTGACAACGAATTTTCTGTCCATGCCGAAAAGAACGAAAGCCAGTGTCTACGGATTGCTGGTTTTCCTGCTGACCTCACTGGCTTCCTGTTTGCAGGATCACCAGCCCCCTCCTTCGCTGGCGCCCGTCGACTGGATGGCGGAACTTGACCCGCAGATGAAGGAAGTCATCGACGAATTACTCCTGCTGAATCCAGAGCCCCTCTGGAAACTTACGCCGGAGGAAGCCCGCAAAAAACCGTCGGTGAAAGATGCGGTTTTGTCGGTGCTGAAGAAAAAAGGGATGCAGCCGCCCATGCCCAACGTCACATCCAGCGAGATTTTCATTCCGGGTTCGCTCACGATTCGGGCGGTGGTTCACAAGCCCGCTAATGCGTCGGGGCCGTTGCCGGTGATCCTGTATTACCACGGGGGCGGCTGGGTGATTGCCAGTCCGGAGGTGTATGAAGCGTCGGCGAAGGGGCTGGCCGAAAAAGTGGGCGCCATTGTGGTGGCCGTCGATTACCACAAAGCGCCCGAAAACAAGTTTGCCACGGCGCACCTCGATTGTTACCAGGCGTATAAGTGGGTGAAAGCGAACGCGGCTTCGCTGGGTGGCAACCCGGCCAAAATAGCGGTTGCGGGCGAAAGTGCAGGCGGAAACATGTCCGTGGGCGTTTGCATGATGGCGCGCGACAGCGGCATTGCCCTCCCCTTGCACCAGTTGCTGGTGTATCCGGTGGCGAATAACGACCTGACGACCGAATCGTACATCAAATACCAGAACGCCAAACCGCTGGATAAACCGCTGGTCGAATGGTTTGTGGATAAGTATTTTAAAACCATGGAAGATGGCAACAGTCCGTTGATTTCGCTCGTGGACAAGGCCAATCTGAGCGGTTTGCCACCGGCTACGATCATTGCCGCCCAGATCGATCCGCTGCTGACCGAAGGACAACAACTGCGGGATGCGTTCACGAATGCCAAGGTGAAAGTCACTTACCAGTATTATGAAGGCGTTACGCACGAATTTTTCGGTACCAACGCCCTGGTTTCCAAAGCGGAGCAGGCGCAGAATTTTGCGGCAGATCAACTGAAAGAAGCATTCAAATAAAAACCGCCGGCTGGTGCGTTCAGAAAGGCCGCTGAGTGCTGGCCGTTCCCTCACCAGGCCGGCCGGTTTCCAACTCCTTTTCTTTATTCGGGTTAATAACGATTGAGGTATTGCTAAACATGATCGACTCCATCCATGAAGGCAGCAGTTTTTCACAAAATCGGTGACATTCGGGTCGAAACCATCGACGATCCCAAAATTGAGCAGAAGCGCGACGCCATCATCCGCGTCACGTCCACCGCCATCTGCGGTTCGGACCTTCATATTTACGACGGTTTTATTCCGCAACTGAACAACGAGGTGCTCGGCCACGAGTTTATGGGCATCGTGGAAGAGGTCGGTTCGGAGGTGACCACCCTTAAAAAGGGCGACCGCGTGATTGTGCCCTTCACGGTGGCCTGCGGGCAGTGTTATTTCTGTCAACACGGTTTTCAGATGCACTGCGAAAATTCCAATCCGGAGCATTACGGTCCCGACGGTGGCATGCTGACCGAAAAAGGCGGTGGGCTCTTCGGCTACACCGATCTGTACGGCGGGTTCAACGGCGGGCAGGCCGAATACGTGCGGGTGCCCTATGCCGACTACGGCCTGCGCCACGTTCCGGAAGAATTGACCGATGAGCAGGTGCTGTTCCTGACGGATATTTTTCCGACGGGCTGGAGCGCCATTGAGTGGGGCGAGTTGAAAGGGGGCGAAACCGTAGCCATTTTCGGGTCCGGCCCGGTGGGTTTGATGGCCCAGAAAGCCGCCTGGTTGCAGGGCGCCGGTCGCGTCATAGCCATCGACCCGGTAAACTACCGGCTGGAACGCGCCAAACGCGTCAACAAGGTGGAAACCATCAACCCCAACGAAGTCGATGTGATCGAAGCCATTCGGGAAATGACCGGCGGCCGGGGCGCCGATGTGTGCGTCGATGCGGTCGGGATGGAAGCCGAACGGAGTTTTCTGGAAAAAGCCAAGGCCGTCGTCAATTTTGAAAAAGGCACGCCCAAGGTGATGGAACTCTGTTTTCAGGCCGTGCGCCGGGGCGGTATTGTGCCGGTGGTGGGCGTTTATGGCAGTCCGTACGACAATTTCCCGATTCACCGCATTTTCGACAAAGGCATTACGATGCGGTTCGGGCAGTCTTTCGTCCACGAACGGATCGACCAGTTGCTGGATCTGGTGGTGCAGGGAAAAGTGGTGCTCGATGATATCATCTCGCATTCGCTGCCGCTGTCGGAAGCCTCGCGGGCCTACGATATTTTCAAGCATAAAGAAGACGATTGCACCAAGGTCGTTCTCAAACCCGGCAGGGCGTAAGCTCCCTGCCAGAAAACGGCTGCGGTTTTATTCTTTCATTCCTAACCCCCCGAAGGAGCTTTCTTTCACCTGTTTTGGGGCTCTTTTAAGGGGGTTGGGGTGAAACTCATCCTATTTACTTTTTCAACGTGTATGCAAACTCTTCAGGATCCCCGTCACCAATATCCCAAACCGCCGTATGAACAGCCCGCTCAGGACCATCCCGGCACCGATGCCCGGATGAATCCCAAAGCGGATCACGGCGAAACATCGTACCAGGGCAGCGGTAAATTAACCGGCCGCAAAGCGCTCATCACCGGGGGCGACAGCGGAATCGGGCGGGCCGTGGCGCTGGCGTTTGCCCGCGAAGGTGCCGATGTGCTGATCTCTTACCTGAATGAAGACCAGGATGCGCAGGAAACCGTGCGGCTGGTGGAAGAAGCGGGCCGGAAAGGCTTTGCCGTTCGGGGTGATATTCAGGAGGAAAGCCATTGCCAGGACGTAGTTCAAAAGGCTATCGACGAATTCGGGCAGCTGGATATTCTGGTCAACAACGCGGCTTTTCAGATGGGGCACAGCTCGTTTCTGGACATCAGTTCGGCGGAATTCGATCAGACGATCCGGACCAACATTCACGCCCTGTTTTATTTGTGCAAGGCCGCCTGGCCGCACCTGAAACCGGGTAGTTCGATCATCAATACCTCGTCCATTCAGGCCTATCAGCCCGAACCAAGTTTGCTGGCGTATGCCGCCACGAAAGCCGCCATCGCCAATATCACCAAATCGCTCGCCAAAGAAGCCATCGAAAAAGGCATCCGGGTCAATGCCGTGGCACCAGGGCCGGTCTGGACCCCCCTGATTCCGGCGACAATGCCCGAAGACAAAACCAAAAGCTTTGGGGAGGATTCGCTCTTTGGGCGGGCGGCCCAACCCATCGAGCTGGCCCCTATTTACGTCCTGCTGGCGTCGCAGGAAGGCAGTTACATCACGGGCATGATTTACGGCGCAACGGGCGGCCGGCCCATTGCCTGACCCACTTTGTTTCCTTCGTTTCAACCAAAAACCGCTTTTATGGAAACCGCTCAGAATACGCAATCCCAGGACGGTGCTTTTACTTCCGGCAACCATGTAAGCTTTTGGGTCGATTCGGTTGCGCCGATCCGTTATCAACCTTTGCAGCAGGCCTTAAAAACCGATGTGGTGGTGATCGGAGCCGGTATTTCCGGTTTGTCGGTGGCTTATAATCTGATCCGTTCCGGCAAAAAAGTGGTCGTGCTGGAAGATGGCAACGTGGGCAGTGGCGAAACCGGGCGCACGACGGCGCATCTTTCCAACGCGCTCGACGACCGTTATACCGAAATCGAACGCTACCACGGCGCCGAGGGTGCCCGGATGGCGGCCGAAAGTCATACGGAAGCGATCCGGTTTATTGAGCAGACGGCGCAACGGGAGCAGATCGACTGTGATTTTCAACGGCTGGACGGCTACCTGTTTCTGCACCCGACCGACACCCCCGAAACCCTGACCCAGGAGCTGGAAGCGTCGCAAAAAGCCGGCTTGAAAACGGAACTGCTGGCGGGGGTACCCGGTTTGGCAAAAGACGAAGGGGCTTGTGTCCGTTTTCCCGAACAGGCGCAGTTTCACCCCCTGAAATACCTGAAGGGGCTGGCCGAAGCGTTCGTCCGGCTAGGCGGGGAGATTTACACCGAAACGCGGGTGACGAATATCAGCGGGAACACGGTTCAGGCCAATGCGCAGACGGTGACGGCTACGGATCTGGTGGTGGCGACCAATTCGCCCATCAACGACCGGGTGACCATGCACACCAAACAATGGCCGTATCGGAGTTATGTAGTGGGCGTGAAAATACCGAAAGGGGCGGTTCAGCCCGCGTTGTGGTGGGACACGGGCGATCTGGAATCCAAATGGATCAGCGAGCCGTATACGTATGTCCGGTTGCAGCCGGTGGATGAGCAGTTTGATCTGGTGATTTGCGGTGGGCACGATCACAAAACCGGTCAGGCGGATGAAGAAGGCATTCTGGAAGAAGACCGCTATCAGCAACTGATCGACTGGGTACGCCAGCATTTTCCGCTGGCGGGCGAGGTGGCGTATCGCTGGTCCGGGCAGGTGCTGGAACCCCTGGATGCGATGGCCTACATTGGCCGAAATCCGGGCGATACGCATACGTACATCGTCACCGGCGATTCGGGCAACGGCCTCACCCACGGCACCATCGCCGGTTTGCTGATTACGGACCTGATTAACGGCCGGGAAAACCTGTGGGCACGTCTGTATGATCCGGCCCGCATCAGTTTGAAAACGACGGGGGATTACCTGAAAGAAGCCGGAAATTTTGCCAAGCAGCTAAGCGATTATTTTTCCAAAAGCGAGTTACCCGACGCCAACGATCTGCCCCGGGGCGAAGGCGCCATTCTGGGATTGGGGATCGGGAAAATAGCGGCTTACCGGGATGAAGAAGGCACCTTACACGCGCATTCGGCCATTTGCCCGCATCTGGGCTGCGTGGTGCAGTGGAACGCAGACGAAAAATCGTTCGACTGCCCCTGCCACGGGTCGCGTTTTACGGGCAAAGGGGCGGTGATCAATGGCCCCGCCCTGAGTGACTTAAAAGAAGTCCCGGCGGACCGTTAAGAGAAGCCGCGGTTTTAGTTTCCCTCCCCGGCGAATCAGGCTCCTGTGGCGCTCGTCTGTCACTGAAAGTAGCAGTCAAGCCCCTTGTCAGCACCAGAGGAGCGACCTGTACTTGAAAGGTCGCTCCTCTGGTGCTAGGTTTTCTTTCCTCGTAAGCAATCAACATAATGCTCCTTGAGGTTAAAAAGCATTCCTCCACGCCGAATTTATCTTTTCAATGGTTCCGACGTTGCCGGATAGCGAGATGGAGGTCCGGTTTATCGGACTTATGGCGTCATGTATTCATCCGAAACCGCCAATTGTTAAAACCGGGTTGATGGACCGTTCTAGCCAGCTACCCGGTTCAGAAAGTCTACTGGCAATAGATGGGCCACTTGCACTCCGGAAAGCGCCTTTGGCGTACAAAATTTCCCGCTTTCAAAAACCGGGTATATCATGCCTGCTGGATTTGGTGCCATCCCGGCTGCGTGGGCTTGACGCGCAAAACGCGATCGCTGCCCGGTTATTCTGACTTCGTAAAAGAAAAGATCAGGAACGTATAAGTAGAATCGTTAGCTCAACGTTTCTTGGGTTGGGTATGTTTCCCGCCATTTATGGTTAAACTGAAATAGGACCATTCTAACACACTGATTACCACGCAATCTCCGGCCTTCGAGCGGTGCTCAAACGCACCAACCTCCGGCAGGGCCCGTCTCCAACCCTGCCCGCCTAGTTACTGCGGTGGTCGGACGATTGCCCGTCCAAGGACTGGGGTGGAATCGCGGCCTGATTGGTTACAATCAAGAGTTCGGTAATCGTGATCAGATCCAGCAATTGAACTTTGATTTGACCAAGGGTGTAGACGTCGATGCTCTCTTTCTGCTCAGCACAATGATCCAGTGTTTCCCGGATCGCCAGCAGTTCTCCCTGAATTTCCAACAGATCCTCTTCCATAATTTCAATTTAATTAGCTGATTAAAAATAAGTTACTTCAAAAACTGCCGGGGATTAATTTTCTATTAACTAATCTTATCCGGTCTAGTTCAAAAAAATAACTAACGTCCCCAGCTTAAATCGCTGCGGTTTCTGTCCTGCCATGTAACCCGCTTGTTTTGATCCTCAAGCGAATTGCGGTTTATTGACGTTGATCGGCGGATGAATAAAGTCGGCAAAATGCCAGGTCTAAGCCGGTTTTAATCCATCTGTCAACAAAGAATACGCCAACCGCGTTAATGCATTAACTGATCTATCGTGCTATGAATCTCTGGTTAAAAAACGGCGCGCTCCCCGTGCTGCTTTGCCTGCTGTTTTCCTCCTGCAGCAACAGCAGGAAAGACGAACAGGCCGCAACAAAAACACCGTCAGCAACCGATACGACCGTTTCACCGTCGGCTCCTCAGACACGGGCAGCAGACGGTGAAACGGTCGCAGCTCCTCCCGTCGATTCGACCCGGACCAGCCCTGAAATGCAAAATGACACGGCCGCTCCCGATGGCAACGGCCTTCAGATCAACGGTACTGCGACACATTACGATATCCTGCTGCCGACGGATGTGCTGTTTGATTTTGATCAGTCCGCATTGCGGTCCGAAGGGGTTTCTCTCCTGGAAAAAGTGAAGCAACACTTTGCTACTCACGGTGTTGATCAGCTCCACGTCTGGGGGCATACGGATTCCAAAGGCAACGATCAATACAACTTCAAGCTGAGTCAGCGACGGGCCATTACGGTTGCCAACTGGCTAAAAAAGAACGTTAAAACGAAAGGACTGATCATGTCGATTGGCCGGGGTGAGCAGGAACCGCTCGTACCGAATCAGAATCCTGATGGGACTGATAATCCGGTAAACCGGCAAAAAAACCGCCGGGTTACGTTGTCGGTAGTCAAATACCCAAATGTGAACCAGATGCTGGAAAAACCCGAAAAAGCAGCCCGGTAGTTTTTATACTTCCACCCTGATCTTGCTCCAATCCAGCGGGCGAATTGGCAAAAGATGCCCTGGAATGTCGTGGCAGCCATCAGGCCGTTAATCCGCTTTTAATACGCGTTAAACGTTAGTTAATTATTTAATAATTAGTTATTTATACTTACATAAATAGTAATTTTATTGCACAAATATGAAACGATAATCGATGAATAAAGACTACTTAACCGGTAATAAATTTGCAGAATGGGCCGTTCTGGGCGTAATCGCCACGCTGGGCATTTTATGTTTAGCTTCCGTCTTTCTGTCAGAACAGTCTTAGCGGGCAGAAGCCCCCGGCCACCTTTCCGGGCCTTTCTTTATCAAACCACCGTAACTTTACCATTCATTCAGGCTTTGAAAGCACCCGGTTTCAATTGAACCGGAGCGTTCCTTCAGGTTGGAGACACTACACGTACCGCTTTCACAGCCGTCAGCCCGGTTTCCATCGTCTGATCACTAAAAGGCATAGCCCAGACCGATTCCCGTTCGAAAGTCAAAGGTTAGGTAATCATTGCTGGTGTCGGTTGTCAGGGTGCTATACCGCAATGTATGGCGATACGAGGTGAGCGAAGGTGGCAACACGCCCTGCCCGTGGATAAACTCAATTACCAGCCTTCGTCTGATCAGCCACTGATATCCAAGCGCCAACCCAAACCCAAGCGAGCGGACGTCCTTTTCATCCCGCGCCGACACATTTCCTACACCCGTACTGATCGAACTCACGTACCGCAAGGTGCGGGCTTTTAGGTACGGATTGATAAAAAAACCGGTCGGGTGCGCCCTGGTAAGCAGGCGGGATCGCCGGGCCGTATACACTTTGCCTTCGAGGGTAGCGTTGTAAAACCGCCCACCCCCCGACACAAGGCTGCGGGGCCACCACCGGGCGCTCGTCCGGAAAACAAACCGGCGCGTCAACGCCCGTTCATAGAAAAGCGAGAGGGGTGCCAGGGCATTCGTTTTCAAAACGTTGGGGTAGACCCATCGCCGGGTTGTATCCTGGGCAGATGCCTTCGGTGAGGAAAGTAGAAAAAAGAACAGGATGCCTCCGAGCGCCGTCCATCGAATACCCCATGCAGGTCTCATAAATCAGTAGGTAGGAATTGTTGTTCAGCCGTTCTATTTATCACCCCGCAGGTCACTTTTGACCGATGGCTTGGCCCCTGCTTTTTTGCGCACCTCACTGGGGGGATACCCGAACTGACGGGAAAAACTCGTTGAGAAATTGGCCGGATTGCCAAAACCGACCTGATAGGCCACTTCGGCCACCGTCCCGACGTTCCCGCTCAACAGCTCATGGGCCCGCTGGAGTCGCAAGGCGCGCAGCAAGTCGCCGGGCGTCTGGTTCAGCAGCGCTTTAAGTTTGCGGTGAAGCTGGGTCCGGCTCAGGCCGACTTCCTGACACAACCGGTCCACATTGTAGTGTTCATCATCCAGATGGCTGTCCAGCGCCGTCCCAACCCGCCTGAGGAAGACCTGTTCCATCGAGGGCATCGAACGGGCCTCCGGTTTCCAAAAATTCTGGGGGTCAGGCTGGGGCGGGCCCAGCACAACCCGGCTATAGTGTTCCCGCAACTGTTGCCGCACCGTCAGCAGGTTGGTGATCTGGGCCCGCAGTTCCCGCTGATGGAAAGGTTTGGCCAGGTAACTGTCGGCCCCGGTTTCGAGGCCCTCCAGCTTGCTCTCCAGATCGGCCCGGGCCGTGAGCATGATGACGGGAATGTGGCTGGTGCGCTCATCCTGTTTGAGTGTCGTACAAACCTGATACCCGTCCATGCGGGGCATCATCAGGTCAGTAATAACCAGGTCGGGGACGTGTTCCTGCGCGAGCTGGACACCCTCTTCACCGTTGCTCGCTTCCAGAATGCGGTACGTGCCGCCCAGCGGGTTGCCGCCCAGCGGGTTGCCGCCCAGCGGGTTGCCGCCCAGCGAGGAGCGGATAAAAACCCGCACGTCTTCGTTATCCTCGATCAAGAGCACCAGCGGAAGGGTGGCTGCCGGGTCCACCGGGTGGTGCGGCAGTAGGCCGGTTCGCTCCGATGGGACAGACTCTGTACTTTCGGGCAGCAATGTGATGGACTGATCTGCGGCCGGGCCGGTTTTCTCAAACGACGGTTCCGGGCGAATCGGAAACCGAACCGTGACGGTGCTCCCAAACCCTTCCCGACTGACTATCGCAATGGAACCGCCCTGCAATTCCACTAATTCCCTGGTCAGCGCTAAACCAATGCCGGTGCCTTCCTGCTCGCGGGTGTCCGAGGCATCGACCTGATAAAACCGGTCAAAGACGTAGGGCAGCTTTTCCGCCCGGATTCCCACGCCCGTGTCGGTAACCCGCAGCACGACCCACGCAGGTTCGTCCTCATCCCGGCAGGTTAGGTCAACCGATACCGTGCCTCCGGCGGGGGTGAATTTGAGGGCATTGGAAAACAGGTTGTACAGAATCGTTTCCAGCTTCGGGCGGTCCATCGCCATAGTCCACTCCTCCCGATCCGAGGTGAACCGGAGGCTGATGCGGTTTTGGCGGGCCAGTGATTCGAAGGAGTGCAGCGTGCCCCGGACTAGCCCCACCCAATCGTCGGGCGCCAGCGCGAGCCGGGCCTTACCGGCTTCCAGCTTGCTCAGTTCCAGAAGTTGGTTGATGAGCCGGAGCAGGCGCTGGGCGTTGCGCTGCAAAAGACCCACCTGCTGCCTGGTGTGTTCTTCCCGGGTGTGGGCCAGCACCTGTTCGGCGGGTCCCAGCATCAGCGTCAAAGGGGTGCGAAATTCGTGGGTCAGGTTGGTGAAAAACCGGGATTTGACCCCGTCCATCTCCCGCAACTTATCGGTTTGCTGCTGCAGTTGGTCGGTACGCTCCCGGACCGTCTGTTCCAGTTGCTCGTTCTGGTGGGCCACCAGCGCCCGTTTTTCGGCTTCCTGGGCCAGGGTTTTGGCCGACAGATCCCGGACCTGATTGAGCTGCATGGACAGGTTCCGGTTGGTGCGGGCCACGTCCTGCGCCAGATAAATTGAAGTGCACAGGGGTAAAACCAGGTAGCCAAACGTGGTAAACAGCGTCTGATTATAAAGATCATTCACCCGGTTTGCCGTTATCCAAACGTCAAACAGATCGGCGGTCCCGACGAAAAATACGATCGAAACGAACAGGATACCGACACCAATCAACCACACGCCGGGCTGCCGACGCCGGATGGCCAGCCCAACGACCCGGGCCACTTCCAGCGTACAGACGAACATGAACCCAAACAAAATATAGAAGGGCAGCACCTGCGGATTCAGCAGCAGATAGGCGTTGACCAGCATGGCCAGCCCCGCAAATGCCCAGATTCGTCGGGGTTGCCGGTTATAAACGACCGAATAGATAAAGGCCACCGAGGTGACCGCCAGCGCAAAGTTTGTGAAAAATGCCAGTTTGGCAACGGCATTCTGCCAGGCGGGGTCCCGGAGGACATAGTCCAGATAGGCGCAGACGGAGTCGATCGTCGACAGGATCAGCCAGCCGCTGTAGTAGAGATTTGATTTTTGGCGGGGATAGCTGACAAACAGAATCAGGTGCAGGAGGGCAAATAAGCCGGTGGCAAACGCCAGCGCCAGGGGAAACGTATAAGCCCGGGCCAGGCTGACAACGAGTTTAGACAAGGTTTCATGCAGGCCGATCTGCATTCGGAATCCCTGCTCATTCCACATGGTGCGGGAATTATAAGGCTGGCGGGCGGAGAGTCGAACGGCCAGCACATGGTCGCCGGGCCGGGTCAGGCGGAAAGACAGGATTTCAAACTGAACCTGAACGTCGGTGTTGGTCGCGGGGGTGTTCCCGATTTTTCCGTAACTGCCAATTTTCTCTCCGTCCAGGTATATTTCCGATGCACTTCGCTGGACAACGCGCAGAGCCAGTTCTGGCCCCACCAGGTTCGAATCAACCCGGAAGTGGAGCCGAAACCAGCCGACGCCCGTCCAGCCGGGCGGTGTATCCGGCAAATCAAACGCACTGCGGTGGGGCAACCAGGTGCGGTCATCAAAGGTTGGTTTGGCCCACTGCGCATCATGGCCGGAGTGAAATAACCACGTAACCTGCTCCCGCCGTAGCGAATAGCCGCAACAGGGGTATTTTAGCAAACTGTCAACCGTCAACGACAGGGGCTGCACCTGAACCTGTCCCCGGCTCTGGGACCCACTCAGCCAGCCGATCAGGATGTAGAAAAGCAGTCGGCTCCCCGGGTGGGAAATGCTGCTCAGAACTGTGCTAATCCGTCTCATGTTAGAAAGTTATCAAAATTGCTGCGTATTCAGGAGGCTGCGGTTTTTTATTCCTTAGTCGTTTTGCGTAAGCCATGCACTTGTGTACCGAAAAAACCGCCTTCGCAAAAATGGCGTGCTTTCCGCCGTGCTCAGCGGTTCAATCTGGCCAATTTCAAAAAACCGCTACACGTCCATTCGGAAATCAGTGAATCGCCAGGGAAACATCCGTAAAGGTGGCCGTGCCGGTCGTGTGGGGCAGCAGGATCAAATAGATGAACAGCTCATCGACGCCCGCTGAATACGGCAGCGTGACGGCGTACTCCGCAAAATCGGCGGTGCCCTTCACGGGGGTTTTTCCTTCAGTCGTGGCAAACAGCACCGAGGGTTGGCTGTTGCGGTCACCCCGCAGCACCAGCGATACACCCTGCCCCTGAACCTGTTCCAGCCGCACCTTCGCAGTCAGTGTCAGGGAGCGACCCACCCGCAGGGCCGCAGGCGGAGTAAAGCGGTAGGTCCAGTAGCAGTAGGAGGTGGTATCGACCAGCGTGGAAGTTCCCATCCCTAGCGTAAACGAAACCGCCCTGGCCGGAACGCCCGCCAGACCCGTGCCCCCGATGGGTGACGTGGTTCCGACGCTGCTGGTGCGAACGGATTGCTGGTAGTTATTGGGATTACTCCGGTTTCCCACATCCCCCACAAAAAACCGCCAGTCGGTCGCCGAGATCGGGATGGTATTGCCGGATGTTGGCGTACGGGGGCCTCCGCCCGTCGAAGGCGTAGTGGGTTCGGGGAAGTTTTCATTCCGTTCGCAACTCAGCAGAAACAGGGTCAGTACTGGAGCGATAAGCAGAAGAGCCCGCATAGCCTTACTGGTTAGAAGTGGACACGGGGATGGCTCAGGCGGGTAAACTCCTCACCCTCGAGCCGGACTGATTAGCCCGATTTTCCCTGTCTACAAAACAACGCAGTGACCAGTAAACCGGCTTTTGGGGATGTTGCAAAAGCCTTTGAAAATGTTTCGCCCGTAAAATTTGCCTTCTGAAAGAGATTTAGGATGCCTGTGCGGGGAGCCATCCACTTTTTGCAGCCTCAAAGCGGACCGGCTGGATGCGGTCGGTTTTACCACTTGGCAGAATCCGCCGGTAATCGCCTAAGCTGTTGGTCGATTTGGGAAATCGACCCGGTCCGGTTTCTGAATGCGCAGGAACCGGGAACAGAAAAAAGGCCCGGTCGCAAGCGACCGGGCCTTTTTTCAATACGGTTTATTCGTACCCTGGATAAGCCACATTTTGGCGTAGTGGTGATCCTTGCTTTGCCCGGCAGGGATGAAGTTGGTGGTGCCCAACCGGCTTACGGCATCATTGTAATTCGCAATGTACTTGGGATCCAGGTTAGGAGTCGGGTACATGTAGCGGATTGGCAGGGCCGGACCGAACTGGGCCACCGGGCCGGTTTTGAGCGCGGGAAAGCCCGTCCGTCGCCAGTCGAACCAGGATTGGATGCTGAACCAGGACGAAATCCATTTTTGCTCTAAAATCCGTTCCTGCTTGTTCCCCGCGCTGGCGTAGCTGACCCCCGGTTGTGCGTAATACGTATCAAATTTGAACGCGGTGGCCGTCAACGCCCCTTCTTTGTCCATCGACGCCTGAACCGCTTTTTTGTAGTGATCTTCCGCGTCGGTGGCGCCAAAACCGCCCAGCAGGGCAGCCTCCGCCAGGATAAACTCAACCTCCGGATAGTTCATGAAATTCATCGCTACGTAGGGATCGGTATTTTTCCGGTAGCGGTCATGAATAAACGAAATGTAGGGATTCTGCTCGTTGGGATAAACCGCCACATCGTTGCCCTTGTTGTAGACGATGCCCTGCGTGATGGGAAGGCCGACCGGCAAACCGACATACAGGTTGGTATCGGCACTGGAGGCCACGCTCGGCACATAGACGACGGAATACGTTTCCCCGAACAAATTCGTGACCGACTTGGTGGTGACCGCAGTCACGTTGGCATCCCATTTTCTCCGCACCGGATTGGCCCAGCGCTGCAACCGCGGATCTTTCAGCTGGAGCAACTTGTCAACGAGCGGTTTTGCCGGTTTGGTCAGCCAGTTGAAGGTGGCCGAGGCCAGCGGACCGCCGGGCTGGGCGTTGTCGGAGTTGGTCCCCAGGAACGCAATGGTGGCATCATCGGCCTTGCTGGTAAATGCTCCGGCGGACGCTTCTTTAAACTCGGTTTCAAGATTGATGCCCAATGCCGCCATTTCGGCCTTTTTATCCGCCAGCCGGAGGGCGTAACGCAGCCGCAACGAATTGGCAAACTTCCGCCATTTGGCAGCGTCCCCCTTGTACATCACATCGGAAGTTGCGCTCACCACATCCTTGGCCGTCAGGTTCTGAAGCAGGGCGTTCGCCTGTTTCAGGTCCGTCAGAATGCCTTTATAAACATCCGCCTGGCTATCGTATTTTGGAAAAAAGGCTCCGGTGCTGGCCTTCAGGGCTTCGCTGTACGGAATGTCGCCGTAAATGTCGGTCAGCAAGCCGAAGATCATGGAGCGCATGGTGAGCCCGATTCCCTGGAACAGTTTGTTGTCATCCCGCACGCCGTTGTCATAAACGATCTGCACGTTTCGCAGGATATCGTAATAACCGCCCCAGTTTTCCTGCCCCCAGGCATACTGGTTCGTCTCGGCGGCCCCTTCGTTCGTTCCCGCCTGCATGTACTGCATGGCAGCCGCGATCTTGGAACTGTTCTTACCCAGACCGAAAACCAGCTTTCCACTGTTGACCAGTGAATAGGTGAGGACGTAGTTGGAAGACACGTTTTCGGGACTGTTGGGATTCTTGTTAACTTCCGTAAGATCCTCACAGGCGGATAGCCACAGAACCATCATCGCCAGCAAGGCAATTCGCAATGCTTTTATCGTTTTCATTAGTACGTCCAATTAAAAGTCCACATTCAATTTAGCCCCGAACGAACCCGTGAAAGGCAGTACGTTGTAATACTCCACCCCCTGCGACCAGCCCGCACCGTTGGGCCGGAAAGCCCGCTCGGGATCGAGTCCCTTGATCCCCGCGGCCGTCCACATAAAAATGTTGCTGGCCACGAACCCAACCGATGCATTCTGCAAATGCAGCCGGTTGACAAAGCCTTTGGGCAGGCGGTAGGTAATCGAAATTTCCCGCACTTTCACGTACGTGGCGCTGTACATGTTCTTCTCGGCAAATGGACGGTTGGCGTAGCGGTAGGCACTGAACGGATCCAGCCACTTGCTGCCGGCTCCGCCCAGGTTTTCGGTATAAACCGTGTTGCCGTTGGCATCTTTGGTGGCCAGCACGCCCGGGTTAAGGCTGGCATCCTGCACCCGCCGGCCCGCTTCCACGCTGCCTTCCGGCCAGGCAAAACCGTGGTATTCGGCATTGCGGCCGCCTACCCAGCTACCCAGGTATTTGTCCGGATTTTCCTTGATCTGCTCGGCCAGGCTCCGGTTCGGATCGTAGCTTTCACCGGTCAGGGTTTCTTCCAGCTGCCCGTTGTTGCCCAGGAACATCATCGTATTGGAGTAGAACGACCCGCCCAGACGCCAGTCGACATTGGCGAACAGGGTGATGTTTTTGTAGGTGATCGATGGCTGAACGCCCATCAGGAACTTGTGATTAAAGTTTCCGATCTTTTTCAGGTTGTTCACATCGTTGTCGGTCTGGTAAAGGCCGCCATTGGTCACGATCGGATAGCCGTAATAAGGCGAATTGGTATCTTTCACCCGCAGGATCGGCGCGGCATAGATTTCACCCACCTGACCTCCTTCGTACGTCCGTACTTCAGCCCCGGAGTAGGAGGTAAACGAGAAATACTTGATGCCGTCCGCCAGGCGGGTGATGTACGTGCGGTTCCGGGTCAAGGTGATGTTCATGTCCCAGGTAAAGGTCTCGGTTTTGACCGGCGTCGTGTACAGCGCCAGCTCGAAGCCTTTGCTTTCCACGAGTCCGGCGTTGATCTGCTTGGTGTTCGCACCGGATTCAATGGGCGTTACGATCGACAAAACCTGGTTTTTGTTCCCCCGCTGGTAGAAAGTCGCATCCAGTCCCAGGCGGTTGTTGAGGAACTTCAGGTCTACCCCGATCTCGCCCGAGGTGGCAATCTCAGGCTTCAGGTCCGGGTTGGTGAGCGTTCCGCCCATGTACATGCTTTTGGCCGCACCCCAGTCGAGGGCGGTCTGGTAGATGCGGCTGTAAGCGTAAGGCGCTACGTCATTACCCACCTGCGCATAGCCCGCCCGGATTTTGGCAAAGCTGACCCAACGAGGCATGGTAAACATTTCCGAAGCGATAACGCTGAGCGAAGCCGACGGATAGAAATACGAATTGTTTCCTTTCGGCAGGGTGCTGGTCCAGTCGTTCCGCGCCGTCAGATCGAGGTAAACCATGTCCTTGAATCCAACGGAAGCGGATGCGTATACCCCGTACAGTTTCTTGCGGTTCAGCAAACTGTTGTAGGCCACGGCTCCGGGAGCGCCATTGGAGATGTTGTAAACACCGGGCACCACCAGCGCGGTTGCCGCCGTCGCCAGGCTCCGTCCGTATTGCTCCAGCCGGTTCAACCCGGCCAGGGCGTTCAGGCTCCAGGCATCGCCAAAGTTTTTCTTGTAGCTCAGGATCAGGTCAAGGTTTGTTTCCTTGTTGTAGTTATTGGATACCTGATAAGCACCATTCACAGCCTCGAAGTTGTTGTACGCTTTTTTCGCTTCCAGAATCTCTTCGTACGAGTCGCGCGAGTAGCGGCCGGTGAGCGAAAAATCCTTCGTGATGTCGTAGTCGAGCTGGATCTTGCTCACGATGCGGTCGCGCTTAAAACCGGTGGGATTCTCGTACGCCAGGTAGAAAGGGTTGTTTTGCTTGTCTTTGTATTTCCGTTGCGCGATGCCCTCCTGGCCGGGAAGCCAGTAGTCACGCAGGTCGTTGATGTTGACCTGAGATCCGGTTTCGTAGACGCTGCGGACGACGTCATTGCGACTCTGGTCGATGATCGGCCGGTTGTTGGAACCCGATTCGGTGATGTTCATGTTCACCGATGCCCGCAGCCTGTCGGTCAGGTTGTAGGTGGTGTTCAGGGCGAGTGTCAGCCGGGACAAATCGGTGTTCGGGATGATACCGGTATTTTTCATGTTCCCGAGCGACAGCCGGAAGTTGCCTTTTTCGTAGTTCCCGTTGACCGAAATGTTGTTCGTGTTGGTAATCCCGGTCTGGAAAAAATCCTTGAAACGATTGGGGTAGGAAACCAGCGGTACTTTCTGGCCATTGCTGTTCCACAAGACCCACTGCTCTCCTTTGTCGAGTGCCGCGCCCCAGCTTTCATTTTCCGGCTCCTCCAGGATGTGTGCCCCGGTTTTGCCCGATCCGAATTTATTCTGAACCGCCACATAGTCCAGCGGAACATCAGCCACCACGGAGGTGTTCAGGGATACTCCAATTCCTTTTTTACCACCCGTGCCGGATTTTGTCGTGATCAGCACGACCCCGTTACCGGCCCGTGAACCATAGAGTGCAGCGGCACTGGGGCCTTTCAGGATGGATACGTTGGCAATATCATTCGGATTGATGTCCGAAATGGGATTGCCCATATCGGCGCCGGCAAAACCGTTGGAGAGCTTGTTGGCGACCGGCACCCCATCAATGACGAACAGCGGCTGGTTGTCGCCATTCAGGGAGTTGGCACCGCGGATGATCATGCTCACCGAAGACCCAACGCCCCCGCCGAGTTGTGAGATCTGGACCCCGGCCACCTTGCCCGCCATGGCGTTCAACACGTTATTCTGGGGCGTTTGGGTAACGGACGTGCCTTCAATTGTGCCGACCGAGTAGCCGAGCGATCGTTTGTCGCGCTTGATACCGAGTGCCGTCACAACCGCTTCCTGCAGCGTGTTCACGCTTTCGACCATTACCACGTCAAGCACGCTGCGGTTATTGACCGTCACCTCCTGGGTCTGGTACCCGATGTAGGAAAAGATCAGCACGGCGGCCTCACCGGTTACGTCCAGGGAAAACCGACCGTTCGCATCAGTGGTTGTACCGGATTGGGATCCTTTCAGGATGACGTTTACGCCCGGTATTCCCAATTTGTCTCCGCTGCCCGTCACCACGCCGGTTACGGTTTTTGCCGGCGCGGTGCGCGCTTCGGCTACCGGGATGGTTACCGGCCCCGCTCCTTCGGGTGAGTAGCTGATCTTCTTGAACAACAGGATTTGTTTCCCTCTTACCTCAAACGAGGTGTGCAAAGGCCCAAGAAGTTTGGTCAGGACATCGCTCAGCCGCTCGTGACGGGCCGAGATATTGACCACCAGCGACGACTGAATTTCACTGGGGTTGTACATAAAACGGGCATCCGACCGGGTTTCGAGCGCTGAAAGCACTTTTTTCAAGGTCATGCCCTCCATTTGAAGACTGATTCTTCTCTCAAGAATTTCCTGACCACGCGCGCCGGCGAAAGAAAGGCTGGAAAAGACAAGGGCGATACAGAGCTGGAGTACCGATAGTTTCATACTAGTGCGCCATAGAGTTTTGAAACGCTGGTTTGGGTTCATATCTGAATGTTTTTGCAACACTTGATGCGTGGGAAAACGAAGGGTTTGTTTACCCGGGTCAAGGCTAGTCAACGGAAGATGTTAATGGGGTTTAGGAATTGCTGATGGTTGCGCCATCCTTCTTTTTTGGTAGATTAGGTTCTATTCATACGGTTCAGGTGGGTTTTCGTGAATGGTTTGAATCTTCTGAAGGCGGTTACGGCTCGGTTTCAATAATCACCCTGCCTTCTTCAATATGATAGGTCCCTTTGATGATGCGGCAGATGAGATGCAACTCGTCGTGCAGGCTCATCTCCGAAAACGTTGCCGTCAGCCGGTACGGGGCCAGCTTTTCAGGCTCGTAGTCAATGTCGATTCCGTATTCCTTTTCAAGGGCGTTAAAAACCTCGGTAACGGGAGTTTCGTCAAACGAAAACCGGGGCGGATGATACAGGTTCGCCAGTCCCTGAATCCGGGATTTGGTCAGCCGGACCTTATTCTGGCTGAATGTGGCCTGCTCGTTGGGCGACAGAACCAGCTCCCCAGACGCCATTTTATCTATTTTTTCCAGGTCTTTTTTCGTAAATACCGTCACCTTGCCCGTCAGCACGCTGACCGACGCCTGTCTTTCCCGCGCGTAAGCCACCACCCGAAAGGAAGTCCCTAACACCCTGGTAATAAGGTGATTTGAATAAACGAAAAAAGGATGAGCCGGGTCTTTCACAACATCAAAAAAGGCCTCGCCGTCGAGATAAACGACCCGGTTGGTCTCTTTTTCCAACGTTGCACTGAACGAGAGCCGGCTGCCCGGCTGCAAGAGCACGGTACTCTTGTCGCCCAGCAGCACCGTCATCGGTCGGTTGGTGTTATTGGCCCGTTCCACCCGGATTTTTGACGGCGGAGACGTTGTGGAGATGGCAGGAGGAGAAACATCCCCCGGAATCTGGTAAACCAGCCAGCCAAGCCCGGCTACCAGCAGTACGACGGCTGCCATTCGGGCCAGCACCCGATACAACCGCCCGCCAAGCGGCCGGGCCGTTTCACTCCCGAGCTTGTCCAGTGTGCTTTCCACAATCCGGTCGAGTTCAAAGTCGGATAGCATTTCGCTTTTTTCAGCCATAGCCAGCAAAAACGCCCGGGCATCCTGGACTATTTCCGACCGGTCGGGATGGTCGGCCAGCCAGTGTTGCCAGAACGCTTCCGCCTGGGCGTCGCCGTTCAGAACCCAGGCCCGGAACCGCGTGTCAGTCAGAAAATCTTCGACGGTATACTTGTGATAATCGGTCATAGCAATGCGCTTCTCCTATGAGATGCAGGGAATGCGTCTCACATACCAGATTTTTGCATTATTTTTTTGAATTTTATAAAGAAGTGGCCTTCCTAGCTTATTAGCAGGGCTAGCAGGGCGAAGAGACTGATGGCAACCGTCTTGATCCGGTCCCGCAGATTAGTGAAAGCCAGGTGAATCAGGTTCGATACGGTTTGGGGCGAAATGGTCATGACCTGCGCGATTTCTTCCCGGCTGAGTTCCTGATAGTATTTTAGATAAATCACCTCGCGCTGGCGCTTGGGCAGGAGGTTGAGCAGATGACCCAGTTTTCGGGTGCGTTCGGCCAGGCTTTCTTCTTCAATGAGCCACCATTCCGGGGAAAATTCAACGTGCAGCCCGCTGTCTTCGGCGTCCGCGCTTTCGTGATGCACAAAGAGCTGGTGCTTCTGAACCTCCCGGTACACTTTGCGCCGGAGCGACGTAAAGAGATACGCTTTGACGTTATCGGGGCTGGACAGCGTCAGTTTCCGGTTCCAGATTTCGATGAACAGCTCCTGGATGCAGTCCTTGAGAAATTCTTCATCCCGGATAAATTTCTGCCCGTAATTCAGCAAAGACCGGTAGTGAAGCCGCATGAGCGATCCCAACGCCTGCTCATTACCAAGCACAAGATCGTTCCAGAGCCGGGAATCTCTCGATCGGTTGGTTTCAGGCAGGTTGGACATGATTACGGGCTCGGCTGATGTTAGTGGGTCTGAAGGGGTTGGCGCCCTTTGAAGTGTTTGTATAAGTATACGTTCAATTTAAGAAAAGTACTAATCAAAATGGCGATACGTCAACATCTTTGTGTTAAGAAAATGTAAACACCTCACAAAGCCGTCCCGCCGAACGTAGGGTACGGGTCTGGTGATGCCCCAATCACCGGTTGAATTGGCCAATCCGGGCACCAGTCAATATTCATAGGTCACGCGAAAGAATTTCACCTCCATGAGGTTGTTGCCGGGGCCTGCCTGAAAGGTTTTGCGGATGACCGGCCAGCCATCCTGGTATTCGTATTCATATTTCATGTAGACTTTACCGGTGTCGTAGTAAACTTCTTCCAACACATTATTCTTGTCAAGCACGGGGGAGTAGGTGTGCAGAAGACCGGAATTGCTCATGTCCATCAGCATTGGGAAGATGAACCCCTCTTGCCGGTTAAGTTCATACAGGGGATTGGGTTTTTCATCCCAGTTAACAGCCTTGAATTGAATGGGATACGGGATTTGAAGCGAGGGCTTATAACCGAAAGCAACCAGGTTGTTGCCGGAATAGGATAACTCTTCCGTTACCTTGTAGATTGTATTGGTAACGGTCGAGAGGTTCCCCTGCGCGTCATACTGGTATTCATAAAGGGTTTGATGCGGGATTGATATTTTCACCACCCGGTTTTTATCATCCCTTTCGAAACGATACGTGCCCGTTTCCCGGTTATTGAGCCGGGTGGCCATTGTCGCGACCTGACCGTCCTGGTGGCGGGTGTATTCAATTTGCTCCACAATCTCACCGCTGGTCATGGTAAGGCCCGACAGCTTATTCGTAGCGTACTGAAAGTCAATCGTTATCCCACCGCTGGTGATCCGCTTCAGCTGTTTTGGAATCGCGGCCGGATCGGGCCCGCGGCTGGCGGGCTTACATTGCCAGACTAAGAGGTTGAGGAACAGCAGATGAACAGGTTTCATGGCCGGAACGTTTGACCATAAAGATGACGATTTCCTTCCCTACTTACAAAACCGGGAATCAAAAACCGGCAGAAACCCGAATAGCCAGGTAATTACTAGGAGCGACTACATTGAAACGAAAAAAGCCCCTTTCGGGGCTAATTTCTGCATTTTGTTAGTGATTTGCTGCTGCCTTATCACTGCCTTTCAATTTATCCTTAACTAATTGAAACCAATATTAACTAATTGATAGTTAATGTATTAATAAGTAATAATAAGTTCAAGGTACAAATGAGCGCCAAAATTATCATGTGATTTAACAATCTCCTTAAAAGAGTTAATCGGTCGTTCGTATCATTCGCTTGCCTTCTCTCTTCCATTCTTGTGATTTCTTACACTTTTTGCAATTAAATCGCGGATGGCGTCCGATGCACTGATTTCGCGTTCCTCGCACTGAGCTATAAAAGAGGCTTTCAGTTTGCTGCTGATCTTGATCTCTAAACGGCTGTCTTTCATGGTGTTTATTGTTATGTGGCCTACATCTAAAGATAGCGAATTTTCCGGTTAATATACGTATAAATCAGGTAGTTAATTGTACGGACGTTTGCCGTATATGCTTATTACAATGCCTTAACGGTCGTTATGGGTTTGTAATATCTACAAGTTTCTGCTATATTCAGGTGTCCCAAACCTCATCATTCCTGAACATGGCAAAGCGTTCACTTACTCCCACCATTGATAAAAAGTACGTGGTTTACTTCCGAGTCAGCACTAAAAAACAGGGCGAATCCGGTCTCGGCTTGGAAGCACAGCAGTCTTATGTGAATCACTTCTACAGCAAGGCCAATATTATTGCCGAGTATACCGACATTAGAAGCGGTAAGACGATTCACAAGCGGCCCGAACTCCAAAAAGCACTCAAACAGTGCAAAGCCGAGAACGCTGTATTGGTAGTGGCAAAGATTGATCGCCTGAGCCGGAACACCGAGCAAGCACTTTCCATCTACCGGGATCTGGAGGGGCGGCTGGAGTCATGCGACATTCCGAATCTGGACAAATTCACCTTGACGCTTTTTATGGCTATCGCCGACCGGGAGCGCGAACTGATCGCCATACGGACCAAGCAGGCACTCGAACAGAAGCGGCTAAAGTTTGGCGAGTGGAGGATCAAAGGCCCCAACGAGAAAAAGGCAGCCGCCGGACTGATCGGCGCTCAGCTTGCAAAAGAAATCGCATCCGACAACGAAAACAACCGCCGGGCATCGGCCATGGTTGCCATGCTCCGCAGTCAGGGCAAAACGTTTGCGGCCATTGCGGCCGAGCTAAATGGAGCAGGCTTTAAGACCTCAACCGGTAAGCAGTTCCAGGCTACCCAGGCGATGCGGCTGCACAAACGGGCTGAATTGGCAAAAAAGTGATTGATAAATACAGAAACAAAACACAATAATCATGACCAATCATACCGGAAGAATTTTCCGTGAGTGGGGCGGACAGTGGCGGAATGACTTATTAATGATCACGTACGAGCTCGGGGTCGGTGGGACAGTTTATCACCGTGGCCGGTTAATCGAAAGGGCATTCATTCTTGATGACGGTATACACGTAATGATCGAGAATGAAGAAGAAATCATTTAAATAAAAACTGGAGTACAGGACGGCTACAGATACCAACTTTGGTTCATGTCGAACGACCTGGCCGCCGACAATTGTTCAGCCATTTGCCGAGCACGATTAGAAAAGAACCGGGAGGAGGTGTTCACCTGCTGTTGCTGCAACTGCACCAACGAGCTGATCGGTGGGCGGTCTGGATCGATGCCGTACGATGGTGAGAAGATTTGACCTTTCGAGCACAGAGTTGATTAGTAAAGGGCGGGCGACACCTTCTATCATCGCTCGATACGTCAAAATTGAACAGGTATAGGGTATTGATGATTCGGAGCATCCACTCGGCGAACTTTTCTTACCTACTCCAATTCAACTATCCGAAAAAAAGATAGATGAATAATCCCCGAAATTTAGGGAAAAAGAAACTTTTTCTATAATTTAACAAGGATTTTTTTACCCACTGCAATATGTCGTTGTTTAGTCTATATCGAAAGATTTCAAATGAAAAATTTTGACGAAGATAAACTCAATGATCCACCAAAAAGAAGGCCATCGTCAAGTCCAGTAACGGATAAGACAGTGGTAAAGTTGACTATGGCAAATGTTGGAAGTATATTAATTGTGGTTGTTGGCCTGATTGTTACATCTTTCCAAATCGGTATTGCTTATAATAGGCTTACAGAGTCCACTTCAAAAATAGAAACCTTGGAAAAGGAAATCAAAGATATCAAAAATGAAAATCTTGACTTAAAACACGAAGTGCTAAAAACAACCTATGATGGAAAAATGTTATTAAATAGAATTATGGAAAAGGAAGATACAACTATAAGGGTGAAGAAAAGATAACTGTCTAATGAAAAAAAAAATAGCTTCGAATACAGGTAATCCTGAGCCATTGGGGTTAGATGAATTCAAAACATCAAATAAATATTTTTCTTTATTTAAGTATATAGGTGATTTCCTTTTGGCCTCTGATGTAAATTCAATTATTATTAAAGTGCAAATTTTTGTAGGGCTAATATTTATAATAATATATTCATGTAATTTTTTAATAGAAGAAAAAGAAATAAGGAAAGTGGATTTTATTAGAAAAAGTCGTGTGCCGGAATTAAAAGAAGAACAATATATTTTGAAAAGTCAAATTGATAGTGCAAAATCAATTCAAAATGAAATAGACGTAATAAACACCTTCAAAATGCAAAGCAATTCTTTAAAGTCAGATAATTTACATTATTAATATCCTTACCTGACACTATATCATAAACTGTGTTTGATTAAAAGTAAAAAATTGGGCCTACAAATCCCAATTTCTCGTTTACACAGTTTACTCTCCAAGCTGGGAAAGCATAAGACACCAGTTTATTGATTGACTATATTTTAACAGAAATCCGGTTTCATTTTAACAATTAGACCAAAGTCATAAAATCTGACTTTGGTTCTGGATATGTTGGAAATGCCAAACACCGAGCGCCGGACTTGTCAGAAGTAGCAATACATTGCCGGTAATGCCCAAAAATTTGCATGTACAAATTTCTACTGCTGCGGCAACTACTATTGCATGATGTCCGTCAAATGGAAACGGTATAGGGAGCTACTGCACTTATTCGGCTCGGACTTATTCCTTTTAGCCAGTGCGGAGGCTGTTCTTTGATCACGTACTTTTTGAAGTCTTTACGGCAAAATGCGGCTCCTGTTTCGTTGCTACCGTCAACTACCAGAATAACGCCCTCGGTGTCGCTCTGCATGTAGGTTATACTTTCGCGCGGTAGCCAGATGCCGATGCCGGAAAGTCTGCGCCGGAACGCCGATCCATAGTCTAACCACAGCACCACATCGTTGTTGACTACCTCAATGCGGGCACGCGCCTTATTGCTGACTTCGATTCGGATGTTATAACCGATCTGCCCAGGCTTCTGCCGAGGGACCGACTCAGTGTGATTTTCAAAAATAACGCCCTCGGGGGCTTCTACTAAGACTCGTTTTGATGCCAATTATTTGCTTTTATGGTTGGGTACTATTTTCAACTTCGCGGGCTACAAATTCGAACCGTATAGTGAGCATACCAGGAAAGGAACCAAGTGCATACTTTGTCCATTCCGGTTTTACAGAAAACGACTTTTTGAATAATTCACCTTCTATATCTTTAAATTCTATTTGAAGAGTAAGGTTAGGAAACTTTGCGTCTATTTCGTTATCTTGACTATCGATCAATATTGAAAAATAGGTTTCAATATAATCAAATGGTAGATCAACAGAAATGCTTGCGTTAGGAGCAACAAAGCCGAATTCTAAAATCTCATCAGATTGGACTGTACCAGATATTGTCCTCGAATTATTGACTGAGACCTTCCAGTGCTTTGGCTTGTAATCAATTTTCACGTCTTTAAACGTTTCTGTAAAAAGATTATGAGCTAATTGCTTATCGTAATTCCATGAGACTTTAATTTGCTTAGCTGTTCCTATAGCCTTATTTTGAATCTCAAGCGGAAAATGACATTCTTTATATGTGGGAATCTTTTCAGGAAGTATGGGCGGCATGCCAACATCAAGATCACAATTAAGAAAGCACTTGTATCCAAATAAAGCGGGCAAATTATCCTCGTCTTTTATTATGCATACAGAGCCTATCGTTGTGGGGGCAACAAACAAGTCCGGCCGAAGTCCTGTCTTTCGCTGGCTCTCCATCAGGTCAAGAGTTCGGTAAGAGAACCATGCAGAGATAACTAACGCCACTGCGGCTATGATTGTTGAAATCGCTGACCAGTTAGGTTTCGCTTTTTTAGTCTGTCCTCGTTTTGCTGGGGGCATCTTCTTCTCGGCAAGGGCACTTACGCCTTGTTATTAAAATACATCATATTAATTGTATTTTGCAATATCAACCGCACCTCTCACCAATGCCAGGAATTGAGAGTAATCTTCCACCTGGCTACGTCACTCCGATTACCCCCACGGAGTTTGAGAAATTGGTGTGTAATTATCTTAAAGAATCAGGCCAGGGGCTCCCCGAGTTGACCGTCCAGCATAATGTACAAAGCGACGTTGATGATGGCGACTACCAAATTGATGTAAGGGCAGAATTTGAAGCGTTTGGCGGAAGCAAATTCATTACTCTGGTAGAATGCAAACTTTACAAGTCAAAAGTTAAACGGGAAAAGGTTGAAATCCTGAACAGTCGGCTCAAGTCGATTGGTGCGAATAAAGGAATGATCTTTTCAACCTCTGGCTTTCAGAAAGGGGCACTAACCTATGCTGAACGGCATAAAATCGCCCTCGTTTGGGTTATCGAAGGGAAGTTTACCTACATGACCAAATCTCAGGAGAAGGAAGAGATTGAAATTCCTGATTGGGTTAGCCTACCAAAGTTCGTTGGCCTTTACACATACTTCACGGACGAAGGTTTAGAATGTACATATAGTCTACAACCTGGCTGTATGGATGGATTGAGCGATTTCTTTTCGCATCAATAGAATATCATTTCTAAAATTAGATTAATTGATTTAAAGAGCTTGATAGGATAATAGCTGAGTATTTTCCTAATTTCTTTTGGTAAAAGATAAAGGATTATAGATTTACAAATTTTTAGGCTATGTTAGAAGTCCAAAGTAAAGGGCATGATTCTTGAGTGTTATCAGACATTAGAAGATCGGGACAATCCCGATGATGTAGAGAAAAACGGTCCGTTTATCTGTTCCCGAAGTGACGCTTGGCTAGGCACAGGATATTATTTTTGGGATAGCAATATTCAATGGGCAGAGAGCTGGGGACAAGTATATACGAAAAACGGATACATCATTTGCCAAGCCCAGATTGTATACAATGAAAGAATTTTCGATTTGTGGGGGAACGTAAATCATCAGGCAGCTTTCAAGTCCGCATTAGAATTATTGAAGAAAAGGCCACCTACGGGCAGGCCTATCGTTGCTCGTGAGGTTTTAGCATTTCTAGTAAGAAGCGGCCATTTTGCCTACTCCGGTATCCGTGCTGCTGATGAACCAAAAGATGTTGTTACTGTAAAATATAACAAACACAAAGCTGAAGTGTTGATTGTTAACCAAAGGGTGCAAATTTGTTTACTTGACAAAAACAATCTACTTTCGCACACTTTTCGGATTGTTTTTCCCGAAAAATACGTTCAATAGATATATGAAAACTGTTATGATCGAACGTTTTGAAGCTTTCCTCTCCAGTATGTCAGACGCCGAACTTGAGGCTATGTGGAAGGAAATTAGAAGCGAGGGAAGTGAAGGTCCAACTGCTGATGAATTCGTAGCGGGCTTTGCGTTTTCCGCTGCTGCAACCAATGTGTCTTTTTCTCTGAGCAAAGCTACCTTTGTGGCAGAACGTACTTATGACGCTGGTAAATACAATTATGCAATGGCAGCATGAGCAATGTTATAAAAGCGTCTTTTCAATTTAATGATTTTCTTATTAAGGAAAGTCACTTTGTATTGAATAATGCGGCAGAGTACGAGTTTGAACTCGCTATCAAACCATCTGGTGTAGTTTTTACCAGGCAGAATCGTTTCCGCTTGCAATTAGAATTTGAAGCAATTGACCAAAACGAGAGCGCAAACATAAAAGTCGTTGCACTCTCGTTTTTTAGTTATGAGAATATAGAGGATATATCCAACAATCCAGTATTTACTGAAAACGCTCCAGCAATCGCCTACCCCTACATCAGGGCTTACATAAGCACATTGACAGCACAATCAGGCATCAAACCAATCATTCTGCCTACATTGAATTTGCACAATATGGCTGATTTACTGAGGAAAAATATTGTTGTGAGCGAGGAACAGGTCTCTGAGTAACAAAAAGCTTCTCTAAACTCCGTACCGCTTCTTCATCTTGGCGCACCCCTTCTCAAAGCGGGGTATAAACTCGTAAAACTCCCAGTCAATGAGTTGCTTACGAAGACCTCCGTATACCTCGCCAAGTAACTCCGGGGCTTTGTCTTGGGCGTGTTTAAACAATAAGCTGGCGAATTTGTAAGTTCTCCGTAGGTTGGAATTTGGCTTCACCAGCCACCGACGGAATGCCATATCAACCTCGTCGGCGTAGGTTGCTATCCGCCACTGCTCTTTGTCTTGCCCCTGGCTCATGGCCGCATCGAGTCGCACGTCGCCGAAGTACTCCCCGTAAATCACGTCTACCGGATCAGTTGAGTAAACGGGCTCCGGTTCCGGCTTAACCGATAGCAGCAGTGATTCCGCAGGCGGTATATCCTCGTTGTGATCCACAAAGCGAGCCTGAAAGTCTCGGCCGATCTTGATAATGTACTCCTGAAACCGGGCATCATAGAGAATATCAAAAGCCGGATTTACGCCCTTGTCAGTTGTAGTGACAAACCAAATCAGGTCAATATCAGATTCCGTGTCCAGACTCATCAAAAACGATATGAACAGTGCGTTTACCTTTACCCCGTAGCTGGTGAAGGTGTAGCCCAGTGAGCAATACGTCACCCGTTCCCGGCGGTAAACGTAATGATTTGGCCCTGTTGCCATTACCCTTTCAAAACCCAGGTGCTCATACGGGTTCACGTCGATGGGACTTTCAAAAACCCGGCCGGCACCGACTAGTCCGGTAGACTCCAAAAGCTCTGCTAAATATGCACGGTCTTCGGGACCCTCCACAAAGTCGGGTAGTTGCCCTGCCGGTACAGACTCAATAATGCAGTCGTCATCAATAATTGGCTCTTTGGCAAGCACTTCGAGCATTTCCCGGTGGCCCATGCCCGTACGGGCAAACTTAGCAGCGCAGTAGGTGACGTGTTTTGGATATTTAAAGTGGATCATCTTTACCCACTCTTGGCAAATAGCATTTTCTATAAATCGTGTAGCTGTTTTTTTATTCATCCGTCGGCAACGGCCCGAATAGCCACTGACCGCGTTCTTTGTACTTCTTCTGTTTGGCGGCAAACTGGTGCGGGAAGAAGTAAATCCACACCGGCCGTAGGATGCCCTCGCCGAACACCTGGTACTTCTGCTTTCCTTCGATGCTTGGTATGGGAGCGTCCGGATTGATGTGGGTATTGATCTGCCGAACAAAAGGCACTTTTTCAATAGGCTGAATTACTTTTGCCATGATTCAATTTACGAATTAATGCGTTGACAATCAATCATTAAACTAGGTTATTGCGAACATCTTTTCGGCCGTTTCCGGGTGGCTAGCAGGCGGGCTACCTCATCATTCCAGACCTGCATAATCTGGCGGTCTGGATAGCCAAAAGGGTAGGCGCTTCGGATCTTCCGGCGCAGCTCAGATAGACGGGATGCCGGGTTACTCTCGATCACCCGGCGGATAGCTTTCTGGGCCATCTGCCGGTAAGGTACAGCGTTGCTCATGGGGCTTACGGGTATTATTATACGTTACCGCCTCTTCCAGAGCAGGGCGGTGATGGGCTCGACCGAGAAGGCGAAACCGGCCGCCATTAGGACGAAAAAGACGATGTAGTAAAACGTCAGGACGTGACCATCGTAGCGGTCCACCCAGCGGGCGAATCGGCATAGAATGCGTTTGTGAGACATGGGGAAGTAGGGCTCTTATTAACGCCCTTTTAATACGTGTTAAAGATTAGTTAATTGTTTAACAATCAATTGCTTATGATTTTCAGTAAGCTAGTTTTGTGGCACCTCCAACAAAAAGACAAATGACTAGAAGCTATTTTTTCCGGAAACGAAATGCCGAGTGGGCTGTCCTGATCCTAATAGCCGTAATTGGCGTTTTATGCGTGTGCTCCATTTACTTTAAAATGTAAGTTAAGCAGGGAGAAAGAACCCGGCCATTGACCGGGCCTTTACAACTCGACTTAACCGTAACTTTCATTCAGTATTTTAAGCCGCCTGACGTTGTGGGCCGTACTGGTTAAATGCCCGGCTGTTGACAATATCCCACACAATGCTAATCAGGCCCAGCTCTTCGCAGACGTTGAGGTGTGACTGACCTTTTTTGCGGGGCATATCCAGGACGCTGTACCCGTAATCGTTGGCTAACCTGGCATAGACGGCCTTAAAAATATCTTCGTGCTTTTCGCCGGTGGCATCCGCCCGCTTTCTGACGGCGTAATTGATCTTATCCCGTAGCGTCACATTCGGCAGTACAGCCGTGCCGGGATAGAGTCCCAGTTTGTGGCGGGCTGCGGCCTGCTCAATTAACACCATTTCGCTGACCGTGCCCTGCGTTAAGGCCAGATCCCGGTAGAGCTTTGCCAACGCCTGGGCCTGCTGCAAGTTATTCTGCGCCATCTGCACCATCAAATCAAAGACCGTCGGCGCGTTGGGGTCAACAGTCGGCGCGGGCTCCTGGCTGCCGGTGGTAGCGTCTCCAGCTTGCGGTTCGGGGTTTTCAACCGATTGGGTAAAAACCTCCCCTTGCTCCGGATTGGGGTTTTCCACCGATTCAGGGGAAACTACCTCGGCAGGACTTTCGACAGTATCGGCGCCCCCTTCCGGCTCCTGACTTTCAGCCGGCGTCTGACTCGCGCCTTCCCCGATAGTTTGGATACTTTGGTCAAAAAGGCCAGTTTGAGCCAATTTCTGCCCTTCGGTGGTGTCGGTGATCGGTTCGGTGCCTTGCGGGCCTGAAACGGGCTTATTTACGGGCTCTGCGCCAATGAAGTCCGATAGTTTGGCCTTGGCCGGCAGCTTCTGAGCAGTCAGGTTCTTTTTGATGCCGAGCAGGTATTTAACCACATCGCGGCCCTGTCCTTTTTTCTCGCTGTCGGCAATTGATACGGCCGCATCCAGACTTAAGATATAATCGGGCGTCATGCCACGCTTGGCCCGTACCTCGAACTCCGCATAATGCTTACCCAGCAGCAAATCCAGCTTTTCAATCCGGTATTCCATCCACCCTTTGACGTAGCGGCCTGGATTCCACAGGTTCATTAAGTCGCTGGCTTTGATTGCCGCCCGCCCCTCGATCAGCATAACCACAACCGGGCCGTCAAACAGGAACTTTACACCCTTATCGGGCTCCGGTTCGGTATTCGCACTGATTTCAGCTTTCGGCGAGTCTGCGGGTCTGTTTTGGTCCTGATTTACTTCTCCCGGTGCGGGTGCCGATAAGAAAGCGTCAATTTCCATTAAAAGGGGTGCGGCCCGCTTTTTGAACACCACGCCAAGGATTGATTTTGCTACCGGCAGCGGTACCAGGTGATTGATTTTAGATCCGTCGGGGCGGGTCGAAAAGTCCTTTTCGGGCTGCAATCCGAGCTGGCTTTGGCGATCCTTGAACCAATCGGCATAATTGCGGTCTTTGAAGCCCAGACGCCCGTAAAGCGCCCGCATATTGAAGGTGACTTGATTGCCCTGTTGGATGATATAGCTGGGGGTATTCATTGCTTGGAGTCAGTTTTGATGTTGTGAGATTTTTCAGTGAAGCGAGTAAGGCAAGACAACGCCACCCGCCCGGTTTGAGTCGGGGGCGTTGTCCGTGGCTTTCATGCGGTGAGCGGCCGATTAAACGCCCGGGCGTTCCGGGTCGTCGTTGTATCCGAGGTAGCTATCCTGAAAGAGCCGGTTTACATTATCTTCAAATCCGGAGTAAACGACGTCTTTTGCTCTGGGGACCAGACCCAGCACCGAGTTGTTCAGCAGTTCGATGGTGTTGCTCATCCCCCGGAACAGTTTTGCCGCCACTACGTCAGCCGTTCGCAGGTCACTGGCGATTTTGGCCGCGTAGTCGTGGAGGTCGTCAAACGTGTAGTTAACCAGCTTGCGGGTGTAATCGTACTGGAATTTGCGAAGGGCCATTTGAACCAGTTCAGCCTCACTCAGCGTGTCGGGGTGATTTTTGGAAAGGCTCAAATTCAGATTTACGCGAATGACAATCTTTGCGTTCGGATTGTCGCTTTTAGGGGTCCGGACGGTCTTGCCGCCAAAGGCTGCTGTTACCTCATCCTGAAGTGTACCGATAAGGTCATTAAAACGCTCTTCAGTGTTGCCCATTCCCAATTCATCCCCGAAATGGGAAATGTGCTGCTCGATCAGATCATTGATAGTTTTGGCCAGCGGAGGGGTGTTGTCTTTGACCTTTGCAGGTTTCGCAAAAACGGCCTCGTGTGCAGTCATTCCCCGGGTAACAAGCTGATAAAGCGAATCTTCGAACTCTTTGAGAAAGTCGGCGTGATCGCCTTCGGGCTTCATCGCAGGCCCAGTCAGTGCAGCATCAAATACCTGCTTGATCAAATCGCGCAGACCGTTGCCGTTTTCTTCCGAGTTGCAATGGTTGGCCAGGAAATCGGGTAGCTTAATAGTGAGCGGAGGACCGCCATAAGAAGAGGATGTTGATTGAACGGCTGAAGATATTACCGTTTGCTCATTTGTAGAGCCAGACGATCCCTTACCCATAGCTGGGGCGTTATTGTTGGTATTCATTGAAGTGATTTTTTAATAGTGAAGAATCTGAAGATATGATTACGAACGGCGAGCCTTCCGGTAAGATGGGAGCCGCTTCACGTGATCAAGGTCAATTAAGCCAGTCCTTAATGCGTGTTGAATATTGTCCTCTCTGGTTATCCACTCTAAATTTGACAAGCGAGCATTCTGCTTGTTGCCATCAATGTGATTAACCTCGGGCAGCGCATTGGGATTAGGCAGAAACGCCATTGCAACAGCCCGATGAACGCGAATATTCTTTGATCCTAATGCCCGGAAGTACGAATACCCATCTTTGTTAGTTGATACCCGTAGTAGATTTCCGCGCAAGGTGTTGCCAGTTCTAGGGTGCACAAATGGGACACTTTTGATCCGGCCCAGATTTGAAACTTCGTAGCGCCCTTCGTAGCCGACCATTGCCCGCCATTCTTCGCCGGGTAAATCAATGGCCGCCAGCTTGTCTTTTCGTCCAATGCCGCACCTTTGCACCTTCATGGGTAGCACCCAAAAAAGATTATTGGCTGCGTTATTGTAAGGGTTGCCGTCGAAATGGCGAACGACAGTAGCGCCTTCCGGATTCTGGACGAAGGCATCCGCTACAAGCAACGACAATGAACGTTTTTTACACGGTACACCAGGCCTGTAAAGTTCAATGGCGGGCTTGTGGTGGCTAGAAAGTAGTGGCTTCAACTGTCTGGACCCTCCTGACCGGAGCATGCGACGAATATTGCCGAGATCGGACACCTCGTATAATCCTTCATAGCCCGAGACCGTCCGCCAGTTCTCTAGAATAGGGTTTATTGTGGGAGATCGTACCGGACGTTCAACGGGCATCTGTTGCCGTTCGTCCCTATTTTCGGAAGGCTGTGGTGTTTCGCCTACCGTTTGATAAGTTGGGCATGGTTTTTCCAGCCAAACGCTGTAATTTGCGTCCGTCATCTGAATGAAAGTTTAGTTGATACTCATCCCCTCCACGGCTTTCCTAGGGCACATGTGGAGGGGATTGCTGTTTTTATTGACTTAACACGAAGGATACTTCATCGGGCATCCCTTGCGGGCCTATGCGATTTTTGTCTTTCGTCTTAATTCTTTAACGAATATAGTAAACAGACAAATACAAAGCAATACAAAGACTACATTTATTTATTACGAGAACCTTCTGTCGACTCCTTTGCCTTTGATATTCTGGACTTTGCGTCTTCTTCTACAATTGATACACGATTATCATAAAGTGCTTGAACTGCCCTTTGAAGTATTTGCAGTTCCGTTTCTTTTAAGAGTTCTGCCAGCACTTTGATCTGATCAATTGTTTCGTCGGTGAGTCGGAAGGACTTTGGGGCTGCCATATCAATTATTGTTATGTAGTAAAGATACACTACATACAAATGCAAGGCAATACGCTGATATGTTATTATAGCCCTCTTTGTATTTACCATCAAACACAAAAAAGCCGAGCCATCCAGCAGGGCCAACTTTGTCTCACAAAATTAGGCGACTCTTAAAGTGCGACATAGATTTGAGAGATGGCAATTTGAGATTGCTGAACATTTTTTTGGTGGATTTTGAAAACGCTGATTGTTGTCGCGGAAAAACGGGCGTGGCTGTTGCACAACGCCAAATGCGGATCGAATTGAAATAAAAGCCGCCCTATGCCGTATCAATTTGATCAGAAATTGCCTCATCTACTTCGGCAATTCAGGCCGTTTAGGAGTAAAGAAAGAATCAGATTGAGTTGTGCAACAGCCACGCCCGTTTTCGTGAGACAAATTCACTAAAGGGCTTACCTATTCACCCAAAGAAGTGCTCGCTCCCTTTGCAACACTTTTAGCTATATTTACCAGAAAGCAAAAGACCCTACCGGGCAGGCAGGGCTTAGACAATTAGCTAATCCAGCATAACTCTACTTTACCAGTTCCATACATCAATATCGGTAATCATAGTTCAGACTAGGCATACCTCTCTTTTTTGTCACCCTGGTGAGCCATAATGGCAAGAATGATAGAAATGACAAGTAGTGCGGCAAGAATCCCCCAGATAGATAAAGGTACTGCCGCAACATCGACAGCTAAAGATGGTTGTGTCTGCCCATTACCTGTAACAGTTGATTTGGCAACTGGATTGAATATTATCCCATACAGTACAATTCCTGGAATCAGAAGGTGGGCGAAAAAAGCTGCAACTTTTAATCCTATAGCTTTTTGTTCGTACAAAACGCCTCCGACAATGGTCAGGAGTGCTGCAATGGCGGACATTACGTACCAAGCGAAAACGGAGCCATCATAATACTCGTCGCAGATTTTGACCATAAACCCACTTACAACACTTAAAATACCCACTGTCCACTTGAAGACGTCCTTCTCGACAAGAACGATAGTTTTATAGACAATTAAGGTTGCGCCCGCTGCCCCGGCGATTCCTGTGGACCAGGAAGCAACTTGCCCGAACGCTGGAGCGACCTCCATACCAATCACGGTTCCATGCGCTATGATTGCAATAAAGACGCCGATAGATGGAATGATCTGTGTAAGGGCCCAGCCGGCTGAAGCAATTATTAATGCGAATCCAAAAGCATAAGCTATTATCAACAAAGGATCGTTGTCGTTATTAAAGGCAGCCATAAAAAGGTAGATTTAGACAGTTGTGAATCAGCGTTTTGGAGATCAATAATAGAGAAAATTTATATACCTGCGATAAATATTGCAAAGCATAATACCCCGGGAAATTTCCCGTATTTTTCCATCCCTGCTTGCTTTTAGCCGTGGGGAATGCGTAGGTTGGAGGGAAACTGAATTAATGTGAAGAAGTCTGATATACCTTTGGCTGCGCTTATAAAAATGCAGCCGTTTATGGAGGCGGATAAATCGCCATTCCTTGTTGTTGACCCCCAAAAGTCACTTTATAAGCTCGTTGATGGCGCCCCAGATACGGATTACTTCTTTGAGATTATGAAGGGGGACGTGCATCGTGAAGGCAAAGTCATGTTTGTTGTCGCTAAAAAGCCAGCTGGTTTAAAAGGGGCAACCGAAACGGGAATAGAGGTGCTAGATGATCAACTCCTGTCGTTTTTTGAGAGCTGGAAGGAAAATGTAATTACATTTCATAAAATGCTCTATTTCGATGCTCCGGAAAAAAAAATCTTTGAGTCCTACCAGAATGAATTTTTTCAAAACTTTGAAATTATTGACAAAGATGCAGACAGTGAACCGTTTGATCTGGAAAAACAAATTATCATTGATCGGTACCTAGATGGTTCGATTAAAAAGATCGAGGACAAGATATCAGATTCAGAGGTTTCGGAAAGCGATAAAGCAATTTACCTGGCACTATTAGAGCAATGTGCCGAACTAAAAGAGACCCAAACACAGTCCACTAAA
Source organism: Larkinella ripae (assembly GCF_054780775.1). Taxonomy (NCBI): domain Bacteria; kingdom Pseudomonadati; phylum Bacteroidota; class Cytophagia; order Cytophagales; family Spirosomataceae; genus Larkinella; species Larkinella ripae. The sequence goes on from NZ_BAAGVR010000022.1 coordinate 426,982, forward strand.
AATGAGACCGTTAAAAAGCTGACGGGGATTTGGGCATGGGCGCGGCAGAAAGGATTAAAATTCTTGGAAGTGTTTAAATCCGAGTTTGTTAAGGAATTAGCAAAAGGAGCTATCAAATATATGTTAGGTGAAGCTGGCGATGCGGCCGATGCACTTTAATAGCCCACGATTGTGAAAACAAGCAGGATCGTGACAATGATTGCATTTGCTAAAAACTTATAAGCGACCCGCCTTGCTTTAGACTTTTCTTCGGCCGTCATATTTTCTTTTACAAAAGGTTGCAAGAGCGCTGCAACAGCCAACATAATGTCGTAAAGCGCTAGTCCTATTGATAGGCAAATTATTAGTATTTTCATAGTCGTATCAGCCCACCGGCTGACTTTTTGTTTTACATACACATTAGTTACCCTAGCAACTAATGTATCTACATTAAATTGCCACTATTTACCAATCCGTTTCAGCAGCCGCTCAAACTCCACAAAGTCACCATACCGCCGTTGCTGACTGACCGCCGACTGGTCCCGCTCGGTCAGCTCATACGCCCGGCTTTCCGCGTTGCCCTGGCTGACGTACAGCCGGTAGCGTTTCACAAACCCCTCGAACGTCAATAGCCCCGCCTGCTCGTTAGTCAGCATGGTGTTTCCGGGCGTTTTTACGCTTCTGGTAGGCACTAAAGCCCGAGTTAGGACGGCAGCCCATTTTTCGTCCGATCTCCTCTACCGCGGCATCAAAGGCGTCTTCATCGCTGGCCTTGTGGATCTGCTGCTTCTTTTGGCTCACCAGTTTGTCAAAGTATTGGGTGAAGGTGGGCAGCTTCTCCACGCCCGCCCCCGTTTGCCTTGTTCGTTCCATTGTCGCCTAGATCCGTTTTAAAATCCCTTTGACCACACTTAGCACCGCCCGCCCGTAAAGCTCGGTGGTTTCTTCAATTTTTCGCCGAAGAGTTCGCTTGATAAAGTCGTTGGCAACCCGGCGGTTCTTGTTGCGCCGGGTGATCAGGTGCGTCCGGCGTCCGGCCTTACCCCGCTCTTTGGAAACGCCCACCAGCCCCCGCACCACTTCCTCGGCTTCGCCCCGTACAATCTTGATGCGTATATCAGCCCGGGTGCCTCCGCCCTGCCGCATCGGCAGCCCCTGCGCAACCCGAACCCCGCGTTTAGGCGCATACTTGCCCACCGGGGCCTGCCGCTTCATTTCGCCCATCATGGGCTTTAAAGCCTTGCGCATGGCCGAGCCCGCCAGTCGTTTATCAGTAACGGTCTTGACCGAACCCGCCAGGGCCCGGTCAATCTTCCGCAGTTCGCTTATGTCAAATCCAAATTTCATGACTTAACCAACTTCATTTAAGAACTTTTCATACCGCTTAATCGATAAGTGTATGTCTGAACCGCTAACCCGAGCTTCGCCGGAAAGCCGAACATCTACCGTTCTTCCTCCGCTAGGGAAGGATGAGTACGGGCTAACCTGCGGGGCCTGGAAACCCGAGTTAAAGGCGGACAGAACCGAGCCCCGAACCATTGGCTGCAACATACCCTGCAAATCGCGCAGCGGGGAAACTACCTCTGGGTTAAACGATGCCGAACTATACTCACCGACCCGGATCGTATTCTCACCGCTAAATATCCCCCCCTTGGCAAAGCCCGGCGCCTGGTCTTTGTTACCCACCGCCTTGATCAGACTCCCGGCCGCCAGGATTGCGCCCCCAATCGCTAGTCCCTTGATGGCAATGGGTGACAGCAGGCCGCTCAGCAGCATCGGGGTATAGAGCAGAATCAACGCCTTACCAATTTGCTGCGCCAGGCCCGCAATCAAATTCAGCACCGTTTTACCGAAGTTCTGAAAACCCTTGTTATCGCCGCCCAAGGCCGAACCAATGGCGTCAAAGAAGCCCGAAAACGCTTCTCCGGCCGTATCCTGCAAGCCAGTTGAAAGCAGGTTCATCGCGTTTTGTAATTTCTGCCCAATGTTGTTGATCGTCTCGACGCCAATGTCACCGGCCTCATACGCTTTTTGCAGAAGGTCGGGATCAACCATTCCCGATAGCATACCCGCCAGCCCTCCGGCGTATTCAGCCCGGTCGAGTGTATTTCTAATGCCCGCAACTCCCGCCCGGGCGTCCTGGCCAGCGTCTACGTTGTTGTACTCGCCAGTGGCCCGCTTTAAGTCCGCTACCTTTTGAATCCCCTCCTCGGCGGTTCGCAGCAGCATCTCCAGCGGCACGGCCATTTTTCGGGCTCCGTTTATGCCCACCTCGAAGTACTTGCCCCAGCTCTCCTGAGCAATCGGTAGCAGATCCGTTCCCAGAGCGGCCAGTTCCCGTTTAGTGGTGGACTTAATCTCATTCAGGTTGTCGGTCAGTCCCTTAAACGCTTTAAAGTCCTGGTCTTGAATCCCTAGATTGTCCTGATAGTACCCCTTTTGTAGTTTCAGGAACAAAGGCACCTCTCCGTTCGGATACTTGGCCTGAAACTCCTTGATTAGTCCCTCAACCGCCGTCAGGTTTTTACGCATTCCCTCGGCCCAGGTGTCCGGCTTTTTGCCTTTCTTGGCTGCGGTTCCGGAGACGTTGGTAAAGTCGGCAATCTTGACTTTGGGTGCAGTGACGTTGAGGGCCGCCATTTCCTTCTGCACCTCCTGCAAAGCTTTGGAATAGAAATCCGCGTCCTTGGCCGCGTCCATAATCGCCACCGTCTGCCGCTCCAGTCCCTTCATCGCCAGGTTTGCCGCCTGGTTAGTGCCGACCAGCCCGCCGACAATAGACCCGGACTGAATAGCGGCTCCGAACTGGTCAAGCAGGCCAACTTGATCCTGAAGACCCTTCTTGATCAACTCCGACTTTCGTTCCTCCGCTTTGATCAGGTTGTTTTCCAGTGCCTGCGCTTTGGCCTTCAGGGTAATCGCTTTAACGTAATCATTGATGGCTGCCGCCGTCTCCTTCGTGTGCAGCGTTTCCAGCGACAGGTTGCCCAAATACTGCGGAGACAGGGCGTTTAACTCCTTGATCGCGTTAATCCGGGTCTCTTTGGACAGTTTCTCATTATTGGCTACACTCAGGTAGGCTTGGAGCTTGGTGGTCTCGGCCGTGACCGACTCGGTTACTTTGTCGTTGACCTGGGCCAGCAGTTTGGCTTTATCGTGGGTGCTTTCAATCGCCTTGTTGAATGAATACAGCGAGTAAGCCCCGGAAGCCAGAAATGCCAATGCGGCAGCGGCTAAACCGATCGGGGTCGCTATTGCTGCAGCAGCGGTCTTAATGGCACCAAAACCTTTGGCTACAGTCGGCCCTATTTTGACCAGCGTACCGAGTCCCAATGCCAGCGGGCCAATGGCAGCGGCAACCCCGCCGATGGTGAGGATTGTGCCCTGCATACCCGTCGACAGTTTGCCAAATCCTTCGGCGGCACTTACCAGCGTGTTACCCAGTCCGTCGATTTTCTCCGTTAACCCCAGCGCATTATCGGCTGCCTGCCCGAACTCAAAGCTGGCAATTTTGCCCGCATCGGCCAGATTCTCCAGCGCGTTCTTGGGACCGCCCGACACCCGCTCGACCGTCGACAGCTTCTGCACCAGCATATCCAGAAAGTCCGCCGGACCTTTGCCGGCCGCCTGGAGCTTAGCGCTGATCTGCTCGGAGTCGACCGATCCGAACATTTCCCGGATGGCCTTGGCAATAACGGGCGATGCGTTGACAATGGGTTTCAAGTCCTCGGCCAACACCTTCGACTTACTACCCATTTGGGTGACCTGGTTGAGAATCTGGTCAAACTCGGTCTTGCCCTTCCCGCCCAGCGCCACCGCGTTTCCGAACTGCGTCAGGTAGTCGGTGGCTTTGGCCGTCGAGTAGCCCAGTGCTTCCATACGAAGTCCGGCCGCCTGCGCTTCTTCCAGCCCCAGACCCGGCAGTTTGGCCAGCTCCTTGAACTCCTTGAACTGCGCTTTGGCAATCTCAATCGACCCGCTCAGGGCCGTTAGCCCCCGAATGTTTCCTTCGATATCGGCGTACGATTTGAACGCACTGGCACCACCAAGCAATGCCGGGGCGGTGACGCCTAACGACAGGCTTTTGCCGGCGGCCTGCAAATCCGACGCCATGCGGCCGAATCCCTTGGCAAAGGTGCGGTTCTGCCGGTCAGCCTGCGCGTAGGCGGTGGCCAGCTTGGTGTTCAGTCCCGAGGTAAACTGTCCGACGGCAGCGGTTGCGCCCTGAAACGACTTTACAAAGTCGGTGACAATGGCGCCTAGTTTGATGTTAACGGCTCCTGCTGCCATATTCGTTAACGGTCAACGTTTTCCTGAATGAAAAAGCCCTTCGGATACAACACCTCACGGTGCAGGGGCTCCATAGCCTCTATGAGTGTCCTGGGCCACGGCGATGGCTTGTAATTCACAAGTTGGCTCACACCAAAACAGGCGGGCGCAGGCGACAGCAGGGCTTTAGAGCCAATTTTAGCCGCCCTCATCTCGGCGGCTATACCAAACCCCAACCGCAGCGGCTCCGCCTTCAGAAATGACATAGATTCTACCATTGCCTTGAATGGCGAGGCTGGTGGCTTTTGATAAACCGCTGATACCAGCGCGGCAAATCCTGCGGTTGCGGACAGAATCGCATCGTTAGCGGCCTGCTGTTGCGCGGCAAAGTGACTGTGTGAGCCGGCAGTAAATGGGGTGAATATATCTTTCCGTTCCATATCTTATGCTGCTGTTTTGGGTGGAGGGTTAAACCGGGCCTCGAGCTTAGCCAGCTTTTTCCTGGAAAAGGTAAGCGCCCTTTCAGATCCCGGATGTTTCGACACCCTTGCGCCTTTGGGTAGACCACTGCCGGCCTGTTCGTCTCCGGGCAACCTCAGTACATCGGTACCCTTAACGAGCTCGGCCCCTTTACCCCGGTGGATGTTGCACAGCAGGGCGTAAGTTTCCCGGAAGTAGAGCCCGGCCCGCTGGTTTCGGCGCTGGTAGCCCTCCTGCAAGCGGTAGAAGTTCAGCGGGGTCATCCGCCAGAACTTCTTTTCCGTCAGGCCCATTTCAAAAGCCGTGATCAACAGCTCGCCCCAATCAGGGTCCTTTATTTCTTCCCGGCGCTTTTTGCCCCTCCGCTGACGAGTTCGGCGGTTTTTGCGGCCCCCGCTAGGGCTACCATGAAAAAACCCATGTTCGTTTGATAGGCCATCAGAATTTGGTGGGCGTCTTCGGGGTCTTCCAGTTGCTGAATCCAGTCGCCTACCTCTTTCTGATCAAAAGTGACAGGCAGTCCGGCATATTCGGCTCCCGAGATCAGGGCTGCCGTGGCGACAATGGGGATCACCCGCCAGGGTTTAGTTTCAGATAGTTCGTCAATTTCCTTCAGGGGCTTCAGATCGATCAGTGCATCCAGAAAAGCAAAGTCAAAGCGTAAGGGGCGCATCTGGCCGCCAATGTTAAGTTCTAAGGTGGTTTTCCGTTCCATGTGTTTTTAGCAATTACTGCTGTGAGTCTTATCAATTATTCTGATTAAATATAGACAAAATCTATTAGATATCCGCGCCGATTAAAGGTTATTTTGCTTATTTTCTGTATATTAGATCATTATTGTGCCGAACGGATGAATCATAATATATAGATAAAATCTATCAATCTGCATACGCCCATGAATGCCGAAGCGACCGACGATGATTTACCGGAAATGCCCGATTATATCCGCACCAACCCCCTGCTGGAGAAGTACGTAGCTTACTTTCACCAGTTCATTGATGACTTGGAGAAGCGGTACGAGAGTCAGCCCACTAACCGGGATGTGGAGGTGTTTCTGGACTGTTTGATGACGATCCACTGCCGCATCTGTTTCGAAGGCGATATGAACGAGCTGGACAACCTACTAAAACTGCATTTTCCCGAGTATTACCCCCACTGTGAGCCCATCAGCACAGCGCAGCTGGCGGTCCATCCTCTCACCACATCCAACTGAGTTATGCCAACTGTGAGTAAAATACGGCGGCCTTGGGAGCCTGAGCCTAAACCAAAGAATGAAAGCCGAGGAGGTAATAAGGAAACTCAGTTCTACCGGCGCGCGCCCTGGCGGAGGCTACGGGCATACATCTTAAAGAAGGAGCCCTACTGCCGGGAATGCCTGAAGGAGAAAACATTCACAGTGGCTACCATTGTCGACCACATTGTGCCAATCAATATGGGCGGGGCTGCCCTTGATCCCGATAACTGCCAGCCGATCTGCGAGCGTCACCATGCCCAGAAGTCCCAGGCTGAGCGCAGGGGATAGACGGCAAGGGGAGGGGTGGGTCAAATCTTCAGAACCTTTCGGCCCCTGAACCGTATGTACTCCGGAAAAAAATCCGTGTCACTTTAGCATAGGGGGGCGTATATTCCTTTCATATGTTTCAATTGTTTCAATATCAATCTGTTACGTGTAAATGTATCACTGAAAAACACCAGAAAAACACTGTTTTTTGGGTCAAAAGGGGTCATTTTATGCGTTTTTAGGGCGAAAACGACCAAAATATCCAAACTATTATGGGGTTGAGGTACTGTTCGAGGAGGCTTCGGATGCCGTTCGGATAGGCTTCCGGTAGCGATCCATTGGGCATAAAACGCCATTTCTGGCGAATTGGGGCACATATTAAGGAGGGGGCTGCCACCTGTTGCTAATTTCGCACGAGTATGCGTGAACGTGCAGGACGGTTCATTGATTGGGAATGTCCTGCTATTTTAGCTACCCCTCCCTGACAAGTAAAAATGACTGATTTATCGAATAAATGAAAAGAGTATTTGACGAGAATATACACTATGGAAATGTGGCCATTGCTTAAAAAATAATGCAAGTATGATTAATTAAATTCATGAAATTTAACATTCTTGCTTAAATCGTTTAAGCCAAGCAAATCATCCATTCTTTGAAGTGTGTTAACATACGATATTCCTTCAAAGTATTCACGATATTTTTCAGGATATGCCTGACCAAAAGATTGAAGCGATAGTTTATTGTAATTGTCATGAGCCTCAGCTATCTCATAGAGAAAATGCCTCCAATAGCCATAGTGAAAATACCTGCATCGCTTGATAACATCTTCTCTTCCTTTATATTCACTCAATAAAGTGTAAAACTCAATCAGCTCCCTAACGGGACGCATTTCCTGCATCAAAAAATTATCCTTAAACTCCTCAAAAGTTTTTGTTGAGGATTCAACAACGCGCTCTTTATATCCTTCTTCTAAATACCATCGATTCCGAATTTGCCAAGCTCTATCTCTTGACTCCCTAAATTCTGGCTCTCTAAATCTTTCAAATAAACTAATTGTCACTAATCCAATTTGTTTTTTTTCACTTTCCTGCCAAATAATTACACTCGTAATAATCGAGCTAAAGCCTGCGACTGAAACAGCAATTGTAATGGCCTTTTCTAGCCAGCTAAAGCGAACTACGTCAGCCCTAAAAGTAGAAAAATACAAATAGAGCGTAATCGTAACAGCAAATAGGGACAGTGTAAATATGAGTAACACAATTATCCAAATTGCATTCGAACCTTTGATCAGATTCTTCATTTGTTTTTTTGCCTATATGATTTAAAGAATTAATGTTCAAAATAAGCCCTAAACAGATTTTATCGAATAAAATAATGAATGAACTTTTAGCACTGAATTAGCAAATTACTTTCTTTTCAAATATATCATCTTTTCTTATTTTGTATACAGATTATGGGCGGATAAATAAAGCCCCTATATAAAGGACCTCTACGAACCTACATCGCCTTTAACTTTAAGTATATAATATACTTGCCACCAATATTCTTCAATTGGGGGAATGTAACGATCTTCAATCTTAAAAATTAAAGCTTGGCATAGCGTTCAATACCAAGCTTTGAAATAATCAATCTCCTTTCTGCCAAAGGCTGAATGTCTTTGAGTTATTTTAAAACAAACCCAATTTTTAGATTTCATTTTTGCAAGTGCGATCCTTTCGTTATCCTAGTGGTTCAGGACGTGTATGGCGGGCGCTAATTGCTACGTTTCCCGTTAAGAATGCTTCAAACGGATCTTCCTCCTCGATTTTCTTCTGTACTCCGATCCGAGTCCGGGCCGAGGGCGTAAAGCCGAACTGACCCGCAATCTTCAGGACAATATCCGATGCTTTATTGATAATGCCGAGCAGTGGGTTGGGTTGCAGGGCGCCGTTGGGCGTAGCAATCACCAGGTCGCTCCAGTCGGGATCATTTTGCATCTGCTCATTGGCCTGGCGGATAATGCCGCACTGTTGGCAGTAATTAGAAAGCATGAACAAGTCCACCTTCGTTAACATACCCAGCGCTTCAAGTTCAGAGGTGACGACGTACCACTCTTCTTTTGCAAATTCCGAAAGCCAGTCCGGTGCCTGCGGCAGGGAAACGCTTGTCGGCTGCATCTCATTCCCCAGTGTTCTATCTGCGCGGGCGGTGCCTTGCAGCTTCTTAATCTCGGTTGGTTTCGCGGGTCGCATTGGTTGATGATTTTGACATATGAAAATTGTGCCTACCCCCCTTAGAGTTTTGACATCATGCGTGAAAGACTACGGAGCGGTTCAGGTGATCGGGCTTCGTTTAGGAATTGACCCACCCCTCCCCTCTTGCATGTACAAACCTTGAAAGACCATTCAAAAGCCATAGCGGGCTTTGATTTTGGCTCTTGCCTTTTGGAACCTTGGCATTAGTTCGTAGAGCTCCAGATCAGTCAGCATATTGGGAAAGTAGGTATCGAAATAGATGGGCAAGGTAGCTTCTGCCAGGCGGGCATCATACCGGCGGGCTTCTCCAATGGTCCAGTATACCTCCCTCAGCGTTTTCTCAGTGCCCAGTACGTACCAGCCCAGGAACATATTAATGCGGTCGATGCAGAACATAACGCCCATTTCGTGTTTGGTCAAATCCATGGTTTGGGCGGCATGGTCGTAGAAGCTGAAAGCCGGACGGGCAATAGCGTGTTTAACTACCTCAACGTCTACGGTTGTGTTATCAAATTGATCAGTCCATTTCATGGGTTGATGGGTTCTAAAGTGAGTAATGGTATAACTTCTACGGGCACGTTGAGTATCTTGGCCCACTCGGCCCTTCTTGGACTTGGTACGAGCTTAACCGTCGGCTGTTGGTAAGCTGATACATCCCAGCTTGCCGGATAGTCGGACAGTTCCTCATCGACATTAACCGGTATGTATTCAATGATAGGATTATCCCATTTTGAAGCGGCTGGTTTGGGCTGTGCGGCCTTCTGTGGTGGTGACCGGGCATACGGTTGGTTAACCGTTTCGGTGTCGTAAATGGGCGCATTCTTGCCGTTTCGGATGCCATCCCGAATGGTCTTCTGTGACTTGGAAAAGTTGGGCCAATCACTCGCTACCGTCTCCAGTGCCAGGGTTGCCGTCTGCTCATCCAACCGGCCCGCACCAACGTAACCACCAGCTACCCGGGAGGCTTTCAATAAGGAGGTGTGGCGCTCGCCATCGGCTGCTTTTTGTACGTGGCTGACAATGCGGGTTAGCAGATTCTTGTCGTTGGGATCTTTTGCCTTCCACTGCGTTACAACCGGGCGCTGGGGAGGGGGCGTATACTGCCCGCGCATTTCGGTAGCTTCTTCATTAAGGAATGGCTCAGAATCGAAACTGACAAAGCGTAAGTCCGTCGCATTACCGCCTTTGGTACTATCGAGTTTCACTCCGAGCCGCTCCTTAAACAGCTTTTGCAGATAGCGAAAGTGGCCCGCCAACGTTTCGGGCGTCTGACCCTCCGGCAGGCGAACGACAAACCACAGGCCACCCCGCACGGAGTAGGCACAAAGCAGAACATACGGTAGCCGGGGAATGTGTTCTTTGAGCCTGGCCATATCGATGCCGGGATTGTCTTTCAAGTCGACGTCACCCATTAGTAGCGGGTGTTGTGCAATGACCTTCTCGGCAAAGGTGGTGTCTTTCTTCCGGTGATTCAGCAAAGCAGCCGGTGTAAAGGCGGGCAGGTACTTTTTAAGCTCATCTTGCTTGACCTTATCCGGTTCATGGCGGATCGCTTCGATCTGCTCGCGGTAATACCGGGTTTTGACCATCCGGCGGAGCGTGGTCTTTTGGGTGGGCACATTCCCGAAGGTGTTGCGCTGGTGATCGTATTCGAAAAAACTGATGGGTAAATCCAAAAGGGCTGTTTCCATACGAATTTGAGCCTTTTTACATTTAGCATTTAAGGAACCTACTGTTTAGGGGTATATATACGGGCGCGTGCACACATACACCCCCCGGTGTGTAATCCTTAAATGCTAAATACAGATTATTGAGATTTGAGCATAAAAGTGATGATCCGGGGGTCGGTTCCGCGAACGTATTTCCAGCCTTTACTTTTAGCGTACTGGGTGATGTTATTGGTAAAGCCTCTGTTTGGCGTGGAGGTATCATTCAGGCCGGCGAAGGTTTTGTAATCCCGGAAAACCTCGTCGCGGTTGTAAACTTCGTCCGGTAAAATGCCTGCCCCTTTATACGTGGTGATCCACTCGTAAAACTCCTCACCCGCCGTTTGCCGGAGCCGGTTCTGATCGGCGCTGCGCAATCCGTAGGGCTGTAAGCCTAGGCGCAGGTAATCCAAAACGCACCCAATCATATAGCGATCAAAACGCTTCCATTCGTCGGCATTCCAATCATCGGAGAAGAAGATGCAGCCGTGTACAGCCTGGATCGGCCGCTCGTTGCCCCGTTTGATCTTGCTCTTGTAAAAATTACCGAACTCAATGATGAACTGCCGACGGATGTTGCTCGACCCTTCGTTATTCATGACCACGTTCGAGGATATCAATAGTTTGGGGCCTTCTTTGAAGGGAATCCGGAATGCATGCTCTCTTTTCTTTTCAATGGCCCATCCTTCGGTAAGCAGCGAAAAGAAGCGCTCCAGCGTAAACCGGCGCTCGGGTTTGGGGTGATTGACCACCGGGTCATCAATCCAGACTACTGCCGTATCCTCGTTGACCTCTTGAAAACAAAAACGGTCGTTCTGGTCAAACTTCTTTCCGTCGATAACGGCAATCGGACGGATCTGCCGGATGGCATTGGCGAACAGGCCTTTTCCGGTACCGCCCTCGGGCTTGCGGGCGTCAGTTATTTCCTCATCATAACAGATGACCGCCTGGCCTTCGGCTGCGTTGCCGTAATGGTGAATCAGGTAGCCAATTGCAGTCCGAAAGGCTTGCAAACGGTCGGGCTCGTTGTTGGTGACATTGCGAATGAACTGGGCAAAATGGCATTCTCCCCCTTTGGCGGCCGGGTCAAACTCCCGTTCCAGCACCTGTGACTGCCAAACACAGCGATCCTCCAGAAACGAATAAGGCAGGATGGATAACGACTCGCCGGTCACTTTGACGATGCCGTTTCGATAAGGAATAAAGCACTCGCTTTCGGTATCGCGCAGCAGTGGGCGGGTGTGGGTCGTCAGGGCTTCGAGGCTCTTGGGATTAATGGTCAGGTGCTGCTGGCGGTTGAAGATTTCAAGTCTGCCTTCAAAAGTGGCTGAGACGTAACGAACCTTCATTTTCTCCTGCCGGGACTCTATATACGCCTTCAGCTCATCGCGCATCAACGTGTCGATCACCGGCTTGATAATTACATCGCCCTGTATCAGAAACGTAGAGCCCTTATCCGGTCGAAACCGCTTGCCGAACTGTTTGCCTTCCAGGAGGAGGAACACGCCTGTTCGGTAGATGCCGGTGATGACCCAATCATCGGTCTTGTTGTCCCGCTCGAAAGTCCAGAGGTCAACCGCAACCTCGTCTTTACGCAGCAGGATGATTTCACCCCAATCCGGCTCAGGCTCATCGAGTTCCATTTCGGCCGTCTGCGCTAAATACTCATCCGACATGCCAAATAATGGCGGTTCATTTGTATATTTGCTCTCGGTAGTCATAAATTATTGATCTTTGTGGGGTAGCTGTGGTGGTGCGCGGCTACCCTTTTTTTAGTTGCTGAAACCAGTTCCAAAAAGCCTCGAAATCCCGGGCGATGTAGTAGACTCCACCCGATGCATGCACCTGCTGCTGGGTTCCCCGCTGGGCCTTACTCATTCGATCCTGTCCATATTTGACCTCCACCGAAATATGCTGCCCATTGATGATGCCGTGAACATCGGCAGTTCCCCGTTTGGTGGTGCCTTTTCGGAACCGCTTTGTTCTGGGGTCAAACTGTCCCTGAGATTGGGTTCGAGTGCAATACAGTCCGTGAACCTCGAAAGTTTGAATGATTGCCCTGGTCAGGCTATTGGAGTCGTTTATCTTGACCTTCGGCTTGGGTACGGCATGATCGGGCACGTTGGGGTATTTCCGGCGCTTCTGCTCCAGAAGCAGCGCGGATAGTTGTTCGGCGCCTGTCATTTGAATAACTTGGTTTCGGAGTTCCAAAAGATGCCCAGGTCCGCACCGCGAGCGAGCAGAAACGCCCAGGTTAACTGCCAGTCGGTATCATCCAATCCGTGGATACCGCTTCGGAGTAAATCGGCCTGCTTCTGTAGCTCCTCCACCGTATCAAAGTCCGCGGCCTGTTGGCGCATGCGCTCCAGTTTTCCGGGGTTCTCATTCAGGGGAGCGAAGGTGTCATAACGGCCGTGATAAATCAGGCGACACTCGTCCGCCCGGGCCTGGAGCTGGTGGAAGGCGTTCAGAAAGTCAGCCATTCCCAGGGACTTCTTTCTGAACTGAGTGCAGAGGTCGCGCTGAACGGTGTTCATGTCCAGCAGAGAGGATGCTGATTCGATTGCAGAAATCATGCGGCTGCGCGGCGTCCTCCTTTACGCGGATGTGACTCAGTAAATTGCTCAGCTTGGTCGCGGATCTCAGCTTTTGTTTTAACGCGCCCCGTAGCCAACCATTCGTCAATCTCTGACTTTAAGAAGGTCAGGCTACGGCCTTCCCGGTAGAACGGGATTTCGCGCCGTTGCACCTTACCGTAAATTGTGGTGATAGCTGGTTTACTCGGCAGGTAATCGCAAAGCTGATCAATGTTAAACCAGTGATTGGTCGCTGTTGCAGCGGCTTCGGGCTGTGACCCCAAGAGGGCCAGAAGTTGGTCGACCTTGCCATTCAGTTGATAAACATAAGCGGGCAACTGGTCGAAGGTAAGCGGGGGTGTTTCCATTGCTAACAGTTCGTTTTGCAGAATCTGTTGGCAATAGTATAGTGATATTAAGGGGCTGGCGAAAAGTAGGACTAGCGGGATTAAATCAGTACCACCGGGACTAAAACAGTACTATTTCCATACTTTTTTACCGACTCTCCAAGAGTTGTTAAACCCATTCTCAAGGGTTTCTTTATTGAAGTTCGTAAAATTATCAACAACCAAGGCGATGTATTTTGGTCGACATTGCTTGGTTGGTTCGACTGCGTAATCATGAATGCAGTCCTGAAAGTATTTATAGAATAGACCCTTCACAGCCATTGTCTCTCCTGGACCAATTTCTAGTGTAAGTTTGGGTATATTGTTGTGCCCTCGAAACGCCTTATTGATAAATTTCCTAACATCAGCTTTTGAGAGAAAGGGCTTTCCAATACTGTTATATTTGGTTGCAAGCTGCATAAAGAACTCCTCAACTTTTTCTAGCCGCATCCCATTAAAAACATTAACCTCATCTTCCTGCTGCGATGATTCACTCTGTAAAATGGGGGATTGCCTGGCTTTTTTTAACTCCTCATAATCCCTATCCTCTTCCTCTTCCCGATCCAGCTTTTCGAGATTCATAAATCGAAGAAAGTCTTTAGCCAGAGAGTCGTAATTGGTATTCTCAACTACCCATATGACGGTTTCTCCCTGATATTTATCTAAAAACCAGCTCCAGAACTTATCATATGGGACTTTAAGTCCATTGCGTATATAATAACGGCCGTGCTCGTTCTCATAGACCGTAAGGGAATCAGATTTAATCTTTTTTACCTGCTCAGCAACCAACTTGAAACGTTCCGCCCTTTCCTTACTCTGCTCCATCATCTGAGCGTATAAAGACGAAATCGGAGATATTGCTGCTTTATTCACGGAATTAAACATCGATGCGTTGCTTTTAGCCATCGAAGTAAGTTCAGCCACCAAAGAGCCTGGAATGTTTTTGGTAGCATTTTGCATCTGTTTTACAAACTCTGCGCTACTCTTGCCAAACTCTATCCATCTTTCCCCTTCTTTGGTCATAGGAATTTCACCCCGATGCATTTTCTCTAAAATCTCAAGAGTAAGTTTTGAGGTTTTACCGGTCGGCTTTTGGTCTTCGTTCTCCATTGCTCAAAGTTCAATAGTGATTTTATCGGCGGCCTCCCGCTTCTTCTGGTCTACGATCTTGGCGTAAATCTGGGTAGTCTTTAGATCCCGGTGCCCGAGCATTTTCGAGACCGTGTAAATGTCGGTTCCCAGGGTAAGCTGCAATGTGGCGTAAGTGTGCCGAAACGTGTGAAAGGTAATCTTTCGGATTATCCCGGCGCGGTTCGCCCATTCCTGTAGCTTCTGATTCTGCCAGGAAGAATAAAGCAGTTCAGGGAAGACTACGACATTCGGCGCCTTACGTTCGCCTAACATCTGGTAGGCCGAAGCAGAGATTGGAAGCGTTTCAACGGATGACGTTTTTTTCTGGCGGTACCGCAGGTAATGATCGCCCTTATCACCATAAACTTCGCCCCAGGTAAGCTTTGCAATGTCGCTATACCGCAGACCTGTCAGGGCCGAAAACAAAGACGCCCGTTTAAGAAAGTCCCATTCGCACTCGGCTTTGGCCATCGCCTGTAATTCATCCTTGGTAAGAAATTCACGCTGTGACTCTTTCCGCTGAAGCCGCTCGATACCGTCGGCCGGACTTACTGCTATCAATTTCTCATCATACGCCCGCCGAATGCCGGTCATAAAGATGGTGAAGTAGTTTACGGCAGAGTTAAAGGCTAACTTCTTCTTTCCCTTCCGTAGCGACCGGGCTTTAACCAGGTACGCACGAAAGCCATCGATGAAGTCGGCATCAATGTCGCTCGCCATCGCGCGTCCGTTGCTATACTTTTCCAGATGTCCGTAAACCGTCATCCAGTTGTTTTTGCTCTGGCTGTCTTCGGCCTGTCCTCTTTCCAGGTAGTCCTTGGCGATTCGGTGGAAATACGCCAGAAAATCTGCGTCCTCGCTCTTCTTGACCAAAAAACCAAAGTGTCCGCCCTGGATCTCAAGCTGCCGCCTGGCGCAGATATTCTTACCAAGTAGCTTGGTTTCCTTGTTATGCTCCCGCTCCAGATCGGTACGGGGCTTATGAAAGATATAGAGGCTCAGAAACTCCCTACGTGTAGGCTTATCCGTTACAGGATGAGGGATAGCTGGGTAGTAATCAATGTAAAGGCTTTTGCGCCCGCCCGAGATTGGCTTTTCCCGTAATGTAGCTTTCATGGTAATGCAGGCAACAGGTTTGTACCTCGATAATAAGCGCCCGTTCAAAGGGTACGAACAAGGTACAAATAAGTACTGAATAACCCAATTCTATTACTCACTAAAGTAGTACTATACTAAAGAAAAAAGCCCCTTTCGGGGCCAATTTCTGCATTTTATTAGTGATTTGCTGTTGCCTTATCACTGCCTTTCAATTTATCCTTAAACACCTTGCGGAATTTGTCCAGCTTCGGCGCAATCACAAAGGAGCAGTAGCCCTGCTCGGGATTGTTGGCGAAGTAGCTCTGGTGATAGTCTTCGGCCACGTAAAACGTGCTGGCCGCACTGATTTCCGTCACAATCGGTTTGTCGTACGCACCCGACGCGTTCAGTTCCTGCTTCACGGTTTCGGCCAGTTGCTTCTGCTCGGCGTTGTGGTAAAAAATCACCGACCGGTATTGCGTGCCGACATCGGCGCCCTGGCGGTTCAGCGAGGTCGGGTCGTGGCTCCGGAAAAAGGCTTGCAGGAGTTCGGCGTAGGTCACTTTTTTCGGATCGTAAATCACCTCGACGCATTCGGCATGGCCGGTATTTCCGGTGCAGACTTCTTTGTAGGTAGGGTTGGCTTTCGCCCCGCCTTCGTAACCCGAAACCGCATCGGACACCCCGTCCAGGGCTTCAAACATGGCTTCTGTACACCAGAAGCAGCCGGTTCCGAAGGTTGCTTTTTCCAGGCCGGGGGCAATTGTTGAGTTGCTGGTATTCATAACTTTGGTTTTTCGCTCGGTTGATTGTTGGTTGGATGATTGCCCGCACGACAACAGCGGCACCATGGGCAGCAGCGCCATTAGCCAGCTCAGTCGGCGTTTGAATGACAATGATTTGAACATAGTACGAAGTTGAAAGGTTTATTTCGACAGTATACCGGTATAACAAAAGCGAGTTCCCGGCAGTCTATCTACGCAGGAATTGAGCACCCGGTTTTCTAAAAACACAATCTGTTTTAAGACGGTTCGCCGTCCGTAAAGTTACAGCACCTTGAACAGCTTCAACGACACCCTGAACCTCAATACGGAAACGTTTTGTTTCACGGGCGAAACGGAAAAATTCGCTCTGGCCGATATTCCCACCCAACTTGACGATCTGTACGAAAACAAGGAGCACTACGAATCCCTGCTGCGGAATCTGACGACCGAACTGAACGATTTGCAGGAAAAAATGTATGCTCACAACCGCTACGGGCTGGTTACGATTTTTCAGGCGATGGATGCCGCCGGGAAAGACAGCACCATTCAGCACGTCTTCTCGGGCGTCAACCCGCTCGGTCTGCGCGTGCATTCGTTCAAACGGCCCACCGATCAGGAACTCGACCACGATTTCCTCTGGCGGAACACCATCAACCTGCCCGAACGCGGCACCATCGGCATTTTCAACCGGTCCTACTACGAAGAAGTGCTGGTAGTGAAGGTTCATCCCGAAATTCTGACGAAAACCCAGCGGCTGCCCGACGAGCGGACCGCCAATCTCGACAAGCTCTGGAAACAGCGCTACAAAGACATTCGCAACTTCGAAACCTACCTGACCCGCAACGGTTTTCCGGTCCTGAAATTTTTCCTGAATGTGTCGAAAAAGGAACAGGGTGCGCGGCTGATCGACCGGATCGAAGACCCCTCGAAAAACTGGAAATTTGACGATCAGGATGTCATCGAACGCGGTTTCTGGAAACAATACATGCTGGCCTACGAAGAAGCCATCAACAAAACCGCCACCCCCAAAGCACCCTGGTACGTTATTCCGGCCGATGACAAAAAAAACATGCGGCTCATTGTCGCCAAGATTCTGGTCGAACACCTGAAAAGCCTGCACATGGAGTACCCAAAAGTGAACAAACGGCAACAAAAAAGTTTGCAGGATTTGGTTGGCGTGATTAAAAACGAATAAGTGCGCCCGGCCGGCGTGTCTTCCGGCTTTTTTTATCGTCTAAGCATCTGAAAGAGTTTCTTTCAGCCGGATCGGGCCGTCCGGCAAAGGTGCGGTCTTCCCAGTGCAACGACGATTGAAAAACCGGGTTATTCGTTGGTTCGTCAGCGGTTTTCTGCTGGTTGGTTCGCTGGCATCCGCCCAGGAATACCACCGGCGCGAAACCAACCTCACGGACTTCCTACCGCATCTGTTTCCGGTCCAGACCGAAGGCGTTGATTATCAGTCCGTCTACGAAAACCTGTATCAGCTTTACGCCCATCCGCTCAACCTCAATACCGCCACCCGCGACGAACTGGCGGCTACTAACCTGCTCACCGAACGCCAGCTCAACAGCCTGTTCGACCACCGCACGCAGTTGGGCAACTTTCTGTCGGTGTACGAACTCCAGGCGGTTCCGGATTTCGACCTGCCAACCATCCACCGACTGCTGCCCTTCATCACCGCCGATGCCTCAAGCCGCTCTTTCTCGGTTCGCAACCCTACCGATCATTACCTGATCCTGCGGGTCGAGCGGGTTCTGGAACGACAAAAAGGGTTTCTGTCCACCGAGCCGGATAAAAACGGCAACCAGCCCCGGCGTTACGACGGCAGTCGGCAACAGGGCTACTGGCGGTACCGCTACAGCCGCCCCCGCGAATTCAGTTTTGGCTTTACGTTCGAACAGGACCCCGGCGAACCGCTGCGCTGGAAACCGGACCGGTATCAGTACGGCCCGGATTACCTGTCGTTTCACGCCCAGCTCCAGAACCGGGGCCGCTGGCGCAATGTCCTGATCGGCGATTATCAACTGCAAATCGGGCAGGGACTCGTGCTGGCCTCCGGTTTTTCGCTCGGCAAAGGCACTGAAACGGTTGCGGGTGTCCGGCGGCCTTCGCTGGGGAGTCGGCCCTACACCTCCCTGACCGAATCCGGTTTTCTGCGCGGTTTGACGGCGACGTATGCGCTCAGCAAGAATTGGGATGTTACGCTACTGGCGGCCCGAAACCGGCGCGATGGCAACGTGGTGGCCGACGCCGAAAGTCAGGAAGAGAAAATCAGCTCGCTCCAGACCAGCGGATTGCACCGGACCCCCGCCGAACTCGCCGACCGCGCCATCCTGCTCGAACAGAACCTGGGCGCGCATGTGCTCTATCATACCGACCAGCGGCTGCAACTTGGCGCCACGGTTTTGCACACGGTTTTCGACAAGACCCTCCAGAAACGCAATTTGCCTTACAACCGCTACGAGTTTGCGGGCAACCAAAACACCGTTGTCGGCCTACACGGCAGCTACGTCTGGCGGAACGTCAACTTTTTCGGGGAAGCCGCGCGCTCGGCCAGCGGAGGCATTGGGGCCGTGGGTGGTGCGGTCGCCAGCCTGAACAAACGACTGGATGCGGCCGTTCTGGGCCGGTTTTATGACCGGAATTTTCACAGTTTCTACGCCAATGCGTTCGGTGAAAACACCCGCAACAGCAACGAACGGGGCCTTTACACCGGTTTTCGGTACGTCATTTACCGGAAGCTGACGCTGGGGGCGTTCGTCGATTATTTCCGGTTTCCGTGGTGGAAATATTTGGTCGATAAACCGTCGCAGGGTTTCGATTATTTGCTCCAGGCCACCTACACGCCCACCAAAAAACTGGCGGTTTACGGGATTTACCACGAAGAACACAAGGAGAAAAACCTGCCGATGGCGCTGAGCAAGGCGAAGCAAACCGTCGAAACCGTCCGGAAAAGCTACGCTCTCAACGCCGATTATTTGCCCTCGCGCATCTGGTCGCTGCGGACGCGGGTGCAGTGGGGCGGTTTTCAGTATGCCGGTTTTCCGGCGTCGAACGGGCTGGCGGTGGTGCAGGATGCCACCGCGGATTTCGGACGGTTGTCCATCAGCGGGCGGCTGGCGTGGTTCCGGACGGACAGTTACGACAGCCGGCAGTACGTCTACGAGCGGGATGTGTTTTTGGCCTTCTCGATGCCCGCTTACGCCGACAAGGGCATCCGGAATTACCTGCTGATTCAGTATACCTTCAACAAACACCTGGATCTCTGGCTGCGCTGGAGCCGCACCGACTTCCGCCAGCAGGAAACCGTCGGCTCCGACCTCGACGAAATTGCCAAACCGCACAAAAGCGACGTGAAAGTGCAGGTGCGGTGGCGGTTTTAAAAACCAGAAAAAACGGATTCACAGAACCCGTTTTTTACTCCTGCCATAAAACAAAACCGGGGTTCTCCAGACCCGGATTTTGCCAGTAAACAACGAATAACGACTTAATAAAAAGCGTAGATGGTGTACTTCCGCGCCGGTATGCTGAGGTTAAATTCCTTGTAGTCAATGATAACGCCATCGACATTGTAGTACCAGGCACCGAGCCGGTAATGGCCCGCGGGCACCTGGCTATAGATCAGCTTTTCCGAAGGCGAATTGCCCGGCGTAGGTGCCGTATTCGACGGCCACGATTCGGTCAGGGGGCCGGCAAAACCGCTTACGAGCCGGTTGGTGAGCGGATCGAGCAGCGACAGTTTTACCCGCTTGACAATTTCCCCTTTGTGGGGCATGGCGGCACTGTAGCTCGGCCGACCAATGGCGTTTGTGTAAAGCAGCAGAACGCCGTGCGTGGCCGATGGCGTCGGATTGAGTTGAACACCATCCGGCAAATCCAGCTTGATGGGTCGGGAGGAGGTCGCCGGTTCGTCAGCGGCCGGTTTTTTCAGCGGTGCAATGGTCGCGTCCGGCTGCTGGCAGGCGGTTGCCGCCCAAACCAGACTGAGGGCTAAAAGAATCTTTTTCATGGTGTGGATATTGTGTATTTGTTGTGGTTTTGAATGAACACAACAAAGGTATCCCCCACCAGCCAGCGATTTGAAAAGCCTCCTTCCGGACCGGACAAAACGACGCGCCAACCGTCTCAAACAGGCCACTGCCGGGCTGAATGAGCCAACGGTTTTAGGAAAGGAAGGAGAGGTTGAACAGGAAGAAGGGAGAAACGGGTTGTTGCTTTCCTTTTCTCCCTTCTTCCTGTTCAACCTTTCCCTCCTTTTTCCTCTAATCCTCTTTCGCGCGGATATTCACCGGTTCCACCTGTACGGTTTTGCTGCTCAGGGCCGACACCCCGAAAAAACCGACCGCTTTGGGACCGCTGGCGTTGCGGTTTACGACGTTGGTGGGCACGTTGGCGGGCGGAGACGCAAACAAACCGCCGTTGTTGATCTGCGTGCTCAGTTGCAGAAAAAAGTAAAACGCATCCGGCGTAATCGACAGCACCTCCACCTTCACCGAATCGTTCAGGTTGTAGAGGCTGTCCGGATTCATCGACCAGCGGATCGGCTGAATGAACAACAGACCGTCGGTGTCGGCGGAATTATTGAATGAACCGTCGTACGAAACCACAATGTTGTTGGTGCCGTCGAGCCGTTTGCCGTTGCGGTACGTCCGAATCCAGTAGTAATCCGTTTCGTTCGGCAAATCGGTGGCGTAAAATTCGCCCTGATACGCCGTCCGGTCTTCCAGCGGATTCGGTTTTTGCTCCCGAAACACAATGGAATCGACCGCCGGAACCCGGCGCATCTGAGCGATGGCGTAATATTCCTGCCCTTCGTACCGAATTCCCAGCAGATACTTTTTGCCAATTTTGCCGAATGTCTCGCCAGTTTTGGGCGTCCAGACGTAAGTACCGTTGCCTTTTACGTCCGTAAATTCGTGAATAACGCTGTCTTCGTCGGCCACAATCACCGTGGCCCCCAGAGCCGCCGGGGGCTGGGCCGCGTCGAAATAACCGGCGGTTTTCGTTAGCCGGATGGTTTGCGAACCGGGCTGGTCGGTCAGCCAGGCATCGACGGCCAGTTGCGAGGGGCCGGTTTGCAGGTTAATATCAATCGGATCTTCGCAGGAGGTCAGACCCAGGACCAGCAGCCCCAGCAAAATGAGGTGAACAAGCGAAAAACCGTATAGATGAGTGTTTTTCATAGCAACACGAAATTCTTAAAACTTGAAATTATACGTTGCGGACGGAATCACCGTAGCAAAAACGGAATACCGCACGGCCTCGGCCACCGGAATCTGCACCGGTTCGCCGTTCAGCGTGACGGTTCGCTTGTCTTCGGCCTGCCGGAAAAAAACCGAGAACGGATTCTTCCGGGCGTAGGCGTTGTAAACCGAAAAAACCCAGTTACTTTCCCACCGCTGCTCCGGTTTTCGCTTCCGGTTTTCCAACGTCGCCGACAGGTCCAGGCGGTGGTAGGGCGGAATGCGGTAATTGTTCCGGGAATTTTCGGCGTTGTGCGGCACCAGATAGCCCTGGAAAAGATACCCGTTGGTCGGGAACGTCCCCGGCGTACCGGACGCCAGCGCGAAGGTGGCCGAAAAACTCAGGCGTTTGTTCAGGTCGTACAAGGCCACGGCGTTCAGCGTGTGGCGTTTGTCAAAGCGCGTTGGATACCAGCGGTTGTTGTTGATTCCGTCCACAAACCGTTCGGTTTTAGCCAGCGTGTAGCTCACCCAGCCCGTCAGCGGGCCCCGGTTTTTTTTCACGTAAAACTCCGCGCCGTAGGCCCGTCCTTTGCCGTTCAACAGGTCGCCTTCGAGATATTTGTTGAGCAGCAATTCGGCCCCATCGATGTAATCAACCTGGTTTTGCAGCCATTTGTAGTAGACCTCCACCGAAGCTTCGAACTCCCGGCCGGTTTTGCCGAAATTCCGGAAATAGCCCCCCGCCAGCTGATCGCCCACCTGCGGTTTGATGTTGTTGGTCGAAGGAGTCCAGACATCCAGGGGCGTCGAAGCCGTGGTGTTCGAGATCAGGTGAATGTACTGCGCCAGCCGGTTGTAGCTCAGTTTCAGCGAACTCAGCTCGTTCAGCTCATATTTAGCCGAAAACCGGGGCTCCCAGTTTCCGAAGGTCTGGATGGGCTCGTTCCGGCCGTATTTCGTGGTCGAAACCGGAAACCGGCGCTGCCCCGGCGACACCCCGGTCTGAAACTCGTAGGCTTCGCCGGGGCCGACGTACTGGTAGAGCGAGTAGCGCAGGCCATACTGCAACTGGACGCGCCGGGAAAGCTGCTGCTCGTTGCCGATGTACAGCGCACTCTCGACGGCGTATTTGTTTTCCAGCCCAAACGAGCGCACTTCTCCCCCGCTGGCAGCCGTCGCCAGGCCCGGCTGGAAGTCGTAAAGGATGGCCTGCCCGCCAAAAGTCAGCGTATTGTTTTTCAGGAACAGCGTAAAATCCGGTTTCAGGCTGTAGTTGACGATGCCCGATTTCCAGTTGAAAAAATCCTTCTGGTTTTTCCGCTTCAGGTCGCTGTCCAGCAGGTAGTCGTAGTTGCTGTAAAACGCCGTGGTGTTCAGAAACAGTTTGTCGCTGAAAACGTGGTTCCAGCGCAGACTCGTCGTGGTGTTGCCCCAGTTGAAGCCAAAATCCGCCCCGAACACATCGCGGCCCAGGTACCCCGACGCGTAGAGGGTGTTTTTGTCGTTGATGCGGTAATTGGCTTTGGCCGTCAGGTCGTAAAAGAAAAACCGGGCCCCTTTCAGATCGCCCTTCAGAAACGGTTTGGCCAGCACGTCGGCGTACGACCGGCGACCGGCGATGATGAACGAGCCTCGCGCCTGTCCTTCCTTGTTTTTAAAAAGCGGTTGCTCCAGCGTCAGCCGACTGAAAATAAGCCCAATGCCGCCCGAAACGGTGGTTTTCTTCGAGTTGCCTTCCTTCATCCGAACGTCCAGAATCGAGGAAATCCGCCCGCCGTAGAGGGCCGGAATACCGCCTTTCACCAGCTTCACGTCCTTGACCGCATCCGGATTGAAAACCGAGAAGAATCCAAACAGGTGGGAGGAGTTGTAAACCGGCGCTTCGTCGAGCAACACCAGATTCTGATCGACGTTGCCGCCCCGCACGTTGAAACCGGTTGCGCCCTCGCCCACCGTCGAAACGCCCGGCAGCAGTTGAATGCTCCGGATCACATCGACCTCGCCGAGCAGGGCCGGCATTTTCTGGATGGTTTTCATTTCAACCGTGTTGACGCTCATTTCAATGCTCTTCACGTTGTCGTCTTCGCGCTTGGTCGAAACGGTCACCTCCTGCAATTCGCGCCCTTCTTCCTGCAATTCAACGTTGAGCCGCACATTCTGGCCCGTCAGATCGACGGTGCGGTTTTGTTTGGAAAAACCGACGTAGGAATACACCAGATTATAGGTACCGACCGGCAGCGTCAGCGAATAAAAACCGTACGAATTGGTCGTAACGCCCGTGGCGGCTTCTTTCACGTAGACCGAGACGCCAATCAACCCCTCACCGTTGGCCGCATCCTTGATGTAACCGCTCACCGTCACCTGGTTGCTCGTTCGTCGGGTTGCCGGAGCCGGGTCGACCGTTTCCTGCGCCCGCGCGGCAGTGACGGCCAGCAGCATCAGAAACCCTAGTTGTAAGAACTGTTTCATAAAATAGGTTGGGATAACGAAAACGAATCCGCCAGCAGGCGTTTCCGGATTGACAGCAAAGGTCGTCTTTCCCCTCATCATGTAGGACAAAAAAGTGATGAACCGGCAAAATTCCCGTCCGAAAGGCAGTCAGCATAGCATAAATCCACCGCCGTTTGCCCTTCGCGGGGCTATTGCCTAAATCCTTTCAACAGTTCCGCCGGATTGTAGTTAGAATACGACCAGACAACCTATAAACGCATCATGAGTGAACTAAAAGAACTTGGCTTGGGCATCATTGGTTTTGGCGGTTTTGGGCTTTTTGCCGCCCAGCATTTTCTGCAAACTCCCCACGTTAAACTGATTGGCATTGCCGGTTCGCAGCGCGAGGAAGCAACGCGGGCCGCCGACCGCTTCGGGGCCACCCATTTCGATACCATCGACGAGCTGCTGGCGCAACCGGATCTCGATATTGTTTACATTGCCACTCCGCCTTTTCTGCACTACGAACAGTCGATGCAGGCGCTGCGGGCCGGAAAGCACGTCATCTGCGAAAAACCGCTGGCGATGAATCCCGAGCAGGGGCGCGAGATGGTGGCCTACGCCGAAAGCCGGGGGCTGCTGATGGTGACCAACCTGATGCAACGCTACAACCCGATGTACGAACGCATCAAGGCGCTGATTGACAAGAAAATTCTGGGTGATTTCCTGCACGGTTATTTCGAGAACTACGCGGGCGACGAAGGCCTTTCCCCCCAGCACTGGTTCTGGAACCGCGACCTGAGTGGCGGTATTTTTATCGAACACGGGGTTCACTTTTTTGATATGTTTGCGGGCTGGCTCGGCGCGGGAACCGTGGAAGCCGCTCAGGTGTGCCGGCGCCCGGGCTCCGAACTCGAAGACCAGGTGCAGGCGACGGTGCGCTACGGCGATACGCTGGTCAATTTCTACCACGGTTTTACGCAAACCGGGCGGATGGACCGGCAGGAAATGCGCTTGCTGTTCGAGCGGGGCGACGTGACGCTGCACGAGTGGGTGCCGACGCGGGCCGTGATTCGGGGGTTGGTGGACGAGGCCGGAACCCGCGCGCTGATGGATCTTTTTCCGGGCTCGATTCTGGACGTTACAAACAACTACGGCGGCAAAGACCGGCAGACGCGCGGCCGGAACAAGGAATTTGAAATTGCCCAGAATGTTCAGATTCGGTACGGTTTTGACCACAACAAAATGCACCTCTACGGCGAGTTGCTCCGGCTGATGTTCCGCGACCAGACCAGTTACATTTATTATCCCGAAACGCACCGGAAAATCACCGAGCAGAACGGCCTCGTCTCCCTGCTGACCGCCGTGGAAGCCGACCAGATGGCCCACAGAAGATCATGAAGGGCTGCTGCAAGCCTGCAAGCTTGACGCTACTGAAGTCAGGGTGCAACCCGAACCTGCCGGACTTGCAGCGGTGAGGCCGGTGGTATCGAAACTTTCTGTAACTTACAAGTCGCTTCCCCTGATGCAATTAAGGGGAAGCGAAAAACCCGTTTTGGGCCTGTATCCATAAACCTTTTTATACCATGAAAAAGCTGTATTTCCTGCTGACGGTTGGCGTTGCCGGTCTGGTGTTGCTGGCCACAACCAGCCGGTCGAAAAACCCGTACGGTTTGACGACCGGAACGCCCGAAATCAAGTCGATCAACGCGCTTACGTTTGGCCCGGGCGGTATTCTGTTCGTTGGCGACGCCAAAAGCGGGGCCATCTTCGCCATCAATACCCAGGATGCGGCACCGGTTGAGCAGGCGGCAGCGGTCGAAATCAAGAACATCGACCAGAAAATTGCCGCCCTTTTAGGCACACAGGTGCAAAACATCACCATTCAGGACATTGCCGTCAATCCCGTTTCCAAAAAACCGTACATCGCGGTGCTGCACAGCGACGGTACGCCGGTTTTGCTCCGGATTGAGGGTGATAAAATTCAGCCGGTTTCGACCCAGAACGTCGAATTTGCCAGTCTGGCGCTGAACAACGTCCCCTCGGCTGATGCCAAAGACCGGCGGGGCGAGTCCATCCGGGTTGCGGCCATTTCCGACATGGGGTTTGCCGACGGAAAACTGCTGGTCAGCGGGTTGTCGGGGCAGGAATTTAACTCGACGTTCCGGAGCATTCCGTTTCCGTTTACCGATAAGCAGGAGCAGGCATCGCTCGAAATTTACCACGCGGCCCACGGAAAATACGAAACGCTGTCGCCGATCAAGACCTTCACCACCGCCGAAATTAAGGGCAGGAAATACCTGGTCGCCAGTTATACCTGCACTCCGCTGGTGTTGTTCCCGATGGATGAGCTAAAACCGGGTAGCCACGTCAAAGGCCGGACGGTGGCCGAAATGGGCAGCGGTAACACCCCCCTGGACATTGTGACGATGAAAAAAGGCAGTGAATCGTTTCTGGTCATGGCCAATTCCAGCCGGCCGGTTTTCAAGGTCAAATACAAAACCGTGGAAGCCTATCAGGGCTCGCTGACGACGCCCGTGGAAGAAAGTTTTGCGACCGCCGGGCTTGATTTTGTTTCGCTGCCGGTGACCAACGTCATCCAGCTCGACAAACTCGACGACACGCGGATGATTCTACTGCAACGCTGGTCGAACGGCAACCTCGATTTGTGGACCTCCGGTGAGCGGTATTTGTAACCGGCAGTTTTTCAAGACGATCAGGCTAGGCGGCTGGCGTAGCCTGATCTTTTTTTTATTGGCCGGACTAGGGGCCTGCCGAAACGCGCCGGAAACCACCGACATCACGCTGCGCTGGAGCAACGAACGCGCCACCGGCCTGCTCATTCCGAAAAGTCGGACGGGCACTTTCCCGACCGATTCCCTGCCCAGACTTCTGGAGATCCGGCGGGTCGATGATAGTTCAAAAACCGCCATTCTGGGCACTTACCGCCCGCTTACCGACGCAATTCTGTTTGAGCCGCTGATTCCGTTTACGCGGGGCTTGTCGTACGAAGTGTGGCTGCGAGGTGAGCCACTGGGCGGTTTTTCGGTTCCGGTCGCCGACTCCCGGCAAACGCCGGAGCTGCTCGCTATTTTTCCGTCGTCGGATTCGCTGCCCGATAATCTGTTGAAAATCTACCTGCGGTTTTCGCGGCCCATGCGCGAAGGGCAGTCGCTCAGGTATGTCGCTCTGCTGAAAAATGGCACGGATACCGTGCAGGGTGCTTTCCTCGATCTGCAACCGGAACTCTGGAATTCCGACCGCAGGGTGCTGACCCTCTGGCTCGATCCCGGCCGGATCAAACGCGATTTGCAACCCAACAAACGGCTCGGCGCACCGCTGCAAAGCGGCTCCCGGTACCAGCTCGTCGTTTCAGAAAAATGGCCCGATCAGCAGGGGGCGGTTTTGCCGAAAACCTACACCAAAGTGTTCGTTACCGTTCCGCGCGATAGCCTATCGCCCAGCCCCGGCCGCTGGCAGATAAAACCGCCCCGGCCCAACGGAGCGCAGGCCCTCGAAGTCGTTCTTAACGAACCGCTCGATGCCGGTTTACTGGCCGAAACGCTGCACATCCGCGACGAAGCCGGAAAACCCGTTGCGGGTAGCTGGCAACTGGCCGATAAAGAAAAAACCGCCCGGTTCAAACCGGCACAGCGCTGGAAACCGGGTCGGTACGTTCTCCGGATTGAAGCCCGGCTGGAAGATTTGGCCGGCAATAACCTCAATCGTCCGTTCGACCGGGATGTAACGCAAAAAACCGCAACCGTAACCACCGACCGCTTTTTTGAGCGTTCGTTCCGGATTGCCCCCTGAACCGGCGCCCGCTTGTTTTCCCGAATTTACCAAAATCTGACCACTATCCGTCCATTCGTAATTCAGGCTACCGTGGTGGGCCTGCCGCGCATCTTTTACCAGGAACGCTGCTTGCCAACGGAGTCGGTTTTCGTCCATCCTGACCCAATACCAGCGTCTGGCGCAGTCCAGTGGTGGCCGACGAAAACGGCGAATTTCGGTCACGCTCCCCCTCATTTTCCTGACTGACCGGATGGCAAACCAATGAAAAGTTGCAATCTAAAGCCGTCTGGTTTACCTTTGCTTCCCTGAAACTGATGCTTCGCTCATACGGCCCCGTTGCAACCCGCATTCCTGCCAAAAACCGGTAGGAGCCTTCCTGCGCGCTTTAGGTTGACGCGCAACCCCCTTTCCATTCTTTTCTCACCAGGTCCGCAGGACCTGACTTTAGCTGACTCGGGGTACAACCCCGGGACACCCGCAACATGCAATCCATTGAACTCCATAAATCCATCGTCCGGGATTTTTACCGGCGCGTCGTTGGCCTGGGCGATCTCGACCTGGCCGAGCAACTCATTGCCGACGATTACATCCAACACAGCCCAACGGTGAAACCGGGCAAAACCGGCTTACTCGAAGCCCTGCGCTACCTAAGTCAACTGCCCAAACCGCCGACGCCGTCCAAACCATTTATGCGGATTCTGGCCGAAGCCGATTACGTGGTCACCAACCTGAGTTTCGAACAGGGCGGAAAACGCAAAGCCATGGTGGATCTGTTCCGGCTCCGGAACGGGCAACTTGTTGAACACTGGGACGCCATCGAAGACCAGCCCGACACCACGCGGAACGGTCATCCCATGCTGGAAGGTCCCACCGAAATCGAGGATGCCGGTTTAACTGAACAAAACAAGGAAATCGCCAGCGCGTTTTTTCAGGCGGTTTTTGTTGACCGGACATTCGAAAGACTACCCGCTTTTGTTTCGCCGGACCTCATTCAGCATCAGCCCGAAATTGCGGACGGAATGGCCGGTTTACAGCAGTATTTGCAACTAAAAACAGAGGACTTCACCGTTCAGCAGGTCCACCGAATCCTGGCCGAAGGCAATTTCGTGGTGGTGCAATCGGAAGGGCGGTTCGATCAAAAACCGTACGCGTTTTTCCACATTTTTCGGTTGAGCGCCGGGAAAATCGTGGAGCAGTGGTGTGTGAAACAGAAGAATTAAAAAGCCGCCCCCGGTTAAAACCGGGGGCGGCTCAAACTATTGCTGGCTACAAGCGGGCGTTGCGCAACCGCAAACTGTTGCTGACCACCGACACCGAACTGAGCGCCATGGCGGCACTGGCCAGCATGGGGTTCAGCAAAAACCCGTTGATCGGATACAGAATCCCGGCGGCAATCGGAATGCCGATCAGGTTGTAGATAAACGCCCAGAACAGGTTCTGACGAATCACCCGCACCGTTCGGCGCGAGAGTTCCAGGGCCTGCGGAATCCGGCCCAGGTCCGAGGTGATGAGCGTCATCCGGGCCACATCCATCGCAATGTCGGACCCCTGGCCCATCGCCAGGCTCACGTCGGCCTGCGCCAGCGCCTGCGAATCGTTGATGCCGTCGCCCACCATCGCCACGACTTTCCCCCGGTTTTGCAATTCGGCCACGAAAGCGGCTTTGTCGGACGGCATCACTTCGGCGCGGAAATCGGTCAGCCCGACGGCTTTGGCCACGGCTTCGGCGGTTTGCGGATTGTCGCCCGTCAGCATATACACCGCGATGCCCCGGTTTTTCAGCGTCTGAATCGCGGCTTTGGAGGTTTCCTTGATCGGGTCGGCAATGGCAATGAGGGCCAGTACGGTTTTCTCATCGGCAAAATACACCACCGTTTGGGCGTCCTGCTGCCATTGTGCGGCCCGGTTTTTCAGCGTTGGCGGGATCAAAACCCCCTGTTCTTCCAGCAAAAGGCGGTTTCCGATCAGGTAGCGAATGCCGTTGTGCCGCCCGGCCACCCCGCGTCCGGTCAGGCTTTCGAAGCGTTCCAGGGTCGTTGTTTTGGTCTGAAACCCGTTCAGATAGTCCACGACGGCTGCGGCCAGCGGGTGTTCGGACTGGCTTTCGAGAGCGTACAGAATCGACGCTACCTGAGCGGTGTCGGGCTGCTGCCACGCCAGGTTCGTGACGGCGGGTTTTCCGGCCGTAATTGTCCCGGTTTTGTCCAGCACCACGGCACTGACCTGGTGGCCCAGCTCCAGACTTTCGGCGTCTTTAATCAGAATCTGGTGGTCGGCCCCCCGGCCCACACCGACCATGATGGCCGTGGGGGTGGCCAGCCCCAACGCACACGGGCAGGCAATGACCAGCACCGTAACGGAGGTCATCAGGGCCTGCGCGAAGGCGTTTTCTCCGCCAAAAACCAGCCAGGCGACAAACGTCAACACCGCAATGGCGATAACCACGGGTACGAAAATCCCGGCAATCCGGTCGACCTGTTTCTGCACCGGTGCTTTGCTGCCCTGCGCGTCCTGCACCAGCCGAATGATCTGCGCCAGAACCGTATCGGCCCCGACTTTCTCGGCCCGAAACCGGAAACTGCCCTTTTGGTTGATCGTTCCGGCAAAAACGTTCTGAGCCGGTTTTTTCTCCACCGGCACCGGTTCGCCCGAAATCATGCTTTCGTCCACGAACGACGCTCCGAACACCACCACGCCATCGACCGGAATTTTCTCGCCCGGCCGCACCACAATGACCTGCCCCACGCGCACCGACGCCACCGGAATTTCGGATTCGAGGTCGTTTTCCAGCACCCGAACGGTTTTGGGTTGCAGGCCCATCAGCTTCTTGATGGCCGAGGACGTATTCGATTTGGCGCGTTCTTCGAGGAGTTTTCCCAGCAAAATAAAGGCAATCACCACGGCGGCCGACTCAAAGTAGACGTGCGGGTGAATGCCGCGCCGGTGCCAGAATTCCGGATAAACCGTGTTGAAGGCACTGAACAGAAAGGCAATGCCGGTCGACAGCGCCACCAGCGTGTCCATGTTGGTCTGGCCGTGCCGGGCCTGTTTCCAGGCGTTGACAAAAAACGTCCGGCCCAGGCCAAAAACCACCGGCGCCGACAGCACCAGCATGATTTCGTTGGCGTAGGGCAACGGTCCGCCGTCGCGGTCCATGAAAATCATGCCAATAACCAGCAGCGGCACCGACAGAACGGCGGCCCAGATCGTGCGGTTTTTCAGGGATTCGTAGTGCCGTTGCCGGGCTTCGGCCTGCACCTCCTGCGGGTCTTCGGCGTCGATGATCAGGTCGTAGCCGATGGAACGAACGGCATTTTGCAGGGCCTGCTGCGTAACGGTCTGGGGATCAAACTCGACCCAGGCTTGCTGGTTGGCGTAATTCACGCCCGCGCCGGCCACGCCCGGCGTGTGCTTGAGCATCGACTCCACACTGACGGCGCAGGCTGCGCAGCTCATTTCAAGCACGGGGTAGGTTTTCCGCACCGACTTCGCGCCGGTTCGACCCGGTTTTGCGGTGGCGGCCCAGGTGCTCATACGGGCTCGGCTTTGTATCCGGCTTCGTTCAGGGCTTCTTTCACCTGATCGACCGTGGCCCCTTCGACGGTCAGCAGCTTATCCGGATTCTGGGTATCCACCTGCCAGTTCGTTTCACCGACAGCTTTGTTCAGAAAGGGCGTAACGGTGGCCACGCAGGCACCACACTTGATATTGGTTTTAAAAATAAGCTTTTCCATGATCGTGTTCGACAAATTAAGTCCTGCAAAGGTCATTCACAGAACACGAATGGTTGTTACAGAATTCCGGCGGGCTGGTGCAGAATTGTGTGCATTCCCCAAACCGGCGCTTTAATACTCCGCCAGGTGCGGCAGTTCCACGGTTCTCAGCCAATACCGCAGCGTCGTCTGAAGCTGCTCCTGCCAGTCTTCAAACAAAACCGGCTTGGTGTGAAACGCCCGCGCGCCCAGCCAATACGCCTGGCTGATGTCTTCGGGCCGCGACGAACCCGACCACATGACGACCGGAATCTGCTGAAAACTCTCGTTGACTTTCAGTTGCCGCAGGGTTTTCAGGCCGTCGAGAACCGGCATGTAGAAATCCAGCATGATCAGCGACGGGTATTCGTCCGGGCTGATGCTTTGCAGGTGGTTCAGCAAAGCCGCTCCGTGCAAAAACCGCCGGATTTTCAGATCCGGTTGGATTTCGTGAATGGCCCGATCAATGTAGTTAAAATCCGTCTGATCATCTTCCACGACATAAAATGTAATCATTGGTTCCATCTCGTATTGGCTATTTCATCCATTCAAAATAAAAGGTCGTCCCCTGGCCGACGGTCGATTCGACCCAGACTTTGCCGCCCTGCTCTTCCACCAGCATTTTCAGAATGAACAGGCCCACGCCGGTGCTGGTCTCGGTCTGGGCGGTGTTCGTTGTGGTGTGAAACAATTTGAAAATCGACTCCTGATCATCCTCCGAAATGCCCGGCCCGTTGTCTTTGACGTAAAACTCGATCCAGGGACCGCGGTCCTGGTAACCGACTTCAATCAGGCCTTCTTCCTTATTGCTGTATTTGACGGCATTGCTGATGAGGTTCTGAAAGATCTGGTGCAGCTTGATTTTGCGGGTTTTCAGGCGGGGCAACCGTCCTTTGATCTCGATGGAAATATGCCGGGGCGGGAAAATCAGGAGCGCAATCTGCTCCACCAGTTCCTGCACATCGACCTCCTCGACGGTTTGCTGCGCCACGTTTTTCCGGGAGTATTCCAGCAGCGAATTGATCATATCGGAGAGGTGAAAAGCCGCCGACTTCGAGTGGCCCACGTATTCCTGAATTTCGTTGCGCGGAACCACCTCTTCTTCGTTGCGCATCTCAAGCAGCGAGAGGGCGGCAATCATCCCGACCAGGGGCGATTTGAGGTCGTGGGCCACGATGTACACAAACTTCTCCAGCTGCTTATTGATTTTTTCAAGCTGCTGGGCGGTTTGCTTCAGTTCCTGCTGATAATGGTATAGCTGCTCAAACACGTTGACCTTGGCTTTGGTCACGTTTACGTCCAGCGGTTTTTGCAGGTAATCGACGGCCCCTTCGCCAAACCCCTTCAGAATGTACTGTTCTTCCTTGTTGATGGCCGTGACGAAAATAATCGAAATGTCTTTGGTTTTGGGGTTCGACTTCAGCAGCCGGGCCACTTCAAAACCGTCCATTTCGGGCATTTGAACGTCGAGCATCACCAGCCCGATCCGATCATTTTTCAGCGCATGACGCAGGGCTTCGTTACCGGAGGTGGCTTTTATAAACGTTCGCTGCTCGTTGGCCAGCATTTCTTCCAGCACCAGCAAATTTTCCTCCCGGTCGTCGACCAGCATGATCGTCATATCGGGGGAGTTATCGGTCGTTACCATGAGTAGTCAGAGGTTTTCGTCAAGTGTTTGTAGATAAGATGCTATTTGTTCGGGTGTCAGGACGAGGGCCTGCGCGTTGCGATTGATGGCCGCCTGGGGCATGGCCGGGTATTCCGCCGTGGCGGGGTCCTGCACGATGGCAACCCCGCCCCGCTCGGCAACGGCCCGCAGGCCATCGGCCCCGTCCTGGTTGGCTCCGCTCAGCAACACCGCCACCACCTGCTCCGCATACACGTCGGCCAGGCTTTCGAAGGTCACGTCGATCGACGGGCGGCTGTAATGAAC
The DNA here is from genome assembly GCF_054780775.1 of Larkinella ripae. NCBI lineage: Bacteria > Pseudomonadati > Bacteroidota > Cytophagia > Cytophagales > Spirosomataceae > Larkinella > Larkinella ripae. The sequence continues at coordinate 460,181 of NZ_BAAGVR010000022.1, forward strand.
CGGCTCGGAATAATCCAGGCTGATCGTCTGATCGGCCTCAACCAGCAGGTGGTAATTCTGCGGAGCCAGATACACCCGGTTTTTCTGAATCATTTCCTTGTCGTTGGGCTCGCTGATGCGAATGCCTTCTTTTTTGGTAACCAGAATCGTGTCGAGACTACTGGAAACGTTTTTCAGTCGGTGCAAAATAATGAATACGCTAAATCGAAAATGGCCCGGCAAAGCCTGCAACAAGGTCGTCACCACCGGAATGCTTCCGGCAGAACCGCCAATTGCCACCACTTTGTCTCCGGTCATTGGGTTATTCGGTTTACAGGTTACGGTTTTCGGTTTACGGTTTTCGGTTGGCTGACGCGTTTGGTAGCAGCTTGTCAGCCACTATGCTTTATTTCATTTTGGTTCTTTGTTCATTCTTCATAATCTCAGCCACCGAAAACCAAAAACCCTATTACTTTTTACTCCGGTAAATCCGAACGGCCGGACTCACCACATCGAACTGATGCCGGGCTTCCGAAAACAACAGCGATTCCTTCATTCCCAGCGCCAGATAGCTCCGGGGCGACAGGCTGTTGCTGAATAACGTCATGACCCGGTTTTGCAAATCCCGGTTGAAATAGATCAGGACGTTGCGGCAACAAATCAGTTGAAATTCGTTGAAAACCTGATCCGTCGCCAGATTATGGATCGCAAAAACCAGGTTCTTCCGGTATTCCTTGTGAATGATCGCGTTTTCGTAGCGGGCCGTGTAATACGACGAAAAATCATTGGCGCCCCCCGACTGAATGTAATTAGACGTGTAATCCTTCATGTGCTGCAACGGCACGATTCCCTGCCGGGCGCGCTCCAGATTGGCCGGATTCAGGTCGGTGGCGTAGAGCCGCGTCCGGTCGAGCAGGCCCGCTTCGTGCAACAGAATCGCCATCGAAAACACCTCTTCACCCGTCGAACAACCCGCGTGCCAGATTTTGATGGTCGGGTAAGACGCCAGCTTGGGCAATACGGTATTTTTCAATTCCTTGTAAAAAGCCGGATCGCGAAACATTTCCGTCACGTTCACCGTCAGCGACTCAATAAACCAGGCAAAAAACCGGGGATCGTTGGTCAGTTGGTATTTGAGTTCGTAGACCGTCCGGCAACTCGCCTTTTGCATGCAGCGCACCACCCGGCGCTGGAGGGAAGCCCGGGCGTAATCACCAAAATCATAGCCATACTGCCGCCGGATCAGGTGTACCACTTCATCAAGCTCTTCCGGCGAAATATGTAGGTGTCCGGTCATACCTTTACTGATAACCATACGCGCATCAATGAAAACAATTTGCCGCTATCAACGGGTTTGGTGATGTAATCCGAAGCCCCGGCTTCGATGGTTTTCTCACGGTCGCCGGGCATGGCCTTGGCGGTTAGGGCAATCACCGGCAAATGCGTTTTTTTCAAATCGTTGCGAATCCGCCGGGTCGCTTCATACCCGTCCATTTCGGGCATCATAATGTCCATCAGCACAATGTCGGTATCCGGATGCTCCTGCAACAGGTCGAGCGCTTCGCGGCCATCGACGGCAGTAATAACGTTCATTTGCTGTTCTTCCAGCAAGGTGCTGAGGGCAAACACGTTCCGCATGTCGTCGTCGACCAGCAGGACTTTCTTGCCCTGCAAACTCTGATCGTCGATTTTGGCCAGCGGTTTGGGCAATTCCTTCGTTTCCACTTCCTCTACTTTATACAGAAACAATTCCAGCTCGTCCATCAGCCGGTCGATGGCCTGCGACGACTCCCGGATCACCACGTCGGAGAGCTTTCTCAGCTTCCATTCGTCGGCCGGTTTCAAATCCTTATCCATGTAAATAATCACCGGCAGCGATTCCGAGGGCATCGACTCCCGCAGTTCCTTCAACTGCTGCACGCCCAGTTCCAGGTCGCCCCCCATGTCTACAATCAGGCAATCGTACGCATGGTGGCCGAGTTTTTCCAGGGCTTCGGCGTTGGTAGCCGCGTAGTCGCACTCCAGATCGAGCTGCCGTTGCCCGAATACTTCCTGCAATGAATCGTCGTTCAGGTAGTTTCCCGACAGGACCAGCACTTTTTTGATCTGCCCCTGCAAGTGATCGCTGATGCGTCCGAACACTTTTTCCAGATCATTTTTATCGACCGGTTTTCGCATGTAAGCCAGCGCGCTCCCAACACCCGATTTCGGTTCGTCGGCCGCCGACATCACGTGCACCGGGATGCTCTTCAGGCTATCGTCGTTTTTCAGCCAGTTGAGCACGCTCCAGCCATCGACCACCGGCAACTGCATATCCAGAATAATGGCCGACGGTTTATACTTCCGGGCGTAATGAATGCCCTCGTCACCCCGCAGGGCCACCACGGTTTTATACTCTTTGCTGCGGGCGTAATCCTGAACCACAGCCGCAAAAACCGGGTCATCCTCCACAATCAGCATCACTTTATCCCCTTTCTGAAGCACATTCCGGTCGTCTTTCAACGCATTTTGCTCTACAATGTCCTTTTGCAGGTGCGCTACGATGGCCTGATCCGGTTTGGTTTTCGGTTCGCTCTTCGCTTTCGGCACCTCCGGTTTCGCGGCCCCGTTGGCCGGAGGTTCGACCAACGGCAGGTACAAGGCAAAGGTGCTGCCCTGGCCTTCCGCGCTCTGGAGCCGGATTTCTCCGCCCATGCGCTTCACCAGTTCCTTGCTGATCGAGAGCCCCAGGCCGGTGCCGCCGTATTTCCGGCTGGTCGAGCCGTCGGCTTGCTGAAACGCTTCAAAAATAAGCTGTTGTTTTTCAGCCGATATGCCAATGCCCGTATCCGTGACCGCAATGACCAGCAGGCGACTGGCTTTCCGGAGCGGTTCGTTGGTAAAACCGCTCATCGGATCGTGGGTGTCGAATGACAGCGTAACCGTCCCGTGCTGCGGTGTAAACTTAAAGGCGTTGGACAGCAGGTTTTTGATCACCTGTTCGATCCGCTGCTTCGCAATAAACAAAACCGCCGGAACGGATTCGTCGACCCGGGTAACGAGTTGCACACCTTTCTGCTCCGCAACGACGCCAAACAACTGCTCCTGATCGTGAATCATGCCACTGACCGTCGTATTTTCGGCCTGCATGTCGATTTTACCGGCTTCGATTTTAGACAAATCCAGAATGTCGTTGATCAGATTGAGCAAATCCGAACCCGATTTATGAATCACGTTGGCGTACTCAACCTGCTTCGCGGTCAGGTTGCTGGTTTTGTTTTCCGACAGCATTTTGGCCAGAATCAGCACGCTGTTCAGGGGCGTGCGCAATTCGTGCGACATATTCGCCAGAAACTCCGATTTATACCGCCCGGTTTCCTCAAGCTCGCGGGCTTTCAGCGCCAGCGTTTGCCGACCCACTTCCACGGCCTCGTTTTTCTCCTCGAGTTCGGCATTGATCTGGCGCAGCTCCTCCTCCTGCACTTTCAGTTCTTCTTCCGACGCCTGCAGGATTTCGGCCTGCCGCGTCAGTTCTTCGTTCGACTGCCGGAGTTCTTCCTGCTGATTGACCAGAATTTCTTTCTGTTCCTGCACCTGTTCCAGCAGGCGGTTGACGCGCTTGCGGGCATCGGCCGCGTTCAGCGCAATGGCAATGCTGTTGGAAACCGCCGTCAGCAAATCCAGCTGCGTTGCGCTAAGCGCTTGAAAAGCACCCAGTTCGATCACGCCTTTCAGTTCTTTTTTATACCAGAGTGGCGCCAGGATCACCTGACCCGCCACGGCCTTTCCGCTGCCCGACTGAATGCTCCAGTAATCGGCCGGAACGTGTTTGGTCACCAGCAGGTCGGTTCCGGTGGCGGCCTGCCCAACCAACCCTTCCTGCAGCGCATAGGACCGGGGAGCCTGGGTCGGAAAGGCCACCGACGCATTCAGTTCCAGCCGGTGTTTTTCTTCGTCGAAGCAGTAAAAACCGCCCGCCGGTACGTCCAGATACTGGGTAAGGCTTTGCAAAACCGCCTGCGCCAGCGAGTCCATTTCGCTGGTTCCCTGCACGGCATCGTTCACCTGGGCCATGCCGGTCAGCATCCAGTTTTTTTCCGTACTGACCCGGTTGAGCTGTTCCACTTCGTCCAGGTTATGCTGAAGTCCTATTTCCGCTTTCTGCCGCTTTTTCATTTCATAAGCAAACAGAATGGAAATAACCGTGGCCAGGATCAACAGAAAAATTCCGCCGGAGGTAAACACCAGAACGGCGGTCCCGACGGCCTTGTCGCTTTCCCGTTCCCGATTGGCCAGCAGCGATTCTTCAATCTCCACCATGTTGGTCAGTTGCTGGCGGATCTGGTCCATCAGGGCTTTCTCGCCGTCGGTGATCCGGATGATGTCGGCCCGGGTGTACTCGCTGGCATCCGTACCCAGCTCCCGCCAGTATTCCAGCAAATCCCGGATGAGCCGTTCGAGCTGAATGGCCCGCTGGGTCTGTTCGGGATTGTCGAGGATCAGACTGCGAATGGTTTCGGCCGACGGCTGGATTTTCCCGATGGCTTCGTAATACGGTTTTAAAAACCGCCTTTCGTTGGTGGCCCGGAAGCCGCGCCGGCCCGTTTCCATGTCGATCACCAGTTGTTCGGTGCTCGCAATCTGTTTCAGCACCCGGTAGCTGTGTCGGACCCACTGCGCTTCTTCCGACTGGTTCCGAATGGTGCGGTAGGCAATGAAGCCCAGCGTCGCCAGCAGAAAAAGAGCGAATGCAATACCAATATACAACCGATCGGTCGACGATAATTTCATAGATCTAAAACGTAAAAACGGCGGGTACAGGCTGAGAACGTACGCGGAGCAGTATCACTGATTAACCAACAGCTAGTTTAAGGAAAAAATCCGGCTTGCCAACAGCCCGATTCTACGCATGATGAAAACCGGTTTCAAAGACGATTAAATTATACCGGAGGGCAAAAACCATACCGTTATTGTTACTATATTCACAAATTAGCGCATATAATAAAATCCGCTAAAACTAATATCGAATCTCAATTATCGGACGCCATATCCTCAAAAAAAATTTGTACTGTTGTCTTCCAATAGCTCTTTACACTCTTTTTATCAGACATGAACCAACCGATTACCCAACAATCCAGAAAACCCGACCTGGCAGTTCGGGTTCTGATTGTTGAAGATAATCAGATCAACCAGGCCTTTCTGGTAACGCTTTTACGCAAGTATGGCATTCCGAGCGTCGTCGTTGGTAATGGTTTGGAAGCGGTCAATTTTCTAAAAAGAGAAACCGTCGATCTGGTATTAATGGACATTCAGATGCCCATCATGGATGGCCTGACGGCGACGCAGCAGATTCGGCAGCAACTGGGCCTGACCATTCCGGTGGTGGCCGTGACCTCCAATCCGGAGCACGACGCCCGGCCCCGCTGCCGGGAAGCCGGGATGGATGATTTTCTGGCGAAACCGATTCAGAAGAAACAGCTGGAAGCCATCCTGGCGCGGTTTTTAAACCTGAATGAGCCCGGAACTTCGGTCATCGATCAGACCTATTTGCAGGAAATAACCGGGGGCGACAAGGAACTGCTGATTAGCTTAATCGATTTTTTCAAGAATGAACTCGCGGCCAATCGGACGGCCCTGTTCGACGCGCTCGCCCGGCAGGACCGCGATCAGTTCGATCATCTGGCCCATCGCTTCCGTTCCTCGCTCAACTCCCTGGCCATGCTGGACGGAGCCGCCAGTCTGAAAAAGCTGGAAAAGAATCAAACCCTTTCGGAAGACGAAATCCGGGCGCAGCTCACCCTTTTGTTCGACCAGATTACGCTCGGTTTGCAGACGCTGGACGAGGTGGCCAGTCACTGACAATGGATCAGGAAACCTCCGATCTTTGGTGGGGTGCCGGGATCCTGGCGTTGTTTCTGCTGGTTGTTTACGGGGTCGGCAAACTTCTTGCTGCGATCAATCAGGCCCGGTTTAGGCGCATTATGGCCCCGCTGGCGCCGATCGTCAACGGCAAGATCGACGGCGATTTTAACAAAGGCTGGATGGAAGGCCAATACCGGGGCCGTACCTTCTGGATGGTGATGTTTCCCAAGCGCAACGTCTACAGCGGAGAATCCGGTTTTAAATACAATTCCTTTACCATTACGCTGAAAGAAGAACCAGGGCAGCACGACTGGTCGCTCAACTACGGCAACGCCAACCTCCTTGATGCGTTTCGGGGTAAACAGCAGTGGTATGTGGTTACCGAAAACGCGACGCTCCGCCACCGCCTGGAAAATCCCGCCCTGATTGCCGAGTTGGAAGCCACCGTGCAGGGTTGGGGGCAGGGCCGGATTGTGGCCTATACCCGGTCCAACGCGTCGCTGGCCTACGAAGCGGATGTTAGTCCGCGGCTGATTCCTACTGAAGAGCAATTTCGGGCGAAACTGGACCTGCTGCTCCGGCTGGCGGAAATCAACGCCCAAACGAATTCGTCGGTGGCCTGACGGTTTTTCCGGATCGACTTTTCACCACCGCATGCTCTCCAGCATCACCCGTTCCTCCGAAAACCGGGTATTGTTTAATCCGCTGAAAATCAACTCAACCACCCGAACACCCTTTCAAAAGCGGGCTGAGCCACCGCTGACTATGAGGCCGTTGAACGTAAGAATGCGGTCCTGCAAATTCCCTTGCCAGCGGGCGTGTGCTGGCGTTACCGCCCGTTGCAGTCACCAGAGCGGGGGCCGGGCCAGCTACGAAACCAGGTCGTTCAACCCCGTTGAACAGTACGTCAATTGGGGAAAATAAACTGAGGGTGCAGCGAAATAGATCGGTAGCGATTGGCTCTAAAATAAAAACCGGGCAGCATTGAATGCTGCCCGGTTTTTCTCAGAATCGACTACAACAGAAACTTCAGCCGAATCACTTCTTTTTCGTCCAGATACCGCCACGAACCGCGCGGCAGTTCTTTTTTGGTCAAACCGGCGTAGGTGGTGCGGTCCAGCTTCGTCACTTCGTAGCCAAAATGCTCGAAAATCCGGCGGACAATGCGGTTTCGGCCGCTGTGAATTTCGATGCCAATCACCTGCGCGTCGGGCGTGACAATGCCCAGATCATCGGGTTTGATCAGTCCGTCTTCCAGTTCCACCCCCGCGCGAATGGCTTCGAAATGCTCGTTCGTCAGCGGTTTATCAATTTCCACCTGGTATACCTTCTTGATTTCGTTCGACGGATGCGTCAGCTTTTCCACCAGTTCGCCGTCGTTCGTCAGCAGCAGCAGCCCCGTGGTGTTGCGGTCCAGCCGACCCACCGGATATATCCGGTACGGCGTTGCACCCGCCACCAGGTCCATCACCGTGTTGCGGTCGTTCGGATCGTCGGTGGTCGTGATGTAATCTTTGGGTTTGTTCAGTAACACATACGTCATTTTCTCCGGATTCAGCACCCGGTTTCCGTATTTCACCACATCGGTCGGTTTCACCTGATACCCCATCTCGGTAATCACCTTGCCGTTCACGCTCACGTCGCCCTGGGCGATCAAAGCATCGGCGTCCCGGCGCGAACAGATCCCGGCGTTGGCAATGTACCGGTTCAGGCGAATCGTGCCGTCCTCCTTTTCGCGGGAGGGCTTTTCATTCCGATCGCTGCGCCCGGCCGAACCCGGCCTTTTCCCTTTGGTATCGCGCGGGGCGCGGCCTTTGAACGCTTTTTCCCGCATTTTGTCAACGTCGTACTCCGGTGCCCGCGAACGGCCTACCTGACGTTCCCGGCTGTCTTCAATTTTCTTTCTATAGGCGTCGTCGCCCTCGTCCCGGCGCGGACGCTCAAAACGCGATTCGCGGTCATCGCGACGGAATCCGCGGTCATCGTCCCGGTTAGAACGCGGCCGCTCGGAACGATCCCGATCGAAATCCCGGCGGGGTCCTCCGCCTTCGAAACGACCACCGCGTGGGGTATCGTTTTGGGAGCGGTTGTCGCCAAACCGGCGTCCGGTATCCGACGGACGCTCCCGACGGGGTTCATCATCCCGGTTCCGGTCCGACCGTTCGCCGTAGCCGCGCTCGTTGCCAAACCGGCTTTCCCGGCGTTCGGGCCGTTCAGAACGGGCGTCCGAATTTTGCGACCGATCGCCGTACGAACGCTCGCTTCCGAACCGTCCGGTGCGTTGTTCGGCCTCACCGGAACGATCGAAACGCGGTTTTTCATCGCGCGGGTCCGGGCGGCCATAACGGCTCCGGTTTTCGTTCCGGTCGGAACGTTCATCTTCCCGGCGGAATCCCCGGTTTTCGTCGCGCGGCCGATCAAAATCCCGGCGGGGTCCTCCGCCTTCGAAGCGATTGCCGCGCGGAGGACCATTGCGGGAACGGTTTTCATCGAACCGGCGTCCGGTATCCGACGAACGCTCACCGCGATTTGGACGCTCATCGTCCCGACGGAATCCCCGGTTTTCGTCGCGCGGCCGATCAAACTCCCGGCGTGGCCGATCAGTCTCGAACCGGCTCGGGCGGTTTTCATCCCGATTGCCCTCCCGGCGGAACCCCCGGTTTTCGTCGCGCGGGCGGTCGAAATCCCGGCGGGGTCCTCCGCCTTCAAAGCGGCCACCGCGTGGGGTATCGTTTTGGGAGCGGTTGTCGCCAAACCGGCGTCCGGCATCCGACGGACGTTCCGCGCGCGGCTTGTCAAAACTGCGTTCCCGACGCTCTTCTCCGCGGGGATTGCTGTCCCGGCGGTCGGCGTCTTTATCAAATTTGCTGTAGAATTTAGTGCCTGTTTCCGGCCGACCCGGCCCACCGGCCCGGCCCTCCCGGCGTCCTCCCGATTCTTCTCTCCGTTTGCTCATAAAAGTTGCAGTATCCCTACTGTAGTTAGATTAACTAAATTGATTATCAGCCAGTTTCAAAACGTACTCTGAAATGGGCTGCAAAGTTAGCGTATTTTAGCGTAACTTCTGGCTTTGTTCAGAAACGGAACAGTATTTACCCCGAAACGATTCCGAACCACTACGAATTACGATCCTGACCTCTGATAGAACATGGCTGCTGCAACCCCGTCCCCGCATTCGGATTCCAAAAAACCGCTCTGGAAACCGGATCGACGGTTCACCGATCAATCCCAGATGAAGCGGTATCTGGACTGGTTGTTCGTCAAAAAAGGCCTGTATTTCCGCGATTACCACGACCTCTGGGACTGGTCAACGACCGACCTGGAAGATTTCTGGCAGAGTATCTGGCAGTTTTTCAACGTACAAAGCCACCGCGATTACCAGGACGTGATCGAAAAACCGGCCACGGGCCTGATTGGGACCCGCTGGTTTACGGGCGCCACCCTCAACTACGCCGAACATATTTTCCGGAACAAAACCAACGAGCGCCCGGCCCTGCTGTTTCAGTCGGAACAGCGCGCGCTGGCGTCGGTGAGCTGGTCGGATCTGGAGCACCAGGTCGCGGCCATTGCCCACTTCCTGCGCGAAAACGACGTCCGGCCCGGCGACCGCGTGGTGTCGGTTTTGCCCAATATTCCGGAAGCCGTCGCGGCTTTTCTGGCCGTCAACAGCGTGGGAGCCGTCTGGTCGAGCTGCTCGCCGGATTTTGGCACCACCAGCATCATTGACCGGTTCCGGCCAATTGCCCCCAAGGTGTTGTTTGCCGTTGATGGCTATGTCTACAACGGAAAAAACGTTGACAAAACCGGCCTCTTAACGGATTTGCAGTCGGCGCTGCCCAGTTTGAAAAACGTGGTTTGGGTGGCCAACCTCGATCCGGCTTTCGAGCCGCTGCCCGCGCCCCGGAGCAAAGCCATCCTGTGGAACACGGTTTTACAGGCCGACACGGCCGGTCCGCTGACCTTTGAACCGGTGCCGTTTGAACACCCGATCTGGATTTTGTTCTCGTCGGGCACGACGGGCAAACCCAAGGCCATCACGCACAGCGTCGGCGGCTGTCTGCTCGAACACCTGAAAGCGCTGGTGCTGCATCAGGACGTTCAGCCCGGCGACCGGTATTTCTGGTATTCGACCACGGGCTGGATGATGTGGAATTATTCGGTGGCCTCGTTGCTGGCGGGGGCTACGCTGGTGCTGTACGATGGCTCGGCGGGGCATCCGAACCTGGAGGTCCTCTGGAATCTGGCCGAAAACGCCAGAATCAACCATTTTGGGACCGGGGCGGCTTATTTGCTGGCCTGCATGCGGGCGAATCTGTCGCTGGCCGGGCAGTTGAAGCTTTCCCATTTGCGCACCATCGGCTCAACGGGCTCGCCCCTGCCGCCCGAAGGATTCCGCTGGGTGTATGAGTCGGTCAAAAAAGACGTCTGGCTGGTGTCGCTCAGTGGCGGCACCGACGTTTGCAGCGGTTTTGTGGGCGGCTGTCCGCTGCTGCCGGTGTACGAAGGCGAAATTCAGTGCCGGATGCTGGGCTGTAAACTGGAATCGTTTGACGAACAGGGCCAACCGGTGCGGAATGAACTGGGCGAAATGGTGATTCTGGAACCCATGCCGTCGATGCCGCTTTATTTCTGGAACGACGACGATAACCGGAGATACCGGGCGAGTTACTTTGAGAACTACGACGGAATCTGGCGACACGGCGACTGGATTCAAATTACGGATCGCAAAACCGTAATCATTTACGGCCGGTCCGACGCGACGCTCAACCGCGACGGCGTACGGATCGGCACGAGCGAAATTTACAGCGCCGTGGAGGGGGTTCCCGGCATCGCCGATAGTCTGGTGGTTTGTCTGGAACTCCACGGCGGGCGGTATTTCATGCCCCTGTTTGTGGTCCTGAAAAATCAAACCGGCCAATCGGCGACCGAAGTGGATGAGGACACGGCCAACCAGATCCGGCAGGCGCTCCGAACGCACTACAGTCCCCGGCACGTTCCGGACGCGATCTATCAGGTGTCGGAAATCCCGTATACGATCAGCGGCAAAAAAGTGGAAGCCCCGATCAAAAAGATTCTGATGGGCCTCTCGCCCGAGCGCGTCACCAGCCGGGATACGCTCCGCAACCCGTCGGCTCTGGACCCGTTTATTCACCTGGCCGATACCTTAAAATCGGATTTACTGGTCAAGTAGGCCCGCCGGAATAAATTGTTTATATTACCTTCCCTTTTGATAAACATTTTGGTGCCATTTTGACGTTATGCAGACGGCACGTACCCACGGACTAACGTCCGTGCAAATCGGGAGAAAGAATTGTTGCATGAATCAAAAATACGGACTAACGTCCGTCGGTACGTTTACTTATGAGAGAACCTGAACGCGAAAAAATCCAGAACGACAAGGCCACCGTCCGACTGCCGATGTTACTGGGCATTACACTGGCAGCCGGCGTGTTGATCGGCGCTACGTTTTTTGGGGGCGGCAAAAGCCTCAACAACATCGGACGCGGTTATTCGAAATTTAAGGAAGTCCTGCAACTCATTGAAAATAACTACGTTGACTCGGTCAATACGGAGGAGCTGGTGGACTATTCGATCACAAAAATGCTGGAAAAGCTCGATCCGCATACCACGTATATGAATCCGCAGGACGCCGTGGCGGCCCGGACGCAGCTGGAAGGCGGTTTTGACGGCATCGGCGTCGAATTCAATATCTACAAGGACACGGTATACGTCGTTACGCCGATGGCCGGTGGTCCTTCCGAAACCGTCGGAATTTTGAGCGGTGATAAAATCATCAAGGTTGACAACACAGAAATGACCGGCAGCAAGCTTGACAACGGACTCGTTTTCAAAGTGTTGCGGGGCAAAAAAGGAACGCCGGTCAAACTGACGATTCTGCGGAAAGGCGAGAAAAAACCGCTCCAGTTTACGGTGCAGCGGGACCGGATTCCGACCTACTCGGTGGATGCCGCTTACATGGTCGATGACAAAACCGGGTACATCAAAGTAAACCGCTTCTCGGAAACCACGTACGATGAGTTCAAAAAAGCCCTGAGTTCGCTGAAACAAAAAGGCATGAGCCAGATGGTGCTCGACCTGCGCAACAATCCCGGTGGTTACATGGACCGTGCCACGAGCCTGGCCGATGAGTTTCTTTCCGGTGATAAACTGCTGGTGTATACCGACGGCAAAGACGATCGCTACGACCGCCAGACCAAAGCCCGGATTGCCGGCCAGTTTGAAGACGGCCCGATGATCGTTTTGATGGACGAGGGCAGTGCGTCGGCGTCAGAAATTGTGGCGGGAGCTTTGCAGGATCACGACCGGGCGCTGATTGTCGGACGGCGGTCGTTTGGCAAAGGACTGGTGCAAATGCCGGTGATGCTGTCGGACGGCTCGGAACTGCGGCTGACGATTTCGCGGTATTACACACCCAGTGGCCGGAGCATCCAGAAACCGTATACGGCGGGCCACGGCGAAGACTACGAAAAAGAACTGGAAGCCCGTTCGAAGAGTGGCGAATATTACATTGCCGACAGCATAAAGAACAACGAAAAATACAAATTCAAAACCACGGGTGGCCGGACGGTTTTTGGGGCTGGCGGGATTACGCCCGATGTTTTTGTGCCCCGCGATACGCTGTTCATGACCAAATACCTGATTCAGTTGTATAACAAGAACATTGTGCGCGAACAGGCGATGGAATACGCCAATGATCACCGCAAACAACTGGAAAAAGACGGTTTTGCCAGCTATAAAAAGAATTTCGTGATCACGGATGCGCTGCTGAAACGCCTGACGGACGATGCCACGGCGCAGGGCATCAAGTTCAACGAAGCCGAGTTCAAACGTTCGAAAAAATACATCCAGACGCAATTGAAAGCTTACATTGCCCAATACGCCTGGCGAAACGGCCACCGCGACGGCCTGAACAACGAATTCTTCGAGATGCTGTCGGAAAGCGACGAAACCTACAAGAAAGCCCTCACGCTTTTTGCCCGGGCCCGAAGCCTGGAGCGGGGCAACTATACTTCTCAAAAATAAAAGAAGGCGGGTCATCCCCGCCTTCTTTTTTATCCCTGCTGCACCAAAACCGGCTTACTTCATCATTTTACTAAGCTTGCCGGAGGACTGCATCTGGTTCATTTTCTTCATCATTTTCCGCATTTCATCGAACTGCTTCAGGAGGTTATTGACTTCCTGAATAGAGGTGCCACTCCCGTTGGCAATGCGTTTTTTGCGGTTTCCGTCGATGATGTCCGGCCGTTCGCGCTCTTTCGGCGTCATCGAGCCAATGATGGCTTCGATGGGTTTGAACGAGTCGTTGTCGATATCGACGTCTTTCATCATCTTGCCCATGCCCGGAATCATACCAATGAGGTCTTTGATGTTCCCCATTTTCTTGATCTGCTGCAACTGGCCGCGGAAGTCGTTGAAATCGAACTTGTTCTGGCGCATTTTGGAACTAATGCGCTTGGCTTCCTCCTCATCGAAAGCCTGTTGCGCCCGCTCCACAAGCGAAATCACGTCGCCCATGCCCAGAATCCGGCTCGCCATCCGATCGGGGTAGAATACGTCGAGCGCTTCCATTTTTTCCCCGGTGCTGATGAACTTGATCGGTTTCTGCACCACGCCCCGAATCGAAAGCGCGGCCCCACCGCGGGCGTCGCCGTCGAGTTTGGTCAGCACCACGCCGTCGAAGTTCAGCCGGTCGTTGAAGGTCTTGGCGGTGTTGACCGCATCCTGCCCCGTCATCGAGTCAACTACAAACAGCGTTTCAGTCGGACTCAGTGATTTTTTGAGGTTTTCCACCTCCTTCATCATCACCTCATCGACAGCCAGACGGCCGGCGGTATCGACAATAACCACTTTCTTGCCGGTTTTACGGGCGTGCGCTAGGGCGTTCTGCGCAATTTCAACGGCATTTTTGTTTTCCGGCTCGGCGTAGACTTCCACGCCAACCTGCTCGCCCAGCACTTTCAACTGGTCGATGGCCGCCGGGCGGTAAATATCGCAGGCCGTCAGCAAGACATTCCGGCCCTGTTTTTTCAGGTAAGCCGCCAGTTTTCCGGAGAACGTCGTTTTCCCCGAACCCTGCAAACCCGCAATCAGAATAATGGCCGGATCGCCCTTGAGGTTGATGTTCTGGGCTTCTCCGCCCATCAGGTCGGTCAGCTCTTCCTGAACGATTTTGACGAAGAGCTGCCCCGGTTCGACGGCGATCAGCACCTTGCGATCGAGGGCTTTTTCCCGGACCCGGTCGGTTACTTCCTTGGCGACCTTGTAGTTAACGTCGGCATCGGTCAAGGCCCGGCGCACCTCCTTCACGGTGGTGGCCACGTTAATTTCCGTAATCCGGCCCTGACCTTTTAAGGTCTTGAAAGCCTGATTCAGTTTATCCTGAAGATTTTCAAACATGATTCAATTTCTAATTTATCCCCGCTAAACTCTTTTTTCTCCTTTTAACGCTGCGAAATAGCTTTTAGAGTTGTTTCGCGGAGCTAAGCAGAGGATGCCGCGTTAAGCGGAGAACTGCAAAGTTAATGATTTTTAGAGCAGGTTGAAACACCTTGGCGTCGGCTATGGCAGGGGAATTGCCTTCGAACGGGCTGACGGGATTTCCTGTGGTCTAAAAGCGTTGTCCGCGTAAAACCGCACATCCGGAGTTCCCTCGTTCAGGCTTTGGATCGAAGTCCCAGACGATTGCCTTCGGTATCTTCAAAAAGGGCCATATAACCCTGCTCCGGGCTGATTTGTGTCTTGGCCCGGATTACTTTTCCACCCGCCGGTTCCACGCGCTCCAGGAAAACGGATAAGTCGTCCCCGCCGTCAAAGTACACCAACGGCCCCTCGTGCGATGGCCGGTAGGCCGGATGTTGCACCAGGGCGCCTTTTCCACCGGGCAGCAAGCCCATTTTCAAATCACCCAAATCGAGGTGCATGACTTGAGTGGCGAACACGTGGCCGTAAAAACCAGCCGCCCGCGCCAGATCGGCGACAGGAATTTCAAACCATTGAATAGCAGGTGTCATGTATCCGGATTTTATTATAAAAGCAACCCATGCCAGCCCTCCCGCAGTTTATTGACGGCCCGGTGCAGCAGATTGCCGACGGACTGGTAACTCAGGCCCATCACTTCCGCGATCTTATCATTGCCTAAAGCCGCAAAAAACTTCAGGTGAATGGCTTCCTGCTGGCGGTCGGTGAGGGTTTTCAGCAAATTTTCCAGGCGGCTGCGCTGGTAGGCCGACAATTCCGTCCGGATCAGCTCGTCCTCGTAGCTTTCTTCGTATAAAAAACCGTCGGAATAGCCTTCTTTCAGGGGTTCGGTCAACCCGCGCCGGAGCGCATCCTTGTAGAGTTTCCGCCGTAACGACTTGAAAAGATACACCCGCACGTACTCGGTCTGGACAATGTTCCGCCGGTAGGCCCACAACTCCACAAACAAATCCTGAATACCGTCTTTGAGCACATCCCCATCGCGGGTAAACTTCAGGCCGTAATGATACAACGGACGATAAAAACGCCGGATTAGTTCTTCAAAGGCCACCTCATCCCCCATCCGCACCTGCTCCCAAAGATCTGAATCCGGTAAATTTATTTTCATACGGACGACGTATTTCGCATCTGGTGGTTTTTACTCCCTACAAAGTAGCGGAAAATCGGCAAAAAATGACACTAAGCCCGGAAATTACGACCCATAAAAAAAAGGACGCGGAGTGGGTATGGACGAAAAAAACCGTCCTATCTCCAGATAGCCAACCGGAATTCGTACCATCTCTCCATGCGGGCGTACCTGAACTACAAAGCCGAAGATTTTCTGACCGACGATTCGTTTATCGCCTGGGTGTATGACCGCGACGAAACCGCGACGGCTTTCTGGTGTGGCTGGATGGCCGAAGCGCATCCGAACCGGGCCGAAGCCCTGCTGGCCAAAGACATGCTGGAAGGCCTGAAGCTCCCGGATGGCGACCTGAGCGATGCCACGCTGGCGCACGAGACGGACCAGATTCTCCGCCGGGTTCGTCAGTCCCCCGAAAAACCGGCCCGGACCGTTTGGGGCGGGCGGTGGTACCGGCTCGCGGCCGCCGTCGCCCTGCTGGTCGGTGCCGGATGGCTCGCCTGGCTTGTCGTTCCGAGCGTTCCTTCGTTGCGAAACGCCATGCCGGTGGCCCAAACCCATGAAGGCCTGGTTGAACAGGTCAACCGCACCGGCAAACCCGTTCAGGTGCGCTTGCCGGACGGCAGCACGGTTCGGCTCCAGCCCGGCAGCCGGATTCAGCACGCGGCCGCATTTGGGCAGGGCGTGCGGGCCGTTATCCTGACGGGGGAAGCGTTTTTTGAGGTCGTTCCGAATCCAAAAGTGCCGTTTCTGGTCTACGCCCGCGATGTGGTGACGCGCGTGGTCGGCACCAGCTTTACGGTGAAAGCCCACGAGGAGAATCCGCAGGTGACGGTGGCCGTCCGGACCGGGCGCGTGACGGTGTATTCCCGAAAAGAACTGGAGCAGCAGCGGAACGTCGAAAAACCGGAAGTAACGGGCGTGGTGCTGACGCCCAACCAGCAGGTGGTCTTCAACGCGAAAGAGGAAATTTTCCGGAAAGAACTGGTCGAAAAACCGGTTTCCATCCACCGCGAAGCGGCAACGCTTTCCTTTGAATTCGAGGACGTTCCCATTGCCGAGGTGTTCCGGCGCATCGAGGACACGTACGAAATTGACATCGTGTACAACGAATCGTTGTTGCAGAAATGTACACTGACGGCTTCGCTGACCGGCCTGACGCTCTACGAACAATTGCGGCTGATCAGCCGATCGCTCGAGGGTTCCTACGAAGTAACCGACGGCAAAATACTCATCCTGGCAACCGGATGTGGCGACTAAAACCCAATAATGCATGCGACACCTTTCGTAAACAAACCATGAAAAAACGACTACCAACCCGACCGTTCGTCCGGTTCTGCCACCGAATGACGTACCTGCTCCTGCTGCTCGGCCTTTCCCGGACCAGTTTTGCCTTCAGTCCGGATCAGGCCACGAAAGAACTGCTGAGCCAGCGCATCAGCCTGCAACTGAAAAATAAATCGCTGAAACAGGTCCTGGCCACCATCGAAAAACAGACGCAGATCAAGTTTATTTACGTTCCGCAAAACATTCGTGCCGACCGCGACATTTCGGTCGATGCCACGAACGAGGTGCTGGCCGGCGTGCTCGAACGGCTGCTCAATCCGCTGGGCATCCGCTATGAAGTGGCCGAAAACCGCATCATCCTGACCAAAGGCAAAACCGGCGAATTGCCGTCTGCGGAACTCCCCACGACCACCGCAGCCGTCGAGCAGGCGGTTTCCGGAACGGTTTCGGACGACAAGGGCGAGGGCTTGCCGGGCGTGAGCATCACCATTAAAGGAACCACGCAGGGCACTACGACCGACGCCCAGGGCGCGTTCAGACTCAACGTGGCCGACGGTACTGCCGTGCTGGTTTTCAGTTTTGTCGGCTACGCCAAACAGGAAATTACCGTGGGAACCCAGAGCGTGATCACGGTGCGGTTGCAGCCCGGCGACCAAACGCTGAATGAAGTAGTGGTGACGGCCCTGGGGATCAAACGGGAGAAAAAGGCGCTTACCTATGCCGCCGGCGAAATCAAAGGAAGCGACCTGGCCCAGTCGAACGTGACCAACCTCGGAACCGCCCTGTCGGGAAAAGTGGCCGGGGTGCAGGTGACTTCCTCGGCGGGCGGGGCCACCGGTTCGTCGCGGATCGTGATTCGCGGAAATTCCTCCCTGTCCGGAAATTCGCAGCCCTTATACGTGATCGACGGTATCCCGATCGACAATTCCAACCGCCGGGCGATCAGTTCGTATCAGTTGCAGGGCGGGCTGGACGGTGGTGACGGCATTTCGAACATCAACCCCAACGACATCGAATCCATGACCATCCTGAAAGGTCCCAACGGAACGGCTTTGTACGGTCAGTTGGGTGCGAACGGGGTGGTGATTATTACGACCAAATCGGGTCGGCGCAACCGCCGTCCGACGATCCAGTACAGCGGCAGTTATTCCGTCGGGAATGCGCTCGTAAAACCGGATTATCAGAACGAATACGGACAGGGCTACAACGGACAGTTTACGTTCTACCGCCAGGCCAACGGTACGGTGGTGCCTTTTAACGCCAACCTGACGGGCGGTATTCCGAAACTGAGCGCGGGCCGGAACCCGACGACGCGCGGGAGCTGGGGGCCGAAAATGCAGGGCCAGACCATCGAGGATATGTGGGGCGATACGGTTAGCTATTCGCCGATTGCCGATCCGTACAAAGCGTTCTTTCAGCCCGAAAAACAGGCCATCAACACGGTGAGCGTCGACGGCGGGGGCGAGAAAGTCAACTACTATTTTTCGCTGACGAACCTGAACAACAGCGGTTTTGTGCCCACCAACAAGCTCAACCGCAACTCGGTGACCGTCAAGCTGTCGGCGGATATTGCCAAGGGTCTGAATCTGGATACGAAGGTGAACTACATCAACCAGAAGGTCAACAACCGCCCGTATGTGGGCGACGACGGCATGAACCCGGTTTACCGGTTTTTGTACGTACCGCGCAGCCTGAACATGGACGGTTTGAAGCGGTACGAATATTCGGCGAAAGACATCCGCTACTCGCAGGATCTGGGCGGGAACGGCTTTTTCGTCGGCGGTGAGAAAATTTTCGAGAGCAACTCCGTGACCTCCAACCCCTTCTGGACCGTCAACAACACGCACAACGAAGACACCCGCGACCGCATCATTGCCTACGCCAAGCTGAATTACGAGATCGCAAAAGGCATTAACGTGCAGCTACGCTACGGTTCGGACTTGTATTACGAACGGCAGTTTGGCTGGAAAGCCGTCGGCACCCGGACCTCACAGACCGGCGAAGTAGCTGAAAACATGGAATTTAACAAAACCGAGAACGTCGATGCTCTGCTGATGATCAACCGGGAAGTGGGTGACTTCTCGGTTAACGCCAACTTCGGGGGCAACCACCTGAGCAGCCGGTACCGGATTACGGGCAATGCCGGTTCGCAGTTGAGCATTCCGGGCCTGTACGCGATTGGCCGGACGGTTCTGAACACGCCCCGTCTGGGCGTGGCCGAGTCGGTGATCAACTCGGTTTTTGGCCAGGTCAGCGTCGGTTTCCGCAACTACCTGTTCCTGGACGTTTCGGCCCGCAACGACTGGTCGTCCACGCTTCCGATCACCAACAGCTCCTACTTTTATCCGTCGGTTGGGTTGAGCTGGGCCGTCACGGATGCGTTCAGTCTGAACATCCCGGCGCTTGATTATTTCAAAGTGCGGGCTTCCTACGCCCAGGCCGGCCGTTCAGGCGATCCGTATTCGACGCTGGGCTATTACAACCTGAACGCCAACACGTTCCTGAACCAGCCGCTGGCGACGTACACCAGTACGGTGGTGGACCCGAACCTGAAAAACGAACTGAAAACCTCGTACGAAGCCGGGGCCGAATTACGGTTTTTCAAAAACCGCCTGAGTCTGGATTTCACCTACTACCACTCCGTGACGAGCAACCAGATTCTGCCCATCGTGATCTCGCAATCAACGGGTTACAGCAGCAAACTGACCAATGCAGGCCGGATCGAGAACAAAGGCGTCGAGTTTCTGATTGCCGGAACGCCCGTCAAACTGGGCAACGGTTTTTCGTGGGACATCGGCTTTAACTTTTCGGCCAACCGCAACAACGTTCTGGAACTCATCGACGGCGTGAATGAGATCGTTGTCGGTTCCGACCGCAACATCCGGGTGGTGGCTGCGCCGGGCGAACCTTACGGCCAGTTGAAAGCCGCCGACTACGCCTGGCTGAAAGATCAGAACGGAAACCGCCTGATCGACGACAAGGGGCTACCCATCGTTCAAAGCATCGGAACCGTCGCCATCGGCAATGCCACCCCCAAATGGATCGGCGGTTTGACGAACAGCTTTTCCTACAAGGGCTTGTCACTGAGCGGTTTGATCGACATTCGGCAGGGAGGTCAGATTTTCTCGCAGGGCCGGGTGCAGGAAGCCGCCTACGGAACCTCGAAACGCACGCTGGAAGGCCGGGAAGGCGGTTTGATTGCCGCTGGTGTGAAGGCCCGCCGGGAAGGCAACCAATGGATCAGCACGGGCCAGGCCAACGATATTCCGGTTACGGCCCAGGCCTACTGGAACCGCGTGGCGTCGGACAAAGGGTTTGCCGTGGCCGAAGAATTCCTGTACGATGCCAGCTATATAGCGATTCGGGAAGTTCGGCTGGCCTACCAGCTTCCGTCCACGATCCTGAAAAATAACAAAGTAATCCGGGGCGCTTCACTGGCGTTCTACGGCCGGAATCTGGGCTATATCGAGCGGCACACGGACGGTTTTTCACCCGAGAATTCGTCAATCAATGTCAACTCCGGCACGATGGGCATGGAACAGCATTCGCTGCCGTTGATGCGGACCGTTGGTGTGGACGTAAACCTGAGCTTCTGACCGGACCCCAAACTGCCTTTTAATCATGAAACGATTCGCTAAAAAAATACGGTTTTCGGTACTCGGTTTGCTCCTGACGGCATCGGCCTGTACCAATAATTTTGAGGAGCTGAACACCTCCCCCACGCAGCCCCGCAACGTTCCGGCGGAGTATTTGTATTCGCAGGCCCAGCTCAACGGTTTTCTGGCCGACGGCACCAACTGGTGGCAGGTCGGTTCGTGGGTGGAGCAGTGGGCCAGCGGTTCGCTGTCGGCGCCCTCGCAATACCTCGAGGACCGCGACATTTACGAAACCAACAACTGGACCACGCATTACGAGTTGATCAAGAATCTGGCCCAAATCCGGAATCAGATCCTGAAAGGCCAGGAAGGAACGCCCAACGGCCGCACCAGGCTGGCCATTACTAAGATTACGGAAATCTATTTCTGGCAACGCATGACCGACTTCTGGGGGGATATTCCGTATACGCAGGCCGGTTTGCCCGACGACAACCTGATTCTCCTGCCGAAATACGACAAGCAGGAAGACATCTACAAATCACTCATTACGGATCTGGATGCGGCCCTAAGTCAATTGACGGCAACGGACGTATCCTACGGCAACGCGGATTTTGTGTACAAGGGCGATGTAACCAAATGGCGTAAACTGGGCAATTCGCTGAAACTCCGGCTCGGGATGCGGTTGCGCTACGCCGATGCGGCCCTGGCCCGCAAAACCGTGGAAGAAGCCCTGAAAGCGCCCCTGATCGAAAGCAATGCCGACAACGGGGCCATGCCGACGGTGACGCAGGACGGCAATCCGTTTGGCTACCACCCAACCATTGCCGGTTACAACAGCAGCAAGGAACTGAACCAGCTGGCGGCTCCGTTTGTCGATGTGTTGCTGGCCAAAAATGACCCCCGGCTGCCGCGCATTGCCGAACCGACCGAGAATTCCAAAAAAGCCGGAAAACCGCTTTATCGCGGTTTGGGCGTTGCGCTGGGCGGCAGCGTCATTATCAACCGCGACGATTATTCGTACGGAACCATTTCAATTTACAACGACCGGAAAGCCACCTTTCCGTACGTATTTCTGGCGTATTCGGACAACTGTTTCTTCAAGGCCGAAGCCGCGTTGCTGGGCTGGGGCGGTTTAACGGCCGCGCAGGCCGAAGGATTCTACCAGGCCGGTATCCGGGCCACGATGCAGCTTCAGCCGTATTCCATCGCCGAAACCGCCATCACCGAATACCTGGGCCGGGAAGGCAAACTCAGCGGAACGCCCGAACAGCAACTGGAACAGATCATGACCCAGAAATGGATCAGCCTGTTCATGCGGCACTACGAAGCCTACGCCGAATGGCGCCGGACGGGCTACCCGGTTTTGAAACCGGGTCCAAACCCCGGCACCACCAACGGCCAGATTCCGCGCCGGGGCGTCTATTCCAGCACCGAGCGGCTGCGGAATGCCGCCAATTACACCGAAGCCTCGTCGCGGCTGAGCAACGGCGATACCTACCTGAGCAAAGTCTGGTGGGATAAGAAGTAAGACGGCTGTTCTATGAGTTATTGAATCCCCGGAGAATTGGCTTCGGGGATTTTTTATTTTCGGGTCATTGCCAGACACCGGGAAGCTCTATTTTTTCGCGCCGATGCCTATTGGAATTATTAAAAAATAGGTAAGTTCGCAGCTTCAACTTTATCTCCCTAATCACCTATTAGCCTTTACACGTATGCGTATGAAATTTACACAGGTGGCCCGTGCCTCCGTATGGTTTGTTTTTCTGAGCAGTCTCTTTGCGCGTTGTACCATGCCGGATCATTACGCTCCCCAAGAGTCCTGTTCAGAGGTAAAATCACTCCTGGCCAGCTGCAAAACGGGGTACCGCTTACTTGCCATTGTTAACCAAAAAACCAGTGTTCGTTCTGCTCCGACTGAACCGGTTTACCTTACGGCCGATGATCTTAAATCAATGGGGTCAGAATGCTTTTTCAAGGGTAATCCTGTTGTTGAAAGCACAGCCAATGGGATCAAAATTGCGGACGCAACCAACTTTTATGAATACGGCTGCGACCAATAAGCCGGGCTCCCAAAGGGTAAGCAGACGAAGTAAATAAAAACAATCAAAAAGCGGTACTGAGGCTGTCTCAGTACCGCTTTTTGATTGGGTGCCCCTACCGGAACGATAAGATAACCGTGCATTTTTGTCCCGTAAAACCTATTCCGACAAGGTTGCAAAATCCTCGTCCGACAGCGTAATCTGCTCGGCGGCCAGGTTTTCCTTCAGGTGTTCCAGCGAACTGGTGCCCGGAATCAGCAGAATGTTGGGGGATTGTTTCAGCAGCCAGGCCAGCGCAATCTGGGCGGTTGTTGCCTGGTGCTTTTGCGCAATGGTCTGAATTTTAGCGGCCAGTTTGTTCGGTCCCGACGCGAGCGGATACCAGGGAATGAATGCCATGCCGCGCCGGGCGGTGTAATCGACAACATCCTCCCACTGCCGGTTGCCCAGGTTATACAGGTTTTGCACCGATACGATGGGGAGCACTTTTTCGGCCCGCTCAATCTCCCTGATACCCACTTCCGACAGCCCGACGTGCCGGATTTTACCGGCCTGAACGGCTTCCAGAACCGGTCCGAGCGTTTCCTCGACCGGCACTTCCGAATCCACCCGGTGTAGTTGCCACAGGTCGATGGTATCGACTTTGAGTCGTTGCAGGCTTCCCTCGATTGTCTGCCGAATGTATTTTGGATCGCCGTTCGTAATCCATTTATTCGGTCCGGTGCGGACAAAACCGCCTTTGGTGGCAATGAGGAGCCCTTTGGGATAGGGATGCAGGGCGTCGGCAATCAGCACTTCGTTGGTGTGCGGGCCGTACGAGTCGGCGGTATCGATGAAATTGACGCCCGACTCTACGGCGGTTTGCAGCACCTGTTTCGCCGTTTCACGATTGGGCGCATCGCCCCAAACGCCAAAACCAGTCAACTGCATACCGCCGTATCCCAGGCGATTGATTTCCAGCTCACCCCCAATTTGAAAGGTTGAAGCCGCCTGTTCTGTGTTCTTACTCATTTTTGTTGTGTCTACGTGATCACCACCAACACACCCAACAGCCGGTTCCCGGTTCCAGGACCGAATGAAAATTTACCCAGTGGCCCTTCCAACCCTCCGTAAACAACCGAGGTCAATACATGAACAAAGCGTCAACTCGCCCGTCGAATGAAAAATTTCCTGCTCCCAAGCCTGTCGTTGTTTCTCCTCCTGGCCGGTTGCCAGAAAAATTTATCGGTTTCACCGGAGACCCAGTCTACTACGCCGACGCTGCATGTCGTCAGCCGCGATAGCCTTGCCACGGGCAGTTACCTGGGTATGTCCGTTGGTTCGGAAGCCGTCAGGGCGTACGAAGTGATTCAGTCGCTTCAGCAAACCAAAGGCGTTACGTACCTGAACGTGGTCAGCAACATCGCTTCCGATCTGACGCAGGTCCGCGACCGTCTTCCGCTCTACCAATACATTCTGCTGGACCAGCACCAGGGAACCGACTCGGGGGTGCAGCTCACCATCGAAGCCAACCGGGTCAAAAGTATTTTTCTCAACAGCGGCCAGAAACTCGGGCAGTGGCCCGCGGCCTTAAAAACCGCATCCGCCATTCGCACCGGCGATTCCGTCAGTTCTTTGTACGAGAAACTGGTCACGATCAGGAACTTACGCATCTACGCCAATAAATTTGAACGCATCTTTCTGCTGACCAAAAACCTGGCAACGGTCTACGATCCGGTGATGCGCCAGTCGCCCCAGTGGTATTTTGCGTACAGCACCGGGGCTAAAACGATGGATGAGGTTCAGTTGCATTTCAAAAACGGGCAGCTAACGCATTTCATTGTTAACCACTATCAATAGCAGCGCATCGGCAAAACCGGCTTACCGGAC
This sequence comes from Larkinella ripae, assembly GCF_054780775.1. Taxonomy (NCBI): domain Bacteria; kingdom Pseudomonadati; phylum Bacteroidota; class Cytophagia; order Cytophagales; family Spirosomataceae; genus Larkinella; species Larkinella ripae. The sequence continues at coordinate 484,414 of NZ_BAAGVR010000022.1, forward strand.
GAACTTCAGCACCTCGGCCACAAAGCGGTCGGTTTCGCTAATGAACGGTTCGTGGTACGACTGCTCGAACGTAACCAACGTCGGGGCGGTTTTGGTTAGCAAATCCCGGGTTTCGTGGCCGATCTCGATGGGGACCACGCCGTCTTTTTTACCCCAGAACAGGGCAACCGGGATCTGAATGTTTTTCAGCAGGGCGCTCTTTTCGTACGTCCGGATTTCGTGATTCCCGTAATCCGTATACGCTTTCGGGTGCGAGAACTGGCCCAGCGGCGTATTGGGTGACGCGAACAGGTAATTGATAACAAACGATTTGTCGTCGTAAATCGAAACCGGGTTGCCGCCCAGATCGAGCATCCGCTTGTAGAGTTCGGGCCATTGGTAGGTTCCCAGGTTTTCGCGGGTCACCGGATTGGCTTCGGCGTAGGTTTCGATGGCCGTATTGTTCTGCCACCGGGCTTCGCGCAACACCCACTCCCGCATCTGAACCAGCCAGCGGAAAGTCGAGAAGGTGCCGTTGACGGCCATCAAGCCGCTCACCATCTGCTGGTTATCGTTCGTCGTCAGAAATTGCCAGGCCAGCTCAACGCCGAAACTGTGGGCCAGCAAATAAATCCGGGTGTTGGGATATTGCTCTTTCAGCAGTTTGACCACGTAATACGCATCTTCGCCGAACTGCTCGTAAGTCAGCGTTTTCACATCCACTTTCCCCGACGACGATCCGGCAATCCGCTGATCCCAATAGGCCACGGCGACTTCTTTTTCCAGGTTTTTGAGGTAATGACGGTAGCACATGGCGCAGTCGCCGGGACCGCCGTGCAGAAACAACACCAGTTTGTTCGACGCCAGATTGCCGCGCACCCAGATGGGCATCTCCGCGCCCTTGTGCCGCAGGAAAAGCGTCTGATCGGCGGTTGTTGCGTCGTCTTTTTCGCAGGCAAGCAAGGCAGCCACAACCAGAAAAAGCAGGTATTTTTGGAGCGTTCTCATCGGCCAGTCAGCGGTTTACGGATGCCACATTCGATGCCAAAGCGAATCAGGCGGGATGCGTTGTAGGGTCGCTGCTGCATGAGGTTCAGCCGCGCATACCAGGACAAGGGGCGGTTGTGCCGAACCGACAGATCCCGGCCAAAACCGACCGAGACCGTTGGCAGATAGGCTCCCCGGCCCGCCCATTTTACGCGCTGAAAACCGCCGTTTTCGGCTACTTCGAAGGTTTTTCCCGCCAGGAAATACCGGAAATAGGAATTGGAAAGCGAGACTTCAAACACTCCTCCGCGCCGACCCGTGCGCTGGTAGGCCAGTTCGGGCGACAGAATCACGCCGACGTGGTTATCGGGATGGTTGTAAACCGCCAGACCGGGCGTCAGCAGAAATTCTTTTCGGGCCGTGTTGCGGGTTTTGATGCGGGTAATCAGCGGGTGTTCGTAAGCGACTTTCAGGCCATAATGCGTTACGGTTTCGCCAAAATAAGCAACCCGCAATTGCTGGGCGCAGGCTTCCGGACCGGGCAGGGTCATCAAAGCCGCCAGGACCAGCAGGCTGGTGATGAGGTACATGCTAACGTTCATGGTGTAGTGTTGTCTATCCGGCCACAAAGTTGGGCAATTCTACCCAGCTGAAAGATGGCAGAAGACGACAATCGCCAACCGATTACTCAGTTGGTTTCACCAGCTCCAGCCGGTTGCGGTTTTGGGGGAACATGAAAAAACGGCGGTGCGCTGATGGGGAAAACTACTGGCAGAAAAGGTACAAAAACCTGGTTCTGGGCCGTATGCTCAATGAATCAGAAAAACAGAACCATTTTCGGCAGCGCGGGTTTGACCAGTACTAACTCAATTGATTCGTAAAACCGTGTCTCCCTCTGTAGAAATTACCACTGGTTATTTAGCGATGATTACCCGCGTAACCGACAACCGTCTGTTTGTCGTACCGGGCATGGAAACTTACTTTGCCACCTACCCGGTGGTCATCTACAATTCGACCAAAAACCTGCTGGATAAACTCCTGCGGCCAACGACCACCTGCCTGCCCAATCTGGTGGTAATCGACCTGTCCCGGTCCACCGATACCGGGCTGAATTTCATGCGGGAACTCAAATCCTATAACCGGTTGCGGTCGATCCCGGTTTTGGTGCGCCGGGTTTCAGCGGAAGCGACGAAGGGCGTTGTTATTCCCGTGCGGAAATGGGAAGAACTAACCATGCCTCATTTTGCCTGGGAACAGCCGCTCCTGATTGCTGCCTGAACGAACGGCGAAACGTAAAACGGGGAATTCTACTGCCGACTGCTCGTCTGCGCTTCTTCCATGGGCGCAAAGTCTTTGAACATGCGTTTCAAGCCCTTATCATTTACTTCGGTTTTGCTCTGCCAGGCCGCATCCAGTTCGAGCGCGACCAGTCCGGAAAGGCTCATGGCGGCCCGGAAATCGTCCAGCTTCTTGACAAAGTCATGATTCCGGCGGGTGGCTTTCAGGGCAAATTCGCGGGCAAAGACATCACCTTTGTTCTGCAATTCGCTCTTTTTACTCATCACGTAATTAAAACGGTCGAGCAGGTCCTTCATCGATTTCCCAATTACTTCCGTTGCTTCGAGCGTTCCCATTGTCAAAACGGCCGTTCCGCCGACCGCCGATACGTACCGCATGTTGGTCTGTATCTTGGTATTCTGGTTATTGGCCACCACCGCCGGGGTAACGCCCGTAACCGCCCCCAAACCAGCATTGGCCACCGAGCGGTTCCGCTTCCCGGTTTTTGCTCTCCGGTAGCTCCGCTTGAGTTCCTCTTCTTTTTCGCCCAATTGACTCAACAGGTTCCAGGCGGTGACCAGCGACTGGCGGTACTGAGCGTAATAATACCGGTCTTTTTCGTCTTCGTTGATCGCGTTGTAAACCGTGAAATTAATTTTCCGTTCGGCCCGGTTCTGGCCCTGATCGAGCGCAAAAAACACGATCTGAAACGAGAGCGAATCGTGCGGATCTTTCACGAAATCATAATCCGGTTTCCAGATAAATTCGTAATTGGTGGCCGTATTTTTCCGCAGGGCACTTTTTGGCACATCCTGGCTTTCCGACAGAAAATCGAACGTTTTGATGTCGTCGTCACCGTTGGGATCGCTCAGGTAAAACTTCAGGTTAACCGTGGTATTTTCCTTGATTCGGACGCGCGGTTCTTCCGGAATCAGCGTAATCTCGGGCGGCACATCCATCTGCGTCACTTCCAGTTTCAGGCGGCCTTTCGTGCGGGATTTGGCGGGCTGGTCTTCCACCCAGAACTCAATGTACTGCGCCTTGTTTGCTTTCAACTGATTGAACTGGTTCAACGACGGCTGCCAGCTCAGCTCGCCCTGCGCCGTCAGTTTAGCATTCTCCGGCATTTGGTCCGGAATGGGAATAAACACCACCGGATCGTTGTCTTCGTCCCGAACTACGGACGCATCAATTTTATAAACATTCTGAGTTTTGTTCCGAACGTAAAACGGGCGCAAATCGCCAATCAACGGAGGGCGGTTTACGTGCTGCACTTTAAGATCCACCGACTGGGTGGCGGTTTCGCCCTGTTTATTCCGGATTTCGAAGATGACCGGAATGCTTTTGGTCGTATTGATCCGGTCGGCAATGTCGAAGCCCGGCGTCCAGCGAAAATGGCCCAGCGAGTCCAGCACCATTCCCTCCATTTGCCCCTGTTTGATAGCATAGGTTAGCGAATCAGACTTGCTGCCTGCCGCCCGGATGGTAAACGTAAGGGTTTGCCCTTCAGCGATCTGATTCCAGCCCGCGTTTTGGCGATCTGCCTGATTCGGTAGGATTATTTGAAGGGGCTTTACTTCCTGTGCAAACGTGTTTAGCCGGGTTAAGAATATAAGTAAAGCAACTATACTCCCTATTTTTTGCAACATGAGGAATCGTCACCGATGGTTTTTAAGTGTAACGCAAAAATACCAGATAGATTTTACGGAAACCGTAAACATACGATTTTATTGATTCACCGCGCGCTGAAATGAACCCTTATTTGTATTTATTCAAGAAAAAGTTCAATCCGGTTTTTCCGGTAACCAGGTGTTGAAAAGACCGTAAAAACAAAAAGCCGCCTAGTTTTAGGCGGCTCTCTGCATCATAATCAGTCTTATTTATTCTTCTTGGGAGCCGGAGCCGTCGTAGTCTTGCCGGGCGTTGTCGGTGCTGGCTGAGCAGCCGCCTGTTTCGACGGAATGGGTACGTTCATCTTTTTAAATACCAGATCCGAGATGTTGTTCTCTTCGGGAGCCACCAGCAAAACCGGAATGGTGCCCGAGCCGGCGTCCAGGTTAAAGACGAAGTTAAAGCCATTTTCTTTGGCTACGGCATCAATATTGGTCTGAATCTTTTGCATCACCGGATTCACCAACTGGTTGTATTTCGTCTGCAATTGCGTTGACGAGTTGGACTGAAACTCCTGAATCCGCTGTTGCAGCGACTGTAACTCTTTTTCTTTATCGGCTTTGATCACGTCCGACATTTGGGCCTGACCTTTTTCGTAAGCACCCAGTTTGTCCTGAAACTCTTTGGACATATCACCGTAATTCTTCTCTAACTGCGTACGTTGAATGGTAAGCTGATTTTGAATATCCTTGAATTCCGGCATGCTTTGCAGGATGAACTCCATATTCGTATAGCCAATCTTCACAGAAACCACCGGGGCTGCTGCCGGTTGTTGCGCCTGTGCCCACACCTGGCTACCGCCTAATAGCAGAGTTACTGCCAGTGCAATGAGTTTGTTTTTCATTCTCTCTTTGTTATTTTGGTTGTTTTGTCGGTTTACTTGTATTTGATTTAGAATTGCTCGCCGGGTTTAATTCCCTCTCCGTCGGATTGGTACTGATGGCTTCGGCGGGAGCGGTACTTTTGGCTTTCGGATCAGCCGTCAGGCCCAGCTCTTCCATCACGTAGTCGGTATAATCGTGTTTGGGATTGGTATACAACATGACGACACCCTCACTGGCTTTGTCCAGAACCATGTCCAGCCGTTTCTGGGTCGCTACCTTGTCAATGGCCCGCATCACCACTTCGGTCACCGGTTTCATCAACTCCTGCCGTTTTTTAAACAGCATGCCTTCGTAGCCAAACACCTTGTTATTATACTCCCGGGCTTCATGCTCCTTCTCACTGATAATTCGCAGCCGATCCCGCTTCATATCTTCCGTCAGCAGGATTTCTTCGGCCTGGTACGTTTTCTGCAACTTGTCGATCTCCGAATACTTATCCTGAATATCCTTCGACCACTTTTCGGCAAACTTGTCAATCTCCGTCAGGGCTTTCTGGTACGTGGGCATCTTGCTGGTAATAAATTCCGAATCAACATACCCCAGTTTCTGCGCCTGTGCCGACCCAAGGGCCGAAAAGGAGAGCAAAGTTACAAAAATTAGTCCTTTTATCATGACATTTTTTGAAACAAAACCGGAACGCTCCGACATTATTTTATTCTGCATGAACCAATTACGCTCAATTTAGTGCCTGGTTTGCATCTATTAATAACGTCGCAAAGACCAATTTCTTATCTGATCTGCTGCCCGATTGTAAAGTGGAACTGACCGCCCGGCCCCGTACGGGTGGGCGAACCCGGCATCCGGTCGAAACCGTATCCGTAGTCAATTCCGATCAACCCAAAGGCGGGCATAAAGATCCGGGCTCCGGCTCCGGCGGCCCGTTTCAGATCAAAGGGATTGTAATTCTTGAAATTTCCCCAGTTGTTTCCGGCCTCGAGGAACGTCAGCACGAAAATCGTGGCCGACGGGTTCAGCGATACCGGGTAGCGCAGTTCCATGACGTACTTACTAAACGCCAGACCGCCCCGCTGGCGTTCCAAAGGCGTCGGCGAAACGCCGTTCATCCCGGTGTACACATCCCGGTCGTTGTAGCCCCGCAAACCGATGATGTCCTGCGCCAGCGCAAACTGCCCCGTACCGGCCAGACCCGAACCACCCAGGACAAACCGCTCAAAGGGGCTAAACTCCGTCCGGGAATTATACCGGCCCAAGAAGCCCATGTGCGCCCGGGCATTCAGGACGAGTTTGCCCGTTACGGTGGCAAACCAGCTCGCGTCGAACATCCATTTGTGGTATTCAACCCACTTGTAGCGATCCCGGATATCGACGTTGGTGTTCGTCGTTTTGTTGGAGAACGCCGAATACGGCGGGGTCAGCGTGGCCATCAGCGAGATCGACGAACCGGAACGCGGAAACTGCGGCTGATCGATGCTGTTCCGGGCCAGCGTGGTGTTGAACGTAATGCTGTTGGACGTTCCGTCCCGCAGGCCGATCCCGAAAATATCGTAGTTGTTCAACTCATAGCGCTGATAGGTCAGGGAGTTGCTCAACTGGAAGTAATCGTCCGGAAACCGCAACCGGCGGCCCAAACCGAGCGAAACCATCGTGTTGCCGTAGGAACCCAGGAAGTTTTTACCGTACGCACTCGGGTTACTGTACAACTGGGTAATATCCGAAATCCGGTAAACCGTCCGTGACACACTAACAGAGAGCGCATTCGGTTTTTTACCACCCAGCCAGGGCTCGGTAAACGTCAGCGAATACGTCTGGAACTGCCGGCCGTTGGCCTGAAAGCGCAGCGCCAGTTTCTGGCCGTCGCCCGCCGGCAGGGGCCGCCAGGCTTTCATGTTCGTGATGTTACGCGCCGAGAAGTTGTTGAACACCAGACCCAGCGTGCCGACAAAACCGACATAACCACCCCAGCCACCGGACAACTCGATCTGGTCACTCGGTTTTTCTTCCACCGTGTATTCAATATCCACCGTCCCGTCGGGTTGCGGAACCGGGTTGATGCCGATTTTCTCCGGATCGAAATAACCCAGGGTTGCCAGTTCGCGCTGGGTCCGGATGATGTCGGTTTTGCTGAATTTCTGGCCGGGTAGCGTCCGGATTTCCCGCAGCACCACGTGGTCGCTGGTTTTCGTATTTCCGTTCAGGATAATCCGGTTGATGGTGGCCTGCTTGCCTTCAAAAATCCGGAATTCCAGATCCAGCGAATCGCCGTCGACGCTTTTGATCACGTCTTCCGCGTTGAAGTACAGGTACCCTTTGTCCATGTAGGCCGAACTCAGGTCACTGCCGGGAATACCGTTTTTCTTTTTCTCGATTTCTTCTTTGCTGTAGACGTCCCCCTTTTTGACGCCCAGCACTTCCGTCAGGACCTCGTCGGGATACAGGTAATTGCCTTCCCAGCTGATGTTGCGAACGTAGTATTTCCGACCTTCGTCGATGTTCATAATGATGTCCACCGTCCGGCCGTCGTGGGCAAAAACCGAGTCGAAGGTAACCGACGCATCCCGGTAGCCCTGCTTGTTATAATACTCGATAACCTTCTGTTTGTCTTCTTCAAACTTCTTGGGAACAAACTTGGAAGGCGTGAACAACCGGCCAAACCGCATCTGTTTGGTGCCTTTCATTTTCAGCCGGATTTTTGATTCCTCCACCAGTTCACGGCCCCGAATGTCAATGTTATTGATTTTGACCTTGCCGCCTTTTTCGATGGAAACCCGCATCGTAGCCTGGTTGCGGGTACTATCGGTCGGTACGGACAGAATTTTAACTTTCGTGTTCAGGTAGCCTTTCTCCACGAAATATTTCTTGACGCTAAGCTGGGTATTCTTGATCAACGTGTTGGAGATCAGACGACCCAGATTCAGCTTCACCTTGTCTTTAAGGGCGTCCTGCTCCGATTTGCGGATGCCGACGAAGGTAACTTTATACAAACGGGGCTGTTCCTTAATGGACACGTTCAGGGTGACCTGATCGCCTTCGACTTTCGTGGCCAGAATCTCGACATCTTCCAGCAGCCCCTGCGCCATGAGTCGCTTGATGGCTCCGTTGATGCTTTCGCCCGGAATCCGAACTTTGTCGCCCACCTTTAAACCCGTCAGGGAAAGCAGGGAGTTGGGGTCCAGGTACTTGTTGCCCGTTACGGTCAAACCGGCAATTTCGTATTCTTTCGGATCGGCATAATTCAGATCGAGAGCCGCCGATGAACTGGGGGCTGCCGGGGTGGTCGTGATGCGTCCGCCCCCAAAACCGGGTCGAATCTGGGCTTGGCCCGACAACGCAACGAACAGCAGCAACGAGCTGAGGCCCGCCCGAACGACTTTACTGTTCCAGATTACCAAGGGGGTAGTGCTTACTTTCATAGGTTACTTTACGAGTTGTTCGCTGATTTTCCCAAAACGCCGTTCCCGGTTCTGATACGTCAGAATTGCTTCCCACAAGTGCGGTTTACGAAAATCGGGCCACAACACGTCATTCATAATATAGAGTTCTGCGTAGGCTAACTGCCAGAGCATAAAGTTACTGATGCGATGGTCGCCCCCCGTCCGAATCATCAGATCGACTTCGTCGATTCCCTGCGTTGCCAGCGACTGGGCAAACACCTCTTCGTCGATCTGGTCGGGCGTCAGGCTGCCGTTCTGAATCTGGCGGGCCAGCTTTTTGGTGGCTTCCAGAATATCCCATTTGCCGCTGTAGCTCAACGCCAGGATCAGGTTAAGACCGTCGTTGTTTTCGGTCAGCCGCATGGCTTCGGCCAGCTCCGACCGGCAATCTTTCGGCAAGGTATCAATGCTGCCGATGGCCGTCAGCCGGACGTTATTTTCCATCAGCGTGGGGACTTCGGCCCGAATGGTGTGCACCAGCAAATGCATGAGTGCATCGATTTCCAGTTTAGGCCGGTTCCAGTTTTCCGTTGAAAACGTGTAGAGTGTCAGGTATTTTACACCCAGTTCCGCACATCCCTCGGTCACTTCCCTGACGGATTTGATTGCATTTCGATGGCCGAATACCCGCGCAGCGCCCTGCTTTTTGGCCCAGCGTCCGTTTCCGTCCATAATAACGGCCACATGTCGGGGCAGATTGCTCAGGTCAATGAGTTCTTTCATTCAGCCAGATTCGTTTTAACAAACTTTAACATAAAGACGGCCCGACGAGGTGGGCCGTTCAAAATCAGGTTGCAAGTTACTAAAAAGCACAGGGATTTAAAAGGTATAAGGAGCGAAGGAATAAAGGAACGGATTTATATTTTCCTCCTTTATTCCTCCGCTCCTTCAGCGTCTCCACCGCGCGGAACCGCTAACGCGCCGGCGGTTTCCGATGTTGAATCGTCGCCGGAGCGTTAGCGGTTCCGCGCGGTGGGGCGGGATGGTCGGTTCGGCGCTTACGAGTCTTCGTTTCTTTTGCCGAGCAAACTCAGAAAACCTTCGAAGCGGTCGCGGTAAACCGCTCCGAGCGCGAGCTGGTGCGCGCCCACGGAAATGCTCCGGTACGAATAACCGGTAATCATCGCCAGATTGACAATGTACGATTTGTGGATACGCAGAAATTGCTGACTGGGGAGCACTTGCTCCAGGTTGGAGATCGTCTCGTTGACCACGTCTACCTTCTGGGGACCGATGACTTTACAATAAATACCGTAAGCCTGAATGTATTCAATGGTGCTGTAATCGAACCGCTGAAACGTGTGTCCTTTTTTCAGAAACAGAAAGGGATGGGCGTTTTCGTCCTGGGCGGCAATCTGAATGCTCAGCGCCCGGTTTACGGCCCGGGTGAACCGGAGAAATGTAAATGGTTTGAGCAAATAGTCGACAACGCCCAGGTTAAAACCGTCGACGGCCAGATCCGCGTGGACAGAGGTAACAATAACCGGCGCCTGTTTGGCAAACGAATGAATCAGATCAACGGTGGACAGGTCCAGCAGGTTGATATCCAAACACACCAGGCTGTAGGTCTTGCTGCGCAGCAATTCCCAGGCTTCCGAAACGGACGCGCAAATATCGGGTGTCGAGAAAAAGGGGAGTCGGCTGACGTATTCCTTTAATTCCGCCACGGCCGTGGCGGATTGTTCAATGATAAGGCATTGCTGTGAGCCCATAATATTCAAAGTGGACGAGGTTGGTGTTGATGTATGCACATAATAAGGTGTGACAGCCGAGAGCTGCGACAGAATGAAACCAGAAAAGCCGGTCGGTGCTAAAAACGAAACCGACGACCCGGAAAACCGGTCGAATCACATGGCTCTCACCGGGCCGTACCTTGCTGAAATGCGTATACGTTCCGCTTTTCAGGCATTCGGGCCGATGAAAACAGCATGTTCCAGTCAGGCAGTTGGGAACTGCCAGTGCGAACGGGAAAAGAAATTGGGGATGCTAATCACCCGCCTTTTTTCCGGGCAGGGATGTCCAGTGCCGCGTTTTTGAAGCAGCGCAGGAATGGGGAATGGATGCGGTCGTGGCGTTCATGAAAAGAAGGTAATGATCGCCGTGATTACGACCTTTGAAGGAGCAATCGATCGGAAGATGCATACGTACAAAAGTTTTGGACAGAATGATATTCTATAACTTCGCCAGACACGTATAGGAGATGCGTTCTTTTACTTAGTTGCAAATAAGGAAAGTAAACGATGAAAATCCTGCTTAAACACTAAAATTATTTCGCCATTTAAAAAAATGCGCTTTTTATAACCATTTCATCCGACACCACCGATTTGGAAATGGATCATTAGGCTGTACCAACCGCCATTTCCAGATCCGTTCCCGGGCCGACGCGGTTCCTAGCTGCCAGCGCCAGATCTACCAGCGGCTGATCAACTGACCGGTTTTCCGCCCACCCGTATACGCAGGAAAACCGGCTGTAGACGGTCCACGACGGGGCTGTTCCTCCTGCGTTTTGGCCGGTGTCCTATCTCTCCGCCCAGTCGAGGTTTCGGCCCCACTTCCGGACGCGGCTACAACTCCATCAGACTCTTCAGATTATCGGTGAAGCTGCTGCCGGTGATCAACTGCGTCGCTTTCTTGTCGCGCATGATGATGACAAACTTTCCGTTGAAGTGCCGCTGAATTTCCTGAATATGGCGCGAATTCAGCAGCGTCGAGCGGCTGATGCGGGTGAAGGTGTCGGGCAGCTTTTCTTCCAGCGTGGCAATCGTGTGCGTGGTCAGAAACTGCTGGCCGTCCACCGTATGCAGAAAAACGTACTTATCCTCGGCTTCGAAGTAGGCAATGGTGGTCAGCGGAATCAGCAAAATCCGGTCACCGGTTTTCACCGAAATCGAGTGCAGTTCTTTTTTAGGCTTCAGCAGTTCGAGCACGTGCCGTAAATCCGGGTTGGCACCCGTCGGCGCCGACCGGATTTTGCGGATGCGCTCAACGGTTTTTTCCAGCCGCTCGGGTTCGATGGGTTTCAGCAGGTAGTCGATGGAGTTTTCCTCGAAAGCCCGCACGGCATAATCATCATAGGCCGTGGCAAACACCACAATGGGCAGATACGGCAGTTTCGCCAGCATTTCAAACCCGTTCAGGCCCGGCATTTCAATGTCCAGAAAAACCAGATCGGGCTCCAGCACTTCCACGGCTTTGAGTCCTTCCAGCCCGTTGACGGCTTCGCCGACGATCTGGAAAGTATCTTCATACCGTTTCAGCAGGCGTCGCAGGCGGTTTAGGGCCAATGGTTCGTCGTCGACCAGCAGCGTTCGGAGTGGGAATTGGGGCGTCATGGTTCAGGCGTTCAGTTTCAAAGGGCGCGTTCCCGGTTTTCGGGAGCCCGGCGGTAGATTCTTCTGGGGTTGACGGCCAACCCATTTTTTAAACCAGTGGCCTTTCCAGAGCCAGAAACCGGACAGAGTCACGAGCGGCACAATACCGGCTTTCACCACAAAAGCCGCTTCGGGAATTTCCGACACGGGGCCGTAAATGTACCCCAGGATGGGAATGCTGGCCAGAAGGTGAATCCAGCGGATTATCAGGCGTTCCGTAACGGCTTTCATTGTTCAACGGGTTGGGTTTGGGCCGGCCAGGACGGGCGCAGGGCATCCGGCGCGGTGTTCAGTCTTTCTTTTCGGATCTGCACCACCACCTCCTTCAGCGGCTGGTTTTCCAACAGCAGCCGGGCATCGTCGCCGTACAGCAGTTTCAATTTATCCTGAATGCTTTGCAGGCCGTAGCCCGCGACGAGTTCTTCCGGAAAAACCGGGCCGTTGTCGTGAATCCGGCCCGTCAGCCAACCGCTTTCCTCCGTAATCCGGAGAATGATGGCTCCCGGTCCGGCCACCCGCGAAATACCGTGTTTGATGGCATTTTCGACCAGCGGTTGCAGCAGAAACTGCGGAATCTGCACCTCGCTCAGGGCCGGGTCGGTCAGGTCGATGCGGTAGCTCAGCCGGTCGCCAAAGCGCACCTGTTCCACATCCAGGTACGTCCGCACCATTTCCAGCTCATCGGCCACGGTGTTGAAATAGCGGTTTTTCAGGCCGGTGGTATACCGGAACAGTTTCGACAACAGCAGCACCATCCGTTCGGCCCGGTCGGGTTCGTCGTGCACCAGACTGGCAATGGAATTCAGCGCGTTATACAGAAAATGCGGATTGATTTTGGCTTGCAGCGCTTCCAGTTCGGCCCGGGTTTTCTGCTGCTCCAGGTGCAGAAGCTGGTATTCCTGCTCGGTAATTTTGCGCGTCACGCTGCGGGCCTGCCGCTGGAAGTAATACAGCAGATTTCCAATCAGCGGGGCCGGAATCAGGTAGAAAAAATTAATCCACCGGGGAAATTCCGCTGCACTGACCGGCGGCTTACCCACCAGCCAAAACAAAAAGACACTCTCCAGCGCGCCCAGCGCAACAATCAGAACCGTGAGCAGGAGATGACGCATCCCGACCGACGGAATCCGGTCGCCCATTCGCAGCATGAGCTGACTCACCAGCACGGCCATCAGGGCATCGAACAGGTTATTGACGATCACAAACAAAACCGGCGCGTGTACATCCGTCCCGCCCAGCAGCAGTTCCGTGGTGAAGTAAATAATGGCACTACCGCCGTATACGCCCATGACACAGACCAGCACGGAAAGCAGAATACCAACGGGCGTACGCTGCGATACCTGACGAATTATATTCATGCCTCGAGAAACCCGGTTTTACTGTCCGCACTGACTCAACAGATACTGGTTGGTGTCCTGGCCCCAATTGGGGTGAAGGGTCGATGCCGGTTTGAAGGTAGCGAATTTTTCAGCGGCTTGTTTCAGCAGCGGACGGGCTGCGGTTTTGCCACCGCCGTACTCTTCCGGCGTGTAAAACAGCGACTGTCCCTGCAAGGCGTAAATCCGCGGATTTTCGGGATTCTTCTGTTTGGCTTTGGTGAGGGCCGCTTCAAATTCCGGCAGGTATTGCTGCCAGCGGTTTTCCGGATCGATCGACAGGCGCGCGGCTGCCAGCTGGGCCGCCAGCACCAGCGTCTCGTCGTTGTCGGCCTGCTGCTGCGCCACTTTTTTGTAGAAATGGGCCGCTTTATCGAGCAGGCCGTCTTTTTTGCCCGCGTCGGTTTCCTTCACGGCGAGCAAAATATAAGTGTACGACGCCCAGTAAGCCGGGAGCCATTCGGCGGTTTCGGCGCTGCCAATGCGCTCCAACTGCCCGGCGGCCTGCTGCAACTCCGGCGTGGGCGTCATGAATTTGACGTTGGCAATGGCCGCTTCCATCGCCTTGGTGTACGTTTCGTTTTGTGCCAGGGCAGCGCTAAAAACCGCCAGCATCAGGGTCAGGGAAAGCAGACTGTTTTTCATAATGTTCAGAGGGTTGAAAATGGTTTCAATGGTTAAAAAGAGCGGTTAACGAACGATTAATCAACTGAGTAGCTTCATAAACAGCTTCTGAAAAAAACCGGGTTTCTGGATGCGGCAGTTGTGAAAAGCCGTTGCCTTCCATTCGCCGTTCTGCCGGACAAACACCGTAGTGTTGATTGATTCGCGGCCTTTGGGGGCGGTTTTCTGCCAGCGCAGCTGCACCACGCCAACGCCATGAACCACGGCAACATCGGCCGTTAAAAACCGGATTTTTTTGATGCTCCCTTTTAGCCTTGATCCACGCAAAATTCCGTGCAGCAGCGTCTCGTGGGCATCGGCGATTGCTTTTCGGCCCACCAGATGATCGCCCGCGAAGGTGACGTAATCGCAATCCTCGGTGAAGTAGGAACTGAACCATTCCGCATCGCCCTTGTCCCAGGCGGCTGCCATGGCGTCGAAAACCTGCCGGATCTCTTTTTCTTCGTTTGACATACTCCACTACGCTTTTAACGTTAATTAGAATTACTAATCACCTCAGGATCAAGGGCTTTTCAGGTCCGGTTCACAAAGACTCCCATCTGTTGTGCGCCGGGCAGCCCCTTTTCGTTCCGGCCGGCGATCAGGGTTTGCGGCCCAGCCGAAGCCGGAAAAAGCAGCGCGCAGCCGGGGAACGGTCGTTTCGTGGCGGACCACTTCAAATGCTGGTTCAAAATTATCCGCCCGGCGGCCGGAACGGGAGCGGTTTCCGACGAACGACGGATTCAGGGGAGTAAACCGGGCTTCTGGCGGGATGATTGAAATCGGTTTTGGCGGTTTTAGGGTAAAAAGCGCATCCAGGACCCGCCACTTGCCGGCGGCACCATAGATTATTTCAAGTTTTTAAAATTTTTCAAAAAATAATTTCTCTGAAAAGAGTATCGGCTACCCGTTCCTGCATCTTTACCCCAAATCTGCCATACGATACCGTATACCACACCCAGGATGCATTTTTTAGTATTTACAGCCCAGCCGCCTAAAAACCGGTCCTGTTTCCAGCCGCTGTAAACCCAATGACTGACTAATTTCCGGTAAGCGGTCAAAAAAACCTTTGCATAACCATTTCTAACCTAACTGATTCTGAAATTCAATGAAACCGATGCTGAACGCCTATTACTGAGTATTCGGGCGTCAGTGGTGCCTTGCACGACCGGCCCCGCCCCCTGCATTTTACGCTCAATTCGCTACACGCCTGCAACGGATGACGGGAAAGTCTTGTGCCGCTTTTTAACCGACCAAATTAAGATTATGTCAAGAATCGTACAATTTCATCAAGCTTTACAGACCCTGATGCGCTTTGCTCTGTACCAAGCTCTGGTTACCATCTCTATTACCTCCCTGGTGCACGCTCATGACGTGCGCAGCCAGCGCGTGCTGGAACAAAAAATTACCCTGCAATTGACCAACGCCGAAATCGAGAAAGCGCTCGACCGGATTGAGAATGCGACGAACGTTAAGTTCATGTACAATCCGCTGATTTTTGGCAGTCAGAAACATTCGTTCAAATTCCAGAACGAAGCCCTGTCGGAAGTCCTGGAGAAAATTCTGGCCCCGCACAAGGTAACCTACGAGGTGGTGCACGACCGGATTATTCTCAAACGCGCTGTGCCGCAACCCGAAGCCAGCCCGACCGGCGTCCGGGAAGCGCCCAAACGCAACCTCACCGGCAAAGTTGCGGACGAAACCGGGACCGGACTTCCCGGCGTCAGCATCCTGCTGAAAGGCAGCCAGCGCGGTACGTCGTCGGATTCGGAAGGAAAATTTCAGCTGGAAATGCCGGATCAGGGCATCGAAACCGCCGTTCTTATTTTCAGCTTCGTCGGTTACACGTCCCAGGAAGTGACGGTGGGCAACCAGACGACGATTTCGGTACAACTGAGTCCGGAAGCCAAATCCCTGAACGAAGTGGTGGTGACCGCCCTCGGTATTGCCCGGGAGAAAAAAGCCCTGGCGTACGCGGTTTCGGAAGTCAAAGGAAGTGAATTCACGCAGGCCCGCGAAAACAACGTCGCCAACGCCCTGACCGGTAAAATTGCCGGGGTCAACGCGACGGGGATGGCGACCGGTCCCGGCGGTTCGAGCCGGATCATCATTCGGGGAAACGGCTCGCTCAACGGCAACAACCAGCCGTTGTACGTCATCAACGGGATGCCGATGGACAACAGCATTCCGGGCGGTGGTACGGCCGCCGACGGCAACGGGATGAACGTCGACCGCGGTGACGGGATCGGCGGGATCAACCCCGACGACATCGAGTCGATCAGTGTGCTGAAAGGCGGTCCGGCTGCGGCTCTCTACGGCGCCCGGGCCTCCAACGGGGTCATTTTGATCACCACCAAAAAAGGCCGGGGTCAGAAAGGCATCGGCGTGGAAGTGAACAGCAACACGACCTTTGAAGACATTGCCGTGATTCCGAACTGGCAGTATGAATACGGTCAGGGGCTGGACGGAAAAAAACCGACGACGGTGACCGAAGCCAAGAGCACGGGACGGCTTTCGTACGGCGCGCGCATGGACGGCCAGCCCACGATTCAGGTGGACGGCCAGCTGCATCCATATTCGCCCCAGAAAGACAACCTGAAGAATTTTTACCGCACCGGAACCAACTACATCAACTCCGTAGCGTTCACGGGCGGCAACGAATCGGTCAACTTCCGGCTGGGCCTGAACAATACCGCATCCAAGAGCATTGTTCCGAACTCCTCGTTCAACCGGCGCATCGCCAACCTGAACCTGAACGCGTTTCTGGGTAAAAAACTGAGCATCGAGACGGTTTTCCAGTACAACCAGGAGGAAGGCAAAAACCGCCCCAAAGTGGGCTACGCCGATATGAACCCGCACTGGGCGACGTATCTGGTGGCCAACGTGGTGGACATCCGCAGCCTGTCGCCGGGCTACGATCCGGTTACGGGCAAGGAAATGGAATGGAACCCGGTTCCGGCCGCTCCCAACCCCTACTTCGTCATCAATAAATTCAAAAACGACGATACCAAACACCGGTTTTTAAGCCAGGGCAGCATCCGGTACGACATTCTGGACAACCTGTTCATCAAAGGCAGCGTGAGCCAGGATTACTACAGCTTTGCTTCGGAATACGTCCAGCCGACCAACAACGCCTTCCAGCCGCTCGGCACGTACGATGCCCGCAAGGTGACGTCGTCGGAAACCAACGGCATGCTGACGCTGAACTACAACACGGATTTCTTCAGCGACAACCTGAGCTTTTCGGCGCTGCTGGGCGGCAATGTGCAGCGGGCCATCTACGATCAGACGGTTATTGCCGGGAGCGAATTTACGGTGCCTTACTTCTACAGCTACACCAACCTCGGGGCATCGACCACCACGCCGACGTACATGAAAAGTGCGATTAACTCGGTTTTCGGTTCGGTCGATTTTGGCTACAAAAACGTGGCCTACCTGACCTTATCGGGTCGGCAGGACTGGTTTTCGGTACTGAACCCGAAGAGCAACAGCATATTTTACCCGTCGATTGGCGGCTCGCTGATTCTGTCGGATGCGTTCCGGATGCCGAAAGCCTTCAGCTTCGCCAAGTTGCGGGCATCGTGGGCGCAGGTGGGTGGTGCCACGGTCAACGCCTACCAGATTTACCAGTATTATTCGATGCAGCAGGGGGGGCACAACGGCCGGCCGGTGCAGGTGCTGTCGTCGTCGCAGGTGCCAAACCCTGATCTGAAACCGCTGACCTCGACTACGGCGGAGGCCGGTATCGAAGCCAAGTTCCTGAACAACCGGTTGGGCATCGACCTGACGTTGTATAACCGGAAAACCACCGACGACATCGTTACGACCAACATTGCGGTTTCTTCGGGTTACACCTCGGCCCTGCTGAACGTGGGTGAGCTG
Source organism: Larkinella ripae (assembly GCF_054780775.1). Classification (NCBI taxonomy): domain Bacteria; kingdom Pseudomonadati; phylum Bacteroidota; class Cytophagia; order Cytophagales; family Spirosomataceae; genus Larkinella; species Larkinella ripae. Next base: position 501,897 of record NZ_BAAGVR010000022.1, read on the forward strand.
AGCAACAAAGGAATCGAGTTGCTGCTGACCGGAACGCCCGTCAGCAAAGCGGATTTCAGTTGGGATGTGAGTTACAACATGGCCTACAACAAAAGCAAGATCGAGCGGCTGGCCGAAGGACTGACCGGCATCGATGTCGGCGCCGGTGTCGGTGGTGGTCTGGTCCGGAACGTGCTGGACCGGCCTTACGGTACGGTTTGGGGCTACCGCAAGAAAACCGACGCTAACGGCAACGTGGTTTTCAATACGGCCAGTGGCTACGCGGTTCGGGGTGATCTGGAAGAAATCGGCCAGGGAACGCCCCCGCTGACGATGGGGATTACCAACAATTTCCGCTACAAAAACTTCTCGCTGAACGTCCTGCTCGACGGCAAATTCGGCAGCATCGTGTACTCGAACCTGTATCAGTACGCCTACCGCTTCGGTCTGCCGCAGGAAACGCTGCCGGGTCGCGAAACCGGGGTAACCGTGACGGGGGTGACGCCGGAAGGCAATCCGTTCACCAAAACCTGGAAAAAAGAAGAGGTGGACACCTACTACGACAACGACAAGAATTACACCGCCATGTTTATGTTCAACAACGATTTCGTCAAACTGCGTCAGTTGGTGCTGAGCTACAACCTGCCCGCCGGCAAGCTGTCGTTCCTGAAGTTGCAGGGCGCGTCGATTTCGCTGGTGGCCCGCAACCTGGCCATTCTTTACAAGGACAAGAAGAACCAGTACTTCGATCCGGAATCGGGCTACACGAGCACCAACGCGCAGGGGCTGGAAGCCTTTGGCGTTCCCAGAACCCGGAGCCTTGGGGTGAACTTAATGGTGAAATTCTAATCAACTAACTATCTCACGATGAAGCGTCTGATTCAAAAAATATGCGTTGCGGCTCCGTTGTTCCTGCTGTTGTCTTCGTGCGACAAAGGCTTCGAGGAAATGAACGTTGACCCAAACAAATACTCCGAAGTTGTGCCCGAATACCTGTTCACGCGGGCCCTGCTCGACGGCGTCAGCACCAATTTTACGGGCGCGGCTTACCTGACCATCGGGCAGTCGATGCAGCATTTTGCGACCTACAAGGAGGTGCCGGCGGCTGGCGACAAATACTTCAACTTTAGTTATTCGCAAGGTAGCTGGAGCGCCTACGCCGGAACCACCGCCGGCCAGGGCGCCGTCATCTCGGTTCGCCAGGTGATCGACAAGGTGTCGGTCAATCCGGCGGATGTTAATAAACTGTCGGCGGCCCGGATCTGGAAAGCGTACATTTTCCACCGGCTGACCGATGTATACGGCGACATTCCGTATTTCGACGCCGGGAAAGCCCTTTCGGACAAAAACTACGGCCCCAAATACGACACGCAGCAGGCCATTTACGCCGATTTGCTGAAAGAGCTGGAACAATCCATTGCAGCTTTTGACGCCACCAAACCGACTTTCGGAGCGGCCGACCTGATGTACGGGGGCGATGTGACCAAATGGAAAAAATTCGCTTATTCGCTGATGCTGCGGCTGGGCATGCGGCTGACGCAGGTGGATGCCGCCCTGTCCAAAACCTGGGTGGAAAAAGCCGTCGCCGGGGGCGTCATTCTGGACGATGCCGACCGCGCCGTGATTGGGTACGTGGACGGCTCGCAAACCGCCAGCCGGAATTTTATCGCCAACGGTTTATTGAGCACCGACTATATTACGCCCGGTGGCGACAATGTGGAAGGCGGCAAGCTGGCCAAAACGCTGATCGATTACCTGAAAACCACGAAAGACCCGCGTCTGAACGTAATTTCGATTGTCTGGAGTTCGGCCGACGGCAAAACGTTCACGGCGGACACGACGACGGCTTTGCAAAGCGGAATGCCCAACGCGGCTTACAACAGCCTGCCCGCCAACTTCAACTCGTTCTCGGAACCCAACCCGAATACCCTGCTGAAATACAGCGCGCCCCTGATCGTATTCGGCAATGCGGAAACCAACCTGCTGCTGGCCGAAGCGGCCGTTCGCGGCTGGGCCAGTGGCGGAGCGACGGCGGCCACGGCGTACGGCAACGCCGTCAAGGCCGGGATGCGGCAGTGGGCGTTGTTCGGCACCGGCGGGGTGATCTCGGAGGCTAAAATGAATGCCTACCTGGCGCTCAATCCGTATAAAATCGCCGGAACAACCGCCCAGCAAATCGAGCAGATCGCTACGCAGAAATGGGTGTCGCTGTTTCTGGAAGATGAGTACGAGATTTTCGCCAACTGGCGCCGGACGGGCTACCCGGTTTTGACCCCGACCAACTATCCGGGCAATCTGACGGGCGGTAAAATCCCGACCCGGTTTGTGATTCCGGATTCCGAAGAAACGTACAACAAAACGAATTTTATCGAAGCCCGGACGCGGCAGGGAGGCACCAATACGCTCTCCAGCGTGGTCTGGTGGGATAAATAATGAGAAGGTTCGAGAATAATTAACTTGTAGATGAAATAGCACCGGGATCTTCCTGGTGCTATTTTTTTGAAAGGCGGTTTTTTACTACCTCCTGGCCGCGCTCCGGACCGGAGGTCCCGAAGTCATCCGGTAAATACCCGGTTTTACCCGCTTTCCCGCCCGGTTCATCGAACCAGCGATCCGGTTTTGCCGGTCAACGAGTAAGTTTGGGGCCTGTTCATTCCATCCATTATGGTTCATTCTACCGTAGGTTTCATTCACGTTGCTTCCGCCTTTTGCGCCATGCTGCTGGCCGCGTTCGTGGTAGCGCTGCCCAAAAGGAACCAGCTGCACCGACGGCTGGGCTACCTGTACGTCATCAGTATGCTGATCCTGAACGGCACGGCTTTTCAGATTTATCATTTGTTTGGCCGCTTCGGTCCTTTTCACATTCTGGCCCTGTTCAGTATGCTGACCATCCTGGGCGGTTTTGTCCCCGCCCTGGCCCGCAAGCGCGTCAAAAACTGGCTGCACTGGCACTACTACTTCATGACGTGGTCCGTCGTGGGGCTCTACGCTGCCTTCTGGGCCGAACTGTTGACCCGCACCCTGCCGATGGGGCAATTCTGGGCGCTCGTGCTGGCAGCCACCAGCGTAACCACCGGGGTGGGTTCGTATTTCATCCGGAAAAACGCCAGCCGCTTTCTGGCACCCGCCGGCAGCAACCTGCCCCGTTGACTTTCCCGGCTGAAAAAACCGCCTATGGACCGCGGTCTCGCCCAGTGGGCGGTTTTTGCGGCTAAGGCGTTGCCGAAAGTTTCATCAGGACAAGCCCGGCCAGAAGGAGAAAGGCCGCCAGTAGACGGGTACTGTTAATGGGTTCACCCAGGAAGAAAATGCCGAGCAGGAAAGCGCCCAGGGCACCGATACCGGTCCAGATCGTGTAGGCGGTGCCCAGCGGCAAGGTTCGCATCGCGACAGCCAGCAGGCCAAAACTGGCGATCATGGCAACGAGGGTGATGAGGGTGGGCAGCGGGCGGGTAAAACCGTTCGATTGTTTCATCGAATACGCCCAAACGACCTCTAGCAGGCCGGCAATAACTAAATAAATCCAGGACATGACCGAAACGTTTGCTTCGTGAGCGGGCCGTCCCGAATCCGTTCCCATCGTGGGGGAGGTCGTCCTCCAGAAAATGCGCAGCCAGCAAGCGGGAAAACCGCCCCTGGCCCGGCAAAGGTAACACATTCCCCTTTAACTAACAGCCGCCATCAGAGCGATTGGCGAACCGTGAGCTGCCAGGGATTTTCGATGGTGCAGATGGCTTTGGTGTCAAGGAGTTGGGCCATGGTCTTGCCCATGCGCCGGAAATCCGTGGACAGCGTGGTGATGCCGCCCGCCAACACCTCTTTCAGGGGCGTGTCATTGTAGGAAATAATGCCGAAATCCGTGCCGGGACGGAACTGTTGCCGGCTGGCCTGCTTCAGGAGAGCCGCCAGGTCCTCGTCCTTCACCGTGATGTACAAATCCCCTTTCCGGATCTTCCGGTTGGCGGTTTCCGAAATATAATCGTGGTCAAAACCGTGTTGCTGACAAAAGCCTTTGAGTCCTTCGTACCGTTCTTCGGGCTCCTTTTCCTCTTTCTGAACCATCAAAATCCGTCCATATTTGCGGATTAACGCCAGCCCCGACGTCAGGGCTTCGTAGGTATTCTTCTCAAAATCCTGAAAAACGGCCGAATACGTTCCTTTCAGTTCCGGGTGAAAATGATCCAGCAGAAACACCCGCCCCGAAAGCGATTCGAGCAGCGGACCAAGGCCCTGAAACTTCCCGGACATGATGATGTAATCCGTGTATTTGTGGTTGGCGTCGCGGACCAGCGTTTCAAAAATCTTCCGGTTGTAATTGTGAAAATACAGGTCAACGGCGACCGAACTGCCGACGGACTCCATGAACGAGTTGTACAATACTTCCTTGAATCCATTGAATTCGTTGAACAACAGAAACACGTGATGGCGGGCTTCGATTTTCGTACTGGTTACAAAATAACCGATCCCGTGATTGGACTCCACCAGTCCTTTGGCAATCAGTTCGCGCAGGCCCGCAAAAACCGTATCCCGCGACAGGTTGTAGAGGCCCCGGAATTCATTGATGGAGGGAATGCGGTCGCCACTCTTGTAGGCTTCGGACTGGATTCGGTCGGTAACGTGGCTGACCACCCGTTTGTATTTTGATTTATTTTCTTTCACGGCCGGACTGGGTACCCCGCAAAGGTACTTTTTTCTCGGTACTGATTCGTGAATTTAAATAAAAATCGTACCAGTTCGTACCAGTTGAAAAAGAGTTCTATATTTGGGTCACGCAACGCATCGCCATGAAAAAGTACCTTACTTCCCTTTGCCTCCTTGGCTTCCTGCTGACCACCGGCCCGGGTCAGGCACAAAACCGCAGCAACAAGCCGCAGGTCCCGCTTTACCAGGTGCACCGCGCCACCATCCGGGATCCGTTCTGGAGTCCGAAACTGGAACTCTGGAGCACAACAACCGCCACCGATGTCCTCGATAAATTTGAAGGCAAGCACCTGAGCACCGCCGAAGAACAGAGCAAAAACAATGTCTTTGGCAATTTTGACAAGATAGCCGCCGGAAAAAAAGGCGGGGGCCAGCACGCCGGTTTGCCCTGGTTTGACGGCCTGATCTACGAAACCATCCGGGGCATCGGCGACCTGACCCGGCTGCATCCCGATGCGGTTTTGCAGGCCCGGCTGGATGGCTACATCGACCGCATTGCGGCCGCCCAGCAGACCGACCCCAATGGGTATCTCAACACCTACACCGATCTGATGGAACCAACGCACCGCTGGGGCGAAAATGGCGGTTTTCTGCGCTGGCAACACGATGTTTACAATGCCGGGATGCTCATCGAAGCCGGGGTTCACTACTACAAAGCAACCGGCAAAACCAAACTGCTGGGCGTGGCCACCCGGTATGCCAATTACATGAGCGGGTTGATGGGCCCCGCCCCTAAACAGAATATCGTCCCCGCCCATTCCGGACCCGAAGAAGCCGTCCTGAAACTGTACTGGTTGTTGAAGGAACAGCCGGATCTGAAGAAAAAACTGGGTGTTCCGGTCAACGAAACGGCTTACCTCGGGCTGGCCCGGTTCTGGCTCGAAAACCGGGGCAAACATGCCGGTTATCCGCTCTGGCTTAGCTGGGGCAATGAGAAATCGGAGAAATGGATCAAAGACCAGCAATACAAAGCGAGCACCCCGGCCACCCGGCCGAGCTGGGGCGACTACGCCCAGGACTCGACCCCGGTTTTTGGGCAGAAAACCATCGAAGGTCACGCCGTGCGGGCCACTTTACTGGCTACGGGCATCACGGCGATGGCGCTGGAAAACCAGGCTCCGCACTACCTCGAAACCGCCGATCTCTGGTGGGACAACATGGTGGGCCGGCGGATGTTCGTAACCGGCGGAGTCGGGGCGATTCACAACGACGAAAAATTTGGACCCGATTACTTTCTGCCCACCAATGCTTACCTGGAAACCTGTGCCGCCGTCGGCGCCGGTTTTTTCAGCCAGCGCATGAACGAACTGACCGGCGATGGCAAGTACATGGACGAATTTGAGCGGACGCTGTATAACAATGTGCTGACCGGCGTTTCGCTGTCGGGCACCCAGTATACGTACCAGAATCCGCTCAACGCCCACGATCATGCCCGCTGGGCGTGGCATTCGTGCCCCTGCTGTCCGCCCATGTTCCTGAAAATGGTTTCGGCGCTGCCCGATTTCATTTATGCCTCGGCGGAAAACCGGGTACTGGTCAATCTGTTTATCGGCAGTGAGGCCACGGTTCAACTGGCCAGAAACCGGGTCGCGGTCCGGCAGGAAACCAACTACCCCTGGAACGGGACAATCAGTCTGACGATCAGTCCCGAAAAGCCGGAATCGTTCGAGGTTCGGGTCCGGATTCCCGGCTGGGCGCGCGGCAAGGAAAATCCCTACGATCTGTACCGCTCCGATCTGCAACAGGCGTTTGCCATCCGGGTCAACGGGCAGCCGCAGACCGTCAGGCTGGAAGAAGGTTACGCGGTCGTCGGCCGGAGCTGGAAAAAAGGGGACCGGATTGACCTGGAGCTGCCCATGAAACCACGCCGGATCACGGCCAACGAGCAGGTGCGGGATTTGCAGGGGCTGGTTGCGCTGGCATCGGGTCCGATTGTCTACTGCCTGGAAAGCAGCGACAACGCCCAGCTGGATTCCCTGCAAATTCCGGCGGCTGCCCCCCTGCACCTGGACTACCGGAAGGACCTGCTCAAGGGGGTCAACGTCATTACCGGCCAGGTCAGAAACAAGCGGGGCGAAACGAAAACCTTCACCGCCGTTCCCTACTATGCCGCGGGCAACCGCCCGCAGAAAGGCTATAAAGTCTGGCTGCCCGCCAACCGCTAAAGTCGGGTCAGTCGGGTCCTTCACCTTCCCATGTTTTTCATGAAAAACGATACAACGGGCGGTTTTCCGAAAATTCTGTTGTCGCTTGCTGTTTTGGCGACGCAACTTTCGACCCCGGGCCAGGCCCAGACGGCCCACATCACGGTCGAAAGCGATCAGGTGGAAAATACAATTAGCCGGTTGCTGTACGGATCGAATATCGAAGATGTGAACCATGAAATCTACGGCGGTTTTTATGACCAGCGGATTTTTGGCGAGAGTTTCGAAGAACCGGCCACCGGAGTCGATTTGGGCCGCTGGCGGAGGTATACCGGCTACTGGACGGCAACCGCGGACGCCGTTACGATCATCCCCGGCCGAAACACCACGAGCGAGGTGTTCATGAACGGCATCCACCCGCTGGGTGTTGAGCCCGACCAAAGTGCCAAGCTCATCTACGAGCCCCGGGACTACGCCAACGGCACGGTGCAGGCTCAAATCCGGTTTATCGGAAAAGGCGAGAGCGGAGCCCTGCTGGTTCGGGTGGCGAATGCGGGCGTCGGGCATGATGGTTTTGATGGCTACGAAATCAGCCTGAGCCGCGACGGTAAAACGGTCGCCCTCGGCAAACACCGGCAAAACTTCGAACGGCTCCGGGAAGCTGCGGTGGCGGTGAATCCCGAAGCCTGGAATACCGTAAAGGTGACGCTCAACGGCCCTGAATTAACGGTTTTCCTGAACGAAAAACCGGTTCTGTCCTACCGCGACGCGAACGCGCCCCTGCTGACCGGAAAAATTGGCCTGCGCACCTGGAAATCAGCGATGGAATTTCGGGGCATCACGGTGGAGGAAAACGGAAAAACCGTCTCCCTGCCGCTGGTGACGGCGCAGAATCAGAACGTGAGTTACAACTGGGACCGGGTCCAGTCCAAGGGCGCGACGGCGGTTTTTGAACCGGACAGCACAACGGCCTACAACGGGAAGACGTCGCAGGTGATCCGGTTTTTGGGCGGCACCGGAAAAGCCGGCATTGCCAACCGGGGCCTCAACCGCTGGGGCATCGCCGTTCGCCAGGGCCAGACCTTTCAGGGGCGGCTTTACCTGAAAGCCGACGGGCTGACGGGCCCGGTTCATGTGGCGCTGGAAAGTGCCGATGGCCGCAAAACCTACGCCGTCCGGACGTTGACCAACCTCAACACCGCCTGGAAGAAGTTTCCTTTTACGCTGACATCCGGCGCTACCGATCCGAACGCCCGACTGGCGATCTATTTAAGCTCGAAAGGCAAACTCTGGGTCGATCAGGTCGTGCTGATGGCCAACGGAAGCGATCAGTTTCGGGGTTTACCAATCCGGGCCGACCTTGGCCGGATGCTGGTGGCGCAGGGACTGACCTTTCTGCGCTACGCCGGGACGATGGTGAATTCGCCGGAATACCGGTTCAAAACCATGATTGGCGACCCCGACAAACGCCCTCCCTACCGCGGCCACTGGAACCACTACAGCACGAACGGCTTCGGCATCGAGGAGTTTCTGAAGTTTTGCGAAGCGACGAAAATAACGCCCTGTTTTGCCGTCAACATTTACGAAACGCCCGAGGACCTGGCCGATATGGTCGAATACCTGAACGGCGATGCCACCACGAAATGGGGGAGCCAGCGCGCCCGAAACGGCCACCCAAAACCGTATGGAGTGAAATACATCGAGATTGGCAACGAAGAAGTGCTTTTTAACCGCAACAGTCGGAACGGCTACGAGGAGTACGTGAACCGGTACAAAATCCTCCACCGGGCCATGAAGCAAAAAGACCCCTCCCTTCAGCTCATTCAGTCGGCCTGGTGGCGCCCCGACTCGCCCAACATGGAATATGTGTTCCGGGCGCTGAACGGACTGGCCGATTACTGGGATTTGCACGTCGGCGGTGACGATCCGAAAGCGGGCCTGGAAACGGACCGGCAACTGACCCGGATGTGGCAGCTGTTTAACCAGTGGGACCCGAAAACAACCATGAAAATTGCGGTTTTTGAAGAAAACGGCAGCAAACACGGGATGCAGCGGGCGCTGGGCCATGCCACCAACCTGAATGCCATCCGGCGGCACAGCGATTACGTCCTGACGTCGAGCCCCGCCAACGCCCTGCAACCCTATTTACAGAATGACAACGACTGGGATCAGGGCCAGATTTTCTTCACGCCGGACCAGACCTGGGGAATGCCGCCTTTTTATGCCCAGCAAATGCAGGCCGAAAACCATTTGCCCCTGCGTGTCCGGAGCACCGTTGAAGGGGGGCTGGACGTAACGGCCACCCGCAGTGAGGACGCCAAAACCCTGATCCTGCACGTTGTCAATCCGGGCGCGGAAGCCATCGACACGAAACTCCGGTTGAACGGCTTTACAAACAGACAGCCCGGCGCCGAGGTTTTTGTCTTAGCCGGTGATCTGACCGCCCGCAATACGCCGTCCGATCCGGCTCAGTTTAAAACGGTGGCTTCCACCGTACCGATGCGCGAAGAAACGCCCGTCTACCGTTTTCCCGCGCATTCGTATACGATGATAAAATTCACTAGATGAAAGGGAGTTCAGGCGGTTTTAGTAGTTGAAATTCCAGCTCAACGAGGGGATGACTGTGCCAAAAACCGAAAGCCGGTAGCTCCGGGTGGTCGTGTTTACGCGCTGAAAATAAATCGAATACGGATTCTTGCGGGCGTACACGTTGTAGAGCGACACCGACCAGTTGCTGTACCGACGCTGCCCCGGCGACCGCCGGCCGTCTTTGGTAAACGACACATCCAGTCGGTGATAGTCCGGAATGCGGTCGGCGTTGCGCTGCGAATAATCGAGCACTTTGGTACCGTTGAGTCGGTAGGTGCCGTCCGGGTAGGTTGTCGGCCGGCCGCTGGTGAAAACGAAGTTGGTGCCGAAGGTCCACCCCCGGCTCCATTTCCACTGCGTCGCAACGGTCAGATTGTGGGGCCGGTCAAAAGTAGACGCGTACCAGGCCCCGTCGTTAATGCGGTCGCGGGTGTAGGGCGTCCGGACCCGCGCCAGCGTCCGGGCGTAGGTGTAGGCCAGCAGGCCCGTCAGCAGCCCCCGGGTTTTCTGAAGGCTCACTTCCACCCCATAGGCCCGCCCCTGCGCCCGCAGCAGGTCCGCATTCAGGGCCGGGTTGAGCAAAAGCGTTGCACCGTTGCGGTATTCCACCAGATCGGTCATCTCCTTGCTGTACACTTCCAACGAGGTTTCGTAGACGTTTTCCCGAAAGTTGTGGAAGTACCCCACGGCCCACTGATCCGCCACCGAAGCGGGCACCAGCGCGTCGCTGAGCTTCCAGAAATCGACGGGTGAAATCGCGGTGGTGTTGGAGATCAGGTGCAGAAACTGCCGGGTGCGGTGGTAGCTCACTTTGACGGAACTGGCCTTCGTGAGCGAAACCCGCACCGTCATCCGCGGTTCCCAGCCGCCGTAGTCCGCGACCGGTTTTCCGCTCCCGTACGTTAGCGTATCGGTAATGGTTTCGCGGCTGCGCGGCAGTCCCTCGGCGTACTGATAACCGACTCCCGGCCCCTGGTTGGTAAACCGGGCGTACCGAATCCCCCCCTGAATCGACAATCCCCGGGTCGGCGTCCATTCGTCGGAGAGATAACCCGCCCATTCGCGACCCTGTTCGGCCGGCAAGGTCTGGGCGACGATGTTGGAGCGTTCGCCGGTGGGCGTTAGGGCGCCCGGCAGCAGCGAATAGGTCGTCAGCGTCCCGCCAAATTCAAGCCGGTGCGCCGGCAGGGGCGTCCACAGTCCGTCCAGCCGGACGTCGCGCTGGCGGAGCGTCGAGCGGTAGCGGTAGGTATCGACCGCGCCCTGGCCATCTAAAAAAAACCGGTAGTCACTTTGCGTCCCCGTCAGATTGACCGACAGTTGCGGGTTGAAACGCTGGCTATACCGGGCGGTGAGCAGGGTCGACTGGGTGGTGTAGAGCGTATCCTGGGGGAATTTAAAGGTATCAAAAGAACGGTAGAAGGTGGTTGTTAGCTGGCCGTTCGGGCTAAACTGGTACGTGATGCGGCCGTTCAGGTCGTAGAACGAAGCCCGGTTTTGGTTGGTCGGAGCGGGAAACAGCCCGAGCAACAGCGACGGATAAGCGATGCGGCCACCGGCCAGAACCGTCAGTTTCTTGTCTTTCGTGACCGGCCCCTGCACCAGCAGCCGACTCGTCATTAAGCCAACTCCCCCGTTGACGCTGAGCCGGTCGGTTCCGCCGGTTTTGGTATTCATCAGCAACAGACTGGACAGTCGCCCGCCGTAAGCGGCCGGAATTCCGCCTTTGTACAGCGTGACATCCTGAATCGCATCGGCGTTCAGGTTGCTCAGCAGCCCCAGCAAATGGCTCGTATTGAACAGCGGAGCGCCGTCCAGCAGCACCAGATTCTGATCGGTACGACCACCCCGCACGTTAAAACCGCCCGCTCCTTCCCCGACCGTACTGACCCCCGGTTGCAGCGTCAGGGCTTTAAGAATATCGGTTTCGCCAAAAACGACGGGAATGTTGCGTAAATTCTTCATATCGAGCTTGACCACGCTCATCTGGGCGGCCGAAACGTTCGCGTCGGGCGCGCGGCCCGTCACGTTGACTTCTTCCAACTGCCGGATGTCCGGATTGAGCGTCACGTTCAGCAGCTCATCGGCGCGGCTGACATCGGCCGGAAGGGTCCGGCTGTAGTAGCCAAGCCGGGAAAAAGTCAGGCTATACAGCCCCGGCAGCACGCGCAGGCTGTAAAAACCGGTGCTGTCGCTGAGCGTGCCCAGATTCTGTTTTTTGTCGGCCACGGACACATTCGCCAGTCCCCGGCCCGATGCGCCATCGGTAATTCGTCCCCGGATCTGATACCGGTTTTGGGCCAGCAAACCGGATACGACCAGCACCAGCAGCGCAGCGGTTAAACTCGATCGAACAGTGAAGTGGCGCATCGTAGTATCCGGTCAGCGTTATTTTCCGTAGGTCAGCCATTTGGTGGGCGGGGCCGCCTGCGCCTGTTCGCGCGCCAGACCCGGAATCACCGGATTGGCGTTGCTAAACAGCAGGGGCCCGAACCGCGAGACAAACCGGGCGTAGTTGATGGTGTCGGTGGGAATGATCATGCGCTGCCGACTGACGGCCGACGCTCCAAAAAAGCCCAGCGCCAGCTGGCTGGTGTCCGCTTCGGCCCGGACGTTGCCCTCGATGCTGGCCGGTTGCGGGTCGAAAATGGTGCCGGTGCGCGACAGTTGCTCCTGGTAGAGAACCCAGTACTGGTAAGCCGCCCTTGAGAGGGAAAACTGCCGTACTTCCACGTACTGAGTGCCCAACGCCACCAGCGGAGCCGTCAAGACCAACTGCCCCGTGAGCCGGTTTCCGTTGATCAGCTGGTCGCTCAGGACGTTGGTCAGCGGACCATAGAAGGGTGCGTAGGACCCTTCGCCCGCAGACTGGGACGGGTGATAGTACCCCTGCGGATCGTTGCCGCTCCAGATGGGCATATAACTCAGGGCCTGCCAGCGGTAGAAATTGCCGGATTCGGGCGGATCCCGGGCATCGATGCGGATTAAAAACGAATTGAATGCCAGCAGGTTGGGGTCCGATACGCGGTATTCGGCGTAGAGCTTTTCAATGGCCGGAACCGGAGCCAGCACCTCCGGCCGGGAAACGTAACGGCGGCCATCGGGCAACTGCACCCGCAGCGTATAGGCCCGGCCCGGAACTCCCTGAAGCCGCGCATCGCGCATCCAGTAGAAAGCCGGGTTCAGCGGGTCCTGTACCAGCGTCGCCTGGTTGCCCAGGTTGTCCTCCACCGTGGCCCGGGCGCCGTTGATGGCCAGTTCGTCGGGAATCAGCAGCGAGCGGTTCAGGTTGCCCGAATACGTCAGCTTTATAATGTACGGCGGGGCTTCGTCGGTGATCAACCCATCGACCACCAGCCGGCGCTCGGTTTGCCGGATGGGCAACTCAACCGGGTCAACGCAGCTCCCGAGGACCAGCGGGAGGCAAACCGTAAAAAACCGGGTCAGCCGGCCGATCAAAGAAGGTAGAAGTATCATTTCAAGGTCGAAAAGGTTCGTCGTCAATCGTTTCACTGATTTCAAAAACCGCCCCATTCACGGTCGTAGCTCCCACCAGTCGGTGCAGCCCACAATGCGGTTGATACCCGTGCTGATTCGTTGCGCTTCGTATCCCCAGCCCAGGTACACCCGTTCGGGTTTGGCCCCGTCGGGCGCACTGAACACGGCCAGCAACTGGTTTCCCTGACCGGGGTATTCGGTCACGTACTGCCAGCGGTCGGCGCCGGGGTCATACTGCCACAAGTCACGCAAACCCTGCCCGTCGGGCGCCACGCCAAGCCCAAAATAACCGGTACGTGCCAGCGAAAAGCCCGTGCCGCGCTGGCGGGCCGCCCCCGGAAAAACCGCCCGTTGGGTCCAGGCGTCGGTGGTGGGGTCGTAGGCCCAAAGGCGCGTGGGCTGACCCGGACGCTGGTTGACGACATACCCAATGCTGCGGATGGAAAACGTAGCGAGCGTCCCGGGCGGTTCGGGCAGGGGCGCACGGACCGTCTGCGTGAAGGTAGCGTGTAAACTCCGCATGGCGGGCGAGCCATTCTGGGTCAGGAAGTAGGCTTCGTCGGTGGTGGTAAAAAAAGCCACTTCGCCGTCTTCGCCACCATACAGGGGTTTGACGGGGCTGCCCCCAACGGGAAACCGGGCCGCCATATCCCGGTAATAAAAATATTTGCTGGCAGACCGCTCCTCGGTGATATAGCCCAGGCCGCTGAACTGGTAGCGGTCTACGCCCATGAAAAACAGGTTGTACTGAATCACGCCCTGCCGGGGGGTTCTGATATCACTATTCGCAAAAAACGGCCAGCTATCGGTTGCCCGGTCGTAGAACTTGGTTTCCAGCCGATCCTGCTGCGGCCCGGCGTACCGGATCAGTTGCACCCGGTTTCCGACGTAGGCCCCCGTGCCGGGATGGCCACAGCCATTGTCCGGATTGGGGCCACAAATGCCATCCACCGCTACGGGGCAAGCCGTGTAATCGCCCCCGCTGAAAGTTGCAGGGGCCAGCCGCGTCCAGCGGGGCGTGGTGGGGAGTTGGTGCGTATACGAACGGAGCGCCGTGATGGAATCCTGATCGGCGAAACGGAAGGACAGGCGAAACTGATAGGTTTGCCCGCCGACCAGACCGTTCAGCCGGATGGTCGTCAGCCTGAAATCAGTCAGGTCTTTCGTTTCACCGGGCGGGAGCGTGACGATACCTCCCTCGGCCGTACTGGCCGTCAGCCGCCAGGCCGTTGGTTCGAGCCGGATGCTTTTCACCACGACTTCCGCCGACGTGGCGCCCGTGGAAAGGAGACTCACCAGCGAGGCCTGGGCCGCCGTAACGGGGTCAGGAACCTGGATCGGCACAAGATTCCCATCGGTCTGGCAGGAGGCCACTCCCATCGCCAGGGCGAAGCACATCCGCGCCGTATACCCGTGAATCAGCTTGTTCATTCGTGCAAATCAGGCATGAAATGCTGGTGTATCGTTCTCTCCTTTGGCCGGCCGGAAATTCCCGATCCATAGCCCATTGGCGCCGGACCGATTTTCGGTTTTGTCGGTACGCCAGGCCGGTGGGTATCCGTGCGGTTTCATCCTGTTCAATGAAGTGGTTCTTTTTGCAATATAAGAAGATGGTATACAATTTATTCTATTTCTCTACTTTGGTGAATAAGGCGTCGTATTAGACCCGTTTCGGGCGAAGTTGAGCAGCGCAAAACCGATTGATTGAGCCCTCCTGCTCATAATTCACCCGGTTTTTCGGAAAACAGTTAACTTGTCTTTTATTTAGTCTTAATTAAAGACTCTCAATTGCATCAACGATGCTGATTAAAGCAAATCCCGCCGTCAACCCGCTGGCTATTCTGGTCATTGGAGGGGGTATTTCCGGCCTTCTGTCGGCCATCCTGCAGGAACGAAACGGGCACCGCGTCACGCTGATTGAAAAAAGCGACGAGTGGAAACCGGTGGGGGGCGGCATCACCCTGACACTTAACGGGGTTCGCCTGCTAAAATCACTGGGTTTCATGCCCCAGATCGAGCGGTGCGCCAATGAGATTCGAACCATTACCATTGCGGACCGGGTCGGGCGCACGCTGTCTTCGTTTCACCTGGATGATTACGCGGCTTCTTACGCCAAAACCGTTACTATTTTCCGACCCCACCTGCACCAGATTCTGTTGAACGGTTTGACCACGACCCACGTTCAGCTCGGCACCGGTTTCCGAGCGATCGAGCAACTGCCTGATCAGGCAGCCGTGACTTTTACGGACGGCACTACGGGTCGGTATGACCTGGTGCTGGGTTGCGACGGCATCAATTCCGCCGTCCGATCCGCCCTTTTTCCCACCGCAACGATCAAGTATGCCGGCTATTCATCCTGGCGGTTTGTGGCCCCCGACGTGGGCGATCTGGACTATTCTACCGTTACGGAAATGTGGAGCACAGGGCAGCGGTTTGGCATTGTCCCCCTGACCGAAAACCGGGTGCACTGTTTTGCGTCGGTCAACACCGGAAAAAATTCGGTTGAAAACCGGGGCATCAGCGTTCCGGCCTTCCGGAAAATTTTTTCCGGATTCGGCGGTTACGTCCCCCAGTTGATGGCCACCCTGAAACAGAGCAGCGACCTGATTTACAACGACCTGGAGGATGTTCACGTAAAAAAGTGGTATAAAGGCCGGGTGCTGCTGATGGGGGATGCGGCCCACGGAATGACCCCCAACATGACGCAGGGCGCTTCGCTCGCCATCGAAGATGCCTGGGTGCTGGCCACGCAATTGGCTAGGTGTGCCACGCCCGAAACCGCCCTTTCGGCTTTCTACAACGCCCGGAAAAAGCGGGTCAACGCCATCCAGCGAAAATCGAACTTATTGGGAAAAATTGGTCAAATCAGCACGCCCGCCCTCTGTAACCTGCGCAATTACTGCTGGAAACGAATTCCGGATCGCTGGATTCAAAATGACCTAAAAAAACTACTGGCCTATCAGGAATTGTAAGCAAGCCTTTATTCTGTAACCTTCCAAACGAATGCCTTTCACGATTCAGTCCGTAAAAACCGCTGCCCAAAAGCAGGAATTTTTAGAGGTTGCCCGCGTCATTTACCGCTCGGACCCAAACTGGATTTGTCCGCTGGACCGGCAGCTGCACGCGATCTTTGAACCCGCTACCAATCCGTATTTTCAGCATGGCCGGGCCGAGCGCTGGATTCTGAAGGACCAAACGGGGCATCTGGTGGGACGAATTGCGGCTTTTATTGACGATAACAAAAAGCAGAACAGCGAGGTAACGGCGGGCGGAGTCGGTTTTTTTGAGTGCATCGACGACCAGCAGGCCGCCAATTGCCTGTTCGATACCGCCAGGAACTGGCTGACGACGCATCAGGTGGAAGCGATGGATGGCCCCATCAATTTCGGAGAAAACGACCGGTTTTGGGGCCTGCTGGTGGACGGCTACACCGAACCACCCTTCACGACGAATTATAATTTGCCGTATTACCAGCGCCTGTTTGAAACGTACGGTTTTCGGGATTATTACCAGATGATCAGCACGGACCTCAGCCTGGCCCAACCGTTCGACCCGCGCTTTGAAAAAATACGGGATTGGATCAGTCAGAAAGAGCACATCCGGATTCGGCACCCCGAGCGAAACGAGCTGAGCACCTACGCAGGCTATTTTCGGGAAATTTACAACGAAGCCTGGCGCTTTCACGAAGCCTACAAGCCCATCAGCGAAGCCCAATCCCTGAAGTTTGCCAAGGAGATTGGCTTTCTATACGTCAAAGCCATGCTCACCTTCGCGTTTGTCAACGGCGAACCGGCCGGTTTTCTGGTTTGTACGCCCGATCTGAATCAGGTGTTCAAACCGCTCCGGGGGAAGTTGACGGCCTGGCAACTCCTGCTGTTTATGTGGCGCCGGCGAAACGATTTTGCCTGGTACCGCAAACGGGGCATCCTGACCCGAGGCCACGTAGTTGCCATTGGCATCAAACCCAAATTTCAGCAATACGGCCTGGAAGCCGGCATGATCATGACCTCGGCCGATGGCATTCGGCGGCTGGGATTCACGAATGCGGAACTGCGCTGGACGGGGGATTTTAATCCCAAGATAAACCGCCTGACAACCGCCCTGGGCGCCGTTCCGGTGCGCAGGCACATTACGTACCGCTACTTATTTGACCAAAACCGGGTGTTCGAACGGTACAAAGCCATTTCCATGAGTCGGGGAAAAGTTCAGGATTCGGCGTAATCGGGTCAGCCGGCCGTCTGCTGCCGTTTCCTACTGGCTGTTCGCAGGCCAGCTAAGCGTCACCGTCGTTCCCTGGCCAATCGTACTCTTTAGCCGAAGGCTACCGCCGTTTCGCTTCATGAGTTCTTCGGAAAGGGTCAGGCCCAGGCCCGTGCCCTGCCCTTCTTTGTGCGTTTGGGGGTTGTGATCCGCCACATCCATGCCCGTGCCGGTATCGGCAATCGTGAGTTCGACGGTGGTGGGCTGGTGGTGGATCCGCAGGTCGATCCTGCCATCGATGGGCGTAAACTTGATGGCGTTGTGCAGGATATTGCGCAGCACCAAAACCGTCAGGTTCTCGTCCATACGCACCTCAACCGGTGGCTCATCAAAGCTAACGTTCAGTCTCCGCTGCCGAATGAAGCCTTCAAATCCTTCGAGAACGTCCGCAACGACATCCGTTAGGTTAACCGGAAGGATCAGTGCGCGCAACCCGTTCTGCTGACTGAGCGACCAATAGAGAATATTATCCAGGGTGTGATGCAGATTATTCACTTCCCGCTCCAGACCATCCAGCTTGACCCGATCCGTTACACCGGCATGCGAGCGGGAAAGCATCAGGCTGGATTTCAGGCTGGCAACGGGACTCCGCAAATCGTGTCCGATGATCGAAAACAGCCGGTCTTTCAGCCGGTTGGCTTCGGCCAGCTGGGTGGTTTGGGTCTCAATCGCCCCTTTCTGCTGACTCAGCAACTGCTGCGTCAGGTAGGATCGGCGGAGAAAAAAACCGGTCACTCCCACCAGGAAAACCAGCGCCCCAATCCCTTGCAGCAGCACGAATCGTTGCTGATCCTGCTCGTCGGCCTTTAAGCGCTGCAACTGAACATTTTTATTCAGCAGCTGAATGGTTTGTTCTTTTGTTTCGAGTTCGTACTGGGCCTGGATGTGCGCAATTCTCTCGTTTTTTTCCTGATTCAAGAGGCTATCTTTCAGGGCCATGTAGGCTTTCTGATTGACTAACGCCTGCCGGTGCTGGCCATTGGCTTCCTGAACGGCGATGGCCGTGGGCAGAACGTTCAGCAAAATGCTGGGTATTGTGCTCCGGTGGGCGTAGTCCAGGGCTTTGGTGGCAGCCTGAAGACTTTGAGCGGACAAACGCTGACACTGGTAATTTTCGGCCAGTGCTTTCCAGAGATTGGCCAACCCCTGGAGATCCTGGGTTTGCTCATTCAGCCGAATGGCCTGCTGGACCAATACCTGTCCACGCCGGTACTTTCCGCGATGGCGCAGGTTACTTTCCATTGCCCGGATCACTTCCGTTAAATAATATACTTTATCTGACGTATACGTATACGTGATTTCAAGAGCCTTTTGGTACAAAGGCCAGGCGGCACGATACTGGCCCTGTCGCTCGTAAAGCTCCGCTTTTAAGAGGTAAGCGTTACAGACATCAAAGGGGATTTTCCATCGTTCGGCAAATCGCAGGTACTGATTGATGTAAAAAAGCTGCAAACGAAAGTCTTTAATGTCCGAATAGATCGAAATCAGCAGGCTGTATACTGCACCGATCAGACCATTATTTTTAGTTTTTTCGGAAAACGACAGCGTCATCAACGAATGCTTAATGGCCCGCTCGTAATCGGATTTTGCGGCATATTCCATGGCTAGCCCATACAGGTTACTTCCAATTCGTGTGCTGTCCCTGGTTTGCCGAAAGCAGACCAGGGCCTGCTGGAATAAGGGAATGCTCTTGTCCTGCAAACGTTTTTTACCATAGTAGCCTCCTAACCGAAAATACAGCCGGCCCAGGGAGTTGGTTGCACGCAGACGGGTAGCCAAAGGAAAAGCCTTTTGAACCACTTGATACATCGAATCCTGGTTGCCCTTACGATACAGCGAATCGGCTAGGTCGCAATAAATGCGTACACGGGTGGAGTCGTGCCGGGCCGCCCGCAACTGACTTTGCAGTGAGTTACCCGGCTGGCTCAGCGCATCAGGGATTGAGCAAAAAAGAAGGATACTCCACAGGCTATTTCTAACTATACAGGCAGGCAATCGTCGGGCTAAAACCATCGTACAACGAATAGCATAAGGCAATACACCACTGAGAATAAACCACGTTACGATGGTATTCGGGAGCAAAAACTAGTATCAGCGATCACTGAGCGAGTCTAAAAATAGTCTTAATGACATAAAACTTATTTTCCGTCCAGTAATTAAGTCGCTGATGCTTTGCAGAATCGTTACCTGACTAACTATGTTACTATTATATCAATTAGGGTAAACAAATTTATAGGCTGACGAATGATAATACTTGTATAAAACGGCTATTTGTTTGAGCAACCGGCGGTGTTACCGATTATTCATATACGTTTCAGGCCATTTTAATGATATAAATTACATACAAGCATTTATGATCCTCGCTGATGGTGTTCCTTTACTGATTTAGATTTACCTTTATACATTCTCTCACCACCAACCTTCGTCTGTATGCAAGCTCCGTCTGCCATTGCGTCACCTCAAAAATCAACCGCCTACCAGTGGGATCAGGTTCTTTCGTTTGTTGCTACCGTTGAGTTGGTTGGGGTTCATTATCACAATTGCTATAAAATAGTTGTCGCGCTAAACGGAACGATTGATTGCGAACTGAACGGCGATGCGTTGCCGGGTTTGCGGGGCTACGTAGCCAATCAGAAAACTCCGCATACGTGCAGTTCATTCAATACCGATGTAATCGTTTATTTTATTGACCCCAACAGTTCCTGGGGGAAACAGCTCAAAACGTTTCTGGGCGGAAAACCGTTTCTGGACCTGGGAACGGTGCTAACCGACGCGCAACTGGATGCCGTATTGCCCAGCGATTACAACGCCCGAACGGCCCCGGAGCTGACGCCCTTTGGTCAGGCCTTTCTGGAGACGATTCTGGCTGCGCAACAAAAACCGGAAACCGCCCTGGATCAGCGCATTGAAGCGGCTCTGGACCGCATTGACCAGAATCTGCACCAACCGTGGAACCTGGACGATCTGGCCAATCTCCTTAATCTCTCCCCCGAACGGTCGCGTCATCTGTTTGCCCGGCAAACGGGCTCCCCTTTCACGCAATACATTATATGGAAGCGCATCCGGCAAATCCTGGCCCTTGCTACGACGTCCGACGTTACCCTGGCGGAAGCTTGTGTTCAGCTCGGCTTCACCGATCAACCTCACTTTAATCAGCGTTTCAAACGTATATTTGGCATCCCTCCCAAATATTTGCTCAGAGACTGCAAATTTCTTTGATCACCGACTTTCTGCTGCTTCCGGTAAAAACCGTTGGTGATTGTCACGATCAGAGCAACCACTGGTCTACGGAGAATGGCCTTAGGCTGAATGATCCCTTTCAAAACGGACAATTAAAAAAAGCCGACAAGGAGTCTTGATCGGCTTTCCGAACTATTGCGAGATGTAAAAAAAGTATTCTTGCCGGGAAACTTCAGCCCGCGAACCGCCGACCTGTTTAAACTAAATCCACCTGCACGCCTTTATTTTGACGGCAAACTGAATTTTCTGCTTGGCGACGTCCGGTTTTTTGAATTGCCTCCGGACATCGAACCGATCAGGTTGGGCCTGAGTCCGCAGCGACAGGCAGACTGCAGGAAAAGAACTCATTCACGTTCATTGCATTTTTGTTCAATCTTGTTAACGGCTGGTTAGATGGGAGCAGTACCGAAACGTACTGCTCCTTCTCTTTTTCCTGTTAATGCGGCACTTTCGAGTACCGACCGTTATTTTTCTTCCAGAGTACGCTGTCGGAGAAGTTCACGTCAGCATCCAGGTTGGAAAATCCGTGTTGGTGTGCCAGACCAGCGGAAAGCAGTTATTCTGAATCAGCTGGGTGTTGACAATGTCAAACTGGATGCAGGAAACCGTAACCCAGTTCGTGCCAACCGGGGCCGCTCCCGTGCCGGAACCGCCGTAGGTCGTATTGAGCGAGACGGTGCCTTTGGTCGGGCCAAACGTACTGCCGTTCAGGTTCTGCACCCCATACCGGTTGTCGCTGGCGGGGATCTGACTGGAAAAATTTTCCTGGCTGACAATGGCCGGATTGTTGATGATGCGCGGATCGTAGTCGAACCGGTAGTTGGCATCGCCCATCAGAAAGGTGCTGTCGGCTGAACTGGCTCTCACCTGAAGCTGGATAACCGCTTTCGCGGTGCTACAGTCGATGGTTTTCACTGTAAACCGGACGTGGAATCTTCCCTTCTGCGCGAAGGAGGTGCCGACAAGACCTAAAAAAAGACCCACCAGGAGGTAAAATTTTTGCTTCATATACATCCGAAAAGGCATAGCTACGCTGACAAAAACGCATTGGCATTACTATCTCTAGACTTCGGATGATTTCATTGGTCACTTTTTCTCGAAAATTTTGCGCAGTACCCCGCCCGGGTTGCGGGCGGTTGAAGACGGATGCCCGGCCCTGTGATTCCAGTCCTGCTTACGGTCCGTTCGATGCCTGCGCCCGCGTCGGCAGGGTTTCTCTTTCCGATGCCTTCAATGTGAAAGAAAATACCATAAATCCATATAAAAGTAAAAGGACGGACAGAAAGCCAAAATTACCTTTGTAAAGTAGCCTTGAACCAACTTGTTAATCACCGATCTCCTCGCACGCGGCCATGAAATCTGAAACCAGGAAAAACCGGCGGGACTTTCTTCGTACGGGTATGCTCAGCACCGCGGTCGTTCCCGTCCTGCCCAATGTGCTGACGGGTTCGCCGGACCGCCAACCCGGTTTGCCCGCCGATGGGCCGGGAAACCGGCCGCCCAAAAAACCGGCGCTGGACCAGCACCGCAACCTGTTCAACGGCGACACCTGCGTGTACTTCTACAATCCGGAGCTCTGGCAACCCGAAGACTACACCATGAAAACCGTGGTCAATCCGCGCACCGGCAAGATGGGCACCAAGCCTAACGCCGTCGGCGGCCCCTTCCAGGCTAAAGCCATCCACCGCTACGTGGACCTGCTGGCCGACAACGGCATTGACACCTTCGTCATCAACGCCAACGCGAACCGGGCCTGGTATCCCAGCAAGAAAATCCCCAGCATTCTCGACGGGTACAAACGCGGTGACCGCGATTTTTTTCGCGGCCACGCCATTTGCCAGGGTATTACGGAACCGGAAGCGGTGGAGGAATTTCTTGACAACTTCACGCTGTTCATGAACCGCTACCAGGACCTGCTCGATGCGGGCGTGGACTGGCTGGCCGAAACCTCGAAGGCGTGCCGACGCCGGAAGATTTCGCCCTGGGTCAGCATCCGGATGAACGACATGCACGGCAGCCGCAACCCCGAAGGCAGCTTTTTCAACCTCCCGCTTTTTAAGCAGAAAGAAATGCGGCTTCAGCACGCTTCGTACGGTTTGCAGAACGCCCAGGACCGGATCGGACTGAACTACGAAAAACCGGAGGTCCGCGCCCTGATGCTCGAGCAGATCCGGGAGGTGGTGGAAGATTACGACTTCGAAGGACTCGAACTCGACTGGTGGCGGCAACCGCTCTGCTGCGAGCCCGGCGCTTCGGCTCAGACCATCGCGGTGATGAACGACTGGTTCCGCCAGATTCGCGCCCTCACCCAACGGCAGGCCAAAAAAACCGGAAAACCGTATCCGTTCGGGATGCGCATTCCCGGAGCGCTGGACCAGCTGAAAGCCATTGGCGTGGATGTGGTAACGCTTTGTCAGGAAGGCACCCTCGACTTTGTCATTCCGGGTGGATACTGGCCTACGACCTGGGACATGCCGCACGACGAATTCCGCCGACGCCTGGGCGAGCGCGTAACGATTTACGGTTCCATCGACGACGGGGCCAACAGCCTGCCCACGCAGAACGAAGCCGGAACGGTCAAAGAGCGGATGCGGTATATCGGAGCCAGCCCGGAAATTGAACGGGCCAATGCCGCCGGCAAACTGGCGATGGGCGTCCACGGCATCGAGTGGTTCAACTTTTTCTGTGCGGACCAAAACCGCCTGTCGGGAATCAAGGCGGATTACACGGCCTTGCGCGATATTCACAAGCTGGCGTTTCTGCGCGGCAAACCCAAGCACTACTGTTTCAGCACCGCCGGAGCGGCTTTTAACCCAACGCCGTTTGAGCTACCGGCGCAGATGCCCGCCAGCATCGGCCCGTTTGCGCAGCGCCCTTTCCAACTGGCGATGTGCGCCGAACCCGCCGACCAGAATCTGGAACTGGTGGTGCAGGTGGTGCTGAAAACCGGCGACAAGCCGACCCATTTGCCGGTTTCGGTCAACGGCTGCTGGCCGAATCTCAAAAACGAATCCAGCCAGAAGCTGCTCATGCCCTGCGGTTCGCTGACGCACCACAGCCCGGAGCACGTAGCCTACAACTACCGGTTTCCGGTTTCGCTCGTCACCGACGGCTGGAACAAAATTGTTGTGGAAAACCAAAGTAAAGAACCCATTACGGTGGCCGCCATCGAACTCGCCGTGCAACCCAAAGCGGTTTGACAAGGCCGGATAAGCATGAAAATTACCGACGTTCAAACGATTCTGCTGACGGGTCCCTGCACCAACGATCCGTATCTTTCCGAAGCGCGCCAACTCCGCAGTGCCGCTTTCATCCGCATCGAAACCGACGCCGGACTCACGGGCCTGGGCGAAACCTACGCGGGCTACTTTTTCCCGGAAGGCGTACCCGCCATCGTGGACTTTTTCAAACCGATTCTGCTGGGCAACACCGTCGATGACATTCCGGAATTGTGGCAACGGATGTACCAGTGCGGTAATTTCTGGTGCCGGGTTGGCCTGGGTGCCATTGTGCTGGCCGGTATCGAAGCCGCCCTCTGGGACCTGAAAGGAAAGGCGCTGGGCGTGCCGGTTTGTAAACTATTGGGCGATGCCTGGAAAGGCGGTTTTCCGGAAACCGCCGAAACGCCGTTTGCTCCTCAAAACCAGATTCCGGCCTACGCAACGGGCGGGCCGAGCAACTATCCGCTGCAAAAACTGGCCGATAAAATCGCGTTTTACCAATCACTCGGTTTTCAGGGCGTCAAGATTGGCGCCGGGGCGTATTGGAAAGAGCGGGGTTTTGAAGTTTCCGTGGACCCCGCCGAAGCCGCCGATCTGGAAGCCAGCAAAGCCGCGTTTGTCCGTGCGCAGTTTGGCAACGACCTCCGGCTGTTGTTCGACGCGCACATGGGCAACAGTCCGACGCTCACCTGGGGCCTCGAAACCGCCACCGCCGTGGCCCGGGCGCTGGAACCGTACAACCTGTTTTTTCTGGAAGAACCGCTCCCCTACACCCGCCCCGACCTCTACGCCGAACTGCGCCGGAACACCAAAACCGTCATTGCCGGGGGCGAATGCCTGACGGCGGTCTGCGAATGGCAGACGTTCATCGAGCAGGACAGTTTCGGCGTTGGGCAGCCGGATGCCTCGTTTACCGCCGGACTCGATCAGTTCATGCAGGTGGCTTCCAGCCTGGCCCGGCGCGGACAGAAGATTGCGCCCCACGCCTGGGGCGCGGGCGGGTCGCAGATGCAGAACATCCACGCCGGTTTTGCCTGTCCCAACACCGTCATCCTGGAAGTGGCTCCGGCCTACGGTCCGCTGCACAGCGAAGTGATTGGCGATAGTTTCCAACTGAAAAACGGCTACGTCCAGCGCCCCGAAAAACCGGGTCTGGGCATTGAGCTGACGGACAAAACGATCCGGCAGTTTCCGTTTATTCCCGGCACCGGCGAATTCAACAGCGTTCCCGGCAAAATCCTGACCACCTGAGCCATGCTGAACATTCTGATTGATATGCCGGTGTACGAACCCGTGCTCCGGGAATTGCGGGCGTTGCCTGAGGTCTCGGTCGCTGTGGTGGCCCGGCCGGAAGAAAAGCCCCGGCCCTTGCCAACCGACCAGATTCGGAATTGCGATCTTTTTTTCGGCACGTTTCTGCCCGAAAACCACGCCGAAATGACGCAGTTGAAACTGGTGCAGATTAGTTCGGCGGGCTACAGTCAGTTGTTCGGCAAAAACCTGACGGAACGGGGCATTCGGGCCTGCAATTCGCTGGGCGTGTTTGACGTGCCGATTGCCGAATGGAACATCGCCATGATGGTCAATCTGGCCCGGGATCTGCGCGGGCTGGTCCGAAACCAGGAGGCCCAGATCTGGGACCGGTCGGCCCGATTTCAGAAAGAGATTCGGGGTTCGGTGGTTGGCATCTGGGGCTACGGCGGCATTGGGCGCGAAACCGCCCGGCTGGCCAAAGCGCTCGGCATGACGGTGCACGTCCTGGTCCGGCAACCAATCCCGAAGCGCGACTCGACCTACTGCGTACCCGGCACGGGCGATCGCGAAGGTACGCTGCCCGACCGCGTGTTTTACAGTTCCGAAAAAGAAGCGTTCCTGCGTGGACTGGATTTTCTGGTGATGGCTCTGCCGCAAACCGCTACCACGACGGGGCTGATGGGCGAAACCGAGTTGCGGATGCTGAAACCGACGGCTTTTTTGCTCAATCCGGCGCGCGGTCCGCTCATTCAGGAACCGGCGCTGATCAGGGCGTTGCAGGAAGGCTGGCTGGCGGGCGCGGCCCTCGACACCCATTACCACTACCCGATGCCGCCGGACCATCCGCTCTGGAAATTCCCAAACGTCATCCTGACACCCCACATTTCCGGTTCCAGCCTGAGCCCCCGGTTTCTGGAGCGCGTTTCATCCATCTTTTTGCAGAATGTCGAGCGGTTTCAGCGGGGTGAAACTTTGCTGAACGAATTGACGCCATCGCAACTGGCGGGAAATTGATGCGTATGAATCGTCAACGTCGCTTCAAAGGAAAACTGGTGCTGCTGGCCCTGCTGTTTTTCAGGATTCCCTTTGCCACCGCCCAGGCGATCAAATGGGACAGCACCGTTCGGCCGGATATTTACAAGGCCCGGGTGGATTTGTTCCGTTCGCTGCCGCACGCCCGCAAAGACGTGGTTTTTCTGGGCAA
Organism: Larkinella ripae; assembly: GCF_054780775.1. Lineage (NCBI taxonomy): Bacteria > Pseudomonadati > Bacteroidota > Cytophagia > Cytophagales > Spirosomataceae > Larkinella > Larkinella ripae. The sequence goes on from NZ_BAAGVR010000022.1 coordinate 527,987, forward strand.
CAGCCTGACGTTCTGGGCCGACTGGAGCGATTTGCTGGGCAACACGCGGTACAAAAACCGGGGTATTCCGGGTGATATAACGTTCGGGGTTCTGGAGCGGCTGGACGAAGTGATTCAGGGGCGCCCGGCAAAAGTGCTGATCCTGATCGGCATCAACGATCTGGCCCGCAACATTCCCGACAGCGTTGTATTGAACAACTACCGCCGGATGGTTCGCCGGATCAAAACCGGGACGCCGAAAACCCGGATTTACTTCCAGACGCTGCTCCCGACCAACGAGACCTTTCAGAAACTCAAAACCCATTATAATAAGGAAGACCACATCCGGTATCTGAACGACGCTCTGAAAGCGATGGCCCCGACGGAAGGGTTTACCCTGATCGACCTCCACCCGCACTTTGTCGACGCAGCCGGCAAGCTTAAACAGGACTATACCTGGGACGGAATTCACCTGACGCTGGCGGGGTATCAGAAGTGGGCGCAGGTGCTGCGGACCGGCAAATACCTCCGCTAAATCCGTTGTTTATTAGGCGTTTAATCCGCCGTCCATCAGAATATTTTCGCCGTTGATGTAGGCCCCGGCCTCCGACGCCAGCAGCACAATCAGCCCCTTGATGTCGTCGTTGTTGGCCATGCGTCGCAGGGGCACTTTTTTGGTGTAATTTTCCAGAAACCGTTCGGGTTGGTGGTTGAACAAACCGCCGGGACTGATGCAGTTGACGCGCACGTTTTTCCCCGCCAGCACCTGCGCCAGGTATTTCGTCAGGTTTAGCAAACCGGCGTTGTGAAAGAAATAATCGGGGGGCGGGGTGCCCATCGTGGTGCCTTCGTAATTGGACAAATCCGGGCCGAACATGCCCATCATCGAGCCGATGTTGATGATGCTGCCCCCCCCGCTTTCAACGATCAGGTCGGCCATTTCCCGCAGAATATCCATCGAACCGGTGGCATTGACGCGCATCGACTCGGCAAAGTCCGCAATGGGTGCGTCGTACCCTTTCATCGGCCGGGAAACCGCATTGTTAACAAACACATCCAGCCGCCCGAACCGCGCGCGAATCTGTTCTTTCAGCGCCTGCACCGACGCCGGATCGCCCTGATCGACTGGCAGGGCGTGAACGTCCAGTCCCTGCGCCCGAAACCGGGCGGCCACGTCCTGCCCGGCTTCCAGATTCCGGGATGCCATCAACACCGTGGAGTCGGCCTCGGCCAGTCCTTCCACAATGCATTTGCCGTAGTTGCCGGCCCCGCCCGTCACCAGGCTAACTTTATTTTTTAAACTCAGTAAGTCTTTGACATGCATACAGGTAAACGGTTTGTTTGGGGGCTAGGTCAGCCAGCCCATGCGGTCCCAGTGCGGGAGGTCCAGAAATTGGGGATCGGGATAGGCCAGTTGCTGGGCGCGCAACACGGTTTCGGGTGTCAGTTCGGGGCCGTTGACAGCCGCCAGCGCCCGGTTCAGGTACTCCAGTTTGTCGATGCCGACCAGAATCGCCGACACCTCCGGAAAGGCCAGCGCAAACCGGATCGCCAGCGTCGACAGATCAGAAACCGGCTCCTGAACCAGTTCCTCAAACCGCCGGATGTGGGTTTCAACCTCCGCCAAAGCCGGGTGCAGGTGCCCGCCTTTGCTGGTCAGCAGTCCCTTCATCAACACCGACCGGATGACGATGCCGACGCCATTTTCGTTGGCCCGCGCAAACAAAGCCGCCTGCCGCTGATCCATCAGGTTAAACGGACACTGAACCACATCCCAGACGCCGGTTTCAACGGCTTTGGCGGTTTCTTCGGCGGAATACGTCGAAACGCCCGTGCTCCGAATGGCTCCCTGCGCCTTTAAACCGGCAAAAACAGGCGGAATCTCGTCGTTTGCCAGAATGCCCAGATCGGCCTGGTGGAGCATGAAAACATCCACGTAGTCGGTTTGCAGGGCCGTCAGACTTTCCAGCAGGGAGGTTTTGATGATCTTTTTCAGCGTGGCCTCGTCGGGCAGTTCGCCGTTGGCGTCCCGCAACGGGCGGCATTTGGTTTCGATGATCACCTGCCCGCGCCGGTCCCGGAACGCCTTGCCCATGAGGGTTTCGCTCGTACCGTACAGCGGGGCGGTATCGAAAAAATTGACCCCCGAATCGATAGCCGCGTGCAGCAGGTGAATCGCGTCCGGTTCGGACAGCATATCCTCCTTGCCGTTAACGCCAATGCCGTAGGGCATTCCGATTTCAACGCCCCCGAAAGCCAGTTCGGAAACCGTAATGCCCGTATGGCCTAAAGCTCGTTTTCCCATCTTATTTGTAACCGCCCTGGGCCGGTTGTGCCGTTGTAGTTTCTTTGGTAAACCGACTGACCAGACTCTGGCAATACGTGCTTACGCCGACGACATCAGCCCCGACGCTGACGAATTTGTAGCCCATGCCGACAAACTCTTCCAGCCGGTCGATGCTGCCGGTGGTGGCGGCAAACTTGCCGTGCCGGATGCAGGCTTCGGCCACGCGCTTGCGGGCGTCTTCGAGTCTGGGGTGATGCCATTGCCCGGGCGCACCGATGGCCTGACTGAAATCGCCGGGGCCGAAAAACAGCATGTCCACGCCCTCGAGGGCGGCAATCTCGTCCAGCTCGTCGAGCGGTTCGGGGTCCTCGATCTGGAGCACCACAAACCGCTGCTGATTGGCCTGCTGGAGATACTCGTTGAAATTCAGATTGGTATACAAACCGTCGGCGCTGCCGCCGTCGATGGCCCGCAGGCCCGTGGGGTGAAACCGGGTCATTTTTACGACCCGTCTGGCATCTTCTACGCCCATGCAGTGCGGCACCAGAATGCCGGTGGCGTCGAGTTCGAGCGGTTTGACGTAGTCGCTGTAGCTGCCGCGCGGCACCCGCACCATGATGTCGGTATCGTGGGCTTTGGTGGCCCAGACGTGCGCGCTCACCACCGACCAGTCCTGCGCCAGGTGCTCCCGGTCGATCCAGACGCAGTCGAAACCCGACAGGGCCGCCAGCTCGGACGCCTGACCGTCGCCAAAATTCACTTTAAAACAACTGACAACTTCACCCGCCCGGAGCTTTCTCAGCACCCGGCTTTCGCGCATTTTCATGGTCAATTTCGGTTTATGCCTTCAAAAATGGCACTATTTAACGGTTTATTTCGGGTTAGCGAGCGGTTTTTACAGCACCCGCTTTAATTGCATCGGATACACCTTGTTGGCATTCCACTGGCAAACGTAAACGTTCTCGTCGGCGTCGATGCACACATCGTGCGGATGCACGAAAACCGGCTGCGCCTGGGTCTGCGGTTGCAGCAAACCATCCCGATAGACCGGTTCCGTTCCGCCCGGTGTGGAAATAACCGCATCGGTTTCGTCCAGAATCGTGAGGTAACCGGAGCCGAAATTCCGGTTGGTGGCCGAGCGAAAAACCGCAGCAAAAACGTATGGTCCGTGAACGACCGGGCGGCAGACAAACGAGCCGGGCAGCGGAATGGTGCCAAGATACTTCCCGTCCAGCGTAAACCGCTTGAGTACATTGTGATTTCGGGAGGTGATCAACAGGGTCGGCGAACCCGGTTTTCGGGGGTCGAGCGCAATGCCGTGGACGCAATCGAACTGGTCGTCGGCATCGCCTTTGCCGCCCCAGTGCCGGATGTATTCGCCCCGGTGGTTGTACTGAATGACGTACTGCAAGCCGTAGCCGTCGGTCACGTACAAATCGCCGTTGGCGGGATTGACAGCGGTTTGGGTGGGCAAAAACTGCTCAGCCGACGCATAGTGACCTATTTCTTTCGGATAATCCAGCACCATCACCACCCGGCCCTGCAAGCTTGTTTTGATCACCTGATGGCGTTCAATGTCCGTAATGAACAGAAACTCTTCGCCGTTTTCGTTCGACAGCGTCAAGCCGTGGCCGCCCGGATAGTCACTGCCCCACGAATCCAGCAGCTTCCCCGAGCGGTCGTAGATCAGGATGTTATTCCGGGTTTCGTTGGTCAGCAGAAAAATCCGCCCGCGGGCGTCGAGCACCATTTCGTGGCAGTCGTTGACCGGATGCGTCGCCGGGTCCAGTGCTCCCCAGTCCGGAAAAACCCGGTAGCGGTGGCTTCCGTGGCCGATAGCAAGGGGTTCCGCGACCATCTTACAGGCTCAGTTCGGCTTTCAGTTTCTGCTGGTAGGCCGCCTTGGCTTCCGTATCCTCCTCCGCCGACCTGGCCCAGTAAATCAGGCCGATGGCTTTGCGGGTTCGCTCGCTCCGGTTGGCTTCGGCCCAGTGGATGGTCATCGAATGATGGATCAGCAGATCGCCCGGTCTGGCCGGAAAAGCGATGGCCTGAGCCTGATCGTCGTCGGTCCCGAAATCCGTGATGCCCTGCGAAAAACCGAGGGTCTGGGTCCGGCCGTGCGGTCGAACGCCGTGCTGGTGCGAACCCGTCACGTACCGGACGCAACCATTTTCGGCGTCCACATCCTCCAGCGCCAGCCACATCGTAACGGCTTCGGCGGGTTTCAGCATGAAGTAATAATTGTCCTGGTGGGGGGGCGTCGGCTTACCAATTCTGGGCGGTTTGTTGAAATATTCCAGCGTTTTGGGCACCACCTCGTCCTCCAGCAGGGATTCGGCTAGCTGCTTGAACTTGCTGTTGTTCAGCATGATATCGAAATACGCATCGTACTTCTGCATATCGATCAGCTGCTTCAGGGTGGTCGGGTCGGCCTTGTCTTCGTAAAAAATCTGATTCCAGGGCATACCGGCCACCTGCGTACCGATAAAGTTTTTCACGTTCTCATTCAGTTCGCGCACTTCTTCGGCGGACAAAAAACCGGGCAGGAAAACGTACCCGTTGGTCCGGAAGGACGCTTTGAGGGCTTGTAGGTCAGGGGTTTCCATAGGAATTTGAACAGTTTTAAAGCGTTTGGCCGGGTTGATACACCGGACGGTCTGCGTCGGTTTGCAGCAATTCGTCCAGCTTCGTCCGGATCGTTTCTTCGGCGCCCGGTTCCAGAAAACTGGTCCGGCAGCGCCAGGTTTCGTAGCCCCCCCGCGAAAGTTCGTGCGCGGGCGGCACGTAGCCGATGTAGCCGTTCGCCATGGTGATCGTAAAATACGACGCACGGTTTTGCTTGAGTTTCAGGCCGGTTTCGGCAAAAAACTCCGCTCCCAGCGCCCCAATCTGACCCTCGCCGATCCGGAGGGCCTGCACCGGAAAGACGTTCGTATCCGGATACGCATTCAGGAGCACCTGCTCGCGGGCGTAAATCCGGCGCAGCACCTCCCTATCCAGGTGTTGAATGTTCTCGTAATACGATTCGGCCACGAGGTTTTCAGCCGCTTCCAGCTCGTCGGCCGACGGTTTCCGGACGCCTGTTACCACTTCGGCGTACTGCGCGGATAAAACCGGATGGGTCTGCCAGTTCATGGTTTGAAGGGCGTCAAACACCTTTCCGGCAAGGTCTTTTCCGATCAGCGCGCTTTTGGCAAAATGCGCCTTCGGGTAGCGGTCCGGTTCCAGAAAATCCCAGATGTTGGCTTCCCCGCTGGTACCGTTGCTCATCATCCCGACAAAACCGGAACCGGCCCCCAGCAGCCGACCGATTTCGGTGGAAAACACGCCGAAGTAATCCGCCGAAAGGGTGCCGTTTTCCCAGTCGCCGACGTAGTGCAGCGAGTAGTTCGCCAGGACGCTGATCCACTGCTCATCCAGTCCTTTGACGGCCAGAAAACCGACTTCAGGGTCCACCGGAACCACCCGGCGGTCAATCTGCTGCTCGTCACCAAACGGGTTGGTTTTCACCTCGTCCAGCCCGCCCGTCACGGGGTTGTGGGCCTGGTAGCCTTCCTTCATGAAAAACCGGCGGCACACCACGTGTTCCGGCACTTCCACCGCCCCGAAGCCGATTTTTGCCGGACGCCGGTTTTGCAAAGCCGCCTTCACCGATTCGACCAGCAGGCCGGGCAGCTTCTGGCGGTACGGCAGATCAGCCGCGCCCAGCAGGAGGCTGGCGACGGAACCGGCTGCGTGGGTGTGCGTGCTGGCAATCAGGATGTTCGGGGGGAGCAACCCGGTTTCGCTCTGGATGCTTTTTTTTACTTCGTCCAGCAAATCCTTTTGCATGGCGCAGATGTCAACAATCACGATGGCGATGGTGGTCGTGCCCCCTTGCAGCACCAGCGCTTTGGCGTGGAGCGGATCGTGGATGGAACGGGCGTAATGCGTAATGAAGTCGCCGTTGATCAGCGTGCCCAACGGGGGGGTAATGTCTACCTGAGCCGCACCGGCCTGAAAATCGTGCCCTTCCATAGCAACTGCTGTCGTTTAACTCCAGGCCCGGCGTAAAAACCGCAGCCAGTTTCCGTGAAAAATATTGTCGATGTCGGCGGGCTGGTAACCGCGCCGGGTCAGAATGTCCTCATATTTTTGCAAATCGGCAATTGAATTCAGATCCCAGGGCGATTGTTCGGTCCCGAAAATACCGTCCAGATCGCTGCCGATGGCCACGTGCCGACTGTTTCCGGCAAGCTGGCAGATGTGATCCCAGTGATCGACGAGCTGCTCCAGCCGGATGTTCAGTTGCCAGGGGTCCGAAACCGTGTCGATAAACCGGATGTCCATCGCCCAGCAGTCCAGCATCCCGCCCATCACCGCATCCCGTTCAATGAGCCGTTTGATCTGCCCGTCGGTCAACTGGCGCTGGGTGGGCACAATCGCCCGGACGTTGTGGTGACTGGCCCAAACTGGTCCCTGATACCGGTCCAGCGCCTGATCGAACCCTTCGTCGGTCAGGTGCGTCACGTCCAGAATCAGGTTCAGTTGGCCCATTTCCTTCAGCAAATCCAGACCGAGGGGCGTAATCGGGCCTTCCATTTTCGTCCCCGGCGCGTAGCGGCCCGGTCCGAAATGCGACAAACCGAGCGCCCGCAACCCGTATTCGTAGGCCCGGTGGAGGTACGAAATATCCACCAGCGAATCCGCGCCTTCCAGACTCAGAATGTAGCCCACCGGTTTTCCCTCGTCTGGTTTTTCGGTATCGTTCCAGAGCGCCAGGTGGCCGTCCAGTTCGGCCAGACTGGTGATCTGCACCATTTCGCCGAGCGCTTCCATTTCGCGGTACCAGACGAGTTGCGCCTGCGTCATGGCCCAGGCCTGCTGGGGCGAATGCCAGCCGGGCAGCGAACTGCCGTAAGGCGTCACCCGCGACAGTTGCGTGGCCACCACCAGCCCGATGCCGCCTTTCCGCAGTTCGGGCAAACAAACCGTACCCCGGCCCCGGTCTGGTTTGTCGCGCATTCCCATTTCGCGCTGCCGGATTTCGTCCAGCGGGCGCGAAAGGTCGCGGTTCCATTCCAGCGCGTTCATCGCCAGATCGAGGTGGGCGTCGAAAATCAGCCGTTTATTCATGAACAACCGGGTGTTGTGCCGCCGGAACCGGGCTTTCTTTGTACTGGAACGGATAGTGGCTGATCACCTGCCGGATTTGCTGACTAAACTCCCGAAACGACGCTTCCCACTGCTGAACTTCGCCTTTTTCGTACGAATAAAACCCTTTTTCGGTCGCCATTCCCACATCGCCGTCCTGCACCAGTTCCTCAAAAAACCGGGGTACGTGCCGGGCTTTCGACAGTTCAGGAAACAAATCCTGCATCACCACGCCGTAGATGAACGCCCCCATCAGGTCCATGTACCGGAAATGGCCACTGAAGGGCAGGTAATAGCCCGGATCGTTCCGGCAGGCGCGGTCGATGTCCTCGACGGAAACGTAGTCGTTTTCGAGCAGGAAAAACGCTTCCCGGATCATGGCGCACAGCATCCGGGTCCGAATCCCGGTATCGCTGTAGACCACGTACGGATCTTTCTGCCAGAACAGTTTCGCTTGGTTGTGGAAGTCGTTCACCAGCCGGTGATCGGTTTTTTCGTTGGCAATGATTTCCAGAAAAAAGGTGGTGTCGGCGGGTTCGGTCCAGTTGGCGCCGATGATGCGCTCCGGGTGGTGGGCCTCCCGCTGAAGGCTGCTCAGCGGAATGCTTTCGGTCGTGATGGCAATCAGGGCATCCGGGGCCAGCACCACTTCCAGTTGCCGGATCAGCGCCCGTTTCTGAAACTCATTCTCATCCGTACACGCGATCACCAGCCCAAAATCACCCACTTCCGCCAGGCGGTCGGTCACCTTGACGGCCCGGTCCAACGCCTGTATTCGCAGCGTTGGGGCGGAAACCGGCTCGCACTCGGCGGAATCAAACCCGTTGCCGGTATAGACCGTTACCGGATGCCCGGCCTGCCGCAGACAGGCAATGATGCCCTCCGTCGTTTTGCACCAGCCCGTTACTAAAATAGCGTCTCTTTGAGTGGCTCTATTCCCCATAATTTATTGCATAAACAGGCTCATCGCGAGAGTCGCCCTCAGTTCTTGATCGCTTCCAGCGTCCGGCTTTCCAGCAGTTCGCGGGCCGCATCGATGGCGTGATCGATGTCGGCTTCGGTATGGGCCGCGCTGATGTACCACAAGCCCCGGCCAATCACCCGAACGCCCCTGTCGTGCAGCCCGGCGATGAATTTGCCCAGTTTGGCTTTGTCGTAGGCCAGCGTACCCCGGTAATCGGTGACGGTTTTTTGATCGGTAAAACCGGCGTGAAACATGGGTCCCAGCCCCTGCACGAGCAGATTCTGCCCGGTTTCGGCGGCTGCTTGCCGCAAACCGGCCATCAGTTTCTGACCGTACTGGTACAGCCGTTCGTACGGTTGCTCCCGTTCCAGCACCTGCAGGGTAGCCAGGGCAGCCGCCACGGTCGGGTTGCTGGCGTTCATGGTGCCCGCGTGAATGACTTTGGCGTCTTCGATGAGCTGCATCCACGCCCGCTTGCCAACGATGGCGCTGATGGGATACCCGCTGGCGATGGCCTTGGCGAAAATAGACAGGTCGGGCGTGATGCCGAAATGCCGCTGCGCCCCGCCGAGCGACACCCGAAAACCGGTGATCACTTCGTCGAAAATGAGCGCGATGCCGTACTCGTCGCACAGGTCGCGGAGCCCCTGCAAAAAACCGTCTTTGGGCAGAATGCAGCCGTTGTTGCACATGATCGGCTCGGTGATGATGGCGGCCAGTTCGTGCTGGTGTTCAGCGACGGTTTTCCGGACCAGATCCAGATCGTTCCAGGGCAGGATGATAAACTCGTCGCGGGCGTGGTCGGCCAGACCGGCGCTCCAGGGAAAAACCGCCGGAGTTTCACGCTCGCCCAGGGCGTCGGCGGAGGGTTGCGAAAGGCCCCAGGCCACGTTGTCGAGCCAGCCGTGGTAGTGGCCCTCAAACCGCAGAAATTTGGATTTGCCGGTTTTGGCCCGCGCCACCCGAAAGGCGGTTTGCACGGCTTCCGACCCATCCAGGCAAAACCGCATCAGGTCAGCCGACGGAATCAGGTCGGCCAGTTTCTCGGCCAGTTCGATTTCCCGGATGTGCTGTCCGGCAAAGAGTTGCCCCCGTTCGGAATAGTCGTGGATGGCCTGCAACACCTCCGGATGCGAATGCCCCAGCAGCAGCGGCCCCTGACTAAGCGTAAAATCCAGGTATTCGTTGCCATCGACGTCGTAAATCCGGCTGCCGTTGCCGTGCGTGTAAAAGATGGCGTGCGGGTGGTTGTACTTGCGGAATTCGGACGAAACGCCCCCGGCCAGCACTTTTTTGGCCCGCTCGAGCAGGGCCGCCGATTCGGTATACTGTGTCATGGTAGGCTTAGCCGATTCGCTGGTCGGTCCGGAACGGATACCGGGCCGCCAGTTGAAAAATATCTTTGTTAAAAACCGCAAAGGCATTGTCCCATTCCTTTGCTTCCTCTTCGGTATAGTCGTACAGGCCCCGCGCGCTCTGCGTTCCCCGTAATTGCTTCTCCACCAGCGGTTTCATCAGGGCCGGCACCTCCTCTGAATTGGACAGCAGCGGAAAAATCCGCCGGAAGATTTCCGGATAATCCTGCAAACCGGTGTAGTCCATCCGGCGGAAAATGCCCATCATCGTCATCCACGAACCGGCATCGTAGCGGAACGCCTTGTCCACATCTTCCAGCGTGGCCGCGCCCGTTTCCACCAGGTGAAAGGCTTCGCGGTAAATGGCGTACATGAGCCGGTTGGTGACAAACCCGCGAATGTCTTTGCGCAGCAGCGTGGGTTCTTTTTTCCAGTGATGCGCCAGTTCAAACGCCCAGTTGGCCCGTTCCAGCGCCGTTTGGGTGCCGCAGGTGATTTCCATAAACCGGGTCATGTAGGCGGGTTCGGCCCAGTGAATCCCCATAAACCGTTCCGGATGCGGCACGTACTGTTGCAGCATACTGATCGGAATGGCCGAGGTGTTGCTGGCAATGACCGCGTCGCTGGCCACCACGCCGGCAATTTTCTGGTAGACGGTTTGCTTGATGGCGATTTTTTCCGTGACGCACTCCAGCACCAGCCGGCAATCCCGCAGGATGCTGTAATCCGCCGAAACCGTGAGCTGCGTCCGGTATTCGTCCGGCGATCGGGTCAGCAAATCGGCTTCTTCGCCGTGCTTGAGCTGACTCAGAATCCGTTCCGGGGCGTCGGCCAGTTCGTCGGGCAGCGGGGCGATGGCTTTGACGGGGTGGCCGGCCAGCAGGAGGGCCGCCACAATGCTGCTGCCCATCAATCCCAGCCCGACCACGCCCACGCTGATCTCCTTGGTTTGTATCATTTCATCCATTCGCCGATCAGTTTTCAGGCCGGGAGTTTTACAATGCAGTCAATTTCCACTTTCAGCCCCTCTGCCAGGATGGATTGCACCGTGGTCCGGGCGGGTTTAATTCCCGGGAAATAGCGGGCGTAAACCACGTTGTAGCGGTCGAACTCGGCAATGTCGGCCAGGTGAACCGTGCATTTGACGACATCGTCCAGGCTGGCGCCCGCCGATTCAACGATGGTTTGGATATTTTGTAAAGTACGGTGGGTTTCGTCTTCGATGGTGCCGAGCACAAACCGGGAGGTTTTGAAATCGACGGCGGCCTGGCCGCTAACAAACAGAAAGCCGCCAGCGACGACCCCGTCGGAATAGGCACCGGTGGCAAAGGCAGGATCACGATCGGGGTGGATTATCTTGGTTTTAGGCATGCGTGAAAAGCAGGTCGAAAGGTGGTCGTCGGGAATCCGGAATTACCGGACCGGGAGCGCACAACAAAAGTAGTCGCGGGAGTTTGCTATTCCTGTTACTTTTATCCATATTTCTGATACTATTTTTCAAAAGCTTCCGGCAAATCCGGAATTTTCGATATACTTACTCACCTCTTTTAGAATGTAAGCCCTTACCGCCATGAAAACCGTAGAAGTTCGGCTGCCGCAGGAATACGACAAATCTTTTATCGTGTTTCAGGAGATTGGCCAATTTTTTCCCTGTCCCTGGCATTACCACCCGGAATACGAGCTGGTGCTGGTGCTGAAAAGTACCGGACGCCGGATGGTGGGCGATCACATTGGCTATTTCGACGCGGGCGATCTGGTGTTCATGGGGCCGTCGCTGCCCCACGTCTGGGTGAACGATCCGGAGTTTTTCAAGGGCGAAGCCGGGTACCAGGCCAACGCCATTGTCGTGCAGTTTGTCGACAATTTTCTGGGCAAACCGTTCATGGAAGTTCCGGAAATGGAAGCCTTCCGCCAGTTTCTGAAACGCTCGAACCGGGGCATGGCGCTCACCGGCCCGACCCGGAAAAAGATCACCGAGCTGATGAAAAACATGCTCACCATGAACGGTCTGCAACGGCTTTCGTCCCTGCTGTCCATCTTCGACCTTCTCGCCCATACGGCTGACTATGAAATGCTTGCCAGTCCCGGCTACGTGCAGAATCACAACCTCAAATCGTCCGATCACCTCCGGAAGATCAACCAGTACATCATGCAGAATTTTCAGGAGGAAATTTCCCTGCCGGAAATTGCGAGCGTGGCCAACATGGCCCTGACGACCTTCTGCTGTTTTTTCAAAGACCATTACCGCGTCTCGTTTGTGGAGTATTTAAACACCGTGCGGATTGGTCATGCCTGCAAATTAATCTCCGAAAAAGACCTGAACATCGTAGAAGCGGCCAGCGAAAGCGGGTTTAACAACCTGGCAAATTTTAACCGCCAGTTCAAAAAAATCAAACGCATGACGCCCAGCGAATACCGCCGGGCACTGAACGCGGCCGTCTGAGTTCGGTTTCCGGGCGAAAAAAAGTACCGGCCCGGTTTTTCCGAAAAATAGTATTACAAATACAGATAAAAGTAGCAGATTCCGATAAGGGCAGAACTTAATTTTGCTTTCGTCAACTTCGGCACGACTTTCTATTTGGGATACTATGAAAAAGAGAACTTTACCGGCTTTTTTTATCGAAAAGCGCTTTTTTCTGCTGGTTGCCTTTCTTTGTGGTAGCCTGGCTGTTTTCGCCCAGCAAACGCGCGCGGTCAAAGGGAAAATCACCGACGAGCGCAACGAAGGGTTACCCGGCGTCAGCATCGTGCTGAAAGGCACCACCACCGGTACTACGACGGACGCCAGCGGGCAGTATACCCTTTCGGTTCCCAATGATCAGGCGGTTTTGGTGTTTAGCTTTCTGGGTTACGAACCCCAGGAAGTTACCATCGGCAGCCAGTCCCTGCTGGACATCATCATGAAAGGCGACAGCAAAACGCTGAATGAGGTCGTGGTGGTGGGCTACGGAACCCAGTCGCGGGAAGTGCTGACCACCTCCGTCTCCAAGCTTGACACGAAAGTGCTCGAAAACATCCCGTACGCCAACGCGGCTTCGGCCCTGCAGGGAACCCTGCCCGGCGTTCGGGTGCAGGCCCCGGCCAACGGCGGGCAACCCGGCGCGGCTCCCCGGATCATCATTCGCGGGGGAACGTCCATCAACAACCCGAACGGCGCGGCTCCGCTCTACATCATCGACGGGATCATCCGGGCCAACATGAACGACATCAACCCCGACGATATTGAGTCGCTGCAAGTGCTGAAAGATGCGGCCTCAACGGCAATTTACGGCGCGCGCGGCTCGAATGGGGTCGTGATTATTACCACCAAAACCGGCAAAAGCGGCAAGACCCGGGTGACCTATTCTTACGACCTGGTGTTCTCCCAGCCGGGCAAAATGTACGAAATGGCCAACGCCCGGGAATACATTTACCTGCAACGGCTCGGGGCGGTGCGTTCGGCCAAAAAAGACCCCACCGCCACGCGGCAATTGACCCTGGCGACCGGCGCCGGAACCGGTAACGACCTGACCAACAACACGATTTATACCACCCAATACCTGAGTCCCCAGAACCAGCACAAGCTCAACGAAGGCTGGGAAAGCATGCCCGACCCGCTGGATTCCAGCAAGACGATCATTTTCCAGAATACCGATTACCAGAAACTGATTTACCAGAACGGCGTTTCGCACAACCACTATGTCGCGCTGACGGGCGGTTCCGACAAAGCGACCTTCAACGCGGGGGTCGGGTACCTGAACAACCAGGGAACCGTGATTACGACCAAGTACGACCGGTTGACGTTCAACCTGAACGGCGAACTCAAGGTGCGCGACAACCTGACGTTCTTCGGCCGGACGATGTTCACCCGCTCGACCAACAACGAGGTCTACAACATTTCGCAGATTTTTTACCGATCAGCCGCCAACGTGCCCACCTCCAAGCTGTATTACGAAGATGGCACCCTGGCACCGGGCGCCAACCGGGGCAACGGGAATGCGCTCTACTTCCTGAACAAAGACAAACGCGGCAATTCCATCGAAAACATGACCTTGTCGGTCGGCGGTCACTGGGATATTCTGCCGGGGCTTTCCTTTGATCCGCAGATTTCGATGTATAAAGTAACCGCCGATAATTACACGTTCCTGCCTTCATTTTTCAACGGAACCACGGCCGTAACCACCCGCGCGGCTTCGTCGAACTACTCGCGCTTTACCCAGTGGCAGGCCGATGCGGTTTTATCCTACGACAAAACGCTTGCCTCGTTCCACAGCATTTCGGTAAAAGCCGGTTTTTCGTACTTTGGGCGAAACATCTTTACCCTGGGCGCCAATGGACAGGGAGCGGCCACGGACCTGATTCCGACTCTGAATGCGGCTGCAACCCCGGTTTCGGTGCTGGGGACCAACAGCGACCAGGTGATTCTGGGCTATTTTGGCCGGATCAATTACGACTACAAACAGAAATACCTGTTCTCGCTGAACGCCCGCTACGACGGCGCTTCCAACCTCGGGGCCAACCACAAATGGGGGTTTTTCCCGGGCGTGTCGGTCGGCTGGAACCTGCACCGGGAAGCGTTCTGGAATGCGCTGCCCGCCGATCTGATCCAGTTGAAACTGCGGGGTAGCTACGGGGTCAACGGAAATATTACCGGCTTGACGGACTTCCAGTCGCAGGGCGAATACGGCGTCGGTGCCCGGTATCTGGGTATTTCGGCGGTGCAGAATACCGTCATTCCGAACCCGTCGCTTAAATGGGAACAATCGAAAACCTTCAACGTCGGGGCCGACCTCGGTTTGTTTAAAAGCCGGGTGAACGTCATTGTCGATGTTTACCGGCGCGTGACGGACAACCTGCTCACCAGCCTGACTTTGCCCCCATCGACCGGTTTTTCCAGCATTTTCACGAACCTCGGCAGTCTGGAAAACAAAGGCGTGGAGCTGGAACTAAGCGCGCAGGTGCTGTCGCCGTCCTCGCCCCTGCAATGGCAGATCGGCCTGAATGCCGCCAAAACCACCCATAAAATCCTGACGCTGCCCTACAACGGCACGCTCAATAACCGCATCGGTGGTTACAATGTCTACGACCCGGCCAGCGGCACCTACGTCTGGGGCGGTGGTTTGCGGGAAGGCGGCCGGATTGGCGATCATTATGCCTGGAACCAGATCGGGGTGTATGCCACGGACGAGGCCGCCAAAGCCGCACCGGTGGATCAGCTGATCACCTACGCCGACAAAACCAAATACGGCGGGGATGCCATTTTTCAGGATGTCGACGGCAACAACATCATCGACGAGCGGGATCGGGTGTACGTCGGCAATCCCTTCCCGGTCTGGACCGGCGGCATTTCCAACACCCTGTCGTACAAAAACTTCACCTTCTCGCTGCGGCTCGACTACGCCACGGGCCACACCATCTACAACTACGCCCGGGCGTTCATGGACGGGCAGTGGGCCGGCGTGAGCATGACCAAGGAGATGGCCGAAAAATCCTGGAAAAAGCAGGGTGATGTGGCCAGCATGGTGCAGTACCAGCCGGGCATCGGAAACTACAGCAACTGGCGCGGAACCGCCTGGCACGAGTTGACGACCAACTCGACCTACTACGAATCCGGCGACTACCTCTGCCTGCGGGAAGTGACGCTGAGCTACAACGTGCCGACGGCGGTTTTGCAGAAACTCAAAATCAGCAACCTGCGCTTCAACCTGACCGGCAGCAACCTGCACTACTTCACCAATTACAAAGGCTTGAACCCGGAAGACGGCGACCGCGACAACGGCCGGTATCCGATTCCGAAAAACATCGCCTTTGGTGCTTCATTAACGTTCTAACGACTGACCCATCATGAAATTCACCCATAAACTCTTTTCGGGAATCCTGCTGGGCCTGCTGGTCAGCACTTCCTCCTGCACGGATCAGCTGGTGCTCGACCCGACGAGTGTGATCACCAACGCTTCGTTCTGGAAAACCGAGGACGACGCCCGGGGCGGTTTGGCCGGGATGTACGTCAAGCTGCGCAACGAAGCCCTGCTCAATCTGTTCATCTACGGGGAAGGCCGCAGTGAGGTCATGCAAAAGTCGCTGGCCGGTACGCTCGACTACGACCGCTATTACCTGAACACGCTCAACCAGGCCGCCACCGCCCCCGACTGGATTGGTCTGTATTCGGGCGTCAATGCCGCCAACCTGATTCTGAAATACGTTCCGTCGATCCCGTTCAATTCGGAAAATACGAAAAACAGCACCCTGGCGCAGGCGCATGCCATGCGGGCGTTTCTTTACTTTGTGATGGTCAGAACCTGGGGCGACCTGCCGCTGCGGACCACCCCCACCGAAGGCTTCGACCCGGAAACAACCTTTCTGGAACGCTCGCCCGCGTCGGCGGTTTTCACGCTGATCAAAGAAGACCTCGAAAAAGCCCTGCAACTTTTCCCGGACAATGCGTTCCCAACCGGGCGGGCCCAATGGTCGCGGGCGTCGGTCAACGCCCTGAAGGCCGACGTGTTTCTGTGGACGGCCAAACGCGCCAATGGCGGAGCTGCCGATTTTACGACCGCGCTGGCGGCCTGCGACGAAGTGGCCAAGGCCGATGTGGCCCTGCTACCGGATTTCAGCAGCCTCTTCCGCTACACCAACAAAGGCAGCAAGGAGGTTCTGATGGCGTCGGGATTCCGGTACCTCGAAGTGACGGACAACTACTTCAACAACATGTACATGTCGGTGGGGGCTTTGCCCGCCAATGCCGAAGCCGTTTCGAAAACCATTGTGGGCGTTTCGGGCGGTAACAACGTCTGGGAGCCCAGCGCGCTCGTCCGCAACCAGTTTACGGCGGATGACCAACGGCGCAATGGCACCTTTCACGAAATCTACACCACCGGCACCAATGGCGCCCGCAACTACTTTATTTCGGTGCAACTCAAGGGGCAGGGAACGGTCGAAGGGGGGGTGCGGTTTTTTGTCGATGACATCATTCTGTACCGCTACGCCGACGTACTGCTGATGAAAGCCGAAGCCAAAAACGGCCTGGGACAGGACCCCAGCCCGGAGATGAATCTGGTGCGCCAGCGGGCCTACGGGGCAAAATTCGACGCCTACAAATTCGTAAACGGCACCAAAGAAGCCAACGATGCCGCGATCCTGAAGGAACGACTGCTGGAACTGATGCTCGAAGGCAAACGCTGGTGGGATCTGGTCCGGTTTGGCAAAGCGTTCGACCTGGTGCCCTCGCTCCAGACGCAGAAAGGCAAGGATCACCTGCTGCTGTTCCCGATTTCCAGCAACGTGCTCAGTCTGGAACCCAAGATCAAGCAGAATCCCGGTTATTAACCGACTGCTCCTAAACCCTAACGCAACCAACCCCGCCCATGAAAAAGCCTGCGCTTTTACTCATCGGCTTCCTGTGTCAAGGCTGGGCCACGGTGGCCCAGCCCTCGTCATCTACGACCTGGGAGGAACAGAAAACCGCCAGCCTGACCAGCCCGAAACCCGGAATTCCGACGTACGGAAAAACCGCCCTTCAGTATAAGCAGGGCGGTAAAAAGCAGTTCAACGTGGTGCTGGGCGAACCGGTCGTGATTACAGTGGCTCCCAACGAGGAAAAATGGGGTTTTTACCAGTTTCCGAATCTGTACCGAAGCGTGGACGGCGCGCTGGTTGCGACCTGGGCCATGCACACCGACCACGCCGAAAGCTACGGCAAGGACACCGACGGTTTTGCGGTTTCGACCGATGGCGGCAAAACCTGGACCAGCCGGAGCGGAGCCAAACCGCCGGGCGACGGGTTGTTACTGCCCAATGGCGATATCATCCGGAATTACACCCCGCCCGCGCTGGACACCGCTACCCTGAAGCTCCCCAAAAAAGTGGGTACGGTTTCGGAAAACTACGGACGAACGTTTTCCTATTACAAAATGGCCGAGCTGCCGGAGAACTTACAGGGCGTTTACCTGAACCGGTTGAAAAAAGGGCAGAACGAATGGACGCTGAACACAGCCGGTTGATGGATCCGACGGCGGTTCGCTACACCGACGATAAGCTTTTCCCGCTGGTGTGGTGGGGCGACATGAAAGTGGAACCGGCGAAGACGATTGTCACCGGTATCTACCCCGGTTTTTTCCTGGAAAACGGGAAAGTCCCCGCATCGGGCGTTATTTTTTACCGCTCCGCCGACGCGGGCAAAAGCTGGCAGGTGGTCGGCCGAATTCCGTACGCACCGGACCTGACCAACGACCCCAACGGCAACAAACGGCTCGCGCTGGGCTTCACGGAACCGGCGTTCGAAATTCTGGCCGACGGTTCGTACCTCAGCGTTCTGCGCACCTCCGACGGTCTGGGCAACAGCCCCATGTACGTCAGCCGCTCGACCGACCAGGGCGCGACCTGGAGCCCGCCGAAAGCCTTCACCAGCACCGGCGTATTGCCCCAGCTGCTCCAGCTCAGGAATGGGGTGACGGTTTTGGCCGCCGGCCGACCGGGTATGCAGCTCCGGTTTTCCAACGGTTCGGGCGGGTTGCACTGGACCGATGCGTTTGAAATGCTGCCGTTTAACGGAGACAAAGACGCGGTTTCCTGCGGCTATCCGGATCTGCTGGCTACCGGCCCGGACAAATTTCTGCTCATTTACTCCGATTTTAAATTCAAAAACGCGCAGGGCCACATCCGGAAAGCCATCAAAGTCCGGGAAGTCACCGTCACTCCGCTGTAGCCGCCGGATGCCGGTTTTTCCTTTATTCCAACACCCGTCAATTCCTTATGAATAAAATCTGTCTTCTGCTCCTCGGAATCTGCCTTTGCGGGTGTAAAACCGCTCAGAAAACGGCAACACCCGCCACTGAATGGACCGAACGGAGCCACGAGCCGCTTTCGGTAATCACGCACGGGATTCCGGCGTACGGCCAAACCACGGTTCAGTACAACCAGAATGGCAACCCAAAATACCGGGTCACGCTGGGCGAACCGGTGGTGGTGAGCGTGGCCGACAAAGAAGAGAAATGGGGCCACTTTCAGTTTCCGGACATTGCCCGCACGCTCGACGGAGCCATCGCGGTGAAATGGCAGATGGCCAACGATGCGATGGAATCCTACGGAATGACCTCCTCGCCGACGGCGGTTTCGACCGATGGCGGCAAAACCTGGAAGCCCGGCCCGACGGATTGGGAACACGCCCGGCTGGAGGAAGGGGTGTTGCTGCCCAACGGCGACCGCATCAAAATCGTGACGCCAACACCGGTCAAGGCATCGGACTTGCAAATGCCCCGGCCGGTCGGCTCGTTCAAACGAAGAAATTACGAACACACGTTTTATAAACTGGGCGAACTCCCCCCCAGTCGGCAGGGCGTTTTTCTGGCGCGCCGGAAAAAAGGCGCGCCGGACTGGACGAACGAACAGGCCCTCCTCGACGACCCGCAGGCGCTGCGTTACAGCCTGCGCGGCATGGTGCCGGTGGTGTGGTGGGGCGATATGAAAGTGGCCGCCGACGGGTCGGTGGTGGCCTGCGTGTACCCGGGCTTCCACCTCCGCGACGATGGGAGCCTGGACCCGAAAGGGGGCGTGTTTTTTTACCGTTCGACGGATGCGGGCCACGCCTGGAAAATCCTGAGCCGGATTCCGTACCAGCCCGATACCAAAATCGATACGAACGGCGTCAATAAATTCTGGTTTACCGAACCGGCGTTTGAGGTTTTGGCCGACGGCATCTACCTCAGCGTCATCCGCTCCCACGACATTTACAGCGGCCCGATGTACGCCAGCCGCTCCGCCGATCAGGGCAAAACGTTCACCAAACCGGCGGTTTTTGCCCCGAACGGCGTCTTCCCGCGGTTGTTGCAACTGAAAAACGGCGTGGTGGTAACGGCTTCCGGCCGGCCGGGCGTTCAGCTCCGGTTTTCCAGTGACGGCCAGGGAAAAACCTGGACCAATGCCTTCGAAATGCTGCCGTTTAACCAAAATGACCCGTCTTCGTTCCAGCACGTTTCCTGCGGTTACACGGGCGTATTGCCGACGGGCGACAACACCTTTCTGGTGGTTTACTCGGATTTCAAGTACAAAAATTCGCAGGGCCAGGTCCGCAAGGCCATCAAGGTGCGCGAGGTCACGGTTTCTCCGCTGTAAAAAACCGGCTCAGCGCACGCAACTCTACGCAACATGAAGCATCGCAACTGGCTTTTTCTGGCTCTAAGTTTCGGCTATACGGTTTTTGCCGGCACCGTCAATGGCGTCGGAATCGGGCGAAGCATAAAACCGGCACTCGCCGATTCAAGCCGGACGGCCAAAACGAAACAGGCGAAGAAAGAACCCGTCCCGTTTTTGTACAGCCCCCCGGCGGCTCCGTCGCCCCGCTTACTATTCGATTATTACCACCGCAAAGGGCCCAGCACCAAAGTTGGCAATTTCATGGTGACCGGCGCCTGGACCACGATCAACGGGCGCTACGGCTGGGACGATTTTGTGCACACCAACACCTTCGACCCGGTTTTTGTGGCGCTGGAAAAAGAATTTGCCATTTCGATGGCGCAGGAACCGTATTCCGAAGCGACGCTGGCCCAGAAACAAGCCGTGGTGATCGTTAACCCCGACAACCCGAAACTCGACCCCGACGCGCGCGTTCTGACCGATGCCGAAATTGCGATGCTCCGGCGCTACGTCGAGAAAGGCGGCAGTCTGATGGTGATGATCAACAGCGGGGGCGACGACCGGGCCGCCGAAGATTTTGAAGGGGTGCAGTTGCGCAAGCTGGTCCGCAGTTTCGGGCTCGACTGGAACAGCGACGATACGCATTATTCGGACGTGGTGATTGGCGAAAATCACCCCTATTTCTACGATGTGCCTATTTTTCACTACGGCTCGGGCTGTACGCTGAAGATCCTGCCGGAAGCGAAAAATCCCACGGTTCTGATGCAGGTCGCTTCCGACGCGGGCTATCCCGACCGCAACGTGAAAGGCCCCGGCATCGTGATGACCCGACCGGGCAAAGGCAAATTCATTCTGGTGGGCGATAACGGCTCGTGGACCGGCAACATGTCGCGCCCCTGGGCCGAGAACGAGCGAATTCTGAAGCAGCTGTTCCGCTACCTGAAACCCGATCAGGGCGTGAAACCGCCCCAGCTACCGGCGGGCCAGACGTTCCAGTACCGTGTGACGGTAGCCGAGTTGCAGGGCATTCCGGTTACCAATTCGCTCAAGGACATTGAGCATCCGCACTTTAAAATGTTTTCGCCCCGACCGGCCACAAACATGCCGTATCTGGAAGCGACGGCCAATCTGACGCTGAAAGTCGGCGCGCACGGCCCCGGGGAAGCCGCCCCGCTGATGGCCGACCTGGCCGATTTTCGGTGGTTTGAAGAGGAAGCGCACGAAAAGCAGCAGATTCATTTTGTGGCCAGCCGGCAGGGAAAAGCAGGCCAGATCGACGCGAAGGGCCACGCAGCCCGCTGGCTCGCGCCGGATGTTTCGATTCTGGTGCCGCTGCTGCCGGTGGACGGCATCCGGCCGGGCGACCGCTGGGAAAGCCTGGAAACCGTGCGCGTTCCGATGCTGAACGGCACCGATTTGCCGCCCGTTAAACCAACGACCATGAGCCTGACGTACATCAGCGATACTGAACTGGAGGGCCGCGCCTGCCGCCTGATTCGGGCCACGGGCGAGGTCTGGCTCAGCGATCTGGGCGTCCAGATTACCGATTTGCTGCCCGACGAACAGGTCCGGCGGGTGGGCGGACCGCAGTACCGGTTTTTCAACGAACACGGCGGTAAAATTCTCTACAAACGCGAGCAGTGGGTGGATCGGGACACCGGGACGGTGATCAAAGGCCGGGTGCAGACGCGCATTGTCGCCTGGATTCAGGACGTGACCCGACCCGTCGGCAGCAGCAATGCCGTCAAGGACCAGCAGATGATCGTGTCGATGGCCCACAGCACCACTTTTAACCTCAAAGATGCGAAATGACCGGACGATGGGCGGGTACAGTAGGAATGATGGCCCTGGTAGCCCAGACCCTGCCTGGCAACGTCCTGCTGGCGCAGGAAAGCCGCGTGTCGAAGGTGCCGTTCTACACCTTCGGAACCACCCTGGCGGAGCAGGAAAAGCAGTTGAAAGCCAATCCGTTGCTGAAGCGATTTGACGCTGTCCGCAAACAACTCGCCAACGATCACCACCGGCCGACGTATCATTACGTCAGCCCGGAAGGCATCATGAACGACCCGAACGGGTTGTGTTTCTGGCAGGGACGCTGGCATCTGTTCTACCAGGGCTTTCCGCCGGAAGACCCGCGGGTGCACTGGGGCCACGCCGTCAGTACTGATCTGGTTCGCTGGCGCGACCTGCCGTACGCCATTTACCCGAACCCCGAAGACCGGGTGTATTCGGGCTCGACCTTCGTGGAAAAAAACCGGGTGATTGCCATGTACCACGGCGTGGGCTCCGGAACGATGGTGGCAACCGCTACCGACCCGCTCCTGCTGAACTGGACCAAGGTGGGCAACAAGCCCGTCATCCCGATTCCAAAACCGGGTGAAACGTTGCCGTATAACGTCTTCGATCCGGCCATCTGGAAGAAGGGCGACCACTACTACAGCGTGCTGGCCGGGCGACGGCCGGTGGGGCCGGGCGGCAAACTGGTTCGCGCGCTGTTTCTGTTCCGCTCGCCGGATCTGGCCACCTGGCAGTACCTGCACCCGTTCATCGAAAACGACGGTTACGGGATGGTCGGCGACGACGGCGCCTGTCCGTATTTCTGGCCGATCGGCGACAAGGGGAAGTATATTCTCCTGCATTTCAGCCACATGAGTGGCGGCAAGTATATGCTGGGCGATTACGATCAGGTCAATGACAAATTTATCGTGACCGACGGCGGTAATTTCAACCACGGGCCGATGTTGCCCAACGGCGTGCACGCGCCCTCGGCCTATCCCGACGGAAAAGGCGGCATCATTGCCATTTTTAACAGCAACGAAGGCAAAACCGACAAAACCTGGGGTCGGATCATGACGCTGCCCCGGCTGTTGACGCTGGACGAAACCGGGAAACTCCGTCAGGAACCCACCGGCGACCTGGCGTCTTTGCGGTCGAAAAAAGTAAGCGTTGCTGAACAGGCGCTGCCCGCCAATCAGGAAATTGTGCTGCCGACGGTTTCCGGAAATGCGCTGGAAATGCACGCCCTTATTGACCCAAAAAATTCGCCCACGATTGAACTGAACGTGCTCCGGTCGCCGGGAAAAGAAGAATACACCCGGATTTTATTTTACAAAAACGGCGGTTTCTGGGACCGGTCCGAAGCCAAAAACGTGCAACTCAGCGCCATTACGATCGACAACTCCACGGGTTCGACGCTGGCGGGGGTGCGGTCCCGGGTGCCCGAAACCGCTTCGGTTCTCCTGAAGGAAGGCGAGCTGGTCGACCTGCGGATTTTTGTTGACAAGAGCATCGTCGAAGTGTTTGTAAACGGCCGCCAGTGCGTGGCGGTGCGCGTTTATCCGGGCCGCGCGGATAGCCAGGGCGTGTCGATTCGGGCGCACGGCAGTAACGCAAGCCTGAAAACGCTGGAAGCCTGGCAAATGGAAAACCTGTTCGCCAAACCGTAAGACCTGTACAATTCTTCAAAAACCGCCCGGGCGGGCGGGGATCTTGCCGGGAACATTGAAAAATAGTACATTAAATCGAAATAAAAGTAGCAGGTTCGCTAATCGACAAAACTTAATTTTGCATACGCTAGATCGCAACGAATAAAATACCGACTGAAGCAACGTTGGTCACCAAAAAACATCCTATTCCATGATTCTTACCCTGAAAAATGCCGGTTCGTTTTTGCTGCTTTCGAGCGTGGTGGCCCTCGGCCTGACGTCGTTTGTTGCGAACAACGCCCCGGCCCCCCTGACTGACGAGGCTCCGGCCCGGAAGGTCAAAGATTTCGTGATTTACCAGGACGAGCGGTTTTATGCCACGTTTCCGTCGATCATCAAAAAACCCAATGGCGAATACCTGGTGGCGTTTCGGCGCGCTCCGGAGCGCAGAGGGTTCAGCGAAAAAGGAACGAACCACGTCGATCCGAATAGTTACCTGGTGGGCCTGCGCTCGAAGGATGGCGAAACCTGGACGAAAGAACCGGAACTGATTTATTCGCATGCCTTCGGCGGCTCGCAGGACCCGTGTTTGCTGCAACTGAAAAACGGCGATATTCTGTGCGCCAGCTACGGCTGGGCGTTCCTCCGTCCCGACGGCATGGCGAATCTGAAAAAACCGTATTTTGAAACGTCTGGGGCCGTTTTTCTGGGTGGTTATCTGGTGCGTTCGACGGACGGCGGCAAAAACTGGCAGGGGCCGATTTACCCCACGCACATTGCGCCCGAAATCAACCTGAGCCCCCTCGGCGGAGTGCCCCTTCCGGCCTACAACCGGGGGGCGTTGTACGAAGGAAAAAAGGGCCGGATTTACTGGGTCGTGGCTTCCAGCGATGCCAATGCACCCAACAAAAAAACCTCCAACCACCTGATTGTGTCGGACGACAAAGGGCTAACCTGGAAATACGAAAGTGTGGTGGCTACCGACGACAAAGTATCGTTCAACGAGGCCTCGGCCTACGAAACGCCCAAAGGCGATATCATCGGTTTTCTGCGCACGGCCAACCTGGACGATCAGGCGTGTATAGCCCGCTCGACCGACGGCGGCAAGAGTTTCAAATGGGAATCGATGGGTTTTCAGGGTCATCCGATGCAGGCCACGCGGCTGGCCGACAACCGGGTTTTGCTGGTCTACGGCTACCGGCATAAACCGTTTGGCATCCGCGCCCGCATCCTTAACGCGGAGTGTACCGATTATAAAACCGCCCCCGAAATGGTGCTGCGGGAAGACGGCGGCAACGGCGACATCGGTTATCCGTGGTCGGTACAACTCGACAAAAAACGGGTGCTGGTGGTGTATTATTACAACCTGGACAACGGCACCCGCCACATTGCCGGATCGATTCTGGAACTGAACTAAGGAATTTCTGACCGCCCGCTGACTCGCTATGAAAACCGAAACGCTCGCCAGTACCCCGAAAGTTTCCGCTGTTCCGGCCCGGGCCTGGCTGGTGGTGGCGCTGCTCTGCGTGGTGGGCTGCCTCAATTACCTCGATCGGATCATGATCACGACCATGCGCGATTCGATCAAGGCGGCCATTCCGATGACCGACGCCCAGTTTGGTTTGCTGACGGCGGTTTTTCTCTGGATTTACGGGTTGCTGAGTCCCTACGCCGGTTTTCTGGCCGACCGGTTTAACCGCAGCCGGGTTATCATCGGCAGTTTGTTCGTCTGGTCGCTCGTTACCTGGCTGACGGCCCACGCCACCACTTTCGAGGAATTGCTGGCCACGCGGGCGCTGATGGGCATCAGCGAAGCCTGCTACATTCCGGCGGCTATGGCCCTGATCGTGGATTACCACAAAGGCCGAACCCGCTCGCTGGCGACGGGCATTCACATTGCCGGGGTGATGGTGGGGCAGAGTCTGGGTTTTCTGGGGGGTATGATTGCCGAAAACCGGGACTGGAGCGCGGCTTTCAGCGTTTTCGGGCTGGTTGGTATCGGCTACGCTACGGTGCTCGTTTTCTTTCTGCGCGACGCCCCCAAACCGGCGGAAACCGAAACCGTGGTGACGAAAACCGCCGAAACCGTCCGGTTTGGCGAAGCGGTCCGGACGCTGTTCAGCAAACCGGCGTTCAGTCTGCTGCTGCTGTTCTGGGCCTTGCTGGGCGTGGTGGGCTGGCTGATCGTGGGTTGGTTGCCCACGTTTTACCAGGAGCAGTTTAACCTGCCCCAGTCGCAGGCCGGCCTTTACGCCACCGGTTATTTCCACACCGCTGCGCTGGTGGGCGTGCTGACCGGCGGAGCCCTCACCGACCGCCTGAGCCGCCACAACCCGCGGGGCCGGATTCTGGTCCCGGCCATCGCGCTCTGCATTGCCGCCCCGGCCATCTTCCTGGCCAGCACCACCACGGTTTTGCCCGTTGCCATCATCGGCTTCATTTTTTACGCCTTCACGCGGGTGTTCAGCGACACGAACATGATGCCGATTTTGTGCCTGATTGCCGACGAGCGCTACCGGGCCACGGGCTACGGCATCCTGAACCTGGGCAGTTGCATCGTGGGCGGTTTTGGGCTGTACGCGGGCGGGGCATTGCGCGACGCGCAGGTGAGTTTCAATCAATTATTCCAGGTTGCGGCCGTGTTGCTGCTGCTCTGCGCGGCCATTTTGTTCTGGCTTAAATCACACCCGAATCTAAAAGCTGAAGCCTAACCCATTCCGATGAAAAAAATACCGCTATTCCTCGCCCTGCTTTTTTGCTGTACGCGCCTGACGCTCGCGCAGGACGGCCCGTTTCCGGATTATGTGAGCGTCACCAAAATCTGGGACCAGCCACCCCACAGCGCGTTTACGGATCTGGTGCGGTTCAACAATGCGTTCTACTGCACCTTCCGGGAAGGCTTTTCGCACGTCGATACGACCAACAGCGGCAAGGTGCGCGTGCTGAAATCCAGCGACGGAAAAGCCTGGGAAAGTGTCGCACTGCTGGCCATTCCGAAAATCGACCTGCGCGACCCGAAACTGACCATTACGCCGGACAAAAAGCTGATGGTGACGATGGCCGGAGCGGTTTTTGCCTCGGTCAATAACAAAAACAAAGTGCAGCGAATTGCGCCGATGGTTTCGTTTTCCGACAAAAAAGGCGCGAATTTCACAGCACCCCAGAAGTCCACGCTGGACCCGGCCATTTCGCCTTCCAAAGACTGGATCTGGCGCACCACCTGGCACAACGGCATCGGTTACGCCATCGACTATCAGGTGGTAACCGACGACAACTGGGTGATTTACCTGTTGAAAACCAAAGACGGGATTCGGTACGACAAAGTTTCGGATCTGGCCGTGAGCGGCAAGCCCAACGAATCGACCATTCGCTTCGCCAAAACCGGCAGGATGTCCGTCCTGATCCGGCGCGAATCCGAAGACCAGATGGGTGTCATGGCGGAGAGTCCGGCCCCGTATACCGACTGGACGTACCACAAGATGGACATCCGGCTGGGCGGTCCCAACTTTCTGTTTCTGAACGATCAGAAGCTGGTCATCGGCTCCCGCAATTATGCCTCGCCGAACAAAATGGCCCTATTTCTGGCGGATCGGAGCGGGACGATTACAAAAACAATTCCGTTTCCGAGCAGTGGCGACGCCAGTTATCCGGGCATGGTGATTCACCAGAACAAACTCTGGATTTCGTATTATTCGACCCACGACGGTAAATCGGCCATTTACCTGGCGCAGGTTCCGCTCGACAAACTTTACTAAAGCCGATGGTGACAAAAACCGCATCGGCGACTCGCCCGCGCGGGCCGGAGCGCGAAACCTGACTTCGGTTTTTTCACCCCTTGTGCCCGCATGAAACAGGTCCGAACCTTACTTTTTATTGCCCTGCTTATGATTGATGGAGCTCATCATTCCGCTGCGGCTCAGGCCGCCCCCGATGCGCTGCAAAACCAGTGTCTCCAGGAATTGCGGACGGTTTTGCAAACGGAGCGCGAATGGGTCAAGGTGCATGCCGCCGAATACCTGCTCTGGCTCGGTCAACCGGCGGGTGTTCAGGACGTCTACCGGAATGAATTGCGTCAGTTTGAGACCCAGTCGCCCTACCGCATCGGCATCTGGCGG
Organism: Larkinella ripae; assembly: GCF_054780775.1. NCBI lineage: Bacteria > Pseudomonadati > Bacteroidota > Cytophagia > Cytophagales > Spirosomataceae > Larkinella > Larkinella ripae. The sequence goes on from NZ_BAAGVR010000022.1 coordinate 555,358, forward strand.
GTGCTGGCCCAGGCCGCTGCGACACCGGCGGAAAAGAAAACCTGGACCGACCGGATTGTGGCCGCGTTTGCAGACCCCAACGGTCCGGACCGCATCCATGCCGCCGAAACGCTGGCCAAACTCGGCATTTCCACCGCCACCGTCGCTGCCGAAGCAAGCCGGAAAGCCATCGCGGGCGAAAACCGCCCCTTAGCACTTTACACGCTCTGGAGCGCCACCTTGGCCGACGCGAAAACCGCCCCGGTTAACCGCCGGAAATTTCTGGAGTTGGCCCTGAACCGGCAGGAAGAAACCGCCCCCCGGAAGCTCGGGGCTTTCATTCTCCGCAAACTGGGTGGGGTGACGGCCGCCGAATGGAAGCAACTGGCCGAAGCCGCGTTGGCCGAACCGGTGTCCTCGGGTCTTCAGCTCAATCTGGTGCACACGGCTTTGGTAACGGCTCCGGCGGAGGCAAGCCGGTCGGAACCGTACCGGTTGCTCCGGGTCAAGCTGCTGGCCACGCAACATTCGGCGGTCGTTGGGGATCAGCTGGAACTGGCGGCCGCGCTGGCCGAAAAAGGCACGGCGACCGATGTTCCGGTTTTAGTCCCCTTCCTGAAGCACGAAAATGCCGACCTCCGCGCCGGAGCCGCGTACGCCATCCTGAAAATCAAAGCGAAAAAGGAGTAGATTACCGTTCGAAACGACCCCGCCGGGGTATGCATACAACCGATAAAACTGTGGTAAAATTAGGAATCATTGGCATGAGTGCGGGCAACGCCCACCCCTACTCCTGGTCGGCCCTCATCAACGGTTTTTTTGATGCCGACGAAATTAACCGGGTGGGGTATCCCGGCGTGTCGGCGTACCTGACGGCCAACCGCGATCTGCTGGGGATTCCGGGCGCGCGGGTGACGCACGTCTGGGCGCAGGACCGGGCCATTTCGGAGAGCATCGCCAAAGCCGTTCGGGTGGATCACGTAGTGGATGAAATGACGGATCTGATCGGGCAGGTTGATGCGGTTATTCTGGGCCGTGACGACCCGGAAAACCACGCTGAAATGGCCAGACCGTTCATCGACGCGGGCGTGCCGCTGTTTATCGACAAACCGCTGGCCGGCAGCCTGGAAGACCTGGCGTATTTCGCGGAGCAGGTCGCCCGCGGCAAGTTCATCATGTCCTGTTCGTCGATGCGCTACGCGACGGAGCTGCGGGCGGTCAAGAATGAATTCGGGGCGCTGGGCCCGTTGCAGCTGGCGACGGCGGTGGGCAAGAAAGACTGGATTCGGTATGGGGTTCATATGCTCGAAGGCTTGTTCATGGTGCTGGGCGATCCGACGCCGGTTTCGGTCCGGCACGTCGGGCGTGAGGGCGGGGATGTGGTGTACCTCGAATTTGCCGGCGGTTTTCAGGCCACGGTGCATTTGTTTATGGACATTGCGCTGACGTTCCAGATTTCGCTGTTTGGCAAAGACGGCTGGCGGCTGATTGAAGTCAAAAACTGGTTCGGGATGTTCCGCGACAACCTGATCGAATTCATCCGGTCGGTGGAAGAAAACCAGCCGCGACTCGACTTTGCCAAAACCGAAACTATCATCCGAACGCTGCTGGCGGCCCACGAAAGTCTGGCCAACGGCGGCAAAACCGTTTATCTGAATTCGTAATGACTGATCTGTTTGCGGACACGTTCGGGCTGACCGGCAAAGAAATCTGGGTCATCGGCGGGGCGGGTTATCTGGGTCAGGCCACGGTCCGGCTGCTGGCGGCCGCCGGAGCCCGCGTCCTCTGCGCCGATCTGGAAAACCGGGCGACGGTTTTTGTCAACGACGCCCAACTCGCCCCCCAGGTGAGCCCGGCCACGCTCGACATCCGGCAGGGTTCGGCCATTCCGGCATTTGTCGCCGAACACATCAAAAACCGGGGGGTGCCGCACGGCCTGGTCAATCTGGCGTTTGCCTCCACCGGCAAAAAAATGGAAGACCTGACCGAGCAGGATTTTGACGAAGTCAACCACGGCGGGCTGACCGCTACCTTTTTACTGACGCGTCAGGTGGGGCAGGAAATGGCGCGGCTGGGGCGGGGCAGTATGGTTCTGTTTTCCAGCATGTACGGATCGGTTTCGCCCGACCCGGCCGCGTATGAATCACCCATGAACAAAAATCCGATTGAGTACGGTGTTGGCAAAGCCGGAATCATTCAGATGACACGGTATCTGGCCGTGCACTGGGGGCGGCAGGGCGTGCGCTGCAACTGCCTTTCGCCGGGGCCGTTTCCCAACCCGGCCGTGCAGCAAAACGAACCGGCGTTTGTGGAACGGCTGGCGCAGAAAACCCCGTTGGGGCGCGTTGGGCAATCGCCGGAAATGGCCGGAGCGGTGGCTTTCCTGCTCTCCGATGCGGCTTCATACGTAACGGGTCAGAATCTGTTCGTGGACGGCGGCTGGACCAGCTGGTAAGGCTTCTTCAATCCACCAGGTAGCGGTTTAAGTAGGTGCCGGTTGCGGAGGTTTTGGTTTGGATCAGCTCGTCCGGTTTTCCTTCAAAAATCACCCTTCCGCCCGCATCGCCCGCTTCGGGTCCCATGTCAATGATCCAGTCGGCCTGGCTGATGACTTCCAGATTGTGTTCAATGACGATAACCGTGCTGCCCCGGTCGACGATACGGTTCAACAACTTCAAAAGCCGGTCCACATCGGACATGTGCAGGCCGGTGGTGGGTTCGTCGAAAATGTAAATCCGGCCTTCGTTTTCCAGTTCGACGGCCAGTTTCAGGCGCTGCCGTTCGCCCCCGGAAAACGTGTCAAGCGACTGGCCGAGCGTGACGTATTCCAACCCCACTTCGATCAGCCGGTCGAGCGACGGGCGAAGGTCTTTTTCAGCGAAAAAATCCCGCGCCTGCCGGACGCTCATTTGCAAAACCTCGTCGATCGATTTGCCGCGCAACTGGTAGACCAGCACCTGTTCCGTAAACCGGCGCCCGTTGCAGACTTCGCAGGTCGTGACCACACTATCCATAAACGCCAGGTCCAAATCAATTTCTCCCAGGCCGTTGCATTCCGGACACGCCCCTTCGGAATTGAAGCTAAACAGCGACGCTTTGACGCCGTTGGCGTCGGCAAACAACCGGCGAATGGAATCGAGCATCCCGGTAAACGTGGCCGCGTTGGAGCGCCGTGAGCCGTGAATGCCCTTCTGGTCAATCGAAATGATGTCGGGATAGGTTTCGGTCAGCACGCCATTGATCAGACTGCTTTTACCCGAACCGGCCACGCCCGTCACCACCGTCAACACGCCGGTCGGAATCGCGACGCTGACCCGCTTCAGGTTGTGCAGGCTGGCGTCTTTAACGCTCAAAAAACCGGTCGGCGTCCGGTACGTGGCTTTAAGCGTGTTCTTTTTCCGCAAAAACCGCCCCGTTAGCGTGTCGGTGCGGGACAGGTTTTCCAGCTTGCCCTGGTACATAATTTCACCGCCTTTTTCACCGGCCAGCGGCCCGACATCCACGACGTGGTCGGCAATGGCAATCACGTCCGGGTCGTGTTCGACCACCAGAATCGTGTTGCCTTTGTCGCGCAAACCGATAATCAGGTCATTCAGCCGCGACACGTCGCGCGGGTGCAGCCCCACGCTGGGTTCATCGAAAATGTACAGCATATCGACCAGACTGCTGCCCAGGTGGCGCACCATTTTGACCCGTTGCGATTCGCCCCCCGAAAGCGTGGCGGTTTCGCGGTCCAGACTCAAATACCCCAGGCCAATGAAAACCAGGTGGGCGAGTCGTTCGCTCACGGCGCTGACCACCGGGGCCGCCGATTTCGATTCGATGGTGCTGACGAATGCCAGCAGCGTGTCGGCCTGCAGGGCCGCGCAATCGGCAATGTTTTTCCCTTGGATGCGGGAATCGAGCGCTTTCTGGTTGAGCCGCGCGCCCCGGCAAAGCGGGCACACTTTTTGGGTAACGATCTGCTCGAACGCTTCCTTCCGCTCGCCTTTCATTCGGGCGGCATCTTTCTTCAGAAAAATGCGTTCAAATTTGGGAACCAGTCCTTCATACGCGGCATCGGCCACGCCCTCATTGTGGGCCATCAGCGGGTTATAGGCTTTGGTTTTGCGCCTGCCGCTGCTGTCGGTTGCTTTCGTCTGCGTATCGTCGCGGTAGAGCAGGGTCTGGCGTTCTTCCGCCGTGTAGTCCTTCAGTTTCTTGTTGTTGTCGAAAAAGCCCGAGCGGGTGAAGTATTTCCAGTACCAGGTGCCCGGAGCAAACGAAGGAAAGCGAAACGCGCCTTCGTTGAGCGATTTCGTTTCGTCAATCAGCTTTTTGACGTCGAGCGTCGTGGTCGTTCCGGTGCCGCCACATTCCGGACACATGCCGCGCGGGTCGTTGAACGAATACGCCGTTGACTCGCCCGCCGACGGCTGGCCCACGCGCGAAAACAGCAGGCGCAGCAGTGAATAGAGGTCGGTAATCGTCCCGACCGTCGAGCGCGAATTGCCGCCCAGCCGCTTCTGGTCCACCACAATAACCGGCGAGAGATTTTCCAGCCGTTCGGCTTCCGGCTGGCCGTAGTGGGGCAGGCGGTTTCGGACAAAGGTTGTGAACGTCTCGTTGAGTTGCCGCTGCGATTCGGCCGCAATCGTATCGAAGACCAGCGACGATTTTCCCGAACCCGAAACGCCGGTAAAAACCGTAATTACTTTTTTCGGAATGTCGAGCGAGACATTTTTCAGGTTGTTCTCCCGCGCTCCGACGATCCGGATAAAGGATTGCGACGATGGACGGTCCGCTTTTGCCTGTTTCATGAAGTGGGTCAGTTAGCGATTTCTGCCCGGTTTTCGATGCCGCCGGTTGACTGGCAAAAACCGGTTTTTACGGTTTTTCGCCTGGATTGATGGCGTTTGACACGTGATCGGCAATGGCGTCAATGATCGTATTCCAATCGGCTTCGTGCAGTTCGTGCCCCGTGCCTTCCAGCCGCAGGAGCGTTGAATTTTTCAAGTCCCGCAGCAGCACCCGGGTGTGCTGAAAAGGCCAGATCAGGTCGTCGGTTCCGTGGATGAGCAGCGTGGGCTGTTGGATGGCCCGGATGCGCCCGTAATAGGCTTCCCCGCCTTGCAGAGCTGCGTGATTGAACATGCTGCTGTAGTTGTTGGCGCGCCGAAACTCCGCCCGGATCTGGTCTTCGCTCCGTTTCCGGTTAAACGGTTTTTGCCCGCTCATCAGGGCCGCCCCCTCCACCATATACCGAACGACCGCTTCTTCGTCGGTCCAATCCACCGATTCGGCCCTGGCCTGAAACGTCACGATCCGCTGGTCCATTTCCGGAATATCCGGATCGGAATCACCCCAGGGGCCCGTTGCCAGGAGGGTCAGGGATGCAACGCGCTGCGGGTCTTTTAAAGCCGCGATCTGGGCAACCAGCCCGCCCAGCGACACGCCCACAAAATGGGCGCTGGTGCACTGGTAGCCGTCTAAAATAGCGATTGCATCATCGACCAGATCCACGATGTCGTAGGGGGTGGTGCCGGGCGGATAGGTCGTTGATTGGCCCACATCCCGGTTATCGTAGCGGATGACGAAAAAGCCTTTATCGGCTAAACGCTGGCAAAATTCTTCATCCCAGAAGAGCATGGACACCGTCGCGCCGGCCAGGAGCAGAATGACGGGCTGATCGGGTTGGCCAAAATGCTGGGTAGCTACCTGGATGTCCTGATGAATGATCTGTTTTTCACGCATAGCGGGTCAAGGAAAAGACGGTTTTTAATGAGTAATCACCCGGCCCGCCTTTTGTTTGTAACCCTGATACCGTTTTTCGGTTCGAAAGCGCTGAACAAAATTCGGCTTTCCCCGCACCTCACTCGCTTTTCAACACCCGGGCCGGATTGCTGCGGGCGGCTTTGGCGGTTTGCAGACTGATCATCAGCAGCGCCAGCACCATGACCAGGAAAGCGCCACCGAATAGTTCCGTCCACCCGATCGGCTGATGGTAGGCAAACTGCGTCAGAAGAATCCGGTCAAAGAACAGGTACGTTGCCGGCAGGGCGATGGCGGCCGCCAGCACCAGGAGCAGCAGAAACCCCCGGCAAAGAAAATAAATAAGCCCGGTTTCGCTGGCACCCAGCACTTTGCGGATGCTGATCTCCTTCCGTCTGGTTTCGGTCGTGAACACCACCATCCCGAACAAGCCCAGCGATGCAATGCAGATGGCTAGAACGGCAACAAAGCCGATCACCTTGACCATCACCGAAAACTGCTGGTAGGCTTCTTCGATCTGGTCATCGTAAAAACGGGCTTTCAGGGGATGTACCGGATCCACGTTTTTCCAGACCTGTTCAATCTTCCCCAGCGTGGCCCCGAGGTCGTTTGAAGCAATTTTGAGATTCAGATACCCCCAGGGCTCCTGCCGGGAATACCGGAGCATCACGGGTTCGATTTTGTGCTCCATCGTACCGTAATGAAAATCTTTCAACACCCCAATGATGGTCAGCTTTTTCCCGTCTACGGTTACAACCTGGCCCAGCGCTTTCCGGGCATCCTGACCGGCAATGTTGAACCGTTTCAGCACCTGCTGATTGACAATAATCTCACTTTCCTGACCCGGCTCCGGACGCAGCGTGAAGTTCGTTCCGGCCAGCAGGCGGTGCTGGTGGACGGGCAGGTAGTGTTCGTCCACTTTATTCTGCCAGACCAGGGCCGAATCGCCCGGCTGGTATTTCATCTGAAAACCGTAGAAGCTCCCCAGGCTGGTGATCATCATCGACTGCGCGATGTCCTTTACTTCGGGCAGTTCGCCCAGTTCCTTTTTCAGAACCGACGCATCCGTGCCGTGCAGTTTGATGTTGAGCACATTTTCGGTCGTGAAGCCCAGGTCAAAATTCAGAAAACCGGTGTACTGCCCATACCCCACGATGGTCGTGGCAATAAAGGTCAGCGAAAGGGTATACTGGATGACGATCAGTGCTTTGCGCAGTCCGATATGGCGGAACAGTTTCATTCCGCCGGTGTCTTTCATTACCGATACGGCGCTGATTCGCGAGAAAAACAAGGCCGGCAAAAAACCGGCGGCCAGACCGGTGAGCGTGGCCAGCACGACAAAATAAAGCACCGACCGGACCGACAGGTCGAGCGTAACCAGCCTGGAAATATCGGGCGAGAGCGCCAGAAATTCCCGCCGTAAAAACAGGAATAGACCGAAGGAAATCAGCAGCGCCAGCAGGGCGATCAGCACGGATTCGGCCATAAACTGACCCAGAATATGGCTGCGCCGGGCCCCGATGACCTTGCGGACTCCCACCTCGCGCGACCGGCGCAGCGAGCGGGCAATGGACAGGTTGGTGTAATTGAAACAGGCCGAAAGAATGACAACGAACGCCAAACCGCCCAACACCCACAGCAGGAGCGGGTCCGCCGTGGGGCCGATGTTGTTGGACCAGTCTTTTCCGAACGCAATGGCCTTGAGCGGTTGCAGCGAAACCGTTGCCTGCTGGCCTTCCAGGGCCTTGTTCTCTTCCGCACTGAATTGATCCAGAGCCGGTTGCAGGCCCGGGGCGGTTTTTCCTTCCGGCAACGTCAGGTACACGTAGTTTTGCCAGATGTTGTCCCAGTCGTAGAATGCCGGCTGGGTTTTTCCGTAGGTAGCGTCCACCGTAGCGAAGGAAATCAGCGCGTCGAACCGGAGGTGGGAAAGCGGGGGAACGTTCCGGGCAATGCCGGTTACCCGGTAGTCGAGCGTGTCGAAACGGACGGTTTGGCCCAGCGGGTCGGCGTCGGCAAACAGCTTCCGGGCGGTTTCTTCGGTGAGCACCAGCGAATAGGGCTCTTTCAGGGCCGTGCGGGGGTCGCCGGCCACGAGCGGAAAGGTAAAAACCGTAAAAAACGACTGGTCGGCCCACACGCCTTCGAGCGGGAAGGCGGTCGGTCCGATGTGGGCGTCGCCCGAAAAACCGGTCCGCAGGATCGTCACGTCCTCCACGCCCGGAATCGACGCCCGAACTTGCCGCCCGGCTTTAACGGATGTCGAAGCCAGTTTCATCACCGATCGGCCGTCGCTCTGGTGGTGCGTAACGACCCGGTAAATCCGGTTTTTCTTTTCGTGAAAATCGTCGTACGAGCGGAGGTCACTTAAAAGGGCAATCACCAGCAGTCCCACCGACATGCCCACCGCGAGGCCGGTGATGTTGATGAACGAAAATAATTTGTTCCGGACTAAGTTGCGTCTCGACGTTTTGAGGTAGCTGCCGATCATGATAAACTGGGCTAAAAAGGTCAGGAATTGGATGTTGCGAATGGTATAGGGGCGCAGGAACTTGAGAACGTCGATGACGTAAATCCAGCGGGCCCGCCGGGCGCCCTTTTGCCGGACGTTGCGAATGAAAAATTCATAAAGATCGCCCTCCAGATCTTCGGCCAGGCCGGGCCGGCAGTACCAGTGCAGAAAAGCGGTCGCCCACTGCGGGGGCGTAACGTCGCGTTCCGGTTTTTTCATAAAGAGCCTTCGAGGTTAAAACCGGGTATATTGCGCCAGATTGTATCACGCATTTCTTTGGCGCGCATCAAGGCCACTTTGCCGGCCTGACTTACTTCGTAAAACCGCTTGCGTTTTCCGCCCCGGGTGGCGCTGGCTTCGCCCAGGTAGCTCTTTGCCAGACCCTTTTCCTCCAGCCTCGAGAGCACGGCATGAACCACCCCCAGCTTGGCCGAGCGGCCGGTAAATCGCTCCAGTTCGTCACAGATGGCAACGCTGTAGGCGTCCCGGCCGAGTGCCGCCATCGTGAGCAGCACCAGTTCCTCAAATTCACCCAGATTGGCTCCCTTCATGGTTTTGTTCAGGCTATATTAATTCTCCAAATGTATGTAATATAAATCTATAAACTCATGCTTTGTATGTAAAATATTTATCCGGCGTCTTATCGCGATGCCGCAGACTGAGCCGCCTGATTCAGCAGGGTTACGGTTTTAATCCGGGCTGGGTTTCTTTGAAATGGAACGTCCGGTAACGCCGTAAAACCAGGATCACTCCGATCATGGCCAGGCCGGTTAGACCGCCCGCTACGAGGCCAATGGTGGGAGCCTGGACGTACGCCAACGCCTGACCGGCAACGTACGATCCGGCAATGTCCGACAAATTGACAAACGCCATATAGGTCGTGAATTGCGACCCTTCGACCCCCGGCCGACAAATGGACATGAGCAGAGGAATGGCCGCGACACTGATGCCGGGGTCCATGAAATACAGGGCCACCAATCCCGTCTGGGCAACGGTGCGGTCAGTCCAGGTCGCTTCCAGCGAATTGAAAACCAGTAGATAGGTCGCCACCAGCCCCAGCCCCAGAATCAACATACGCGGTGGGCCGATCCGGTCGGCCAGGTAGCCCCCGAAAAGGGCGGTGGTGGCGGCAACCACCATCCCGAACGTGCCCGTAAGCAGCGAAATCGACGTATCGGCCCAGCCCAGTTGTTGAATCAGGTGATAATTGTAGGACCGCAAAAACAAGCTTATGCTGACGTAGGCGGCTATTACCGAGCCGAATAACAGCAGGTTTCGGGTCGCGAAAATGCCTTTTCGCAATTCCGTAAACAACCATCGAAAGGTCGGATTCGGGCGGTTTTGCAGCGACGGAATTTCCCCGTCGGGGCCTCGCCGTTTCAGGAAAGGAAGAAACCGGTCGTCGGGGCGCTCCCGGATAAAGAACGTCAGCAGGGTCAGGGTGAACAGGCAGAGGCTTTGGGTGAGGGCTGCGTCGAAAAAACCGTGTTCGCGCAAAAGCTGCGAAAAAACCGCAGCGCCGACCCCGGTTCCGACCAGAAAACCCGCCCGCATGAAGGCGTTCACCCGGCCCCGTTCGTGCTGCGGAATAACCGTGATGGCCATGGCATCAACACTCGCATCCTGAACAGCGGCAAAAATACTGTGGACCAGAAACAGGACCACCAGCGTCGGCAGCTCTGTGATGGGATTGTGAACGAAAAGCATGGCCAGGGAAGCCAGCAGCGCCAGCAGCTGCGCGCCAATCACCCAGGGTTTTCGGCGCCCCATGGGTGACTTTTGGTAGCGGTCAATCAGCGGCCCCCAAACCCATTGAAACGCCCAGGGCAGTCCCACCACGGCCGCAAACGAACCGATGACGGACGGTTTGACCCCTTCGGCGGTTAAATAATTGGCTAGCGCAGTCAGCGAAAAACCGGCCGGAATGCCCTGCATCAGGTACAGATAAAAGAAAACAACATAACGCAGGGGGCGACTCTCAGACAGAACCAGAGGCCCAGGAAGCGTGACCGGCATACACAAAGGCGGTTTTACGGATGATGGAATGGCAGGTAGACCATTTGCTGAAGCAGAATGTTTTGCCACCAGCCTCCGCGCCGGCGTTTTGTTAGCATTTCCGCCCTTTTAGCGACCGACCGGCGTTTTTTTGCCAAAACCGGGTCGTATGGTGGACGAACAAGTCTCCGTTTGCGCCCCTCGTTCACCAGCCGAATCCCCAAAACCGGCTAGAGCCCGGAAGCAGGCTCAGGAAGCGGCTGGCCCAGGAGCCTGCAAAAAATCCGTCAGCTGGTCCACCAGCCAATCGGCCCGTTTTATTGGCAGGCTGTGATCGGAGCCGGGCAGGATGGCCAGTTTTGACTGCGGAATCAAGCGAAACAGCTCAACCGCGTGTTCGGGGCGAATCACGTCCGCATCCCCGATCATAGTCAGGGTGTGGGCCTGGATGCCTTGCAGTTCGGCGGCTTTCCAGCCCGGAAAAGCCAGCGCCATTTCAAAAACTTTTTTGACCATCCGGGGCCAGTCCTCCGGTCTGGGAGCGACCTTCTCGTACGACGCTTTCAACCGCCGGAAATCAGGATCGTCGGGGTTGACGGTTTTAAAACTTTCCAGCACCTCGGGTGCCAGCCCCTCGTTGTTGTAATTGGTGCCGACAACCACCAGCTTCCGCACCCGTTCGGGATGCCGGATGGCCACGCCCAGGCCCACATTCCCGCCGTCACTGTGTCCGAAAAAATCCGCCTGTCAATGCCGAGATGGCGCAGGAGAGCCGCCGTATCGTCGGCCATTTGCGGAAAGCTCATCGGGCGGTCGATGTCCGCCGTGTGCCCGTGCCCCTGTTGTTCGATGGCAATCACCTGCCACGATCGGGCCAGGGTCGGAAGCACGGCCCCGAAGGTAATCTCAATGTTGCAGACGCCCCCGTGCAGCAGCACCAGCGGCTGGCCGCTGCCGTGGATTTCGTAGTAGAGGTTCAGGCCATTGACCGCAAAATAACCGGTTTTTACCCCGTCCTTTGCTTCGGAGATAGCCCCCCGGTTTTTGGGCTGGTGGGTCGTTGCTTGACTGCCGTTCTCGGTCATGATTTTCGGAGTTAATGCAGGCTTACGGTTCTCGGTTATAAGTGCTTAGCGAACTCATTCCTGTGAAAAATAACCCGGTGCCATCCGGTTTTGTTTTGGGATGGTTCCAGAACGGCCCTGGCGCACGAAACCCTGCCGGTGCCGAAAAACCAAAACAAATTACCCCGTTCGGTAGTCAATGGAAGGGTGAGCAGTTCATTTACCTTTCCTGGCGGCTATGCACAAACGATCGGCTTTACTGGGTTTATGGGTTACGGTTTCCGTCCTTTTTAGTTTTCGGCAAACGGACAGTTGGCTCGGCAAATGGTCGGGCGAGCATCCGGAGGGCGTAACCTACACCATTCAGGTCCGGGACCAGTACCGCGGCATGAATCTGTGCGAAATTCAGGCTGAGGGAATTCAAACGTCCTACCGCCTGGAGTGCTGGGCAACGGGCAACGCCAGTACCCTGAAGGTCTACTACCGGTCCACGCTGGCGGGGGCCTTTTACGCGGGAAACCGGGTGAAACCGAATGAGCCCTTCGTTCTTCTGACGCGCGAAAAAGGCCAAACCAGCTGGCAGTGGCAGCAGATATTCGACGGAAAAATAGCCATTCGCAAACAACGCTGACCAAAACAAATAACGGCGCCTTTCAAAAAACCGCCCTCCCCGTCAGACAGCACCCGATCCACCAGCCGCTGTCCGTACCGGTCTCCTGGTTGAAAAACGCGGGTACGGTGGCCTGGTTCTGCAGGAGAAGTAATTCCAAAATCCGAAATTGTCCGTTACTTTGGCGAAACCGCTGAACGCTGCCATGAAACATTCCCCTTTTACGGGCCCGGTCGTCCTGATTCTGCTTTTGACCCTGAGCAGCGGCTGGCTGCGCCCGAATTTCGTTAACGAAAAAGAGCCCGGCAAGATGCTGTACGGCGACCGGGAACGGTTGGGTCGCCCGTATGCGAAAGATCCCCACGTCGTTAAATTCAAAGGGCGTTACCTGATGTATTTTTCCGTACCGGCCTACACCGACTCCAGTGGCGTCAAGCACGGCTGGGGCATTGGGGTGGCCGAAAGCCGCAACCTGATCGACTGGCGGAAAATTGCCGAAATTCCGCCCGCTGCCGACTACGAAAAAGCGGGCATCTGCGCGCCGGGGGCGTTGCTGAAAGACGGGAAAGTGCACCTGTTTTACCAGACGTACGGGGGCGGACCGAAGGACGCCATCTGCCACGCGTGGTCGGACGACGGCCTTCATTTTACGCGCAACGCCACCAACCCGGTTTTCCGCCCGACGGGTTCGTGGAACTGCGGCCGGGCCATCGACGCCGAAGTGTACCGGTTTAAAAATCAGTATTTTCTGTATTTCGCCACCCGCGATCCGGCCTACAAATACCAGCTTCTGGGCGTAGCCGTCACGCCCTTGAAAACCGCCTTCAACCGCGACGAATGGCAACAACTGTCCACCGACGGGCCGATTCTGAAACCGGAGCTCCCCTGGGAAGGCGAGTGCATCGAAGGCGCTTCGGTGATCGAACGAAACGGCGAACTGGTGATGTTTTACGCCGGAGCCTACAACAACTGGCCGCAACAGATTGGCATTGCCCACAGCAAAGACGGGCTGCACTGGGAACGGATGCAGTCGGAACCGTTTCTGAAAAACGGCGCTCCGGGCAGCTGGAACGCCAGCGAATCGGGGCATCCGCATATTTTTGAAGACGGTAACCGAAAAACGTATTTATTTTACCAGGGCAACAACGACAAAGGCCGCACCTGGCTATTGTCCAACGAAAAACTGAGCTGGAAAGGCACCCGCCCGGTTTTGCCGTAGCTGGAGGTTCTTATTTTTGAAAATACTATTTGGGCATTCACTGGCGCCCCGTATGAAAAATAGCTTGCTGATTTTTTTGATCTTCCTCGGTGGACGAATCGCCACCGCGCAACCGCAGTCTGCCCCACAAAACCGCCTGCTGGCTTGGAGAGAGGCCGTAAAGCACGTCACCCTGCTCAACAATTCGTCCGGCCTGATCCCGGTTAAAAACCTACCGGCGGCCCGCATTGCCAGCGTTCACTGCGGCTTCGGGCATCGGGCGGTTTTCGACAGCCTGGCCGCCAAATACGCCCCGATTACCGGTTTTTCCATCGCCCCGGCCTCCGCCGATTCGATCTGGCTGGCGCTGCGGGATCACCTCAAACTCTACACCCTGGTGCTGATCACGGTTTCGGATTCGTTCGCCTTGAGCCCCCATCTGTTCTCGTTCATCACGCAACTGCAAGCCACCCATCCGGTGGTGGTGGTCCTGAGCGGAACTGGAAAAAACCTGGCCCGGTTTGATGCCGTGCCGGCCCCCCTCATCTGGTACCCCACCAACACCGCCGAGGGAGCCTCGGCCGCAGCTCAGCTGGTTTTTGGTGGAATGGCCGCTACGCACCGCCTGGAAACCGCCTTTAGTCCGGTTTATCAGAAGGGCAGCGGCTACGCGACGGTCAAAACCCGGCTGGGCTACTCCCTGCCCGAAGCGGTTTCCATCGCCAGCCCCCGGCTGACTGCCATCGACTCGCTGGTTCAGGTGGCCATCGCGCAGCATGTAACCCCCGGAGCCGTGGTGCTGCTGGCCAAAGACGGGCAGGTGGTTTTCCACAAAGCGTACGGACATCACACCTACTCGGAACCGGAAAGGACGAAACCGGACGACATTTTCGACCTGGCTTCGATCACCAAAGTGAGCGCCACCACCCCGGCCATCATGCGCCTGCTGGACCAAAACCGCCTGCGGCTGACCGATCCCATCAGTACGTATGTTGCCCAGACCCGGCGGATTCCGGACAAAGCCACGATCACCATTCGGGAAGCGCTGCTGCACGAAGCGGGCTACACGCCCTACATCAAATTTTACGAACAACTGCGCCCGTTGGACCTGAGTGCCGACTCGTCGGCGGCATTTCCGACCCCCGTGGCCGACCGCTATTTTCTGCGGGCCCGTTATTTTGAGGAGGTGATGTGGCCCGTCACGCTGCGGTCGCCGGTCACGACGCGCGGCAAATACGTGTACAGCGACGTGAGCATGTACATGCTGAAGGAAGTCGTCGAAACGGTTTCCCACCAGAAGCTGAATGAGTTTGTGCTGAATGAATTTTACCGCCCGCTGGGGATGCAGGCCACCGGTTTTCTGCCCCGAACCCGGTTTTCGCGTTCGCGCATCGCGCCCACCACCGACAACGACAACTGGTTTCGGAACATGCGGGTGCAGGGTTACGTCAACGATCCGGGGGCCGCGATGGCCGGGGGGGTCGAAGGGCATGCCGGTCTGTTTGGGAACGCCAACGACCTGGCGATTCTTTACCAGCTTTATCTGAACAAAGGTACGTACGGCGGGCAGATGTTCTTCAAACCGGCCACGGTGGACCTGTTTACGGCCCGGCAATCGGAAGGAAGCGGCCGGGGCTACGGTTTTGACCGGACCAGGCTCTCTGGCGAAGTGACGAAGGCGTATGCTTCCGATCAGGCGTACGGCCATTCCGGTTACACGGGAACCTACGTCTGGGTCGATCCGAAGTACAACCTGGTGTACATCTGCCTGACCAACCGGGTCTATCCGGACGATTCCAAGACGTACGGAAAGCCCGTCATGAATCTGCGGGCCTTACTCCTGAATCACTTCTACGAAGCCGTTGTCCGAGGAAATGAATGATGAATGAGGAGTGATGAACGATGAATGGCTAATGCAACTCATCGTTCATCACTCCTCATTCATCATTCGCTTACAGCGTTTGCAGGACCAGGTTTTTCCAGCGCACCTTGATGCCGCCCCCGTCGTGGATTTGCAGCGCCACTCCGCCTTCGCCTTTGCCGATTTTTTCGTCTTTCAGGTCGACCATTTCCTTTCCGTTGAGCCAGGTCTGCACGCGGTCGCCCTCGGCCCGTATGCGCAGTTTGTTCCACTGCTCCGGTTTCAGAATGGTTTCTTTTTCGTCCGGAATCTGGATCAGCCAACCCCGGCCGTAGGATTCGTAAATACCGCCCGTATCGTGGTTCGGGGGGGCCACTTCGACCTGCCAGCCGCTTACTTTCGTGCCTTCGACCGTCGAACGGATAAAGACTCCGCTGTTGCCGTTGGCTTCCTGCTTGAATTCCACCGAAAGGTCAAAATTCTTGTAAGGCTTGTCGGTGGCTAAATACCCGTATCCTTTGTCCGGGCCGCTTTCACAGACCAGTTCGCCGTTCTCAACATACCACTTCTCCGTTCCGTAGATTTTCCAGCCCGTCAAGTCTTTTCCGTTGAAAAGTTTGACTTTTTTCGTCGGTGCCATAAAGCCAACGGCCACCACAAGCAGGAGAGCCAATACGAGCAATTTTTCTTTCATGGGTTATCAAAAAAGTAAGTTTAACAAAGGATTTAATAGTTTTGTAAAGTAGTTGGTGCCGGTTTGTTCCATTCAATAAACGCAATACCGGTTCGTTTTGAAAAGTACCGGCATAAAGATAGCAAGCCGGAACTTCTGTCCGCATGAATTGAGCCACTTAATCTTCAATCCTTGATTGCTTTTACATGAAAACAACGTACGTCCGCGCCTTCCGATTCCGCGCCCTGACCCTGCCGGTTTTGGCGTTTCTGTTAGCCTTCACAACGAGTTGTGACAAAGAAGACGATGATGCGTCCGCGCAGCCAAAAACCGCAGCCGACTACATCGTTGAAAACAGCGATTTCACCATTCTGGAAGCGGCCATCCGGCAGGCGGGTCAGTTCGATGCCTTCAAAAATCCGAATCTGACGGTTTTTGCCCCCAACGATGCGGCTTTTCGCGCTTCCGGCATTGCGGATGCCACGGCCCTGGCCACGCTCACGCAGCCGCAGTTGACGGCCATTCTGCAATACCACGTCCTGAAAGCGGCCGTTGCTTCGTCCGGTTTTCCGATGGAAACCAACAAACCCGTTCAGACGTCCTTGAGCATTAATAATCAGGCCATCGTAGCCTACGTCTCCAACGGTCCGGCCGGTCTTTTTATCAACGGTGCGAAGGTAATCACGCCCGACGTGCCGGCTGCCAACGGCATTATTCACGTCATTGACCGCATTCTGTTACCCCCGCCCTCGGGTGGTGGCGGAGGAGGGACACTAGTGGGCGTCGTTGCGGCCGACACCAGCCTGTCGCTGCTCGGAACCGTGGCGTTGCGCGTGGCAGCGGCCAGTCCCATGCTGGCCATCATCCTGTCCGGGACGGAGCCCTACACCACGTTTGCCCCCACGAACAATGCCTTCCGGGCTCTGAAACTCAGCACACCCGATACGATTAATAAGGTACCGGCGGCCACGCTGGCCACGATTCTGTCGAACCACGTGGTGGCGGGGCGGTTTTACGCCAACAACCTGACGACCGGCGATGTGACGGCCTACAGCAAGGCAAAACTGGCCATCAACGCGGGCAGTCCGGTTACGGTGAAAAGCACCGGCATCACCACCCCGGCTACGGTGACCAGCGCCAACCTAACGGCCACCAACGGTGTGGTCCATAAAATTGACAAGGTACTGCTGTAATCAGGTCGTATGCTCCCGAAACTTCTTCTGGGTCTTTTGATCGTCATCGTGGTGGCGACTGTCGTTATCCTGACGCTCGGGTATCTGATTTCGGCCCCGGCTTACCAGGGGCCGGTGACCGATCATTTCGACGGCAAGCAATTTCATAACTACAACGGGGCCGCAGCCCGGGGATTCGGAGAGGCCTTGAAGTGGATGCTCTCGGGTCGGGACAAAAAACCGTGGCCGCCTTTTCACGCGATTCCGCCCGGACCACCGCCCCCCGGGCGCATCGACAGTGCGCAGGTGCGGGTCACGTTTGTCAATCACTCAACGGTTCTGCTCCAGTTTGACGGGTTAAACGTGGTAACCGACCCGGTTTGGTACGACCGCACCAGCCCTTATCAGTGGATTGGACCGGAGCGAAACCGCCCGCCCGGCATCCGCTTTGACGATCTGCCGAAGATCGACATTCTGCTGCTCAGTCATAACCACTGGGATCACCTCGACATTGCCACCGTGCAGAAAATCTGCCAGCGCGACCAGCCGCGGGTCTATTGTCCGCTGGGCGTCAAGGTGTTTCTGGAAGAGCAGGGCTGCCAAAACGTGACCGAAATGGACTGGCACGGATCGCTGGCCTACAACGACCACACCACCATCCGCTGCGTTCCGGCGCAGCACTTTTCCGGACGCGGCATGTTCGACCGCGATGCCACGCTTTGGTGCGGTTTTATTGTGGATAGCCGGGTTGCCGGAAAATTGTACTTTGTCGGGGATACGGGCTACGGTTCCTTTTTCAAAACCATTGGAGAACAATACGGCCCCATGCGGCTTTCGCTGATTCCGATCGGGGCGTTTCGGCCCTCGTGGTTTATGTCGCCCATCCACTGTTCGCCCGCCGAAGCCGTTCAGATTCACGAAGATATCCGGTCGCAGCAATCCGTTGCGATTCATTACGGCACGTTTCCGCTGGCCGACGATGGCGAAACCGAACCGGTTGACGAATTGCGGAAAGCGCTCAAAAACAAGCCGCAGCTCGCCGAAAAATTTTGGGTATTACCGGAAGGCGAAGGCCGTTTAGTGCCGTAATTTTCGGACGGATTGCAACGCTTTCGCGAACGCCGGGGTCATTGATTTAGTTACTACTTTATCAATCCGTACATTCTTTTTATCGCGCGTATGAAGTCTAAACAGTTCAGTTTCCTTATTGCGTTGTTTCTGGTGGTGAGCCTGTCCTCTTGTATGAATAATTTCAACGACGAGAGCGCCGGCAAAGCCGCCCAGAACGACCAGCAGATTAAAGATTACCTCAACGCCAATCAATTACAAGGCCAGGTAACCGCCACCGCTTCGGGGTTGTACCACATCATTTCGCCCGCTCAGGTGGCCGCAACCGCTAAAACCCCCAAGGCGGGCGAAGAACTGGAATTTACCTACACGCTCTCGTATATCGATGCCAATAAGGCTATTCTGGTCGATAGCGCCAACAAAACCAAATCCGCTTACATTCCCTTTCTGCCCGGTGTTGTCATTGCCGGTTTGGAAGAAGGTTTTACTTTGATGAAAGAAGGCCAGCGGGGGCAGTTTTTCATTCCGTCGAACATCGGTTTCGGAGGTGACGACCGTGGCAAAAAGATGCCGACCTACGTTCCCGTTATCTTCGATGTGAAACTCATCCGCTCACGTTCGGAAGCGCAGCAGATTGAGGATTACGCAACGATCAAGAAACTGGGCACGCCGACGCTGGTAAATTCGGAAGTAGCGGGTGACACCAATAAAATCCGGGTCTACCCCATCAGCAAAGGAACCGGCCCGAAAGTTGTTTCGGGACAAACCGTAACGGTTGCCTACAGCGGTACCACGTTCCGGGCGCCCACGCCGTTTGACAAGAGTGATTCGTTAACGTTCAAAACCGGCTCCGGGCAATACATAGCCGGTTTCGATCGCGGTGTTGTTTCCCTGAATGTGGGCGACAAGGCGTGGCTGGTGTTTCCTTCCGCCATTGGGTACGGCTCCCAGGGCAGTTACGACCAGAACAAACAATATTACGTCGTGCCGCCTTACACGCCGTTGGCTTTTGAAGTAACCGTAAAATCGGCCAAGTAAGTTTTGGGGTTTCGGTATCCGGTTTTCAGTTTATGGTGGACTGATCGGGATTTGCGCGGCTCCGGCTGCCCGGTCCCGATCAGTTACCGCGACGGCCCACTGTAAACCGGATACCGAAAACCGGTTACCGTACACTTCACACCTTCCCCTCTACGGCCAGCAGATACAATTGCATGGATTCGCCGGTGGTGGCAATCCACTGATCATAGTCTTCGATCGCCCGGATGCGGTCCTCCTCCGAGATGTACCCGTCGTTAACCAGCTGCGGCCCCCGGAGTTCGGCTACCTCCGCCCAGATCCGGCTGGCGGTCGCAAAACCCGGTTCGCCCTTCCGGCAGATCTCAACCTGCGGTTCCACCGTCACATCTTCCAGGCCGTTGCGCTGCATGAGTCCGGCCAGATGATCGGCGATGGCGTTATCAAAACCGGCTTCCCGGCGCCAGGTCAGAAAGGCGTCGTAGAATTTCCGCATGCTCGCGGGCGGTGCGGGCGTCCACTCTACTTTTTCGTGATTGTAGTCGAGAATGGCCAGATAACCGCCCGGTTTGACCAGTTCCTTCATCCGCAGCAAGGCTTCTTCCGGCCGGTTCAGCCACTGCAGCACGCGGGCGCAGGTGACCAGATCAAACCGCTCGTCGGTCGCGAAGCGGTAGACATCCGCCTGCTGAAATTCGAGTTGCGGAAGCGCATCGGCCTGCTGCCGGGCCTGCGCAATCAGGGTTTCGCCGGGATCGATGCCCAGCACCCGTCCCTGTGGCCCCACCTGCTCGGCAATGCCGCGCGTGATGGCGCCCGATCCACACCCCACATCCAGCACCGAAAGGCCCGGTTTCAGGTGTTTCAGCAAATTGCGGTTGCTGTTCGCAACGGTTCTTCGTTCCAGAATCGGATTGGTCGCCGTGGGCATGGCCGCCCGGTTGGCTGCGGTTTCGTTTGACATAGCGCTCGAAAGTACGGAGAAGCGTTTAGTTCCGCCAATCGAACAGATAAAATACAAAATATTATTTGATTACTACAATAATTGTCCGTATCTTCAGGGTACACCATTCCCCGATACGATCATGAAAAAGCTTTTGATTTTATGCGTCGTGCTGGTTGGCCCCATTCTCCCCGGCTGGGGGCAGGATGATCAGACGGCCATCAAAAATGTGCTCTACAACGAAACGGTGGGTTTCTTTAAACGGGACAAGGCCAAGTGGGCGGATTGCTGGGCTCATACCCCGTACATTTCCTTTGCGGCCAATCTGTACGGTGGTGATTTTACGCTGATTAAAGGATGGACTAATATGGAGAAGCAGTTTCGAAACCAGTTCAAAGCCGGGCGGCCCGGCGACAAGGTAACGATAAAAAACTCCAATTATACGATTCATCAGAACGGTAACATGGCTTTTGTCTGGTACGACCAGACCCTGTTGGACAGCCACGGCAAAACCGACTCGAAGGAATCGCGCGTGGTGGAAAAGATTGACGGCAAATGGAGGATCATCCACGTCACGGCGCTCACCAACCTGAACCGGCTGACGGCGCAAGCGGGCCAGTAAACCCCTCCGATTGGCCCCGGAAAACTTCCGGACCTGTTGCGTTGTTATGGATTTACGGGTATGCTAACGGCCCGGCCTTTGCCATGAACAACGCAACAAACGAGACAAAAACCGAGTCTTTCCACGACATCATCCGGGGTGACAAGCCCGTACTGGTCGATTTTTACGCCGACTGGTGCGGGCCCTGTAAAGTGCTGGCTCCCACGCTGAAGCAACTCGCCGAACGAACCGGCGACAAACTCCGCATCATCAAGGTCGATGTCGACAAAAGCCGCTGGGCGTCCGGCACCTACCAGATCCAGAGCGTACCGACGATGATTCTGTTCCACAAAGGTAAAATCGTCTGGCGGCAATCGGGCGTTCTGCCGCTCCAGAAGCTGGAAGCGATGGTGCGCCAGGTGACGGGCTAAACGGAGCCGCCCGCCGGTCGGCGGAACGTGATGGCAATGCCCAAGAGAATGATGACGCCCCCCAGCACCATCTGGACGGTGATTTGTTCGTCGATGAGCAACCAGGCCAGCAAACCGGTCACCAGGGCCTGACTCAGCAAGCTCAGCGAAACCCGTTGGGCGTCGATGCGTTGCAGCGCGTGGCTGACCGAAAACCAGCCCAGAAGCTGGCAGACCAGCTTCTGGATCACCAGGGAGCCCCAGACCGGGGGCGCAAAACCCCACAACGGTTCGCCCAGCAGCAGGCAAACGGCCAGCAGGTACAGGCTGGAAACGGTCATGCTGCACACCATGAACAGCAGAATCGGGAGCTTTTTTAAAACCGTCCGGCTGCCTACGATGTAACCGGCGTAGAACAGACCCGACAGCACCGCCAGAAAGAAACTTTTGTCGAACCGCAGGTTGACCACGGTTTCGATTCCCATCAACAGCACCATTCCACCAAAAGCGATGAAAGCGCCCAGCCAGAAGAATTTCGTCGGTTTTTCGGTGGAAAACAGAAACGCGCCGATGCCCACCCAGATCGGCGACAGGTTGGTGAGCAGACTGGCCTGCGTTGCCGACGAATACTGGATGGAGAGGTTCCAGACGGCGATGTCCGACGCAAAAAAGATGCCGCAGACGGTGATCGGTTTCCAGAACCGCCAGGCAACCGCGTCCCATTTTTTACGAAGCACCACGTACGGCCAGATCAGGACGGCGGCAATGCTCATGCGGTAGAACGCATCACTGATCCCGGACAGCGGAGTCACTTTGACCAAAAGCGGGAAAACACTGATGCAAAAGATTCCGATGACTAGACTCAGGCGGGCCGGCATTACGGTTTTGTAAAAGGACGCGTACGAAGGCCAAAGGTACGCATCCGGTTCTGGTCTGCCACTTATTCGGCGCTCAGATTCAGAATTTCGTTGATCAGCCAGACCCCGTTTTTGCGAACCAGCCGGAATTCGTAACTGTCCCGCAAGTCGAGTTCCACCCGGGCGCGGTCTTCCTGAAGCGTTACCTGATCGATTTTCACCGTTTTCAGTTCCGCCAACTCCGACTTTGCTTCCTGACTGAGCAATACCAGATCGTATTCAAAACCGGTGGGCGTCCCTTCGCGTTGGCGCGACAGCTGAAAACCCTGCTGCCGCTCCCGAAAATACACCCGCCACTCGTTCAGGTAGGCATCCGTCAACAGGCGGCTGCTGCGGAGACAGGCCAGGTATTTTTCGCCGTTTTTGAAATTCACCGAATAAACCTTTCCCGGTTTTTGATCAACCAGCGCAATCCGGCTCACCGAATCGATGCGGTTTTTATACCAGTTGAGGAAGGTCACCACCGCCCGCACGGCCAGCGCGGAATCCTTCGGCGCGGCAGCACGGGCTACCGCCTGATAAGCCACCCGCTGCTGCTTCTGATCGGCCTGATAGCCGGCCCACGACAGCGCTATCAACAATCCTAAAACCGCTCCCCTGATCATGGTTTTTTCGTAGAATCGGCCTCCAGGGCCTTTTTGAAATCGGTATACGTCGCCGGCGTGTCGTTCATATCCGCGTACAGTTCTTCGCGCCGGGTCATGATTTTTTTCAGGTCTTCGCCCTGCGGAGTCCGGTAGGTGGGGTCGGCCCCTTTTTCCAGCAACAAATGGCAAACGTCCCACAACTGCTCCTGAGCCGCGTGCATCAGGGGCGTGTACCAGTCGCGGATGGCGTACCCGGTATTGGTAGCCGGCGTGTCCGGATCCGCGCCGTAATCGAGCAGCAGCGTTACTTTTTCGAGCCGCTCCTCACCGTATCCCATCACCTCGAAAATAAGCGGGCTGGAATCATACGGTTTGGCGTTCGGATCGGCGCCTTTTTTCAGAAACCACTCCAGCAGGGCGGCCGAACCGGTCCGGCAAATCTGGTAATGCGTCGGTTTATGGGTCGAATCGGCGTTCTGGATGGTAGCGCCTTTTTCCAGCAGGATGTCCAGGCACCGCATGCTTTTCTCCGGAGCGCTGCTGTGGATGGCGTGTTGGGCCGCAAAATCGAGTAGGGTGGTGCCCTGATGGCCCGATTCGTTCAGGTTGGAAAGCGGTTTCTGGAGTAACGTCCGCAGCCGGGCGGTATCGGCAGCCGCGATGGCTGCCGCCAGTTCCCGGCGGGGCGCATCGTCAAAAAACAGGGTGCCATTCATCCGCGCTTCTTCGGTCTGGTCGTATTGCCGCGCCACCAGGTAATTGCTGATGACGTTGTACAGGATCATCAGCCCCGGCAGCGCCATCAGGACCAGCGCAATGATCTTCGTGGCCCGGTACGGGAGCACATTCAGCACCAGCAGGGCCGCCACGGCAAAACCGCCGACAACCACAAAGCCGGTTTCCATGCCCCGACCGGCCGCATCGTTGCCCGGACGGTTTACTCCCAGCAAGGTGTAAAGGATCAGAAGCAGATACAGTCCGATAAAGATCCAGTTTGTAATGGTGATCGTTTTCATAGCCCGAAGGTGGCCCTTTTCTTCAGCCAAAGCCACTGAAAATCAACAACGAGCGGGGTTGAGTGAATACGTAACGTCCGGCGCCAACCATTCCCGGCATCCGGCGGTTTTCATTGGATAGGTTTCCTGGATAAAATTATGCGGCCGGCCACCGTTTTTGCCCAAACTTAACCTAACTTAGGTATCTGTAACACAGTGAGTTTTTTGCGTTCCGGTGCTTTCCAGAAAATTACTCCGTTATGAAACGATTTCTCACGCTTCTGCTGGTCTTCCTCGCGGTGGCCGCCCGCGCCAATTCCATCCTGATTCCGATGGATGATCGCCAGAAAAACCATCTCAAATCATACGGTATTGCTTATTTTGTTCTGAAAGCCGGACTGGAAATGGACTGGCTGCTCAATTACCGGGGCGGCAGTTTTCTGATCAAACACAGCCCGACCGTCGAAACCGAGTGCCGGGTTCGCGGGATTTCCTTCGAGATCATATCCGACGCTGAGGCTAACACCATTCAGCAGCAGATTGCCAATCCGGATCTGAATATGGCGTCGGTGAAGCTGGTGACGGCGGCCAAAATCGTGGTGTATTCGCCCATCAAGGTCAGTCCCTCCGAGTTTGAAAATACCGATGCGGTTTTGCTGGTGCTGAAATACGCCGAAATTCCGTTCGAGGTGGTGTATGACGAAGAAATCCTGAAGGGCGATCTGCTCAAATACGACTGGCTCCACCTGCACCACGAAGATTTTACGGGGCAGTACGGCCGAAACACGCGCCGAATGTCGACCGAAGACATCAAGGCGCAGGAAGACATTGCCAGAAGGTTCAATTACCCGAAGGTGTCGCAGATGAAGCTGGCGGTGGCCAAGAAAATCCGGGAGTTCTGCGCCGGGGGCGGGTACCTGTTCGCCATGTGTTCGGGGGCCGAAACCTTTGACATCGCGCTGGCCGCCGAGGGAATCGACATTGTGGGCAGCACCTACGACGGCGACGGCATCGACCCCAATGCGCAGTCGAAACTGGATTTTACCAAAACCGTGGCGTTTCAAAACTTCACGCTGGAACTCGACAACGGCTACGGCGGCATGGCGTTTTCCGACATCAACAGTTCGGCGGGGCGGTTTGGCGGTGGCTGGGACCAGCCCTCGGGCTACTTCAGCCTGTTCAACTTTTCGGCCAAGTGGGACATGATTCCGGCCATGCTGGTCCAGAACCACGAGTCGAACATCAAGGAATTCCACGGCCAGACCACGGCGTTTCGCAAAAGCACCGTGAAACCCAACGTGCTGGTGATGGGCACGAGTCCTTCCTCCGACCGCTATATTTACGGTGAATGCGGCATCGGCCAATGGACCTTTTACGGCGGCCACGACCCCGAAGGAACGCGGGGTGGCGGCTGGCGCATGGCCACCGACCTGAACTTACATCCTAACTCCCCGGGTTACCGCTTAATTCTGAACAATGTCCTTTTCCCATCCGCTAAAAAGAAAAAAAGAAAGACGTAGCCCGGAGCACTTCCGCTTCGTCAATCCGTTTGGCCCCCGGTTTCTGAAAAACCGGATTCGGATGATGAACCAGACGGCTAAATACCGTCGGTCGTGGCCGGTCTATGTGTTTCTGGTGGCCGTTATGGGTCTGGTCACCACGATGGCTGCGGTCCAGAAGCAGAAAAAAACAACGCCGGGCTGGGTTCAGAAAAAACCGGCTCCCGCGCCCCGAACCACGGCTCGATCACTTCGTGCGCACCACCCATTGAAAGCGAATCGGGCCTTCAACCCGGCATTTCAAGCGGAATTAGCCGAAAAACCGGGGGCGGTTTTGGATTCGGTCCGGGATCTGGCGGAAGTGACCGTTGTGGCACCCCCGAAGCAAAGCCGGTACGTGATGCAGCAGGGCAACCTGCTCTACTGGGTCATTACGCCGAAAATGACGTTCAACGAACTCATCGACCTGAAGCAGACGATCGAGAAAAACAGTGGGTTCACGTTTGATTTCGGCCAAATTAAATTCGATCCTTTGCAGCTCTACATCGACGCCATCGAGGTAAAAATCCACCAGGAAAAACACAGCGCGGGCTCCACCTTTGCCGGCAAAGAGAACGACGACCCCATTCAATCCATCGGTGGCTACCTCAGCGACCGGGGTTCGCTCGGCCTGGGCGGACTGCACGGCCAGTCGAGCTTCGGAATGCCCGCAGCCCTGGAACAACTGGCGAAGGACGACGAAAAAGCCGTGGCGGCCCAGGTGGCCGAAAACCGGATGGCCTATTTTATCCTGAAAAATCGAAAAACCGGGCCGGGCAGCAGTTCGACGACAACCGGCCAGTGGCTGCGCGAAAACCGGGAGCGCCGGAACGAAAACCTGGGGGTGTTTATCAACGCAGAAAACCGCCTTCAACTGTACCAGCCCGACACCGCGACGGTGCTGATCGACGGCAGGGAAGTTCCGGCCACCGAGCTGACCAAACTCCCGCCGGAGCGGTTGCATACCGTCATTGTTACCGATGTCCGGGACGATAAGGCCGGCGCGGGCCGGGAAAAGCGCTACGTGCAGCTTTTTCTCCAGCCATAAGGTAAACCGGAATTCGGCAGGCCGGAAAACCGCGTCAACATAAAAGCCGGTTTTGGTGTTTAGAGCATATCGTTTCCGTTATCAACGGTTTTTCTCTGTACGCTAACCGGTTTCCTTTGCAACGCTTCGTGAATCTATTCGCCTTGTTTTTTCTCCTGGCCTGTGCCCGACCCGGCGCAGAAGACGATGAGATGGTGACCAACCCCGATGCGTCGGCGCATCAATACAGCTACCTCGCCCTCGGCGATTCGTATACGATTGGGGAAAGCGTTCCGGCCGCCGACCGCTGGAGTGTGCAGCTTGCCGGTTTGTTGCGAAAAGACGGCGTTGACCTGGGCGACCCCGACCTTATTGCCCGCACCGGCTGGACCACTGCCGAACTGAGTGACGCCATCAAATCCAGCGGAAATCAAAAAACGTACGCGCTGGTTTCGTTGCTGATTGGGGTCAATAACCAGTACCGGGGGCAGGACGTCGGACGGTACCGAACCGAATTTCAGGCGTTATTAAAAACCGCCACGCGCTTTGCGGGCAACCAACCGGGGCGGGTTTTTGTGCTGTCGATTCCGGACTGGGGCGTAACGCCCTATGCCGCCGGAGCAGGGCGCGACCGCTCGCAGATTGCGAAAGAAATTGATGCGTTCAACGCGGTGGCGCAGGAAGAATGCCAGAAAGCCGGGATTGCCTACGTCGATATTACACCCATTTCCCGCACGGCCACCGATGCGACCCAAATTGCGGACGACGGGCTGCACTTTTCGGGGAAACAATACCGCCAGTGGGCCGAAAAATCGCTGCCGGTGGTGAAAAAATTGCTGTAGCTTACTGGTCGTCTTCGGCCACTTCTTTTTCTTTGGGCCGCTCGTAAATGACTTTTCCTTTATCGTCCCATTCGCTGATGACGTACGGTTCGAATTCTTCCGACCAGCGGTCGCGGGCGTATTGGGTGATTTTTTTGCGTTGCCGCCGGTACTGGTAGTACTCCGTCCAGCGCCCGACTTTCACGCCCTGGTCGTATTTTCCTTCGGCCGCCAGTTGGCCTCCCTCGTAAAAGGCCATGTATTGCCCGTTGACCTTGCCAAATTCCTTTGGTACCACCTCTTTGACTTTGGTGTGCGAGGAGTCGTAATACGTAATTTCGGATTCCGCCGGAAAGCCCCGCTCCCATTTCTGCTTGTCGAGCAGTTTGTAATTGGCGTCGTATTTTTCCCAGCGCCCGTCTTTCGCGCCCACGTAATAAAAGCCTTCCTCGAGCAGAATACCGTTCTGGTAGCGTTTGTACGGCCCGTGCAGGATCATCACTTTTTCCTTGTCTTTGATCAGCGAAGCCGAAACGCGCTGGGCTTTCGGATCGAACCAATAGGTTTCACGCACGTACGCATTCGGTGGGCGGTATTGCTTCAGAACCGTAAACTTTTCGATAATTGTCCGGTCGCCACTGCCGAATTTGGTGTATTGTTCCACAATCGGGATGCCTTCGTATTCCGTGCGGGACAGCTTCTCCTTCTTCCGGCGGTCGGATTTGTCTTTCTGGTCTTTTTTGAATTGCTTGACTTTCAGGCCCAGGTCCGGCAGGGTCTCGCTCATCAGCGTTTCAACGCCGGAAGGCACCAGCGACGGCCCGGTTTTATCCCCTTTCGCCGATTTGTCGGTAATGGGCGCCTGCGTTGTCGTAAAAGAGTTCTGCACCGGCGAGGTGGTGGTTTGGGTCATCCCAACCTGCCAGCTCCCCAGCAACAACCCGAGTAATGTAATGCGTTTCATGCAGCAGTAAAAACAGCCTGTGCGGCCTGAACGGATTAATCCTTTATTGAAACGGTTTCCGTCCGGTTTTATTTCTCAAAAACCGTGCATAACTTCGTTCGAAAATACTGAATTGTGGAAAAAGACGCGAAAATATACGTAGCCGGGCACCGGGGCATGGTCGGCTCGGCACTGGTCCGGAAATTACAATCCGAAGGTTTTGAAAATTTAGTGGTCCGCACATCATCCGAACTGGATTTACGGAACCAGGCCGCCGTTGAAGACTTTTTTGCCACCGAAAAACCGGATTATGTTTTTCTGGCAGCCGCGAAAGTGGGCGGCATTGTTGCCAACAACACCTACCGGGCTGATTTTCTGTACGAGAATCTGCTGATCGAAGCCAACATCATTCACCAGGCGTACCGGACGGAGGTCAAAAAACTTCTGTTTCTGGGTTCCTCCTGCATCTACCCGAAACTGGCTCCGCAGCCGCTGAAGGAAGAATATCTGCTGAGCGGTTTTCTGGAACAAACCAACGAACCCTACGCCATCGCCAAAATTACCGGCATCAAGCTCTGCGAATCGTACCGGCGGCAATACGGCTGCAACTTCATTTCGGCCATGCCGACGAACCTCTACGGCCCGAACGACAACTACAATTTGCAGAATTCGCACGTTCTGCCCGCCCTGATCCGCAAATTTCACGAAGCAAAAGCCAACAACCAGCCGACGGTCGAAGTCTGGGGAACGGGTTCACCGCGCCGGGAATTTCTGCACGCCGACGACCTGGCTGATGCCTGTTTTTTCCTGATGGAAAACTACGACGACGAACTGTTTGTCAACATCGGCACCGGCGTAGACGAAACCATCCGCGAGCTGGTCGATCAGGTGCGGCAGGTGGTCGGTTACGAAGGCGAAGTCCACTGGAATACCGACAAACCCGACGGCACCCCCCGCAAACTCATGGACGTTTCGCGGCTGCACGCCCTGGGCTGGAAACACACCACGTCGCTCAAAGACGGCCTGGAGGTGACGTACCAGGATTTTCTGGCCCATGAAGAGGTGTACGTAGTGTAAGAGTTAAAAAGTTATTTCGCGGACGGGGCCGCCCGCGAAATAACTCAATTACCCAACTTTCTTCGCCGGGTTACCAAACACCGTCGTTCCGGCTTCCACGTTCTCGATGACGACCGAGCCCGCGCCGATCCGGGCGTTTTTGCCAATCGTGACGCCCGCGATGATCGTCACGCCCGTGCCGATGAAAGCGCCTTCTTCAATCGTCACCGCCGGGTTGACGAAACTGCCCGTGCCGATGTGGACGTAATCGCCGAGTTTGGCCTGCGAGTCGATGACCGAGCCCGACTGGATGATGCAATGCTGCCCGATTTCGGCAAAGGGATTAACCACCACCCGGGCCGCAATCAGGTTGCCGTGGCCGATGTTGGCCAGTGCTGAAACCGTCGCCGTGTCGTGAATGGCGTTGACGGGCTGTATATGCCGCCGGTCATTGAGCAGTTTGACGAGCTTTTTCCGGACACGCGTATCGCCCAGTGCCACGAACGCTTCGCACTTTTGCCCGATGAGTTTCAGAAACCCGTCGTCGTCGGTTTCACCCAGCACCGACACATCGCCGAACTCCCGGCCGTGTAAATCTTTATTGTCATCCAGCAGGCCGTAGACCACCACGCCGTTCCGCTGGAAAATATCCAGGGCCGTAACGCCCAAACTGCCTGCTCCAAAAATGAGAACCGGATTCTCCATGATCGCTTCAATTACTATTATGGTATTGTTAACAAACCGCTTAGCGGTATGAAAAAGTTTGCATTCCGGTAAAATTGCCGCAACAACGGCTTCACAATCAGATCGTATTTTCGGACATGAAACACAACACTCATTTCCGGACGATCGTTGTTTCGGATGTGCATTTGGGAACGAGCGGTTCGAAGGCAAAAGAAGTAACGGATTTTTTGAAGTACTACAGTTGTCAGAAATTAATTCTCAACGGCGACATCATCGACGGCTGGCAGTTGCGCCGGGGGGGTGAGTGGAAAAAGAAACACACGGCGTTCTGGCGGGCGGTTTTGAAGGCGATGGACAAGCACGACACGCGGGTGGTTTACCTGCGCGGCAACCACGACGATTTTCTGGACCAGATCATGCCGCTGCGGCTGGGCAAATTTTTCTCGATCCGGAAAGATTACGTGCTGAGTTCCGGCGCAAAGCGGTTTTACATCACCCACGGCGACGTTTTTGATACGGTGACTACCCAAATGAAGTGGCTGGCCTACCTGGGCGACATTGGCTACACGTTTCTGCTCTGGGTCAACAAGTTCTACAACAAGTACCGCGCCTGGCGGGGTTTGCCGTATTACTCGCTCTCGCAGAAAATCAAAAGCCGGGTGAAACAGGCGGTGAGCTACATCTCGGATTTTGAAGAAAAACTAACCGAACTCGCCAAAGCCCGCAATTGCGACGGCGTCATTTGCGGCCACATTCACCAGCCGGCCATTCGCCAGTTCGGCGACCTGATTTACATGAATTCCGGCGACTGGGTCGAATCGCTGAGCGCCCTGGTCGAAGACCACGACGGCAACTGGAACCTGCTGTATTATAGCACCGAACTCGAAAAAGCCGAGTCGCTGCCCGCCCTCTATCATTCCTGATTCCGCATTTTCCCGGCGCAAGAACTTGCCAGCATCCGGTATTTTTAGCTAACTTCCGGTTAGAAATACGGCAACTATGAAAATTCTGCACACCGCAGACTGGCATCTCGGTAAACGACTCTACAAGCACGATCTGCGCGACGACCACGTCCGGTTTCTGGACTGGCTGTCGGAAACGATGGAAAACCGCGCGATCGACGTTCTGATCATTTCCGGGGATGTTTTTGACACCACCAATCCCAACGACGGGTCGATGCAACTGTATTACCAGTTTCTGACCCGGATGTTGCCCCTGGAACGGAGAATCATCATCACCGGTGGGAACCACGATTCGCCCAGCAAACTCAATGCCCCCCGCGAACTGCTCCGGCACCTGAACATGCACGTGGTGGGCTGCACCACCGGCGATTGTACCGACGAAATCATCCGCTTAACGCACGGTTCTGCCGATCTGATGGTAGCCGCCGTTCCGTACCTGCGCGACAGCGATTTGCGGCAATCCATTTCCGGCCAGACCTACGAAGATCGGGTGGAAGCTGTGCGCATGGGCATCCGAAACCATTACGAACGCATCATCGACCATTGCCACACCGCATACCGCGACGTGCCGGTTTTGGCTATGGGCCATTTATACGTCAACGGCGCCACGGTTTCGCCCGATAGCGAGCGGGAGATTCATGCCGTGGGCGGGCAGGCGGCTTTTTCGTCTGAGCACTTTCCGGCCGGTTTCGATTACGTAGCGCTGGGCCATATCCACGTGCCGCAAATCATTGGCGCGGTCGAAACCGTGCGGTATTGCGGTTCTCCGCTGCCGCTGAGTTTTGGCGAGCGCGACAACCGGCATCAGGTGCTGGAACTGACCGTCGAAAACGGGAAGATCACAACCGTTGAGTCCGTGCCGGTGCCCCGGTTTCGGTCATTGCGGCAGGTGGCCGGGCCGCTGGATTTCGTCCGGGACCTGCTGGAAAAACTGGAAGAAACCGACGACCTGACCACGCTGGTGGAGGTGCTGGTGGAAGAAGAAAGCGAGAGCCTGGTGATTCGGCAGCATTTCGAAAAACTGCAACGCGATTACGCCAGCGCTCCTTTCCAGATTGCCAAAACCCGGCTGACGTTTCGCAACAAACTCAAAGGGCTGGACGCCCTGTACGTGGCCGACACGAACCTCCAGGATCTTTCGTACCTCGACGTGTTCAACCGGCGGCTGGATGCCTCGCAGGTCGACGGGGACGAACGGACGGCGCTCCTGGAAGCCTACAAAGAATTGTATCGTTTGGTGACGGAACAGGCGACTCATCCCGTACAACTGCATGAAAATCCGACAAATACGCTTTCGTAATATCAATTCTTTTTACGGTGAACACCCGCCGATCCGGTTTGACGACGGGTTACTGAAAAGCACCGGTTTGTTTGTCATTGCCGGTCCTACCGGCGCCGGAAAATCGACGCTGCTGGATGTCATCACGCTGGCGTTGTTCAACCGGGTGCCCCGGATTTCGGGCGCCATTTCCAACACCAGCATCACCGACGAAGGCCTGCTGGTAAACCAGCAAGCCGCGCTGGAACCCGCCACGGCCGCCTATGCCGAGATCGAATACGAGGTCGGCGGCAAGGCGTACCGCTCGCGCTGGTCGATCAAGAAAAACCGCAACGGCAACTGGAACAACTACGAAATGGAAATTGCCTTTCTGCCCGATGGGCAAACGGAAGGCCAGCTGCTGCCCATCAAAGGCCTGAGTGAATTTCCGAAGAAAAATGAAGAATTGATTGGCCTAACCTACGACCAGTTTATCCGTTCCATTGTGCTGGCGCAGGGGGCCTTCGACCAGTTTCTGAAGTCGCGGGCGGCCGAGCGCAGCAAGATGCTTGAACGGATCACCGGCACCGAAATTTACCGGCAACTGAGCCAGCGGGCGCACCAAGTCAACCGCGAATTTGAGCTGAAAATGACGGATAAACGCAAAGGCGTCGATCTGATCAGGATGTTGAGCGACGAGCAGGTTGCGGAGCTGAAAACCCGCCAGCAAGCCATCAGCCTCCGGCTGGACGAACTGGGCCGGGAAATTGGGTATTATACGAACGAGGAAAAAAACCGGCGACAAATGGCCGATGCCGACCAGCAACTGCTTCAGTTGGCCCGGCGCCGGGAACTATCGGAAGCGAAAAAGCGGGCCTTTGTGCCGGATGCGCAGCGCTTGCAACGGCACGAACAAGTGGCGGATCTAGCGGCCCACTTTTCCGATATTCTGAACGCGGAACGGAATCGAAAAACCGCCGAACAGGAGCAGCAAACCGCCCGCAACAGCCTGAACGAGTTGCAGCAGCAGCAGACGGTTTTGATTGGCAAAGCCCAAACGCTAACCCGGAACCCCGGTTTATCCGAAGCAACGTTCGGACAGGATTTGAACGATTTTCGGGAAAAGGTACTGGACCTGACCAACCACTACCTGGCGGAGCGCGAAAAGGCAAAACCGGCTTTCGCTTCCATCAAAAAGGAACTGGACAATACCAAACTGGACTGGTTCCGGTCGCTCGACACGCAGGACATCGACGGCATGGGCCAACGGGTCAACGGGAAATTGCACGAACTGAATGTCAAACTGGTTCAGATTGAGCAGGAGTATCCGACCTTGACCTCGGCTTCGGTCCAGACCGAATTAAACCGGTTGCTTGAGCAGGACCGGAATCTGACCGAACTGCGTACCCTCCTGATTCAGCAGCAGGAACGCTTACTCGACGGCACCACGCTGAACGGGAAGATCAATGATCACACGGTTTTTCTGGACGAAAATCAAAAACCGCTGGCGCTGTTAGCCGCCGAGCTGGAGAATCTTCTGGCAAAAATTGACGAGCTTCAGCGTAAAAAACAGCGGCTGGCCGCCGAAGCCAACCTGGAGGAACTGCGAAAAGCCCTGCAGAACGACGAACCCTGCCCGTTGTGCGGTTCGCTGGACCATCCGTACGCCCAGCATTACATCAACCAGACCGGCAAGCTGGAACTCGAACTGCAACTCGCCACGCGGGACTGGCAGGACCGGAAAAAAGAGCATGATGCGTTGCAGGCAAAACTGCTGAAAATCCAGTCGGAACTGGAAACGTATTCGGAGCAGCGCAATGTGCTTCGAAAAGCGTATTCCGAAAAGAAAAACGTTATTTCCAACCGGCTCACGACGCTGGCGCTGGATCCCGAACTTTCGCCGGAACAGGTCAGGGATGCGCAGCAACTCATTCAACTCCAGCGGACGGAACTGAATGAAATTCAGGCACTCTGGGAACAGGAAACGCTGCTGCGACGGCTTTCCGGCGATTTGGAAACGGTTCAGGAAAGCAAGAAACAGGCAGAGGAAATCAAAGCGCAGAAAGAACGGTTGTTTGCCGGGGATGATGTGCGGTTTCAGTGTGAACAGCTGGTCAATCAATTCAATACCATCCGGACCCGGATCAGCACGCAGCGAACGTTACTCGAAAAAGCCGTTCTGGCCTGCGAACATTCGGATCAAAGTTACCAGACGCTGACGGCGGAATTGCGGCCGGTGTTACGGGAACGCGGTTTTGACGAGCTGACCGACGCCCGTGCGTGTCTGCTCGAAACCGCAACGGTCCGTCAGTTGCAGGAGCTGAAAACCGCCCTGGAAAAAGAAGCCAGCGACCTTGATCGGCAGCAAAATGAAGAAACCGCAAAACGGCAACAAGCCGCCGAAGCCTGCCAGACGGAGCTGCTGCTGGACGCGGTGACGGCCAAGCTGCTGTCCACCAAACAGGAAGAAGCCCGCGAGCGGGAAAACATCGGCTATTTCAAGCGTCAACTGGAGGAAGACAAGGAAAAACGCCGGAATCATAAGCAACTCCTGAAAGAACTGGAAAAGCTCGAAGCCGAAGCCCGGCCCTGGCGCGAGCTGGACCGGTTGATCGGCAGTGCCAAAGGTGACGATTACAGCAAGTTTGCGCAGGGCCTGACGCTGGCGCAACTGATTGGTCTGGCGAACCGCCGGTTGAAAGATTTGTCGGACCGGTATCTGCTCCTGAAACCGCGCGACGGGCAGGACGAGCTTTACGTGGTGGATTTTTACCAGGGCAGCACCGAACGCACGGTTTCCAGTCTGTCGGGGGGCGAAACGTTCACGCTCAGCCTGGCGCTGGCGCTGGGGTTGTCCGATCTGGCCTCCCAGAACGTGCAGATCGACAGCCTGTTCATCGACGAAGGCTTCGGAACGCTCGATCCTGACGCCCTCGACACGGCCATTGTGATGCTCGAAAAACTCCAGCACGACAGTCAGAAAACCATCGGAATTATTTCCCACCGGCACGAAATCAAGGAGCGGATCAGCGTGCAGATTCAGGTGGAAAAAGGCATGGACGGAAAGAGCAAGATTAAGGTGATGGAGATTTAAAAGAGAAAAGGGAGGACGGGAATACAGGAAGAAAGGCTTAACTGGCTGCTTTCCTCCTGTATTCCCGTCCTCCCTTTTCTGCTTTCCCTTTTATTGTTGCTGATTCAATTGCATCAGTTTCGTGGCCATGTCTTCGGAAATTCCGACGCTGGAGAAACCGCCGTCGTGCAGCAGGTTCTGCATGGTTACTTTGCGGGTGAAGTCGCTGAACAGCGTAATGGCGTAATTGGCACAATCTTCGGCGGTGGCATTGCCCAGCGGAGACATCAGGTCGGCGTATTCGTAGAAAACGTCAAACCCGCCCACTCCGGAACCCGCCGTTGTCATCGTCGGCGATTGCGAAATGGTGTTCACCCGGATGTTTTTCAATTTTCCAAAGC
Organism: Larkinella ripae; assembly: GCF_054780775.1. NCBI lineage: Bacteria > Pseudomonadati > Bacteroidota > Cytophagia > Cytophagales > Spirosomataceae > Larkinella > Larkinella ripae. The sequence goes on from NZ_BAAGVR010000022.1 coordinate 590,471, forward strand.
GGTAGCCGTAGCCCCGGGCGATGGATTCCAGAACGGCCTTGGCGTCGGCCATATCGGTATAGAACGGGAACGTCCGTTGAGCGGCAATGTAGCTCAGGGCGACAATCGAACCCCATTCGTTGATGGCATCCATCTTTTCGGCGACGTGCATCATTTTATGGAATGACAGCGCCGAAACGTCCAGACTTTTCTGATACCACTCGTAATTCAGATCGCCGTACGGGCGGTTTTTGCGGATGTTCGGGCTCATGCCGATGGAATGCAGCACGAAGTCGAGTTTGCCGCCCAACACATCGATCGACTTGGTGAACAGGTTTTCAACATCTTCCAGGGACGTGGCGTCGGCCGAGATGATTTCGGCTTCGCACTGATCCGCCAGTTGTTTGATGGCACCCATTCGCATCGCAATCGGCGCGTTCGAAAGCGTAAATGTGGCGCCTTCTTCTTTTGCTTTCAGTGCTATTTGCCAGGCAATGGATTTTTCATCCAATGCTCCGGTGATAATTCCTCGCTTGCCTTTCAATAATCCGTAAGCCATGAATAAAGTTGCTTTTTTCGATGATTGTGTCGATTCAGACGGGGGCAAAGTAACTACTTTTTTCTCAATATTCTTTGATGTCCATCCGGATGCGCCATTCTTTCGGCAGGTAATTATTGACCCGGTTTCCCACGCCTTTTAGCCAGCCCAGATTCAGCCCTTCATAGCGCGCGAGTCGCCAGCCTTGCACCGGTTCGTTCAACACCAGGTTTTCTTTTTTGAAAAACCGCACGGCTTCTTCTTTCGTCAAGTCAATGGCAGGCAGGTGGTTAGCAATGGCGGTGCTTAAAGCCAGCGCGTGCGACGGAATAAAGTCGTTGCCTTTGAAGGTTCCCATCTCCAGCCCGAATCCTTTGGTGTGCAAGGCCGCATCCAGAACGCGCAACTCCGCCGAAACCGCTTCCGGAATGGCAAACACCTCGCCGTTGGGCTTGACGTAAAAGGCAAAGGCATCCGGCGTCGTGAGAAAGGGTTGCAACACCCGGACCTGCCAGTTCGGTACCGGTTTTAACGACCGAAACGATCGCGGGACGCCCATTTCCGGGCTTGATCGCTGTTTCTTCCGGAAAACGCCCAGAAAAAATCCTTCCCCTTTCGTCCGGTGCGGATAACACTGATACCCGGTGGTATCGCCGGCGGTTTTTGCGGTGACTCCCCAGTCGTCGGGCAGGGTTAACTTCACCCCGTCAAAACCGTGTTCGCTCAGCCAGCGGGCGTTTTGCAGGTTTTCTTCATCATTATAGGTACAGGTGCTGTAGAGCAGCAGCCCATCATCACACAGCAGCGGAACCGCAGCCGCCAGAATCCGCTGTTGCCGGGCGGCACAAATCCGGACGTTCTCCTCCGACCATTCCCGCGTGGCTTCGGGGTCTTTCCGAAACAGCCCCTCCCCCGAACAGGGCGCATCGACCAGCACCAGATCGAAAAAACCGTGCAGCGCCTTGAAATCGTCCGGATCGTGGTTGCTGACGGCCACATTCGGAAGTCCCCATTTCTCCAGATTTTCCTTTAAAACCGGCACGCGGCTGCGAATGACTTCATTGCAAACCAGCAGGCTGTCGGCATGGAGCAGCGACGCCAGCAGGGTGCTTTTGCCGCCGGGAGCCGCGCACAGATCCAGCACGCGCAGGGGCCGCTGCAAACGGGCGGTTTGTTGCAGTGCTTCGGCCAGCAGCATCGACGAGGCTTCCTGAACATAAAACGCCCCGGCCTGAAACAGCGGATCGAGCGTAAAAACCGGGCGTTCCGGCAAATAAAACCCTTCCGGGCACCACGGCACCAATTCTAACCCATCCGTTCGCAGAACATTCTTCTGTGGATTGACCCGGATACTGACAGGAGGTTCCTGCTGCAAAGCGTCGCTGAATGCCGGGTAGTCGGCACCCAGTTGTTGTTGCATTTGCTCGCGGAACGGTTTGGGTAACTGCGTATCAATCATCTGACAAATATAATTTAGCCAAGTTACGATCCCACTTAATCAGATTTTAATGACCAAAATTTTATCATTATGTAAAGTTATTCAATTATAATACAATTGATTGAATAACAATTAGTTAATATAAATATCCTGGTCTTTTTGAAATTCAGCAATTGCATTTTCCCAATTACTAACCTTTTAATTACCTATTTGTAGTTATTGACAAAAGAAAATTTTGTAGTAACTTCACTTCCCAATACAGATTACACAGTTTCATTAACCTAAGCTAAAAACATGTTAAAACGTTTACTGATTGCCTCATTGTGCCTACTCGGTACGATGGGCACTGTTTTTGCGCAATCCCGTACCATTTCGGGCAAAGTAACCTCATCTGAAGACAGCTCTCCCCTTCCCGGTGTTAACATTGTGGTAAAAGGGACTTCCCGCGGAGCGACTTCCAACGCAAACGGCGAATACTCGCTCAGTGTACCGGACAACGCCGGAACATTAACGTTTTCTTTCATCGGCTTTAAAACGACCGACATTTCCATCGGAAACCGTTCGACGATCGACCTCGTTTTACAGCCGGACGCTTCGACTCTTCAGGAAATTGTCGTTACGGCCCTCGGTATTTCGCGCGAAAAGAAAGCCCTGAACTACGCCGTTCAGGAGCTGAAGCAGGAAAAACTGAACATCGCCCGCGACCAGAACGTGGCCAATGCGCTGGCGGGTAAAATCGCCGGTGTGCAGGTTTTGGGCCAGTCAGCCGCCAAATTCGGTAGCCCCAGCATCCGGATTCGGGGGGTTAACTCCCTGACGGGTGGTGATCCGCTGTACGTAGTGGACGGAACGCCGACCGACGTGAGCCAGGTGAATATGGACGATGTTGAAACCCTTTCGGTTTTGAAAGGACCTTCGGCAACGGCACTGTACGGAAACCGGGCTTCGGCGGGGGTTATCGTCATTACGACCAAGCGCGCCAAAGCCGGCGAAACCAAGCTGGATATCAACCACAGCACAACGCTGGACATGGTCGGTCTACTGCCCAAATACCAGAACGAATACGGCGGGGGTTACTCGCAGGAGTGGGCCACGTTTGAATACGATCCGGCGCTTCACCCAGCTTCCTGGGCTTCGTTCAATGGTCAGCGTATTCTGGATTATTCGGCGGATGAAAGCTGGGGACCCCGGCTCGATGGTCAGCCGCACCGTTCGGCTTTCTCCTGGCAGCAGGGACCGCAGTTCGGTCAGTTGACCCCCTTCTCGGCGAACCCCAACAACGTGCGCGACTTCTTCGCCAAACCGATCAGTAACAACACCAACATTGCTTTCTCGCGCGGCACGGACGCCTTCCAGAGCCGGATTTCCTATTCGCACATTATCAACAACGGGATTATTCCGAACTCATCGCAGACCCGGGATTTTGTCAGTGCGAAAAACACGATCAAATTTGGCAACAAACTGTCGGCCAACCTGAACATCAATTATACGGCGTTTAAAACGAACAACCTGCCCGCTGACCGTTACGGATCAACCGGTGGTACAACGCCTTCCAACAGCCCGCTGGGTATTTCCAACGCCACGCTGAACGGTTACAACCAGACGGTTGGTTCCTTCAACCAGTGGTTCCAGCGCCAGTTGAGCATCGACGACCTGCGCAACTACAAAAATCCGGATGGAACCTACCGGAGCTGGAACATCGGCAGCCCCACCGACGCGCGTCCGAAATACTGGGATAGCCCCTATACGTCCGTGTACGAAAATACCAACACCAACCGGAGCGACCGGCTGTTTGGTGACCTGGGCCTGACGTATGAATTTACGCCTTTCCTGAAAGCGTCGGCAACCGTTCGTCGGGATCAGAACTACTTCAGCCAGGAATCGCGCGTGGCGCAGGGAACGCTGAACGCCGGTGGTCTGGGTGCCTACGCAACCTTCGGAGCCAGCGCCCGGGAGAACAACTACGAAGGCTTGATCAGCTACAACCAGGACATCGCCGATTGGTCGCTGGTGGCAAACGTGGGTGGTAACATCCGCTACAACCGGATTGAAGGCCAGTTCCAGGCCACGGTCGGTGGTCTTTCGGCCCCGAATTTCTACAACATTGCCGCTTCGATCAACCGACCCATCGCGAACAACTATTTGTACGAGCGTCAGGTGAACAGCCTTTTTGGAAACGTCAGCGTTGGGTATAAAGATTTCGTGTTCGTAGAAGCTTCGATCCGGAACGACTGGGCTTCGACGCTGCCAAAAGAAAACAATTCGTACCTGTATCCGTCGGTATCGGCCGGTCTGGTGTTCTCTGAACTGATTCCGCAGAACAACATCCTGTCGTACGGTAAAATCCGGGCCGGTTACGCCCAGGTGGGTACGGACGTTGGCCCCTATCAAACGGCTCTGGCCTACAGCACCAGTACGTCTTACGGAAGCAACGCCACCTTGTTTTTACCGGGAACACTGCCCAATTTGAACCTGCAACCCGGTTTATCGTCCTCCTATGAAGGCGGTATCGACCTGCGTTTCCTGAACAACCGCTTAGGTTTTGAATTTACGGCCTACCGCAACGATAACAAGAACCAGATCATTCCGATCCCGGTTACGCCAACCAGTGGCTACAACAATGCGGTTATCAACGCCGGTCTGATTCAAACCAGCGGTCTGGAATTGCACATTAATGCCGTGCCGGTACGGTCGGCTTCCGGTTTCACCTGGGAATTTGATATCAACCTCGACCGCAACCGTTCGAAAGTGGTTGAGTTGCAGGAGGGTCTGACCAACTACCAGATCGATGGTCCGCAATGGCGGACGCTGACGCTCAATGCGCGGGAAGGCAAAGACTGGGGTGTTCTGGTCGGTGAGGGAATCAAGAAGGATGCCAACGGCAACAAGCTGGTGTATGGCAGCGGAGCCAATGCCGGTCTGTACATCAAGGAAGCAAATGTCGAGCTGGGCTCCGTGCTGCCGAAGTTCAAAGGAGGCTGGTTGAACACGTTCACCTACAAAGGGGTTTCGCTGCGCGTCAACGCCGACTTCATTGCCGGCGGCAAGTTCTTCTCGACGACCAAGATGTTCAACAACTACTCGGGTCTGGGTGCCGAAACGGCCGGTTTGAACGAACTCGGAAAACCGTTGCGGGATGATCCGGCCACCGGCGGTGGTGTTCTGCTCGAAGGCGTCACCGAAGACGGTCAGCCGAACACGACCCGGGTGGATCCCCAAACGCTGTATGAAGGTTGGCTGTTTGGCCTGAACGAGTACTGGATTTACGACAAATCCTACATCAAAATGCGGGAGATCGCGCTGGGTTACAACTTCCCCAAAAATATCCTGGGCAAGTTCATCAAATCGGCCAACATTTCGCTGATCGCCCGCAATCCGTTCCTGATCTACAGCGCCGTTGGTGGTGGTATTGATATCTCAGAATCTGAGACGTTGTGGTACGAAGGTGGCCAGTTGCCGCCGGTGCGTTCGTTCGGTGTTAACCTGCGTCTTGGTCTCTAAAAATAAGGAGGTGTCGGGATCAAAAACCGCTCGAATTAACGTTAGTAAATAAGAGCATTCGATCCTGAATTTCCAATCACAACAAACATTCAAAACAGACATCATGAAACTATATAAGTCCGTTCTTTTTGCAGGACTGATGCTGACGACGGTGGCGTGCAGCGACTTCGAGGATATGAACGTCAACCCCAACAGCCCGTCGCAATCCAACACGGCGAACCTGTTTACGGGGGCCATTCGCACCGGTATTGGCACCACTAACAGCCAGGTTGGTCCGGCCGGTTTTAACATCACCCCGGCTTTGTACGTCCAGCAGTTCAGCGACGTGACCTACATCGAGGATTCACGGTATAAAACGATCAACTTCAGTTACAACGGTCTGTACGCGGGCCCGTTGGTCAACCTGCAGGCGATTATCGATCAAAACACGAATGAGGACTCCAAAAACGCCGTAGCGGTATCAGGATCGAATAACAACCAGATTGCCGTTGCCCGGATTCTGAAAGCCTATATCTTTCGGTGGATGACGGACCGTTGGGGTGATATTCCGTATTCGCAGGCGTTGAAGGGAGCCGAAAACTTTTCACCCGCTTTTGACAAACAACAGGATATTTACAATGACCTGTTCAAGGAGTTTAAGGAAGCGGCTGCTCAGTTTGATGCCGGAACGGCGGTGAAAGGCGACATTCTGTTGAACGGTGATGCCGCGAAGTGGAAAAAATTTGCGGCTTCTCAGCGGTTGCTGATGGCGCTGCAGCTTTCCAAAGTTGACCCGACTAAAGGTAAAACCGAGTTTGCAGCCGCTCTGGCTGACGGCGTTTTGGCTTCCAATGCGGATAACGTGCGCTACGCCTTCCTCAACGATGCCAATAATGAAAACCCCTTATACAATAATTATGTGACGGGTAACCGGAAAGATTTCGCGGTCAGTGATGTGTTCATTAACTACCTGAAAAAGGTGAGTGATCCTCGTTTACCTTACATCGCAGCGACCAATCAGAAAGGTGAATACGCTGGCGCGCCTTATGCGGCTTTCCCGCCGGCCGGACCGGCCCAGAATTTCTCACTGGCCGCTTCTACGATTGCCACCCAAAGTGCGCCGGTCAACGTCATAACCTATGCTGAAGTGCTGTTTGCCCAGGCCGAAGCGGCTAAATTGGGCTGGACCACGGGCGACGCCAAGGCCTTGTATGAATCGGCGGTTAAGGCTTCTCTGCAACAATGGATGGGTGCAGCCTATACGGAGGCTGCCTACACAGCCTATATTGCCAAACCGGATGTGGCTTACGCGGACGCCAAAGCGATTGAACTGATTGCCACACAGCGCTGGATTGCCCTGTTCTTCCAGGGAACGCAGGCCTGGAACTCATGGCGTCGGACGGGCTTCCCGGTTTTGAAACCGGCACCTTCAACCCTCAACGGTGGTACGGAAATTCCGCGTCGTTTGGCTTATCCCGTTTCGACGGAGGGTACGCTGAACTCGACCAATTATAATGCGGTGATTGCCAGCCAGGGTCCCGATACCCAATACACGCGCGTGTGGTGGGATAAACAATAAGGATACGGTTTTTGTAAACGATTTGTCATCAAAAATCCTCTCCGCTCAGGCGGAGAGGATTTTTTGTACCTCCCCATCAGGAATGAAAATGATCAGGATGTCGGCGGCTGGTGGGATGAAAAAACCGTAAGTCCACAAAAAAACCGCCTGACAATCAGGCGGTTTTTTTGTGAATCAAAGCGGATTGGGTTTACAAAACCGTAACTTTTTCCGGCATCGGTTCTGGTTCCCTATCCTGTTCTTTCGGAAAAACAAACTTCATCGGTTTCGATACCTGTTGGGATAAGAGCGCGGTTTCCAGCACCTGATCGACGGTATCGACGTAGTGAAACGTCAAATCCTTGATGTAATTCTGATTGATCTCTTCGATATCTTTCCGGTTTTTTGAACACAGCAATATCTCCCTGACACCGGCCCGGTTTGCCGCCAGAATCTTTTCTTTGATACCGCCCACGGGAAGCACTTTCCCGCGCAGGGTAATTTCGCCCGTCATGGCCAGAAAAGGGCGCACTTTTCGCTGGGTGAAAATGGACGCCATCGACGTCAGCATCGTGATCCCCGCCGAAGGACCATCTTTGGGAACCGCGCCGGCCGGAATGTGAACGTGCAGATCGTAATAAGTAAAGATCTTATAATCAATACCTAGTTGATCGGAATGCGCTTTCAGGTACGACAAAGCCGTTATCGCCGATTCCTTCATCACATCGCCCAACTGGCCCGAGAGGGTCAGGTTGCCTTTGCCGCGACTCAGGCTCGATTCAATGAACAGAATTTCGCCCCCGACCTGCGTCCAGGCCAGACCCGTCACAATACCGGCAATGTCATCGTCAGAATATAAATCCCGGTCGAAAATCTCGGCCCCCAGCATTTTCAGCACGTCCGCCGGTTTGATATTTTTCGGATACTCTTCTTCCAGCGCAATCGACTTGGCAACTTTCCGGACCAGCGCCCCGATTTTCTGTTCCAGCGTCCGGACGCCCGATTCGCGGGTGTATCCTTCCACGATCCGCTGAATGGCCTTGTCGTCGACCATCAGGTCTTTGGGCTTCAAACCGTGTTCCTTCCGCTGTTTCGGAATCAGGTATTTCTTGGCAATCTGTATTTTTTCTTCCACCGTATAGCCCGTCAGCTCGATAATCTCCATCCGGTCGCGCAGGGCCGGGTGAATGGTGTCAAGCGAGTTGGCGGTGGCAATAAACAGCACCTTCGACAGATCGTATTCGACTTCCAGGTAATTATCAATAAACGTCGAGTTCTGTTCCGGATCGAGCACTTCGAGCAAAGCCGACGACGGATCACCCCGAAAATCGGAGCTTACTTTATCGATTTCGTCCAGAATAAAAACCGGGTTCGACGAATCCGACTTTTTGATGTTCTGAATGATTTTGCCCGGCATGGCGCCGATGTAGGTTTTCCGGTGACCGCGAATTTCGGCTTCATCGTGCACCCCGCCTAACGCCATTCGGATGTATTTCCGGCCCAGAGCTTTGGCGACCGACCGACCCAGCGACGTTTTCCCGACACCCGGAGGGCCGTACAGACACAAAATCGGTGCTTTCATGCCCTCGGCCGCGCGGTCGTTTTTCAGTTTCAGAACGGCCAGGTATTCAATCATCCGTTCTTTTACTTTTTCCAATCCGAAATGGTCGCTGTCCAGGACTTTCTGCGCCCGCTTGAGGTCAAAATTGTCTTTGGAATACTCGCTCCAGGGCAGGTCCACCATCAACTCGATGTAGTTCATCGTCACCGGGTATTCCGGCGCCATCGGGTTGATGCGTTGCAGTTTATTGAGCTCTTTGTCGAAATGGGCGTGCACGCTGGCCGGCCATTTTTTGCGGGCCGCCCGCAACCGGATTTCTTCCAGATCGCGGTCGGGATTGTCCATTCCCAGCTCATCCTGCAACACCTTGATTTGCTGACGCAGAAAATAATCGCGTTGTTGCTGGTCGATGTCCGAGCTGGCTTTGGTCTGAATTTCGCGTTTCAGCTCCAGCAACTGAATTTGCCGCAGCATGAATTCCAGCAGCAGCGTGGCCTGTTGAGCGCCTTCGGTGGTTTCCAGTAATTTCTGTTTGTCGGCCACTTCGCCCTCGATATTCGATGACAGAAAGTGCATCAGAAACATCGGGCTTTCGATGTTGTCGAGCGCAATCCGGGCTTCCTGCGGAATTTCCGGATTCAACCGGAGAATCTTATAGGCCGACTCCTTCAGCGACTGAATCAGGGCTTTCGATTCTTTGCGGTTCGGATTCGGAAAATGGTCGTCGATCTGGCGAACGTTGGCCGTCAGATACGGTTCTTCCTGGAGGTAACTGACAATCTCAAACCGCTTTTTCCCCTGAATGATAATGGTAATGTTGCCATCGGGCAGGGTAATCATTTTGATGATGTAAGCGACCGTTCCCAGGCGGTATAAATCATCAGCCGTTGGCTCGTCTTTTTGTTGGTTCGACTGCGCCACCACGCCAATGATCCGGTTTCCTTTGTAGGCTTTCTTAACCAGTTTGATCGATTTCTGCCGACCTACCGTTACCGGAATGACCATACCCGGAAAGAGTACGGTATTTCGCACGGGCAGAATCGACAGGTCGTTGGGTACAATATAGTCGTCGTCGGCATCATCCGCTGATCCCAGCGGAACAATTTCGAGATTGTCCAGATCCGACTCCGCCAGCCATAATTGGGTATCGTATTTATTGGTTACACTCATAGTCAGGTGCCTGCCAAACTGACAGTTTTAGTGTCGTATACAGGCTTGATGGGTACTGAGATACAAAGATTTATAGATAACGCAAGGGGTATGCCAAACGATTGTCAGCCGAAAACACTGTTGAATTGTCGGTACCGATTACAAGTAACGAAAAAGGAAATGAAACTCAAAACAAGCGGAGAATCAATGCGCTTACGGTCCGGCCCGTCACCAGGTCAGGGTTTGTTGCGGATTTCCTTTCCGGAACAGTACGGTTTTTTTCTCTGACAGGTATGACACATTGACCAGATTAATCTGATCATCAAAAAGCTCCATCAACAGGGATTGCTGGAGCAAACTGCCCTGAACCGACTCGTTGCAGGGAATCTCGACGTAAATCCAGGTAGCGTCCATTTCCTGCTCTTTACCGACATACTGAAACGGTTTGCGCTGCCGGTTGGCGGTTGTCAACCCGAAATGTTTGCGGACGTAGCGTTCGACCAGCGGACCGTTGGCGTCTTTGTCGTTGAGCCGGACGCGCTGGTTGTTGTTTTCTTTGCTCAGGGCCTCTTCCAGATCGTCGGTAAACACCCGCAAACTCACTTCAAAGGTCTTGTCTTTGGCGTTGTACTGCATCTGCGTTACGCTGGTGTGCACCGGATGCGCGGCTGTGAAGAGAAAAAGTGAGAAAAAGACAAAGGCTATTTCGCGGAGTTGAGCAGAGAAAAAAGGAGTTAAGGGGAGTAAGGATTTTCTTATAAATCCTCTACTTAACTCTGTCCATCTCCGCTTAACTCCGCGAAATAACTCTTTCTTAAAAAACCGCCTTGAATACATCATTGAAGATTGCAAACGCCATCAATCCGAGCAGAATCACCATTCCAACCCGTTGTGCTCCTTCCAGAAACCGGTCCGACGGCTTGCGGCCCGAAACAATCTCGTAGAGCAACAGCGTTGAGTGCCCGCCGTCCAGCGCCGGAATCGGCAGGGCGTTCATGAAAGCCAGCGCCATCGACAGCAGACCGGTTACAAACCAGAACCGCTCCCACATCCAGACGCCCCCAAAAAGGTTCTGGGCAATACCGATCGGGCCGCTCAGGGCTTTGGAAGCGGAAACATCGCCCTGGAAGATTTTACGGAAGCCTTTGATATTATCATACACTACGCTGAAGGCCTGTTCCGTTCCTTTCGCCAGCGCCTGCCCGAACGTATAGTCAACGTGCGTTTTCTTCAGCAGGGTTTCGGCCCCAAAACCGATCTGGCCTTTGTCCGTCACCGTCGTTCTAAGCGTAACCGGCTGGGTACTGCCCGACCGTTGCACGCTCAGGGTCACCGGTTTATTGCTGTTGGCTTTCACCACCTCCTGAAATTCGTGGTAGAAGCGGGTTGGCCGCCCGTTTACCGCCGTGATGACATCTCCCTTCTGCAAACCGGCCTTTTCGGCGGGCATTCCGGGCATCACCTCACCAACGCGGAAGGGCTGAATGGGTTCAATAAACTGCCCGGCGTTCTTTTTATCGGATAATTTATCGATGAAGTCGTTCGGAATATCAATGGTAACTTGCTCCACTTTACCGCCGGCTCCCTGGCGTTCTACGGTATAATAGCTGTCTGAGCCCAGAAAAACTTCCGAACTCCGGACATCGCTGAAATCTTCAAACGACCGGCCGTTGATTTTTGTAATCCTGTCGCCGGTTTTCAGGCCGATTCCCTTCGCCAGATCGTACGCAACAATTCCGTATTGCGCGTCGCGGGCCGACAGATACGTTTCCCCGTTTTTATACGTCAGGGACACAAAAATGACGATACCGGTGATGACGTTGACGATAATGCCGCCCAACATCACAATCAACCGCTGCCCGGCCGGTTTCGAGCGAAACTCCCAGGGTTGCGGCTCACTTTGCATCGACTTCGTATCGAGCGACTCGTCGATCATCCCGGAGATTTTTACAAAACCGCCGAGGGGAATGGCTCCCAGACCATACTCGGTTTCTCCGCGTTTGATGCTCCAGATTTTCGGCGGGAAACCGATAAAATATTGTTCAACCCGCATGCCGAACGCTTTGGCGGCCAACAGGTGCCCCAATTCGTGCAAACCCACTAAAATTGACAGGCCCAGAATGAGCTGTCCCGCCATGATTGCTATTTCCATTCGTCTAAACTGAGTGCATCGGTGAGCCGACGGCTTTTTTAATTAACTATGATTGGTTGTGTCGCTGTTTCGTTCGATCGATGGCAAAACCGGAACGGAATCAGATGGTTGCTTAAGGTTGATCTTTCTTCCGTTGAAATACTTTCAGCAGCAGAAAGCCGATGAGCAGACCAACGATAAACCAAAGCCAGAAGTCCATACCTGAATAACGTTGCGTGATCAAAAAATTTTCGATGCCCCCGAATTTATTTGGGGTTTACCGGGAAACACTTAAACGAAACTTTTAATTCGGGCCGTCGCCACGCGCCGGGTTTCTTCATCCGTCCGGACGTAGTCCTCGTACGTTGGCCGGGCCACGTACGCTACTTTCTGCATGCCTTCTTCGATGATTTCGGAGATCTCCAGAAAACCGATTTCGTCGCGTAGAAAGGCGTCTACGGCAACTTCATTGGCCGCATTGACGATGCAGGGAACGTTGCCCCCGCGCCCGAGCGCGTCGAAGGCGAGTTGCAAGTTACGAAATGTTTCAAGATCAGCCGGTTCGAATGTGAGCGACGGGTAATTCAGGAAGCTGAACCGCGGAAAATCGGCGGATAACCGGTTGGGATACGCCAGCGCGTACTGGATCGGCAACCGCATATCGGGCAGTCCCATCTGCGCTTTGAGGCTCCCGTCCTGAAACTGCACCAGCGAATGAACAATGCTCTGAGGGTGAACAATCACTTCGATTTGGGCGGGTTCCAGCCCGAACAGCCACTTGGCTTCGATCACTTCCAGCCCCTTGTTCATCAGCGTGGCCGAGTCGATGGTGATTTTGGCGCCCATCGTCCAGTTGGGGTGTTTCAGCGCCTGGGCTTTCGTAACGGTTTTCAGAAAATCCCGCGCTTTTCCCCGGAACGGACCACCCGACGCCGTCAGGATAATTTTTTCGATTGGATTGTGAAATTCACCCGACAGACACTGAAAAATCGCCGAATGTTCCGAATCGACCGGCAGAATGCTGACGCCTTTTTCCTGCGCCAGTTTCGTGATCAGTTCGCCCGCTACGACCAGGGTTTCCTTGTTGGCCAGCGCAATGTGCTTTCCGGCTTCGATGGCTTTGATGGTCGGCAGCAAACCGGCATACCCCACCATCGCCGTCAGGACGATGTCGATAGTCTCCATCTGCACCACCGACGCCACGGCTTTGGCCCCGGCGTAGACTTTGATGCCCAGCGGATCAAGCGCCGAAAAAACCGCATCGTACCGGTTTTCGTCACAAATCACGACCACATTGGGCCGCACCAGCGCAGCCTGTTCGATCAGCAGTTCGGCATTCGTATTGGCCACCAGCACCTCGACGTCAAAAGCATCCGGATGCGCCCGGACCACGTCGATGGCCTGCGTTCCAATGGAGCCCGTCGAGCCCAGAATGGCGATATGGCGTTTGGGATTAGTCATCTAACTTACTGCGTAAATATTGAATATGGCGGTAATAAGGGGAGTCCAGAGCGGTTTTTAAAAGCTCTTTCTCATATTCTATTTGATCCACCATTTTGATTAATACGTCTTTTAAAGATGGCAGGTAATTATTAATCACTTCATATACAAGGTCGTAATCAATACCCCGATAATTGTGAGCCAGGAAATTCCTCATTCCGGCAATATTGCGCCAGGGAATCTGCTGATGAGCGCTTTTCAAGCCGGAATCCAGTTGTTTTGCTTCTTCCCCAATTACCAGGAATAAACCCCAGGAAGCATTATAATTTTGCTGATCGTTGGCCCAAACAAACTCTTCTACATTGGTAAAAGAACGACTATAAAGAATTATCTTCTCAATGCATTCCAGCATCATACACCACATAGGCAAGATTTCTGCTGTTATACATAGATAACCTCTTTTTGCAGGGTGTACTTCGTAAACGGATTCAGGTAGCGTTGATCGATTAAATCCAACTTCCGGCGTAATTTCCGTCTTAAAATACGTTGCAAACGTTCTTTTTCAGCCAAATAAAGGGAGTGCCCATCGGTTAGTTTATAAACAAGATCGATGTCGCTTTTTTCGATTTGTTCATTGCGGGCAAAGCTGCCAAAAAGTCCAATCTGTTCAATGCCAAATTCGATCCGCAGCCGGTCCCGGTTTGCCAGCAGGATTTGCAAGATAAACTGCTTATCAATCGCTGACTTTTCCATTTCTTCAAACCGTTTGCACCATCTGCAATAAACCCTCGCCAATCACCCGGTCATTCGCCAGCCGGGGCACTTTGTTCTGGCCGCCCAGCTTGCCCTGCGCTTTCATGTAATTGCGGAAGGTGTCGCGGGGCAAAACCGTCAGCTTCAGCGGCCGCAGGATGCTGCCCGAAATCAGGTCGTCGTAATAGGTGTTCAGCTTGGTCAGCCGCTGGTCGACCGCCCGGGTGAACGCATCCAGGTCGTGCGGGGGCGTGGCAAACTCGATGAACCATTCGTGGTACGGCAGGCCTTCAGCGGGCGATACCATCGGGGCAACGGTGAACTCAACCACCTCGGTTTCCGGGTGCTGCTCCATCGCGTATTGCAACGCCTTTTCTACTTCCTCGCCGATGACGTGTTCGCCGAAGGCCGAAATGAAGTGCTTGATGCGCCCCGTGACGATCAGCCGATACGGATCGTTTGAGACAAACTTGACGGTGTCGCCGATGGAATAGCCCCACAAACCGGCGTTATTGTGAATGACAACCGCGTAATTCTTGCCCAGCTCCACCTGCTCAATGGTCAGTCGGCGCGGGTTTTTGGAGAAATAATCCTCGGCCGGAATAAACTCGAAGAAAATACCGCTGTTGAGCATCATCAGCAGCCCTTCTTCCGTCTGCGTATCCTGGTAGGCGATGAAGCCTTCCGAAGCCGGGTAGGTTTCGATGCTATCGATTTTTTTTCCGATGGACTCGTATAGCTTGGCCCGGTAGGGTTCAAAGTTAACGCCACCGTAGACGAACAGCGAAAAGTCCGGGAAAACGTCCTTGATTTTCTTGCCCGTCCGGGCCTGAATCCGGTCGAAATACATCTGCACCCAGGGCGGAATGCCCGAAATGAGCGACATCGGTTGCGTCAGTGTTTCGTCGATGATTTTCTCCAGCTTGGTTTCCCAATCCTCGATGATGTTGGTTCCGAACGACGGCAACTGGTTGGTGCGCAGGTAGGACGGAACGTGGTGGTTTGAGATGCCCGAAAGCCGCCCGACGTTGATGCCGTTTTTGACCACCAGCTCCGGACTGCCCGACAGAAAAATCAGCTTCTTATCCAGAAAAGCCGCATTCCCGGTTTCGTGGATGTAGTTCAGCAGGGCGTCGCGGGCCGAATTGATGTGATTGGGAATTGATTCTCTGGTGATCGGAATGTATTTCGTGCCCGAGGTCGTGCCGGAGGTTTTGGCAAAATAAACCGGCTTTCCGGGCCACAACACATCCGACTCGCCCTCCCGAACCCGTTCGATATACGGTTTCAGGTCTTCGTAGTCGCGGATCGGAACCGCCTGCCGGAATTCGGGATACGAATGAATGTCTTTGAAGCGGTGATCCCGGCCAAAGGCGGTTTGTTGAGCGCCGTCGAGCAACGCCCGAAACCAGCGCTGCTGCGTCTCACCGGGCCGGTGCATCCACTCCTGCTGCCGCTGCACAACATACTGCGCCAGCGGCTTGCTCAAAACTGATCGGATTCCCATAGCCTACAAAGGTAACAAGTTTTACGCGAATGTATCCCGTATGCGGTAACGGCCCTTCTATTTCCGGAAAATCACGGCGGCCCACCGGTCGGCCCCGTGGTCGTCACGGGATTCATGAACGAATTGGCATCTATAAAAAGTAACAAAATCCTACTTACCTCGCGGAAGTTGTCTTAAATTATCTATATTTTTGCACCTCCAAAAACAGATGCTACCCCGTGCTTGCACAAATTTAACGAATGGCACTATTTAACTTTCTCTCCAGCGATATTGCAATTGACCTTGGCACTGCCAATACGCTGATTATTCACAAGGATCGGATTGTGGTGGATGAACCTTCGATCATTGCCATGGACAAAATCAACGGAAAAGTCCTGGCGATCGGTCATAAGGCGATGCAGATGCATGAAAAAACAAACGAGAATATCAAGACCATCCGCCCGCTGAAAGACGGTGTGATCGCCGACTTTACGGCGGCCGAGCTGATGATTCGCGGGTTGATAAAGATGATTGATACGGGAAACCGGCTGTTTTCACCTTCCCACCGCATGGTGATCTGTATTCCGTCGGGGATTACGGAAGTGGAAAAACGGGCGGTGAAGGATTCGGCCGAACACGCCGGCGCCAAAGAAGTTTACATGGTGCACGAACCGATTGCCGCGGCCATCGGAATCGGCATCGACATCACGCAGCCCAACGGCACCATGATCGTGGATATCGGCGGAGGAACCACCGAAATCGCGGTCATTGCCCTCTCCGGCATCGTCTGTGAACAGTCGATCCGGATTGCCGGTGACGTGTTTACCCGCGATATTGTCGATTACATGCGCCGGGAGCACAACCTGCTGATTGGTGAGCGTTCGGCGGAGCAGATCAAAATGGAAGTGGGCTCGGCCCTGCCGGAACTCGACACGCCCCCGGCGGACTACGAAATCCGGGGCCGGGATTTGATGACCGGGATTCCGAAAGAAATCAAGGTCACCTACAGCGAGATTGCCTACGCGCTCGACAAATCGATTTCGAAGATTGAAGAAGCCGTCATGAAGGCGCTGGAAATTTCCCCGCCGGAACTCTCGGCCGATATTTACACCAACGGGATTCACCTGACGGGCGGGGGCGCGTTGCTGCACGGTTTGGACAAACGGATTGGCGCCAAAACCAAACTGCCGATTCACGTGGCCGACGATCCGCTGAAAGCCGTCGTGAAGGGCACCGGCGAGGTCATCAAAAACCTCGACATGTATAAATCAGTGCTTATCAGCTAATTATGAACGATGAATGATGAACGATGAATGATGAATGATGCGTTACTGTACATCGTTCATCATTCATCGTTCATCATTCATCATTCAGCTCCCTATGTTTGAGTTATTTCAGTTCATCATCAAAAGCCGGAACTTCATTCTGTTTGTTCTGCTGGAGGTGCTGAGCTTTTATTTTATCATCAACAACAGTAATTACTGGAGCATCCGGTTTTTTAATACGTCGAATTACTACGCGGCTAAGATTCTGGACTGGTCGAACAAGGCCAAGGAATACGCGCAGTTGCGGCAGGTCAACACCGATCTGGCCGAAGAAAACCGGCGGCTGAATACGCTCGTCACCCAGCTTCAGCAATTGAAAACGCAGGGGCCCGTCAAGTATAAAACCGACTCCATCTTTGCCACCCGGTTTCAGTATACCGTGGCGCGGGTGATCAACAACACGACGCAGCACCCCAATAATTACATTACGCTGGACAAAGGCACCGCCGACGGAATTCGGCCGGGCATGGGCGTCATCTCACCCACGGGCGTGGTGGGTAAAGTAAAACTCTGCTCCGAGCATATGTCCGTCGTAACGTCCATTCTGCACTCCGATTTCATGGTTGCTTCGAAACTCGTAAAAGCCAATTACATCGGTCCGGCTAAGTGGGACGGTATCAATCCGACCCGGATGAAAATGCTGTATATTTCGCGAAATACCAAGATGTATCGGGGCGATTCGGTCGTTACGTCGGAATATAACTCGATTTTCCCCTCCGGAATTCTGGTGGGCCGGGTCATTGGTGTTCGGGAAATGCCGGACCAGACATTCCACGATGTAACCCTGACCGTCGGAACGGATTTCAACAACCTGTCTTTCGTGTACGTGGTGGCCAACAAGTTACAGACCGAACAGGATAAACTGGAAAAAGACACCGAACCCGAACGGAAATAAGCCCTCCTGAAACACGAACGAATTAAAACCGCCCGATAAGCTCAATACCATCCCAATGACGTTACGCGAAATACTGAATGTAATTTTTCTTTTTTTGCTGTATCTGTCCTTGCAGGTTCTGATTGTCCGGAATCTGGTGTTATTCGATGTGGCGTTTTGTTTCATTTACGTCGGCTGTATCCTGATGTTGCCGATGGAAATGAGCCTGTCGGCGACCCTGCTGACGGCTTTTGGGGTCGGTATTGTGGTCGATACGTTTTACAATACGCTGGGTATGCACGCGGCTGCCACGGTTTTGATGGCGTACATCCGTCCGGTGGTGGTGCGCCTGCAAACGGCCCAGCGCGGCTTCGACAGCCGGATTATTTTTTCCATCCACGAAATGGGGGCTCGCAATTTCTTCTATTACATCCTGATTCTGACGTTCATCCACCACTTCGTCCTCTTCCTGGTCGAAGCCAACAACATTCTGCTGGTGCTGCCGGCCATGGTGAAAATTCTGGCCAGCACGCTCTTTACGGCGGTGACGATTATGCTGGTTCAGTATTTTTCGCGGAATTAATAAAACGTTTTCGTGGCAATCAATGATATTTGGAGCTTAAAGTCCTTATTCATTAAAAGCCATTCTATGCCCTCCTACATAGCCGCCATCGATCAGGGCACCACCAGCACCCGCTGCATCGTCTTTGATCGGCAGGGAACGATTGTTTCCATTGGCCAGAAAGAACACTCCCAGATTTATCCCCAACCCGGCTGGGTCGAACACGATCCGGAAGAGATCTGGCGCAATACGCAGGAAGTGATTGCCCTGGCCCGCATCAAAGCCCAGCTTCAGGCCAGCGACATTGCCGCCGTCGGCATCACCAACCAGCGCGAAACCACCGTGGTCTGGAACCGGAAAACCGGAAAACCGTATTACAACGCCCTCGTCTGGCAGGATACCCGAACCGGCAGTCTGGTCGCGCAATTGGCCGAAGAGGGCGGGCAGGATCGTTTCCGGACCCAAACCGGCCTGCCCCTGGCAACGTATTTCAGCGGCCTGAAACTCCGGTGGATTCTGGACAACATTCCGGAGGTCCGGGAAGATGCCGAACGGGGTCTGGCCCTCTTTGGCAACATGGACACCTTTCTGATCTGGCACCTGACGGGCGGCACCTACAACGGCTTGCACATTACCGACGTGACCAACGCCAGCCGTACCCAGCTGATGAACCTGGAAACGCTCGAATGGGACGACGCCTTGTTGCAGGCTTTCACAATTCCGCGGGCGATGTTGCCGCAAATCCGGTCGAGCAGCGAGGTGTACGGCCCGGTGGTTTCGGAAGTGCTGCCCGGCGTGCCCATTGCCGGAATTCTGGGTGACCAGCAGGCGGCTTTGGTCGGGCAGACCTGTTTTGAGCCGGGTCAGGCCAAAAATACCTACGGAACCGGCTGCTTTCTGCTCATGAATACCGGCACCGAACTGCGCCATTCCACCTACGGTTTATTGACCACCGTGGCCTACCGCTTTGGCGACCAGCCCGTCCACTACGCCCTGGAAGGCAGCGTAGCCATCACGGGGGCGCTGGTTCAGTGGCTGCGCGATAACCTCGGAATCATTTCAACCAGTGCGGAGGTCGACACGCTGGCCCAAACCGTGGCCGACAACGGGGGCGCGTATTTCGTTCCGGCTTTTTCGGGTTTGTATGCCCCCTACTGGAAGGCCGATGCGCGGGGAGTCATTGCCGGATTGACCCGGTTTGTGAACAAGGGCCACCTGGCGCGGGCGGTTCTGGAAGCCACGGCTTACCAGACGCTGGACGTGGTAGAGGCCATGCAAAAAGACGCGGATATTCAACTGAGCTCCCTGCGGGTGGATGGCGGCATGACCGTCAACGAATTGCTGATGCAGTTTCAGGCCGATATGCTGGGGGTGCCGGTGATTCGTCCAAAAATGACCGAAACCACGGCGCTGGGCGCGGCTTATGCCGCCGGGCTGGCCGTTGGCTACTGGAGCAGCTTCGACGACCTGCGGCAGAACTGGGGCATCGACCGAACGTTTGACCCCCAAATGGCCGAAACCGATCAGCAGCGCCTGTACCGCGGCTGGCAAAAAGCCGTTGAGCGTTCGTTTGGCTGGGAGAACTAAGCGGTTCTTGCGTGGTCACCGAATTAATTCGGTGACCACACGAAGGCAAAAACCGTACTCCTGCGTACTTTTGCAGCCTTACCTAACGGATTAGGTACGCAAACCGGCTATGAAGCATACGCTTATTCTTAAAAAACCACTGGCTTTTTTCGATCTGGAAACCACGGGCATCGATCCGATGAAGGACCGGATCGTGGAAATCAGTATTGCCAAAGCGCTGCCCAACGGCGACGTGGTGATCAAAACCCAGCGCATCAACCCCACCGTTCCGATTCCGATCGAAACCAGTCTGATCCACGGGATTTACGAGGAAGATATCAAAGACGAACCCCCGTTTAAAACCGTCGCCCGCACGATGGCGCAGTTTCTGGACGGCTGCGATCTGGCCGGCTATAACTGCAATCGGTTCGATATTCCGTTGCTGGTCGAGGAGTTTCTGCGGGCCAATGTCGATTTTGACCTCAAAAACCGGCGACTGATCGATGTCCAGCGGATTTTCCACTTCATGGAGCCGCGCACGCTGAAAGCCGCCTATAAATTCTATTGCAACAAGGACCTGACCAACGCCCACAGCGCCGAAGCCGATACGCTGGCCACGTTCGAGGTTCTGGAATCCATGATCGTTCGCTACGACGGCGCCATTGTCAACGACGAAAAAGGCAACGAAATCATCATTGGCAACGACGTTGACATTCTGAATAAACTGATGCTCAACAACAACGTCGATCTGCGCGGGCATATGGTTTACAACAAAGACGGCAAAGAGGTCGTCAACTTTGGCAAGCACAAAGGCACGCTGGTGGTCGACGTGCTGCAGAAAGAACCGTCTTTTTACGACTGGATTCTGAAAAGTGATTTTCCGCTGGACACCAAACGAAAGCTCACGGAGATCAAACTGCGGATGTTCAACAAGCGCTGACCGGCCAAGAGCCTCACCCGGTAAGCTGTACTGATTCCAAATTCCCAAACCGTTTGAGTAAGCGGGAATAATACGTAACTTTGCCGGGTCTTTCCGGCGTTCGGGCAGAAGCCCCACCAGACCGTAACGAGTAGTCATCGAACCTCAGTGTTGTATGCAGCCAACCCAAGTGCCGCTTCCCGTTCCTGAAGTCATCCAACTGATTGACTTGAAATATTACCTCATCATCAGCACGGCGCTGTTCGTCATCGGCATCATCGGCGTTCTGACCCGGCGCAACGCCATCATCATTTTCATGTCGATCGAGCTGATGCTCAACTCGGTTAACCTGATGCTAATTGCTTTCTCATCCTACCGGGCCGATCCTACCGGCCAGGTTTTCGTCTTTTTCATCATGGCCGTCGCTGCGGCCGAGGTCGCCGTCGGACTGGCGATTATCGTGATGATTTACCGCAATACCCGCTCGATTGACGTCGGATTGCTCAATAAACTGAAGTGGTAGAATCCCAAATGATGAACGCTAAATGATGAACGATGAATCCAATTCATCACCGCAGGATGTTCCTGTTTAGTTCACCATTCACCGGGCATCATTCATCATTCAAAACAACGCTATAGCTCAAACATGCAGACGGATTTACTGATACTTTTGATTCCGCTGTTACCCTTAATCGGATTCATTATCAATGGAATTGGGTTCCGAAAAGTGCCAACCGGTCTGGTCGGAATCCTCGCTGCCGCAGGGCCTCTGGCCGCTTTTGCCTGTGTTCTGCTCCTGTTCACCAATTTTACCGGCCCTATCCATACGGTTTTGTTCGACTGGATCACGGTGGGCCATTTCAACATTCCGTTTGCGTTTCAGATCGACCAGCTTTCGCTGATCATGCTGCTGATCGTGACCGGCGTCGGTTCGCTGATCCACATCTATTCGATCGGGTACATGCACCACGACGACGGCTACGGCAAGTTCATGGCGTTCCTGAACCTGTTTTTGTTTTTCATGCTCCTGCTGGTGATGGGTTCCAACTACGTCATCATGTTCATCGGCTGGGAGGGTGTCGGGCTGTGCTCGTACCTGCTCATCGGCTTCTGGAACAAAAACACGAGTTACAACAACGCGGCCCGGAAAGCCTTTGTCATGAACCGCATCGGTGACCTCGGTTTTCTGCTCGGTATTTTCATGATCATGGGCGCGTTCGGTTCGGTGGAATACCGCGAGGTGTTCGAACAGGCCGCCGGTTTTCCGATCAGTGATCCGACGGTGGTGGCCATCACGATGCTGCTGTTCGTGGGCGCGATGGGGAAATCCGCGCAGATTCCGCTGTATACCTGGCTGCCCGACGCCATGGCCGGTCCAACGCCGGTTTCGGCCCTGATCCACGCGGCCACGATGGTAACGGCCGGAATCTACATGGTGGTTCGCTCGAACGTCCTCTACACCCTGTCGCCCATTACCCTCGAAATCATGGGCGGCATCGCCATTGCCACGGCCCTGCTGGCGGCTTCGATTGGGCTGGTGCAGAACGACATCAAGAAAGTGCTGGCGTATTCGACGGTGAGTCAGCTTGGGTATATGTTCCTGGGATTAAGCGTGATGGGTTACACCTCCGGCATGTTTCACGTCATGACCCACGCCTTCTTCAAAGCCTTGTTATTTCTCGGCGCCGGTAGCGTCATCCACGCGATGGCCGATGAGCAGGATATCCGGAAAATGGGCGGTTTACGAAAATACCTGCCCGTCACCTACTGGACCTTCCTGATTGCCACCATTGCCATTTCCGGGATTCCGCCCTTTGCCGGTTTCTTCTCGAAAGACGAGATTCTGATGCACGTCTACGAGCACAACAAAATCCTGTGGGTGCTGGGCGTAATCGGCTCGGCCATGACCTCCTTCTACATGTTCCGGCTGCTGTTCCTGACGTTCTTCGGGCGGTTCCGGGGCACCGAGCACACGCGTGAACACCTGCACGAATCACCGGCTTCGATGACCGTTCCGCTGCTGGTGCTGGCGGTTTTATCGGTCATCGGCGGTTTTTTCAACGTACCGGAAGTGCTGGGGGGCAGCGCCAAACTGGCCGAATTCCTCAACCCGATCTTCGATTTGTCGCATAAAGTAAATCCCAAAGCGTTTGGCGAAACCCTGCTGACCCACAGCGAAGAATACGTGCTGATGGGCGTGTCGTCGGGCGTGGCCATTCTGTCGCTCCTGGCGGCTTACGTGGTTTACATCCAGCGCGTGAGCCTGCCCGAAGCCGATACGGTGGACCGGCCGGTGGTCGAAAAAGTGCTGTACAACAAATACTACATCGACGAGCTGTACGAAACCATCGTTGTGAAACCGATTCGGGGCTTGTCGGATGCGTTCTACAGTTTTGGCGAATTCATGGTCGACGGGTTGGTCGGTGTCACGGCCTGGACCGTCAAAGAAACGTCGGGGCAGTTGCGGAAACTGCAAACCGGCTCCATCGGGTTTTACGTATTCGCGATGGTTGTCAGCATTGCGGCCATTCTCTGGCTGCGGTTTTTCGTGAAATTTTAGTCCATTGGCGATTGGTAACAGTCTCCCATCACTAATCATAAACTAGTAGATGCTTACACTTTCTATTCTGCTCTTTCCCATTCTGGCGGCTTTGCTGGTACTGGCGGTGGCAGGCAAACAGGCCAAACAAATCGCTTTTGTCGGTGCGCTGATCGAACTGGGTTTATCCGCGTATGCCTTTCTGAGTTTTGTACCGGACGCGACCTCCCAATTTGGCTTCGATTATCCGTGGCTGGCTGCGGGCGGTATTCGCTTCAGTGCCGGAATCGACGGCGTCAGCCTGCTGCTGGTCGTGCTGACCGGTTTACTGACCCCGCTCATTATTCTGTCGGCTTTTCAGCGTACCTACGACCGCCCGGCGGCTTTTTATTCGCTGATTCTCTTCATGCAGGCGGCTTTAATGGGCGTTTTTACGGCGCGCGATGCGTTTCTGTTCTACCTGTATTTCGAAGCAGCCCTGATTCCCATTTATTTTCTGGCGGCTTCGTGGGGCGGTGAAAACCGGATTCCGGTTACGTTCAAGTTTTTCCTGTATACGATTTTTGGCAGCCTGTTCATGCTGGTCGCCCTGGTTTACCTTTATTTCCAGACCTCACCCGCAGCCGGTGTGCATTCGTCGGCCATCACCGATCTGTATAACCTGAAACTGAGCGCCACCGAGCAAACCTGGATTTTCTGGGCGTTCTTCATCGCCTTTGCCATCAAAATGCCGGTTTTTCCGTTCCACACCTGGCAGCCCGATACCTACGTCGAATCGCCGACGCCGGCGACGATGCTGCTGGCCGGCATCATGTTGAAAATGGGGGTCTACGGCGTCATCCGGCTCCTGCTGCCCATTGTTCCCGAAGGTGTCAACATCTGGGGCACCACGGCGATTGTGCTGTCCGTCATCGGAATTGTCTACGGAGCGATTATTGCCATTCGCCAGCGCGACATCAAACGGCTGATTGCCTATTCATCGTTTTCGCACGTCGGTTTGATGGCGGCCGGGGTTTTCTCGCAAACCGCCTACGGCATTCAGGGCGCGCTCGTGCAAATGCTGGCGCACGGCATCAACGTCGTCGGGATGTTCTTCGTGGCCGATATCATCCTGTCCCGCACCAACACCCGCTTGCTCGATCAGTTGGGGGGCATTACGCGCTACACGCCGAAGCTGACGGTTTATTTCATGATTCTGTTGCTGGGCAGTGTGGCCCTGCCGCTGACCAACGGGTTCGTCGGGGAGTTTTTGCTGCTGGCGGGGGTGTTTGAGCGGCATACCATTCTGGGCGCCATTGCCGGTTTGACCATCATTTTCGGGGCGGTTTACATGCTCCGAATGTTTCAGAAAGCCATGTTTGGCAAAACCAGTGATTTCACAACCGGTTTCAACGACGTATCCGGCAGCGAGAGCTGGGTTTTCATTCCGCTCTGTTTCATGGTGTTCTGGATTGGTCTGGTGCCCAATTCCTTCCTGAAACTGACCGAACCCGCCGTTACGAATCTGTTACAGTTTATCAAATAAACCAGTTTGAGGTTTGGCGTTTGAAGTGCAAGGATAAAGACCGCGTCAAGCACCCCTTCGCGTAAACCGTTAAACCGAATTCCTCAAACGAATCAACTATGCTTTCGATTATACTCCTGTCAATCTCTGGAATCGTACTCCTGTATCTGGGCTTCCTGAAATCCCGGGCGGTTCTGTTGCCGGCTACGCTTCTGTTTATTCTGGTTGCGCTGGCAGCCGGTTTCACGGAGTGGAATAAATCGTACCTCTACTTCGGCGACATGCTGATGGTCAACAACCTGGCGATTGTCTTCACCGGCATTGTGCTGGTGTCGGCCTTCATGGTTGTGGCCCTGTCGGGCGACTTTCTGGAAGACGAAGCCGCGCAACCCGCCGAATATTATGCCATTCTGCTGTTTTCGATTGTCGGCGCGATCATGATGATCGGCTACGAAAACCTGATTATGCTTTTTGTCGGGGTCGAAATCCTGTCGGTTTCCATGTACGTTCTGACGGGTAGCGACAAGAAAAATCTGCGCTCCAACGAAGCCGCTCTGAAGTATTTTCTGATGGGGGCCTTTGCCACGGGCATCATGCTGTTCGGCATGGCCCTGCTCTACGGCGCGGCCGGTTCGTTTACCCTGACCGATATTAAAGGCTACATTGCGTTGTCGCAGGGCCGTCCTTCGCTGCTGCTGTATCTGGGTGTGTTGATGGTTCTGATCGGTATGTTGTTTAAAGTGTCGGCGGCCCCCTTCCACTTCTGGACGCCCGACGTATACGAAGGAGCTCCAACCCTGTTTACGGCCTTCATGTCGACGGTGGTAAAAACCGCCGGTTTTGCGGCTTTGTTGCAGTTGCTGTCGGTTTCCTTCAGTGCGATCTACGGTTTCTGGTGGCTCATGCTGGCCGTCATTACGGTACTGACGCTGTTGATTGGCAACCTGACGGCGGCCTATCAGAACAGCTTCAAACGCATGATGGCGTATTCCAGCATCTCGCACGCCGGGTACCTCCTGATTGGGCTGGCCGCTTTGGGTCAACAGTCGAAACAGGCGCTGGTTTTCTACTCCCTGGCGTATTCGGTTGCCACCATTGCGGCTTTCGGTATTCTGCTGGTGGTCGCCAAACAGCGCACGGTCGATGGTCGGCCCGACGATACCTACACGGCTTTTAACGGACTGTCCCGTCAGAATCCGCTTCTTGCCTTTATTCTGGCGGTCGCCATGTTGTCGCTGGCCGGTATTCCGCTGACGGCCGGGTTCTGGGGTAAGTTCATGGTTTTCTCGGCGGCTGTCGACAAGGGCATGGTCTGGATTCTGGTGCTGGCGGTTTTGATGTCGGCCGTGGGGATTTATTATTATTTCCGGGTGGTCATTGCGATGTATTTCCGGGAAGGTTCATCGACCCGGATTCAGGTCGCGCCCTTTTACCGGTTTGTGTTGATTGCCGCCACCGTATTGACGCTCATTCTGGGACTTCTACCCGGTTTATTTCAGGATTTAGTTTAACTGCCGAGGCCATTGGCTCATAAACAATTGAAGCATAAGGAGTAAAAGGCGTCGTTCTTTACCTTTGAGTTTTCAGACAACTAAACTTCCTGCGCCAAGGTGATTAGTGTGAATAGCAACGAATCGAAAACGAAAGATGTAAAAAGCTTTTTTACATTCTTTTTAACCGCGCTTTTGGGAGCAGCCGTCAACTTCATTTCCCAGATTATCTACCGGAGGTATTTCAATTTTGACACCAGCGTTCTGCTGGGCTACCTGACGGCGACGGTCGTTAGTTTCATGCCGACGAAAAATTACGCGTTTGCGGCCAAAGGAACCGGCAATACCGGCCGGGAACTAGTCAAGTTTCTGGCGATTGCGCTGGTGGCCTGGGGTGTGCAGGTGGGGGTGGCGGTGGCCACGCTGAACTGGGTGGCTAATCCGTATTTTCCAACGAGTTCCATATTCCTGCGGGAAAAAACATCGCACGTTGTGGGTATGGGCTTCAGTTTTCTGGCGAATTATTTTGGCCACAAACTGCTGACGTTTCGCAGCACCGGTATGTACGATAAGTTCCGGGCCCGGTCAAACCGGGAACCCGAATAATGCTATCGTGAATGTGAAATTTAAAAGCCTTTCCCATATTTTTTCTATTGAAAGCTAGGAGGTTATTGTATTATTTGATTTTATGTTAAATTTGCGGCTCAAACCTTAAACGCCCCGGAACGAAATGAAAAAAGTATTCGCACTTCTGTTCGTTGGTAGCATGCTGACTTTTGCTGCCTGCCAAAGCAAACCCAAAACAGAAGAAACGACTTCAACGGACAGCACGTCGGTTATGTCGACCGACAGCAGCACGATGGCTACTGACAGCGCAACGGCTGCTCCTGCTGACAGCGCGGCTGCTGATACCACGAAGTAATCAGACCGTCTGAAACTGACAAAAAAGCCCTATCTTTATGGTAGGGCTTTTTTGTTGACCGTGAGAATGGACGTACGGAGTATTTTTGAAGAACACCTGCCGGGAAATGCCGTTGCGTATTGTTACGATTTATGGAAAACTAACTCCTTCGTGTTTTACGTATCGCGCCCGCGCCATACGAAACTGGGCGATTTTCGCGCCGAGCCGGGCAAAGGATTTACGATTACCGTCAACAACGACCTCAACCCGTACGCCTTTCTGATCACGTACCTGCACGAAGTGGCGCACCTAATGGTGTATCAGCGCAGTCGCTGGTTCGGCCGACCCCACGGCCCGGCCTGGAAAAAAGCCTTTCGGGATGTGATGCAGCCCGTGTTGCACGAAGCGGTTTTTCCGGCGACGGTTTTGGTTCCGTTGAAAGACTACCTGAAAAATCCGGCGGCTTCGACCGGCGCGCACCCGACTTTAACGCGGGCCCTGCGGCAACTGGATGCGCAGCCCTCCGGCCAGCAGCTCCTGATCGAAATGCCGGAAGGGGAAACGTTTCGTTTTTTACAGAAAGAATACGTTCGGGGCATGAAACGGCGGACCCGCGTCGTTTGTACTGAGAAGATGACAGGTTTGAAAGTGTCGATTTGGGCGCATGTTTGGGTCGAAAAAGCGGACTAAATACAACTGGCTCCTTAGCCTGATTGTCAGCGCGTGGTGGCTGCCTGCCCAGGCGCAACCATCCGTTCTGGCCGATGGCCCGTGGCTGAAAATCGGCATCACCAAAACCGGTGTTTACAAACTGGATGCGGCTTTTCTCACGCAATCGGGTTTTGGCCTTTCGGCGCTCGACCCACGCACCCTCCGCCTGTTTGGCAACGGGGGCGCGGCCCTGCCACAGGCGAATCAGAAACCCCGCCCGCGCGACCTCACCGAAAACGCGATCTGGGTAACCGGCGAAGCCGATGGCCGTTTCGATGCGGGCGATGCCCTGTATTTCTTTGCCGAAAGCCCCCACCCGGTTTCGTATGATTCGAGCGCCCGCCGATTTACGCACCGGATCAATCCCTATTCGGATACCACCTATTATTTTTTAACCTTCGGACCAAAAACCGGCCGGCGGATTACCGCCCAGCCCCCGGTTTCGCAGCCGGGAACGGTCATCACCGAATTTGACGATTACGCCTATTACAAACCGTCCGGCGAAATGACCAACCCGGTTCGGTCGGGTCGGGAGTGGCTGGAATACCTCGGCATCGGCACCACCAAAACCGTGTCTTTCGATCTGCCCGGCCTGGTCTCCGATTCGGTGCGCGTAACGTCGGAAGTCGTGGGTCGCGCCCTGGTCAACACCCAATTCCAGTTGAAATGGGGCGCGCAGAGCATTGGAACCCAGGACATTGAAAAAGTCACCGATTACACGTACGACCGAAAAGGCCGTTTAAATCGCCAAACCTTCACGGTTTTACCTACCTCCCTGGCCAGTCCCGTCCCGCTGGCGCTGACCTACGACAAAACCGGGCAGGGCTATTTGCAATCGCTGGCGCTCCAGACCCGGCGCGAGCTTCGGCGCTACAACGATCCGTTTGTGTTCCGCTCGCTGGAATCGACCCGGCACGCGCTCGTGCAGTACGTCATCCGGCAAGCAAACACCAGCATGCAGGTCTGGGAAGTGACGAACCGGCAGACCCCGGTTTTGATGCCGGTTACCATCAATGACAAGCAGGAAGGGGTGGTTACTACCAGCGGCAAAGTTCTGCGGGAATTTCTGGTTTTTTCGCCGGAACAAGCCCAAACGCCGGTTGTTGCCCGACCCGTGACGACCCAAAACCTTCACGCCAGCGCCACGCCCGATCTGCTGATCGTTACGGCAGCGAACTGGCGGACGCAGGCCGACCGACTGGCCGATTTCCGGCGGCAAAACGACAGACTGGACGTGCTGGTGGTCAGCACGCAGGAAGTTTATAACGAGTTTGCTTCCGGCCAGCCCGACCCGACGGCCATTCGGGATTTCGCCCGGTTTTTGAATAACCAGACCGCCGGAAAATTGAAATACCTCCTGCTTTTTGGCGACGCTACCTTCGATTATAAAAACTACACCAACCTGCTGTCGCCGGCTCAACTGGCCGCCACCATTCCGACCTACGAAAGCCGGGAGTCGCTGCACCCGGTTTTGAGTTACAGTTCCGACGATTACTTTGGCTTTCTGGAAACGCCGGAAGGCGACTGGAATGAAGATTTCTCCGGCGATCATTCGCTCGATATTGGCGTGGGTCGTTTGCCCGTCAAGTCGCTTGGTGAAGCGCAGACGGTGGTGGATAAACTCGTCCGGTATGCCGCCACTTCCAGCCTGCCGGGCGACTGGCAGACCAAGATTTCGTTCGTGGCCGACGATGGTGACCGCGATTTCCCGAATATTCACCAGACCGATGCCGACAAACTGGCCCAGTTGATTGCGAAGTTGCGGCCGCCGTTTCGGACAGAAAAACTGTATCTGGACAGTTTTACGCAGGAATCGGGAGCGGGAGGCCAGCGGGCTCCGGTGATGAATCAGGCCATTACGAAAACGCTGAACGACGGTCGGCTGATTGTCAATTACACGGGTCATGGGGGCGAATCGGGCTGGGCCGAAGAGCAGATTGTTACCCTGCAGGATATTCTGGGCTGGACGAACCAGCGGCTGCCGGTTTTTGTCACGGCCACCTGCCAGTTTGGGCGATACGACGATCCGGGCCTGAATTCCGGGGCCGAAATTGCGCTGCTTAACCCACGAGGAGGCAGCATCGCGTTGTTGACAACGGCCCGCCCGGTGTATGCCAGCACGAATTACCTGCTGAACACCGCTTTTTACGAGGCTCTGGGCCAGCAAACCGCCAACGGTGCGCCCCGCCTGGGTGAACTGATTCGGCTGACTAAAAACAACAGCCTCAGCGGTAGTCTGAACCGCAATTTTACGTTGCTGGGCGACCCGTCGATGCAGCTGGCGTATCCAGCCGCAAAAACCGTGCTGACCCGCATTCAGGGGAACGCTGTCGGAGCCAAAGCCGATACACTCCGGGCGCTGGAAACCGTCCGGCTGGAAGGCGAAGTTCAGCAGGGCGGGCAGGTGCTCAGCGCGTTCAGCGGTCAGGTGAAAATTACGCTGTTCGACAAAGCCGATACCTTAACGACCAAAGGAACCGAGTACAGCCCCCCCATGCGCTACGCCGAATACCGCAACCCGCTGTATACCGGTCAGGCCCGCGTGCAGAACGGCAAATTCGTTTGTCAGTTTGTGCTGCCGAAGGATCTGGATTACCGGATCGGTCTGGGAAAGGTGTTCCTCTACGCGATTCGGACCGACAGTTTGCTGGAAGCGGCCGGGAATTACGACAATTTAGTTATCGGTAGTAGCCTGCCCAACTCCGTTGCGGATACGAAACCACCGGTCATTCAACTGTATGTTAACGATACGTCTTTCGTAGACGGCGGAACCGTATTGGGACCGTTTACTACACTGATCGCCAAACTAAATGACGAAAATGGCATCAATATTGCCCGTAACGGTATTGGTCATGAAATAACGCTCCGGCTGAACGATGATCCACCGGTTGTGGTGAACGATTATTTCACAGCGGAGCCAGATAATTACCGTCGCGGGACCGTTCAGTACGTCTGGGAAAATTTGCCGCCAGGCTCGTATACGGCTCGTTTAAAAGCGTGGGATGTTTACAATAATCCGGCGGAAACTACGTTGAAATTTGTAGTTTCCAAACAACCGCCCCTGGTCATCCGGTCGGTTGATGTAACACCCAACCCATTTCAGGAACAAGCCAACTTCCGGGTCCAGCACAACCGCCCGGGCGACGAGTTGGAAGCCACGTTAATGATTGCCGATTTGAGCGGACGCGTAGTGAACGAGCGAGTTTATCCCTGCTTTGGCTGCGATGCCTCCCTGACGGGGATAAACTGGAACGGAAGCATGGCCAGTGGAGCCGCAGTAACGCGCGGCCTGTACGTATACCGGCTTGTTTTGCGTTCCAAATCGGACGGATCAGTGGCAACGAGCATAGGCAAGTTGCTCTATGCTAGATAGTTATAAAAATATATTCCGAACTACCTTTTACATTTTGTCTTAAACATCGTACATTTGACGTTCTTACGGTGGTTACCCAACGAACGCGCTATTCGGGAGTTAATTAACCTCTTCTATGACACGTACCTTATCGTCTATTTGTTTACTCGGTTGCCTGACACTTCCTTTCTTTTCAAACGCCCAGGGTGCTGGCGGGGCTTTAACGGGGCAGGATACGGTGGCGTACCGGATTCCGCAGACGGCTGTGCCTTTCCTGAATTTTACACCCGATGCGCGGAGTGCCGGGCTGGGCGAAGCGGGTGTTGCACTGAGTCCTGACGCAAATGCCGTTTTCTGGAATCCAGCGAAGCTGGTTTTTGCCCAGAAAGACCAGGGGCTGGCGTTGTCTTATACGCCCTGGCTGCGCAGCATCGGCGTAGACGATATGTATTTTACCTACCTGTCCGGTTACAAAAAGGTTAGCAGGAACGATGTCATTGGCCTTTCCCTCTTGTATTTTGATATGGGAACGATCGATTTCACGACGATTCTGGGGCAACCCGCCGGTTCGTTCAACTCCCGGGAGTATGCCGCCACGGCTTCGTATTCCCGCCGGTTGTTTCAGAACTTCTCGATGGGCGTTAACCTGCGGTATATCAACTCCAACCTTTCCGGTAATTACTCCGTGAACGGCATGTCGCTCAAACCGGCTTCGACGGCCGCTTTCGACATCAGTGCGTTCTACCAGAACGAAGTGCGCGATGACATCACCGGCGCAGGGTTCAAATGGTCATTCGGTGGGATTATTTCCAACATCGGTGGTAAAGTGTCCTACGGTACGCTGGAGCGCTCCCCCATCCCGACCAACCTGAAGCTGGGAACCGCCCTGTCGCTGTATCCCGATAAATTCAACAAGTTCAATTTCGTGCTTGATTTGAATAAACTGATGGTACCTACTCCTCCGGTTTATAAAACTGTTAACGGAGTGGTGCAGTACAACGGCAACGCGCCCATTATCGCACAGGGAAAAAATCCGAACCGCGCGACGCTGAGCTCCATCTTTGGCTCGTTCTCCGATGCGCCCGACGGTTTTTCGGAAGAAATGAAAGAAATCAACATTGCCACCGGGATCGAATACTGGTATAACGAGCAGTTTGCCGCCCGGCTGGGTTATTACCACGAACCCCGCGTGAAAGGCGACCGGAAATTCTTTACAACCGGTTTAGGCATCCGTCTGCAACAAAAATACGGGGTTGACTTCGCGTACCTGATTCCGGTGACGCAGGGAAGTCCGCTGGCCCAAACCTTCCGGATTTCGCTGATCATCGATATCGACAAAAAAGCCCGTTCGGCCGAAACCGACGATGCAGAGGATGGCGGCAACCTGGAATAACCAGACATAAAATTTAAAATTGGCAATGGCATTTCCTCGGAAGTGCCATTGTTTTTTTAGCGCTTGAGCAGGACAATGGAGAGCACAATGGAATTGGTAAATCGAACGCAGGTACCCGAATACAAAAAAATTGAGGAAGTAAAAGTCCCGGCCGTATCAAGCCTGACGCTGGACAATGGGCAGCCACTCTACTGGATCAATGCGGGGCAGCAGCCCGTCGTCCGGCTGGAGATTGTGTTTGAAGCGGGGGCCTGGTATGAACCCCTGGCGGGGGCGTCGTCGCTGGCCCTGAAAATGCTGGCAGAAGGAACGCATTCCCACACATCGGCGCAGATCAGTGAGTATTTTGACCGGTACGGCGCTTTTCTGGAACAACACAGCGGCAGCAACCGCGCCAGCCTGATGGTTTACGGTTTGGCGAAACACTTACCGGCCATTTTGCCGATGATTCAGGAGATGCTGACGGATTCGGTGATTCCGGAGAAAGAACTGAACCACCAGAAAAACCTTACGCTCCAGAACCTGCGGGTCAATCTGGAGAAAAACAGCTTCGTGGCCGGGCGCCTGATTCGGGAAAAAGTGTTTGGCCCCACGCATCCGTACGGTCACAATCAAACGCCGGAGACGCTGGAAACCATTCAGCGCGATGTGATTGAAAGCTATTATCGGCAACGAATCCGGCAGCGGCCTTTCCGAATTGTGGCAGCGGGCCACATTACCGAGACGGAGATTGCCCTGCTTAATCAGTATTTTGGCCAGCAGGCCGTCGAGCCGGGGCCGTTGAAATCCGGTGCGGACCCGCTGGTTGTCAGTGAGCCGTCGCCGGTTTTAATCGACAAAACGGATAGTCTTCAGTCGTCGATCCGGCTGGGCCGGTTGTTGTTTACCCGCCAGCACCCGGATTATTTCCCGATGCTGGTGCTGAACGAAGTACTGGGCGGTTATTTCGGCTCCCGGCTGATGAAAAACATTCGGGAAGAGAAAGGATTCACGTACGGAATCTGGTCGAATCTGTCGATGTTCCCGAACGAAGGGTATCTGCTGATCGGAACGGACGTGAAACGCGAAAATACGCAGCAGACGCTCGACGAAACCTGGAAGGAAATCCGGCGGCTGCGCGACGAACCCGTGCCTGCCGACGAACTGGAAACCGTCCGGAACTACATGGCCGGGTCGTACGTCGGTTCGCTCAATACGCCGTTTGAAATTGCCGACCGCTACAAGGCGGTTTTGTTCGATGGTTTGCCCGCCGATTACATCAGCACCTACATTGAACGGATTCAGGCTGTTACGGCGGACCAGGTGCAGGAAATGGCCAACCGTTACTTATCCGACGGTTCACTAATCGAAGTGGTCGTCGGCGGAAAATAAAAATGAGTTAAGAGTTGGCTAACGCATTGATTCTGCGGAGCACGTAACTCTTAACTCATCACTTTTCACCCTTACTTCTTAGTAGCGATACAGTTCGGATTTGAACGGCCCTTCGACGGTTACGCCGATGTATTCGGCCTGATTCTGATCCAGTTTTTCCAGCTGCGCACCGACGTGGTCCAGGTGCAGGGCGGCTACTTTCTCGTCCAGGTGCTTCGGCAGAATGTATACTTTGTTTTCGTATTTCTCCGAATTACTCCACAGCTCGAGTTGCGCCAGCGTCTGGTTTGAGAATGAGCACGACATCACAAACGACGGGTGGCCCATTGCCACGCCCAGATTCACCAGACGGCCTTCGGCCAGAACGATGATTTCCTTGCCGTCAATTTCGTACAGATCGACCTGCGGTTTGATCTGGCTCTTGCTCGACCCGTAGTTCTGGTTCAGCCACGCCATGTCGATTTCGTTGTCGAAGTGACCGATGTTACAAACCACGGCTTTGTCTTTCATCGTCTTGAAGTGACGATCTTTGATGATGCTGATGTTACCGGTTGCGGTTACAAAGATGTTCGCGCGGGTAGCGGCTTCGTCCATCGTTACGACTTCGTAGCCATCCATAGCCGCCTGCAACGCACAGATCGGGTCAATTTCCGTCACCAGTACGCGGCAACCAGCGCCCCGCAGGGATTCCGCGGACCCTTTGCCCACATCACCATATCCGGCCACAACGGCCACTTTACCCGCCAGCATCAGGTCGGTTCCGCGACGGATGGCATCGACCAGCGACTCCCGGCAACCATATTTGTTATCAAATTTTGATTTCGTTACCGAGTCGTTGACGTTAATGGCGGGCAGGTGAAGCGTGCCATTTTTCATTCGCTCGTACAGGCGGTGAACACCGGTCGTGGTTTCTTCCGACAAGCCTTTGATGCCCGAAATCAGTTCCGGATACAGGTCGAAAACCATGTTGGTCAGGTCACCCCCATCGTCCAGAATCATGTTCAGCGGTTTTTTCTCTTCCCCGAAAAACAACGTCTGCTCGATACACCAGTTAAACTCTTCTTCGTTCATGCCCTTCCACGCGTACACCGAAATACCGGCGGCTGCGATGGCGGCTGCGGCATGGTCCTGCGTAGAGAAAATGTTACACGACGACCAGGTTACTTCGGCACCCAGTTCCACCAGCGTTTCAATCAGAACGGCGGTTTGGATCGTCATGTGCAGACAGCCGGCAATGCGGGAACCGGCCAGGGGTTTCGACGGTCCAAACTCTTTGCGGAGTGACATCAAACCCGGCATTTCGGCTTCGGCCAGACGGATTTCTTTGCGGCCCCATTCGGCCAGTGCGATGTCTTTAACTTTGTAAGGAACGTAGGTGGATGTTTCTGTAGACATAAGAAGTGTAAATTAATGCTTGAATTAAGAGAGGGATTCGGTTTTCGGTATACGGTTTTCGGTGGCTGACGCATTCATTCTTAATAGCGAATAATGAATATTGAATGGTAAACGCTGAATGAATGCGTCAGCCAACCGAAAACTGAAAACCGTATACCGAAAACCGTTTACTTTAACGTGGCTACGGCGTCTTTGATGCGCTGAACAGCCTCGGCCAGCGCTTCATCCGAAGCGGCCGTTGAAATCCGTAAGCCGTAAGGAGCTCCGAAACCGGAACCGGCCACTGTGGCCACAAACGCCTTGTTCAGCAGCCAGAGCGCAAAATCATCGGAGTTATTGATGGTTATCTCTCCGTCCGACTTGCCGTAGTAATAACTGATATCGGGGAAGGCATAAAAAGCGCCTTCCGGCACGTTCACCTTAAAACCGGGTATTTCTTTCAGCAATTTCACCACCAGATCCCGGCGACGCTCATACGCCTGGGCCATTTCCACCGTCGGTTCCGTGGGGCCGTTCAGGGCCGCAATCGTAGCCCGCTGGGCAATGGAGTTGGTGCCGGAGGTTACCTGACCCTGCAATTTCTCAACGCCATCGGCAATCCATTTGGCGGCTCCGATGTAACCAATCCGCCAGCCAGTCATCGCAAAACCTTTCGCAACGCCGTTAACAGTAACAACCCGGTCTTTAATTTCCGGAATGGAACCGATGCTGAAGTGGCCTTTATCCGTAAAATTGATGTGTTCGTAAATTTCGTCGGCCAGTACGAAAAGGTTTTCGTGCCGGGCAATCACCTCACCGATGGCGCGCAGTTCGTCTTCGCTGTACACCGAGCCCGTCGGGTTATTCGGCGACGCATACATCACGACTTTGGTCCGATCGGTAATGGCTTCTTCCAGTTGGTCAGCCGTCACTTTGAAGTCGTTGTCAAACGCGCCGTCGAGGACGACGGACTTGCCTTCCGCCAGTTTCACCATTTCGGAATAACTCACCCAGTACGGCGCCAGAATAATCACTTCGTCGCCGGGGTTCACCAGCACCTGAATCACGTTGGCCAGCGAGTGTTTGGCACCCGTTGACACCACGATGTTTTCCGGTTTCCAGTCGATGTTATTTTCCCGTTTAAACTTATCTGCAATGGCTTTCCGCAGATCAGGATAACCCGCTACGGGCGAATAGCCGTGGTAGCCTTCGTCGATGGCTTGTTTGGCAGCTTCGCAAATGTGTTTCGGCGTTTTGAAATCAGGCTCGCCAACGCTGAGACTGATCACTTTGTGGCCCTGAGCGGCCAGTTCGCGGGCTTTTTTGGTCATCGCCAGTGTCGACGATTCCTCCAGCGCGATGATGCGGTCTGCCAGTAAACTGGCAGTTTCTACCGATGCAGACATGAGATATGATGTGATTAATTCAATAACCGGGCTTTTTTATCCCGACCACAAAATTACTAACTATCTAATGATAAGTGCGTATAATTTAAATATTTATACCAACGGCAGGCAAAATGAGCAGAATAGGACGGTTTTTAGCCAAGAATTTGAAAAGCGTCCGCATCCCGATCGGCGGGAAACCGCTGCCGATACGCCTTCAGATCGTCCAGCGATAACGTAGTCTGGTAAACCGTCTCCGCCTGACTCTGGCGAAAAAGAAGCTCCCCCTTCGGGTCAATCAGGGACGAATCGCCCGCGTATAAGTGCCCGTTGCCGTCTTCGCCCACGCGGTTGACACCGGCCACGTAAGCCAGGTTTTCGATGGCGCGGGCCTGCAACAGCGCCTTCCAGGCCGTGCTCCGGGGCGCGGGCCAGTTGGCCACGTAGAGCAACAGATCATACGCCAAACCGGCGTTTCGGCTCCAGACCGGAAACCGTAAATCGTAGCAGATCAGCGGACAGATATTCCAGCCCCGCCAGGCTTTTACCAACCGTTTTGCGCCGGCGGTGTACGTCCGGTCCTCTTCCGCCATCCGGAACAGATGCCGTTTGTCGTACTGCTCGAACGAACCATCGGGTTCCATCCAGATCAGGCGGTTGTAGAACTGGCCTTTTTCCTGCACAATGTAACTGCCCGTCACGGCCGCATCTGTTTGGGCCGCCATCTGCTTCAGCCAGCGGAAGGTGGTCAGGTTCATCGGTTCGGCCAGCGTCTGGGCGTTCATCGTAAAACCGGTCGTAAACATTTCCGGCAGCACAATAAGGTCGGTTTTTTCCGGCAGGGCGAAGATTTTTTCTTCCAGCATCGCCCGGTTTGCCGTCGGATTTTCCCAGTGAAGCGGGGTCTGAATGAGCGTAAGGTGCATGGAGAGGAGAAAGGAGGGACAGGAGAAAGGGAGGAAAGGAAGGAATCAGGAAAGAAATACCTGGCGAATAGGCCAACTCCTTTCATCCCTTTCTCCCCTCCGTCCTTTCCTCCTCTACTTTGGAAATTTCATTTTATAATCCGCCTTCACGTTTCCCCTGGTGATGTCGGACAGTTTTTTTTTGATTAACTGGCGTTTCAGCGGGGGCAGGTAATCGGTGAAGAGCTTGCCTTCCAGGTGGTCGTATTCGTGTTGGATGATGCGGGCGGCCATGCCGTCGTATTCTTCAACGTGCTCGTTCCAGTCGGTATCGAAATACTGAATTTTAACGATTTCGGGCCGGAACACTTCGCCCCGGATTTGCGGAATACTCAGACAGCCTTCTTCAAAGCCCCACTCCTCGCCGTCCTCTTCCAGAATTTCGGGATTGATGAATACCTTTTTGAAACCGTCCAGACTCGGATCTTTTTCGTCTTCCGGCTCATCTTCATTCAGCGCCGTGCCGTCCACTACAAACATCCGAATGCTTTTGCCGACCTGCGGAGCCGCCAGCCCGATGCCCGATGCGTTGTACATCGTTTCGAAGAGGTCGTCACTGAATTTTTTTACATCGATGCTGCCTTTTTCGATGTCCTGCGCCCGTTTCCGCAAAACGGAGTCGCCATACGCTACTATTGGGTATACCATTACCGTCTGGATTCCATAAAGGATTGTAAAATAATCACTGCACTTACTTTGTCGATGTTGCCTTTTTCGCGCCGGTCCTTCTTTTTGGTACCGCCCGCAATCATGGCCTGCAAGGCCATCGAGGACGTAAACCGCTCGTCGTGCCAGTGCACCGGAATGTCCGGAAAAACCGCCTTTAGTTTTTCAACAAACCCCCGCACCCGGGGCGTGTTGTCGGTGTCGGTTCCGTCCAGGCGCCTGGGCAGGCCCACCACAAATGCTTCGACGGACTCGCCCGCAACATACCGTTTCAGGTAGTCCAACAACTGGTACGTCGGAACGGTTTCCAGGGCCGTCGCAATCAGTTGCAAGGGGTCCGTAACGGCCAAACCGGTGCGTTTGGTTCCGTGGTCGAGGGCCAGCAATCTCGGCAAAGTAACTTTTGTTAAATGAGTTGCAAATATACGGAAATCCAAACGGGGCTGTTTATCTTCACCACAATATCCTTGTCCGACGCTATGCCGAAGATGAATTTTTGCCCCCAATGTGGCCATCCGCTGGTTTCCGGTTTTGCGGGTGGGCGCCAACGGCGCGTTTGCTCGGCCGCCTGCGGTTACATTTTCTGGAACAACCCGCTGCCGGTGGTGGGGGCCATTGTCGAGTACGATAACGATACCGTGATCCTGATTCAAAACCGGGGCTGGCCCGCCGACTGGTTCGGTCTGGTGACCGGTTTTCTGGAAGCGGGCGAGGAGCCGGATCAGGCGGTTTTGCGGGAAATTAAAGAAGAAACGGGCCTGGATGCGGAAATCGTGGAGCGGCTCGGCGTGTATACCTTCTACAAACGCAACGAAGTGATTATGGCCTACCACGTCCGCGCCCGGGGTACCATTCAGATTGACGAAGAAGAACTTCAGGCGTACAAACTCGTGCCCATCAACGAACTGAAACCGTGGCCGTTCGGAACGGGTTTGGCAGTGAAGGATTATCTTGAACTTAGAGTACGCCGATTAAAGGATTAACTACGATTTATTTTATATCTCAGTTAATCCTTTAATCGGCGTACTCTAGGTTCAAGACACTTCAAGCCGGTGGTGTAAACGTCACCACATCAACTCCGATCCCGTTCGGATCGACGATGGCGAAATGGCGGTCGCCCCAGGGTTCGTCGCGGATCTCGATTTCAAACGGCACATTCAGGGCTTTGATGCGCTCGTATTCAGCGTCAACATCATCGACTTCAATGGTCAGGTAGACGCCCGCGCCCGCAAACGGTTTTTGAAAAATGGGCTGTTGCGAGGGATGATCGGGCAGCAGAAAACTCAACTCGGCCTGTTGATTGGGCGTGTGCAGCACCACGTAATGAGCATTTTCGAACGTGATGCCAAAGTTCAGAACCGTCTGGTAAAACGATTTGGTCTCGGCCAGCTTGTCGGTAACAATGCCTGCGTTTAGTTTCATGGCGTGTGGTTTTATAGGATTTGACGATAAATTTGGGTTACATTGTTGGCCGGATTTTCAAAATCCACGTTGACGTAGGCTTCCCGGCTTAGCGAACCGATCGGATAACCGCCCTGCACCAGACCGTTCATAAACGGCCCGTAGGTGGTCATCAGCTGATCCCAACCGCCGTCGTGTTCGGTATAGGCGCATTGCCAGCCCTCCAGTTTTTTGAAAGCCAGCCCGTCGGCCGGTTCACCCTGAAACTGCTGAACGGGCAGGACAATGTCCAGCCCAAACACGGTTTCCGGATTCCCGTCCACGCCGTCGTATTGCCAGACAATCGGTCCGGTAATTTCGAGATCCAACCGAATGGCTTCCCGGTATAATTGCCGGGCGATTGTCCGCACAAAATGATTTAATTCCGGCAGGGTGGTGCGGGTCGAAAACGCGAGCGTGGTCAGCGGTTTGGCTTCTTTGATTTGCATAACAAAACGGTGTTTGGTCGAATGTTGCCCCAAAGTAAACGCCCGCTTGTGACAACGGTGTGTCAGTAGTCTTGAACCCGGATTCCGCAGATTAATCCGGGTTCAGAACAAGATAATGCGCCTGCACTTCCAGCGCCAGCGTCCGCATGGTTTCCTTGAGCGATTCCGGTTTTTCGACCCGAACCTGATTGCCAAACATCAGCAGCCACCGCCCCACTCCCTGCGGATACTGCGTCATAAATTTCATCTGAATCCCGCCCTCCACCGGTTCTTCCGACACATAGCCATAGCTGTATTTTGTTTCCTGAAGGTGCCGCACCACATTTTTCGTAAAGAAAATAATCACTTCTTCCAGGTTCTGATTCTGCTGAATTTGCGCGAGGTAAGCCGGTAAAGAAAGCAGGTTCTGACTGGAATAGGTATGTCCGGTATGATCCAGTTTCCGGATGCGGTCGACGCGAAAATCGCGGTAATCCTGCCGCAGGCGGCAAAACGCGATGAGGTGCCAGCCCGAACCGTAATGATACAAGCCCACCGGTTCGACCAGCCGGACGGTCGTTTCGTCGTTGTACGCCGAGCGGTAATCCAGCTGCACCACCTGCCGCATGCCGATCGCGCGCTGAATATCCGCCAGCAGCATATCCGAAAACGGGGGTGTTGTCGGTCGTTTCTCGACGTGAACACGCGGCTCCAGATCCTCCAGGTGTTCCTGATCGGCCCGTTTCAGCACCGATTTGATTTTGTACAGGGCCGACTCAAATTCCGCCCGAATCGACGCATCCGCAAACTTCTCAATCACCTTCGCTCCAAACAGCAACGCCGTCGCTTCTTCGCGCGTCAGCATCACCGGCGGCAGGTGGTAATCTTCCAGAAAATACCCGATTCCGGCTTCGGCCCCGATTGGCACCCCCGCTTCTTCCAGCGACCGGATGTCGCGGTAAATCGTCCGCAAGCTGGTGCCGAACCGTTTGGCCAGCTCCTGCGCTTTCACGACGCGCTTGGTTTGGAGATGAATTAGAATGGCGGTTAGCCGGTCGATGCGGTTCATGCAGGGGGCGGTTTTTTACAAAGGTAATCGAGCAACGGATTCCGGAAGGGTGCGGGCGGTTTACATTTTTTTTAAAACCGAATAGGGGTGTCATCCGATACGGCGGTCATACCGGCAGATTCGGGGAAGTCCCGTTTCGTCAACGCTGATCCGATCCAACAGTAAACACACTTAATGCTAATGAACCCCATGAAAAAGTTACTTCTATTTACGGCTATCCTTTTTTGGTCCTCTTCCTCTGCTTTTTCGCAGGATACGGATTCACTGCGTTCCCACCTGAACGAATCCCGGCAGGGGCGGTATGTCAAACGCCCCGCCCAGATTGGCATCATTCCGCCCCTGAGTACCAACGGAATGGGCAACGCGATTGTCAGCAACCGGTTTTCGCTGAATGTCTTCGGCGGCTATGCCGCTGCTCTCGACGGGGTGGAGTTTAGCGGCTGGTTCAGTCTGGAAAAAGACTACGCAAAAGGAGCGCAGTTTTCGGGCATTTTAAACGGCGTCCGAAATGAGGTCGATGGCGTCCAGTTTGCCGGAATCACCAACATCGTGGGCGGCCCGCTGTACGGCGCCCAGTTTGGCGGCATTACCAATGTCGTCGGAAAAACCGTTAAAGGCGCTCAGCTGGCGGGCATTACCAACATTGCCGGGGGTCAAGTGAAAGGCGCTCAGGTTGCCGGTATTGCCAACGTGGCCGAGTCGGTGGAAGGGGTGCAGATTGCGGGCATTGCCAACGTGGCCAAACGGGTAAAAGGCACCCAGATCGGTTTGATCAACATTGCCGAAAACGTTGAAGGCGCTCAGATCGGGCTCATTAGTCTCTCCAAAAATGGTTACCACCGGGTTGAAGTCTGGGCGGGTGATGCGCTGCACGCCAACATCGGTTACAAAATGGGCGGTAACCGCAAGTTTTACAACATCTTCGCAGCCGGAGCCGCCTGGCCCAAAGGCAACAACGTTCGGTGGGATAACCTCCGCTGGGGCTATGGCTACGGAATCGGCGCCAACCAGTACATCGGCAAACGCAACCAGATCAGCATCGAAGCCATTGCCTACCAGATTCAGGAAGAAGGCAATTACTGGGACGAACTCAATATGCTGAATCAGGCCCGGGTGAGTTTCATTTTTCCGCTGCACAACCGCCTGGCTCTGACCGTGACGCCGACCTTCAACGTGCAGGTGACCGAGTTTGAAACCGGCGAAGGCGTTGGCACCGAATGGGTGAAGTGGAGCGTGTACGACAAGACCTTCGCCCGCCGGTGGGACGACGAGCAGGTGCGCGTCCGGATGTGGCCGGGTCTCAACATCGGCATTCAGTTTTAATCGATACTGTTGTAGCAAACCAGCCCGCTCGCAGGGCAAAACCGGATCGGTTGAGAGGCTTACCTTTCAACCGATTTTTATTTTATTCCGGTCTATACGGTTTTT
This sequence comes from Larkinella ripae, assembly GCF_054780775.1. Taxonomy (NCBI): domain Bacteria; kingdom Pseudomonadati; phylum Bacteroidota; class Cytophagia; order Cytophagales; family Spirosomataceae; genus Larkinella; species Larkinella ripae. Next base: position 633,246 of record NZ_BAAGVR010000022.1, read on the forward strand.
GCGGCTTCACGACCAACGGTTATACCTGACCCTGGCCTTCACAAAAAACCGGCAGCCCGCCCGGGGCCGCCGGATCAGCTGCGTAAGATTTTGACGCTCTGCTAACTACCGCAAAAGTTCCGGCCTGATTTTGTAGAATATGTAAAGAAAGTTATCCAATTTTGCAGGATTATGAACGTACACATCCGGCGCGATGTAGTAGAGGTAAAGCATCAATTTTGATGACACCAGATCATGGATTCACATCAAATTACCAGTTGTAAATTTGTTGAAAAGGCTTTTGGGGCCATTGCCGACAAATACCGCTTGCAAATTTTGCTGGCCCTTTCTGAAAAAGGCACTTTGAATAATTCTGATATTCAGGAAATGACCGGACTGTCACAGCCCTGCGTTTCCCACCACGTGAAGATGCTGATCGACAGCGACTTGGTGAATTCCCAGAAAGAAGGCCGGAACCAAAACCTGAGTTTAAATAAAGAAGGATTAAAAGATTTGTCGGGCTTCCTGAGTAAACTGACCTAAAATTTTTTTATTAACACATCCAAACTTTTAAATGTATGGATGTGTTATCTCGCCGAACCAAGACGAAAAAACAATGAGTACGTTACTATTTTCACCGGCCCAACTCGGCTCTATACTCCTCACCAACCGCATTGCCATGGCGCCCATGACGCGCAGCCGGGCTTTCAACAACCTTCCGAACGACCTGATTGCTCTTTATTACGGCCAGCGTGCGTCGGCAGGATTGATCATCACCGAAGGGGTGGCGCCTTCGCCCAACGGGCTGGGCTACAGCCGAATTCCCGGCCTGTTCAGTGCCGAGCAGGTTGCCGCCTGGAAACCGGTTACGCAGGCCGTCCACGAAAAAGGCGGACACATTTTTGCGCAACTGATGCACACGGGTCGCATTGGTCACTCGCTGAATTTACCGGCCGGTGCGGAAGTACTGGCGCCCTCGGCCATTCCGGCCAAAGGTCCGATCTGGACCGATCAGGAAGGTTTGCAGGACAATGCAACACCCCGCGAATTGAGCCGGGTGGAGGTAAAACAGGCCATTCAGGAGTTTGTGCAAGCCGCCAGAAATGCCGTGGAAGCCGGTTTTGACGGGATTGAATTTCACGGCGCAAACGGGTATCTGATCGAACAATTTATTAATCCGAATAGTAACCAGCGCACCGACGAATACGGCGGCAGCGTTGAAAACCGGATCCGGTTTGTGCTGGAAGCCGTAGAACAGACGGTCCAGGCGATTGGCAAAGAACGTGTGGGCATCCGGCTTTCGCCCTACAATGTCTACAACGATATGGGGGGATATCCGGAAGTTACGGAAACCTACACCTACCTGGCCGAAAAACTGAACGAACTCGGGATCGTCTACCTTCACCTGGTCGATACGGCGGGTCTGAACGGGGCCGAAACCACCCGGCCGCTGCTTAAAACCATTCGCGGGAAATTCAGCAATACGCTGATTTTGAACAACCAGTACAACGCAGAACGGGCCGAAACCGACCTGCAAAGTGGCCTTGCCGACCTGATTGCTTTTGGCGCTCCGTTCATTGCCAACCCGGATCTGGTCGAGCGACTGAGCAGCGGTGCCGAACTGGCCCAATCGGACCCTGCCACCCATTTCGCCGGCGGAGAAAAAGGCTTCGTCGATTATCCGGTTCTGGTTGAAACGGAAGTGTAAGGACTGAAAAGAAGGAAAGGCGGAGGGGAAGACAGGAGGAAGGGAGAAGAATCACTTTCCAACCGGTCTTCCCCTCCGCCTTTCCTCTATTTTTTCTTTCCTTTAAAAACGGTATCCGCAAAAGCGATGAATTGCTCCCAGTCATAACGTTTCACGTCGTGTTCGCCCGCCCGAATGTGGTAGCGAACCGTCTCGCCAACCGGCGTATGGATGGGTGGCCAGGCATCGGTGCCAATGCCGGTTTTACCGTATAGTTGATAAACCGGATCGGTCTGCCGGGCGCTCAGAAACTCTCCTCTGGGGTCAGCCCAGTGGTCGTCCTGCGCGCTGGCGACGTAAAGCGGCCGGGGCGCCACCAGGGCCAGCAGTTCGTGCTGATCGACGGGAAGCGCATTGGGGCGGTTGTTATACGTTCGGTATTTTGGGCAAAACCAATAAGGAAAGGTGGTGTTCAGCCGCTCGATGGTTTCGCCAAATATCCGCCGTGATAATGCCGCTCCTCCTTCGCCCGAATCGTTCGAAATAACGGCGGCAAACCGCTGATCCTGCGCTCCGGCCCACAAAGCGGCTTTTCCCTGGCGGGAATGGCCCATCACCACGGCTCTTTTAGCGTCCACCAGTTGGTCCGTTTCCAGGTAATCCAGCATCCGGCTCATGCCCCACGCCCAGACGCCGATGGCCTGCCAATGGTCGCTTTTGCCCGAAGTTGGCGGGTCCAGCACCGAACGGATACCGGTTTTCCAGCCTTCCGGATGATCGGGTTCCAGGTCGCCGTAGTAGGCCGTCGCCACACTATACCCTTTTGAAAGGATCAACTCAAGGGGCCAGCGGTTTTGCTGCACACCCCGCGCGCCTTCCGTGGCGCGGTTGTTCACTACTTTTCCATCGGTTCGATTGGGAAGCCAGCGCGTAGAAAGCGTAATGCCGGGGTCGGTGCTGATGCTGTGATTTCCCATGTAATTGAGGCCCACAAAAACCGGGGGGCGCTGGGTTCCGGGGCGGTTTTTGGGCACATAAAGCAGAATATTCAGCGGAGCCAGATCCGGGTATTCGGTCCAGATGACCGCAACTTCCTTGCGGATGGCCGTTCCGCTCAGTGCCGACGAATCCACCGATTTTACTTCGTAGCGGGTCGCCAGCCGCCGTTGCGGTGTCAGGCCGTAAATTTCAGTGGCAAACCGTTTCAGCAGTTCCGGCCGTCGCTCTTTTTCCCACTGACGAGCGGTTGTCACGCGGATCTTAGCGGGCGTCACAAGTGGGTCCGGCAAGGTGTAAGGAGACACCTTGCTTTCATCGTAATTAAAACCGGGTGGTTGCGCGTGAAGAGCGAGTGAACAGCAAAGGATTCCTGAAAGAAGAAGGACTTTGGGGGCGTAGGTCTGCATGGCGTTCAAAACCGGATTAGTAAATCCGCTACCCCATAAAGACGTCTCTACCGTTCTTTTACCAGTTGAACTAAAAATTTGGTGCAATCAGGCTGCTGATCGGATTTAAAATCCGCGATGAGTAGGGTCAGGACTGCATCGACGCGAGTCCTGACCAACCCACAAAAACCGCGAAAGGTTAGCGCCGGATTGTGTCGACTTTCATAGCGCCACCCCGGCGGAGTGAATCCGGGCGCAATTGTTTCGGATTCGGGTCGCCGGTGGGTCGCCGGTCGTCAATCTGTCCCCGGCGCATCCGGTCGGTCTGCCGTTGCCGGCTCGTATCTTTCCGAAGGGTGTCCTGCGGTACGGTTTGTCGGAGCGATGCCGTCGGCGTCATTCCCAAAACGGTTGTTGAGTCGGAGAACCCGAGGAGGGTCAGTCCGACCAGGCTGGCAATCAGTAGCTTTTTCATCGTGTTAAAGAGAAAAAAGCAGATATCGATTGATATCTGCTTTTCATAGATTACCTAACTGATTCTCTATTAATTATCGCGGAGCGTATCACGCTTCATTTTCGAATCATTCCGGTTCCGGTTTCTCCGGTTTTTCCGATCATTTGAATTCATGTTCGGATTGGTGGAGTTCATGCTCGGATTCGTTGACGTCGAACCCTGAACGGAATCGGTTTGGTTAGATGTCGGATCGGTCGAACGGCGTTCGCGGCTCATCTGACCTTGTTGATCCTGGGTCTGTGGTAACGTTGTCGTACCGGTTGTCGACGGTTGCGTCGTTTGCGGGCTGGTCGCTACCCCACTTTGGTTTTGCGGAAGCTGAGACTGCGATTGCGGAATCTGTGACTGTGGATTAGCCGTAGAACCCGTGGGCGTCTGTGAGCCCAGCGTAGTCTGTCCCTGCGGATAGGTGGTTGTCGACGGATTTCCTACCGTCGGTTGTGCCGACTGCGGACTGGTCGTCTGCGTCTGCGGATTTACTGTTGTGCCCGTTCCGGTCGTTGTTCCGGTTGTATTCTGCGCTTTGGCGTTGAGGGCAACCGCCACTAACATAGCCCCCATCATCACTATCTTTTTCATCGTCGAGTTTGTTTTATGATGGTTGTTTTTATTCGAACCAATTGTAAACCAAACTCGGGCCTGAAAGAAGTTGTTCAGAAAAAATTATATTTTTTGAGCCAGCGGGACGAAGGACTGTTCATATATCCGGCTGCCAGCGCAGTCCGATAACCAGGCCATAACTGTAGGGTCGAACGCTGAAACAACGCGAATTATCGCTGATTTCGCTTAAATTATACACAATTCCGGGTTCGACCTGGAGGTGCAGATTTTCCGTTAAACGACGTTCGATGCCGTAGGAAGCCTGCAAAAAAGGTTGCCAATTTTGTTTGGAACGGCCGCTCAGTAAATACCCCAGACTACCGCCCGCCGAGACGTAATGCCGCATACCGGTCTGCCCCGGATTCAGGAGAAAACGACCCTCGGCACTCAGGGCGGCATACTGCCAGATCGAAATGCTCCGGCGTTCCTGCGATTTATAAAGCGGGGTCAGCTTGATGGTCTGGCTGTCGACCCATTCAATTTTCGATGAATCCGACCGCAATGCCCGGGCCGTATACGTGAGTTCCTGCTGTAATTGCTGATAAACCGCGCCAACCCGCAACGAAAACCGACGGCTCAGCGACCATTCGGCCCCGGCCTGGATCCGCCAGCCCGTTCGGGATGACAGCGAGGTAGCCGGTCGGATTTTTTCCATCACCACCTCATCCTGCTGCGTAGGGGTCACCTGCCGGAACGTGTACAAGGGCATGACGCTGGCAAAAAACGAAGGTTGTGTAGCCGGGCCAACAGGCTCAATCAGCGGTTTTTGCGGGCCTGTCGCCAATGAAACCGCCGGTAAAACCGACAAAGGGAAGGAAGGCCGGGTCGCCCTGGCTGCGATCAGACCGAGTTTGAGCGGTGATGGAGCCCCTGCGGTTTCGGGCGTTGTGGCAACGGGTAAGGAAGAGGTCGTAAAGGTATTTATTGCATAGGCATCCGTGGGTTGTTCGGGCGTTGGTTGAATCCGCTCCGGTTGGTTTTGGGGAGCCGTTGGCGGTTGATTCCATTTAGCCAATGGCCGTTCCGTCAGGGCCGGTTTTTGTAAACGATGGTCGCTCGTCGGTACACTGAAAAACCGTCTGCTGGCCGCCGACAGCCGTTCCAATGGCGCTTTTGTGCCCCGGCCCAAAGCCAGACGGCGGTCAGGCTGCGCGGCTGCCGGTTGGGTTGAGCCGGTTTTTTGCCCGGAACGTTCCTTGGTGTTCAGAAACGCCGGTTCAGCAAGTTTGTCTGTTGTTTCGGCCTGCGCCACAGCCGGCGCTTTCACCACCGCAGCCGACGAAGGTGCCCGGTAGTGCCAGATTCCGACCGTCACACCACCCAGCAGACTCAATCCGGCCAGACTCCAGCCCCAGCGATAACCCGGTTTTGCACCCGGTTTTTCGGCGGCTGGCGAATTGGCGGCCCCTAAAATACGTTCCAGAGCGTCGTCATCCGGCTCCGACTCATACTTTTCGAGCCGCTGCCGGAAGAGCCTCTCCCATTCATCTTCAGTAGTTGCCATAGCTGACAATTCCCATTTTTTTCAATCGCTGTTTTAAAACTTCTTTGGCCCGGGCCAGTTGCGACTTCGAGGTTCCTTCCGAAATGCCCATCAGACGGGCAATTTCCAGGTGGCTATAGCCGTCAATGACGTACAGGTTGAACACCATGCGGTAGCCGTCGGCGAGGTCCTGAACCTGCACCAGCAGCTCGTCCGTGGAAATACGCGCCAGCACGTCGGTATGATCGGTGTTGCTGGCTTCCCAGGCTTCTTCGTAATCGGTTTCGGATTGTTGGTGGTGGTGTTTGTGGTACCAGTTGATGGCCGTGTTGACCATCACCCGTTTCATCCAGTTCAACAGGCGCTCGGGCTGCTCAACGGTATGAATCTGCTGGAAGATGCGGATGAACCCTTCGTGAAACATATCCTCCGCTTCCGGTCGCGAACGGGCATACCGACGGCAAAGACCCATCATCCGGCTTTTGTGACGTTCGTACAAAGCCGTCTGGGCCCGAGCGTCATGACGCTGGCATGCCTGCAACAAGTCGATTTCTGACAAAGGGTTCTCGCTGGCGGTAGAGTTCTTACGAATTACGTTTTTTTCGTTGAGTGAACAAATTAACGCTTTGTATTTTATTTTATGGCAAGACTCACCGTCGCCAACGATTTGTTATTTTTTACGTCTGTTAATTCATACTTAAAATTGACAGATCCTCTGAAGTCCAGCGGTGGCCGGTACAGAATGACCCCATTTGGCAAAATCTGCAAATCGGCCTGAGCCGGATTATCGGTAATCACCAGCTGCTGCAAAGGCGCACAAACCCGGTCATTACCAAGCGGATAGATGTAAACAATTCGCTTGATTGGGTCCGTGGGCAGTACGGCCGCCGAGATTTGTCCGTTGTCGTTGCGGGCGGCCAACTGACAGGCCGCATCCGGGCTGCTGATTGCAATTCGGGCGGTCGCTTCGAGGCATTCGCCATTGTCGCACCGCTGGTAGGTAAACTGGTCTTCGCCAGTGAAACTGCTTGTCGGATAATAGATCACCATATTGTTTTTTCCTACCCGGGCGGTGCCTTTCGTGGGTGCTTTCGTAATGGTCACCGGCAAGTCAAAACGGGAGCGGCAAAGCTGGTCGTTGCTCAATACCGGAACACGCAGCGAGTCCGTAATGAACCACTGTTTCCAGTATACGTCATCGTTTTTCAGGACAATTTTGCAGTCCTTATACGGGTCGCCCACCCCCAGCCGAACCGGCGCCAAAAACGTGCGGTTTTTTTGCGGAAAAACCGCCTTTACTTTGTAAAAGAAATAATCGAACCCGTTGAAACCCGCGTTGGGCGTGTACGTAACCTTGCCGTTTTCAACCGTTAGCCTGCCATTTTCCGGTTGCTGACCGATCTCCAGACTCGCCAGATCGACGGTGGCATCACAAAACCGGTCGTTTTTCAGCACATCCATCCGGATGGCCTGGTTCTCGGCCGTTCGGTACCAGTCCGGAATGGGTCCGGCGTTGCAGGGAATCCGGGTGCTGTCGGCGGCCATGTTGATCCGGAACGATTTGGCCAGTTTTGATGCGGTGGTCGCGCTGACGGCAAACTGGTCTTCGCCAACCACAAAGGTTGAATGGGGGGTGTACACCAACAACCCGCTGCCATTGAATTTGGCGTATCCGAGCCGGGGGTTTTGCGTGATTTGCAGCGTCGTGACGGAACTAAGGCCCGAAATTGACTTAAGATCGATGGCAACCTGCTGATCGGGCAGGGTATAATACTCGATTTCTTCGGTATCGACAGAATCCGGACCGGGTGCCGCGTCCTGAGCAATCCGATCACAGGCTACCGTGCTCAGCAGCAAAACCGTAAAAACCGTACTGTATAATCTTTCTTTAGTCATACCGTCGTCGAAACCATCCTCTGAAAGTCAGGACAAGGCTGATAACGAAAGGGTTGCAAAAAGAAGAATGAATGAGGAAGGATGAACGATGATGAGTTGACGCCAAGCATTTATCGTTCACCCTTCCTAATTCATCCTTCCTTAAAGATTTTGCCGCTTCAGTTCCTGCACGGCATAGTTGACGGCACGGGCGGTCATAGCCATGTAGGTCAGCGACGGGTTGACGCACGAAGCCGAAACCATAAAACCGCCGTCGGTATTGAACACGTTCTTGGCCGCGTGGACCTGATTGAACTTGTTCAGCACCGACTGCTTCGGATCGTTCCCCATCCGGATGGTGCCCATTTCGTGAATACCCAGGCCCGGCCAGGAGCCGTTGTCGTTAATCGTAATGTTCTTCAAACCAGCGGTTTCGAGCATTTCGGCGGCATCGTTGCCCATGTCTTTCCGCATCCGTTTTTCGTTGTCCTTGAACTCGGCATCGAAACGCAGCACCGCCAGCCCGTATTTGTCTTTTTTCGACTTGTCGATCACAACTTTGTTTTCAAAATACGGCAGACACTCGCCAAAACCGCCGAGGTTCATCGTCCACGGCCCCGGTTTGGTCATTTCGTCTTTGAACGCAGCGCCGAAGCCTTCCGTCGCCGAGCCACGCCCCCAGTTCATCCGGGCCGCGCCCCCCTGGTAGCCAAAACCGCGCAGGTAATCGCGTTTTTCCTGACCGGGCAGGTTGCGGAAACGCGGCACATAGATACCATTCGCCCGCCGTCCGTAATAATATTTATCGCCGAAACCCTCGTAGACACCGCTGGCTCCGACCCGGAAGTGGTGATCCATCACGTAATGGCCCAGCGCCCCGCTGTCGTTGCCCAGGCCGTTCGGGAAGCGGTTCGAAATCGAATTCATCAGGATGTACGTTGATGCCATCGACGACGCGCACAGGAAAATGATCTTGGCGTTGAACGTCAGTTCTTCTTTCGTCAACTGGTCGAGCACGCGCACACCCGTCGCTTTTTTCTTGGCTTCGTCGTAAATAACGGACGTTACGATGGAATGCGGGCGGAGCGTCAGGCGTTTGGTTTTCATGGCGGCTGGCAAGGTCGCCGACTGCGTACTGAAATACGCACCGAACGGACAACCCCGGCTACAAAGGTTGCGGTATTGGCATTGCGCGCGCCCCAGTGCGGTTTGCTGCGCCGTGGGTTTGGTGATGTGAGCCACGCGCCCGATCGTGATCGTCCGCTCCTTGAATTTCTTTTCTACCTCGCCCTTGACGTGTTTTTCAAGGCAGTACATATCCATTGGCGGCTGAAACTGACCGTCGGGCAACTGCGGCAGACCGTCGCGGGAGCCACTCACCCCGATGAACTTCTCGACGTAATCGTACCAGGGCGAAATGTCTTTGTAGCGAATCGGCCAGTCGGCGCCCACGCCTTCCTTGAGGTTGGCTTCAAAGTCGAGGTCGCCGAGCCGGTAACTCTGCCGTCCCCACATCAGCGATCGCCCACCCGTGTGGTAGCCGCGCATCCAGTCGAAGCGTTTGTCTTCCAGATACGGGTTTTCCTTGTCGTTCACGAACAGATAACCGGTCGCTTCCGAAACCGTGTAGCCCGTCCGGGCCTGAACCGCCTGTTCTTCCGCGATTTCGGAAGGTACCCGGCCCCGGTGCGGAAACTGCCAGGGATCGGTCATGGCGGTTTTATAGCCTTCGATGTGTTTAATATCTTCCCCCCGTTCGAGCATCAGCACTTTCAGGCCCTTCTCGGTTAGCTCTTTGGCCGCCCATCCTCCGCTGATCCCCGATCCTACCACAATGGCGTCGTAGGTCGTTGCTTTTATACTGTCTATATTGAGATTCATGGTTTTCTGAATGAAGAATGAATAATGAGGAATGAACAACCTGCCGGGTGATTCCGGACGACTAATGAATCTGCAATCAACGGGTGATTTGCTTTTACGGATTCATTGTCAATTCCGGGCCGCCCGGGCGGTTCATTGCGTTCTAAGTAGCCCAGGCTTTCTGACCCGGTTTCAGATCAATGCAGCCCTGGAAACGGCCCGGAACCGCAATGTATTCCAACGCCTGGGTGGCGCCAATTTCGGAGGTGAAATAGCCGTTCAGCGTCAGGGACTTCAGGGTGTTGAAAAAAGGCGTGTAGCGCTGTTCGGCGGGCACGGAAGCCATGGCTTTGCGTTGTTCGGCGGCTTCGGCCTGCAGTTTGGTCATGATGTCGGCCCGCTGCTTTTCATCGAGGGCCACAAAATTCTTACTATAGGCGGCCTGGCTCAATTCGTTGGTATGCGACAGCCCATCCAGAAACAGTTTCTGATCTTTTTGCGGATAACAGTCTTTCAGGATAATATCAATGATTTCATTGACCTTGGCTGCTTTGGCACCGGGCGTGCTGGTGGTCGGGATAATGACTTCGGTCATTTCAGCCACCATCGCATCCTGGTCGGCCGTAAACAACAGAGGCTTTCCGCTGAGGGCCCGTTTAGCGGCCGACGCTTCGAGCGTATCCGCGAGTGCAGGCAGCGTCAGAGCGGTTCCCATCAAACCCGCAACCCGCATCAAGGCATCTCTTCTGTTCATAATTTATTGAGTAAAAGTTAGTGAGATTCAAAAAACTAACGGAATAATCCATGACAAATATAGGCAATCGGTTGGCTATTTGTACGGCGTTTGGCCCGTTTCGCAATAAATACTGACGATTAAAACCGTTTAGCCCGGCACGAATCCGAACGGTCTTTTAAAGCTACTGAAAAACCGCTGTTTATTTATCAGAATAAACAGCGTTGACCAGAGAATTGGATGGAACGCGAACGATGCGATTTGTACGTCTCAGAGGGGATCTTTCAAACTGATAATCAAACCTGTACGCCCGTCGTTCGCGGCAGGAAGAGCGGGCGCAGAGCCTAGTATCGCTTGCCTTCCGTTTACGCCCTCCCCCAAAAACCGCCTTTCATCCGGTTTCCCACACCACTCATCCTTCTTTCACCGGCTTTCGGCACCGCCCGTACAATATCCGGTGTTTTCATCCGACTTCCCTAGTGTATGAGAAACGTTGCGCTGTCTGTGTCAATAAAGCCGGAGGAAACCGAAAACTCCGCACCCAAACCGGGTGGTTCGGAAGGAGCCGCCCGGATGGTGCAACGCGAACGCCCGCGACTGCTGGATTTTATCCGTCGACGGCTCCCGACGCGCGAGGATGCCGAAGACCTGTTGCAGGACGTGCTGATGGACTGGGCCGAGATCGAGCGCCGGACGCAACCGATCGAACACCTGGGAGGCTGGCTGTTCGCGGTGGCCCGCCGGAAAATCATCGACTGGTACCGGAAAAAGCGGACGGTTTCGCTGGAAGATCAATTCGCGGGCTACGCCGACGACGATGGTGAACCCTTGCTGCTGGCGGCCCTCCTGCCCACCGATGAGCTAACGCCCGACGAAGGACTGATGCGGGAAGCCCTCATGGAAGCGGTGATGGAAGCCGTGTCGGAATTGCCCGCCGAGCAACGCGAGGTCTTCGTCCGGCACGAACTCGACGGCCAGGGTTTTCGCGAAATGGCCGACGAAACCGGCGTGCCGATCAATACCCTGCTGTCCCGCAAACGGTATGCGGTTTTGTACCTCCGGGAGCGCCTGCGAACCTTATACAACGAATGGATTACAAACTAAAAAACAAAACATCACGTACGTATGGAACCTCTTTTGATTTTGAAAGGAATCGGCTTTTTCGCCCTCGGGATTGGCTTTTTTATGCTGGTGACGATGATCGTCATGCGGCTCTGGAACTGGCTGGTGCCCTCGGTTTTTAACGGACCGCGCATCCGGTTTGTGCAGGCGCTGGGCCTGCTGTTTCTCACCCGGCTGCTGGTCGGTGGTTTTGGCGGAGCGCACGGCGGACACTGGCGCGGGCAGCACGGTTTTGACCGCCATCATGCCGCTGTTTGCCAGCCCTATGAGCCGGCGCCGGGTCAATCAAAAACCGAAAAAATGCCGGAACACTAACGGGTTGAACCACTCAACCATCGAACCAGTACACTCATTTAAAGAAATCAACCCATGAAATTATTCTGGATTAAACGCGGACTCGGTTTTCTGGCCTTCGGTCTGCTCTTTGTCGGCCTGGCCGGTTTTGTTGTCATGAATCTCTGGAACTGGCTCGTTCCGGCTTTATTCACCGGCCCCGTCATCACGTTCGGCCAGGCGTTGGGCCTTTTGCTGCTGAGCCGGTTGCTGGTCGGTTTTCGCGGGGGCTGGCGGGGAGGTCGCGGCTGGGGCCGTCACGGGCATCCGCAACCGGCCTACTGGCGGGAGAAAATGTCGAACCGCTGGCAGAACATGACACCCGAAGAACGTCAGGAGTTCAAGCAGAAAATGAAGGAGCAGTGGCGCAACGGCTGCGGCCCCCGTTTCGGCCCCGGCCGTCGCTGGGGGCAGGAACCGGAACCGGCGAATCCGCAGGAGCCAACCGCCACGCAACTTTAAGGCCGGTTTTTCAACCAAAGGTCGTCGGAACGATTCCGACGACCTTTTTGGTTAAAAACCGGGTAGTAAAAAACCATCACTGGACGGTCAGGTCAAATTCCAGATTCACGTCGTCGCTGCCCGGGGCCGCCGTTCCGTTTTTTGAATTGGACTGGTGGCGCAGTTGAACGCGCAGTTTTCCGGTTCCGGCGGCCGTTGTTTTTAGCGTTCCTTTCAGGCCGATGGGCAGGTTATTAACGTCTTTATCGCCGTACGTATAGGTTGCCAGAGTCGTTGGATTGACGGTAAAAACAAACAAGTGCTCATCGCTTTCCTGCTGCACTTCATTTGAAATATTGTCCGCTGGCGTTTTGCTTTCGTCCAGCAATTCCACCGCCAGGTCGTAAGTTTTGTTTGGTTTCAGCGTAATTTTATCAAATTTGGTCGGTGCCTGGCCCCCGTCGCCGTCCGCATCGCGGTACGAAAAGGTTTGGGTCGTTGTGGTTCCCTGCTCCGTAAATTTCAGATTAACCGTCGTAATCAGTTCGTTTTCATCGGCCGGTTCGGGCTCGTCCGCCTTGTCACTGCAACTTATCATTGCGGCCATCGACGCACCCAGCGTTGCCACCCACATCCACTGACGGATTCGTTTTGCGTTTATTTTCATAGCATTCAGCGTGTTTAAACCGGCGGTTTTCCAGCGATTTTTGTTACTCAGCGGGGGCAAAATTAGAAACTCGCAACAACGTTGCAAAAATAAATGCAACTTTATTGCAAATAATTTTGTCCCGTACAAGACCATCTGCTTATTTTGCAATACCAAGTCAGTGAAACCGGAGATTATGAAATTAGAAGCGCTAAACAGAAAAGCCGACTACATCGGAATCAGTGGATCCGTCCTGTGTATTATCCATTGCCTGATCACCCCGGTTTTGCTGGTTTCTTCCTCGTTTCTGACCAACGATACCGTTCGGGTGGGCTTTCTGAGTCTTGATTATCTTTTTATCGGGGTCAATATACTGGCGGTTTATTTCGCCACCCGGCACTTCACGACGCCCGCCATCAAAACGTGTTTGTGGTTTTTCCTGACCGTTTTTGCCGTCGCCATCCTGCTCGAAGACGTCAGCGAAACGTTTGAATACGTTGGTTATGCCGCATCGCTCGGTCTGGTGTTGACGCACCTCACCAACATCCGTTTTCACCGGTTGCGGCACACGCATTAACAGCAATTTCCTTCTATACCACACCCAAAAGGGCAGGATCAGTCCTGCCCTTTTGGGTGTCTACCCCTTTGCATTGCCTCAACCCGGATGTCGCTTGCAAAATGCGAGAACGCTCCCGACGCCCTTCCCTGGCTCTCAGCCTAAAATTGTTTACCTTATTTGTATTTCAAATTAAATGATTACAATAAGAGGGGAAATACTTGCTTTATAAAATTTTGTCGGTAATCTTTCGGGTACGTACACGCTATTCCAAACCCTTACCTTACTAGAATATTATATGGCTAATACGCTAACCCGTAGAGATTTTTCCATGCTGGCGGCTTCCGCCGGTCTGGGAGCCTATCTTTTCCCTGTCGATGCCCATAGTTTTGCGTCCGCTCGGCAGGTTCAGGGAAAAAAAGTGGGAATTATTGGGCTAGATACGTCCCACAGCATTGCCTTCACGAAAGAGCTGAACAATCCGACACCGAATCCGGACTGGATGGGTTACCGGGTGGTGGCGGCCTATCCCAAAGGCAGTAACGATATTGAAAGCAGTGTAAAACGAATTCCCGGCTACATCGAGGAAGTCAAAAAACTGGGTGTCGAAATCGTCGATTCCCTTGAAGCCCTGTTGAAGAAAGTGGATGTGGTCATGCTGGAAACCAACGACGGCCGGCTGCACCGGGAACAGGCAACGAAAGTCTTTTCGGCCGGCAAACGGGTTTTTATTGACAAGCCTGTTGCCGCTTCCCTCGCCGACGCCGTTGCTATTTTTGAGACCGCCAAGAAAAAAGGCGTACCGGTTTTCTCCGCATCGTCGCTGCGCTACATCAAGGGAATGCAGGACATTGACAAGAGTCAGGTGGTGGGCGCCGACACGTATAGCCCGGCGGTTCTGGAAAAAACCCATCCCGACCTGTTCTGGTACGGTGTTCACGGAGTCGAAGCCCTGTTTACCGCCATGGGAACCGGCTGTCAGAGCGTAAGCCGGGTCAATACGCCCGATACCGATATTGTCATTGGGACCTGGGGCGATGGGCGCGTCGGTACTTTCCGCGGAACCCGAACGGGCAAGCACGAATACGGGGGTACGGTTTACACCAAAAATGGCAACGTAACGCTGGGGCCCTACGGAGGGTATAATCCCCTTTTAAAGGACATTATCCATTTCTTCGAAACCGGCGAAACTCCCGTCAAACCCGCCGAGACACTCGAAATCTTCGCTTTCATGGAAGCCGCCGACGAAAGTAAACGTCAGGGTGGAGCCGCGGTGACCCTCGCCAGCGTCCTGAAAAAAGCCCAGAATTCTTGATTGCATTTTTTTACGTCGTTTGCGGGTACGTACCCGCAAACGATTTTGATCGATTTCCCCTATTTCAGTGCCTGGTTTTTCCCCAGGCTTCAATCCTTTACATAATGACAACTGCTTAACAACGCGTCATGCAGGAGGTGAAAGGCGAAGGGCAGACGACGATTGATGTGGTTCTGACCCAAACGGCTTCTTCGCTCAATGAAGTGGTAGTAGTGGGGTGCGAAACTCCGTTCAAACGTGAACTGACCGGTTCGGTTTCGTCCGTCAAAGCGGAAGGCTTGCAGAAAGTGGCCACCAACACGGTTTTGAGCCAATCAGGCCATCGGTAAAGAAGGTCAGCTTTTCTAATCGTAAAACAAAACGAGTACCATGACCCAATCAAAACAGAAAACAGAAAACACGGTCCGTTCTGCCCAATCGCGGAGAACGTTTCTGGGCCAGACGCTGGCCGGAACGGCTGCGTTGAGTCTGGGTGGAATGCTGCCCGGTTTTAGCCCCAAAAGTTACGCCCGGATTCTGGGAGCCAACGAACGCATTCAGGTGGGTATGATGGGGGTCAACAGCCGCGGACTGGCACTGGCCAGCAATTTTGCCCTCCAGCCCAACTGCGAAATTCGGTCGGTTTCGGACGTGGATACCCGCGCAGCCGACAAGTGCATCACCACCGTTGAGGGCATTCAGAAAGCCAAACCCCGGGCCGTGCCCGATTTCCGGAAAGCGCTGGAAGACAAGGACCTGGATGCATTGGTCGTGGCCGCACCGGATCACTGGCACGCACCGGCCGCAATTCTGGCGTCGAAAGCCGGGAAACACGTGTACCTGGAAAAACCGTGTAGTCACAATCCAAACGAGGGCGAAATTCTGGTGGCGGCCGCCCAAAAGTACAAAACCGTCATTCAGATGGGCAACCAGCGCCGGTCGTGGCCCAACGTCGCGGCTGGGGTCAGGGCGGTTCGGGACGGGGTGATCGGGCGGGCTTATTTCGCCAAGGGCTGGTATACCAACAACCGGGCGTCCATCGGCATCGGCAAAGAAGCCGCCGTTCCGTCGTGGCTCAACTATGAGTTGTGGCAGGGACCCGCCCCCCGGCAAGCCTTTAAGGATAATCTGGTGCACTACAACTGGCACTGGTTCTGGCACTGGGGAACCGGCGAAGCCCTCAACAACGGAACCCACATGCTGGATCTGATGCGCTGGGGTCTCGACGTTACCTACCCCAACCGCGTCACTTCGTCGGGCGGGCGGTATCGCTTCAAAGACGATTGGGAAACGCCGGATACCCAGGTAATTAACCTGGAATTTCCGAACAACACGGCCATGACCTGGGAAGGCCGGAGCTGCAATGGACGCACCATCGAAGGCAGCAGCGTTGGCGTTGTTTTCTACGGGGATACCGGTTCGCTGCAAATCGACGGAAACAATGCCTACACGGTTTACGACCTGGAAAACAAACTGGTGAAGGAGGTGAAAAACAACGTGGTCATCAACGCCCGCGACCGGATGAATCCGTCGCAGGCGCTGGACGCGATTCACATCCAGAATTTTTTCGACGGCATCAAAAAGGGAACCGCCCTGAACGCCGACATTTTGAGCGGCCACCAGAGCACGTTGCTGTGTCAGTTGGGGAACATTGCCCTGCGGTCGGGCGGAACGCTGGAAATTGACCCTGCCAACGGGCACATCAGGAACAACCGCCAGGCGCAGCAATACTGGAAGCGCGAATACCAGCGGGGCTGGGAACCCACCGTTTAGCCGTTGTTTTCATGAAAAATAAAGCAAAAGTTGTTGAAGTAGGCTCACTGAGTCAGCGGGACACGCGCATTTCCATCGCGCTGATCGGGCTGCTGTTCTTTGTTTTCGGGTTCGTCACCTGGGTCAACGCCATTCTGATCCCGTATTTCAAGATTGCCTGCGAACTGACGAATTTTCAGTCGTACCTGGTTACGTTCGCGTTTTATATTTCCTATTTCCTGATGTCGGTGCCGTCGTCGTACCTGCTGAAAGCCGTTGGTTTCAAGAAGGGGATGATGGTCGGTTTCTGGGTGATGGCGCTGGGCGCTTTCGTTTTTGTGCCGGCGGCCCTGCTGCGGACCTACGAGATTTTCCTGCTGGGTCTCTTTCTGATTGGCGTCGGACTCGCCATCCTGCAAACCGCTGCGAATCCGTACATTACGGTGCTGGGACCGAAAGAACGGGCCGCTCAGCGCATCAGCATCATGGGCATCGGCAACAAAGCCGCCGGGATTCTGGCGCCCATCCTGTTTGCTGCGGTTATTCTGCGGGCCACCGACACCGACCTTTTCAGCCAGTTGCCGGGCATGTCGGCCACCGAAAAAGCCCAGGCGCTGGACGAACTGGTTCGGCGGGTCATTGTGCCGTACTCGGTGATGGGCTGCGTGCTGATCGGGCTGGGCATTCTGGTGCGCTACTCGCCTTTACCCGAAATCAATACCGAGCAGGAAACCACCGAAGTAGCGGCTGCCAACCTCGGAAAGACGTCCGTCCTGCAGTTTCCGCACCTGGTTTTGGGGGCGCTGGCCATTTTTCTGCACGTGGGCACGCAGGTGATTTCCATCGATACCATCATCGGGTACGCCAGTTCGATGGGCATCTCCCTGCTGGAAGCCAAAACGTTTCCGTCGTATACGCTGTCAGCCTCCATTTGCGGGTATCTGCTGGGGATTATCCTGATTCCCAAACGCATCAGTCAGGTGAATGTATTCCGCATCTGTACGGTGCTGGGGCTGGCCTTCACCCTGCTCATTATTTTTGCCAAAAGCAGCGTCACGTTTCTGGGTCATCAGGCGGATGTTTCCATCTGGTTTATTGTCTTGCTGGGGCTGGCTAATTCGCTGGTTTGGGCCAGCATCTGGCCGCTGGCCCTCGATGGCCTGGGGCGGTTTACCAAAGTGGGCGCAGCGCTGATGATCATGGGCCTGAGCGGCAATGCCATCCTGCCCCTGATTTACGGCTATCTGGCGGATCAATACGGTCTGCGGGAAGCCTATTGGGTTCTGTTTCCCTGCTACTTATGTTTGGCTTATTATGCCTTTTATGGTCACCGGATTCGCCGATGGCGTATTTCCGGGACCGCCAACCCGACTGTTCATGAACCAAACCGGCACCGCACCCCAACGCATTAAAATAATCAACGGCCGCATTCTGACTCCGTACCGGCTTATTCCCGACGGAACGATTCTGATCACCGGAAAAACCATTACGGAAGTCAGCGACCACCCCATCGACGTCCCCGATGCGCTGGAACTGGATGCCGGGGGAGCGTACGTCTCGCCCGGTTTTATCGACCTTCACGTGCACGGCGGGGGCGGCCACGATTTTATGGACGGCAGCGAAGAAGCTTTTCTGCGAATTGCCGAACTGCACGCTCGGTACGGCACCACGGCGATGGTGCCAACCACCCTGACCAGCAGCCGGCAGGGCCTGTTCGATACGCTGGAAATCTACGACAAAGCCAACGCCCGGAACACGGCCGGCGCCCGGTTTCTGGGTATGCACCTCGAAGGGCCTTACTTCGCCATGAGTCAGCGCGGAGCCCAGGACCCGCGGTACATTCGCGACCCCGACCCCGCCGAATACCAGGAGGTACTGGAGCGTTCGTCGGCGGTTTCCCGCTGGAGTGCCGCCCCCGAACTGAACGGGGCGCTTCCGTTCGGCCAGTATCTCCGCTCGAAAGGTGTGCTGGCTGCCGTGGCCCATACGGATGCGGTTTACGACGAAGTACTGGCCGCCGTCGAAAATGGGTATAGTTTGGCCACTCATCTTTACAGCGGGATGTCGGGGGTCACCCGCCGGAACAGCTTCCGCTACGCCGGGGTCGTCGAAAGCGCTTATCTGCTGGATCAGATGGATGTTGAACTCATTGCGGACGGTGTTCATTTACCGGCTCCCCTGCTCAAACTGGCCTATAAAATCAAAGGGCCGGAGCGGACGGCTCTCATTACGGATGCCATGCGGGCCGCCGGGATGCCGCCGGGCAACAGCATTCTGGGCAGTCTCCACGACGGCATCGAAGTGCTGGTGGAAGATGGCGTGGCCAAAATGCCGGATCGCCAGGCCTTTGCCGGAAGTGTTGCCACCGCCGACCGGCTGGTGCGCACCATGATTACCATCGCCGAAATTCCGCTGCTCGATACCATCCGCATGATCACCAGTACGCCGGCCCGCATTATGGGCGTCGCGGATCAGAAAGGAATCCTGGCACCGGGAAAAGACGCCGATCTGGTCTTTTTCGACGCGGACATTTCGGTGCAACTGACCATGGTTGAAGGCCGGATTGTATTCCGGCGGGAACCGGCAGCCATCCTTTGAACCCTACTGTGAACATTAGAATCCAACCGAATGATCAGTCAATCGAATACCAACCAACTTGATTTCCGCCGGTTTGAAAACCGGGCCTTACTGGGTGAAAATGCCGCCCAGAACGTGGGCGACTGCCTGCGAAACCTGTTAACGCGGCAGCAGACGGTTTCCATGATTTTTGCCGCGGCCCCATCGCAGGAGGAATTTCTGGCGGCTTTGTGCCGGCAGGAAGGCATCGACTGGGGGCGGGTCCACGCCTTTCACATGGATGAATACGTGCAATTGCCGGACGAGGCTCCGCAACGTTTCGGCAATTTCCTGAAAGTACGGCTTTTCGACCGGCTTCCGTTCCGAACCGTTGAGTATCTGAACGGGAACGCGCCGGATTTGGCGGCTGAATGTGAGCGGTACAGCAGCCTGTTGCGGAACCAGCCCGTCGATGTGGTGTGCATGGGCATTGGCGAAAATTGCCACATTGCCTTCAACGATCCCCACGTGGCCAATTTCAACGACCCGGTTTTGGTCAAAATAGTCGATCTGGACAACGCCTGTCGGCAGCAGCAGGTAAATGATGCGTGTTTTGATGCGCTGGAAGACGTTCCGACGCACGCCCTGACACTGACGGTTCCGGCCCTGATGCAGGCCCCCCACGTTTTTTGCATGGTGCCCGGGATTAACAAAGCCCAGGCCGTCTACCACACGCTTTATTCGCCCGTCAGTGAGCAGCATCCTTCCACGATTCTGCGGCTGCACGAAGACGCGGTTCTTTTTACCGATGCCGACAGCGCATCCCGCTTATCCTGACCCGGTTCGGTGGCACGGACGCACTGACTTTCCGGCATAGTGGAGATGCTTGGAGCAAAAAACCGCCCGATCCGACGGGCGGTTTTTTGCTCCGTACTTTTGAAAGTATATTTGTCGTTCCGGAGAGTCTATTATGGAAAAAAAAGAACTACAGGGCGTGAAGGAAATTGCCCGCCGGGCCAATGTGACCATTGCGACCGTTGACCGGGTTATTCACAACCGGGCGGGTGTCTCGGTCAAGACGCGCGACAAAATCAACAAGATCATTGCGGAACTCAATTACCAGCCCAATATGCTGGCCCGGCGGCTGGCGTCCGGTAAAATCATCAAGCTGGCCGTCCTGATTCCGTCCGTAACCGAAGAAACCGAGTTCTGGGACGCGCCCCTGCGGGGTATTCAGCGGGCCACCACCGAAATCAGCCAGTACGGTTTACAGGTTGACCGGTTCTTTTTTGATCTCAGCGACCCGCAATCTTTCGTTCGGCAGGCCAACGCCATTCTGGAATCTCCCATCGACGGCGTCGTGCTGGCCCCGATGTTTATCAGGGAGGCTCAGGCCTTCGTTGCGGTCTGTCAGGACAAAAAAATCCCCTACGTGTTCATCGATTCGAACCTGCCTGACCAGCAGAACCTCTCTTACATCGGCCCTCCGCTTTTCCAGAGTGGCTACCTGGCCGGGAAATTAAGCACGTACGCGCTTCGCGAGAACAGCCAGTTGCTGGTGGTTAATATTGCGACGGCCATTGACAGCTACACCTACCAGCAAACCGAAGAGGGTTTCCGGGCTTATTTTGCCGATCATACCAAACCGTATCCAATCCTGCGGGTCGATATTCACCAGACCGATGAGCCATCCGTTTTCCGCACGCTCCAGCCGCTATTTGATGCCAATCCCACGATCGATGTGCTGTTTGTGACCAATTCCCGGTCTTTTCTGGTGGCGCGTTTTCTGGAACAAACCAACCGGCCGCAAAAACCGCTGCTGATTGGCTACGATCTGATCAAGGAAAATGCCCAGTATCTGGACAACGGCCTGATCAGTTTTCTGATTTGCCACCAGCCCGAAGACCAGGGGTATCGAAGCATCATGACCCTCTACCAGTTCCTGATTTTTTCCAAACCCACCGACAAGGAACAGTACATGCCGATTGACATTGTGACGCGGGAAAACCAGGCTTACTACCGAAACTGATCCAAAAACCGCTTAATCCGGCTGGAAACGCCGGTCGTTCCGGAAGTCGTAATCCGTCAGGGTTTTCAGGAAAGCAATCACGTCGGACTTTTCGTCGGCCGTCAGCGGGATGCCGGTTTTGCCGGTTTTCTTCAGCAGGGGGTCCAGCTGGGGCGTGTCCTGCACGTCGTTGATGTAATGTTCCAGCACCTGCTCCAGCGTCTGGAAACGGCCATCGTGCATATACGGTGGGGTAATTTCAACGTTCCGCAGGCTCGGCACCCGGAATTTGTTGTAATCGTCCAGATTCAGCGTGATCTGATACCGCCCCAGATCGTAGTCCTTGCTGTTGGCGAGCTGCATCCGCAGGCCGTTGTTGCGGAACGTCTGGTCGGTGAACTGCTCGCCGGTGTGGCAACCCGCGCAATGCTGCTGAAACAGGGCCATTCCGTGTAATTCGTGTTCGCCCAAGGCCGCCCCGGTTTCTTTCCGGACGTATTTGTCGTATTTGGAAGTGGCCGAAACCATCGTCAGCATGAATTGCGAGAGGGCTTTCAAAAACCGCTCGGTCGTAACTTCTTCCGTTCCGAAAGCCGCTTTGAACAGCGCCGGATAGCGGCCGTTGGTCCGCACTTTCGTCAGGACGCCAGCCAGTGAATCGCCCATTTCGACCGGATTCTGAATCGGTGAAATCGGCAGCAGGTCGAGGTCAACGATACCGCCATCCCAGAAAAACGCCTTTTTCCAGGCCACATTCTGAATGCCGGGCACATTGCGGGTGCCGATTTTATCACCAATACCGTGGCTGAGCTGGTGGTCGGTATGCGCAAAAGCCGCCGTTGGCTGGTGGCAGAAGGCGCAACTCACGCTTCCGTCTTTCGACAGGATGCCGTCGTAAAACAAAGCTTTTCCCAGCGCCACCCCTTCGACCGTCAGCGGATTTTTGGAGAGGTCATAATGCGGGTCCTCAAAATTGGCCGGTTTTTTCCAGTTGTAAGGCGTCGTCTGAAACGCCACCGGTTTCGTGCCCGGATCCGGCTCAATGGGGCCGTCGGAGCCCGCATCGTTCTGACAGCCAACCGCAAAACCGTAAAAAACGATGGCAGCGAGGACTCCGGCGTGTTGCCAAGGCTTCATATCAATCTACCTGAACGTTACTGACACTAAACATCGTCGCATAATTTGCCGCCACATCCGCCGACAGCGGAGAAACCATGATGGTTGAATTTTTAGCAATACTGAGCGGTTTCGCTCCGTCGAATACCTTCATCACATCCGCCTTGATGGTCACGCTCGTCGTGCCGTTCACCGACACGTGAGCCGGTTCCGGAGTAAACGCTAACTGAATCGTTTTCAGATTATTAATGGTTTTTGAATGGTAGCCGCCAAACAACCCAACGTGGTACGTAAAATTCCGTTTGCCGGTGGCATCGACCGGTGCTTTCGGTGACGTTCCTTCCAGTTTCAGAAAAATATACCCTGAATTCCAGTCCCAGTACATCCCCGCAGCCGTCCCCGCCGGGTCCAGCGCCCCGGTCCGTTTCTCAACGCCCATGGTGTTTCGCAAGCTATCCACTCCTACCACAAAGGTAATGCCAGTATAGCTATCGACCGGAACATTGCGCAGCGAAATCGACTGCGACGCCGGATTCGTTTCCGTAATCAGGAAATAACTGCTGTCCTGCGGCACCACATATTCCGAGCCGTCGGCTTTTTTCAAGCGAATGTTGCTCACGAAATAATTCAGTTTCGAAACCGAGAACGTTTCCCCACTGCCGTTGGTGTAGCTGGTGCTGCTGTCTGTTTTCAAGTCCTGCGCGCCAACCACATTATCAAATTTCAGTCGAATAGCGCCAAATTCCGGTTCAAGCGGATCATTCTGACACGCCCACAACACCACCAGAAACAACAATGCATTTATCATGGAAAAGAGAAAAGAATTTTTCATACGCTAACGTTGCTTACAAAGATTCAACCCATCTACTTACTATAACGCTGTTCTGGCCTTCTTTCTGCTGTTCGTAGGCCACTAAAAGACCTTTTTTCGTCGCCAGAACCACCGGAAAAGCCGCATTGACAGTCGTTGGCGTCAGGTACGTAACCGGCAACGCTTTGCCGTTCACGATCTTCCGCATCCCGATTCGCTGGATAAACCGGCTTTCACCGCCCGGATTTTTCACCTCCATCGACTCGTCCCAGACCCAGACCAACTGCCCGTTGACCGCCGTCAGCTGGGGATGTTTGGTCCGCTCCGACACGATACCCGCCACGAGTTGCTCCGCCCCCAGCCGCGCCAGCTTGATACCGGTTTTTTCACCGCCCGAAAACCAGGTCACAAACAGCTCGTTGCCGACCTGCGCCACGTCGGGACCGGTGTGCGGACAGGCATTCACTTTCCACCCGTCGTTGTAAACGACGGCCGGTCGGGTGAACGACTTCCCGCCGTTGGTCGAAACCGCGTGGCTGATGTCGCGGGCGCCGTCGTCCAGCAAATCCCGGTACGCAACGTGAATGCGGTTTTGCTGATCAACAAACACATTCGTCCGGCAGCACTGGCAGGCGTTGTCGTCCACCAGCACGTCGGCCCCAAAACCGCCCCCGGCCACCGTCTGGGCAAATTTGACGGTTCGCCCTTCCTTGTTGGGCGCTTTTTCGTCCAGCCACGCAATGCCGATTTCGCCGTTCGGCAGCCGGTTCATGTTGCTGAACGAATGGCCTTTGCCCGGCGTGGTGTCACGGTGTACAGTTTTCGATTCCGACCAGGTTTGTCCGCCGTCGGTCGAGGTAACATACAGCAAATCGCTGGCGCGGGGCGCGTCTTCCGTCGGCCTGGCCACCTCAAAAGTCGCCAGCACGGTGCCGTCTTTTTTAAACGCTACTTTCGGCATGCCTTCGGCGTGGGCCGAAAAAACCGGGGGCGTCTTCACCCGGATTTTATCGCCGAACGTCTGGCCGCCGTCCGCCGAAACCGAAAAGTAAAAGTGGACTTTTTCACCCGCTTTTTCCGTCCAGCTCAGCACCGGCTGGTTGCGGTGGTCGGTGGTCAGACGTGGCGTCACGCCCACAAACTGCGGATTCGAGAGCCGGTTTTCGGGAGCCGGTTTTTCGGCAAAGCCGACCAGAAACGTGGTGATGATCAGAAGGATGTTTTTCATGGCTGCGCTCAGGTTTTCGGTTCTTACTTTGAAAAATTGTACTGGATTCCGCCCACCAGCGTTCGCGGGGCGGCCGGGGTGTAGGTGGTGCGGTCGGTTGGGTTGTTGCCCCGCGTGGCCGAGGTTGCGTACAGTTCGTTGGTGGTATTCAGCAGGTTGGCAAACACTTCGAACCGCTTAAGCGGATAACCGGCCCGCAGGTTGACGACGCTGATGCCCCGCCCGCCGAACGCGCCCCGGTCGTTGTAGGAAACCGTGTTGATCTGGTTCTGGTACCACGAACTAACCCGTTGCCACTCCGCCGACAGCCGCAGCCCCTTCGCCCAGCGCGGTTTATACGTCAGTTCCGTATTGGCCACCCAGCGTGGCGCCTGCGGCATGTCAAAACCGTTCACGTTTTTCACTGCATCCGACGCCCGGGTGCTCAGGGCAAAATCAACAAACCGGTGGACGGAGTTGGTGCCGCCGAACCGGAAAAACCACTGGCTCGACGGGCGGTAGGTCAGGCTGTATTCGATGCCCCGGTGCAGCGTTTTTCCCGCCGACTGGTAATCCGTGCTGTTGTCGGGCTGGCGGATGTTAAGCAGTTCGTTGCGGCCCTCCATCTGGTAGAGCGCAATATCCACGTAGATTTTCCGGTTCAGCAGCGAGGCCCAGCCGCCTATTTCGTAGTTGTTGAAGTAGGCCGATTCCAGGTTGTAATAAAACAGCGATTCGCCGGGCTGAGCGTTGACGCGCTTCGTAAAAATCGACGTCAGGCTGGGGGGCGAAAAGCCGCGGCTGTAATTTCCGTACAGGCCGCGATCCTGCCCCAGATCGTAGGTCACGCCTACTTTCGGCGTAAACTGGCGGTACGCTTTTCGGCCGGTGCTCTGGTCCAGGTAATTGTCGTAATCGAAAGCCATCTGGTCGAACCGCCCGCCCAGCGAGAGCCGCAAAGCCGGCAGCGGATTCAGGTCGAGCTGGGCATAAACCGCCGAATTCAGAATGTCGGCAGCATAATCGGCCAGCTGAAGGTCGGGACGTTCTTTCACCAATTTGTACTGCTCTACCGACTTTTTATCGGGTCGCAACTGCGCTTCCAGTTCAATCTGGTAGGCGTTGTAGGTGGTCGGCGACGCATCCACCAGCAAACCGGCCAGCAAACGACCGTTCCAGAATGGCAGCCGCTGGCTGTGCTGCCCGATGAGTCCATAACTGCTGAAGGCATTGACGTTGATCTGGCCGGTGGCTTTCGGCGAACCGCTCGTCCAGCGAATGCCGTAACTGGGGTTCTGCCCGATCGAATTGTCGCGGTAAAAAACCGTCAGGTAACTGTCCGATCCGTTTTTCCACTGGTGATCGAGCGTCAGCCGTGACCGAATTGCCTTTACCTTTCGGTACGTAAAATCGGAGGTCGAGGTGTATTCGCGGTTGTAAAACGCAATGCTGTCGACGCTGCCGCCGGTTTGCGAGTAATAATCGTTGTACGAAAACGTGCCGGTCAGCCGCGTGCGGTTCGTGAATGCGTATTCGGCCCGCCCGTTGAACGACACCTTATCGTAGTCGGAGCGGGTTTGCCAGCTATTGCGCTGCCGGGCGAAAAAACCGCCCGCGTAAACGCCCAGCTTCTTGGTGAGCATCCCGCCCGCACCGTATTGAATCCGGCCGTAATTCCACTGATCGGCCTGAATGCCAATCCGGAACGTCGGCACGGCGGTCGGGCGCTGCGTAATGAAATTGATGGCGCCCCCAACGGCCTCCGGCCCATACAGCGACGAAGCCGGTCCTTTCACCACCTCCACGGCACTGACCGTAAAGACGTTCATTTCGATCAGCGCGTTGTGGTTGAACACGCCCATGGGTCGAAGCGGCAGGCCGTCTTCCAGATACAGGAAATACGCATTGGTGCCAAATGGCTGACGTATACCCATACCGTGCTGCTCGTTATTGTAGTTGAGCATCACCACCCCCGGCGTTTTGTTGAGCAGTTCGGCCAGCAGCGTTGGTTTGGTTTCGTCGATCAGCGTGGGCGAAAGGCGGGAAATGGCCACCGGCGCTTCGGTCCGTTTCTGGGCTTCGCGGCTGGCGGTGACCACGATGGTTTGCAGGTTTTCAACGGCCGGCTCGAGGGCCACACGCAGGGCGTTTTCCGACGTTTTCAGGCTTTGCGACTGGTAGCCAATGGCCGAAACCAGGATCGTTTCCGTTGCGGATTGAACGGTAAACTGGCCGCTGGCGTCGGTGGTGGTGCCAGTTTTGTGGTCTTCGGTAGAAATGGCAACCCCCGTGAGCGGCTCTTTGGTGCGGGCGTCGAAAACCGTGCCCTGGATGGTTTGGGCAGCCACCCAGGAAGGCACTATTGCCACGAAAACCGCAGCAACCAGCCGGTATATAAAATTCATGAACGTTCAGGTTTGATGAAACTGGAAATGATAACCGGACCGGTTTTTGAAACCGACCGATTTGTTGGGTCGCTGCCTTAAGCAACTCGATAAACCGTCCGGTTTTAATAATCGGACGGTTTCCGCGACCTCAAACCTGGGGTGGCTGGAATAAAGGCGAGAAGGGCGATGAATAAGGTTTCAGCAGGTAATCCGGCACATTCGTTGCGGACCCTACGGCTTTTGCCTGAAACAAAAACGGGGCCGATGCCTGACAAAACAACTGAAAATCAGGCGTTTTCTGGACCTGTTCGGTGGTGGCTCGATCCTGTTGTTCCTGCTGGGCGTTGAGCTTTTTGGCTAAATAACACTGACCATCGCAATGCAGCTGCGGTTTGGCCCGGTTTTCGCACAGGACTTTGGCAATATACGACTTGTTGGCATGGTAATACGCGATGGTCCCCCACTGACTAAAAGTCGGTAGTAGCGTGGCAATCAGGAGGATATAAGCCAGAACGACGCGCATACGAAATAAAAATCCGCACAATAGTACAAAAAAAAGTTGATACCGCCCCGATGTTACTTATTGATTGAAATTGTTATAATTTGTACTTTCGCATACCGACCGAAGAATATATCGTAACTGCTTAACCAAAAATGACGTTATTCCGCAATGCACTAATTTTTAGTGTGTTTAATTTGTTTTGCGCCACCGGTTTTGCGCAATTGGCGTCTGTGGAAACCGCCAGTGAAACAATCGCCCAGGTGACGGTTGCTCCCGCCAAGGCAGCCCTGAAAAACCGGCAGCGGGTTTCGGTGGTGGTCGGCATGGAACACCAGCTCTTCCCCTCCTATCTGCTGGCGCGGGCGACGATGTCGGCCAAAACCCAAAACTACCGGCTGGGCGACGGCGACGGGAACGTGTCGGTGGTGTTCCACAATCCGGGCCTGAACACGTCGGTGCGGGTGGAAGTGGGGGCCACGCCCTTCAGCGAAGCGACGGTGTATGAGGGCGTTTTGCAGGAAGCCGACAAAGACTACGAAATTTCGCCCCGCATTGCCTGGAACTTCGAAAAACTGCGCGGTCTGCTGCAACCCACGCCCGTTAACTTCACGGTTACGACGTACATCGACAACGAAAAGATCAGCCACCGGACGGTTGTTGCCACCATGCGCTCGGTCAACGACTGCCCGTATTACTGGGAAGACGACGAAACCGGCATGGGCGATCTGGATTTGAATTACATGTATGTGGCCTACATCAACGAAGATGATCCGGTGGTGGATGAGGTGCTGGCGCAGGCCCTGCAAAATGATATTGTGGATGCCTTCGACGGCTACCAGACCGGCGACAAAAAACGGGTTGATGATCAGGTTTTTTCGGTCTGGTACGCGCTGCAGAAACGGGGCATCAAATACAGTTCCATTTCGACCAACTCCAGCACGGGGGTTTCGCCCAACCTGTACAGCCAGCGCATTCGCACCATCGACCAGACCTGGAACAACCGGCAGGCCAACTGCGTCGACGGCATGGTGCTGATGGCGTCGGTGCTGCGCTCCATTCACATCGACCCGGTTTTGGTGCTGATGGCCGACCATTGCGTGCTGGGGTATTACCGCGACGCCGAACACAAAGACCTGGCCTGTCTGGAAACGTCGATGATTGGCGATGTAGACCTGCGGAAAGTGATGTCGGTACGGCGCCGGAAAGCGTCCCGGAAACTCTTTACCGAAGCCCGCCAGCGCGCCCAGCGGCATTACCGCACGTCGAAAAGCTCATTCGACAAAGATCCCCGCTACCGGTTTATCGTCGTCGCCGACGTTCGTAAATCCGGCATCCGGCCCATTGGGCGGTAAACGTGTCCGGTTTTCAGTATGCGGTTTTCGGTGGCTGACGCCTGTTTTCCTTTCAGCCTATTGAGTGTTTAACCGAATCGGAGAACTGCACCTCGGCTCCCGCTCACTGTTTTATGCTTTCGTCGGGCGGTTTTACCGCTTAGACTATGCCAGGAGCTTCTTCCTGAAAGATACCTTCGTGAATGAATTCAATCGATCTTTTGATGTTTAATGAAGCTATAGGATTCGTGCCCGTAGCTTCAGACGTCCTTTATTTGGCAATTCACAGGAGTCAATTTTACAGATGATTTTAATTTCAGAGCCTTCGTAAAAATCAACTGTATGGATTTTGTTTATCTCACCAGGTGTCAAAAATACAGCTGAAACGTAATTAGAATTCTCTCTGGATGCTTCTATTGGCCGAATAAAGGTCAGTTTGAAATTACACGCTGTTTCTCCTGTTACTGCATATTCTATAAAAACAGGATTCCTGAATCTAAGCCAGCTCCTGGATACAATCAGTTCAGTCGGCTTGTCTGTTGGGTCAATTTCCACCTCGTCATACCTCGGAGCTATAAAGACGTTCCAAAAGCTAAATGCAAGAAAAAAAGCAAAGAAAACAATGAGGGTAGAGCATCCACTAGTTATCTTTTTTGCTGGATTGTTACCGCTGGACGTCATAAATACGAATACCAATCAACGTTGTTTAAGGACTTTCATGATCAGCCATTCCGGACGTTACCCCCACAAGTGATTGGCGGCCGTCAGGATGATGGGCTGCTGATCGGTAACGACGATGGTTTGTTCGTGCTGCACGGCAACGCTGTCCCGGGCGATCAAAGTCCAGCCATCCCCTTTTTCCTGCGCGTAACTGGCTTTGGTTGATAAAAACGTTTCGATGGCCACAACCGAATGTTTTCGAAAACGCGCCTTGTTGGACCGGTCATAGTAGCAGAGAATCTCCAGCGGTTCTTCGTGCAGGCTCCGCCCGATTCCGTGCCCGGCCAGGTTTTTGATGACGCGGTAGCCGCTTCGCCGGGCTTCCGTTTCGATGAGACGTCCAATCTCAGCGATTTGGACGCCACCCCGGATGTGACTGATGGCTTTGGCCAGGATTCGCTTCGAGGTTTCCACCAGGTCACTGCGCTGATGAACATCCTGCCCCAGCACAAAAGAGCCGCCATTGTCCGACCAATACCCGTTCAATTCGGCCGAAACATCAATATTGACTACATCCCCTTCCCGCAGCAGCCGTTTGGCCGAAGGAATGCCGTGACAGACTTCTTCGTTGACGCTGATACAGGTCCAGCCCGGAAAGCCGTACGTGAGCTTGGGGGCCGACCGGGCACCGTGCTGTTCGAGCAGTTGCCGTCCGTATTGATCCAACTCCAGCGTCGACATCCCCGGCCGGGCGTACTGCTGCATGTGCCTGAGGGTTGAGCCAACCACCTGGCTAATCTGCTGCATTCCGATCAGATCTTCTTCCGATTTCAATGACATACCGTTGCGGTTTTTGGTGTTTATGTTTCCAACGTTAGTGACTTCTTTCCCGGTAAACGCACGATCAACGGATGCGGTTTCCGGAATGCGGTTTTCGGTGGGCCGACGTTCGGCAGGGGAAGCAAAATTACAAGTAACCTCAGCCCGGGCGGTTTACTCGGTCTGGGGGGCAGAAAACGAATGGTTCAGCCGGAGCCGGAAATACTGGAACCATTCTTCCAGTTTGGGATCGCCGGTCAAATTGAGCTCCGCAAAAATCGCGTCCGCAAATTCAGGAGCTGCGGTTCCGTTGGCCGTAATGATATGCTGATCAGCGACACTGAGCACATTCTGGTATAAATCGGCCCCGGCGTAGTTGGGCACAACGCCGTTCAGGTATTCTTTGGCATTGCTCGTGTGCCGGATTCCTTTCAGAAAACCGTGCCGGGCCAGCAGGGTGGTAGCCGCGCAGATGGCCGCTACGGGCGTTTGCTGCTGAATGAATTGCGCCACCAGGGGCACGATTTCCGGATTTCCCCCTTGCTCCCACACGTTATAGCCGCCCGTCAGGATCAGCAGGGCAGCCCGGGCTGGATCGACTTCCCCGATCGTCAGATCAGGCTGGAGAGACAGGCCACCCATCGAACAAACCGGTTTTTTGTCAAGCGCGAAAGTCTTCACCTGATAAGGACTGAACTTTGTCAGTCCAACAAGCGCGTAAGCGGGCTCCCAATCCGCGTAGTTGTCGAAAACGAATAGATAAACGGTATCTCGCATGATTTTCCGGTTTTATAATCAACAATCTTGACCCGCATTCATTGCCGTTCGACCCGGCCCCTGAACTTCCCGTTCGTAAAGCGAATCGTCTGTCCGGTCGACCTTGTCAGGGTTACGTCAAACCGGCCCCGTATTTTTCCCGTTGAGTTTCGTTACGTTCACCCACCCCCGATCGCCGTCCCTGAAATCGTAGTACATCCGTACACGTCCGGTTTTTGCATCCATGATGTGTAAAGTAGATTTACCACCAACTTGAAAGGAATCCGACGAGCGGGCGATTTTGGTGGGCAGGCAGGTGTCGGGCAGCGCCAGAGTATGGGTGCCTTTTTCCAGGGGTATATGAAAAAAGCCCAGCACCTGCGTCTGCGTACACGGCCCCAGGCAGCCCGTTGCTTTCGGCGTGGTCTTAGAAAGGCGTTCATCGAAAGGCAGATCCGTCCGAACCACGATGCTGAACCGATCAACCAGGCAGGTTGCATTTTCTTTGGTGTGGATTTCGGTAACGTCTCCGGAACCAAACCAACTCACCGGA
Organism: Larkinella ripae; assembly: GCF_054780775.1. Classification (NCBI taxonomy): domain Bacteria; kingdom Pseudomonadati; phylum Bacteroidota; class Cytophagia; order Cytophagales; family Spirosomataceae; genus Larkinella; species Larkinella ripae. The sequence continues at coordinate 664,212 of NZ_BAAGVR010000022.1, forward strand.
TCGAGGGAAGCCGTTAAAGTATCCGGTTTGTCGCAGGACATACAGGCTAAAAGGATATGCCGCCCTTGCATTCGAATCATGCGGTCTACGGTTTTCTTTCGCGGGTCTAAAAATCAACGGGCCAGTCGATGTGTCAACTGGCCCGTTTTGAGCGGTTTATTTCCGGTTTTCACCACCAGGGGGTGTCAGCGCAAAAACCGCCTTTACTGCACCATGAAATCCTTGTCGGTCAGGCCCGTGTTCACCACCAGCGATTGCGTTTGCATTTTCATGACCATCGGCCCAAAATTCTGGCTGATCGTGTACGGAAATTTAACGCCGTTCACTTCCTTGTAATCACTGAAACTGGTGTTAACGGCCATTTCGCCCTGTGGAGTCTGCTCAATTGTGGTGTTCTGCACTTTCAAACCGGTTTCGGCATCGTAAAAGAGGGCAAGCGTTTTCGCGCCAAGCGACACGTCAATTTTATGCGCATCTTTTCCGTTAACTTTTTCCGTGCCGGCCAGCGTGGTTTTTGCGCCCAGCGTCGAAAACAGCAGCTCGGGGAAAACCGCATTTTTCAGGATCTCCATTTTGGCTTCGTCATTGGCTAGGCTTTTCGACTGCCCTCCGCCTTCCATTTTCACTTTTGCGCCATCGGAGGTCACTTTCTGCACCACCTGACCCATCGCTGTTATCGCCAGCGAAAACTTGTCGAGCCCTTTCTGCTTGCTTTCAATGTCGATTTTAGTGCCCTGCATTTCGGTGGTCAGTTTCTGGGTCAGGTCGGTAATTTTCGCAATGGCGTCTTTGCCACCCACCGCCGTGAGGTACTTGGCAACCACCTGATCGGCGGTCAAACCGGCGGGCGTCGCCGACGTGGTCAGTTTGCCCGCAGCCGGAGCCTCCACTTTGTTGCCGTTGGCGTCGTAATACACCACATCGCCAAAGCGCTTCAGTTTGTCGGCCACTTCCGAAGCCTTGCCAACCACCACAATGTAGGCGTGTTCGGGGTCAATCAGTTTGCTGGCCGTGGTTTGCACCTGCGCATCCGTCACCGCATCGACCTGTTTCAGGTAATTGGAGAAAAAGTCCTCCGGGAGTTGATAGCGGGCCGTGTTGATGGCAAAGTTAGCAATCGTCTCGGGGTCTTCCAGCGTAAAGATGAAGTCACCGGCAAACGTATTTTTCGTGCTGCTCAGTTCTTCCGGTTTCGGCTTCGAATCCCGGATGCTTTTCAGTTCGTTTATGAATTCCGCCACGGCACTGTCCGTCACGGCATTCCGAACGTTGGCGTTGGCCCGGAAACGGCCCACCAGCCGGTCGCTGGTCAGCGACGAGTAGGCGCCGTAAGTATAGCCGTGTTTTTCGCGCAGGTTGTTATACAGGCGGGCGTTGCCCCCGCCCCCGCCCAGGATGTCGTTGGTCAGACTGGCCTGAATCGACTCCGGGGTGTACGGTTTTAGCTGAATCGGGTGGGTGATGTACACCACCGACTGCACCGAACTGGGCCGGTCGACTACCACTACGGTTGGTTTGGCGGGCGGTTTGGGCAGGTCATACGTCGGTTTGGGCACCTCGCCCGGCTGCCATTTTCCGAAATACTTCTCCACCATCGGCCGGGCTTCTTCGGGCGTAATGTCGCCCACCACGGCCAGATACCCGATGTTGGGCCGGTAATAGGTTTCGTAGAACTTGCGGCAATCGTCCAGCGTGATGCGGTCAACGGTTTCTTCCGAATCCGGCTCGCCGTAGGGATGGTCTTTGCCATACACCAGGATGCTGCTGACCCGGGTGGCAATGGCTCCCGGATTGTCTTTCTGGGAAGCCAGCCCCGATTTGGTTTGCTTTTTCAGCTTGTCCAGTTCTTCCTGCGTAAACTTCGGATTCAGCACTACGTCCGCCATCAGTTCGAGCATTTTGGGCGTATGCTTTTTGAGCGACATTGCATAGACGCCGGTCGGCGAGGTGTTCAGGCTGCCGCCAATGAAATCAACGGCTTCGTCGATCTGGTCTTTCGTGCGGGTTTTGGTCCCGGTTTTGATCAACTGGCTGGCGATGCTCACATAACCGGCTTTCTCGCCTTCCCGGATGGGCAGGTAATCAAACAACAGGCTAAAGCCCACGCGGGGCAATTTGTTGTTCTGCACCACAAAAACTTTCAACCCGTTGGCAAGCGTAAAAGAAACCGGTTTTCCCACTTTAATGGCGGGCGCCGGGCCATCAGCGGGCAATTTCGACCGATCCAGCGTTTGCGCCTGCGTCGACAGACCGAGGGCCAGCAGCCCCGCAGCCAGAATATAGTTTGCTTTCATCATTCGTTCTTCAATAATTCGTTATCCCGTGTTTTTCTTAATCGCCTTTGCCTTCTTTCTTCGGCTCCATCGCTTTCGGCAGGTAATACAACACCACCCGGTTTTCTTTCGTGAGGTATTTGTTGGCCACCCGGCGCAGGTCTTCCTTCGTCACTTTGTTGTAGCGTTCGAGCTCCGTGTTGATCAGGTTGGCGTCGCCCAGGTACATTTTGTAGTTGGCCAGGCTCTCGGCAATTCCGGCCACGCCCGCGTTCTGGTTCACAAAGTTGGTTTCAATCTGGTTTTTCACCTTCTGAAATTCTTCGTCCGTCACCAGATTTTTCTTTACTTTCTCGATTTCGGCATTCATTCCGGCTTCCAGGTCCTCGGCCTTAACGCCCATGTTGGCAATACCGATGGAAATAAACAGACCGGGGTCTTCGGTCGAGAGCGGGAACACGCCGGTCTGGACGGCTTTCTGCTGTTTATCAACCAGTTCCTTGTTCATCCGGGAGCTTTCGCCAGCCGCCAGCAGGGTTTGCAACACATCCAGCGCGTAATAATCCGGATCGCCCTGCGCGGGCATGTGATAAGCCTGAAATACGCCCGGCAGCGAAACGTTATCGTACACAATATCCCGCACTTCGGCCTTCTGCGCCGGTTCTTTCACGTTCGGGCGGTACGGCGTTTTCGGTCCTTTCGGAATTTCGCCGAAGTACTTCTCGATCAGCTTTTTGGTGTCATCCGGATTGATGTCGCCCGCGATGGACAGAATGGCGTTGCCGGGAATGTAAAACTCCTTGTAAAAATCCCGGAACTCGCCGATTTTGGCCGCATTCAGGTCTTCCATTGAGCCGATGGGCGCCCATTTATACGGGTGAACCTTGTAGGCGTGCGCCAGAACCTGCGGAAAGAAGGTGCCATACGGCTGGTTTTCGTACCGCTGCCGCCGTTCTTCCTTCACCACTTCGCGCTGGGTTTCAACGCCTTTCTCATCTACTTTGGCGTGCAAAAGCCGCTCCGACTCCATGTAAAGACCCAGTTCCAGTTTGTTCGACGGCAGAATTTCGTAGTAGAACGTCCGGTCGTTGGAGGTATTGGCGTTCAGTTGCCCGCCCGCGCCTTTGATGATCTTCATGTATTCGCCCCGCTTGATGTTGTCGGAACCTTCAAACATCAGGTGCTCAAAAAAGTGCGCAAAGCCCGACCGGCCCGGTTGTTCATTCTTCGATCCGACGTGATACATCATCGTCACGGCCACCAGCGGAGTCGTATTATCCTGATGCAGAATGACATGCAAGCCGTTTGGCAGATCGTATTCCGTAAATTTAATGCGTGGTGCTGTCGAAGCCGCTGCGGCCGGTTTGGGCGCGGGCCGGGTCGGGGTCGGTTTCTTGGGCGTTTGCGCCACCGCCGACCAAAGCAGGCACTGGCTTAACGCAACATAAAGCACGGTTTTTTTCATAAATTGTTCACTAAAATGTAGAATGGGTTCGTTCCGGCAATCCGGTCTTTCTCAAATATACAATTGTTTTTATTGGAGGAAACTATCTTCTGAAAACCCAATTGTGAAAGTTTTTCAAAAGGCTGAAAATGAAGGGTGAACGGCAAAACCGGGCCGGGTTGCCTGCCCACTGAAAACCGGTGTAGCCAACGTTTTTTTTGCCGGCAAGTCCGGCGCTGCCTGTTAAAAATCTGTGTATGATCGTGGTTCGGGTACCGTTTTTATGGGTTAGCGGAATGGCCTTGTTTCCCTTTGTTCTGGTGCGGACCAGGCGGCCGGATGCGGTTTTGCTCCACCACGAGCGCATCCATCTCCGGCAGCAGCTGGAACTGGGCCTCCTTCCTTTTTACGTCTGGTATTTGCTGGAATACCTCATCCGTCGCTGGCAATACCGGGACCATTACACCGCCTACCGGAACATCAGCTTCGAGCGCGAAGCCTTTGCTAATGAACACAATCTGACGTACTGGAAAACCCGGAAGTGGTACGGTTTTCTGAACTACCGGACCCAAAAACCGCCGGGTGGCCTGTAGGTACAAGTCCGTCAGAGCGGTTCGGTTTCGCGGTAGCTGACAACGCCCGCCATCATCACCAGCGCGGTGAGCAGCACCACGGCCATCAGAATCCCGTCGCGAAAACCGACCAGTTTAAGGTTGTCCGGAATACTCAGGTACAGCAGGATGGTAATTAAGCCGCGCGGAGCGATAAAAACCACCGGATTGATGCTCCCCGACAACGATAAACGCAGCACGCCCGCCCGCACGGTGTAGAGCAGCAACAGCAGCAAAAAGCTGACAATCAACGCATCCGCTTCGATGAGCGATTGAAAATCCGAAGCATAGCCAAACAGCAGAAAGAAAAACGTTCGGACGATGAAGGCTCCCTCGGCGGTCAGGTTCTTGAATTGGTCGAGTTCTTTTTCAAACAGATCATTCTTGAAAATCTGGTCGAGCCGGCCCCGGATGAAAAGCTCGGTATTGTTCAGAAACAGCCCAAAAACCAGAATCAACAGCAAGGGGGAAAGCTGGTAAATCCGGCTGACCGCGTAGACGAGGAAAAGGACCGAAATGATAGGTAAAAATTTGATGTGGTGGCTGATTTTACTGATCAGATAGAGGAGAAAAAAACAGCAGATCAGGGAGATGACCACCATGATCAGCGTATCTTTCGCAAAGGACAGCACGGAAAAAATACCACCGGAAGCGTTGTAAACCAGGAAGTTAAAAATCATGACGCCCAGAATATCGGACAGGGACGATTCGTAGACGACAAACTCCCGGCTGGCCGGATTCAGGTTCCGGGCGCCCGGAACCGCCACCGCGCTGCTGATGATGGCAAAGGGCATGGCGGCCACCAGGCATTTGAAAAAAGATGCTTCCATCAGCACGTAAAACAGCGCGGCCATCAGCAGCGAGGTCACCAGAATCGACGAAAGCGACGACCAGAAGGCCCGCCGGATCATGCCCAGTTTATCGCCCGTCAGTTCGAGTTCCAGCGCCCCTTCCAGAATGATCAGAATCAGGCCCAGCGTGCCGAGCGTGGGCAGAATCGTATCGACATACGGCAGTTGAAAGGCAAAGTAATTCGTGACCTGACGCATGAGCATGCCCGACGCCAGCAGCAGAATTACCGACGGCGTTTTGTAGCGACTGCTGAGCAGGTCGAAAACGTAGGAAATCAGAACCGATAAACTGAAAACAATAATCAGGTACGAAGTATCCATGCCGTCGAGTTTCGGTGCAAAAACGCAATATACGGTTTTCGGTCTTTCGGTGGTCAGCTACCCTCAAGACCCGGCCCCTGAATCAGATCCGTCGCAATTTTGGCCGACAACAGACACAGCGGAATGCCGCCCCCCGGATGCACGCTGCCGCCCACAAAATACAGGTTGTGGAACTGGTGCGAGAAATTGGCGTGGCGCAGAAAAGCCGCAAACCGGTTGTTCGAGCTGTTGCCGTACAGCGCCCCCTGCGAACTCGACGTGCGGATTTCGATCGAGCGCGGGTCTAAAACGGATTCGCACTCAATCAGCGGTTTTACGTCAACCCGCAGATTCTGACTTAATTTCCGGATCACGTTCTGCCGGGTTTTGGCGATCAGGTCGTCCCAGTTCTGACCGGAATTGTTCGGGGCATTGATCAGGATAAACCAGTTTTCGCAGCCGGGGGGCGCGTCGTCCGGTTTGTGTTTGGACGTAATGTTCAGGTAAATGGTCGGATCGTCCGATAGCGTTTGCCGGTTAAAAAGCTGGTCGAACTCGGCGCGGTAATCCTGGCTGAAAAAGATGTTGTGCAAACCCAGTTCCGGAAATTTTCGCCGGATTCCCCAGTAAAAAATCAGGCCCGAACTCGATTTGGGCTGCCGCAGAATCCGCTCCGGCTGCCGGGCGTTCGGCAAGAGTTTGCGGAAGGTGCTGACCACATCCATGTTGGAAACGACCACGTCGTAGTCCCGGATCGGTTCGCCGGACACCCCGGTTTTTACGCCCGTTATGCGCGCGCCGTTCGTCACCAGTTCCGTGATGCGGGTGTTGAACCAAAACCGGACGCCCAGGTCTTCGGCCAGCCGGACGAGGCTGTTGGTGATGCCGATCATGCCGTCTTTCGGAAAAAAAGCGCCGATGTTGTATTCCAGGTGCGGAATGATGTTCATCGTGGCCGGGGTCTGGTAGGGATCGGAGCCGTTGTAGGTGGCATACCGGTTAAAGAGCTGCACCAGTTTCGGATGTTGAAACCGCTGCTCGTTGGCCCGGTTCATGGTTTTGAACACCTCCAGTTTCGGCAGATTCAGGTACCCGTGGAGCGCGTCGCGGTTAAACCAGGTCGATAATTTGTGCAGCGAGCGGTGCAGGAAAAGCTTTTCGGTAATCCCGTATTTGGTGGCACTGTCGTCCAGATGCGCCAGCAGGTGCTCGGCGGATTCGCCCAGCTGCGTTTCGACTTCGCGGGCAAAAGCAAGTCGGTCGGCCCAGGCCGTCAGGCGCGTGCCGTCGTCCCAGAAATACCGGCAGGTTTCGTCCAGTCGGCTATACGTAAAATAATCGCCGGGATGGCGGCCCGCCAGTTGAAACAATTCGTCCACGAGCTGCGGCATGGTGAACAGCGAAGGCCCGGCATCGAACCGAAAACCGGCCTGCTCAAAACCGGACAGCTTACCGCCGGGATACGAATTGGCTTCGAACACATCAACCCGGTAGCCTTTGACCGCCAGCCGGATAGCTGCCGCGATACCGGCAATACCGGCCCCAATGATAGCAGCGGTTTTTGACAAAATGATGAAGCGTTTAAGGAGTTGGAACGGACTTTTCCCCGATCCCGTCCCTATAACCGTTTGTAGTAGTTCAGGGTTACAGCCGCCTGATTGCCTTTTTCGGGGAGGGTGTAGTAGCCGTTGCTGTTTTTATCGAAACAAATGGCTTCCCCCTGAATGCCCAGTGGTTCGGCCGCCAGCGACTGGTAGGTATTTTTCTGCAACGCATCCGCCAGCGACTGCCCGCTTTTCCGGCGCCAGTGGTAGGTTCCCAGGTAGGACTTCAGCAGAATTTCGTCGCCATCCGCCGAAACGCTTCCGCCGGTAATCAAATTCAGGGGCAGTTCGCCGTAATAATCCGCCTTCATCACGTCTGCGGTATTTTGCGGATACGGCAAGCGGTAGATCCGGACTTTCTCTTCGGCCTTTGTCACAATCCAGAGGTCGCGGGTTTGCGGGTCGAGCAGAACCGCTTCGGCATCGCGCGGGCCGTCGGAATACCGGAAGCTAATCCGCTCGATTCCGCCGACGGTTTCGTTCTGGTTTTTGGGTTCCGGAAACCGGTAGATGTAGCTCACGTCGTTTTGCCGGAAATTATCGCCGATGTCGGCCAGGTAGAGGTACGAAACACCATCCTGCGGACCGGGTCCGATGGCTAGATCTTCCCAGTCGCGGTTGGCGATACCGGACAGCGGAAACCGTTTCACCAGCTTGCCGTCGGTGGTCATCAGGTTAATCTGGGCGGGCGTTCCGCTGTCTTCCTGGACCCACAGGTGGCCGTCGATCGTGCGACTGGCGGCAATGCCCGACGCTTCATCGACCTGTCCGGGCTGAACGGAAAATTTATCCGGGCTGGTCGAAAACCGGTCGGATTTGGACGAATCGGGTGAAATGATCCCGCAGGAGGACAGGGCAAGCAGCAGGCTAACGGCCAGATGACGGTAATGCATTCGTTTCTCAAGGTTGTATGCTACAAATAACGTCAAAACCGCCTGATCTAATTGTATCGGCAACAAATTTTGATTGAACGTACCGCGCCACGGGCTTTTTCCTGGTCTGGTCAGCCTTACCGGTTTTCGTCAAGAAATGGCACGGACCAAAGGCGGGGCACAGTTAATGCCACCCATCGCGGTAATCCTGCTTCCGGGACGTATCTTTGCGGCCACATGAAGACTTATTTTCGCTTGCTTTCGTACGCCCGGCCGCTGGGCCGCTTTCTGACGCCGTTTTTGCTCACGTCGTTGTTAGCCAGCCTGTTCGGCGTACTGAACTTTACGCTGCTCATTCCCCTGCTGGATGTTCTTTTTGATAAAGTGGACCCGGCCGAACTGCAAAAACTGCTGAGCCGGCCCGCCCCGGTTTTGTCGTTCAGCACCTCACCGAAGGAGCTTTTTCAATACTATTTTGCGGTTTTTTTCCGGGAACACGGCAAGCTCGGCGCCCTTCAGTTCGTCTGCGTGATCGTCGTAACCTCGGTGCTGCTCAACAATATTTTCAAATATTTATCGGTCCGGCAACTCGAGTCGTTCAAAGCCCGGATGGTGGCCCGGCTGCGCGAGACGGTTTTTACCAAAGCCCTGCGGTTGCACCTCGGTTTTTTCTCCAGCGAACGCAAAGGCAACCTCATCGCCCGCATCCTGACCGACGTGCAGGAAGTCGAAAACTCCATTGCCAACAGCCTTTCGGCGGTTTCCAAAGAATTGTTTCTGCTGGTTGCGTACATCATTACGCTGTTCAACATTTCGGCCAACCTGACGTTTTTTGCCTTGCTGGTCATTCCGGTTTCGGGCGGTTTTATTGCCATGCTCGTCCGGCGCATGAAGCGGGATGCGCAGGCCGGGCAGCAGCGGCTGAGCGGAATTCTGAGCTTACTCGACGAAACGTTCGGTGGCATGCGCGTTGTGAAAGGCTTCAATGCCGAAGCGTTTGTAACCCAAAAATTTCAGACCGAAAACGACGGCTACCGGAACGCCATCCGGTCGCTGGCCAACCGGCGGGAGCTGGCGTCGCCTTTTTCCGAATTTATGGGCGTGCTGGTCGTTGCCATTATTCTGCTCTACGGCGGGTCGCTGGTGCTGACGAAACAGTCGGATTTGTCGGCGTCAGATTTTATTACGTTTATCCTGATTTTCTCGCAGGTTACGCGCCCAGCCAAGGAAATTTCCAACGCCTTCAGCGGTTCGCAACGCGGCATTGCGTCGGGCGAGCGGGTGCTCGAACTGATCGATACGGCCCCGGCCATTCAGGACAAACCCGGCGCCCTGGCGCTACCCGGTTTTCGACAAACGATTGAAGTACAAAACGTGTCCTTCGCCTACCACCCGGATCGGCCGGTTTTGAAAGGCATTGAGTTTACACTCGAAAAAGGAAAAACCATCGCGCTCGTCGGCGCATCGGGGGGCGGAAAATCGACCATTGCCGACCTGATTCCGCGTTTTTACGACCCGACCGACGGCCGGATTCTGATCGACGGCGTTGACCTGCGCGATTGCAGCATGCATTCCCTCCGGAATCTGATGGGCATTGTGACGCAGGAAAGTATTTTGTTCAACGACACCATTTTCAACAACATCGCTTTTGGCACCGAAGCCACGGAACAGGAGGTGGTGCGGGCGGCCCAGATTGCCAACGCCCACGATTTCATCATGGCTCAGCCGGAGGGCTACCAGACCGTCATTGGCGACCGGGGCGGGCGGTTGTCGGGCGGACAGCGCCAGCGCATCAGCATTGCCCGGGCGGTTTTGAAAAATCCGCCCATTCTGATTCTGGACGAAGCCACCTCGGCCCTGGATACCGAATCGGAAAAACTGGTGCAGGAAGCCCTGACGCGCCTGATGGCCAACCGCACGACCCTGGTGATTGCCCACCGGCTGAGCACCATTCAGCACGCAGACGAAATTCTGGTGGTGCAAAACGGCGAGATTGTCGAGCGCGGTACGCACCGGGATCTGCTGGAACGGGAAGAAGGATTTTACCGGCGGCTGACCGCGTAAGCAAACTTATTTTCGGCGGGTCTGGTAACAAATCCGGTGAATAAAACTCAGCTTTTCCATGACGCCGGGCGGAATGATAAACGGATACAGGTCGGAATGGCCCATGCTGCGGTTCAGGTTGTTCATGGCAAACGACAACGGTCCCCACAAATCCATCAGCGTCTTGAAATCCTCCGGGTCATACGGATCAATTTTCTCTTCCTGCATCACGTCCATCGCGTCCACAACGGACTGAAACTGAACGCTCAGGCCAAAGGCGTAGGCGGTTTCGAGCGTATCCAGAATGTGCATGTAATGCGCCCAGGTTTCGGCCCAATCTTCCCACGGATGGGCGCTGGCGTAGGCACTGATGAAGTGGAGATTCCAGCCCGCCGGAGGTCCCTGCTGGTAATGCTGCGCCAAGGCGTCCTTGTAGCTCTGGCGCTCGTCGCCAAACAGCGCGCGGTAGGCGTCGATCCGGTCGGTGCCACGGATCAGGCGATCCCAGTAGTAATGGCCGATTTCGTGCCGAAAATGGCCCAAAACCGTGCGGTAGGGCTCGTCCATCTTCTGGCGGGTCATCTCGCGCTCGATGTCGTCGGCTTCCACAATGTTGATGGTAATCAGGCCCCGTTTGTGGCCCGTCCGCACCGGCCGCTGCGTCCAGTCGGCCAGAAAATCAAACGAAAGGCCGTTATCGGGATCGACCGATTTGCTCATCAGCGGCAGGTTCATGCGCCGGAGCGAATAAATCAGGCGGTGTTTGGCGGTTTCTATCACCTTCCAGCGCTGCAGGTATTCCGGTTTGCTCAGATTCGGAATGGTGCGGTTTAGCCGGCAGGCTTCACAGTAGCGCGATTTATGCGTTTCTTCCACCAGCCAGTTACAGACCCCGTACTGCTGATTGGCGCAATACCGATAGCGCGTTTCGCTCTGTCCGTAGATCTGAAACGTATCGGTATCGTTGGCAATCAACGGCAGCAGTTCGAGTTGCCCGGCCACAAATCCCAACGGATATTCACACTGGGGACAACGGGTATTTTCGAAATAATTCGTCTCTCCGCAGTGCGTACATTTAAAAAGTCTCATCCTTCAGCAAAGAGGAGGATTCCGGAATCCCTCACCCCAAAAAGCTTTTTTGATAACTTTCATAGTAACGTCTCCGTCCTGAAATGGTTCGATCGTGGGCATTTTATGCGGGACAAGCGAGCAAAAAACCGCCCGTTTTTGCAACAAGGCCGCCCGGCCTACCCGGCGTTTCGCTGCAACTCCCGCAATTTCGCGTATTTCACCACCGGATACATGGCCGAAAACAGCGACCAGACAAAACCGGGATAGCCGTTCAGGACGTTTCGTTTGAGAATATACTCTTTCAGAAACGTGAGCGGCAGCCGGAAAACGACCTGGGCAACGGCGTCCGATTTGCCCCGGCTTTGCAGATCGCGGGCGCCGGCGGTAGTGTAGCGGTTGAACTTTTCAAAATACTCGTGGAGGCTCCCGTAACTGTCGTGCAGCATGTGGTGCGTGAGTCGGCCCACGGGCGCGTTCAGCACCACATCCTCGTGGACCCGGGCCGCATTGTAGTTGCCGAACCGCTTGTCGAACAGCCTCAAATGGGGCATTTTGTATTCGCCCCCGTGGCGCATCAGCCGCCCCAGAAAAACCAGCGAAATCGGCACTTCAAATCCCCTGAAATCGAGCGTCCCGGTTTCGACCTCCGCCAGCCGAAGCTGAATTTCCGTCCGGAGTTCTTCCGTCACGATTTCGTCGGCATCGACCACCAGCACCCAGTGATGCCGGGCCTGTTCCACGGCAAATCCTTTCTGCAAGCCAAATCCTTCAAAGCCGCGGTGAATAATCCGGCAGCCCGCCTGCTCCGCAATCGCCAGGGTCTGATCGGTGCTGCCCGAATCGACCACCACCCTTTCAGCGCACCACTGCAAGGCGTTCAGCACGGCGGGCAAAATCCGGGCGGAATTGAACGTAATCAGAACGGCACTAACCGGCGGAGATGCAGGCACGGGTAACGGAGACATATACGACTAAAAAAATCTGGATAGGAATACAAATGACTGTTTTTCAATGCAAAAATCAAATTTTAGCAGATTTCTAAGAAGTTATTTTTCCACGAATTCAACAACTGTTTGATAGTTATAGAGTTATTCTACCCGCCATTGGAACGTCACTTTCACCCTTTCATTTTTCGGTTGGATTCCTGCCCTAATCCGATAACTTTGTTAGCTCGCTTTTTAGTTAACTACACGTCAATCTTACAAATAAGTCAATACATCATGGCTCAAACTGAAGCTCTCGAACCGATCCTGCAGGAAGACCCGCTCCGGTTTGTTCTGTTCCCGATCCGCCACCACGACATCTGGAAAATGTACAAACAGCACGAAGCGTCGTTCTGGACGGCCGAAGAAATCGACCTTTCGCAGGACCAGCGCGACTGGGAGAATCTGAACGATGGCGAGCGGCATTTCATCTCCAACGTACTGGCTTTTTTTGCCGCTTCCGACGGCATTGTCAACGAAAATCTGGCAGTCGGTTTTCTGTCTCAGGTCCAGTATGCGGAAGCCAAATGCTTCTACGGTTTTCAGATTATGATGGAAAATATCCACTCGGAAACCTATTCGCTGCTGATCGATACCTACATCAAAAATCCGGTCGAAAAAGACAAAATGCTGCGGGCGGTTGATACGATTCCGTGCGTGAAACGCAAAGCCGACTGGGCCATGCGGTGGATCGAAAACGGTTCATTCGTCGAGCGTCTGCTGGCCTTTGCGGCCGTGGAAGGAATTTTCTTCTCCGGTTCGTTCTGCTCGATTTTCTGGTTGAAAAAACGCGGTTTGATGCCCGGTTTATCGTTTTCGAACGAGCTGATTTCGCGCGATGAAGGTCTGCACCGCGATTTTGCCTGTATGCTTTATACCGAACACATCCAGAATAAACTGCCGGAATCGGAGGTGTACGCGATGATCAAAGACGCCGTCAGCATCGAGCAGGAGTTTGTCAGCGAGTCGCTGCCGGTTTCGCTCATCGGCATGAACGCCGAACTGATGAAGCAGTACATCGAATTTGTCGCCGATCACCTGCTGGTGTCGCTTGGTCTGAAGAAAGTCTATAACTCGACCAATCCGTTCGATTTCATGGACATGATCTCGCTGCAAGGCAAGACCAATTTCTTCGAAAAACGCGTGGGTGAGTACCAGAAAGCGGGCGTGATGGGATCGACCAAAGAAAAAGAAGATCAAAAAATCACCTTCGACGCGGATTTTTAAAAAAGGAGAGGAAGGCAGGATGGGATGAGAAGGACACGTTCTTCCTTTATTCCTTTCCTCCCTTCCTTCTTTTGTTATTCCTTTTCCTCCCCCCCTAATACCGACCAGATCAGGTCGCTTTCGTAGCCTTTTCCGATCGCAAACCGGAGTAGTTTCTGCTTCATAACGAGCGGACTTTCGCCCTGCAGGCTTCGTTTCTTTTTATCGAGCAGATCGACCAGCGTCTGGCGGTAATCGTCGGATTCGATTTCTTTCATGGCCTGATCGAGGTTGTAGCCCGTGATGCCGCGTTGTTTGAGGTGCTGCTTGATCTTGTGCTTCCCCCAGCGTTTCACCCGGAACTTGCTGCCCGCAAACGTCTTGGCAAACCGTTCCTCGTTCAGGTAATTCTGTTCGATCAGCCAGCCAATGATTTCTTCGGCTTCGTCGCCGTATACCTCCCATTCGTTGAGTCGTTCGCGCACTTCCCGCTGCGTCCGTTCCTGATAGGCGCAAAACGAAGCCGCCCGGCGCAGAATATCTTTCGTTTGATCGGTCATTTTGTAGACAAAATAAAAGAGGTTCGATAGGCGCCAGGAGCCTGAAATCCCGCACAACGAAGGCGGTTTTATCGTTTTTTTCTGGCTCACTTCTCCTGTCTTTGAAAACAAAAAACGGCCGAAGATAGCTCCGGCCGTTCCCTTATTTTCGCGGGAATTACCAGGTGCGTTTGCTCATTACTTTATCCAGTTCGGGGCGGGTCATGGTGCCGAGCTCCGGGTGCTGCGTCAGCCATTTCAGAAACTCCGCCTTGATTTCGTCCGTCCACTGGCTGTCGATCTGACCGGTGGTGTAGCGGTTTGACTTCACCATTTCAAAGCCGAACTGGTCTTTGCGGGTCACAAATTCGCAGGTTGTCACGACTTGCTCGGCCAGGTGCGCCGGAACAAACAACACGCCCTCGCGCTGGGCAATCACCAGATCACCCGGCAACACCATCGTATTTCCCATCCGGATCGGGCTATTGAGACCCATCAGCACCATTTCTTCCAGAAACGACGGGTGAAAATCGCGCACGAAAGCGTTGAATCCTTTGATGTTCTGCAACTCCTGCAAGTCGCGCGCGGCTCCGTTAAAAACGACACCATTGCCGGTTTTGCTGAAAATAGCATTGCCCAGCGTGGCGCCGACCAGGGTTCCGCCACCGATTTTCCCAAAACCGTCGGCCACGTAGACATCGCCTTTCGTGAGGGTTTCAATCGGCCAGGTGTTGGTGTTTCCTTTGCGGCCCTGTTTGCTGATGCCGCGATCCTTAATGTTTTTCTCTACATCCGGCCGACTGGGCATGAACATCGCCGTCACGGCCCGTCCGGCCACCACGACATCGTCGTGAATAAACTTCCAGCCGCCTTCAAACTGGTTCAGATATCCTTCATTTTTTAAAACCGTCCAGGCATCATCAATTCCGATCTTTTTAGCCCGTTCCACCAGCGCATCCGAAATTTTCGGGCGACCGTCGGGGAAGCGTTCACCTTTCCATTCGGAGGTCAAAAAGACCAGTTCGTCTTTCGGAATGGTTTGCGCGGTTGACGCCCGACTAACGACTAAACAGGCAACCAGAAAAAGGAGAAACGCAACGCTGGATTTCATACGGGCAATTAATGAATTGGTGAAGAATATCAAATGTAAAATGAGGAACGCTAAATGTAAAAGCGTTGGATTGAAAACTACTTTTACATTTAGCGTTCCTCATCGCTCCGGCGACCCGGTTGATAGTTATTATTTCCTTTCTAATGGTCTTTGGCCAGATACGCTTCAAGATCTTTGGGGGTAATGGCTAATTTTTTGGGGTATTTTCCAACCCACGCCCGGAACTCGTCTTTGATTTTGGCCGACCAGTCGCCGTGAATTTCGCCCGACGGGTATTTGCCCTGCTGCAACAGCACCCGCTCAAACTCATCGCGCAGGGCCGTCATTTCCGACGCCGACACCAGCCCCTCAACCAAATGAGCCGGAATAAACACCACGCCGTATTCGTTCGCAAACACCACATCGCCCGGAAAAACCGTCACGTCGCCCACGCGAATCGGTGCGTTGATCGAGGTCGGCGTCATGTCTTTGATATACGATGGATCGTGGCCTTTCACCCAGGCATTGAACCCTTTGGTGTCTTTCAGCTCCTGCATATCCCGGATGGAACCGTAAAAAATCACGCCCTTGCCGGTTTTTCCGTAGATGGCATTTCCGAGGCTGGAGCCAATCAGCGTGCCGTCTTTCACCTTGCCGTATCCGTCGGCCACGTAAATATCGCCCTTGGTCAGAAGGTCAATCGGCCAGATGTTAATGCCGCCCTTCTGCGAACGCCCTTCGGCTTTGCCTTTTTTCCGGATCAGGCTGTCGAGATCGGGCCGGGTCGGCATGAACTGCGCGGTGACCACGCGGCCGGTCATGGTTTCACCCGGTTTCAGAATAATCCAGTTTTTTTCGACCTGATTGCGGTATCCTTTGTTGCCCAGATAGCCCCAGACCTGCTCCAGCGTACAATTTTGCAGTCGTTCGAGCACCAGATCCGGCACTTTCGGCCGGCCATCCGGCAATCGTTCGCCTTTCCAGTTCGCGGTCAATTCCGTCACGTATTCGGGTGAGGAGCCAATGCGCTGAGCCTGAGCCAAAAAGCCTCCTGATAGGGCAACCGCCAATGCTAGTACTGTTTTCTTAATCATTGCTTATAAGGGTAAGGATGCGATAGCACTAAAAATATACTCTGACAAGACCCGCAAAACTAAAAAGAACGGGTTGCGAAAAACCGGGTTTGCCTTCACAAAACCCAGTTTTATTCGTCAAAAAGACGATCGGATGAGTAAAATACTGACCCAGACCGGGTTTAGAAAAAAATAGGCTTTGGAAGTCGGAAAATAGGCTTTTTCATTAACTTTCCCAATAATTTGAATTATACCCAGACCAAAGATTCCTTTTCTGTTAAATGCCACTTCGGCGGGTTACACCCCTAAATCCAGTCAAACGAATGAAAAAAGTTCAACATCTACTTGAGTTACTGAAGAAATATCCGGCTCCGACGGCGGTTGCGCCCGAACCGGTCCATGCAGCTTCCGGCGTCGACCGGCGTAATTTCCTCCGCAATTCGGCCCTGGGCGGTTTATCGCTGGGACTGATGTTCGACGGAAAACCGGAGCGTGAACTGGAGTTCATTACGCAGAAAGTCAAGAAGGATTCCAAACCCTCGGAGTTGAAAATTACGGACCTGCGCGTGGCGGTTTTGCAAGGCGTTCCTTTTTCCAGCCCCATCATCCGGATCGATACCAACCAGGGTCTGGTAGGCTGGGGCGAGGTGCGCGACGGCGCCAGCCCCAATTATGCGCTGATGCTGAAAAGTCGGCTGCTGGGCAAAAATCCGTGCAATGTCGAGAAGATTTTTAAAGAAATCCGGCAATTCGCCGGCCATAGCCGGGCGGCTGGTGGCGTCTGTGGGGTTGAAATGGCGCTCTGGGATCTGGCCGGTAAGGCTTACAACGTTCCGGCTTACCAGTTGCTGGGCGGTAAATACCGGGATTACATCCGGCTTTATGCCGATACGCCCGAAGGCCGGGATTACGACGAGTTTGCCAAGCACATGGTTCGGCGCCGGGATCAGGGCTATACGTTCCTGAAAATGGACTTTGGCATCGGCATGCTGGCCGACACGCCGGGTATGCTGGTGGGCGCCAAAAACTGGAGCGTCAAACAGCAGTGGAATGACGCGCAGCCGGGCAAAATGGGCAACTACGCCCAAACCAAACACCCGTTTACGCGCATTCAGGTGACAAAAAAAGGGATTGACGCGCTGGCGCTCCACGTCAGCAAAGTGCGGGACATCGTGGGGTACGATACGCCCTTATCCGCCGACCACTTCGGGCATTTTGACGTCAACACGGCCATCCAGATCGGAAACGCCATGGAACCGTTCCGGCTGGCCTGGCTCGAAGATCTGGTCCCCTGGTTCTATACCGATCAATGGAAACAAATCTCCGACGCGATCGATACGCCGACGCTGACGGGTGAGGATATTTTTGGTAAAAAGGAGTTTATCAAGCTCATCGACGCGCAGGCTGTTGACATGATTCACCCGGACCTGGCGTCGTCGGGCGGGTTGCTGGAGACGAAGAAAATCGGTGATTATGCCGAAGAAGCCGGTATTCCGATGGCCATGCACTTTGCCGGCTCGCCGATCTGTATGATGGCGAACATTCACTGCGCAGCCGCCACCGAAAATTTTGTGGCCCTTGAACACCACGGCGTCGATGTGGACGGCTGGGAAGACATTGTAACCGGCATCAAACCGATTGTCGAAAAGGGCTTCGTGAAAGTACCGGATAAACCGGGTCTGGGCGTTGAGCTCAACGAAGAAGTGGCCAAGAAATTCCTCAGAAAAGGCGCTACCTGGTTCGCTCCGACCGATACCTGGAACACCCGCGACTCCGCCGACCGCGAGTGGAGCTAGAAAGGTGACGAACTATACGTGATGGGTTAAAAGTGCTGCGTTGACTGACGCACTCTTTTAATTCATCACTTATACGTTTTCTCGCCTACTTCAATTTTCACCGCCAGATGGTTCTCTTTCGGCGGAATCGGACAGGCATAGCCGTCGCTGTAGGCGCAGTACGGATTGTAAGCTTTGTTGAAATCGATTTGAATTTTCCCGTCTTTGATGGCTCCCGTGCGCAGGTCCAGATAACGACCTCCGCCGTAGGTTTCTTTGCCGTTGGTCAGATCCTTGAACGGCATAAAAAGATAATCGCGGTACTGGGGAAGGCGAGCCAGTTGCAGGCTGCGGTAGAGGGTAAGCTGATACGGTTTCCCTTGCAACGCAAATGTCAGGACCGCATACTTGACGTACGTCTTTTTCTGGCCGTCGTAGGTGGGCAGCTCAAACGGTTCGGCAGTGGGCGTGCGTTGCACCGTTGCTTCGACCCGGTAGAGAGAATCGGGTTCAAAAAACCGCAGGTTTTTTAAATCGTCTTTTTGGAGCGGACTTTTCGGCGATTTCAGAAAATCGGCTTTATAGTCTTCCCGGTGCTCCGCAATCTGCTGCGAGTAGGGCGTTTGAGAAAAGCCGGAAAGGCATACCAACCAGGCAATGACCGTTCCGGCTATTCGGGTCTTATTCTTCGGATTCATCGGACGCGCCGGGGCGGGGCGTTTGCTGATCCGAAACCAGTTCATACCCAGAAACACCATCACCGTAATCGTACGGTTTGATCGTAAAGGTATACTCCTGATCCTGGAAATTAAGTCCTATTTTCTGAAGCACACCTTTCAGCGGAATGGAAAAACCGCGGCCGGTTTTTGACAATTCAAAAGCTTCAGCATCACCTTGTTCAGTAGGAATTAAATACAGCGCTTTCACACCTTTCCGGCGATTAACGGTCCCTACTTTATAAAAGGGTTTCGTCGGATCAATGTTCAGCCCATCCATCAGCTTTTGTGGAAATGCCAGGCGACCGGTTTTGGTCACGGATGTGGTGAATGTGGTCTCTTTCGGAGTTACTTTTGGGGCTTCATCCGAATTATCCACGGGGGAAAAAAATCGGATCTTGTTTGGCTTTACCTTCATCGGGTGTGTTAAAAAATATGTTTGCGTGCAAAGCTATAAAATTCTGTTTAATTTCCTGATTATTTCAGTTAATCAAAATTATAAAAGTCATTTTTCTGCTCATCAATTCCGACGAATACGCCATTTATTCATAGATCAATTTCTTCAAATCAGGAACCGATTTCTACGGATTTATTGCCAATAAATTTAACTATTCAGATCTTCAATTGCAGGATATTTCTCAATGGTAGTTCGGTAACCAGAAATAAATACGTAAGTAAAAGGGGCAAACAGGATTATTATTTTACCAACGTATTTTTTTCGTACCCTGCTTATCTACCTCTTTTTTCATAGTAATATTTAACTTGATTTTAATTCTGGCTGAACACGAAGACCTGTTTCAAAACAGCGCGTAGCGAATTAAACACCCAGGCCGGGATTTGCTTTCACTAAAGCCTGGAACTTTTGGACACCCGGTTATCCCTTTGAATAATATTTAAGCGTTCAAAAGAACATTCGTTTCGCCTTGGAGTTTTACTAATGAATCAGATATAAAAAGCATTAACAAAACTCAATAGGTATGAAAAAGATAAGCTTATTCCTGCTGCTTGTGGTAGGCGCATGGACCTTTCAATCGTGTAATAGCTCCAGTAATAAAGACAGCGCTGAACAGGCTGAAGAAGCTAATGATCAGAAAGATAAGCCCGAAGACGATTCCGAATTTGCGGTGAAAGCAGCAAGCGGTGGGATGATGGAAGTCGAGCTGGGACAATTGGCCGCCCAGAAAGGGCAAAACCAGAAAGTAAAGGATTTTGGAACGATGATGGTCACCGATCACTCGAAAGCCAACGAAGAATTAAAAGCGCTGGCGGCATCTAAAAACATCACCATTCCGGCCACGCTGAGTGAAGATCACCAGAAGCACGTCGACGACTTAACCAAGCTCTCGGGCGCGGAGTTTGATAAAGAATACATCAAACTGATGGTCGATGATCACAAAGAGGATATCGACTTATTCAAGGACGCTTCGTTTAACGCCAAGGATGCTGATGTAAAGGCTTTTGCCGGCAAAACACTGCCCACGCTCCAGAAGCATTACGACGCCGTGAAAGCGATTCAGGACGCCATGTAATATCCCCCTTGAAACCGGGTGCATTAAAAAAGAACGCTGGCTCGCCAGCGTTCTTTTTTTCGTTCTTTATCGTATCTTGTGCCCTGTCGGATACCGGCTTCAAACCTTCCTAACCCCCTTATCTGAATGAATCGACCTGTTTTCAGGGCGCTGGTTTTTCTGGCTCTTTTGCCTACACTGCTGTTTGCCCAAACCGGCAAAGTACTCGACAATCAATCCTTGAAAAGTAAGATTCTGAAAAGCGAACGGAAGTTTGCCATCTACTTACCGCCTGATTATGAGTCGTCTCAGCGGACGTACCCGGTTTTATACCTGCTGCACGGTGCCGGAGATGATCACACAGGCTGGGTCCAGTTTGGAGAAGTACTGCACATTGCTGACAAAGCCATCGCGGAGGGCAAGGCAACGCCCATGATCATTGTCATGCCCGACGCCAATACGGGCCGTCGTGGCTACAGCAATGACCCGAAGGGCGAATGGCGCTACGAAGATTTTTTCTTTGAAGAATTAATGCCGTTTGTGGAGAAAAACTACCGGATCAAAGCCGAAAAGCGGTTTCGGGCGGTTTCCGGCCTGTCGATGGGGGGCGGGGGAACTTTCACCTACGCCCTGCACCACCCGGAACTGTTTTCGTCGGCCTGCCCGCTCAGTGCCGCAACCGGACCCGCCACGCTGGAAGCAGCCAAAACCCAGTTGACCCGCAACAACCAAACCGCAACGGACGAGGAAATACAGGCCTATTTTAACCGGCAGAGCGTTTTAAAGCTGATCGATGCGGTTCCGGATGATCAGAAAAAAGCGGTTCGCTGGTACATTGACTGCGGTGACGACGACTTTCTTTACGAAGGGAACTCTCTGGTGCACATTGCCATGCGAAAAAAGGAAATTCCCCATGAATTCCGGATTCGGGAGGGTGGCCACACCTGGACCTACTGGCGAGCCTCGCTGCCGACAGTTCTGGAATTTGTTTCGGCCGCTTTTCATCAGTTTTAATCGGCGAACGGTCCGGTCGGCCGGTCGGAATTCTGTCTTACAAAAGTCCGGATTCCAGCCGCCACGGCTCCGCTTTCCTCTTCCTGGGGAAAGTGGCCGCAGTCCGGTAGTTCGATGGTCTGAGCCTGCGGAAACGCGCGCTGAAATTTCCTTAAATAACCGGGTGTAACCAATTGATCGTTAAGGCCCCATAGTAGTAAAACCGGTTTTTCAATCAACGGCTGTTTCCGGTTCCAGAGCTGCTCAAACCAATCCTGATCATTGAGCAGTGATTTCGCAAAAGCAAGGGGTCCTTTTCGTCGTTTCGGCGACGAAAAAGGTTTCCGATAATGCTGATGAATATGCGCAGAAAGCTTAAATTTATTACCAAACGAATATGGTAATAAATACTTAGCCGAAAAATTAAAATACGTATACAAAAAGGCAAGAAGCGGACTTTTTAACACTCTCTTCATTTTTTTAAACGCAGGCTCACCTTCGCTACTCCACAACCAGGTGTTCAGAAAAACCAGTCTTTTTATATTCTCCGGATTGGCAATGGCGTAGTGGAATCCAATGGGTCCGCCGAAATCATGCATAACTAACGTTAGGTCTTTTATTTGCAGAGAATCAATAAATAATTGTAAGGTAACGGCATGTTGCTGGGTTGAATAATCATAGGTTTCCGGTTTGTCGGACAATCCAAAACCAATGTGATCCATTGCAATGCAGCGGTAATGAGTGGAAAGCGTTTTGATGACGTTTCTAAAGTCGAAAGACCAGGATGGAGTGCCGTGGATAAACAGCAGGATTTCGCCAACGCCAACATCAATATAGTGCTGTTGCTGACCGTTAATCAGTAGAAAATTAGCGGGGAAAGGATACTCGTTTGTATCGAGCCAGGCGGGTGAAAGTAACATCGTTCGGAACAGGTTGAATGAGGTCACTAATTTACCGGGTACGTACCCCTAAAAAATTGGTATAAACCAACCTTTTTAGCGCAGAAAATCAGCAAGCTGAAATCTGGTTATCAGCTTACTTCATTAAAAACCGGTGCCCGTATAAACCGCTGGCAATCCGGCCCGCAGCTGAGACGTTGCGGTTTTTTGAATCCCCGCGTTCTGAAGAGCCGTTCGTATTGCACAAACGGTGGATGACAATACGAACGGCAGAAAACCGGCCTCAGGAGGCATTGACAAGCGGCTGACGATCAGTTTCTTTGATAAACTCTGTTCTGACTATTTTTGCGGTTTTATGCTCCCCCGTATGGCTCCAGCCCGGCGGCATAACGATGTACAGGAACTTGTTTTTAAAACCGGGTGCCCGCCGAATATCTTTCCCCAGCGCATAGAATTCACCAAAGTAAACATCCCAGAAATTGCCGGGTTTCATCTCCCGGGTAATCCCGTATTGCATCGGCACTTCCTTCTTTTCGTGTTGCAGGGTTCCGAAGGCATGGTCCCAGATGTTGAGCAGGTTACAGAAGTTGGTATCCATGTACAAAGGATTCTTGGCGTGGTGAACCCGGTGGTGCGAAGGCGTCAGGATAATTTTATGCAAAAAGCCCAACCGGCCATCCTTCAGCACGTTCTCGCCGATGTGAATCCAGGCGCCCCAGGTGCCATCGACAAACATGATCAGGAACAAAAGCACCGGGTTGACCCCCAGCAATATACAGATCGTCGTCCGGATAATATCGGCGTAGGGCGCTTCCAGGAAAAAGTGGGCGTACGTCACCGAAAGATTCATGTCTTCCGGGGCGTGGTGGGTCGAATGGAGACACCAGAACAGCCGCACTTTGTGCCCCAGATAATGGTAAACAAAGTGGGCCAGTTCCCAGACAATATAGCCGTAAATGAACCAGTACCAGGTCGGCGTGGTCTTGATGAGGGCGTATTGTTCGAAAAAACCGATGCACAGGGCCACCATCGCGAACGAAATGTAGCGCCCGATAAACCGGTTGAAGACAATAATGAAAAGGGAAATTTTATAGTTCTCGACCTTAAACCGCTTGTAAAAAGCCGCCCGGGTGATCTCGATAAGTAACAACAGCGGAATCAGCGGTGACATGGCCGACCGGATTCCTTCCCAGGTGAGCAGGGAAGAATAATCGCCGGATTTAAACATTTTAAGCCATGATCCGACCCCGAAAAAAGAAAGGATCTCGTTGTAGATCGTCTGAAAAAAATCCATAGCCGTCAAGTGGTTTAGTTAAATACAGAGATAACCTGACCGTATTGAAAAATATTTTCATGCAAAAATACAAATTTTCTGGCGTGTGTCCAAGAATAAACCGTCTCGCGGCTGAATCGCCACCAGATTTACTTCCGGGTTATGAAGATTGGCTGATCGGACCTTATCGGTCCCGGTACAAGGAAGTATTTCAGCGTTTTGGCCCGGCTTTTGCCTTGTATTTCTGTGATAAAAAGTGTTATTTTGCGGGTCAATTTTTGTAAAACGAACAATGGCTTTAATTAACAAGATCAGAGAAAAGTCAGGCATTGCAGTCGGTATTATTGCCGTCAGTTTGATTTTATTTATTGTAGGAGGGGATTTGATCGGTTCGCAGAGTTTGTTTGGCGGGCAGGATCAGAACGTGGGCGAGATTGCCGGACAAAAAATTTCGTACCAGGAATTTAATGCCAAAGTCGATGAAGCCCGGGCTGCTTACGAACAACAAACCGGTCGGCCTGCCACCGAACAGGATCAGGTTCAGCTCCGCGATCAGGCCTGGAACCAGTTTATTTTAGACATTGCTTATCAGAAAGAATACGATGCGCTCGGTTTGAGTGTGACGCCTGAGGAACTGGTCGATATGGTACAGGGCAATTACATCAGCCCGGCGATCCGGCAGACGTTTACGGACCCTAAAACCGGGGCGTTTGATAAAAATACCGTTATCAATTACCTGAAAAGCCTTAAAACGCTCCCGGCGGAACAACAACAGGCGTGGGCCAATTTCGAGAAGAACCTGAGCGCCGACCGCACCCGGACCAAGTACGAAAACCTGCTGCGGCTGTCGTCGTTTGTCACCACGGCTGAAGCGCAGAAGGAGTATCAGGCGCAGAATACCCGCGCCGATGCCAAGGTACTTATCGTTCCTTATTACGCCGTCCCGGATACAACGGTGAAAGTAACCGACAGCCAGCTGCAGAGCTACCTGGACAAGCATAAAGACGAGTACAAGAGCATCAACAGCCGGACGATTCAATACGTAACGTTCCCGGTGGCCCCTTCGAAAGAAGACAGCACGTCCTTGTACGAGCAGATTAAAACCCTGGCCCGGGGTCTGGCCGGCGCACCGAACGATTCGTCGTATGCCCGGATGAATTCCGATATTCAGGCTCCGTTGTACATGACGCTCGGCGAAATGCCCGAGCAATTGAAAGCAACCGTCAGTACGTTTGCAGCGGGTGGTGTATACGGCCCATACAAAGAAGGTAACACCTATTTTATTTACAAATACGGTGGCGTGAAGAAAGACACCAGCTTTACGGTTCGGGCCAGCCACATCCTGATTCGTTCGGCGGGGGGTGATTCGGCCAAGGCCGCAGCCCGCATTCGCGCCGAAGGCATTCTGAAACAGATCCAGGGCGGTGCGAACTTTGAGGCACTGGCGCAGGCAAACAGCGACGACGGTTCGCGTCAGGTCGGTGGTGATCTGGGTTATTTCAAAAACAACAACCAGATGGTAAAACCGTTCCAGGATGCAATTTTCGGCTTTAACGGCGCCGGTTTGATTCCGCGCCTGGTGGAAACGGAATACGGTTTTCACATCATCAAAATCACCGAACCGAAAACCAATACGCTTTACCGGATTTCGACGATTGGCAAAACCATCACGCCCAGCCAGGCCACCCGCGATGAAGTGTATCGCAAAGCCGAGCAATTTGCCACGGAAAGCAAAACTAAGGCGGATTTTGACGAAAATTCGAAGAAAGACAAATCGCTGGTTGTGGCAACTGCCGAACGGATTCCGGATAACGCGACCAGTGTTAACGCCCTTGGCAACGCCCGGGAGCTGATTCGCTGGGCTTTCAACGACGATACGGACCTCAACGATGTTTCTTCGGCCATTGAAGTTGATGATCAGTATGTGGTCGCCGTTCTGACCGGCGAAACCAAGGAAGACGAAACCAGTATCGAAAATTTCCGTCCGGAACTGACCGCCAAAGTTCGTAACCAGATCAAAGCCGAACAGATCATTGCCAAGCTGGGCAGTGCTTCCGGGACTCTCGAATCCATCGCGCAGAAATACGGCGCCGGTGCCCTGGTCGAAACCGTACCGGATATCAACATGGCCAACGGCTTTCTGAAAAGCGCGGGCGTTGATCCGCTGGCGGTGGGTAAAGTATTCGGTCTGAAAACCGGGAAACGGTCGAAGCCATTCGCGGGGGATGCCGGGGTGCTAATCGTGGAGACGACCAAGCTGACGCCCGCGCCGGCGGTAGCGGATTACGCGATCTACAAGAATCAGTTGCAGCAAAATGCCAGCAGCCGCGCCGGTTTTATGATCAACGAAGCCATTCGTGACAATTCCAACGTGAAGGATCGCCGGGCGAAGTTTTATTAATCAACTCGAAATAAGCACAAAAAAAACCGCCCAAACCGGGCGGTTTTTTTTGTGTCTGATCTGGCCATTGTGACGATTAACAAGTCCGCAAGCCGCCTGGTATCAAATTGATAAAACGGCCGGAAAAGGCCTCAGCCTTTCAAAAACGCAATCAGTTTTTCAAACGCTTTTCCCCGGTGGCTGATGGCACTTTTTTCTTCCATGCTCATTTCGGCAAACGTCCGTTCGTGGCCGTGTGGCTGAAAAACCGGGTCGTAGCCAAAACCGCCCGTGCCGCGCGGCTCCGTCAGAATGCGTCCTTCGGCAACGCCTTCAAAAACCGTATAGTGGCCGTCGATCACCAGCGTAATCACGGTTCGGAACCGGGCCGACCGGTTTGATGCGTCCGCCAGATTGGTCAACAGCGCATTCAGATTTCGTTCGTAACTGCGCGGATGACCCCCATAATAGGCCGAATGAACCCCCGGCGCACCGTCCAGCGCATCGACTTCCAGACCCGAATCATCCGCAAAACAATTGACGCGGTAATGATCCCAGACGTGCTCGGCTTTTTGCCGCGAGTTGCCGGAAATCGTGTCCTGCGTTTCCGGAATTTCTTCCCGACAACCAATATCCTGCAAGGTTTTCAGCTCAAACCGATCACCCAGCATGGCCGAAATCTCCGCCAGTTTGCTGGCATTATTGGTAGCAAAACAAAGTGTCATAAGAAATGGATTAAAAAAATAGGCTGCCCCGTTGAAAAGGCAGCCTGAATGGAGTAGAAAGAACCGTTATTTAGCACTGACGACTTCCATTTCGAACAGTAGCGGAGCGTAAGCGGGAATGCTGGGACTTCGGCCCGTTGAGCCATAGCCAATGGAAGACGGAAGCACAATCGTTGCTTTTTCGCCCACCCGCATTTTCACCAGTACTTCGTCCCAGGCGGCAATACCCTGTCCGGTTCCTACGCTCCAGTCCAGTCCGCTCGAATTGGTATCGAACTGGGTCCCATTCAACAACTTGCCGGTGTACTTTACTTTGGCGGTTTGTCCGGTTTTCACCAGGGCCGAATCGGGATAGGCTTTGGTCAACAAAAACCGCAACCCGGAAGTGGTCTTCTCGGCTGCCGTCAGCTTATTTGCCACCAGGTAATCCTGAATCTGCTCCTCTTCGGTCCGGACGCTGACGATTTCAATGTCGTAACGAACGGGCGTGTAAGCCGGTAGCAGCAAATTGCCGCTTTTGTTATCGGTGGGGTCATACGAAGCCAGCACGATGGCTTCTTCGCCTTCTTTCAGCAACTGGAGGCTGTTGTAAAGCCGGGCCGTAATTACGCCCTCGATCGGAGCGCCGATGGTTGCGATACTCGGTTTACCGGCTGCCGTTTCCGAACTGTCGACAATGACGCTGTCCAGGCGACTCTGCGTAAAATAATACTTTACTTCGTCGCCTTCCACCGGCGTCTGCCCACCGGTGACTTCTTTGGTCTTGATAACGTACAGGCCGGTTACATCATCTCTGTACTCCTTGCCTTTGAGATTCGTTTGATCAAGGTAAGCGCTAATTTCTTCTTCGTTTTCCCGGCGTTTCCGATCGTTCAGTGCTTCGCCCGGATCGGGCTGGCAACCGAACTGCGCGACCATGAACCCAATCAGCGAAACAGCCAGTGCCCGTTTCGGCCAATTTTTTGTCACCTTCATTTTACTCGTATCGATCAATGTGGTTTTTCCCACGGCTTGTGTTGCGTTTCTCGCTCTATGTATAAACAACGAACCCGATACGGCTTTGGTATCGGGCTCATTGGCCAATTTTCGGATTAACGCCCGCCTTGCGGCATCTGTGGCATTTGGGGGGTAGGCGCGGCTCCTTTCTTGATGTCAACCAGTTCAACGTCAAACAGAAGCACCGAGTTAGGGGGAATAACCCCGGGGTGTCCTTCCGTGCCGTAGGCCATGCCCGACGGAATAATCAGAACGCCTTTGCCGCCTTTGCGCAACTGCCGAACGCCTTCATCCCAACCCGGAATAACGGCTCCCTGACCCAGCGGAAAATCAATACCGGCCTGGGTTTGCGGATTTTTGTCCGAGCTGTCAAATACTTTTCCGTTCATGAGCTTGCCGGTGTACTTCACTTTCACGACATCGCCCGAACCGGGTTGCGGACCCGCGCCGGGTTGCGTAATGACGTAATACAGACCCGATGTGGTTTTTTGCCCGGTCAGTTTGTTTTTAGTGACGTAATCAGCGATGGTTTTGTCATCGGAACCTTTCTGCTTTTCCCGCATGGAAACCTGGGCTTTCTGGAATTCTTCCATCGACTGAATGTCGATTACCTTGATGGTATAGGCAATGTCAGAGCCTTTCGGAATGAACGGCGGCAGGGGCTGCATGGACCGGGCCGCGATTGAATCGGCATTGACGTAGATGGTGGCGCTGTCGCCTTTGCTCAACAGTGCCAGGCCTTCTTCCAGGCTGCCTTTGAACGTCGAAGCCTGCAGGGGTTGCTTCACCGGCGAACCGTTGGTGTAGCTGCTGCCCAGCGTGGAATCTTTGCTGTTTTTGACCGTTATGTTAAACGTCATCACGTCGCCGACCTTTGCCTTACGCGTATCTTCGGCATCTTCGTGAAATTTGTACTTCAAGCCGTTTTCGGTTACTTGCACCCGGTTGTTGTCGCAGGAAGCCAGCACAACAACCAGCAGAGCGAGTTTACTAATGGATTTCAGATTCATGAAATTTAGCGTTTGTAGTTCGTAGATTTTGGTTTGAATTTGTGGTTAACTACACACCACAAACCCTGCTTTATTGACTTATTTATTATACAGTTTACGGTTTTCGTTGGCAGCAGCGCGCGTCAGCCCACCGTAAACGGCATACCGAAAACCGGATACCTTCTTCAAACCGATTCCAGCAACTGGTCCTGATACGCCGGCAACACCTTCAATAGTTTTTCTTCCGTCTGCTTCAAGGTCAGTGTTGTTCGGCCACCGGCGGCATTTTTGTGGCCTCCGCCGTTGAAATGCTGACTGGCCAGGTCACGCACGGAAAAGTCTCCCACCGACCGAAACGACATTTTGACTTCGTCACCCCGGTCGATCAGAATGGCCGCCATGATGACGCCCTCGACCGCCAGCGCCTGATTCACCAACCCTTCGGTATCTCCCATTTTCGACCGGAACCGCTTCAGTTCGGCGTCGGTAATGGTGATGTAAGCAAACCGGTATTCGGGCAGAACCACCATCTTTTCCGACAAGGCATAGCCCGTAAACCGCAGTTTATCCAGCGAAACATTGTCGTAAATCCGGCGGTGAATTGGGCTCACTTTAATGCCGATATCAATCAGGTCGGCAGCAACCCGGTGGACAGCCCCCGTCGTGCTGGCGTGTCGGAACGAACCCGTATCGGTCATAATACCGGCGTAAAGGCATTCCGCAATGGGCACGTCGATGAGTGGTTTATCGCCAATCTGATCGATCATTTGAAAAATCAACTGGGCCGTGGCCGCAGCCGTTGTGTCCCAGTAAACAAAATCCGCAAATGACTCCGGCTCCAGGTGGTGATCAATCATTACCTTTTTAGCCCGCGACTGCCGCACCATCGGTTCCAGATCCCGAATCCGATTCAGCACCGAAAAATCAAGGCAAAAAATCACGTCGGCCTGCTCGAACAGTTGCGTGATTTCAACCCGCTTCTTTTCGTCGAACACGATCACCTCTTCGTTGCCGCTCAACCAATACAGATTATCGGGATAATCGGTCGGTGCCACCACCGTCACCCGGTGGTTCCGTTTTTTCAGATAGCCCGCCAGACCCAGCGACGAACCCATTGCATCGGCATCGGGGTTGAGGTGGGTGGTAATCAGCACCGTCTGGGGCTTCTCAATCAATTCACGGATGGCGTCGAAGTCTTGCATTTACAAATTATCCCGGTGGAACGGGCAGGTATCAATTCGCAAAATTACGAAGAATTGTTATGTAATCTTTATACCTTTGAAGCCAAATAATATTTTGTTTACTTCCTGATGACGACCAACCGTACGTTTACCATGATTAAGCCCGACGCCGTTGCCGAGGGCCATTCCGGAGCAATCATCAAAATGATTGAAGAAGCCGGTTTTCGGATTGTTGCCGTAAAGAAAGTTCAACTGACCAAAGAACGCGCCGGGCTGTTCTACGCGGTCCATAGCGAGCGGCCGTTTTACGACGGATTGACCACCTATATGTCGTCGGGGCCGATTATTCCGATGATTCTGGAAAAAGACAATGCCGTAACCGATTTCCGCCAGCTCATCGGAGCCACCAACCCGGCCCAGGCGGAAGAGGGAACCATCCGCAAACGGTTTGCCAAATCGGTTGAATCCAACGCCATCCACGGCTCCGACTCCGACGAAAACGCGAAAATCGAAGGCGATTTCTTTTTTGCCGGGATCGAGCAATTCTAGTCGGAATGGGCTGAATTTGGATTACGCAGATTAATCCCGCTCCGCTGGTTCGGTTTCCCTGTGTAATCCAAATTCAGGAAATACTGACAAAAATGCGTTAGTGCGCAATCGTTGCATTTTGGGGAGCGGGCGATGCAGACGTAACGTCCGTGCAGAATGAGCCAGTGGTGCGCTTTAGGCACATATTCTTTCGGAATGTACTTCACCAGAGCCAGCTCAACCGCCAGCGGGGTTGTGGCGGTTTTCGGAACCAGCCCCAGCCGGTGCGACACCCGAAAAACGTGCGTATCGACCGCCATGGTCGGCTGATTAAAAATCAGGGACGCAATGACGTGGGCGGTTTTTCGGCCCACCCCCGGCATCTTCTGCAAATCTTCTACCTTCGCCGGGACTTCCGATCCAAACTCTTCTGTGAGCACCCTGGCCATACCAACCAGGTGCTTGGCTTTGTTGTTAGGATACGACACGCTCCGAATGTAGCCAAACACCTCCTCAACCGATGCGGCCGCGAGAGATTCCGGCTCCGGAAACCGCTCGAACAGTTTGGGCGTTACCTGATTGATGCGCTTATCGGTGCATTGGGCCGACAAAATAACCGCCACCAGCAACTCGTACGGATTGCCGTAGTTCAGTTCGGTTTTGGGTTCCGGAAAGTTCGTCGTGAAGTAATCGAGAAACAGGCGAAAGCGCTCTTTCTTTTGCATATACGAAATAGGCCTCTCCGCTTAACTCTATACTTCCCTGTTCAACTCTGCGAAACTATTTTAAAACTAGTTCGCGGATTTGAACAGGGAAGTATAGAGTTAAGCGGAGAAACAAAAACCCGTCGGGCCGTGAAGTCAGGCCGACGGGTTTGGTGCGTAATTTTTCGAAAAATTCAGGATGTTCTGGACGGCGGAATTCGAGGGAGTGCGTTCGATTTTATTCATCAAGCATTTGATTTCTAGCGCATCCAGATAAAAACTCATTAATTCCGGTTCTGCCATCAGAGCGTCTTCAATCAACAGATTTTCTTCGGCTGAAGTTTCTTCGTAGACATACCGGACTACGTCATCGTTGGTAAAAATTTGTATCATAGTATGGGGAACGTTTGCTTAGTTGCTTCCGCAAATTAATTAAAGCATAACGCATTCTCCCCAATGCCGTATTGATACTGACTCCGGTTGCATCGGCAATTTCTTGGAAACTCATTTCCTCGTAATGCCGCATAATCAGAACCTGCCGTTGCTGCTCGGGCAGCCGTTGAATCAGCTCACGCAGATGTTCGTGGGTCTCCTGCCGGATCTGCACCGACTCGATCGAGTCTTCGGCAAATTCCAGCGTATTGAAGACATTACTCCCATCTTCAAACACTACATTGGGGTAGCGTTTTTCCTTTCTAAAAAAATCAATAGCCAGGTTGTGAGCGATCCGAATAATCCAGGGCAAAAATTTACCCTCTTCGTTGTACTTTCCCGATTTTAATGTTTCAACCGCTTTGATGAAGGTATCCTGCATTAAATCTTCGGCAACGTACTGGTCCTTTACAATCAGATAAATCGTGGTATAAACTTTCGATTTGTGGCGCAGAACCAACTTCTCGAAGGCTTTTTCACTACCGCGGATGTACAGGGATATAAGCTCACTGTCGCTAACCTGCAATTTGTCCATTTTCAGTAATCAGTTAGGTAACGTAGAGCGTTGTATCGATAGTGTGTGAGCGTTGGGATTTTTAGTGAAAGATCTGATTGTTTGTCTCAAAATAAACTATTTTCATTTTATTTTGCAATAGCCGGAGAAATTATTTTCATACTTATGGGTCAAAATACAACACTTTATTGTGCAAATTGTAAAAAAAACTCTTGTTTTTCGAAATTTTGACGATTCAGGCTTATTCGGTGAATACTTTGTATTTTTTTTACCGACTCGTTGAATAGACCCAAAATGATGCCAAAGGGTTTAAACCGTCCAAAATTGTTTCAAAAAAGCAGGGGATAAATAACCAGCCAATTAGACCGGACCTTTATTTTGTAGCACGCATCTAATATACGAAAAATAACGGTTTCAAGATTGCATGAACGTATGAAATTTTAAAAATACGTACCGTTATTTGATAGTTAAGAAGCAGCGCAGAACCGGGATGCCGAAACCGGGCAATCGGGCGCTGCCTTACACCCGCTTTCCGTATGTATAAACACATTTTTTTTGACCTCGATCATACGTTATGGGATTTTGACCGGAACTCCGCCGAATCGATTAGCGAGCTGTATGACCAGTATCGACTGGCGGAGATCGGTATCGAGTCCGCGGACGTTTTCAACCGTCATTTTTGTACCATCAACCGCCAGCTCTGGAGCGATTACGATAATAATCGATTGAGTCATAGCGATATTCGCTACCGCCGGTTTCGGATGGTGATGGAAGCCATCGGCGTTTCGGATCATTCGCTTTGTGATGACATGAACGAGACTTACCTTCAGCTGCTCCCCCGAAAACCGCACCTGATGGAGTCGGCTGCGGAGCTCTTGGAGTATTTAAAAGATCGGTATGTGCTGCACATCATCACCAACGGATTTGACGAAATTCAGGCGTTGAAAATGGCCAGTTCGGGCTTGACTGACTATTTTCAGCACATCATTACCATCCAGAATGCCGAAGCCAAAAAACCGGACCCGCGTATTTTCGAGTTTGCCCTCACCAGGTCGGGTGCTGCAGTAAACGAAAGTTTGATGATTGGTGACAATTACGAGGCCGATGTGCGCGGGGCCCAGAATGCGGGCATGGATGTCGTTTATTACAACGTCGAAAACCGCCCGATCAATGGTCCGGCGCCTACCTACGAAATCCGCCATTTGAAAGAACTAATGGCTATTCTGTAAACCGATATGCACTTTACCAACACCACGGCCCTGGTTACCGGCGGAGCGTCCGGGCTGGGCGAAGCGACCGTTCGTCAATTTCACGCGCTGGGAGCCAATGTGGTCATCCTGGACCTGAACGAAGAAAAAGGCGAAGCTTTGGCCGCCGACTTGCTGGACCGCACCCGCTTTGTCCGAACCGATGTAACCAGCGAAACGGACGTGCAGGCCGCAGTTGATCTGGCGGTTCAGGAGTTTGGGAGCCTTCACATTGCGGTCAATTGCGCCGGGATTGCCGAAGCGCGTAAAACCCTTGGCAAAGTGGACGACAGCTACGGCCCGCATTCCTTGGCGGTTTTTGAGAAAGTAATCAAAATCAACCTCATCGGTACGTTTAACGTGATTCGGCTGGCGGCTTTTGCGATGGAGAAAAACGCGCCGAATGATGAAGGAGAACGGGGTGTAATCATCAATACGGCTTCGGTCGCTGCCTACGACGGCCAGATCGGGCAGGTGGCCTATGCCGCTTCCAAAGGCGGTATTGCCAGCCTGACGCTGCCGGTGGCGCGGGATCTGGCCCGAACCGGCATTCGGGTGATGACCATCGCTCCCGGCTTGTTTGAAACGCCCCTGCTGCTGGGTCTGCCCGAGGAAGCCCGGCTTTCGCTCGGCCAGCAGGTGCCGTTTCCGTCGCGGCTGGGACGCCCGCAGGAATACGCCTTACTGGCTAAAGCCATTGTGGAAAATCCCATGCTGAACGGTGAAGTGATCCGCCTGGATGGCGCGATTCGGATGGCACCGAAGTGAGAAAACCGGCAAGCCGCCGGTTTCCTAAACCCTTACCGGTCTGTATACACCTTTTCCACGGCCAGCGGTTTTCCGAAAAACGTGCCTTCGCTTTTCTCGACCGCAAACCGGGCGAACAATTCTTCCGAATACCAGCGCCGTTCGCGCGTTCGCCGGACGACTTCCTTGTGACCGCTCTGCCGGTAGGCAAACTGCTCAATTGCTTTTTCATCCTTCCAGACGCTGATCGTACATTGCTGCACCAGCGGTTTTTCGCCCACGCCCAGCGCCAGCAACACATCATCGACATGGGCTTCCAGGCGCTGGCGGGCCTGCGGAATATGCCGCCAGAAATCGGGCAAAGCCGCCAGCCGGAGGGTAGCCCGGGTGAGCACCGCCACCGGAAAACCGCCCGCATTCGTGCGCGGTCCCGACGACGGTTCGAACGGGTTCTGTCCATCCCAAAAACCGTGTGAGCGCAGGGGACGCAGGTAAAGCGTGCCCACTTCCTCCGTATTTCGGCAAACGTGTTGCCAGCGTCTGGATTGGAAGAAAAACCGGGCGGCTTCTTCGTCGTTCCAGACCCCCAGAAAAACATACGCCGAAAAATCGGGCATCAGGCCGAAGTTTTTACCGCAACCCATCATTTTCTGAAACCGCAAGCCCTCTGCCTGAAAAGGACGCATGAGCCAGCGCCCCATGTTGGCAAACGCGCCGTACCAACCGCGGAGCGGATACCGCAATACCGTAAATGTAACAATCACCTCAAGGTCAACCGCTGGTTACTCAGTCTGTAGGAATATACCACCG
This sequence comes from Larkinella ripae, assembly GCF_054780775.1. NCBI lineage: Bacteria > Pseudomonadati > Bacteroidota > Cytophagia > Cytophagales > Spirosomataceae > Larkinella > Larkinella ripae. The sequence goes on from NZ_BAAGVR010000022.1 coordinate 698,589, forward strand.
AGAACGCCCGTTTGTTTTGTAATAACCGGAAAAGCAACCCGGCCCCTTCCCAAGCCGGTGCGATCGCTAAACGAAAAGCGGTCCGGCTCATAAAACCGGACCGCTCTTTGCAGACTGAGGCTGCCCGTGTTTATAATTTGGCGGAATATTTCTGCGGGTAAGTTTTGGCTTTGAATTGGTCGAAAGGCTCTTTCCCGTAGTGATCCCCGCCGATGAACGTAATGATCTGATGAAATTCCGGTGCTTTGATATAACCCGGGATCGGCTGGATGGGCTGAAATTTCTCGTTCAGAAAGACCACCGTCGGATAGCTGAGCTGATTTCGCAACAGGGCGGCTGCCAGCTGATGATATCCCCGGCTCCCCTGGGCAACGTACACAAATTTGTCCGTACCCAGCGTGATGTCTTCTTTCTGCTCGGCATTCAGCTTAACGGCGTAATAATTTTTGCTGATGTAATCGACCACGGACGGATTCGTAAAGGTTTCCCGATCCATAACCTTACACCAGCCGCACCAGTCGGTATAAACGTCGATGAAGATTTTCTTGGGCTTTTTCTGATTCAGGGCGAAGGCTTCCTCAATGGTCATCCACTTGATTTTAGCGTCTCCTTTGGCTTCCGGATGGGGCCGGAACGCAACCAGACTGCCGGCCATCAGCAGGGTCACGATCGTGAACGTGAATAATTTATTCATGAGTTGCTTATTTGTACGAAACCGCTCCTGCGATTCGCTGTGCTGCATTGAATAACGAAAGGTGCAAAAAAACCGTATGCCGCCCCACGAAGTTCGTAGTCCTCATTTTGACTCCGGTATCCGAAAATGGTAACCAATTTGGCGGATAAAAATCGCTTGGCCGCGCAAGGTAACACTCTAAAACGGATTTTGGTCATCGTGCAGATCTTTGATGGACCCGAAGCCAATCACCTCCCGAAAAACCGGGTTATCGCGCAGTTCGGTGGCCCGGATCAGCTTGTCGCGGCCGAATCGCTCTTTCACTTCGTAAAGCGTTTTCCGAAGCGTGTTTTTGCGGGTATTGTCCTCACATAAACGGAACGGCACCAGCTGGGAGGCCATAAAATGGAACACGCTGACACTCATGCTCCGAATTGAGGGGTTTAAAACCGGCTCGCGCGGGTTGACACGCTGAAACCGTTCGAAGCGCTGCCGGATCAGGCGATAGAGTTCCATGCTATCCTGCTTAGGTTCAGGAAGTTTGATTTCGTCGGTGTATTTTCTCCCGTCGCGGTACTGGCAATAAAACAGCACCACCTGACAGAAAACATCCTGCTTCACCATCCGCCGTTCGAGCGTCAGGCAGAGCGATTGCAGCAACTCATCCAGTTGTTCGGCCGACCGGCGCTGGTTGGCCGAAATGGACCGCATGGCCAGCATGCTTTTGCAGGCGTTGGTGTCCAGGTCGACTTCGCCCCCGAAGTTCAGCCGCAGGTGCCAGTGCCAGCCAATGATGCTTTTACAAACCGCCCGCAGCCGCTCCGGTGACGCATAGCGCAAATTCAGGGGCGTCAGAATGCCCTGCTCTTCCAGGCGTTTCGCCATTGGGTGACCAATGCCGGGCAGATCCGTCAGTTTCAGCTTTTTCAGCACTTCGTCAATCGTTTCGGGCGTAATGACCACCAGACCGTCGGGCTTGTAAAGATCGGAGCCCAACTGGGCCAGAAACGCGTTGGGCGCAATGCCGATGGAGCACTGAAGCCAGTCGCCTACTTTCGTCCGAATATCGCTTTTGATCTGTCTGGCGACCTCCAGCACATCCTTGTACATCAACTGGCAATGGGTCAGATCAACCACGGCCTCATCAATGCTTTTGGGCAACACGTCGGGTGTAAACTGACGCAGCACCTCAACAATCGCCACGTGAAATTCCCGGTACCGTTGGGAGTTGGTTTCCACCGGAATCAGCTCCGGACAAAGCTGAATGGCTTCGTCGAGCCGCATGCCCAACCGGACGCCCAGCCGTTTGGCTTCGATGGAAGGGGCAATAATGCACTCCTGCTTTCCGGTGTAGACACAGACCGCAACCGGGCGGTTTCGGAGGGAATAGTTGACCTGCTGCTCGCAGCTGGCAAAAAAGCTGTTCATATCGACGAACAGAACCGTCGGATTCGTGTACTCTCCCAGCCGTTTCATTTTATTTTTCAGGTTGTGTATAATATTATTCTGGCAGTTGTCGTCGGATTTGTTGTTTTATTTAGTAAATTTGATCACAATATATAATACTTATATTATAAAAGTCAATACTTATATTATGTTGAACGAACCGGGAAAATCTTTTGAAGAGGGTTTGGAGCCGATTCAGGAGCGGCTGCGGCAGGTATTTGACGCACTGGAAATCAGTATCTACCAGGCTGCGAAAGACTTGGGCGAGAACTCATCTAAATTTTACAACATCCTGAACGGACGCGCCAAACCATCGTATGACACCATCATGCGGTTGTTGGAGCAATATCCGCAGGTACGGGCCGATTTTCTGCTGCGGGGTCAGCGGCCCGTTCTGGACGAGCCGGAGCAAAACGGAAAGATTATTGAGCTGGAGGTTCGTTACACCGACCTCCCGTTCGTACCGACGCGCTTTTACGCCAGTTTCGTCGAGACCTACATCGAAGGAATCAGCATGGCGCAGATGGAGACCTACCGGGTGCCGGTTAATCTGGTCGGTAATCACAAAGATCCGGTGGTCATCGAGGTTTCCGGCAACAGCATGACACCCCAACTGGCCAACGGAGCGAAAGTGCTGGCGATTCTGGTGGATCCCACGAACTGGGAATACCAGTCGGGCGGTATTTACGCCGTCATCTACCGCGACTTTTTTGTGGTGAAACGCATCAAAGACAACGAGTTGCTGACCAAACAGCGCCTGACCCTGCACTCCGACAATCCGAACGGCGGCAGCGTTACGGTTCCGTTAAAAGACATTCGGGGCATCTGGAAAATCGTGCGGGTAATTGACTCACCGGTGGAGTAGATCAAGAAAAAAGCAAACGAGCGAAACCTGCCAGGTTCAAAGACCTGGCAGGTTTTTTATTACTATCCCATATCGACACTTTCGTGAAAACCGACAAAGGCCTCCCGGCCGCCAAACCAGTTCAGCACCTCATCCCAAAATAGTAAGGGCGGTTTTTCAGAAAGAAGCGATTGAAACGATGAATACGGCCATCTGGATAGTTCACGGACAAATCCATGCCTGACCGGATTGTGATGAATGGAGTAAATGAGCTGGTTGTAATACCGCTCATCCGTCACCGCTTTTTGTTTGAAACGATCAATAAACAAAGCCCCTCGTCGTTCGAAACGTTTGTTATACGCTTTGGCGTAGGCGTTGAAAAAATTGGAAAACCGCCGGCTCAGTTGCAGCAATACCCATTCCTGCAAATCCGCCGGTCAGGACGGTTCCTGAATTTCAAAATGAGCGATTAATTCAGCGACGGTTTTGATGCGGATAATGGCGTGAAAATGATTGGGTATCAGGCAATACGAGAACGTATCGGCGATGGATATGCAGTGGTCAGCGTATTTTTTGAGAAAATAGCGGTAATTATCCGGTTCGCGGAACAGGAGTTCGGTGCCGTTGGCATGATTATAAATGTGGTAATAATGATCCGCCAGTAAAGGTGGATAGGTTTCAGCCGTAGCAACGTTCAAATTTCATATATTAGACGAAAAAACCGGCAAGCTCTCAAAGAGCTTGCCGGTTTGTCAGATTATATGTACACTACCACAAAAGCCACAGGTCAAAACGCCTACGATGCCATCGTCATCGGTTCGGGCATCAGCGGGGGCTGGGCGGCCAAGGAGCTGTGCGAAAAAGGGCTGAAAACACTGGTACTCGAACGGGGCCGCATGGTCAAACACGGGACGGATTACCCGACCGCGATGGCCAACCCCTGGGACTTGCCCCACCGCAACCGGATGCCCGACAGCTTTGACCTCGCCAATCCGGTTGCCACCAAATGCTACGCCCTGGACGAAGCGACGCAGCAGTTTTTTGTGAAAGATGCCGACCATCCCTACATTCAGGAAAAACCGTTCGACTGGATTCGGGGCTACCAGGTAGGCGGAAAATCGCTGATCTGGGCGCGCCAAACCCAGCGCTGGAGCGATTACGAATTTCAGGCGCCCGCCCGCGACGGTTTTGCCGTCGACTGGCCGATTCGTTACGCCGACCTTGCGCCCTGGTACAGCCACGTCGAAAAATTCGTCGGCATCAGCGGAAATAAAGACGGTATCGATACGCTGCCCGACGGGGAGTTTCTACCGCCATTCGAATTGAACTGCGTCGAAAAACACATTCAGAAAGCCGTTAAAACCAATTATACCGACCGGCAGGTGATCATTGGCCGCTGCGCCCATTTAACCAAACCGCAGCCCATTCATTTGCAGCAGGGGCGCGGGCAGTGCCAGGCCCGGCACCTGTGCTACCGGGGGTGCCCCTTCGGCGGTTATTTCAGTTCCAATTCGGCGACCTTGCCGTGGGCAGCCAAAACCGGCAACCTGACCATCCGGCCCGATTCGGTGGTGCATTCGATCCTGTACGACGAGAAAAAAACCGGGTCAACGTCCGGGAGGGCAACCGGCGTTCGGGTGATCGACGCCAACACCAAACAGGCGACGGAGTATTTTGCCAAAATTATTTTCGTCAATGCGGCTTGTCTGAACTCGAATCTGATTCTGTTGAATTCCACCTCCAACCGGTTTCCGAACGGTCTGGGCAACGACAACGGATTGCTGGGCCGCTACGTCGCTTTCCATAATTACCGGGGCAGTCTGACGGCTTCGTTCGACGGCTACCAGGATCAGTATTTTTACGGCCGCCGGCCTACGACGGCCTTCATGCCCTCGTTTCGGAATGTCAAAAAACAGGAAACCGACTTTCAGCGGGGCTACATGGTGGCTTTCAGCGCCAGCCGCGCCGGGTGGCAGCAGGGCAACAGTCAGGACGGTTTTGGGGCGGCATTCAAAGAAAGTCTGCTCACCCCCGGCGACTGGAGCGTGTACATGATGATGCAGGGCGAAACCGTGCCGAAATACGAAAACCACGTTCGCCTGAGTCCCGATCAGAAGGATCCCTTCGGCATTCCGCAACTGATTACGTCCGTCGGTTACGACGCCAACGACGAAAAGGTGATCGGCGATTTTCTGGTGCAGGGCGCCGAAATGCTCGAAAAGTCGGGCTGTAAAAACATTTCGGCCCGTGACGATCACCGCAACCCCGGTCTGGACATTCACGAAATTGGCGGTGTCCGGATGGGCAAAGATCCGAAAACCTCGCTGCTCAATGGGTGGAATCAGTTCCATACCGTCAAAAACGTGTTCGTCACCGACGGCGCCTGCATGACCTCGGTTGGCAACCAGAACCCCTCCATCACCTTCATGGCCCTCACCGCCCGGGCCGCCAATCACGCGGTTTCGGAGCTAAAGAAGGGAAATCTTTGATTGAATGATGGATGATAAATGATGAACGATGAATTACTTGCGTCCGCCCATTCATCGTTCATCATTTATCATCCATCATTCAATTAATACCGTATCGACCAATACGGGTTTTCCTGGGCTTTTATGCTGGTCTGGATATGGTCTTTGATCAGTTTATCGTAATCGGCGGTTTTAATTTTTCTGGCTTTGATTTTTTTGCCGGGCGCCAATTCCTTCGAAACGTCTTTCATCGCAACAGAAGTTGCCGTGATGACGGCATCGCCGTCGTTCAGATCCAGCTCCAGAATCAGGCCCGGCAAGCCGGAGTACTGCTCGGGGCCGGCCGAAACCGGAATATCCTGGGCAAACCAGGCAGTGATTTTCTGCTGCCGGATGGGGTCTTCGGTTTCGGCTTTCATGCAGATATGACCGGCAATGTCCTTCAACTGGTTGAGGATTTTCCAGGAGGACGCTTTCAGCGAATCTTCCACAATGTAGGTTTTTCCCAGCATCTCGATAACATCCGAACGGGTTTCCTGCTTAAAATCCCGGCGGATGATGTAATCACTGTTGCGGTACGACCACTTGCCGTCGTCGCTGCGCCAGTATTCGCTTTCGTTGGTATACAGACTTTGATCGGCGTTGAAATACAGAATCATTTTATTTTTATGATCACTGTAATTCTTCCAGGTAGCCTTCATCCGCTCTTTCTGGTCCAGACTCAGAAACGAAAGCCGGGCCATAATTTTGGGTTGATCTTCCGTGCGCTCGTAGGTGACCACGCCTTGCAGGGGCTGGGACATCGCTGGGATGCTCAGGAGCAGGAAACAATAGATCAGCAGTTTTTTCATTTTTATCAAAGCATTTTTAGGCGTTAAAACATGTTGTTCCGGCGCATCTGCGATTTCAGGCCCCGCACGTTGTAGGTAAAGGTGAGCATAAAATACTGGGCCAGCGTCTGAACCTGCTCTTTCTGAACGAAGTTCTGATTGGCCTGCTGCGTAATGCCCTGGTTTTTATTGAACACATCGTAGGCCGTTAACCGCACCTCCGCTTTGTTGTCTTTCAGGAAAAGTTTGTACACCGACAGGTTCAGGATGGGCAGCCGTTGCGTGAACGGAAACTGTTCGTTTTTGAGCTTGTAAATCTGGTAGTTCATCTGACCATTGAAGAAAATACCCGCTGGCAACTGAACGTTCATTGTACCGCCGTAATTATAGTTGTAAATTTTCTGGTTCTGGGCGGTATTGATGGAATACCGGGTGTCGGTGAAGTTCCAGTTGAAGTTGGGATAAAACGTGAATTTTTCGCTGGGCGTCAAATCGAGGCTGACCCTGAAGTTGTAATTATCGCTGTTGGTGTTGTTAAAAACCGCATTGATGTACGTCGGATTTTTGCTGAAGTTCAGATTACCGCCCAGGTTCAGGGTCGCTTTGGTCTTTTTCAGGGGAAAGCCCAGGTTGAAATACGACCCGACTCGCGTGCCCCCACTGATGTTGTCGGGCCGCGAGGTGGTCACCAGCGCTTCGTTGACGGTCTGGTTGTAGATAATCTGGTTGATGTTGTAATTATAGTTCAGGCTAATGTAGTAATTGACAAAGCTTCCGGGATTAAAGCTACTGTAGGAACCGTTGAGCTGGTGAGACAGGGCCGGCAGCAGGTTGGGATTCCCTTCCCGAATAAACCGGGGATTGCTGTTGTCGACCACGCCCGGCTGCAAGTCGGTGGTCTGGGGCTGCTGCACGTTGACGCTGTAGTACAACCCGTAGTACTTGTTTTTGATCCGGTAACTACCCGAAAAGTTGGGCACCACGGTAAAATACTTCCGGTTGACGTTGGTAAACTCCGAGGACGTCTGGTCCACCGCAAACCGTCCGGCCAGGTTAAACCAGACGCCCGCCAAACCGCCCGATACATTGAATCCTTTGTCCGAATAGCGGAACAGGGAACCCACCCGGTTATACACAAAGTCGTTGGTGTAATACCGGCTCAGGCTCGTGTTGCGGACTAATCCCTGATCGGTAACATCAAACACATTGCGATCCACCTTGTCGCTGCGCAGGCTGACGTTGTAGAAGGTTTCCCAGAACATCACTTTCGACAGCGGTTCGGTGTAGTGCAGGCTGGATTTGATTTCGGTGCGGAGGCTGGTGGTCGTGTTGTCCTGAGCGATCCGGGTTACGGGAGCGCCGATGCCGGTGCCCGTCGTGTCGCTGAGAAAGGTGTTGGTGGATCGCTGGTTGGCCGACCCGTCGGTATCGTTCAGGTTGAAAGCGGCACTGGCGGCAAAGTTGCGGCCTTTTTTCCGAAATTTGTGCCGAAAAATGGCGGTTGTTGCCACCTGCAGTCCGGTGAAATCGTTGCGGTTGTTAAAAACCGTCTGGCTGGTGTCCCGCATCCGGTAGAAGAGCTGATCGCTGTACTGGAAACTGTTGCCGCTGTTGGCCCGCAGGTTTCCGATGAGAACGAGCGTGTTGAGCGAGTCAAGATTCTGCTCAAACCGGGCGCTGGCCCGGTGGTTGCGGGAGAAATTGCCCTGGCTCTTTCCTTCGTTCGTCAAAAACGAGCTGGAGCCGGGCACGAAGGTTTCCCTGTTCAGGGTTGAATTCAGCGTTTGCCCCGACTGGTTGTAGAAGTAGTTGGAACTCAGCTTGGTCTTCTTCGTATCGTAGTTGTAGTTGGCCCCACCGGCGTAGTTGCGCGAAAACCCCCGGTTGCTGCTGTAGCCGCCCGTAACGGGCACGCCAAAACCGTCGTCGCCCCCGAAGAAAATCACCCCGCCACTGTAGAATCCGAAATCACCCTGGTCGTCCCAGTTGAACGACTGGCTGCCCCGAAAATCCTGGTAATCGTCCCACGACAAACCGGTCTGGTTGATGTTGTTCCCAAAACCCAGCACCGACATTTGTTCTTTGGTGTTGAAGCGGTTGTAATTGCCCCGCAGCTGAAACCGGTCTTTCGTCCCCGCACCCGCCGTTATTTTCCCAAAACCGCCTTTCCGGTGACTTTCTTTCAGTTCGAGGTTAACGGCTTTTTCCCGTTTGCCGTCGTCGATGCCCGTGGTTTTGGCGGCTTCCGTCTTGTCGTTGAAGATCTGCACTTTGGAAATGGCATCGGCCGGCAGGTTTTTGGTCGCCAGTTTCGGATCGGTGCCAAAGAAAGTTTTGCCATCAACGGTTACTTTTTTGACATCTTCGCCCTGAGCTTTGATATTGCCATCCTGATCGACCTGCACACCGGGCAGTTTCCGCAGCAGTTCCTCCACCGTCGATCCGGGGGGCACTTTGAACGAAGCCGCGTTGTACTCAATCGTATCACCCCGGATGCTCAGCGGAGCGCGGGCGGTTTTGACCACCACTTCCAGCAGTTCTTTCTGAATGGGTTTGATCGGCAAGTCGCCCATGTCGGTGACCTCCCCATTTGCGGGATTGACCACTTCCTGCAGCGGCAGAAAACCGACATACGATACTTTCAGAATATACGGGGCGCGTTTGACGTTTCGAAACTCAAAACCGCCTTTGTCGTTTGTTCGTCCGTAATTGACCAGCGCCGAGTCTTTAGGAGTCAGCAGCATGACCGTTGCACCGGGCATAGCCGCTTTGGAAGTGTCGGTAATGGAACCGCGGATGGAAATACGCGCCGACTGTTGGGCAAAAACCGCACGACAACAAACCGTCAGCAACAGCAGCAGGAGAATTTTTTTCATAAGGGATAGGAAGCTAGCGTAGCGCCAGCAAGTTGTAAAGAATTATCATTCGTTGCTGAAAGTTAACAATTTTTAATAAAACAACTACAAGCGTAGTTAAAAAATTATTTTTATAGGTGTGCCTCTCAGGAAGGACGCCGTCGAAAGGACTGAAAACGCACCAAAGACAGGCTTCATTTCGACAATGTTGCACCCGAATCGACCTTTTTGAACCCCTGAACTGGATTTGGAACCTTTGCATGGGTTTTCGGACAGCGTGTTTATTTTTGTGAAAAACCGCCACCCGGCTCAAACAATCCGTCCCCATTAATCATTGACTCCCTAAAACGCTTACCTTCATCAGCCCGTTCGGCAAGCGCAACCGCCTTTCAAACCCTCTACAGCCATGAGCCATCTGTCTTTTCTCTGCATTTCGACGTACTTCAAAGGAGAAGCGTTTCTGAAAGCCTGCAAGGAAGCCGGCAATACCGTGTATTTGCTGACCTACGAGAAACTGGCCGACCACCCCTGGCCCCGGGAAGCCGTGGATGAGTTTTTTTACCTGCCGTCGCAGGATAATTCATCGCAAAACCTGGACCGGATGATCAACGGTCTGGCGTACACGATGCGGTCGCGGAAAATCGATCGGGTGGTGGCTATGGATGATTTTGATGTGGAAAAAGCGGCCCTGGTGCGCGAAACGTTCCGGATTCCCGGCATGGGCCAGACCACGGCCCGGTTTTTCCGCGACAAGCTGGCGATGCGGATGCGGGCGGCTGCCGACGGCATTCGGGTTCCGGCCTTCAGCAGTTTGTTTCACGACGAAACGATTACGGACTTTCTGCGCACGACGGAAGCGCCCTGGCTCATCAAACCGCGTTCGGAAGCCTCGGCCACCGGCATTAAGAAAGTCCACTCGCTGGACAAAGCCTGGCAGGTGATTCATTCGCTGGGCGACAACCGCCATCAGTTTCTGATCGAGCAGTTCAAACCGGGGCGGGTTTTTCACGTCGATTCGCTCTCGCAGAACGGCAGCGTCTTATTCACCCGCGCGAGTCAGTATCTGGCCACGCCGATGGAGGTCGCCCACGGCGGGGGCGTGTTCCGGACGGCGGTTTTGCCGTTCGATTCCGACGAAGCCCAAAGCTTGTACGCGTTGAATGCTGCGGTTTTGAACGCCTTCCGGATGCAATCCAGCGCGTCGCATTCCGAATACATCCGGGGTGATCACGACGGCGAATACTACTTTTTGGAAACCTCATCGCGGGTGGGTGGCGCCAACATTGCCGAACTGGTGGACATATCGTCGGGCATTAACCTCTGGCGCGAGTGGGCCCGGCTCGAAAGTGCCATGGCTCGCAACGAACCGTATCAGTTGCCGGAAGTAAAGAATCAGTACGCCGGTCTGATCATTTCCCTAGCCCGCCAGCAGTGGCCCAACACCGCCGGTTTTACGGATGAAGAAATCGTGTGGCGGATGAACAAGGAATACCACGTCGGCTTCATTGTCAAAGCGCCCGAACGCGAACGGGTGTTGCAACTGCTCGACGATTACATGAACCGCATTTATCAGGAATTCCACGCTTCTGCCCCCGTTCCGGACCGGCCCACCAATTGATCGGGTCTGGGTTTCCAGGTTTTTCTGCGGGCAAAAACTAATCTTTTACCGAACGGGAATACCGGGTCGCAAGGCCGGTTTTAAACGACTTTATCAGTCCGTTTTAAAATACCGATCGACAGTTCCGTCCCTTTTTAACCCCCAAAAACCGCCCCGAAAACCGTATTCAAAGCCCTGACTTGCCAGTACACCCGCCCCAAAGAAGCGGGTTTTCTTTTTTCTAAAAATTTAATCTGAACAGAACAAAGTATATTTTGTTATACAAACATCAATTCAGTAAATTTATAATTACCAGTAACGAGAAAAAGGTTCTTACCCACTGCCTTTCGTTTACTCAGCCTGGACTATCGTTCTTAGCGATTCGCCGGCGGCACACAACGGCCCGTTAGCGAACAGCCCGTTTAGATCATACCTGGTTACTTATCAGACTATGAAAGCATCCTTTACCAGCAATCTGATTTTCTGGCTCACCCTAATGAGCCTGGTGGGTCACGCCCAGTTTTTCTGCGGGAACGCTTCCAATCCGGCCCAACCGATTCACCAGACCAAAACCGTCCGAACAGCCGATCAGGCGTTGGCAAAAAAGCTGCGGACAACCGCCACGACCCTTACGTATATCCCGTTGAAAGTGCATCTGGTTCGCAACAATGACGGAACGGGCGGGGCGCCGGTGACGACTCTGATGACGGCCCTCGCGGGTCTGAACACCCAGTTTTTGTCCGCCGGTATTCAATTTTACCTGGTCGGTTCTGCTCCCAACCTGATCAATAATTCGTCGGTCTATAACCTTGACTGGTCAAGCAGTCAGCCGGTTCTCGCAGCGAATCGTGATCCGGCAGCCGCTAACCTGTTTGTAGTTAATTCACTGACCATCAACGGCGTTAGTTACGGCGGTTTTGGGGGCGACTACGTGATCATGACGATTTCGAGCCTGACGCCCGCCCTGCTCACGCACGAGTTCGGGCACCATTTCGGCTTGCTTCACCCCTTTGGAAACGGCCAGGAGCTGGTTTCGGGCGCGAATTGTGCCACGACAGCCGACTTGATTTGTGACACCCCCGCCGACCCCTGGGATCTGCCCGGCGGTGGCAATACCGATGATGGAAGCTGCACCTACAGGGGCGGTCTGACCGACGCACAGGGACGACCTTACCAACCCATGATGGACAATGTGATGTCGGGCTGGCAGTGCTCCCGCACGCTCGCGGCCCGGTTTACGGCGGGGCAGCAGCAGGTGATGGCCGCTAATCTGGCCTACTGGCTTCAGAACCCGACGGCCATCCGAAATTACACCCGCGTTCCCGATGCCGTAACGGCTCCAACCCTGCTTTCGGTCACGAAAACCAGCGGAAAAGCGCAGCTTACCTGGCGCGACAACTCGGCCAACGAAGCCGGTTTTCTCATCGAACGGGCCGTGGGAACGCCCGAAAATTTCAGCGCTATTGGTGGCGTCGCTCCCAATACCGCAACCTTTACGGACGCCGGAATTGCCGCATCGACAACGTATCACTACCGCATCCGGCCCGCGAACACTTCCACAGGTTCGCTGAGTAACACGCTGACCTTCAACGCCGGTTTGCTCTACTGCATTCCCCGGTATTTTGCGCCTTATCCGAATCCGGTCGCCAGCGGCAACGTCGGCATCGACGATGTGGTGCTGCGCAGCACCAGTGCGGTTTTGCTCACGAATACCGGCTCCGGTTTTGCGGCCGGTTCTTACATCGACTATTCGCCCACCCTCGCACCGCCCACGCTCACCGCCGGTCAAAGTTATTCACTCACGCTGAAAGGCAAATTTGAAACCCTCAACCAGGCCAACGTCGCCGTCTGGATGGATTACAACCGCGATGGTGTCTTCAGTACTGCCGAACGGATTCTGGCTCCGGTCCAGAAACTGATTGCCGGCAGCACACTGACGGCACTCTTTACCATCCCGACGAGTGTGACAGCGGGCCCAACGTATATGCGCGTCCGTGTAGCCAGCCTGGTTCCGCCGGACCCCACCGAGGTCAACGACCCCTGCGCCCTGCTGTACGGCAAAGGCGAAGCCGAAGATTATGCGGTGACCCTTCAGTCGGCGACCCCACCGGTCATCAGCGTCGGCCTGGTCCCGGCGGTTTGCGCGGGCGCTCAGCTGAGCGTTCCGTTTTCAACCACCGGCGTTTTCCAGGCGGGCACTACGTTCAGCGTGCAGCTGTCGAATGCGGCCGGAATCAACTTTGTGGCTATTCCCACGAGCGGAACGGCGAGTCCCTTGATGGCTACAATCCCCGCCAGTACACCGGCGGGTACGGGCTACCGCGTCCGCGTCGTTTCTGCCAATCCGGCCATCACCAGTCAGTCCAGCACGGTTTTTACCGTCAACGCCCCCGCCACGGCCAGCATCAGCGGCAGTTCGACCACCAACAGCGGGCAAAGTGTACCGCTGGCCCTTTCGCTGGGCGGCACCGGGCCGTGGAGTTTGACCATTACCGCCAGCTCGGGCGAAAACTATTCGTTTACCATGCCGACTCCGCAGTTCAACCTGTATGTAGCCCCCCGGCAAAGCACCACCTACCAGATCACGCAGGTTCGGAACGGCTGCGGAGCGGGTGCCGTTTCCGGCTCGGCGACCATCATCGTTCGAACGCCCTGCACCGCGCCAACGGCCACCTTAACGGGCAGCACCACGCTGACGGCGGGTCAGCCCGCAACGCTCCAGGCGGTTTTTACCGGAACTGCCCCGTATGCCTTCACCTTATCGAATGGGCAAGCCTTTACGAATCTGGTCCAGAGCCCGTTTAGCTTCACGGTCAGCCCGGCGCAGACCACCACCTACACCATCGCCAGCCTTAGCAATGCGTGCGGCACCGGAACGGCCAGCGGTTCGGCAACGGTTGCGGTAGTACCCAATACCGCTTGTCCGGGAGTAACGGCCACCCTCGCCGGAAACGGCACGATCACCAGTGGGCAAAGTACGCCACTGGCCCTTTCGCTGGCCGGAACCGGGCCGTGGAGCCTGACCGTCAGCGCCAGCACGGGCGAAACGTTCAGCTTTACAATGCCCATCAGTCGTTTTTTTCTCTACGTATCTCCGCGCCAAACCACCACCTACCAGATTTCGCAGGTTCGGACCGCCTGCGGCTCCGGAACAACCGCCGGAAGCGCCGTGGTGACGGTTCAAACGCCTAATGGCCGGTTTGCGTCTTCGACCCTTCCGGATTTTTTGGTCTCGGAAGCTCTCCTGTCCGATGCGGAGAAACAACAGATGATGGGGTCAGGGGATGAATTCGGGTCCGCGAAACGGTTGCGCGCCTATCCCAATCCGACGGCCGGTGCACTAACCGTCGAGTTTCAGCTCCGTCGGGCAGGGCCCGTGACGCTGGCCCTGGTTAATTTGTCGGGAACAGTGGTGCAGACTTTACTGGAAAAGATTGCCCCAACGGCAGGATGGCATACCGTTTCGCTTAGTTTGGCCGGATTACCGCCCGGTTCGTATGGGCTGATGTTGAAACAAACCGGCTTACCGGAATCAGAGAAAATCCTGCTTATTCGGTAAGCGCATCGTCCTGAATCTGAATGCCGATCGACTGCATCAGCTGGCTGGCGTTGAAGCTCCGGCAGACCCCATTCCGCAACTGGTAATCGAAATGGAGCTTGCCATCCACAACGTCCGAGTTGAAACTGTAATTGTGCACGAAGGGGTGCGTGGCCGCCAGTTCGCCCAGTTCCACGTCGTGGGTCGACACAAAACCGGAGGCCGTGGTTTCGTGGAGTTGCAGAATCAGCGCCCGCGCCCCCCGGTGCCGGTCGGCGGAGTTGGTCCCTTTCAGAATTTCGTCCAGGAAATACAAAACTGGCCAGTTGGAGCTTTGCCGCGTGCGGTCGATGAGCGTTTTCAGGCGTTTTAGTTCGGCGTAAAACGAGGAGGTATTCTCTTCCAGCGAATCCTGCGTTCGCATGCTCGTAAAGACCTGCACCGGCGAACAGACCAGCCGCTCAGCCGCCACCACCGAGCCCGCCAGCGCCAGCACAACATTGGTGCCAACGGTGCGCAGAAAGGTGCTTTTGCCCGACATATTGGAACCGGTAATCAGAATGGTTTGCCCGTTGCCGTGGATGGGCAGCGAGTTGGCTACGCTGCGGTTTGCCAGCAGCATCGGGTGCCGAACCTGCCGCGCATCCAGTTCCAGCGTTTCCTCGTTAAATTCCGGAACGACATACTCCGGGTGGGCGTAAGCCAACCCCGCCAGACTGCTGAGGGCTTCGGCTTCGGCCAGCGCATCGAGCCAGGCGTTCAGGTGCGGACCGTAAAGGCGCTTCCAGCGGTCCAGCGCCTGCAAATAATGAATATCCCAAAGCGTGAAAATACCGACCAGCAGAAAGAAATACGGATTTCGGCGGAAATTCAGATTTTCCACCAGGCGGCTCAACTGGCCGATCGCAGCCGCAGCCGGGCGGTTTTCCAGATTCGTTACCGCCTGCAAACGGTGTAGAACAGCCGATTGAAACCGGGGCGTTTCGAGGTGTTTCAGCAAATCGCGGTAGGTTTTCAGCGCCTGTGACATCGCAAATGTCTGCTCACTGACGTTTTTAGCCCGCTCGGCCACCTGACCCAGAACCAACCCGTGCACCAGCAGCGAAGCCGTGACGGCCCAGCCCGGCAAAATTCCATTCAGCCACAAACCGATCAGCCCCAGCGTAAGGGCCGGAAACACCCAGCGGGCAATCGTTGTATAAACCGGCAAGGGTTCTGTGGGTTTCGTGGCCCAGCTTTTCAGCTCCTGCGGGGAGTCGCCAACGGTCGGATTGAGGTACGCCAGCGCGGCCAGTTCCTGCCGCCAGTCGAGCAGCGGTTTTAATTCAGCGACCGCATCCTGCCGAAGCAGGACTTCGCTGATCGGGACCGGCGATACCAGAAAAGACGCCAGTTTGCGGCTGCCCTCGTAGGTATGCGTCCGGTTCAGGAGCCGGAACAGCGAATGGTTACCAAAAATATCCAGATCGCCGGCGTAAGGATGGTTGGTGTCCGCAAAACCGGCGCCGGTTTCGGGGCGCAGAAATTTGCGTTCGAGTCGGCCGGTTTCGTCGCGGTTGATAAACGCCAGCCAGCGGGCGCGGTCCCGACGGCGCTGAACGGCCTGATGGCGTTTCAGCAACACCAGAAAACCGCTGATCGACACCAGACCCAGGCCCAGCGCCAGGGCGTTTTCTCCGCGATCAACCAAAAAATAAAGCCCAAAAGCCGCGCTAATGAACCAAATTACCCGAATGATGGCCAGCCGGTTGTAGCCCGCGCGGGCTTTGAGTTCTTCCTGTAAAAACCGGGTTTCACGTTCCGCAAAAATCGACTGGGGCATTACACAGCGGTTTTATTACAAAGCGAACACACGCCCTGAATCAGCAGATTGGTTTCTTTGCGGCTGTAGCCCGAAGGCAGGCTAACGGCCGGAATCAGGGTATTTTCCAGACAAGTTGTCAAACCGCACTGTTCACACTTGAAATGAACGTGATCGTGGTGGTGATCGTGGGCGCAGGCTTCCCGGCAGAGGGCGTATTTCAAACCGCCCTCGTCGTCCAGCACTTTGTGCAGAATGCCCTTATCGACAAACGTTCTGAGCGTTCGGTAAATGGTCACCCGATCAAAATCCGCTTTCAGGCTTTCTTCAATATCGTGGTGCGCCAACGCGTAATTGGCGGCAAAAAACGTATCCAGCACGCCCTCGCGACAACTCGTGTGCCGCAGATGAAAGTCGTCCAGCGTCTGTTTAATGGCTGCGTTCATAAGTTTAAAAGCCGGTTTGGCATTTTAACTATCCGTTGTTTCAAACTGTAATTTAACCAGATTTGCGTACAAACCGTCTTCGAGCATACTCAATTCTTCGTGCGTGCCGGTCTCGCTGATCTGGCCTTCGCGAATCACGTAGATGGTGTCTACTTTCCGAATCGTTGCCAGACGGTGCGCAATGATGATCGTGGTCCGGTTTTGCATCAGCTCGTCCAGCGCTTCCTGCACCAGCCGCTCCGACTCGGCATCGAGCGAACTGGTGGCTTCGTCCAACACCAGAATCGCCGGATCTTTCAGAATAGCGCGGGCAATGGCAATCCGTTGCCGCTGGCCACCCGACAGTTTAACGCCCCGTTCGCCCACAACCGTCCCAAATTTCTCCGGAAACGACTCGATAAACTCCAGCGCGTTGGCTTTGCGGGCCGCTTCAATTACTTCGGCTTCGGTCGCACCCGGTTTTCCGTAGGCAATGTTTTCCAGGATCGTCCCGCCGAACAGAATCACTTCCTGCGGCACCACGGCGATGTTCTGGCGCAGATACCGGATGTCGATGTCCTGAATGGGCCGACCATCGACCGTGATGGAACCGCCGTTGATCGAATAATACCGCAGCAACAACTGCACAATGGTCGATTTTCCGGCGCCACTCTGCCCCACCAGCGCAATTTTATGCCCCGACGGCACCCGCAGCGAAATCCCTTTCAACACCTCCACATCGGGCCGCGACGGATACGAGAACCGAATGGCATTAAACGCGATGTCGCCGTGCAGCGGCACGGCCAGGGTGGCCTGTTCCTGCGCGGGCAGTTCCACCTCGGCGGGCTCTTCCAGAATATCCAGAATCCGTTCCGACGCGCCGATGGTCCGTTGAATCTGGGCGTAAAGATCCCCCAGACCGCCCACGGCCCCGCCGATATACATCGTGTAAATCACAAACGTCACCAGTTGCGCAAAGGTCAGTTCGCCCGCCAGCATCAGTTGCGCGCCGTACCAAACCACGCCGACAATACCGCCAAAAAGGGCAAAAACGATGAACGAGACAAAACCGCCCCGGAAATTGGCTACCCGCAGCGAATTCTGCACCACTTTCTCCAGCGCCGTCGAATACCGCCGGACCTCGTAGGGTTCGTTCGTGAAGGCTTTCACCACGCTGACCGATTGCAGGGTTTCTTCCACGACCACGTTGGCCTGGGCCAGTTCGTCCTGCGCTTTCCGCGACAGTTTCCGGATGAACTTCCCGAAGAAAATAGCCGCCACAATCACCACCGGCACCGTCGCCAGCATAAAACCGGTCAGTTTCAGCGACGTAAACGAAATCAGGGCCACCCCGGCCAGCAGGGTGATGATCTGGCGGAGAAATTCGGCCAGGGTCGTCGATAACACGTCCTGCAACTGCGTCACGTCCGACGAAATCCGGCTGGTCAGTTCGCCCACGCGCCGTTGTTCGAAAAAGAAAACCGGCAGCGTAATGATTTTTTTGTAAACCGCCCGCCGAACGTCGGCCATCGCCCGCTCGCTGACCTGCGCAAACAGATACACGCGCGCAAACGAAAACGCCGACTGCACCACCAGCAAGCCGAACAACAGCAGCGTCAACTGGTTGAGCGACCCGGCCGCCAGCTTGTTTTCAACGACCTTCAGGATATCGCCCAACAGCTTCGGAAACACCAGCGTGGTGGCCGACGACAGCAGCAGAAACACCATTCCGGTGATGAAATACCAGCGGTACGGTTTTATAAACCGGAACAACCGCAGCGACTTCTGCAGCGCATCCCGGGTTACTTTCACTTTTTTATCTTCTTCGTTCTCCTCCGAACTTCTTCCTCGCTTTGCCATTCGTTTTCCGGTAAGGTCGGCTAACCCTCCATTTTATTGTACTAGTCCTCGTCTTTAAATCCTTTGTAACCCGATTGTTCAAAAAGCTGCCGGGCGTTGGCGTTGTCCATCAGGGCCTTAACCCCCGGTTCTTTTTCGTCGAAATACTTTCCGACAATCCGCCAGCCCAGCCAGCGGCCGATGGCGCCGGGGCTTTTCGAGCCAATTTCCGCCGTAAAAGGGCGCTCGGACAGGTAGCGGTTTTTGGTCGCCGGGTTCACCTCGTAGAGCAGTTTGGCGTCGATGAAGTACGCCCAGATGTCCGATTGAACGTTGTAAGTCTGCGTCAGTTGCCGGTCGGTGTAGCCAATAATCAGACTGTCGGGCACGTCGGGCAGCATTTGTTTTGTAAACACGTACCCCTTGCCGTAGTAGATCATATCGGCCAGCAATGTCTGGTCCTGCTGATCGGTTTTG
Organism: Larkinella ripae; assembly: GCF_054780775.1. NCBI lineage: Bacteria > Pseudomonadati > Bacteroidota > Cytophagia > Cytophagales > Spirosomataceae > Larkinella > Larkinella ripae. Next base: position 717,382 of record NZ_BAAGVR010000022.1, read on the forward strand.
TTGAACCGTCCGGACAGGGCGGTAACAATCGTGGGCGCAATGAACGGCTTCTGATACCGGCGGAGAATGTAGGCCGGCAAACCGCGCGGACGGTATTTGGCCGTCGGCCCCGCGAAATAATCCAATCCAATAATGACCAGGGTGTCGCTGATGACCAGATCGGGGCCCATAAAACCGGACACCATCGTGGCAACTTTCGGCGGCTTGAATTCCGGGAAATTTTCGTGCATCCGGTTGAACGCACCCGACAGTTGATCCTGAATGTCGCCCATCGTTCCGAATTCGGTGTTTACCTGCTTGTACAATACGTCAAGCTCCTTATCGTTAACTCGTTTGAGCAATTCGTTCACCAGCGCCGTGTCCTGACCGAAGCGGGTGGTCCCGAAATACGCCTGAGCAACCGCCTTGTGCTCGTTCAGCCATTCGCGAACGGCTTCGGGCTTTCGGGCGGCAAAAAGCGCCTGCTCCGGCCGCTCAATCGTTACCAGTTCCTCGGTTTTGGAACAGGCGTTGAAAATGAGTATACTTACTAAGCTAAAAACAACAGACCAGATCTTCATTCCTGCTAATGGGCGTTCTCTTGGAAACATACAAATTTATGAAAAAGTTGGGTTCATACCGGCGTTCCGGTCAGATGATTGCAGCAGCGACCCTCATTCTGGTGCTTATCGGGAACGCTCACGGTCAGGGCCGGGTCACCGTTCAGGAACCCAACAGGCCGAACCGAACGTCGGACGATGATGGTTGGGGCCAGCCAGCGCCCCGCAAAAATAACCGCCGAACCGATGAGCGCGAACGGCCCCGGCGCGCAACGGACCGGGTTTTTCAGCGAATTCAGGCGGATGAGATTGACTATGCCCCCCCGCAAAAACTGATTGAAATGAGTTTCCGCGTGGCACCTTCGGTGACGTTCAATTCGGCGGAAGGCTTCGGTTCGTACGCCGGTTTTCGGGACAACGGTGCCGCCATGCGCATGAGCCTCGGACCCACGATTGATTATTTCTTTTTCAAGGACCGGTATTCGTTCAGCTCCGGACTCTGGTATACGATTCACCGGTCGGGCTACCGGATTCCGGGGCAGTTTGGGCAGCCGGTCTGGGACCCGGGGGCCAAAATCCAGCAGTCGACCTATAATTTACAGTATTTACAGATTCCGGCTTCGGTGAAAATGTACGCCAACAATCTGTTTCCGAACGCCCGGTTTTACATTCAGACCGGCGGGTTGATCAACACCAAACTGGCCGAAAAACCGCTTGATTCAGCCCACAACGCCCTGTTCCAGTTTGCGGAGGAGGACGGAAACTACAGCCGGCAATACAGCCGGTGCAGCCTGAGTCTGTTGCTCGGCACCGGCATTCAATACCGGCTGAACCAGAGCCAGGCCCTGTTGCTGGGCGTCAGCTACCAGCGGGGGTTGACGGACGTGGCCCGGGCGCGCGATCTGGTTTCGAAGAACCACGCGGTTTCGCTGGATCTGGGACTGAAATTTTAAGGAATCGGTTTGCTACGCATCACCACACCCGGCTGGCGACCAGATTAATCATTGTATTGACGATAAAGGCCAGCCCGAACGACACGCCCACCGTAAACTCGTTTAGCAAGTAGGCTTGCAAAAAAAGAAAGGTCGTAAACCCGAATAAGCCGATCAGCAACCCGCGCAGCGTGGCAATGGCCGCACTGCTGCCGCCCAGCAGGTGCGAAAAAATGGCCAGAACCGACGTCATGATCGGAAAGGGCGTCAAAATACCGCTCCACTTAGGCCCCAGTACGCTTGCTAAACCGGTGATGAGCACCACAAACAAGGTCGCAACGCCCATCCGGATCACAATATCGTAGGGCAACCGCCGGACGCCCGCGGGCTGCGTTGTGGGCACCGGAAAAAACCGGAGGGCCAGCAACACGGCGCCAATCACCAGCGCATAACTCACCGGCAAACTCAGTTGCAGGGAATTGAACAGCACCGCAAAACCGGCAAAGAAAACGTACGACAGCAGCAGCGTGGGCAGCCAACGCCACGTTCTGGAAAACGATGCGTAACTGTAGCCGAAGCCGATCAGGGCCAGAATACCGGTCATGGAGCCCTGAATCGAATGAATTCCGAACGCTTTGCCCTGTTCAAGAATGAAAAACAGCAGGATCGGGCCCGCCGTCCAGGGCATACTGCCAATCAGTCCGCCAACTTTGTTGCCCCATCTGCGGGCGGCCAGCGCCACCAGCGCAATCACGGCCGGAATGATGGTTATTTTGATCAGGAAAAGATGCATCCGCTGCGTTCGGGTAGAACCAAACCGCAAAACTAGTCGAAAAACCGGTACGCGGCCCTGCTACTTTATGTAGCCCAGATCGGTCAGATCGCGCTCGGGCGAACGGAGCCGCGTGGTGCGCCCGCCCGGGTTGAGGTAAAAAACCGCATCGCTCAGCTTCAGTACCGACTGGTAGAGGTGATCGGAGAGCAGGATGCCTTTGCGCCCGGATTCGTGCCGGATGGTTTCCTGAACCTGCTCGATCTGGACCGGCATCAGGTGCGAAAACGGTTCATCCAGCAACACAAACGCACTGTCGGATTTCAGAATCAGCAGAATTTCGGTCAGGCGTTTTTCACCACCCGACAGCGACCCGATTTTCCGGTGCCGGAGTCGGTCGATGAGGGGATACTCCCGGGCTAGTTCCGTCAAATCGACGCCGTACCACGCAAAAGCCGTCTGAACGGTCAGCGAAGGTGGAACAAACGGGTGCTGGGGAAGATACCGAATCAAAGCCGGTTGCCGATACGGTTTTTCGACGTACTGCCCATCGACCCGCACCGACCGGGTTTCGGTGGGCATCAAACCCATCACGCTTTTCAGCAGACAGGATTTTCCGCAGCCGTTGCGGCCCAGTAAACCGGTAATCCGCCCTACGTCCAGCCGGATGTAGACGCTCTGGAGAATTTTTCGGCCGCCGAATGCCAGCCAGATGCCGTCGGCTTCCAGCACCGCAGGGTGAGGATTCATAGCAGGAGCAGGAGATGATACGCACCAAAAATCAGGAACAGGGCCATCAGAATGTCCAGCACAAAAGCTCCGCCGAACAGGACGGCTTCGGACAAACCCAGGTTGTGGTAAAACCAGAACCGCGCCCGGTAGTGCCGGCGGGTCAGGTACCAGACCACGCCTTCGGAAAACAGTTTGAACCAGCAGAAATAAACGAAAAAAAGCGAAAAGTAATCGACCATTCGGATCACACTGACGCCGATCAACGCCAGCGTGACCGCATTGCTGAACACCCAGAACGTCCGGTAGAACAGGAAAATAAGCGTTAGTTTCCGAAAAAGCATGGCCGTTTTTCGGCAAGATAAACCGGCCGATCATCCCCGCGAAACGCTTAACATTTTTTATCAAATCCCGGGAGGGTTGGCCGCGCAGAAACCAGGCAGTTTTAAGGTCAGTGCTTAGTCCGCATTCCGGCCCCAGTTCGGCAATCGTTTTTCCAGAAAAGCCGCCATGCCTTCTTTGGCGTCGGCGGTTTGCTGAATCTGCCGGAATTGGTCGTGCAGGAACGCCTGGTGCTGGTCCGGCGGCAGACTTTTTAGCTGCTGATAAGCCCGCAAACCCGCTTGCAGGGCGGTTGGCGCGTACTGTTTGAGCTCGTCCGTCCACTGCTGAACGGCTTGCTCCAGATTCTCTGGCGAAACCACCTCCGTCACCAACCCGGTTTCCAGCGCTTCGGGGGCCGACAACGTCCGGGCGCGCAGGCACCAATCGAGCGCTTTGCGGGCGGGCATGATCTCGAGCAGACTCGCCATCACCTGAAACGGAAACAGGCCGCGTTTTACTTCCGGCAGGCTGAACGTGGCCGTATCGGCCGCCACCACGTGCGTACAGCCGCCGAGCAACAAAAAACCGCCCGCGTAAACCGCCCCCTGCACCCGGGCCAGACACGGTTTTTGCAGGTCGGCCAGCAACTCGCCCAGGCGCACGGGACCGGCGGGAGCGGGTACGGTTTCCGCGGCTTCTTCGCCCGCCGACAGGCTTTTCAAGTCCATTCCGGCGCAAAACACATCGCCCGCAGCGGCCAGCACCACCAGCCAGACGGCTTTTTCCTGATGCGCGTAGGTTAAGGCAAAAGCCAGTTCGTTCAGCAGAGCCGCGTTGAGGGCGTTTTTTTTCTCCGGTCGATTGAGCGTCAGCGTCAGGACGTGGTCGTCCAGTTCGGTCCGCAAAAACCGGAACTTTTGGGTGGCAAAACCGGCGGTTTGCTGGGGCGTATAAAGCATTCGTTCTCAGCCAAATAATTCGGGCGAATAGTCGCCGTTCGTAATACTACAAATTTGTGCTTTCCGTTTCAAGAGTAGTATGATCAACGGTGTTTATCAGTCCATCCTTTCCTTGCTCCAACCTTATGAAAAAGATCATTACGCTGGTGTTGACGGTTTTTGCTTTTCCGGTTTGCGGAACGCACCTGCTCGGCGGTTACATTCAGGTTAAACGGACCTCGGCTTCGCTCACGTTTGAATTTACGGTCAACATTTACACCAATGAAGTGAGTGGTCAAAATGCCACCAGTCAGGCGGATTTTGTGACGCTCTGTACCGGCGACGGTTCCGGAACGATCCAGGCGTTCCGCCAGAGCCGCACCCCACTCGACCGGCTCACCGCCCTGAACCGGTATCAGGTGACGCACACCTACAACGGCACCGGTTCGGGAACATACACCGTTTCGACCCAACTTCCGAACCGCTCCCCGCTCGCCAACCTGCCGGACGCGCTGACGCAGCCGCTTTACCTAGAAACGACGTTTTCCACCACGCTGACCAACAGCCTGCCGGTTTTTCAGGGCCCTACGCCCGCCAGCCTGATTGTTCCGGTCAACGAAAGAGCCACTTATAATCTCCGGGCCACCGAAACCGACGGCGACAGCGTCGCGCATTACCTGGTCCGGATTCGCAAGGCCGAATGCCAGCAGAGCAGCCAGCCGCTTGCCAACTATGTTTTCCCCAACGAGGTCACCCGCCGGGGTGCGTTCAAAATCGACGCGGAAAGCGGGCAGTTGACGTGGGACGCCCCGACGCAGACGGGCCTGTATGATTTTGCGGTGGTGGCCGAAGAATGGCGCAACGGGCAGCGGATCAGCACCACGCTTTTTGATCTGGTGACGCAGGTGATCGACAAACCGGGTAGTACGCCCGGAACGATTCCGCCCTACGAGCCCGTGCTGGAGCGGGGCCTGCTGACGGCCGTCAACGAGCGGGTTGATGAAGAGGATTTGAACCTTACGGTTTTTCCGAGCCCTTCCCAAACCCGGTTTCAGGTTCTGCTGAAAAGCCAGAAACCGACCACGGCGACCTTTCAATTGCTGGACAGCCAGGGCAAACTCATTCAGGAAGTGACGGCGAACACCCCGGCCCGGGAACATCAGCAGCATCTGGGAACCGACCAACTGGCCCCCGGTTTATACCTCATTCGCACTTCGGCGCGGGGCCGAACGTTTACAAACAAGGTCCTGAAGAAGTAACGAACCTGCGGACTTTAGCCCGTAATCAGGACCAAAATAGCAAAAAGATAAACTATGGGCTAAAGCCCGCAGGTCCGTTACTGAATTTCAAACGCCGAGAGCTGCACAAATTTCGCGACCCGTTCGTTGATTTCTTCCGGCGTCAGGTTGAAAAGCCGTTCGGCCCCGAATTTTTCGACGCAGAACGACGCCATCGCCGAACCGTAGATGATGCCGCGTTTCATGTTGCTGAACGACACATCGCCGGTGCTGGCCAGATAGCCGATGAAACCGCCCGCAAACGTGTCGCCCGCGCCGGTGGGATCAAAGACTTCTTCCAGCGGCAAAGCGGGGGCAAAGAAGATGCTGTCGCCGTGGAAAAGCAGCGCGCCGTGTTCGCCTTTTTTGATGATGACGGTTTTGGGACCCATCGCCTGAATGGCGGCTGCGGCTTTCACCAGCGAATACTGTTTGGACAGCTGGCGCGCTTCCTCGTCGTTGACGGTCAGCACATCCACTAACTTAATGACCTCCATCAGATCATCCCAGGCGCTGTCCATCCAGAAATTCATGGTGTCGAGCATGATCAGTTTCGGGCGGTTGGGCAGCCGTTCGATCACCAGTTTCTGGATGGCCGGGGCGGTATTGCCCAGCATCAGAAATTCGCAGTCGCCGTACCGTTCCGGAATAACCGGGTCGAAAGTCCCCATCACGTTCAACTGCACATCCACGGTGTCGCGCGTGTTCATGTCGTTGTGGTATTTTCCCGACCAGAAAAACGTTTTCTCGCCCGGCCGGACTTCCAGACCCGTCGTGTCAACGCCGTGCTCTTTCAGAATATCGATCATTTCCTGCGGAAAATCGTCGCCGACCACCGCAACCAGGTTGTTTTTATTCGTGAAATACGATGCGGACAGCGTAATGTAGGTGGCAGCTCCGCCAATGATTTTATCGGTTTTGCCGAAAGGCGTTTCCAGCGCATCGAAGGCCACTGAACCAACGGTTAACAGACTCATGCTGATTGGATAAAGGCGGTTTTGATAAACCGGATGTGAGATAAGAGAATGAATGAACGGCCAAAAGTCCGCAAAATATTGGATTTTTCAAATGACCGGGTGCCGTTTGAATTCCCGGCTCCGATCAAAAAGATACCGGTAGGTGCTGTGTTCTTTGTGAATAACCCCGCCCAGCATCCGGGCAAAGCGCATCATTTTGGGATTGAAATCGCCCACCCAGTTCAGCTCCAGCTCTTCGTATTGATAGCCCGGTATCCAGGCCACCCGCGTGAACGCCAGCGCAATGGCCGATTCGATGCCCCGGCCCTGGTACTCCGGAATAATGCCGAAAATTACGCCAAAGGCTTTCTTGTTGGTTTTCATCACCTTGTGATACAAAAACTTCAGCTTGCCGATCAGGTTCAGCTTGCCGTTGACGTGCTTGAAAATCTGGTTCAGTTCGGGCAGCACGATAAAGAACGCGATGGGTTCGTTGTTGTGGTAGCCAAACCAGATGAGTTCTTCTTCCAGAATCGGTTTCATGCGCAGCATCAGCGACCGCGCCTGGGCCGCCGACATCTCCCCGACGCTCAGGTGACGCGCCCAGGCTTTGTTATAGATGGAGCGAAAATCGTCCGCGTATTTTTCGAGTTCGCGTTTGGTGATGTGCCGGAACGTGTAGGTCGGGTCCTCCAGGGTCCGGACCGAGCGTTCGAAAACCGACGGATGAATCAGCGCCCGCACTTTGTCTTCCCGCATGGGCAGCAGGTAGGTCAGTTGCCGGAAATACTCCTGAAACCCGTAATTTTCAAAAAACGGAACGTAATACGGCTGGGTGTAGGGCATTCCGTAAGTCGGTTCTTTATCGAACCCATTGACCAGCAGGCCCCACCAGCGATCGCGCTCCCCGAAATTGACGGGGCCGTCCATGGCTTCCATGCCCTGGCCCTGCAACCAGCTTTTGGCCGCGTCGAACAGGTGAAAAGCCGCCGGCTGGTTGTCGATGCATTCAAAAAAACCCAGGCCACCGGTGGGCTGGTCGTTGTTGCGGTTGGCGGTGTCGCGGTTGACAAAAGCGGCAATCCGGCCAATGGATTGCCGCTGATCGTCGAGCAGCAGCCAGCGGATGCAATCGCCGTGTTGAAAGAACTTGTTTTTGGCCGGATTGAAAACCTCTTCGATGTCGTTGTCGAGTGGCCGGATCCAGCACGGATTATTCCGGTATAACCGAACCGGCATCTGTAAAAATTCTTTCTGATAAGCGGGATTTTCACCAACTTCGACGAGTTGCATACGGCACTATACTAAGTGAAAAATAACTGATCCGGCCAACCGAACGGCGTTCGTTTGCGTTGATACCGTGTGCGAAGATAGGAAAACTACTGCATTTGCCGCTGTGCAGACCGTGCTGACTTCCGCCGAACATTGTGTAGATTTGTGGCTGCCAATAGCCGCTTCGGCGGACCGACTGATTGAAGAATGACAACACCGACACAACCGCTTAAGGTATACAATACGCTTACCCGCCGGAAAGAACTGTTCGAGCCCATTAGGTCGCCCTACGTGGGGCTGTACGTCTGCGGCCCGACGGTTTATAACTACGTGCACCTGGGCAATATCCGCACGTTTCTGACCTTCGACACGCTGTTTCGCTACCTGAAGCACATTGGCTACACGGTGCGGTATGTCCGCAACATTACGGATGTGGGGCATTTGGTGGGCGACGGCGACGAGGGCGAGGACAAAATCGGGCGGATGGCGAAGCTGGAGAAAATCGAGCCGATGGAAATTGTGCAGCGGTATACAAACGATTTTCATTCGGTAACGGCGATGTTCAATCTGCTTTCGCCGAGCATCGAACCCACCGCCACCGGCCACATGGTCGAGCAGATTGAAGCCACGCGGACGCTGATCGACAAAGGCCTGGCCTACGAGTCGAACGGGTCGGTTTATTTCGACATCGCCCGCTACAACCAGCAGGGTGGTGATTACGGCAAATTGTCGGGGCGGGTTCTGGAAGATCTGCTGAACGAAACCCGCGACCTGGACGGGCAGTCGGAAAAGCGGAATCCGCTGGATTTTGCGCTCTGGAAAAAAGCCGCCCCCGACCACCTGATGCGGTGGCCGTCGCCCTGGAGCAACGGTTTTCCCGGCTGGCACCTCGAGTGTACCTGCATGAGTACCAAGTATCTGGGCAAACAGTTCGATATTCACGGCGGGGGCATGGATTTGAAATTCCCGCACCACGAATGCGAAATGGCGCAGGGCAAAAGCATTTACGGCAATGAACCGGCCCGCTACTGGATGCATTCGAACATGCTGACGGTGAACGGGCAGAAAATGTCGAAATCGCTGGGTAATTCGTTTCTGCCGTCGGAGCTGGTGGCGGGTTCGCACCATTTGCTCGAACAGGCCTACAGCCCGATGACCGTGCGGTTTTTCATGTTGCAGTCGCACTACCGGAGCACCCTCGACTTTTCAAATGAAGCCCTCAAAGCCGCCCAGAAGGGCTACAAACGACTGGCGAACGGTTTACGAATTGTCAAAACGTTGTCGTATACGGCCGATGCGGACGGCACCATTGACGAGAAAAAACAGCAGGAAATTCGCAAAGCCGTCGACGATTTCTACGGCGCCCTGAATGACGATCTGAACACGGCGGTTGGTATTGCGCAGTTGTTTGCGCTGCTGAAATACATCAACATGCTGTATCTCAACCAGCTTCCGGCGTCGGCCCTGGGCGAAGACGTGTTTAACCTGCTGACCGGTTCTTTCGTCAAGTTTATGGAGGATGTACTGGGCCTGATCGAAGAAAAAACCGACAGCAGTGATGCGGTTTTGAACGGAATGCTGAGTTTATACCGCGAATACAAAGAACAAAAGCAATACGATAAAGTGGATCAGGTCCGTTCCTATTTCAAGGCGCAGAGGCTGGCGATCAAAGACATGAAGCACCGGATCGACTGGGCTTACGAAGAGTAATCTAGAGGATAAACCATGCACCTGAACCGAACACTTATTCTTATTTGCCTGGTTGCGGTTGTCACTGTCAGTGCCTGCAAAAGCAAAAAGCAGGATCAGCAGGAAAACCAGGCCGCCGAGGTCAAAACCGTTACGGCACCGTCTTTCAATGCCGATTCTGCCTACGCCTACGTGGCCAAGCAGGTCGCATTTGGTCCACGGGTGCCGAATACGGACGCCCACCGGCGCTGCGGGGATTACCTGATTGCCGCCCTGAAAGCCTTCGGCTGCGAAGTAACCGTTCAGAACTTCACGGCCACGACCTACGATAATCTCAAACTGAATTCCCGGAACATCATCGGCAGCATCAACCCCCAGGCCACCAAGCGCATCATGCTGGCTTCGCACTGGGATTCCCGCCCGTTTGCGGATCAGGACAGCACCAGCTCGGCCCGGACCAAACCCGTGCTGGGTGCCAACGACGGGGCCAGCGGAGTAGCCGTGTTGCTCGAACTGGCCCGGAGTATTCAGCAATCCGGCACCAAACCGGAGGTCGGCATCGACCTGATTTTCTTCGACGCGGAGGATTGGGGCAATTCCGAGCTGGCCCGCGACGAATACGGCGGTTTTTGCCTGGGTTCGCAGTACTGGGCCGCCAACAAGCATAAACCGGGTTACACCGCCTATTACGGTATTTTGCTGGACATGGTGGGTGCCAAAGGAGCAACTTTCCTGAAGGAAGGCCACTCGATGCAGTATGCGCCCACGGTGGCCAATAAGGTCTGGGAAACGGCCAGCCAGATCGGCTACAACCAGTTTTTTGTCGACACCGGCCAGTCAGGTCCGGCCATCACCGACGACCATTTGCCCGTAAACCGGGTCGGCAAAATCCCGATGATCGACATTATTCACCTGCACGTTGGCTCCGGCAGCTTCTTTGAAGACTGGCACACCACCGGCGACGGGCTGGAAAACATCGACCGCGGAACGCTTAAAGCCGTCGGGCAGGTGTTGCTGCAAACGCTTTATAATGAATAGTGAACGCATGAATAATGAACACTTGTCCGGGCGTTTATTGCCCCGGTTGCGTCACTTCCTTTTTTCAGCCTTCATGGTTCACAGTTCCTTATTCATTCAAAATTGTTCGGCACCGCCCGACCGGCTGGGGAATCTGGATCTGGTGAAATGGCGGGCGGATCGGGGTGGCTGTCGGGGTAGCCGGCTGTTGCTGCTGGACGATTTTAAGGCCGTTCGGCAGGAGGTGAAAGGCCAGTCGGCCAATGAGATCGGCAAAATTCTGGGTCGACCGGACAGCGAGCAACTCGACGACCGGAATCAGAAATTTTACATCTATTTCCTTGAAAAAGGCCCTCATTGTCAGGACCCAAAAGTCAAAACCAACAGCCGTTCCGTAGCCCTGCGCATCAGCGCGATCGGTTTGGTGACCGAAATCACGTTTCAACGGGGCCGACCGTAGCGGTGGTTTTTGAAAACGTTTCCCGGTTTTATTTTTTGCGGTTCTTGAAAACCGCCCGGCAGGTCAGCGGCTTCCCGCGCTGGATTGTTTAGCTACGCCAACAAGATTGTAGACATTTTTCCACAAAACAAAGCCGCTCCAAATCAGGGGTGTTGGAGCGGCTTTGGAACTACCTAACTGAAAACTACGTACTAATTGCCGTCGTTATCGAGCTTTTCACCGGCTTTGTCGAACGCATCACCGATGCTTTTGCCCGCTTGTTTAAATCCTTTCTTCACGTCTTTCCAGGCGGCTGCCGTAGCGTTCTGGGCATCTTCCAGATCCTGTCCCAGTTCCTTGCGTTCCTGTTCCAGATCCGCCAGTTTTTCGCGCGATTTGGCTTTTGCTTCAGCGCCTTCCCGCTTGATATCGGCCTGTAATTCATCAATCCGGGCGTCGAGTTTACGTTGCTCTTCCTTGATGTTGGCAACGGCTTTATCGCGTTCTTCCCGGAAATCGGCCGCTGCTTCATTGCTTTCGGCCTCTATTTTATCACCGGCTTTCTCCGCGTCGGCTTCCACCGCTTCACCGGTATTTTCCACCGCATCTTCGGTCCGGGATTCATTTTTTCCATCATTCTGACAAGACGTCAGCCCCAACGAAGCCACTACCAAAGCGGCCGCAGCCAGGATACGAATCTGTTTGAACGTCATTATCACCTTTTTCATAAGAGTACTGATTGATTGGTTTATGAAAAGGCAATTGACAAAACCAGTGCCAAAGACGCCTGATGAGCTACAGGCGTCAGCCCATTCATCGTTCATCACCGCGCGGGCGGCCCCGTCTTAGCGCATCATTCCCTTTAAACGCTTTTCCATTTGATGGCGCAACCGATGGCGCGCGTGGTGGTGGTGACAACCGGCCGACCGGACAGCACATTACTGACGGCATCTTCCACGTACCGTCTTTTCACCCCCGCAGCATTTTGCGGATTATCGTCAAGGGCGCCGGTGTATTCCACCGTGAAGCGGTCGCCGACGTGTTTCAGGACGAATACTTCCGGAGTGCGGGTCGCGCCGAATACTTTAGCCACACTCTGGGAGTCGTCCCACAAATACGGAAAGGGATAATTCTTTTCCTGCGCCCGGTTTTTCATGTTCTCAAACGAATCTTCGGTATACGCCGTCGGGTCGTTGGGCTGGATGGCCACCACCGGAAAGCCCAGCGGGGCGTATTTGCGGTCGAGCGCGATGATCCGTTCTTCGTAGATTTTCGAAAAGGGACAGTGATTGGTCGTAAAGATCAGAATAACCCCTTTGCCGTTTTTGTAATCGGCCAGCGAAACCAGGCGGCCGTCGACGTTTTTTAACTTAAAATCCTGTACGGCATCACCGATGGTGTATACTTTCTTTTCGTCGAAACGGGAGGACGGCGCAAACGTGGCTGCCGCCGTACTCATCAGCACAGCAAGCAAACTTATCCATGCTTTCATACTTCAGTTGTTATCAATCCGAAACATCTCACCGTAGGAGAATACACCGCCGAAACCCATTGCTTGCTTTCGGCCAGGTACCCAGCGGTTTTTCATTCCTACGGGCTGAAAAACCGCTCTGCCCGGAAATCTGTGCAAAATCCGTGCTAACTGACATAAAACCAGTGCGTTTCCTGCTAAGGAAACATTTCTGAGGAATAGAAGGTTCTGGTTTCTTTTTTCAAACAAAAACTTCTATATTTGCACCTCATTTCTGAGAAACAACATTTTCTGTATCAATCATGTACGCAATCGTAGAGATCGCAGGGCAGCAATTTAAAGTTGAGAAGGGCCGTTACGTCTACACCCACCGGTTGGAAGGCGACACGGACGCTGCACTTGTGTTCGACAAGGTTTTACTTGTCGACAATGGCGGTACTGTTTCGGTAGGTGCCCCGACCGTCGCTGGCGCCCAGGTTTCCGGTAAAATTCTGGAACACCTGAAAGGCGAAAAAGTCATCGTCTTTAAAAAGAAACGTCGGAAAGGCTACAAAAAGAAAAACGGCCACCGTCAGTATTTGACCAAAGTATTAATCGAAGACATCACAGTATAAATCGTTTTCGGTAGATCGTATACGGTTTTCGGTTGGTTGACACGCGCTTGTCCCGAATGTAATAGCCAACCATAAACTGTAAACCGTAAACCGTAAACCGTAAACTTTCTAAAAAATGGCACACAAGAAAGGTGTAGGTAGTTCCAAGAACGGCCGGGATTCGATCAGCAAGCGCCTGGGCGTGAAACTGTTCGGTGGCCAGTCCGCCATTGCCGGCAACATCATCGTTCGTCAGCGTGGCACCCAGCATCACCCCGACAAAAACGTCGGTATCGGTAAAGACCACACGCTGTTTGCGCTGGTCGATGGCCAGGTTCATTTCCGCAAAGGCAAAGGCGGCCGTTCGTTCGTCAGCATCATCGCTGCCGGTCCGTCAGCCGTGGAAGTGGCTCCGGTTGAAACCGTAGCGGCAGAATAAGTTTTCCGGTTTATTCGTACGGATAACCCGGCGATAAAAACCTGTTTGGCGGAGCCAGACAGGTTTTTTCGTTTCTGCAAACTAATCGTGGCAGGCTGCTGTTTCTTCCTTACCGGTTCTGACTCACCCTGAATTTGTAAACCAATGACAACGACACTGTATCCCGCACTCTCGCTTTATACCGAAAGCAGCCCGAATCCCAACTCGATGAAGTTCGTAGTGAACTTTCCGCTGACGCCCGAAGGACTTTCGTTCGACTACGCCGACGCTTCGGAAGCACTGCTCAACGGCAAATCATCGCCCCTGGTGGTGGCCCTGTTCGGCTTCGATTTTGTGAAACGGATTTTCATCGCCAGCAATTTCGTCACGGTTACCAAAGACGACGAAACCGAGTGGGAAGACGTTCTGTTTGAAGTGAAGGACTTCATCCGCTCGTTTTTCAACGACCAAAAGCCGGTTTTTGCCCAGCAGACGATCGACGCCAACACGACCAAGGTGGAAGCCGACTCGCCGACGGTGCAGAAAATTAAAGCCGTTCTTGACCAGTATATCCGCCCGGCGGTTGAATCCGACGGCGGGGCCATCAGTTTCCATTCCTTTGATACGGAGGGCGGAACGGTCAAAGTGTTGCTGCAAGGTTCGTGCAGCGGCTGCCCCTCCTCAACGCTCACGCTGAAAGCCGGTATCGAAAATCTCCTGACACGATTAGTCCCCGAAGTAAAACAAGTCGAAGCAGAAGGCGTTTAAAGAATGATGGATGATGAACGATGGATGAGCTGACGCAATCGCATTCATCGTTCATCATCCGTAATCCATCATTCGTAAGCTGATGCGTTTTGTACTGCTATTTTGTCTTTTTTCGTCGTCGGTGGTGGCTCAGAATTTTCTGGGCGTAGCGCCCAGTCCGTACGGGGGTACGCAGAGCACTTACCTCAACCCGGCTTTTGCTGCGGACTCGAAATACGGCTTTTACCTGAATCTCGGCGCCGGAAATGCCCACCTCAACAACGACTACTTCCGGTACCAGGCTCCGTTTTCGCTGACCTCGCTCGTTCTGAAACGGGTTCCCGATTCCTATAAACTATCCGATGGGACGGTTCTGTTCCAGCCCGATTATCTGGGCGAAACCGCCAACGGCAAATCCAAATCCGGCACGGCCTGGACCGATCTGCGCGGCCCTTCGCTCCTGCTACGGCTGGGCGACGGTCTGGCCGTCGGACTGACCACGCGGCTGCGGGCCGCTGCCCAATTCAACAAGGCATCCGAATCGCTGCTGTCGGTGGTGCGGGCGGGCTTGCAGGACGAACGGCTCTACAACATTCCGAGCCGCGATAACCAGGTCACCATCAACACGAATACCTACGCGGAAGTGGGCCTGACGCTGGCAGCCGCCATTCTTCAGGACGACTATCAGCAACTTTCGCTGGGCGTTACCGTAAAACGACTCCAGGGCATTACGGCCGGTTTTCTGAAAAACAACGGTCTTTCCTACCGGGTCCTGGCCGACACCGCCGGTGTGAACAACTATTACCTGCAGGTCGATCAGATCAACGCCGAACTGGGCTACACTACTTATTTACAGGATCAGAACCGCTCGGTTTCCGTCCGTCAGTTTTTCGATGGTAACAACCCCGGCCGGGGCTGGGGCGCTGATATTGGTCTTTCCTACCAGTTAAAATCCGACGACTCCGATCGGTACGCGCTCCGTGTCGGCGTCGCCCTGACGGATCTGGGCGCCGTTCGCTACCGCAACTCCCGCTATGTACAGCAGTATTCGATCAACACGACGAACCAGCGGTTTACCTCGGATGACTTTAACGAAGTAAGTGGCAGCGAAGACATTGCCAACGTTCTTCGCGACAAGCTCAACCTGACCGAAGCCAACAACAGCGGGCAGTTTACGTCGGGTTTGCCAACGGCGCTTTCGGTCAACGCCGATGTTCACCTCGGCAGCGGTTTTTACCTGACCGGCACCCTGCTCCAGGATATGCGGGCTAAAGACGCCATTGCCATTCGGCAGCCCTCGCTTGTTTCGGTGTCGCCCCGGCTCGAAACCTCGGCCTTTGGTGTGGCGGTTCCGCTCACGCTGATTAACAATTCCTTTGTTGCGGGTGCCTCCATCCGAATCGGCCCGGTTTTTCTGGGAACCGACAACCTGTTCGGCATGATTGGTAGTAATTCAAACAAATTGCGCCCGCGCGGGGCCGATATTTACGCCGGACTGGCGCTGGCAAGCCTGCGTCGGAAACCGTAGTCAGGAAGCGAGATGAGGTATTTAAAAGCTTTGGCGGTTTTGCTGATTTCAGTTGTGCAGGCCGGAATTTGCCTCGGGCAACCGATTCCGGTGGAAGAATACACCATCCGGATTGAAACCAAAGACCGCAACGGGCGGGCCCTCCCGGCCACGCTGACCATCACCAACGAAAAAACCCGAAAGGTTCAGCGGGGTACGCTCCAGTCGGGTTCTTACACGGTGGCCTTGCCCGCCGGTGGCGTTTACCGACTCGATGCCACGCATACGGGGTATCGCCCCACCCAGAAAGTGCTCCGACTCGAACGGGTCGTTGACCCGAATCAGGCCCGGCAAACCATTGTGCTGGAAATGAATCGGGAAATTTCGTCGGAATCGCCCGTCAATGTCACCGTGATCGATTACGATACCAAACAATTGATCCGGCAGCGGCTCAATGTACAAATCCAGGAATTTGACGGAAAACGGGTGATTATGACCGGCCCACCGCGCGAAGGACGGTTTACGTTTCTGGCCGAATTCGGGCAGAAAATCCGGTTCATTGTTGAAACCGCCGGGTATCAGCCGTACGAGTACACCGTCGATGTCAAGGAGCAGCACGACATCACCATTCCGCTTCAGCGGGTCCGAAACCCGGTAGCGGCTCAGGAACCGCCCGCGACGGAGCCCGCGCCACTAACTACCACCCCGCCCGTTGAAACCGCTCCGGCCCCAACGACGGCCCCGCCAATAGCCGAAGCGCCCGTCCCTGCAACAGCACCCGCCACAACCACTGGCCCACCAAAGGCGGTTTCGCCGGATAAATTAGCCGAAAAACCGGCCCCACCGCGCTCCCCGGCTCCGATCAATACCGATTTATCGACCTTGGCAACGGGCAAAACCGTGACGCTCAACAACGTTTACTTCGATCAGAGCAGTTATTTGCTGCGTCCGGAATCGTACCCGCAGTTGAACCAGCTGGTGGGTTTACTGAAAAGCCGCCCTGAACTGAAGATTGAAATTTCGGGTCATACCGATAACGTCGGCGATCCGCGCCTGAACCTGGCGCTTTCGGAAAACCGGGCGCGGGTCATTACCACCTACCTGATGACCCAGGGAATTGCCGCAAACCGCCTGCGCTTCCGGGGTTACGGCCAGACGCTCCCGATTGCGGCCAATGATTCGGAGGAGAATAAACAGAAAAACCGGCGGGTCGAAGTGCGGCTATTGGAGAACTAACTACTGATTGGCCGACGGACTGGAAACCGACTCCAGCCAGTGTTGATAAACTTCCCGCATCAGGGCCTTGATGCCCTCGAAATACAGAGGCTTGTTAATACAAACCGTCGCGCCCAGAGCCATGCATAACTCCATTTCGCCATCGTTTTGGGTGTTTACAAACAAAACCACCGGAATGCGCTGCCAGGCCGGATTTTCTTTCAGCTGCCGGAGCGTATCAAAGCCGCTCAGACCAGGCATGTATTTGTCCAGAATAACAATCCACGAATCGGCGGTTTTGTGGGGGGCCTGCTCCATGTAGGTCAATAACTGGTTTCCGCTGCCAAACTCCTGAATGGGTGCGGACAACTCCATCGACTCCAGCGCCATTCGCATCAGCATCCGGTCTTCTTCATCGTCATCTACCAGCAAAATGATGGGTTGGGTACCCGGTTTTGTAGAGCCTGTTTCCATGCGATCCAGCTTTTGTTCACAAGAATGGCCAAAATTCGCCATTCTACGCCAATTCCGAAGCCCATATAATAGGAAAAGACCAATCTGTTGAAGAACATCTAAACAATTGGACGGGTCCAATGCCGAACCACCACGGCGAAAACCGGCTGCCCACCGGTCATACTCCATGCGGACTAAAAACCGCCCCCGATCCGCAAGAACGGTAGGCGTGGTCGATTTTAACGGGTAAGGACTAAGCTGCCGCTGCGGTGCGGTTGCGAACCACCGGGCTTGATGACGTACTGGTAAACGGCCGGGGGCAAATCCTGGCCCTCGCTGCGGCCATCCCAGGGTTGGGAATAGCCCCTTGAGACAAAAACCGGGTTTCCCCAGCGGTTATACACCTCTACCGTACAATCCGGATACTCGTTGATCCCCCGAATCACCCAATTGTCGTTCAGACCATCGTTGTTGGGCGTAAACGCATCCGGAATAAAAAGGGCCGTAACCACCGTCACGGTCAAGCGGGTGGTAAACTCGCAACCCTGTGGCGTGGTCGCCCGAACCAGGTACGTCGTCGTGGTGTCGGGACTGGCAAAGGGCTGGGCCGCCACCGGGCTGCTTAGGCCCACCGACGGGGTCCAGTAATAGCTGAGCGTATCGACGCTGTTGCGGTTCAACTGCACCTCGCTACCCCGCCGGACGGTTGCGTCGGAAACCGCAATCGCAGGAGCGGGCAAAACCGCCACCGTTTGCTGCGCCCGGCCGGGACAGGTGTTTCCCGATTCCGTCAGGGTGTACGTAATGACAAACTGCCCCGGACCCGTTTGGGCCGGATTAAATTCGGCGGCAGTGACGGCACCAGCCGCCCGTCCGACGCCCGCAAAGGTTCCGCCACCGGGTGTGGCACTCAGCGTCAAGCCTTCCTTCGCGTTCTCGCAAATGGCCGGCAGCGGGGCCATCGAGACGGTTGGGGCGGTTTTAAACTGAAGCAAAACCGCATCGGACACCGACTGGCACTGGTTGGTGTCGGTCACGGTCAGGACGTAATGCCCGGCCTGCGTCACGGCCAGGGTGGCTCCGGTTTCCCGCTCAAGAACGGTTCCGGTATTCGACCACTGGTAGCGGTAAGCCGGTTGAGCCGGGGCATTCAGCCGAAGGGTATCGCCCGAACAAGCCGTCGTCAGCGCCGGTTTCTGAACGGTAGCCAGCGGTTTGGCATGAACCCGGACCTGAACACTGTCGGTGACCGTACAACCCGTAACGGCGCTGAAAATCTGGACTTTGTATTCGCCGGTTTCGTGGGGTTGGTAAAAGGATTCCAGGCTACCCGGTATCGCGCGATCGTCTTTGAACCAGGCGTAAGTAAAATTACCTTCAGGCGCCTTCAGAATAACGGATTTTCCATCGCAGAACGAGGTGGGGCCACTGGCCGTCAGCTTGATTTTTTCGGCTTCCAACAGATCGACTTTAACGCTGGTCTGGGCCGGGCTGGGCTTGCCGCAGGTGTTCCGAAATTTCTTGATAACGCCGTACTCCCCGGATTCGTTGACCACTAAACTGGCGGTGGTGTCGCCCTCCAGATCCTGCCCGTCGCGCTGCCACTGAAACGACCAGTTCGGCGACGACTCGGTTTTTAGCGTAATCGTTTGCCCTTCGCAGGCGGAGACACTCGTGACACCGCCGTTGGCGGCCTTGCCAATCTGGGCGTTTACGGGGGCTTTTTCCAGGGCGATCATGGGAGCCGGGGGCGTGTTGGTCGGGCAATCGACCACGGCCAGCTGAAAGTCGCGCCGGACCGAACCGATCCGTTTGCCATCCCGAAATTCTTCGCACAAAACCGCAAAGGCAAACAGCCCGATCTGGCTGGCCGTGACGGTGAGCTGGCCCGATCCGGCATCGACGCGGAGACCGGGAGTGCCCGGAACGGCATTTTCAGCGCCGAAGCCCGGTTTCCAGACCACCGTCGGATAGCTCGTACTAGCCTGATTATCA
The DNA here is from genome assembly GCF_054780775.1 of Larkinella ripae. NCBI lineage: Bacteria > Pseudomonadati > Bacteroidota > Cytophagia > Cytophagales > Spirosomataceae > Larkinella > Larkinella ripae. The sequence goes on from NZ_BAAGVR010000022.1 coordinate 736,665, forward strand.
AACGCAACACCCTGATTCGTAAAGCCTTTGTAGGGCGTCACCAGCGAGTATTTGAGCTGATCGCCGTCGGCATCGGTCGCTTTGAAACTGAACGTAAACGGCTGGCCTTTGCAGGCGTATTCGCCCGTCGGCACCGAAAAAGTTGGCGACGAGTTACGGACGGTTTTTATCGCCGGAAAATCCAGGTAAAAAACCATGCCGGATTCGTCGGCCAGCGTGATGTTATCGATGGCTCCGCTGCGGCAGCAAACCCCGTGGACCACGTAATAACCGCCCGGATCGTCGAAACGGTCCGGGTCCAGCTCAATATCTTTGCTGTAAATCACTTCGCCGAGTTTGAGGGGCCGGAGCTGGGCACACGCCTGGTTGGAAACCGCCAGCGCTTTCTGGCTGAGCAGCGCCAGCTCGAACTCGCCCATTTTCAGGTTGTCTCTCCGGCGGTAGATCGCCAGTTTCACGGTCGGCTTGATGTCGCCCGCGCGGCTGTTCTGTTCGTCGATGAACAAATCCAGTGACAACGTATACTGCCCGCCTGTCGCTTTAGCCGCCAGCCGGACGTTGCCACCCACAATGTGAGAAGCGGATGCCCAGCGGTTTAAACCGAGCAGAAATAAGAATAAAAGAAGAGTATTACGTTGAGCCATAGACCACATGCTATCCCAGCTCAACTCTTACAAAAAGCAAGCCATTGTCTAAAAAAATACAAGAACAGCCCATACAATTTCGGAGATAAACGTCTGACAATTCTGAATTCAGCCCCCTGATCGGTATCAATTGAGCCGAAAAACCGTATCTTTTACAAAAATTTGTAGCTTTGATTCCTTACAGAACCTGGCAACAAAACGATTACGCGCCAACGAAATTGTTCTACAAACAGCGGTATGACGGAGCGCATCACGTTTTTCGATACAAAAATTGAATATTTAAAAGGAGTCGGTCCCCAGCGGGCGTTGTTGTTCAATACCGAACTCAATATTTTCACCTACCGGGACCTGCTCCAGTATTACCCGTTCCGACACGAAGACCGCACCCGGTTTTATACCATCGCCGAGTTGTCGGATGTACTGCCGGCCGTTCAGGTCATCGGGCGGGTCCGGGACTGGACGGTGGTGGGCGAAGGCCCTAAAAAGCGACTGGTGGCGACGTTTACGGACCATACGGGTTCGATGGATCTGGTTTGGTTTCAGGGCATTACGCACTTTGAAAAATTTCTGCGGCCCGGAGCCGAATACGTCGCCTACGGCAAAGCCATCGCCTTTGGCAGCACCTACAGCATCACCCACCCGGAACTGGACCCGGTGACGCCGGAGAGCGAGCAGAACAACACGTTTCAGCCCGTTTACAACCTGACCGAGAAGCTGCGCCGAATGCGCGTGGACAGCAAACTGATTGCCCGCACCATCCGCCAGCTGCTCGAAGTGGCGTATCCGCACATTCACGAAACGCTGCCCGATTCGCTGCTCGAACAATACCGGCTGATTCCGAAAGCCGACGCCATTGAGAACATCCACCTGCCCCGCAGCCAGGCCTGGCTGAAACAGGCCGAACGGCGGCTGAAGTTTGAAGAGCTGTTTTACAACCAATTACGACTGATCAAAAACAAGCTCGTTCACAAAACCGAATACCCCGGACAGGTATTCCGGAGCATGAGTCTGCTGACCCGGTTTTACAAGGAGTTCATGCCGTTTGACCTGACCGGTGCCCAGAAGCGGGTGTTGCGTGAAATTCATACGGATCTGGTCAGCGGCAGGCAGATGAACCGCCTGTTGCAGGGCGATGTGGGCAGCGGCAAAACCATCGTGGCGTTTATCGCGATGCTGATGGCGATCGACAACGGGGCGCAGGCCTGCATCATGGCTCCCACCGAAATTCTAGCCGACCAGCATTATTACGGCCTGAAAGTTTTTGCCGATCAACTCGGGCTGACCATCGGGCGGCTCACCGGTTCGACCCGCACGAAAGGCCGCCGGATCATCCACGAGCAGTTGCAGAGCGGCATGATGCACATCATCGTCGGCACGCACGCGCTGCTGGAAGATGTGGTCCAGTTCAAAAACCTCGGCCTGTGCATCATCGACGAGCAGCACCGGTTTGGCGTGGCCCAGCGCGCCCGGCTCTGGAACAAAAACCAGGACATTTACCCGCACATGATGGTGATGACGGCCACACCCATTCCGCGGACGCTGGCGATGACGCTGTATGGCAACCTGGACCTCTCGGTGATTGATGAACTTCCGGCGGGACGGAAACCGATCAAAACCGTACACCGCTACGATACGCACCGGCTGGAGGTTTTCGGGTTTATGCGGCAGCAGATCGAGCAGGGACGGCAGGTATACGTGGTGTATCCGCTGATTGAGGAGTCCGAAAAACTGGATTTCAAGGATCTGATGGACGGCTACGAAAGCATTGTCCGGGCGTTTCCGAATCACCCGATCGGTGTTCTGCACGGCCGGATGACGGGGTACGACAAGGATTTTGAAATGGAGCGGTTTGTGAAGGCGGAAACCAAAATTATGGTGGCCACGACGGTGATCGAGGTGGGCGTTAACGTGCCGAACGCCAGCGTGATGGTGGTTGAAAGTGCCGAGCGCTTCGGGCTGGCCCAGTTGCACCAGTTGCGGGGGCGCGTGGGGCGGGGGGCCGAGCAGTCGTACTGTGTGCTGATGACCGGTTATAAACTGAGCAAGGAAACGCGCATGCGCATCGAAACGCTGGTGAAAACCAACAACGGTTTTGAAATTGCCGACGTGGATTTGCAACTCCGGGGTCCCGGTGATCTTTCGGGCACGCAGCAAAGCGGCATTGCCGACCTGGTGCTGGCCGATCTGGCCAAAGACGGGGCCATTCTGACAGCCGCCCGCGAGTCGGCCCAGCGGATTCTGGAAGAAGACCCGGGGCTGGTGTTGCCCCAGTACGCACCGGTTCGGAATCAGGTGGACGTGCAGCGGGAAGGCGAAACGAACTGGAGCCGGATTAGTTAACCGACGCCATTAGGTTATACTGTACAGCCACTTCCCGTGAGTCAACCTTGCCTCTGCCCGCCAGTCGATCTATGATAAAACCATGTCCCACGATGGCTGTACCGATTGTTGTTTTACCGGCCGGAAGGCTGCGAACGGCTGGTTCGGCACGCCAAAAAACAACCGCCGAATTGCCAAAGCAACGGAAACGGGTGTTTCCTTCGACACCAATTCATTCCTGCCGAGCCGCATGGTCATCAGGCCGGCGGCCCTGGAAACCGTCGCCTGATTCCGTCGGAACGTGTTTCGGGCGTTGTGCGTTTCGGTTTTTGGCGTAATTTGTCGGTCACTAACCCTTTCCTGAAACGTCATGAAAACCGTCTCCCGGCGCGCATTTATCCAGTCCTCTTCCCTGCTGGCGGGCAGCCTGGCGATTCCGAACGGCCCGGTTTTGAAAACCGCCCAAAAACCGCTGCGGCTGGGCGGGCCGATCTTCCTGAAAAGCGACGATCCGGAGGAACTGGCGCGGGAACACCGCCGGTTGCAGTACAGTTCGGCTTACGTACCGATGGTTACCCTGAACGATACGACCCGGATTGAAGCCATTCGGAAAGCCTTTGCCGCCCAGAATGTGCTTATCGCCGAAGTGGGAGCTTGGGTGAATATGCTGGAGCAGGATGCCAGCAAGCGGGCTAAAAACATGAGCTACGTGACGGAGCGGCTGGCGCTGGCCGACGCAGTGGGCGCCCTGACCTGCGTCAACATCGGCGGTTCGTACAATCCGAACCAATGGGATGGGCCGGATGCCCGCAATCTGACGAAAGACTATTTCGACGCGACGGTTGAAAACTGCCGGAAAGTCATCGATGCCGTCAAGCCCAAGAAGGCCCGGTTTGCGCTGGAAATGATGGGCTGGAGTTGGCCCGACGGACCGGATTCGTACCTGAAATTCATCAAAGCCATCGACCGCCCGGCGTTTGCGGCCCACATCGACATCGCCAACATTGTCAATACGCCCGAGCGGTTTTACCAAAACTCCGCCCTGATCAACGAAACGTTCCGGAAGCTGGGCCGCTGGATTGTGTCGGTTCACGCCAAAGACGTCCACGGCAAAGACGTTCATTTCGCCGAAACCATGCCGGGACGCGGGGCACTCGACTACATCGCCTACATCCGGAATGTGACGGCTCTGCCGCAGGAAACCCCGTTTCTGCTCGAACACCTGCGCACACCGGAAGACTACGACGAAGCCCGCGCCTACGTGATTCGGAAAGCCGCCGAAGCGGGCGTTCCGCTGGCGTAACCGGCGCTAAAACCGCTCCTTGGCGACTTATTACTTACCCGGCGCACTCATGCGGATGTATTGCCTGTCCGGCTGCGTGGTCAAGTTCTTGAACGTAACCGGTTTGGCGCTATAATCGGCCAGAATTACATCCAGAAACCGGGTGACACTCGTATAAATAAGGTCTTCGTCGACCAAACCCGGTTCCAGATTATTCAGGTTAAAGAAATTCTGAACGTTTCTTTCGGGATGATAGGCCCTCAGGTAATAGCTCATATCGATGGCGACCCGGCTGTCGTGCATTAAAATAAACGTTAGCACACCCGCTTCCTTCCCCTGCTCGTCGCTGATCGTAAACCGCACGGACTCCGGGCTGACTTCCTGATACGTGCAGACCAGGGCCGTTTCGTTTTTGATCTCGTTTAAAACCCGGTCGAGCAGCGGTTTGGTTTTCTTTTCCCAGTAGTAGCGATGACTCTGCGCTTTTTCGAATGCCTCTTTCAGGAGTTGGGCTTTCTGGTGTAACTGCTGAATTGCCTTGCTCGGTTGCTGTGCCATTGGATCAGGGGAAATGAGTAGAGCTGATCGAAAGTACCAAAAGTCTTTGGTATCACACAAATTTTAAAAAACCGGGGGTAAAAACCGCCTTTTACCTCAGCTGATTCTGCAGGCGTTTGGCCAGCGTGTGGCTTTTGAACGAACTGCTCAGTTTGTCGTACATCGTGCGGGCTTCGGCTTTCGGAAACTGATTCCAGTACCAGTTCAGTAAGTACAGGCTCAGTTGGGAATCCGGGTTGGTCCGGATCTGCTGGGCCACTTTCTGAATTTGCTCCTGCTTCAAGCGTTTTTCTTCCCGGGCGACGCGGTTGGCAATGGCCGTGTCGCTGGTGGCCCGCTGGCGGTCGTTGTAGAGATCCATCAGCACATCCCGGTAAGGCCGGTCCACTTCGTTCTGAAATTTCAGCCAGCTGGCGGTCAGCGGAGACCCTTTGATTTCCGATTCCCGGAACAGATCGCGCGAACCTTCGAGCGTCAGATCACCGTCCCAGATGAACTGCACCTGCCCTGGCAAACCGGCCGCTACCACGTTGTAAAAATCGATTTCGGGAATGCTGCGGCTAAACGCAAACTTGCCATCGACCGATCGGGTGGAATCGACAACGACCGGGCGGCTGTTCGAATTATCGGTTTTTTTGAGGTAAATCATGGTGGTGCCAAGACCGCTGATGTTGCCCTGCAACTTGACATTTTTTTGCGCCAGGCTCGACCGCGAAACGCCGAGACCGGTTAGCAGTGCGAGCAAAAACAAAGCTTTTTTCATTTGTAAATCGTGCAACTGTTGGAAGTCCGCAACCTAAAACGGTTTGATTTTCAGGCCATAACCGTCTACATTACGAGTACATAACCAAAATAACCGCCGTTCTGTCTGTGTTTGGTTTCGGTATTTGGTAGTAAACTTATTCTCTGGTCTGTACAAATCAAAACAATCCCTTTTAACCCCGTCGCCCGCCGTACATGGATGCCACTCTTACCCTCGAATCACTGCCGGCCAGCGAACGGGCTCAACCCGTTGCCAAAGCCGACTGAATCCAAACCGTTGATGTCATCCGGGGATTTGCCCTGCTCGGCATTCTGATGATGAACAGGCCGTTTTTGGCATGATGAAAGCTTAATGATGAGGTATGAATGATGAACGATGAATGGGCTGACGCTTGTTACCATTCATCGTTCATCATTCATACCTCATCATTCCCTACAGCGCTCCCAGCTCTTTCAGAATGGCTTCCGTGATTTGCCGCCGGGCCGGAACAAAGATTTCGGGCACCGGTTTGGGGCTTTCGATGTTGGTAGCGAAATAATAGACGTTGTCGCCTTTTTCGACGTAACCGACAAACCAGCCGATGTGGGGGTTGATACTGCCGCCCGCCCAGCCGGTTTTGCCGTAGAGCTTCGTGCCCGGTTTTTCGTCAAGCTGCATGATTTTTTTGAGGGTCGCCAGATGCTGTTTCGAGAACGGCACCCTGCCGTCGTGGACCCGGCGCAAAAAGTCGAGCTGTTCTTCTTGCGAAATCGCGGATTTCCCTTCCAGCCAGAATTTGTCCAGGTTGTCGGCGTTGATGTCCATTTTGCCGTAGCCGGTTTTTGCCACCCATTCCTGCATCCGTTTCAGGCCCACCTTCCGGACTACGGCCTGGTAACAGGGGACGCACGATACTTTAAAGGCGGTTTCGAGGGTGTTGTCGCGGTTCCAGGCCTCCTCCTCGTGGTTGACGCTGTCCCACTTCATCACTGTGTTTTCGTCCGTCAGTACGCCGGTTTCCAGCCCGATCAGCGTGTTCAGAATTTTGAAGGTTGATGCGGGCAAAAACCGCTGCCGGGTGCGCTCAAACTGGTAGGCCGTGTAGTGATCACGCTGCGGATCGTAAAGCAGAAAAGAACCGTTCAGCTTTTTGTCGGCAAAAAACCGCCTGAAATCGGGCCGTTCCGTGATGGAGGCCGACCGGTAGCTCAGCAGCCAAAACGCTGCCAGCGCAATCACTACGGTTTTCATGCAGGAGAAATTATGGTTTGGATGAAATGGACTGAATTTTGGCAAATTTCCCGGCTCCGCCTTTTTCGCCCAGCGCGGGTTCAAAACCCAGTTCAATAATCGTTCCTTTCCAGTTCGGCACTTTCGTCATGTCGATTTCGTAGGTCCGGTACTGGCCGTCGCCGATGATCGGAAAATCAACCAGGTGGGCCGGAACGAATTCGGGATCGCCGGGGGCCAGCCACCGGAGCCGGGCCTGCGTCGCGTCGGTTTTGAACGCGGCCCGCACGTAAATCTTCGGCATGTCGGCAGCCTGCCACATTTCGTTCGGCCCCGCCAGCAGGAAGCTCCCGTTGTCGAGCGGAATGTCCAGTTCGTTTTTGATGGGCCAGCCGCGGTCAGCCCCCAGGTAATACCACCACGACTGCCGGTCGGCCACGAAGCGGTAATCCGGGGCGGTTTTTGGGCGGGGCTGGTCATACACATACTTCCGGATTTCGGCGAGCGTACCCAGAATCAGCGTGTATTCGTAGTCATACTGAATGTTGTGGTCGATCACTTCGTAAGCCGAAGGGGTAATGTAGCCCGTCGTAAAATCAAATTCGCCCCCAATCGGCGAAGTGCCGAAGGTGCCGCCGATAAAATACTGATGATTGGGTTTGTAAACCGCCAGTCCCCAGTCCGAACTGTTGACCATCGCCATCCAGTTTTCGGGCGAGAGCATGGCTTTTCCGCCGAAAATCTCGTTGACCGTCTGGCTCGTGGCTTTCGTTAGGGCGTCGCCGGTGAAGGGGCGCGTGCCGGTGTAGGAAACGATGTTCCGGTACGGCGCATTCAGAAAAATGGCGGGCAGCTCCTGCGGTTTGGCCGAATACTGCTTTGTATCCGAGCGGTTGTTGTTCAGCCGGTGGCGAATCTTGACAGTATTCTGGTCGAGTTTAATCCAGGTTTCAATCGTGCATTCGGCCGGTTCGTTGTCGTTGGGCCAGAGCATGGGGGCGGTTTTGACGTAAATCTCCCGGCCGTCGTTGCGCGTTTCGAGCACTTTGGAGCGGTTGCCAAACACATCGCCCGACATGATTGGGTTCCAGCCCAGGTCTTTCCATTCCGGATGCGGCTGTTTGCCATTGGGCGCAAAAGGTGTGGGCCCCGAATAAAACGACGCCTGAATCTGCCGGCCCGAGTCCCAGTTGTTCACCAGGTTCTGGCCGTTGGCCGAAGCCGCCAGGTAGGTGATGGCCCCGCCCATGTTCAGGTCGATGCTCAGCCGGATCGAGCCGTTGTCAATGTAGGAAGGCCGGCCCGGGGGGTTCGGCAAACCGGTGATGGGCGAGGTGCCGGGGCCGCCCGCTCCGGGGTTGTTCGGAGAACCGGGATTGTTGGGATCGCTGCCCGGGCCGCCGGTTTGATTGGAAGGAGCCCGCCAGACCCGTTCCTCGTATTTATAACAGCCTGCCATCGTCAGACCCACCAGCCCTACCAAAATCCATGCCCGTCGACGTATCATCATGTTCCCTGAAAAGTTTAGTTACCGGTTGTATCCGATGAATAAAATCTGTTTCTTTCAAAACGTCAAATTGGGGATAAGTTTACAAAATAATGGCTTTAATGTTTAACTTGCCCGCTATTTAAACCAAAAGCAATTCATATAATGGGTCTGAAAAGCTTGATTCCCAACTCAATAAAGACGGCTTTAAAAAATGTGATTCCGATTTCGGTGATCGACCAGCTGGAGATCATCACCGGCGAACGGGATGCCCTCACCCCACCCTCCCGCATGATCTTTATTGGGGATGGTGACTTCAAAAAGGTGGGCAAACTCACGATTGACCGCATCCGGGAAATGGGCAATCTGAAGCCGACAGACCGTGTTCTGGACGTGGGTAGCGGCATTGGCCGGCTGGCGATTCCGCTGACCGACTACCTGAAAACTCCCGGCGGTTACGACGGCATTGAGATCGTGAAAGAAGGCGTGGACTGGTGTACCAAGGAAGTGCACAAACGCTTCCCGAACTTCAACTTTCACCACCTGAACGTTTACAATAAAATGTATAACCCGAAGGGAACCATGCAGGGCCACGAACTGCGGTTTCCGTTCGAGTCATCGACCTTCGATTTTGTGATTCTCAATTCGGTGTTCACGCACATGCTCGAAGCGGATTTTGAGCGGTATCTGGCCGAAATTTCGCGGGTGTTGAAAAAAGGAGCGCGGGGCTACATCACGATGTTCCTGCTAAACGACGAATCCCGGAAACTCAACGCCGACGGAAAAAATAAATACGAACGTCACCTGACGCCGTTCACGGACAAAACGATGGTGTATTTGCAGGATTTGCCCGAAAGCATGATTGCCTTCGACGAAACCTACGCCCGCGAAGCGTTTGCCCGATTCGGGCTGGGCATCCAGGACATCAAGTTCGGGAACTGGTGCGGCCGCGCCAACACCGTGGATTACCAGGACCTGCTTTTCATCACCAAAAAATAGCGTTTTTGCCGTTGTGGGGCGGATCAGCGGCACAACGGCAAAAACATTTAAAAATTTTCTTCCGAATTCGTCGGCATCCACTAATTTTGTGGGATTTTTGACCACACCGAAACAGATTGGCTTCGAAAGCACCCAAACGGTTCGCCCCGGGTCTGCATTCCGATCGCTGTGCCAACCTGTTTTCGCTTCGGGCCAGTACGTTTCAGGGGGTCAGGAATAGTGATTGTTTGTTGTTACGGTTTGCCGTGCAATTCATTATTCATTTTCCTCACTGTAATGCCCAAAGATTCTTCCATTCGTTCGATTCTCATTATCGGTTCTGGCCCCATCGTTATTGGTCAGGCGTGTGAATTTGACTACGCCGGTTCTCAGGCGGCCCGTTCCCTGCGCGAAGAAGGTATCGAAGTGACGCTGATCAATTCGAACCCGGCCACCATCATGACCGACCCCATCAACGCGGATTATGTCTATCTGAAACCGCTCGAGAAAAAATCCATTGTCGAGATTCTCAAGGCGCACCAGGAAGAAGGCCATCCCATTGACGCGGTTCTGCCCACCATGGGCGGTCAGACGGCCCTGAACCTGGCCATTGAATGCGATAAAGCCGGTATCTGGAAAAAGTACGGCGTTCGCATCATCGGCGTGGATATCAAAGCCATCGAGACCACCGAAGACCGCGAGAAGTTCCGGCTGAAAATGCTCGAGCTGGGCGTTGGCGTTTGCCAGGGCCGCACGGCCCGTTCGTTCCTGGAAGGCAAGGAAATTGCGCAGGAAATCGGCTTTCCGCTGGTGATTCGCCCTTCCTTCACCTTGGGCGGAACCGGGGGCGGTTTTGTGGACAAACCCGAAGAGTTTGACAAAGCGCTGAACAACGGTTTGCATGCGTCGCCCGTTCACGAAGTATTGATTGAGCAAAGCGTGATGGGCTGGAAAGAATACGAGCTGGAATTGCTGCGCGACGGGGCCGGTAACTTCATCATCATCTGCTCCATCGAAAACTTCGACCCGATGGGGATTCACACGGGCGACAGCATCACCGTGGCCCCGGCCATGACGCTGCCCGACACGCTCTACCAGCAAATGCGCGATCTGGCCATCAAAATGATGGACGGTATTGGCAAATTTGCGGGCGGCTGTAACGTGCAGTTCTCGGTCAATCCGGCCAACGACGACATTATTGCCATCGAGATTAACCCGCGCGTGAGCCGCTCGTCGGCGCTGGCTTCCAAAGCCACCGGGTATCCGATTGCCAAAATCGCGGCCAAAATGGCGATTGGCTACAACCTCGACGAACTGATGAACCCCATTACCGGTTCGACCTCGGCCTTCTTCGAGCCCGCCATCGACTACGTGATCGTGAAAGTTCCGCGCTGGAATTTCGACAAATTCCCGGGCTCCGACCGTTCACTGGGCCTGCAAATGAAGTCGGTGGGCGAAGCGATGGGCATTGGCCGCAACTTCCAGGAAGCCCTGCAAAAAGCCTGTCAGTCGCTCGAAATCCGGCGCAACGGCCTGGGCGCCGATGGCAAGGAGCTGACCGATCAGGAAGCCATCAAACAAAGTCTGGCGCACCCGAGCTGGAACCGCCTGTTCCATATTTACGACGCGTTCAAGGCCGGTTTATCGTTCAAAACGATCCAGAGCCTGACCAAAATTGATAAATGGTTTTTGTTTCAGATTGAGGAACTGGTGGAGCTGGAACGCGAAATCGTTCAGTATGATCTGGATGACATTCCACCGGCTTTAATCCTGAAAGCCAAGCAGAAAGGCTACGCCGACCGCCAGCTGGCGCACCTGCTGGGTGTCAAGGAAAGCAAGGTATATGATTTCCGGCAGGAGCACAATCTCCGGCGGGTCTTCAAGTGTGTCGATACCTGTGCCGCCGAATTTGAAGCCCGGACACCCTACTATTATTCGACGTTCAACAGCCCGCAATTGCCGCTGGAAGGCAGCGAAACGCCCGAAAAAGGCGCGTTTCCGGTTGGGGCGCTGGCGGGCAACGAGTCGGTGACCAGCGACCGGAAAAAGGTCGTCATTCTGGGCTCAGGACCAAACCGCATCGGGCAGGGCATCGAATTCGATTATTCCTGCGTACACGGCGTGCTGGCGGCCAAGGAATGCGGTTATGAGACGATCATGATCAACTGCAACCCCGAAACCGTCTCGACCGACCCGGACATTGCCGACAAACTGTATTTTGAGCCGGTTTTCTGGGAACACGTCCACGCCATCATCATGCACGAAAACCCGGTGGGTGTCATTGTGCAGCTGGGTGGGCAAACCGCCTTGAAAATGGCCGAAAAGCTGACGCGCTACGGCATCAAGATTATCGGTACGGATTACGAATCCCTGGATTTGGCCGAAGACCGGGGCCGGTTCTCCGCCCTGCTGCGGGATCACAACATTCCGTATCCGAAATTCGGGACCGTACGCGACTCCGACGAAGCGGTTGAACTGTCGCGCGAACTCGGTTTTCCGCTGCTGGTGCGGCCCAGCTACGTGTTGGGCGGCCAAAGCATGAAGATCGTTTTGAACGAGCAGGAACTGGAGCAGCACGTCGTCAAGATTCTGCACGATATTCCGGACAACAACATTCTGCTCGATCACTTCCTGGAGAACGCCATTGAAGCCGAAGCCGACGCCATCTGCGACGGGGAAGATGTGTACATCATCGGTGTGATGGAACACATCGAACCGGCGGGTATTCACTCCGGCGATTCGTACGCACTTTTGCCGACCTTCGATCTGAGCGAAAACGTGATCAAACAGATTGAAGAACACACGCGCACCATCGCCAAAGCGCTCAAAACCGTTGGGCTGATCAACATCCAGTTTGCCGTGAAGGACGAGCTGGTGTACATCATCGAAGCCAACCCGCGGGCATCGCGGACGGTGCCGTTTATCTGCAAGGCGTACCAGGAACCGTATGTCAACTACGCGACGAAGGTGATGCTGGGCGAGAAAAAAGTAAAGGATTTCGACTTCAACCCGGTGAAAAAAGGCTACGCCATCAAGATCCCGGTGTTCTCGTTCAGCAAATTCCCGAACGTAAACAAGGAGCTCGGCCCCGAAATGAAATCGACCGGCGAGGGAATCTATTTCATCGATGACCTGGAAGACGACTTTTTCCAGAAAGTGTATTCCGAGCGGAATCTGTATCTGAGCCGGTAAATTAACGTATACTTACAAAACAGTTGAGTTAGCCCTTTTCGGTGAGCTCAACTGTTTTTTGTTTTTACGTTATAGAATCGGAACTTTATAAAAAGAGAATTATGACCGTTCTGTCTATATCCATTGAAGAGAATGCTTTCAATGACTTGCAGGAGCGGTCAAAGCAACTTAATGTATCGTCAGAAGAGCTGGTGCAAAAGATTATAGCTGATTATCTGTATCTGGAAAAAATGGACAGGATTCGCCGTGAAATGAAAGGGTTTGCCGAAAAAGCCGGTTTTCAATCGGAAGAAGACATTTTTCGAGAAATTTCCTGATGTGATTGATGTGGAAACGCGTTCCAATTTACCTTCTTTTACCAGCCTTATTTTCGACACCAACGTCTTCATTTCTACCTTCGTATTTCCAGGTTTTTCGGCCAAAGTGTATGATTTCTGTTCCATTCGCTTTACGTTGTTCACCTCCGAATGGATTCTTGATGAGTTGGAAAGGAAGCTGGCACTGCCAAAATTTCGCTGCTCCGCCGAACGTCGAGCTACGATTATCCCAACACTTCGGGAACGCAACGAACTGATTTTTCCCGAAAACGAGCTCCCTTCCCTTTACCGTGATCCCGACGATAATCACATTTTGCAACTGGCCCAATTTATAAACGCTGACTTTATCATCACCGGCGATGCGGGCCTGCTGGAGCTGGTAAATTTCGATGGAACCGCTATTTTGTCACCGCGCGAATTCCATGACAGATATATTGAGCAGTAGAGCAACTGTTTTTCAGCCTTTAGCGTTATACTTGTATCTCAGAACCGACACCGATTGTTGTTCAGCATGATTTTCAAATTCTTATTCGTTCTTCTGCTTCTGATCGCTTTTGTACCGCCGGTGCGCCGGTTTTTCTTCTGGTTGCTGGTGGGTCGGCAACTGGCCAAAGAGCAACGCAAAGCCAATGAGCACTTCAACCGGGGAACCCGCGAAGGCGAAACCCGGGTCCACACCACCGCGTCCGGCGCTGCCGACTCCAAACTGAAAGGTGGCGAGTATGTGGATTATGACGAAGTAAAGTAAGGCTCACTGCGCTACTTCCCGCTCTTTCTGGTACCTGACGGCCATTCCCCGCATCGAATACCCGTTGACGGTAGCCGAACTGTAGTATTGGTACCGGACCGCAATCAGCGCGTCGGCACCCAGCTTTTTGGCCTGCATCGTCAGCCGCGCCAGCAGCAACTCCTTCTGCTCCACATTATTGCCCCGTTTCACCATCCGGCCTTTGAGCGGTTTTTGCTGGTCGGCCAGCGGAAACTCCTCCTTGTATTCCAGCCATTCGAGTTCCGTAAACGGTCGGTCGGGCTGCTGGTTTTCGTAAAACACGTCGACGGGGTAATTGGGCGACATCGAAATCGGAATCGACGGCCGAAAACACCCCGCCAGCCCCATCAGCAGGGCGACCAAACTCACCAAACCGTACTGCTTCCCCTTCGCTATTCGATATTCGCTGTTCATTAGTCGGTCGTCATTAACACTTTCTCCACAATTTCCGGATAAAACCGGTGTTCCAATACCTGCACTTTTTGGGCCACATCCTCCGGCGTATCCCCCGGATCGAGCGCGCAGGAAGCCTGAAAAATAATGTTTCCCTCGTCGTAACGTTCGTTCACGTAATGAATCGTAATGCCGGACTCCGGTTCCCCGGCGGCCACCACGGCTTCGTGCACAAAATGGCCGTACATGCCTTTGCCACCGTATTTCGGCAACAGGGCCGGGTGAATGTTGACCATCCGTTGAGGAAACGCTTTCACCAGCCTTTCCGGTATCAACCACATAAAACCGGCCAGCACAATCAGATCAATTTTCTGGTTCTGGAGCAATTCCACGATGCGGTCACTCTCGTAAAACGTCGGCCGGTCGAACACCAGCACCGGAACGTGCAGCTTCCGGTCGGGACCGAACCCCTTCCGCGCCCGGTCGATGATCCCGGCTTTGGGATTGTTGGACAGAATCAGCGTGACTTCAATGGCGGGATGATCGGTCAGGTAACCGGCAATTTTCTCGGCATTGCTTCCCGAACCGGAGGCAAAAATGGCAATTCGCTTCATGGATTGATCAGTAGAAAAACGCAATTACGCTACAAACCTACGTATCTTTAGCAAAAATTGATGATCTTAGCCGTATGCTTCAATCGCATCAACTGACCTTTTCGTATTCGCCAACCAAGCGGTTCTCCTTCCCGGACATCCACTGCAACGATCGCGAAGCGGTTTTGATTCTGGGGAAATCCGGTACCGGTAAAACGACGCTCCTGCATTTACTGGCGTTGCTGCTGCGGCCCGAAAACGGCTCGATCACCATCGATCAGACGGATTTGACCCGGTTATCACCGGCCAAAACGGCCGATTTCCGGGCCGACCATGTGGGAATCATCTATCAGAAACCGCACTTCGTCAGCTCGCTATCGGTGCTGGATAACTTGCTGCTGGCCAATTACCTGGCCAAAAATCCGCAGGACAAAAATCGGGCCCGGGAGCTGGCTTCCCACCTCGGTTTTGCCGATCATCTAACTAAAAAAACGCACCAGATGAGCCAGGGCGAGCAGCAGCGCGTCAGCATTGCCCGGGCCGTAATGAACAAACCGGGTGTGATTCTGGCCGACGAACCGACCTCCAGCCTCGACGATGTCAACTGTGAGCTGGTGGTGTCGCTGCTGCGCGAACAATCCGAGCAGATCGGCGCCAGTCTGATTGTGGTGACGCACGATCAGCGGCTCAAAGACGAATTTTCGAATCAGGTGATGCTGTAATCTGTTATGAATCTCTTAAAAATAAGCTGGGCCAATCTGAAAGACAAGCCCCTCAGCAACTTCCTGAGCGGTTTATTGATGACCCTGGGCATCACGATCATCTCGCTGCTGCTGCTGCTCAACAAGCAACTGGACGAGCAGTTTTCCCGGAACGTCCGGGGCATTGACATGGTGCTGGGCGCCAAAGGCAGTCCGTTGCAACTGATTCTGTCGAGTATTTACCAGATCGACTCGCCGACGGGCAACATTCCGCTGGACGAAGCCGAGCGGCTGACCCGCAACCCGATGATCAAAACCGCCATTCCGCTGTCGATGGGCGATAGTTACCAGACGTTCCGGATTGTCGGTACCAACAAAAAATACGTCGATCATTTTGAAGCCACCGTCGGCCAGGGTACGTTATTCCAGAAAGATCTGGAGGTGACCATCGGCGCCCGCGTGGCCGAGGTGACCGGTTTGAAACTGGGCGATACGTTCTCCGGCTCCCACGGGCTGGACGGCGAAGGCGACGTACACGGCGAGACGAAGTACAAGGTCGTCGGCATTTTCAACCCGGGCAATACCGTCATCGATCAACTGATTCTCACGCCCTTATCGAGTGTCTGGGCTATCCACGAACACCACGAAGAACACGCCGGCGATGACGTGGAAGCCCTGGAAGAAGATCATGAGCACGAGCACGAAGGCGAAGAAGCCCGCGAAATCACCAGCATGCTGATCAAATTCCGGAATCCGCTGGGCATGATGATCGCCCGGGGCATCAACAACAATTCCAAATTGCAGGCGGCTCTGCCTTCCATCGAGATCAACCGGCTGTTTTCGCTGCTGGGCGTGGGCGTCGATACCCTGCGCGGGCTGGCCGTTGCGATCATGCTCATTGCTGGCATCAGCGTGTTCGTGTCGCTCTATAACTCGCTGAAAGAACGGAAATACGAAATGGCCCTGATGCTTTCGATGGGGGCCGGACGAACGCAGCTGTTCGGCATGTTGCTGCTGGAAGGCCTGGTTTTATCGCTGATCGGTTTTGTGCTGGGCATTGTTCTGAGCCGCGTCGGGCTGCTGCTGCTGTCCATGCGGGCCGAGCAGAATTTCCACTACAGCCTGAGCAACGTCAGCATTTTGCCCGAAGAGTGGCTGGTGCTGGGGGTTGCGGTTTTAATCGGTATTCTGGCGGCCGCCCTTCCGGCGCTCGGTGTTTACCGCATGAACATTTCCCGGACGCTGGCGGAAGACTAGAGCCTGGTTTTCGGGATACGGTTTTCGGTTTTCGCCGGATCGTCGGTACATCGCCCGGCCGCCGGGGTGTTGGGTGCTCGGGCAACGATCTCTTCGTACAGGATTTGTTTTGATGAGGCTCTAAAAAATGACGTTTCGGCAACTGATCTCTTCTCTATTTTGCGGTTTCTGGCTCCCGATGCTGCTCGTGGTCCCGGCGCTGGCGCAACCGGGCAAAGGCGACCGGATCAGCGGCCCGAATTTCGTGACCCGCAGCCCGGTTCTGGCTCGTCACGGCATGGTCGCAACCGCCCACCCTCTGGCTTCTCAGGTTGGCCTGGACATTCTGAAACAGGGAGGAACCGCCGTTGATGCCGCCATTGCGGCCAATGCTGCGCTGGGCGTGCTGGAACCCAACAACTGCGGCATCGGTGGCGATCTGTACGCCATGGTCTGGTCGGCAAAAGACCGGAAATTGTACGGTTTGAACGCCAGTGGCCGCTCCCCGAAAGGGCTGACCCTTGAAAAACTACAGGCGGTTCTGGTCGGTAACGCGCCGATTCCCCTGTACGGGCCTTTGTCGGTTTCGGTGCCGGGCGCGGTGGATGGCTGGTTCGAACTCCACCGGCGGTTTGGCAAACTCCCCATGAAAAAGCTGCTGGCCCCCGGCATTCAGTACGCCCGCGAGGGAGCACCGGTTCCGGCCGTGATTGCGTATTCGTGGCAGGAGGCCGTTAAACGGCTGGAAGCAAATCAGGCAACGGTTCAGGAGCTGGCTGGTTTTCGTCGCACCTTTCTGATCGACCAGCAGGCGCCCCGGGAGGGCCAGGTTTTCAAAAATCCGGATTTGGCTACGACGTACGAAAAAATTGCCACCGGCGGACGGGATGTCTTTTACAAAGGGGCGCTGGCCGACGCGATGGATCGCTACGCCCGAAAAACCGGGATGCCCCTGCGCAAAGAAGACCTGGCCGCCCACCGGAGTGTCTGGGTCGATCCGGTTTCGGTTACTTACCGGGGCTACGAGGTGCATGAACTGCCGCCCAACGGGCAGGGCGTTGCCGTACTCGAGATGCTGAACCTGCTAAAACCGTATGACCTCAGGCGGATGGGCCACAACAGCGCCGATTACCTGCATTTGCTCACGGAGGTTAAAAAGCTGGCTTTTGAAGACCGGGCACGGTATTTTGCCGACCCGGAATTTTCCAAAATACCGCTGTCGTGGCTCCTCTCCGACGACTATGCCGCCCAACGCCGGAAATTAATTGATCCGAAACAGGCCGCCCGGCGCATTGATGCCAGCGTTCCGATCCTGAAAGAAGGCGACACCACTTACCTGACCGTGGCCGACGACGAAGGCAACGTCGTTTCGCTCATCCAGAGTAATATGCTTGAGTTTGGCAGCGGGCTGGTGCCCGACGGGCTGGGCTTTGTTTTTCATAACCGCGGCACCAGTTTCAGCCGGCAGGCCGGTCACGCCAACGAATACCAACCGGGCAAACGGCCTTTCAACACCATTATCCCGGCTTTTGTGCTCAAGGATGGCCAACCGTTCCTGAGTTTCGGCGTGATGGGCGGGGCGATGCAGCCGCAGGGCCACGTCCAGATTCTGTGCAACATCATCGATTTTGGCATGAACGTGCAGGAAGCCGGTGACGCGGCCCGGTTTAGCCATTCCGGCAGCAGCGAACCCATCGGCACGATGATGCTGGACGGCGGCCATCTGGCGCTCGAAAGTGGCATTCCGCAGGCCGTCCGCGACGAACTGGAGCGCCGGGGTCATCACCTGATTTCAAAAGATTTTTTCGGGGGTTATCAGGCCATTTTAATTGATCCCGTTCAGAAAATTTACCACGGAGCCTCGGAAATGCGCAAAGACGGCCAGGCGGTGGGCTACTGACCAAAAACCGCCCGGGTATAGGCCAGATCCTGCCGGTGGGCCGTCACGGCGTCCATCGTGTTGGGCGATTGCTTTTCGATGCACTGCTCCAGCACCACGTGCGGCCGGACACCGAGCGTTTTCAGTTCCTTCGCCAAACGTGGATAGTCGATGTCGCCTTCACCGAATGTTTCCGACCAGATTCCGTTTTTCGACTGGCGGAGGTGCAGTTCCGTAATCCGCTTGCCGTATAATTTCACAATGTCAAACAAGGCCACCTGCGAATTGCCGGAACCGCGGTAAATCCAGTGTACATCCAGGCAAAGCGAGACATTGGCGGGATTGGTCGCCAGCATCATGTGGTGAAATTCGCGGGCCGAATTGCGCATTTCAACGTCGTGGGTGTGGTACGACAGCGTCATGCCCCGTTTTTTCAGCTCCGCGCCCAGCCGGTCCAGATTCGCGGCCTGGGTGGCTAATTCCGCATCGGTTTTGTCGTCCGCACTCCCCCACTTGATCGGGCTGGGGTTGGTGACCACAATGGTAACCCCCAGTGGCCGGGCGGCATCGGCAATAGCGGTGACGGTCGCCAGGGTTTTGTCGGCTTCGTCGGCCTTGTGCAGGGTGCTGTTCACATACAGCGACTGCATTTGCAACTTGTGTTTTCGGAGCAAAGGGGCCAGCGTCCGGATTTCATCCGCCGAATTGACCGACGGTTCGTAGCCAACCAGTCCCGATTTGGTAAATTCAGCCAGCGACGCATCCAGATTCGCGCCCCAGTCGCGGCCCTGCCGCTGGTAGAACGTGTGCCAAGTATACTGGTTACAGGCAATGAGCGGCTCGGCGGGGGCGGTTTTGTGGTCGGCCCGGCCATCCAGATTCGTAAAATGAATGAGTCCGGCCAGAGCCGCAAACGATTGTAAAAAAGTACGGCGGTCAGCAGTCATGTTTTCAGGAAAGGGGGTGGTTTTGTTGGGATTCGGTGGACCTGTTTCGGGCAATTTTACAGCAATTTATTTAAATTTAAGGCTTCGCTTCGTTATTCAACCATTTGTTTACCCGTTTTTCATGAAATACCGTTTCTTCCCGTCCCTGCTGGCGGGCCTGCTGAGTTGCGCTGCGGTTTGCACGGACTCGGTGGCCCAAACGCGACCGGCGGGACAATACCCTTCCGCGGCTCAACTGGCTACCCGCCTGAAGGCCCTCAGCAGTCGCTACGGAGCCTTCGCCACGCTGCAATCCATTGGAAAATCACGCGGAGGAAAAGACGTCTGGCTGCTCACGCTGGGACGCGGAACGGCCGCCCAAAAACCGGCGGTGGCCCTGGTGGCCGGGGTGCATGGCCCACACCTGGCGGGCACGGAACTGGCGGTTCAACTGGCTGAAAAACTGCTGGCGGCTTCGAACCAGGACAGTGTGGCGCGGCTGCTCACCAGCAAAACGTTTTATATTTTTCCCAGCGTTAACCCCGATGCGCAGGAACAATTTGGGGCCAAGCCGCGCTACGAACGGACCGGCAACGGTGCCGATACCGACGACGACCGCGATGGTCGCTTAAACGAAGATCCCCTGGAGGATCTGAACAAAGACGGTTTGATTACGCAAATCCGGGTGGAAGACCCCACCGGCGCCTTCCTGCCGAGCAAGGACGATCCGCGCGTTCTGGTCAAAGCCGATCCGGCCAAAGGTGAAACCGGTCGCTACCTTCTCATTTCGGAAGGAACCGACAACGACAAGGATGGCACGTTCAACGAAGATGGGGCGGGGGGCGTCGCGCTGGACAAAAACTTCACCTTCGATTATCCCTTTTTCACCCCGGAATCGGGCGAAATGCCGGTATCCGAACCCGAAAACCGGGCCTTGCTCGACTTTCTGTACAAAACGCCCAATGTTTATGCGGTTTTTACATTCGGACCCTACAACAACCTTTCGGAAGCCCCTAAGTTCGACCGGACCAAAACCGTCAGGCGCATCATCACCGGGGTGCTGGAAAAAGACGCTCCCGTTGGCGACCAGGTTTCCCGGCTTTACAACAGCCAGACCGGATTGAAAGACGCTCCCCCCATGCCGCCCGCCAAAGGCAATTTTGCCCAAACCGCCTACTACCACTACGGGCGATTCAGCTTTTCCACGCCGGGCTGGTGGGTGCCCAAAACCGGTACGCCCGCCGATACCGCCAAAACCAAGGCGCCGGGTGGGCCAAAACCGTCGGATAACGAAGAAATAAAGTTCCTGAAATGGGCGGATGCCAACAACCTCCGCGACGTGTTTGTCAACTGGCAACCCATCGAGCACCCGGATTTTCCGGGCCGGAAAGCGGAAGTGGGTGGTATTGTCCCATTCGCCAGACTGAATCCGCCGGTTTCGTTTCTGAACGAAGCGGCCGACAAACACCTGAATTTTCTGACGGCTTTTGCCCGGCAGATGCCCGTAATCGATGTGGTGAACCTCCGGACGGAAGCGCTGGCGGGCGGACTAACGCGCGTGACGGCGCAGGTCATCAACCGGGGTTTGCTGCCAACGGGCTCCGAAATCGGCGACCGGGTGCGGTTTGTGCCCAAAATGAAAGTGGAACTAAAAACCGGCAACGGCCAGACCGTGGTGTCGGGCCGGAAGCGGATTCTGCGCAATCCGATGGCGGCCGGCGAGTCGATGGAAGTTACGTTCCTCGTCTCCGGCACGGGCCGGGCCACCCTCGAAGCAGGCAACGCCATGACCGGCATTAAAGCAATCGACATCAACTTAAAATAAAAACCTGATTGCCTTCGGTGTTCTCTGATCAGCTCTGTGTAACCGTTATAGCGCAGAGTTAATCAGGGAACACCGGAGGCAATCAGAGAGACAGGTATGAAAAAGTTATCTATAGTTCTTTGGACACTTTTATCGGTCACGACTTTCGCGCAGCAAAAACCGGCTCAAAACGATGAGTTGACGGGCTTGCGGGCCGTGGGGTCACCCGCCAATCCGAAAGTGCCGATGCGCTGGAACCACTACAACGACTACGCCGGCATCACGAAATTTTGCCAGGACATGGCGAAAGCGCACCCGAATCTGGTCCGCGTGGAGTCGATGGGCAAAACGTTTCAGGGCCGGGATTTGTGGGTGCTGGTCGTCAGTGATTTCAAAACCGGCACCGTGGACCGAAAACCGGGTTTTTACATCGACGGTAACATTCACTCCAACGAGTTGCAGGGCTCGGAAATCGCGATGTACACGGCCTGGTATCTGGCCGAGAACTTTAATCAGGTCGATTTCACGACGCAGTTGCTGAAAGATAAGGTGTTTTATATCGCGCCCACCATCAACCCGGATGCGCGGGAGGATTTTATCAAGAACCCGAACAACCCGAATTCGCCCCGTTCGGGCATGATGCCGTTCGACGATGATGGTGACGGGGAAGCCGATGAAGACAAATACGACGACCTGGACGGCGATGGTAACATTGTACTGATGCGCCGAAAAACGCCACTGGGCCGCATGAAACAGGACCCCAACGACCCGACGCGCATGATTCCGGCCAAACCCGACGAGCCGGGGGAATACGAAATGCTGGGTTACGAAGGCATTGACAACGACGGCGACGGGCTGGTGAACGAAGACGTGGTGGGCTACTACGACCCCAACCGGGATTGGGGCTGGGGCTGGCAACCCAATTACGTCCAGAACGGCGCACTGTTTTACCCGGGCACCCTGCCCGAAACGCAGGCCATCAAGAAGTACATTATGAGCCGTCCGAACATCGCGGGCGCGCAGAGTTACCACAACTACGGCGGTCAGTTTTTGCGCGGGCCGGGGGCCGAAGAAGATCAGCAGTATTACAACCCGAGCGATATCGAGGTGTATGACGTCATCGGGCGAACGGGCGAAAAAATTATTCCCGGTTACAATTACTACGTGATTTACAAGGATTTGTACACGGTTTACGGGGGCGAAATCGACTGGCTGGCGCTGGGTCGGGGCATTTTTACGTTCTCGAACGAGTTGATGACGTCTTATTTGCTGTTTCGGCAAAAACCGGGTGAGAGCAACCGCTTTCAGAACGATGAGTACAATCAATTCGGGAAATACCTGCTGATGGACGACGCTTACGTGACCTGGAAACCGTTCAAACACCCGCAGTACGGCGACATTGAAATTGGCGGTCCCAAAAAAAACTACATCCGCAACCACCCCGGTTTTATGCTGGAAGAAGACGCCCATCGGAACATGGCGTTCACGCTTTTTCACGCCCACCAGACGCCCAAACTGGACGTTCAGGCCATCACGTCGAAACCGCTGGGCAACGGCTTGACGGAAGTAACGGCCACGGTCGTCAACCAGCGCGTCATTCCGACGCATTCGTCGCACGACATCCGGTTCAGGATCGAACGACCCGATTACATCACCCTGAAAGGCGCCACTCCGGTTGCCGCTATGATTGTCGAGAATGCCGATCTGAACATCACCCGCGAGCAAAAAAACAACCCCGCCACGCTGGAAGTGCCCAACATTCCGGGGATGGGCTACGTGAAAGTCCGCTGGATCGTGAAAGGCAGCGGCAGTGGTAAATACACGGTTTCGGTCGATAGCCGCAAGGGCGGCATTGTGGAAAAGACCCTGTAACCCCCGATTTTCAGAAACCGCATCGTTTGCCGGGTTCTGGTCCTGAGCGAATGATGCGGTTTTTTACTGGGAAGCACATCCTAAAAATTTTTGGCCTGTTGGTATTGCATGATAAAAAGGAATTGTTAACTTTGAATTTCAAAGTACTTTATATGACACAACATCAAGAACAGCTCGCGAACCTACAGGAGATTCGCAGCCTCATGGAACGCTCCACCCGCTTCACGTCCCTGAGCGGTTTGTCCGGAATCGTGGTGGGCCTGCTGGCGCTGGCCGGTGTGGAGGTGGTCAACTGGAAGCTGAACCGGGAGCACCTGACGTATCAGGCGGTTTATCAGGGCGCTCTTAGCCCGGAAACCAGCACCTTTCTGTTGATCGTCACGGCGGTTGTGCTGATGCTGGCCCTCTGCTCGGTGCTCATTCTGAGCCGGTTCAAGGCGCAGAAGGCAAACCAGCCGCTCTGGCAGCAAGCCGGGCAGCGCATGTTCAGCAACCTGTGCATTCCGCTGGCGGCCGGGGGCGTCTTTTGTCTGGTGCTGCTGTACCACCAGATTTTCTACCTCGTCGCGCCTTCGATGCTGATCTTTTATGGTCTGGCGATGATCCAGAGCAGCAAGTATACTTTTCCGGAAATCCGCTATCTGGGCCTGGGCGAAATGGCGCTGGGTCTTCTGGCCTGCTTCCGGGTTGAATACGGTTTACTGGCCTGGGGAGCGGGCTTTGGCGGGCTGAACATGCTGTATGGAGCCCTGATTGTCTATAAATACGAACGGAAATGAGCCGCTAACCGCCGGTTTTTCGCCGGCAAAAACGTTTAACCAATCGCAACGGCAAACCGTGTTATGCCCTGATGAAGAACCGGTGAAAGATTACCTGAAACATATAAACAAAGATTTTGAGAGTCGGGCCCGGCTCGGCATCATGTCGATTCTGATGGTATCGGAAAGTGTCGATTTCAATTTGCTGAAGGAGACGCTGGAACTTACGGACGGCAATCTGGCGAGTCATTTGCGGGCGCTGGAAGAAGTGGGTTATCTGCAGGTTGAAAAGCAGTTTATCGGCCGTAAACCGAACACGCAGTACCAGGCCACCCAGCAGGGAAATGCGGCATTCAGAAACCACCTGGATGCCCTGGAGCGCCTGATCCGGACCAACAAAAGACCCTGACTTTTTTCGTTTTTTAACTTTGAAAAACAAAGTACTTTATATCTATAACACCAACTTTTATGCACCAGGAAATCCTGTCGAACATAGACAAACCCGGTCAACTGGAAAAACTGTACCGGAGCAACAAACCGAGCTTCAAAACCGCTCTGAACGCCCTTTATCCCCAGCTCAAGGGTGATCCGCTGATCGAGGGCTGGCACCAACGTTTGAATTACAGCGCGGAAGATTTGTTCTGGGGTACCCCGCAGGAGCGGTTGCTGGTAGTAACCGCATCGTTGCTGGCGGCTTTTCTGGCCAAACTGCCGAAATTGCTAGCCCTGAACGAAGAATTTTATTATCAGCGCAACATTGGCTTCATCGTTTTTCCGTTCCTGATTGGCTACTTTGCCTGGAAAAACCGGATTTCCCCAAAAACCGCGGCCTGGTTGGCGGGCTTCATCCTGATTGCCGTCGGTTTCATTAACTGGCTTCCCCAGAGCCAGCCCGGCGACACCCTGATTCTGTCGTGTCTTCATTTGCCTTTGTTGCTGTGGTCTTTTCTGGGCTTCACATTTGGCGGAGGAAAGCTGAAAAGCGACGGGGCAGGCTGGCTGGGTTTTCTGCGGTACAATGGGGAGCTGGCCGTCATGGCGGTTCTGCTGCTGATTGCGGGCGGGCTCACCACGGCCATCACCATTAATTTATTCAGGCTGATTGGCTGGGACATCCAGGCGTTTTACTTCAATTACATCGTGATCTGTGGTTTGGCCGCGCTGCCCATGGTCGCTACGTTTCTGACCCAGACCCAGCCCACGCTGGTCAATAAAGTCTCGCCGGTGATTGCAAACCTGTTCAGCCCGGTGGCGCTGGTCATGCTGGTGGTGTATCTGGCGGCCATGCTGTTTGCGGACAAGGACCCTTACCATGACCGGGATTTTCTGCTGCTTTTCAACGCGCTGCTGGTTGCGGTCATGGCGCTCATTTTCTTTTCGGTCGCCGAAACCTCGCCCACCAGCAAAAATTCAACCCAGATTCTGATTCTGTTTCTCCTGTCGCTGGTTACGCTGCTGGTGAACGGAATTGCCCTGTCGGCCGTTCTGTTCCGGATTTCGGAATGGGGACTGACGCCCAACCGGGCCGCGGTGCTGGGAGCAAACGTTTTGATGCTCAGCCACCTGCTGTACGTAAGCGTAAAACTCATGGGGGCTTTAACCCGAAAAACCGACCTCGCGCTGGTGGGCAAATCCGTGGCCTTGTTCCTGCCGGTTTACAGTCTGTGGAGCGCCGTGGTCACCTTCCTGTTTCCGCTGTTCTTCGGGTTCAAATAAAATCAAAAAACCGGTCGGCGCTTCGTTGGCCGGTTTTACCGCAAATACACGCCCATGCGCTCCCCGTCGCTGAGCACCACTTCGACGTGCTCGGTCAGCGTCGTTGACAGTTTGTAACCAATGTAATCGGCCGCAACGGGGTAGCGTTTGTGGTCGCGATCCACAATAACCGCTACTTTGAGGCTGGTCAGCGGAACGTTCAAAAAAGGCTGGAGGGCAAAAGCCAGCGTCCGGCCCGAATTCAGAACATCGTCGACGACAATCACTGATTTATTGGTAAAAACCGTATTTTCCGCATCCAGGTGAATGGGCGGCTGCTGCTTGATGGTTTTATCCAGCTCGATTTGCATCACCGTACTATGGAGCGGAGCAATCTGCCGCAACACTTCCGCCAGCCGCTGGGCCAGAACGTACCCTTCGCCCGATACGCCGGCCAGAATCACCTCCGATTCTTCAAAATTGTTCTCGTAAATTTCAAACGCAATCCGGCGGATTTTCTGCTCCACCTGCACGCGCGTCAGAATCTGGGTCATCTCGGCAGTCATACTCCCTTTATTAAAAATGAAAATTAACCGAAAAGGCCGAAGGCTCAAAATAAACAAAGCCTTTTCGTACTTTTGCAACTTCGTTAGACAAGAGCAGCGCGACAAGCGCTGAAAGGCCCTGGGTTTTCCGCTTCGTTCTCTTGTTTAATGTCGCCGGTCTATTAAGTTATCCATTTCAATGATTATTAAAACCAAAAAATACGCCCTCGACCAGAAAACCTACATCAGTCTGGCGATGCGTAGCTGGGTGAAACACAACTGGTACTGGGGCTTTGTCCCGCTGGGTCTTATTTTTGCCAACGCCGTTCTGAACATAACCGGCGTTTATCCGAACTGGTGGATCTACCTCGTCATTGCGCTGCTCACCATTTTATACGTCTTGTTCTGGGCCGTGCAGTTTACGGGCATCACGCAAATGGAGCAAACGAAATCGTTGTTTCAAAAATACGTTTACGAAATTGACAGCCGCCAGATTCTGCTCAAGCTTAACGCCCGCGAAGGCGGTATTCTGAAGTGGGACCAAATCCGGAGCGCGAAGAAAGATAAAGAAGCGTACGTTCTGGTGGTTTCCAACGACCAGGCCATGAACGGCATGAAAGTGAACTGGCTGGCCAAAATCGTGGCCAAAGGCATGAAAGATGCGCAGTTCCTCTACCTTCCGTATTCGATCTTCACGACCGAAAACGAACTGAAATTCATGGATGCCCTCCTGCGCCGGAAAGGCTTTCTAGCGGAAGGAAAGGAATAAAAAAAGAGAAAAGGGAGGAAGGGATGAAAAGAACCGGGGACGAAACCATTCCCCTTTTCCTTTCATCCCTTCCTCCCTTTTCTCCTCTCCTCCTTATTTGGCTTTATTCGTAAAATCGACAACGGTCAAATCCGCCAGCCACGGGCCGACAATCTTACCGAATTCCTTGTGGGCCGGGTGCGGCAGATAGGTGTCCCGGTCTTTCTCGTTGTCGAACGTCAGGATAAAGGCGTGCGTCAATCCCTTGTCGTGTCCCTCCGGGCTGTTGTTGGTGCCCCACTTAAACCCTTTGATTTCTTTGATTTTCGACGGCAGTGCTTCAAAAGCCGTGATAATTTCGGTTACTTTTTCGGGCGTGGTTTCGGGCTTAAACTTGAACAGCACCACGTGCTGAAGGTCGGTTTTCTTCATTTTGCTTTGGGCGGTCGCGCCGGTCAGGGCGAGACCGAAAAAAAGAAGGGTGGCAAAAACGGTTTTCATGGAATCGGGATGGTCAGTAAATCTGCGTGCGCAGCAAGTTAAAAAAAGATCATTCGTTTCGGAAACTACTTCCTACTGGCGTTCGGCATAGGGAATAACCAGTTTTTCGCCCCGGGCCGCGTAGTTTTTGGTTTTTCCGTTGGCTTTCATCAGGGCCTCCACCGTAACGCCGTATTTATCGGCAACCACCCGCAAAATGTCGCCCGGCCCGACGGTGTGATACGCCCGCGCTTTCACCTTCAGCTTCGTCACATTGGCCTTCACGCCGTTGTCCTGCAAATCCGGATTGAGTGCTTTCAACGTATTGACACTCAGGTTGTATTTTGTAGCGACGCTGTAAATCGTTTCACCCGGTTTTACCGTGTGCGTCATCGCGACGCCACCCGCCGGAACGCTGGCTTTGGGGGTTTCTTTCTTTTCTTCCTTGGGTTTCTCCGCAACCGGTTTCTCCTCCCGGGCCGGTTTTTCTTCCTTGGGTTTTTCCGCCGTAGCCACACCTTTTGCCGGACGTTCTTCCGAATCCAAAGCCGGTTTTTTCTGTTCTTCCTTTTTCTCCTCTTCGGCGGGTGGGGGGGTAGACTGCGACAGATCAACCGGCGCGTTCCGGCTTGAAGTGTCAATTTCGATCGGTGCCACCAGCTCCGGCTCAATCGGCAGTTCCGCCGGTTTCTGCACCGTCGTATCCAGCGCGACGCTCGTTAACTCCTCCGATCCTTTTGTATCATCGGCGACGTACTCATAGCCCACGTACAACAGTGCCAGGATGGTCAGCACCAGCACGACCAGCGTGACGGTCGGCAAACTAGATCCCTCCGCTGGTCGGGGGTTACGCTTCGCATTTTCGGTTTCCATAATTACGGTTTACAGTTTACGGTTTTCAGTTTCCGGTTGGCTGACGCAAGCATCAAACAAAATGCGTCAGCCAACCGGAAACTGAAAACCGTAAACCCTATTAACTATTCTTGACTTCCTGACTCATTCGCTCCACTTTCACTTTCATCTCGTCCTTATACGCCTGCAAGCGCTGTGCCACCGTTTCGTCAAACGTTCCCACAACCTGAGCGGCCAGAATTCCGGCGTTGCGGGCGCCGTTCAGCGCAACCGTGGCCACCGGAACGCCCGACGGCATTTGCAGAATCGACAAAACCGAGTCCCAGCCGTCGATTGAATTGCTGGATTTGACCGGCACGCCAATCACCGGCAACGTCGTTAGTGAAGCCACCATGCCCGGCAAGTGGGCTGCGCCACCGGCTCCGGCAATGACGACTTTCAGGCCCCGCTGACGGGCGGTTTTTCCGTAGTCCACCATTTTCTCCGGGGTTCGGTGCGCCGAAACCACATCGATTTCGTACGAAACGCCCAGCTCGGTCAATATGTCGGCAGCTTCCTGCATGACCTTCAGGTCCGAGCTACTCCCCATGATAATTCCAACCATATTTTTGAATGAGGAAAGAGGACCAATGAACGATGAATGGGCTGACGCACAACCTGATTCATCGTTCATCGTTCCTCATTCATCGTTTTTACTTTAATGCTTTCCTTAACGGTTTCGGCTTTTTGCCGGAGTTGCTCTAAATCCTGACTAATAACGGTAATATGGCCCATTTTGCGAAACGGGCGGGTGATTTTTTTACCGTACAGAAACGGAAACACGCCGGGCATGGCCAGCAGCGTTTCCATGCCTTCGTAGTGGGCCGGGCCGCTGTGGCCGGGCTCTCCCAGCAGGTTGATCATCGCGGCTGGCGTCAGGGCGGTGGTGTCGCCCAGCGGCAGGTTCAGGATGGCCCGCCAGTGTTGCTCAAACTGCGAGGTGACGTTGGCCCGAATCGTGTGATGCCCGCTGTTGTGCGGACGCGGGGCGACTTCATTGACAATGATCTGGCCATCGTTGGTCAGGAACAGTTCAACGGCCAGCAAACCCACCAGTCCGAACGCTTCGGCGGTTTTTCGGGCCACGGCCTGCGCCTGCTGATCGACGGTTTCGGAGATGGCCGCGGGCGCAAACAAATATTCCACCAGGTTTTGTTCGGGATGAAAAACCATCTCGACCGTCGGAAACGTGGCGGTTTGGCCCTGTTCGTTGCGGGCGACAATGACGGCCAGTTCTTTGGCGAAGTCCACGGCTTTTTCCAGCACCCCCGGCGCATCAAAGGCTTTTTCAGAATCGCTGGCCGTGGCGATGCGCTGCACCCCCCGCCCGTCGTAGCCGTCGCGCCCCAGCTTGTGAAACGCCGGTAGAAAGTCCGGGGTACGGGCTAAAGTCCGGGCTGCATCGGCCCGGTTTTCGGTCAGGATAAAATCGGCAGTCGGGAGGTTGTGCTCCCGGTAAAATTGCTTTTGCTCCCGCTTGTCCTGGATGATCCGGATCACCGACGGTTGCGGAAAAACCCGCTTTCCTTCGCGTTCCAGGGCTTCCAGGGCTTCAACATTAACGCGCTCAATTTCAATTGTTAACACCTCGACCTGCTGACCAAACTGATAAACCGTATCGTAATCCGTCAGCGAACCCTGGGTGAACGAAGTGGCCAGAGGACGGCAGGGCGCTTCGGCATCCGGGTCCAGGATATGGACGTTCAGGTTCCAGTCGATACCGGCCTGCAACAGCATCAGGCCCAGTTGACCTCCGCCGAGAATACCGATCCGGGTATTGGGGTTAAATGTAGACATACGTATCAAAATCCGTCTGCAAAAGTAGTCCTCTTTACGGCTTTATGGTAGTTTTCAACCGACTATATTCACCGCCAAAAACCGCCATTGCTCTTCTACCGAACACAACCGTTCCCTAAAGCCATTCGCCCAATAACCGATGAATGACGCTACTTTCAAGTCTTCGTATTAATTTGCGGGTCTTATCCGCACCCGGAAAGCATCCATTATGGCGAACAAACTCTTCAATCAAAAAGACTTAATTGCGTATTTCATTGTTGCGGCCATTGGTGCCTCCCTGCAAATAATAGTGAGTTCGCTGCTTCAGGAGTGGTTTCAGGTTTCCTACGAAAATGGCGTCCTGATCGGTTACATCAGTTCCTTCTTCATCGGTTTTTTCCTGACGAAACTGCTGGCGTTCAACGCCAAAAACTCCGCCAAAACCCGGCGGGAAATGGCCAAGTTCGCGATGGTGTCGGTGATTTCCTGTCTGATTACGGTTTACGGAGCGTCGGCCCTATACACCTTTTCGGTCAGCCAGAACGGCATTTATACGTTCACCCTCCCGGGTTCGGTTAAAACCGTGAATATCAACAAGCTGTTCTCGCACACGTTCGGTATGGGTCTGAGTTTCATCTCCAATTACATCCTGCACAAAACCTTTACCTTCCGCAACACCGGTTTTTACGAAAAGCTGAAATCCCTGCTGAATCTGGAGTAAAACCGCCTATTCGAGCAGCGCGATAATATCTTCTTTGGTCAGCGATTTCATGAAGTTTTCTTCGGTCGTGATCAGGTCACTGGCGAGTTTCTGCTTGGAGCGTTGCAGGGCCAGAATCTTCTCTTCAACCGTGTTGCGCGAAATAAATTTGTAGGTAAAAACCGTTCGCTGCTGCCCGATGCGGTGCGCGCGGTCGATGGCCTGGGCTTCAATGGCCGGATTCCACCACGGATCGAGGATAAAAACGTAATCGGCCGCCGTCAGGTTGTGGCCCAACCCACCGGCTTTCAGCGAAATCAAAAACAGTTTGATGGCGTCGTTGTTCTGAAACAGCTGCACCTGACCACGCCGGTCCTGCGTTGATCCGTCCAGGTAGGCATACTGAATTCCGCGTTCCTGCAAATACTCCTGAACCACGTCCAGGTGTTTAATAAACTGACTGAATACCAGAATCTTGTGATTGTCCGCCATCGCGCCTTCCAGCCGCATCACCATGTCGTCGAGCTTGCCCGAATTGCCTTCGTAGGTTTCGTCGATCATGCGCGGGTGGTTCGCAATCTGCCGGAGTTTGGTCAAACCCTGCAACACCACCATCTGCGACTTGGCAACGCCATCTTCTTCGATCCGTTCCAGAATCAGGTTCCGGTAATACGATTTGGCTTCTTCGTACTGCTTTTCCTGCTCCGGCGACATATCGCTGTAGTGCACGTTTTCGACCTTTTCGGGCAGATCCCGCGCCACCTG
This sequence comes from Larkinella ripae, assembly GCF_054780775.1. Classification (NCBI taxonomy): domain Bacteria; kingdom Pseudomonadati; phylum Bacteroidota; class Cytophagia; order Cytophagales; family Spirosomataceae; genus Larkinella; species Larkinella ripae. Next base: position 767,944 of record NZ_BAAGVR010000022.1, read on the forward strand.
CGACTTGTGCCGACGCAGCATAAATGGCTTGATGATGCCGTACAGCCGCTGGGTTTTCTGTTCGTCGTTCTTTTTCTCGATGGGCACCTGAAACTCGTTGCGGAAAAACGTCTGGCTGCCCAGCAAACCGGGATTGATGAACGTCATCTGCGTCCATAAATCCATCGTGCTGTTTTCCAGGGGCGTGCCGGTCAGGATGAGCCGGTGGGCCGAATCAAGCTGCATCACCGCCCGCGTAATGTGCGACGACGGATTTTTGATGGCCTGCGATTCGTCCAGGATGATGTAATGAAACCGGTAGAGTCTCAACAGGTCGATATCGATGCGGACAATGCCGTAGGAGGTCAGAATCAGGTCGTAATCATCAAACTGGGCGGTATTCTTGTCGCGGTAGGTGCCCGTATACACCATCACGCGCAGGTCGGGTGTAAACCGCCGGGCTTCCAGCTCCCAGTTGTAGAGCAGCGAGGTCGGCATGACGAGCAGCGTCGGTTCTTTAAAACCGGCTTCCTTCTGCGACTGCAACATCGCCAGCGTCATCACGGTTTTGCCCAGTCCCATGTCGTCGGCCAGGCAACCGCCGAAGCGGTATTGATTCAGGAATTGCAGCCAGTCGTAGCCCGCCTTCTGATAGGGTCGCAACGACCCGTTGAAGCGGCTGGGCAACGGATGCGCGTTGATTTCTTCAAAACTCCGCAATTTCTCCAGTTTCCGACTGATCACCGCCGACGCCAGGCTCTCTTCCTGCAATTCCTGTACCAGCGAAATGTGGTGTTTGTGCAGCACCAACCGATCGCTGTCGATCTCGTGTTCCATAAACGCGAACAGTTCCGAATACTTCGTAAACCAGGTTTCCGGAATCACCGCAATCTCGCCGTTGGGCAAGGTAAACTCCCGCTTTTTGTTCAGAATCAGCGTGCGCAACTTGATAAACGGAATTTCGAACTCGCCAAACTGCACCTTGGCGTAAATATCGAACCAGTCGCGGGTTTCGTTGATCGAGACCACAATGGACGAATAGCCCAGGAAATACCGCTTAGCGTCGCTGGCGTGCTGCGAAACCTGAAAACCGGCTTCCATCAGCAGGTTGTGGTTTTGTTGCAGCCACTCAAAAGCCGCAGCTTTGCCCAAACGCGAATGGCCGTTGTCTTTCAGTTCCAGCCCGTTCTCCTTGAGCCAGAACAGCGTCGATTTTTCTTTTGAAATGTCCCGCTGAATCTTGTGGAAAACGTAGTCGTCGCCTTTCTTTTCAATGCTCACGTTGGACGAATCCGAGAAACCGTCGTACCGAAACGTAAACTGGCCGTACTGAAACAACAGATCAAAAACCACCTGCGAATCGTCGGCGGGGGCCGCGTGGGCGATCTCCGTCAGCACGCTGCTCATGCGTTCGGACGGGCCATGGCCGTTGCCGGCCGGCATGGCCGACTCGAACAGTACCGGAACGTGGCGCTGCACGTCAAGCTGTTCCGAAACCGTCAAAACCGGCGCGGGCGGCATCTTTTCGCTCCGGATCTCAAATCCCCGGGCATATACGTCGTAAGAAGCGATGAGCGGAGCAACAAACCGGCTATAGTACTGATCTTCAATATTTTTAGGAATAACAATATTCCGTTTTTGCAGAAATGGCCGCAGCTTTTTGCCGTCCACGTTGTTCTCGAAATGGAACAGCCGGTTTCCGACCATCATCCAGGCCGGTTCGTCGCAGATCAGCAGGGCATCTTTAAACTGGAAATCAATCCGCTCTCCCCTGTACTTGATGGTCGGGTAGTATTCGGTAGCGGTTTCCTTGCGGTCGAAATTAAAAAAAACGCGGGCCTTCTCCGGCATTTGTTCGATGGCCATCCAGGCCGGATTGCCGTCGCTGCCCATGACGAATAACTTTTTGTTGGCCAGCCGTTCCAGAATCAGCGCCCGGCGCACTTCCAGGTATTCGCAGATTCGGTCCCGCAATTCTTTATCGCCCTTCTGCGTATCGTAGACCTTCAGAAAAAAATCAACGGCCGGCAGTTTCTTCGGATTGAATTTTTTCAGAATCACATCCTGCTGAATCTCGTCGATGATCCGCACCAGCTCAAAATCAGCTTCGTCTAACTCACTGGCAAATTCGCCCGCGTTTTTGGCCGACAATGTCTGATTCTGCAACGTCAGCTCACCCCGGGGATTGAGTTGCACGACGAACGCTTCAAACAAATAGCCCAAAAACTCGTGCTCCAGGAGCGAGTACACCAATTGAAACGGTTCCGCAGGCGATACTTTCATAACAAATTAAGGGAGTGTATCCGTACGAATTGCCTATCCACCGCACCCGACGATTCTCCGGAGAAACCGGATCTCCGGCCCCTGATGGTAAGCTTCTGAAAAGCAGGCAAGAGGAGCGGTTTGCTGTCGGGTTATAATGAGCAACAAACTCAAATATACGAATCCACCCAAAAAAGACAAGCCCGAAACCAGGGTTCCGGGCTAGAAATGATTAAATGGAATGTGTTGACTCCGCTTAGGCGTATGTATTGAGCATCACCGGCATGACCAGCATCAGCATATCTTCGTTTTCTTCCTTATCGGCCGGGATGATCAGACCGGCGCGGTTGGGGGCCGACATTTCGAAGGAAAGCATTTTAGCGCTCAGGTTGTTGAGCATTTCGGTCAAAAACCGGGCGTTGAAGCCGATTTCCAGCGGCTCGCCATCGTAGTCGCAGAGCAGTTTTTCATTGGCTTCGTTGCTGTAGTCCAGGTCTTCGGCGGAAATCGTCAGCGAATTGGTTTTCAGCGCGAGCCGGATCTGGTGCGTCGTCCGGTTGGCGTAAATCATGATCCGTTTCAGCGAGTTCAGCAGATCCGTCCGGCCGATGGTCATCACGTTCGGATTGTTCACCGGAATGGCGTTTTCAAAATCCGGGAACCGCTCGTCGATCAACCGGCAAATCATCTGCGTCGATCCGGTGGGTGAGCTGGCAAACGTAAACGACGCATTCGACTGGCTGAACTCGGCTTTCACCGGCGCGGCTTCGGGCAGCGATGCCTTCAGCAAGGTCAGGGCTTTCCGCGGAATGATCATCGAACTGTTGCTCGGCGAGGTAATGTCCGTCCGGCGGTAGCGAATCAGCCGGTGGCCGTCGGTGGCCACGAACGTGGCGCTTTCGTCCGTCAGTTGCAGGTACACCCCCGTCATGGCCGGGCGCAGGTCGTCGGTGCTGGTAGCAAAAACCGTGTTGTTGATGCCGCTCAGTAAGGCATCCGACGACAGTTCGACCGCAAGGCTGCGGTTTACCGTCGGAATTTTCGGAAAGTCAATCGGATTTTCACCGGACAATTTATACCGGCCGTTGTCGGTCAGAATCTCCGTTCCGAAGGTTTCCGTATTGACGTTGAACGTGATCGGTTGTTCGGGCAAACCGCGCAGCGTGTCCAGCAGCAGTTTGGCCGGAATGGCAATGGCTCCCTTCTCCGACGACTCAACGGCAATGTTCGTGATCATGGTCGTTTGCAGATCGGAAGCCGTCACCGTCAGGTTGTCGTCTTCCAGCCGGAACAGAAAGTTTTCCAGAATCGGCACAATCGGGTTCGTTGCCACCACACCGTTGATGGCCGAAAGTTGCTTGAGTAGTACGGAGGAGGAAACGATAAATTTCATATGCAATTTTATTTGGGGCCGTTTGTCCAATAAGAACAAAAGTAGGAAAAATAGTCGAAAATAAGGAGACTATTTCGCGGAGTTTCTTAGAGGTAAGCAGAGTCATTCTCCGCTAAACGCTGGTATTCCCTGCTCAACTCCGCGAAATAACCCAAACCCTCTCACGCGTATTTCTTTCGGCGCGCGAATTGCCACGCAACCCCCACAAAACCAACCAGAACGATCGGCCCCAGCAGGTTCAGCACCTGCCACGGAAGGCGCTCTTCCTGCAACCGGATTTTATCGAGCGGCCGGAGCGTCACCTGCCGGGCGCGGGCCGTAATAATGCCGTTGTCGTCCAGCAGGTAATTGACGGCATTGACCACGAAATCCTTGTTGGCGAAGGTGTTTTTTGAAAACCGCTCGTAGCCGAGCGGATAGGGTGTGTTGTTGCGGTAATTGATGTCGTTGATCAGCAAATCGCCGTCGGAACAGACCACGATTTTAGCCGGTTGCCCCTGCGCTTTGAACGCGGCCGCCCGCGGATCGCCGGGCAGAATGCGGTTGGCATACAGCGACGAAAACCGCCCCTCCAGCAGACAGGCGATGAGTTGAACCCCACTGTCGTACGTGCGCGGGTCGGGCTGCTGACGGGCTTCGTTGTAACTCACCAGCGCGGGCGCTTTCAGGATTTTGGTGTATTGCGAACTCATCAGCAGGGGCGTTTTTGCAATGCCCGGTGCCTGAACCGTATCGAGCGTACTGGTAAACCGGCTGTAGATGGCGTCCAGATTCCGCACAATCGGGCTGTTGCCGAAGGTGTTAATCAACGGAAAAAACCGCCACGGCAGCAATTGAATATTGGGTTTGTCGCCCATATTGCCCACATTCAGCGGAATGAAGGCGCAACTCAAATCCTTGATAATGTTGGTATTGACCCGAACACCCCAGCGAAAAAACAGATCGTTCAGGTTCAGGTCGAGCGGCTGGGCGTAGGTTCCCTCCCGGCCGACGCTGTCGATTTTCAGCCCATCGACAAAGAACAGCGCCTTGCCGCCGTTGACTACAAACTGGTCGATTTTGTACTTATCCGCTTCCGAAAACGGGCGGTCGGGTTTGGGCACAATCAGACCGTCGAGCCCCACCAGATCGCGGGACGCCTGCAGATCAATCAGTTTGATGGTATAAAATTCCTGCAAAGTGGCCAGCAGATCCGACAGCCGCAGCGGTTCGACATCCGTGTAGGAAACCGTTACGCCCAGCACTTTTTTCTCCCGGGCCGTCAGCCGCCGGATCGCCGATGCCAGTTCGTACTCCACGTTTTCAATCGACTGGTTCAACTGCTCTTCCGACGAACCGGAGCGGTTGCCGCGCAGCAGCAAAACCGGTAGCTCCCGGCCTTTGTACGACACGATGGCCCAGGGATAAATCAGTTGTTCGGTCCGCTGGCTGCCTTCCGCCGTCGAGCGCAGGTTGGTAGGCGTCAGCCCTTTATTGAGTAGCTGGGTCTGAAAGTCAGCCCGTTGCTTTTCGTTCGGATTGGCGGTCGGGTCGATAAACCGGTACGTCAGCGTTTGGCTCGCCCGCGCCTGGAATTCGGCCAGCGTTTCGCGGATGCTGGTTTCCAGCCGCTTGAAAGCCGGGGGCAGGTTGCCCGCCAGATAAACATTGACGTGCAGATCATCGTCGAGGTCCGCCAGTAGATTTTCGGTTCCTTCCGAAAGCGTGTAGCGGCCTTCCTGGGTTAGATCGACCCGAAAAAACAAAAACGACGACAACAGATTGACGCCGGCCAAAACGGCCAGCACCACGCCAAAACGAAACAAGAATGACTTCATACCTGCGTAAAACGCTGAAAACGGTTCAGTTGTGCGAAAGTAGAAGAAAAAATGACGGACCGCATGATTCGCTCCCGGCTAATTTTTTTTGCAAAGACGTAGGGGGAACGGTTCGGCGGGCGGTCTTAGGGGCATACAACAACATACTACTGAACAACGATCATGAATTACCGTCCGCTTTTTCTGCTTCTGTTGCTGCTGGAACTCGTCCGTTCCAGCAGCCCGGTTCTGGCCGCCGAAAAAGAATTTCCGGTGCCGCCCTCCGCGCCCAACCGCCTGTTTTACATTCAGCGGAGCAACAACACCAACACCGTCATTTACGAAGCCAACCTGCTGAACAACCAGCGGCTGAATCCGGACGAACCGGTCAGCGTCTACTGGATCCGGTACGCCGAGCAGGGACAGCGCGAACAACTGTCGATGTTTCAGTGGAAAATGGCGTACGGATACAAACACCAGCTGGTGAGCCGGCAGAACGACGGGTTTGAAATTCACCTTAATGCGTTTAAAAAACGCACCATCTGGGTCGATCTGCAACAAGGCAAACCCACGGCCCTGACCACCATCAACGGCCGGAAAGCCTGCCTGCGGAAAGTTTTTGTGCAACTGGAATCGGAGTCCGGCCTGATCCCCAAAGTCCAGTACGTCGAACTCTTCGGCATCGATCCGGTGGCTGGCGTGCCGGTTTATGAGCGGATTCGGGTGTAAAGAAATTGAATGATGAATGTAAAATGATGAATGGCGAATGTAAAAGTGTTGGAGCGCGGAGCTACTTTTACATTCGCCATTTTACATTTAATATTTCGTTTTCATCCATTGCCGACACGCGAATGCCATCAACGTTTCACCCCGACCTCGCTCCCATCACCCGCCATCTGCGCGCCATGTTTGGCTCCCGCCTGCTGATTGCCGCCGTTCACCACCTGCACGTCTTTGAAGCCCTGAGCAACGGCCCGCTTTCCGTCGCCGACCTGAGTCAGCGGATAGGACTGAAAAACCGCCCGGCCAGCGTCCTTTTTCCGGCCCTCTGCGCAATGGAGCTGCTCGACTACCACGAAACCGGCGCGCTTCAGCTCACGGAATTAGGCCGGTATCTGGCGCAGGCGCAGACGCCGAATCTGATTGGGTATGTCGGCCTGGAGAAGGACGATCCGGGCGCGGTGGAAATGGCCGTCCGGCTGCGGAACGACGGGTCGCTGGATACGTCCGGCGGTATTTCGTACGTGAAAGAAGGCGATGATCCATCGCCGATGGACGATGCCGACCTGTCCCGGATGTTCACGCTGGGGCTGGCCGGACGCGCCCGCAAGCTCGCGCCCATCGTCGCCGGCAAACTGTCCAAAAGCAGCGGCCACCTGCTCGACGTCGCGGGCGGAACCGGTTTTTATACCTACGAATGGCTGCTGGTCAATCCCTCCGCAACGGCCACGCTGTTCGACCGCCCGGCGGTGCTGGAGGTGGCCGCCGAATTGCTGGAAGAATTTGCGAATAGCGGCCGGCCGGGGGCCGAAACCGTTAAAAACCGGGTGACGTTCCAGCCCGGCGACATGCTGACCGATGCCTTACCCCCAACCGATCTGCTGCTGGCGGCCAGCCTGTTCCACGACTGGCCCACCGAAACCTGCCGGCTCCTGGCCGACCGCTTTGCGGCCGCCATCCGGCCCGGTGGTGAACTGTGGGCGCACGATGCCTTTCTGAACGACGCGCTGGACGGCCCGCTGCCCGTTACCGACTATTCGGCTCAGTTGTTCTGGGGCACCAAAGGCCGCTGCTACAGCCGCCAGGAATACCGCCACTGGTTCACGCAGGCCGGTTTACAACCGACCGACGAAAACATTCCGACGCAAATGGATTACGGCCTGATCTGGGCGCGAAAACCGTAAAACCGGCCTGAATCAGTCGAATCGCCCGGCCCATTCGATTCCGGCAGTGATGTGCGGCATCGCCCGGGAATCGGTGTAGGTTTCGTCCGTGTGGCCCATGCCGGTGTAGAAAATCCGTCCTTTGCCAACGGTGTTCGTCCACGAAATCGGGTGATCTCCGCCCATGGCTTTCGGCCAGGTGGCCGGGTAGGTGGCTTCGTTGAGCGTCAGCAAAACCTGGATGCGGTCCTGGCCCCGAACGCTTTGCCGGAAGTTATACCACTCGTCGATTTTACGCCATTTTTTGGGTAAGTGCCGGGTGGTCGGGTGAACTGGCGTATCGGTGATGACCTCCGCTTCGGGCGTGTGTTCCGGAAACAGCGGATGATCGCGGAAATGCGTACCCAGCAGGTGGCCGTACAACTCCCAATCGTATTCGGTCTCGCTGGCGGAATGGATGCCCGCGTAACCACCACCGTTTTCCACAAACTGCTCAAAGGCTTTTTCCTGCTCCGGCGTCAGCACATCGCCGGTGGTCGACAGAAAAACCACCACCTTGAAGCGCCGGAGGTATTCGCCATTGAAAAACGCGCCATTCTCGGTGGCCCGCACATCCCAGCCCCGCTCCTGCCCGGCTTTCCGCAGCGCAGCGATCCCCGGCTCGATGGACGCGTGCCGGAAACCGTTCGTCTTTGAAAAAATCAGGACGCCTTTGGCTCCAACCGTGCCGGGATCGGCGGGCCGAACGGTGTCAAAGGCCGGTTTTTGCCAGGGCAACTGGCGCGTCATGTACATTCCAACTACGACCATCCCGCCCGCCAGAACGACCAGCACGCCCACCAGGCCCAGCAGCATTTTCAGTAGTTTTCGCAGCATCGTTTTCGCTTGATCGCTTGTTACGCCAGTTCGGTCCGGACGCGTTCGAGGAGCTTTTTGGTGGCCCGAATGCCTTCGTCGCTGGGCAGATACCCGGCGTCTTTCTTGAACATATTCATAAAACCGCCTTCGTATTCGATGCCGACGTAGCCTTTAAAACCGCCGTCCCGGATGATCTTGAACATCCGCCGAAAATCCGTTTCGACCTCATTGCCAGCCGCGTCGAATTTGTGCGTCTTGGCGCTGATGCCCTTCGCGTACGGCAGCATTTTCCGAACACCGTCGTAGCGGTCGTGCTCTTTCAGGCATTTGGTGTTGATCATGCCCTGAATGTCATTGGTCTCCGGTTTGCTCCGCTGGGCGCAGAAATTCCCGAAATCGGGCAGTAGCCCGGCGTTGGGTTTCTTCACCTGCTTCAAAACGCCCAAAAGCCAGTCCGGATCGGTCGAATTGCCGAAGTGGTTCTCCACAATCACGTCCAGTTTCGCCTTGGCGGCATACTCCAGCAGTTTGCTGTAGCCATCGACGGCGGCCTGGGCGGCTGCCTCGGCCGGGTCATCGGCGGCTCCCGACATGGCTTTCATAGCGTCGCCCAGGTTGACGCGAATCGAATTGCAGCCCAGAAATTTGGCGGCATCGACCCAGGCGTAATGCGATTCAACGGCCTGCTGGCGTTTGGCCTGGTCCAGATCGGCGATGTTGGCACCGTCCACCATGATCAGGTTGTTTTTCATCCCCAGATCGTCGCAGCGCTGTTTCAGTTCCTTTAAATAAGCCTGATCGGTGTGTTTTTCCTTAAAAAAACCGGAAACGTATTCGAGCACGCTGATGCCGAAATCGTTTTTGGCTTTGGCCGGAAATTCCATGTTGGTCATTTTGCCGGTCATCAGTTCGGGCGCAAACGAGAACTCGGCCAGCGAAATCTCAAAGGTGAATTTTTCGTGGGCGGTTTTGGCAAAAACCGGGTTGGGCAGAGCCGATGCCAGCCCCAGTCCGGCGGTGGTGTACCCCAACTGGGTCAGAAAATGGCGACGTGATAGGTGCATGAGAAGGTCGTTGGTTAATTGATAAACTGAACGGTTACGGGCACAAAGAGTGAACTCTTCCCGGCTTTTTCATTTTTGAAGACAAAATAGAGATCGTGCGACCCCGTCGTCGGCGTCAGCGGGATTTTCGCCATCTGGGGCTTGAACATCGCATTCGGATCATCGCTGGTGTCCGGACCAAAATCGGATGTCTGACCCAGCAGCGCGCCCGTTGGCGAGCCCGTCCGCACTTCGATTCGCCCGCCCACGCCGTTGAGCTGTTTCGGAACGGAAACCGCAAACTCCAGCGCCTTGATGCCCGACAGATCGATCTTGTCGAACTGCACGTACGTATCCGTCGCCGAAACGATCACGAGCGGAAACGGCTGTCCCCCCATTTTGAAGAGCGTAATGCCTTTGGAGGTTTTATCCGCCGACCCCAGCGCCACCACCGGATTGCGCAGCAACAACGTCTGGCGGGCGCTCTGGGCGGGCAAACCGCCGGCTCCTTTGTCCTTGTAACTGGCTTCCAGCAGCAAACTGGCTTTTTCACCGGCAGCGGGCGTGTACGTTCCCTGCACCGGCAGCGAAGGCACAGCCGCCTTCTGTTCCGACAGACTCAGAATGTACTTGACCATCTCGCCCGCGTCGCCGGGGCTCAGCTGCGGGTGCGCCGTCATGATCGCGTCGCCCCAGACGCCCCCACCGCCTTTGATGATCTTGTTCGACAGGCTGGCAACGGCCTCGGCATTGCCCTTGTAGCGTTTCGCCACATCCGCAAAAGCCGGACCGACCGATTTTTTATCCACAAAATGACAGGCTTTGCAATCGCTTTTTTCGACCAAAGCCTGCCCGGTGCCCAGGTAAGCGGTTTCGGCATACTGGTGTCCCGCACCGGCCGAAGCCGTGGCATCACTCTGCTGCGTGGCCCGCACCATCACCTGCTTGGCCGAAATCCGTCCGTTGGCCAGACTGCCGTCTTCTTTGTCCGTCACCTTCACCTGATAGGCAATCGGCTGGCCGGGGAAGTAAAAACTTTTGTTGCCTTTGGTTACGTCCAGCGACACCTGCGGGGGCTGGTTTCCGGCCAGAATCTCCAGGTCCCGGCTTTCTTTCAGGCCTTTGGCGTCCGTCACCGTCAACACGGCTTTGTACTGACCCGGTTTTTGAAACGTGAACGCGGGATTCGGATCGTTCAGAACCGTTGGGGAGCCGCCCGCTTTGGGCGTGATTTTCCATTGGTAGGTCAGGGCGTCTCCGTCGAGGTCTTTGGTGCCGGCCGATGAAAGTTTGACCGCCAGCGGAACCGCTCCGGCTTTCTGACTGGCAGCCGCTTCGACCACGGGCTTGCGGTTTCCGCCGTTGAACTCGATGCGCACCAGCCGCGAATCGTCATTTTTCACGAACCAGCCCGTGCCGTATTCCAGCACGTACAGATCGCCGTTGGGGCCGAACGCCATGTCGATGGGGTGGCTGAATGGCATGTTCGGCAGAAACCGTTCGAGTTTGGTCATGTCGCCCTGCTCGTTGAAGGATGCCGTCAGAATCATGTCGCGCATCCACTCAAACAGGAATACTTTGCCGTTGTAGTAGTCGGGGAAAGGCCGTTTGGCGGTTTTGAAATCATCCCGGTAGTAGGCCGGTCCGGCCATCGCGCTGCGGCCCCCGGTGCCCATGACCGGAAACCGTTTGGTTTCGGAAGCCGGGTAGGAAACTATCGCCGGATTGGCGGGCGGCAGGTCGCGCATCCCCGTGTTGTTCGGCGAATTGTTGATCGGATGCGCCGGATCGAATTTTGCGCCGGATTGATTGGTGACAAAATCCACGTCGTTGTAGGCTTTGTTGTCGCCCACGAAGTACGGCCAGCCGAAATTACCCGGTTTTTTGGCCTGGTTGAATTCGTCTTCCGCCATCGGTCCCACGTTCACCGAATCGGCTCCGGCATCGGGTCCCACGTCGCCCCAATACACAAAACCGGTACGTTTGTCCACCGAAATGCGGTACGGGTTGCGGTGGCCCATCGTGTAGATTTCGGGCCGGGTTTGCGGGGTGCCTTTCGGAAATAGATTGCCGTCCGGAATGGTGTAGGTGCCGTCGGCTTCGGGATGGATGCGGAGGATTTTGCCGCGCAAATCGTTGGTGTTGCCCGACGACTTCTGGGCATCCCATGGGCTGCGGTCGGGCCGTTCGTCGATGGGCGCGTAGAGGGTGGCGCGGGGGCTGGTGTTGTCGCCGGTCGAGAGGTAGAGATTGCCGGCGCGGTCCCAGTCGATGGAGCCACCGGTATGACAGCATTGCTCGCGCTGCACCGCCACCTCGAGCAGCACTTTTCTGGAAGCCAGCACCAGCTCGTCCCCCCGGAGTTCGTAGCGGGTCAGGATGTTTTTCGGCTCCGGTCCTTCGGGCGAATAATACAGGTAAATCCAGTGATTCTGCGCAAAATTCGGGTCGATGTTAACGCCCAGCAAACCGTCTTCGGCTTCGGTTTCCTTGCCTTCCCTGTCTTTGTATTTTGTGCTGACGGGAAGGGTCGCTACAGTTTTCAGGTCGTTCGTCGCGGGCGAATAAATCCGGACGGCGCCATGCCGCTCCACCAGCAGCACCCGTTCGTCGGGCAGGACTACCATTTCCAGCGGTTCGTTTAGTTTTTCGGCCAGCACCACTTTCGTAAACCGGTTTTCTTCCGGTTCCTCGCTCCCGTTCGGCGCAATCGGTTTCGCCGAATACGACCACAACCCGAAAGCCAGCCCAGTCAGTAGAGCCACCGGTCCGTACGCTTTCCATGAATAAAGTTTGTCTCCCATCTTCCATTGTGTATTTTCACCACAATGATACTACTATTTTTTCAATGCGTACTGAGTACGCAATAGAAAATAGTTAATTTAATCTTTATGGAATACAATTCGGAACTTAAAAAGCTGGTTCAGGAAATTTATAAGACGTATTTGCTCCACATTTCGATGGATGTGGTCATTTTCGGTTTTCACGAAGGCCAGTTAAAAGTGCTGCTGCTGCGCTGGAAAGGCACCGACGAATGGCTGCTTCCGGGCGGGCGGATTCGGCACGATGAAAACCTGAACGATGCCGCCTACCGGAGTTTGCAGGGGCGCACGGGCCTGACGACGGTTTTTCTGGAACAGTTTTACACCTTCGGGGATGTCGAGCGGTACAAGTTTTTTGATAAACGCGAGACGCTTTCCCGCCTGAACATCCTGCTCGAACTCGACGAGCAGTCGTTTCAGCGCGATGTGTCGGTCGGATATTACGCGCTGGTCGATTACGCCGAAGTGGTGCCGACCCCCGATGTTTTTACGGAAGAATGCCGCTGGTGGGACCTTTCGCAGGTGCCGATTCTGCTCTTCGACCACAACGATATGATTGCGCTGGCGCTGAAAACGCTCCGCCGGCAGCTCAGCTACCAGCCCGTCGGGATCAATCTATTGCCCGAAAAATTCACGATGCCGGATCTGCAACGGCTGTACGAAACCATTCTGGGCCGCCCGCTCGACCGCCGGAATTTTCAGAAGCGGATTTTGAGCTACGGGATTCTGGAACGGCTTTCCGAAACCAAAAAAGGGGTAGCCCACAAAGCGCCGTATCTGTACCGGTTTAACCCCGACAGGTATAAGCAGGCACTGGATGAGGGAATGTTTTTTGCCAGTTGAAAAACCGCCTATTTCGCCTGTCCGGCTTTTCGCATGATTTCCACGACCTTCTCGACCGGCAACTGTTCGATCCTGACGCCCCGGTGGCCGGTGGCGGTTCTGGCGGCAAAGAGGGAATTGATGATGGCTTCTTCGGTGGCTTCGATGGCGGCCAGAAAACAGGGCGAAGCGTCGTCGTTGCGCAGCACATTCATTGCGTCGAGCGAGGATTTTGAGACGTTCGGAATGCGGTTGGCGGTCGAAACCGCAATGACGTAATCCCCGCTGCCGTTGGACGCCATGCCGCCCGTGCGGGCCAGCCCCATAAACGCCCGCTTGGCCAGTCGTTTCAGGTTTCGGGCGTCCAGGGGCGCATCCGTCAGCACCACCATCATGCACGAGCCGTCGAGTTTTTCTTTAAACGAAAACCGCCCCAGTTCCACGCCCACCGGCACGCCCGCGATTTGCAGCACCCCGCCAAAGTTGGTCTGCACCAGCACACCCACCGTGTAGCCGCCGAGCGAAGCCGGGAGTTTGCGCGAAGCCGTACCGATGCCGCCTTTGAACCCGAAGCAAACCGTACCCGTTCCCGCGCCGACATTGCCCTCTTCCACCGCGCCGGTTCTGGCCTGTTTAATCGCTTCCAGAACGTGCTGTTTCGTGACGGGGCGGCTGCGGATGTCGTTCAGACCGCCGTCGTTGGTTTCGCCCACCACCGGATTCAGCGAACGCACCTGCTCGTTGCCCGCCTGGGCCAGGGTGTAGTCGATCACGGCGTCGGCCGCCGTCGGAACGCCCAGCGTGTTGGTCAGCACAATCGGGGTTTCGAGCGTACCGAGTTCCTCCACCTGGCTGTAGCCCGTCAGCTTGCCAAACCCGTTGCCGATGTAAATGGCCGCCGGACATTTTTCCTGAAACAGATTGCCGGTATGGGGCAGAATCGCCGTGACGCCCGTCCGAACATCCGGCCCTTCCTGCAGGGTCACCTGCCCGACGCGCACACCCGGCACGTCGGTGATGGCGTTCAGGGCGCCGGTCGGCAACACGCCGAAGCGAATACCGTAATCGCGGGGGCGTTTGGGGGCCTGGGCCAATGCCGTGTATTCACCCGTTAGGCACAGGACCACCAGAATGAGACAGGAAACCGTTTTCATGACGGAAAATACGCACTGAGGCACGGGTTTCCAAGTGCGGGCAGGCGGATCAACCGGGCATTTTCTTTTTTCTTCGGCGCAACCGCAGCATTTTGTTGATGTCTTCCTCGGTGGTCTGGTCGCCGAGCAAAATGCCCCACTGCTCCATTCCTTCGACGCGGTCGAAGATCACTTTCAGGATGGCAATGATCGGAATGGACAGGAACATGCCGGAAACGCCCGCCAGCGCCCCGCCGAGCAAAACGCCCACGATGGAAACCAGCGCGTTGATCCGCACTTTGGAACCGATGATCACCGGCACCAGAAAGTTGTTGTCGATAAACTGCACGACCAGAAAAACCGCCACCACGCCCGCCAGCGTCGCCGGTTCGGGGTGATTGACAAACGTGACGCCCACCGCCAGCGCCGTTGCCACCAGCCCCCCGATGTACGGAATCAGGTTCATGATGGCGGCAATCACGCCCAGCAAAACCGCGTACTGAACGCCCAGAATCAACAGACCCGCGGAGTTCAAAACCGCCACGCAGGCGGTTTCGGTGACCAGCCCGACGACGTAGCTCTGAATCACCGACCGGATTTCGCCCAGCACTTCGCGCACGCGCTCGGCCTGCTGATCGGCAAACGAACGGATGATGAACTGAATCAGCATGGCCCGGTAATACAGGAGCAGAAAGATATAAATCGGCAGGATCAGCAACGTTCCCAACGGCCCGGTAATCACGCCGAGCGTTCCGGAGCCTTGCAGCGTATCCATCGTCTGGGCCTGGGCTTTTTTGAGATACTGCTCCTGCTGGCTGTAGCTGAGGTTGTATTCCTGCCGGATCCAGCGCCGGGCGTCGTTGTAGAAATCGTTGAGGTTCTTTTTCAGCTTCGGCCAGTCGTCGGTAAAATTGGCCAGCTGCATCGAAATCATCATCGTCAGCCCAACCAGCACCACAATGGCCAGCAACAGCGCCAGGCTGATGGCAACGGTTTTGGGAACGCCCTTCCGGATCATCCAGGCTTCGACGGGCCGCAGCAAAACCGCCAGCAAACCGGCCATTGCGAACGGAACGATAATATCCTGACCCAGATAAAAAGCGGCCATGAGCAGGCCCAGCGCCAGCAGCGTGTGCGAAAGGCGGTGATAAAACGGTTGGGTAGAGGTTGACGGCATACCAGGCGATTTTAACTAAAATTCTGTTTCACGTTCCTGATCGAAGCTCGCGTCACGCCCGGTTCGGTCAGAAACAACCCCTGATAAACGGGATTAGGGGGGATTTGTTCAAAACCGCCCAACGCCTTGGGCGTTAGCCGGTTTTCGGCCGATTGTCTTTTCTGCGAACTAGGAAATTGCCCCCTTCTGATAATGGCCCGGCGTGGTGCCCGTCCAGCGTTTGAACGCCCGGCTGAAGGCGCTTAGCTCGTTGTAGCCGAGAATGTACGAAATCTCCTTGACCGGATAGCGACCCGACGACAGATAATTCAGAGCCAGCGTTTTGCGCACCGAATCCGCAATTTCCTGATACGTAACGCCTTCCTCCTGAAGCCGGCGTTGCAAGCTGCGCGCGCTGGTGTTCAGGTTAGCCGCCATCTGCTCCAGCGTCGGAATGCCCAGGTAGGCATTGGTCAGCAGAAAATGGCGGATGCGTTCCCGGAACGCCGTGGCGCTTTCAAACGCCCGGTTTTGTTCGGCTACTTTTTTCAGCAGCAGCCGTTGCAGTTCGTAATGGGCGGTCAGGATGGGCTCGTTCCAGTAGCGGTTTTCAAATTCCAGGGAATAGTCACCCGGTTTTTGCCCGATTTCACAGCGCAGCACCCGCTCGTATTCCGCTGGATTCGATCGCTCGTAGGATAGCGTAACGGTTCTGGGCCTGATTTTCTGCAAGGTTAGACCGTCCGCTTCGTGCAGGGTAAAAACCATCAAAAACTCCAGTACCTGCCGCAGCACGGGAGCCTGTTCCTGTGCGCGCTGGGCGTCGGGCACAAACCGAATGGTGAACGCCCGCCCGGTGTGACTTATTTCCATCCGAACCAAATCCGTAATCAGGTGAACGGCCCCGGCCGCCTGCGTCAGGGCCTCGCCAACGGTGGCACAACTCTGCACCAGCTGGCCCACCACGCCCAGAGCCGCCAGTTGCAACGACTCGCCGAAGTGCAGCCCAAACAGCGGATCGCCGGTTAGATGAACGGCATTCAGCCACAAATCACTGACTTGTTTCGACGTCACCGCCACCTCCGGTTTGCCCTTCAGCCCGTCTAAATCAAGGCCCGACAAGTGGCACAACCGCTCCGGCGCGACATCTTTCTGAGCGGCATAGGCCAGCAAACTCAGCACAAATCGTTTCGGTGGATTTTCCATGCGGCAAAGGTACTCCTTCTCCGAGAAGGCCGGATGCCACTGTCGCCAAATGGTAAGTGATTGGCGGCTTTGGGTAAGCGCTGACCGCCGGGCCCGCTCTACTTTTGTCCCATCACTCAAACAAACACGAACATGGAAAAATCAACTGTCTTGCGGAAAGCCCTGTGGGCCAATGTTATTTTTGCTGAACTCAGCGCCGTCGCGTTTCTCTTTCTGGCCCGTACATTTCCGATTGTGAATGAACTGGCGGGTGGCCGGCCGGTTTTAGTCGGTATCGAGTTGCTGGCGTTGGCCGGTTTGGCGACGTATGCGGCCCTGCGCCTGGCCCAATCCCGCCGACTGGTGCAGGTGATCGTGGCGCTGAATGTCCTGCTGTTCGGCTATTACGTCGAGCTGTTGCTCTGGGGGCCGGCGGTTTCGGCCCTCGCTACGGAATTTCTGCTACTCGACGCAGTTGTGGTCGCCGGTTTGGCCATCGCGCAGATCGTGGGCTTGCGGGCGGTTTTTTCGAAGAAGCCGGTGGCAGCACGAACTTCTCTAAAAACCGTCGCTCCCCAGACTTACTGATTGCCCGCGGTGCTCTGCGCCCCGGTTTTGCAGGGCCTCTACAGCATCATAAAAACCCGGGGCCGTATGCCATAATCACGAATTCAGCACCGATTTTTTTCCTACCTATCCAAAACCGCACCATCAGGTGCGGTTTTTTTACATCAGCTTCAGTGAAACCAGCAGCAGGCGGCTTGGAGAGCTTCGTCTGATAAATCGGCGAGGAAAATAGTATATTTTTGAATAGATTTATTTTCGACAGGGGGATTCAACATCAAACACAAACTCCGGATTTTTATAGCAACTGGTTAGTTATCGGTAAAAAATAGCGCTAAAATTATATTATTGACACAAAAATCATCTCGATAAACAGTTGCATTTATCGAATAAAAGCAGTACTTTTGTAACCACTTTAAAAGAACCCGTTTATAGTTGTTCTTTCCCCACCGTAACATTCTCTGAAGCGTTTTTATCCGTGTTAACTAAGCGACCCTTTTACGTTACGAGTGTATGTCATTCCCGTTGACCCAGCAACAAGCTGAATCATCCGATTTCATCAAAACATTTCCTCAGTTCGATTGCCTTTCCGCTGCGCTCTACCGTCGTCAATGCATCGACAAGCGCACCGGAGAACTGCACAGCATCATCCGGCTGGACAAAATGCGGTATTGTGTGGTGCCTCCGCAGTGGGCGAGGCAACTGGAAAAAGCCGGTTATCCCGTCGCTGTTCGGTAGCGATAACTCCTTTTCGCGCTCATTCCTGTTTTTCGGAGTTGGTTAGCCGGGCAATACCGCCTACCTTGCCAACATGAAAAAGCAGATCCGGGAAATCCGGTATTTTCTATCCGGTCAGCATTTTTCGGATGGCGTGCGGATCACGCTCGCCATCCTGATTCCTTCCGTTGTTTTTTATCAGTTTGGGCATTTCGAGACCGGCCTGCCGATTTCGCTGGGTGCCTTGTGGGTAAGCATTACCGATGCGCCGGGGCCCGTGATGCACCGCCGGAACGGGATGCTGGTCGGCAACTTGGTGGTGGTGCTCGTCTCGCTGATGACCGGGTTCATCCGGATGAACGTCTGGCTGCTGGGCGCCGAAATTGCGCTGCTCAGCTTTTTCTTCTCGCTATTTGCCATCTACGGCAACCGGGCTACGTCCGTGGGCACTGCCGGTTTGCTGGCCATGATTCTGATGATGGAC
Source organism: Larkinella ripae (assembly GCF_054780775.1). Classification (NCBI taxonomy): domain Bacteria; kingdom Pseudomonadati; phylum Bacteroidota; class Cytophagia; order Cytophagales; family Spirosomataceae; genus Larkinella; species Larkinella ripae. Next base: position 786,041 of record NZ_BAAGVR010000022.1, read on the forward strand.
CGGGAACTGAAACCGGCCGAAGTCTGGACCTACGGCGGGCTGGTTTTTGCCGGCGGCTGTTGGTACACCGCCATTAGTCTCTCATTTTCGCAACTGCTGCCCTACCGGGCGGCTCAGCAGGCCCTGGGCGAATGCATTCACGAAATCTCGAAATTTCTGCTCATCAAGGCGGAATTCTACAGCATCCGGACCGATCTGCAGGACGATTACCGCAAACTGGTGGCCCAACAGGCCGTGGTCAGCGAGAAGCAGGACGCTGTGCGCGAGCTGCTGTTCAAAACCCGGGTGTTCATGAAGGAATCGACCTGGCCGGGCCGTTTGCTGGTGCTGACGTTTGGTGACATTGTGGACCTCTACGAGCAGATTGTGGCGATGTATTACGATTATGATTCGATCCGGGAACGGTTTGGCAAAACCGGGATTCTGGACGATATCGCCCGGATGATTCGGCAGCTGGCCATCGAAATGGATTACATGGGGCTGGCGATTCAAACCAATCGTCCGCAAAAAAACCGCAACGACCTGATGCGGCATCTGGAGCGTTTGAAAGTAAAAATTGACGAAATTGGCGAGCAGGAAGGCAGCAACCTGGTGCTAAAAAAAATCCTGATCACGCTCCGCAACCTGAACCAGCGCCTGACCGATATTCATGCGTATTCGGCAACGGTTCTGCGCGAAAAACCGCAGGCCAGCGAAGTGACCGAGTATGCCCGCTTTGTGTCGCACCAGGAAATCGACCCCAAACTGATTGGCAGTAATTTAACGCTTAGTTCTTCTATTTTCCGGCATTCGCTCCGGGTGACGATTGCCTGTCTGGTCGGTTTTGTGGTGGCCAAACTAATTGCCTACGGACACCACGGCTACTGGATTCTGCTCACCACGTCGGTGATTCTGAAACCGGCTTTCAGCCTGACCAGGCAACGCAATTACGAACGGATTATCGGCACCATAGCGGGCGGGCTGATCGGGGTGGTTATTCTGCTGCTGGCACCGAACAACACGGTTTTGTTCTGGGTCATGCTGCCGCTCATGCTCGGCGCGTACAGTTTTCAGCGGACTCATTACATCGTGATGGTCATTCTGATGACGCCCTACATTCTGATTCTGCTCCACTTTCTGGGGCTGGGCGGAATCCGTCTGGTTGAAGAGCGGGTGCTCGATACGCTGATCGGCTGCGTCATTGCGTTTGCGGCCAGTTACCTGTTTCCGCGCTGGGAATCGCAGCAGTTGAAGGGGCTGTTGCGCGACGTACTCGACGCCAACCGCAATTACCTGCGCAAACTGGCCGACAGTCTGTCGGGAAAACCGCTGACGCTGACGGAGTACAAACTGGCCCGTAAGGAAGTGTACGTCAATTCGGCCAACCTGTCGGCGGCTTTTCAGCGGATGACCTCCGAACCACAGAGCAAACAGTGGCACAAGAATGACATTTACGAATTTGTGGTCCTGAACCACATTTTATCCTCCAACATCGCCACCATTGCTTCGGCCCGGCTGACGGCGGAACGCCCGGTGGTGTATCCACCCGAGCTGTTACGGCCCGTTCGCCGGTCGCTGACGGTTTTAAATGAAAGTTTAAAAAAACTCGACCCGGCTCCGGGCCAGTCGGTTTTGGATTCAACCGTCGCCGAACCGGCGCCTTCCGAAAAACCGGAGCCGACCGTTGCCGACGACCGTTCGCTGAAAGAGCAACTGGATTTTATTCAGAAAGTAAGCCACGATATCGGCAAGCTCACGGACACGATTCTGGCCTGATCCGTCCCGGTTTTTCACCTGTCATGTAAGCCCAAATCCGTTTGTACGGAAGTTCTTTCGCTACTGGGCATTGCCTAGTACCTTTGGATCAACAGTAACAACAAACCGATAAAAAAGTAAACAACTAAACTAATTACGACCATGACAACGAAACAATTGCACCGCATTCCGTCCGAATCCATGTTAGGGGGTGTTGCCGCCGGCTTAGCAGATTATTTCGGTATTGATAAAGTTCTGGTCCGTCTGCTCTTTGTGCTGACGGTTATTTTACCGAACCCCGTTCCGATGGTTCTGATCTACCTGGTGTTGTGGATCGTCATGCCGAAAGGCGAGCGGTATTTCGAAGCGCAACCGGATAACCATGCCAGATAATCATCGGGTAACACCAAAAAACCGCCCCGGGTCTGGGGCGGTTTTTTGGTTGTTACCCGTCGTGAACTATTCCATGTACTGTCCTTGATGCAGCAGGAAGATAAAGAAGCTTCTGTTTGCTCCAACTTATATAGTCCAAGGATATCATTTGCCCATATGAGCTGAATTTAAATAATTGCTCATTCAACAACAGGCCAGCTATTATGTGTTTATGGTTACGCAAAAATAAATCATTCGACCAAGTGGCATAGTCAACGGGTATTAAAATTCTCTGTTCAATTTTATCAACAATGATTAGATAAGAGATATTTCCACTCGATAGTTGGGAATTATCAGCTCTCAAATCTGTAATTGGACATTTAGAAAAAAGTATAGTATCCATATGATGGTGGAAAATAAAGACTAAACCTATCTTCAATCAAAAAGCCCTGTTTTACAGGGCTTTTTGATTATTAGAATTACTTATTTAGCTCTCAACTTCCGCAAGCCTCGCATCCTTCCGGATTGTCCAGCGAGCAGATCATCGCGGCATAGGCGGCTTCGGCTTCGCTGACCTGCACCGGGTGCGCAGCGGCTCCTTCCTGGGCGAACTTCTCGTAGTTCAGCGGTTTTTCCATCGTCTCGACCAAAACCGGCTCCAGTTGCGCGTCGGCCTGTTTTTCGACCGTGAACTTCACGGCGTCGGCGGCAGCTTTCGTGCGGAGGTAGTACATACCGGTTTTCAGTCCGCGCTTCCAGGCGTGGAAGTGCATCGACGTCAGCTTGCCGAAGTTGGCATCCACCATGTGAATGTTCAGCGACTGCGACTGGCAGATGTACGCACCCCGGTCAGCGGCCATGTCGATGACGGTTTTCTGCTTGATCTCCCAGACGGTTTTGTACAGATCCTTGATGTTCTGCGGCAAACCGGGGATGTTCTGCACCGAACCGTTGGCGGCAATGAGCATGTTTTTCATGCGGTCGTTCCACATGCCGAGTTTCACAAGGTCTTTCAGCAGGTATTTGTTGACGACCACAAACTCACCCGACAGCACACGACGCAGGTAGATGTTCGACGTAAACGGCTCGAAACACTCGTTGTTGCCCAGAATCTGGCTGGTCGAAGCCGTCGGCATCGGGGCCAGCAGCAGCGAATTCCGAACGCCGTGCTGCACAACGTCTTTCCGCAGCGACTCCCAATCCCAGCGCTTCGACTCCGGCGTAACGCCCCACATGTCGAACTGGAAGATTCCCTGCGAGATCGGCGAACCTTTCCAGGTTGCATACGGGCCGTTCACTTTCGCCAGCTCCATCGACGAAGTCATGGCGGCAAAGTAAATCGTCTCGAAAATATCTTTGTTCAACTGCTTTGCTTCGTCCGATTCAAACGGCATCCGCAGCATGATGAACGCATCAGCCAGGCCCTGAACCCCAATTCCGATCGGGCGGTGGCGCATGTTCGACCGACGGGCTTCTTCGACCGGATAGTAGTTGATGTCGATGATTTTATTCAGGTTCTTGGTCGCAACCTTCGTAATATCATACAGTTTCTGGTGATCGAAGCGCAGAATACCGTCCTGTCCTTTAGTAATGAATTTCGGCAGGGCGATCGACGCCAGGTTACAAACCGCTACTTCGTCGGCATCGGTATACTCGATGATTTCGGTGCAAAGGTTCGACGACTTGATCGTTCCGAGGTTTTTCTGGTTCGATTTCGAGTTGGCCGCATCTTTGAACAGCATGTAGGGAGTGCCGGTTTCGGTTTGCGATTCCAGAATTTCGTACCACAGATCCTGCGCTTTTACCTGCCGACGGAACCGGCCTTCGCGCTCGTATTGCTCGTACAGCTCGACAAATTCGTCGCCGTGCGTATCCGCCAGCCCCGGGCATTCGTGCGGACACATCAGCGACCAGACGTCGTTGTCTTCCACCCGTTTCATGAACAAATCCGGAACCCAGAGGGCGTAGAACAAATCACGGGCGCGGAGTTCTTCCTTGCCGTGGTTTTTCTTCAGTTGCAGGAAATCGAAAATATCGGCGTGCCAAGGTTCCAGATAAACCGCAAACGAGCCTTTGCGCTTGCCCCCGCCCTGATCGACGTAGCGGGCCGTATCGTTGAAAACCCGCAGCATCGGGATAATCCCGTTCGAGGTTCCGTTGGTGCCTTTGATGTACGTGCCGGTTGCGCGGATGTTGTGAATGCTCAGACCAATACCGCCCGCCGACTGCGAAATTTTGGCGGTTTGTTTCAGTGTGTCGTAGATGCCCTCGATGCTGTCGTCCTTCATCGTCAGCAGGAAGCAGCTCGACATCTGCGGTTTGGGCGTTCCGGCGTTGAAGAGCGTCGGCGTTGCGTGCGTAAACCACTTTTCCGACAGCAGATTGTAGGTTTCAATCGCGGCCTCGACATCGTTCATGTGAATCCCGACAGCCACGCGCATCAGCATGTGCTGCGGACGTTCGGCAATTTTGCCGTCCATCTTCAGCAGATACGATTTTTCCAGCGTTTTATAGCCGAAATAATCGTAACCGTAGTCACGGTCGTAGATGATGGTTGAATCAAGCAGGGCGGCATTTTTCCGAACCACGTCGTAGACTTCCTTCGAAATCAGGGCGGCATTTTCGCTGGTCTTCGGATCGACGTAATTATACAGCCGTTTGATGGTGCCCGAAAAAGACTTGTTGGTCTCTTTGTGCAGGTTGGAGATGGCCATTCGGGCCGCCAGAATCGCGTAATCCGGGTGGCGCGTGGTCATCGAAGCCGCCGTCTCGGCCGCCAGGTTGTCCAGCTCGGTGGTTTTTACGCCGTCATAAATCCCGTTGACTACCTTCATCGACACTTCGATCGGTTGAACATAGGCGGGGTCCAAACCGTAGCACAGTTTCTCAATCCGTGCGGTGATTTTGTCGAGTTTGACCGATTCCCTGCGGCCGTCACGCTTGATTACGTACATAGTATGTTATGGGAGATGTTGTAGTAGATATATACAAAAATAGGAGACTCGTCTTTTATGATTCCTTAAAGGTACTAAGCAGTAGTACAACAAAGCAAAGCGGAATGTTCACGCCAACCAAAGCAACTTAGAAATGTTCTAACCAAGGGTGATGTTAAGAAACTGTTAAGAGCTTACGCAGAATAACTTAGGAAAAGCCTATCGGGAAAACAGTCTAAAAAACTTGATAGGGATAATTTAGTTAATGGTTGTGTCGCTCTTCTAAAACACTGATTGTTACCGAATTGTTAGCCAAATTGCCGAAAAAGCAATAGAAAATCAACCCAGAATAACATACTTTTTTTCAATCAAACAAAAGCTGCCGAATCGGTTGGAAACCACACAAAATGTCTGTACCTTTGCAGTCCTTAAATCCGTCACGCCACCACGCGGGTGCCGATGGCGGGGCAATTGTCAACCGATTCATTTTTGTATTTTTTATATTGTCATGAAAAAAGGCATCCATCCAGAATACAGAGATGTTGTGTTCTGGGATCTGACCAGCGATCACAAATTTCTGAGCCGCTCGACCATTCAAACCAAAGAAACGATCGAGTTCGAAGGCAACACCTACCCGGTGGTTAAAGTCGAAGTAAGTTCCGAGTCACACCCTTTTTACACGGGTAAGAACGTTCTGCTCGACACCGCGGGTCGCGTTGATAAATTCCTGAAACGGTACGGCAAGAAATAAACCGGACCCGTCTTTCTGAAAACCGTCACTGGATTCGTCCGGTGACGGTTTTTTATTTTCCGCCCTGCGGACTAGAGGCCACGGACGCAAAAAACCCCGACGGAGCGCTCCGTCGGGGTTGGGTTTAGGGCAGTCAGAAGGACGATTAAAAACCGGGATTCTGCACCAGATTCCGGTTGTTGTTGATCTCGCGCAGCGGAATCGGGAACAGTAACTGGTTGGCCGTGAAGGTTTTGCCATACACGGTTTTATGCCCCACAAAGTCATCCCACTGCTTGGTCACATCGTTGCGCACTTTCCGGGTCCGGAGCATGTCAAACCACATCTTGTCTTCGTAAGCCAGCTCGAAATACCGCTCGGCCCACACCGCCTGCTCAAACTGATCCACGTTCGTGGTGGTCACCGGGGCCAGTTTGGCGCGCGCCCGGATGTCGTTCAGCGCTTTGGCAGCCTGCGCATTCGGTTTGCCTTCCGCCCGGTTTGAAGCTTCGGCGTACATCAGCATCACGTCGGCCAGGCGATAAATCGTGAAGTTGATGTTGGCTTTAGCATCGCTGTCGACGGCCTGCTTGTCGAAGTACTTATAAATGTAGTAGCCGCCCAGATCCAGCCGGTCGCGACGCGCGTCGCCCAGCGGATAATCCGTCGGGTGGCCTTTGTAGAACGTGTAGTAGAATTGCTTTTCTTCCACCCGCTTGTCGCCTTTTTCGTAGCTCTCCACAAACTCCTTCCGCGGAATCAAACCGCCGTATTCGTCGGAGTACTGGGCAATGCCGCGCAGCGTCGGCAGCGTAACCGGCGTCATCCCGTTGTTGCGGATGTCTTTCTCGTGCTGCACCTGCAGAATGAATTCCTTTTGGTTGCGGTTGGCCGGATTGATCATATCCGTGTACTCCGTGAACAGCGTGTAGGAGCCATTGTCCAGCAGTTCTTTCGAGCGTTTCGCCGACTCCACATACGCGGGGGTTCCGGCTTTGACCGGAAAACCGGCATACGTCAGATACACGTCCGCCAGAATGGACTTAACCGCACCCATCGAAATCTGGCCGCCCGTTTCGCGCCAGGGCAAGGTCGATTTTTCGGCTTCCAGCAGATCCGGGATGATGATCTCGTCATAAATCTCCTTCACCGGCGAACGGGGCGTGGTGACCTGTCCCAGTTCCGAAACCAGCGACGTCAGTTTGGGCACATCGCCGTACATCCGCACCAGCTGGAAATAATACAGCGCCCGCAGGGTTTTCACTTCCGCCAGCATGTTGGCTTTCGTAGCCGCCGGCAGCGTCGTGAATTCGTTCAGCTTCTGAATCGCCAGGTTGGCGCGGGCAATCCCCGAATACATCCCCGACCACCAGTTGTCGATGTAAAAGGCGTTGGATGTATACTCCAGGTTGTAGAACTTGAAGGCTTCCGTCTGCGAGTTGCCGTCGGCTTTCCCGGTCATGTATTCGAGCAGCGACGCGTTGTTGCCCCCCCAGCCTCCACCGCCGTTGTTCCAGGTGTTGATGTTCGAATACGCTCCGTCGGCAAACGCGCGGGCAATTTCCGCACTCGAAACCGACGAAGAAGTGGTGAGCGAACCGGTTGGATTTTCCTTTAAAAAGTCTTCGCAGGACGTGAGCGTCAAACCGGCCGCTAGTATGGGTAAAATCAAGTGTTTTTTCATAATTGAAATTAAATTTTCTTCGTTTATCGGCTCAGGATTAACGTTTAAGGCAAAAGGTAAGCTCCCTCAACCGTTAAACTCAAAACCGTAAACCTTAAAATGTCACATTCAGACCCAGGTTAAACGTGCGGGGGCGCGGATACTGGAAGAACTCCATGTTGGCCACCAGTTGCCCGCCAAAACCGGTCAGTGCTTCCGGATCGTAGCCCGAGTATTTGTCGACCAGGAAGAAGTTCTGCGCGCTGGCGTACACCCGCAGGCGCTGGAAATTCACTTTACCAAACTTGGTCGGCAACGAATAGCCTAACACCACGTTCTGGCCGCGAATGAACGAGCCATCTTCCATCCACCAGTCGTCCATGTGGGTCGAATAACCGGCGTTGTAGTGCCGGATTTCGGCAATCATGCTGTTCTGATTCTCGGGTGTCCAGGCGCCCAGAACCGTCCGTGCGCTGCTGGCGATGGCCTGCCGGTCTTCCACGGAGTGTTTGGTGGCATTAACGGTGTTAACCCCGATCACAAACCGGATGTCGAATGACAGGTCAAACTTGCCAAACTGGAAGGAGTTGGCCAGGTTCATCGTCCATTTCGGATACGAGCGGCCGATGATGGTTTCATCCTGCGCGTCGATTTTGCCGTCGTTGTTCAAATCCGCCCATTTCAGGTCGCCCGGCCGTTTGTTGTATTTAGCCGCCAGATCCGCTTCGTTCGTTCCGAACACGCCCAGTCGTTTGTAGCCCCAGATCGTCCCGATCGGGTAGCCAATGCGCAGGATGTTGGTGTTACCCAAGAAGTTAGGACCGGGGAAAATATCGTCACCGTTCACACCCAGCTTCAGAATTTTGTTCTTGTTAGTCGAGAACGCGATGTTCGTTGACCAGGTGAAATTACTGGTGCTGATGTTGCGGGTGTTGATGCCCAGTTCCAGCCCCTTGTTTTCCACCGAACCGATGTTCTGCGTTACCGTGCTCAAGCCCGTCGACCAGGGGATGGGTGCGTTCAGCAAAAGGTCTTTCGTCACTTTGTGGTAGTAGTCGATGGTCAGGTCGATCCGGTTGTTCAGCAAACCGATGTCGGCACCCACGTCCAGCTGGTTCGTATACTCCCAGCGCAAATCCGGGTTTCCGAACGAACTCCGCCAGATTCCGGTCCGCCGGGCGCCATTCAGCAGCACATCGCCCGTGCCGAGGAATTGCTGTGACGCATACTGACCGATTTCCTGGTTACCGGTTTTTCCGTAGCTGGCCCGCAGTTTCAGGTTCGACAACCAGGTCGCTGATTTCAGGAATTCTTCCTGGCTCACGTTCCAGGCAACGGCCGCCGACGGGAAGAAGGCAAACTTGTTGTTTTCCCCGAACTTCGACGCCCCGTCGTACCGGCCGGTGAACGTCACCAGGTATTTATCCTTGAAGTTGTAGTTCAGACGGGCAAAATACGAGTTCAGGCTCCACTCCTGATCGGTTGAAGTCGGTTTTACCAGGGTAGTTCCGACGTTGAGGTTGTGATAGCCCCAGAAATCGTCGATGAAATTCTGCGCAGCCGCCAGGTATTGCTCCCAGCTCCGTTTCTGCCACGAAAGACCGCCCAGGGCCGAAATCGTATGATCGGTGCCGATGGTCTTGTTCCAGTTCAGGTAGTTTTCAAACTGCCAGTAATACTCGGTATTCGACCAGATATCGGCAGTTCCTTTCTGGTCGGCCGACAGGGCGTTCAGATCCCGACCCGAATAGAAGTTGTTTTTCTCGTACTTCAATTCGTACCCGAAGTTGGTCCGCAGCGTCAGGTCAGGCGTGAAGGTCAGCGTCGAGTAAATCTGTCCGAGCAACTGCGTTTTGGGGTTGATCCGCATGCGCTGATTCGCAATCCGAACCGGGTTTTCACCCCCTTCCATGCCGGGCCAGTCTTTGTTGCGGCCCCAGGTTCCGTCGGGATACTGGATCGGCAGAATCGGCAGGGCTTCCATCACCATCCGGGGCACGTTCAAGCCGCCGGAAGCATCGTCCACTTCGCGCTGGTTGGTTTTGGTCAGGAACATGCTTCCGCCAATTTTCAGCCATTTGTTTACTTCGTTGTCCAGCGTAAACTTGGCCGAATACCGCTTGAACCAGGAGTTGAGCATCAAACCGCCCTGATCGGTGTAGCCCAGACCCAGACTATACGACGTTTTTTCGCTGCCCCCGCGTACCGCAAACTCGTGGTTTTGGGCACCGGTCGGTTTGTACACTTCACGCTCCCAGTCCGTGTTGTACAACGGCCTTCCGCTCCCATCGAACAGGTTGGGGAAGTTTTTGGGGTCGTTACGGACAAATTTACCGCTGGCAAAACCGGCCGGATCGTATTTGGCCGCATTGTCGAACGCCTTGTTGTAGACCGACATGAATTCATCGGAACTCAGCGTACCGATGTAACGAGCCGGTGTAATGACCGATCCCCAAACGTCGTACGAAACCTGCGACTGGCCGGATTTTCCGCGTTTGGTGGTGATGATGATTACCCCATTGGCACCCCGCGCCCCGTAAATGGCCGTTGCCGAGGCATCTTTCAGCACTTCGAGTGATTCGATATCGTTCGGGTTCAGCAGGTTGGCGTTACTCACCCCAATGATGCCATCCACAACGTACAGCGGTTCCAGGCTGGAGTTGATGGAACCAACCCCCCGAATCCGCACGCGGGGCTGATAGCCCGGTGCCGAGGAGTTCACCATCACGTCAACGCCCGGAATCCGGCCTTGCAGCGCCTGGGCCACGTTGGCGGCTTGCCGGTCGAGCAGCTTGTCGCCTTTGATGGCGGCCACCGAACCGGTCAGGTCACTTTTCTTGACGGTTCCGTAGCCAATCACGACCACTTCTTCCAGGCTGCGGTTATCGGCGTCCAGGCTTACTTCGACAGAACTCCGGTTCCCAACGGCCACTTCTTTTTTCGCGTAGCCGATCGAACTGAACACCAGCGTGGCATTTCCGTCCGACACATCCAGTTGAAACGCCCCGTTGGCGTCGGTGTTGGTTCCGCGCGTGGTGCCTTTTTCAACGACGTTAACGCCGGGTAGCGGAGAGCCGTTGGCTTCTTTTACCACCCCTCTTACCGCAAAAACTACGGCCTGGGGCTGACTACCCTGCGCCGTTGCTTCGGGTGCCGGAGCCGTCGTGCCCGTTGCGGACGCTTCCTTTTTGGACAAGACGATCTGGTTATCGACCAATTCGTACGAAATACCCAGCGGCATCAGCAGCTTATCCAGCACTTCGGCCAGCCGACCGCCCTGGGTCTGGAAGCTCACGCGCTGTTCCTGAATAATCCGGCTGCTGTATACAAATTTGATGTTTGCCTTCCGCTCAATCTGCAGCAGGGCTTCGCGCAGCATGACGTTTTCAACCTTCAAAACCACTTTTCGGCTCAGTTCATCCTGCCCGGGCCGATTGCCGGCAAAGGATGCAGACGACAACAGAACCACCAGCAGCAGTTGGACGAATGTCAACCGGAAAGGTGATGCGGTGCCGCCTGGCGGGGCGTAAAATTGATTGCTCATAGCAGTAATTAGTGAAACAGGTTAATAAAAATTGGGTATTGATTAGAAAGCATTTTCAAAGGCAACCCGGGCCATCGAGTTCAATCTCCTGCCCGTTGAGCGTATACGTCGCGTCGGTCGATTTACAGAGTAAATTCAGAATGACGGGCAACCGCATGTTTGTGAAATCGGCCCGCAGCCTGCAATTGCGGAGCGCCGGGTTGCGGAATTGAATCCGGACGCCGAATGTGTCCTCCAACGCATCGGCCACCTGCCGGAGCGACGCCCATTCAAAGGCGACCGTGGCGGGTTCCCACAGTTTGGGTTTGGCCGTGCGCGGCAATCCGGTTTTGGCGAGCGATTCGGCTTTGGGATTAAAAACCGCCTGCTGGCGCGCCGTCAGCAACACCCGGTTTTTATCGGACACACTCACCGCCACTTTTCCGGTGACAACCGACACCTCGAAGCGCGGGCTGTTGCGGTAGGCCCGGACGTTGAAGGTGGTGCCCAGCACTTCGGTTTTGAGTTTGCCGGCCTGAATCACAAACGGGCGGGCCGCGTCCCGGCGGACCTCAAAAAAAGCTTCGCCTTCCAGTTGGACGGCCCGGATGGAAGCGGCAAACTGTTTCGGGTAACGCAGGCGGGTGGCCGGGCTCAACCAGACCACGCTGCCGTCGGCCAGCTCATGCCGCAGGATTGTTTTCCGTTTGTTTTCAAGCGTAGCTACCGGGGAAATCGCCAACCCGTTGATTTTCGGCTGCTGGGCCTGCTCGATTCGCTGAAACTGCCAGATGCCCACCGCCAGCAGGAACAGCGCAGCCGCAACGCCACTCAGCGTCCAGAGCCAGTTGTTGCCAAGCCGGAACCGGCGGAGTGGGTTGGGTTCGGCGTCTTCGATCCGCTGCCGAATTTCTTCCAGCATTTTCTGGGCATAGGCCGGTTCCTGCGTCTCCGGATGACGTTGGGTTAACTCATCCCGGTTTTCAAACGAGTCATACCAAGCCTCGATCTGCCAGGCTTCGTCGGGAGAACAACGACCAGCGAGGTATTTTTCCAGCAATTCGGGCGAAGGGTAGCGGTTCTCCATTCTGTACAGGTTAATAGATTATGACGGGAAAGTCCAATCCATTTACCATAAGACGAAGAAGTGTCTGGAAAACCTTAGTCGGCGAGAACTATTTTTTTGATTTTTTTAATCGGCACTCCGGCAACGCGCTGCCGGAGTGCCGGTTACGTCAGGAGCAGGGGAAACAGCGTAATGGTCGCGGCTGAATACTCTTTCAGCAAATGCCGCAGGGTCGTGTGGGCTTTAAGCAGATGGCTTTCGACGGTTTTGGGCGCAATTTGAAGTTGCCCGGCAATGTCGGCTACCATGTGGCCCTGTTGGTGGAGGCCATATACCTGCCGGCATTTTTCCGGCAGTTGATCAATGGTCGATTCGTAGGCCTGTTGTAAATCCGTGTACAAAACGTGCTGTTCGGTGGCGTTGATGACCTGCCGATCCGGTTGCGCCAGCCATTCGGTGGCAAAACCTTCCTGGCGGGCCTGCGCCCGAAACCAGTCGATCACCGCATTGCGGAGCAGGGTTCTCAGGTAACTTTCGGGGCATTTCAGCACCGGAAGCCGGTGACGTTTCAACCAAAGGTTCACAAACAGTTCCTGAACAATTTCTTCGGTGGTTTCCCGGTCCTGAAGCCGCTTAAACGCCGTATTGGACAACTTCAGAAAATACCGGGAATAAATTTCTTCAAAAGCCCGGGCGTCATCCTGCTGCATTCGCTGAAATAATCCGATGTCGTCTTCTGTCTGGTAATAACGCTTCATCGTTGAGTCTTTATCATAGGTTGGGAAGGGGCAATACAAACTCGAAAGTATCATTTTTTTTAGTAATACTACCACCATTTTGATAAGAAAAAATGCCTTCGTCCAAACCGTTTGCTAAAGACTTTGAAGCCAGCCACTTCCGAAAACCCGGGGTAAAACCGCCTGTTTTTAATGGACAGGCGCATTGATCGTTTTTTTTTGAGTCCTCAACCTAATTTTTTGTGCCGACAGTAAGGACTACCGGCCAGAAACTCTTACCTTACAGCTCAATCTTATTTTTGACAATCATGCCAACGGGTACAGTTAAGTTTTTTAATGAGAACAAAGGATTCGGGTTTATTGTACCCGATGATGCAAGTGGCGACGTTTTTGTTCACGTTTCTGCCTGCCAGGACCAAATCCGGGAGAACGACAAAGTAACGTTCGAAGTTGAGCGCGGACCGAAAGGATTGAATGCAACCAACGTGAAGCGGGCTCGATAACCCCGATGGCCGGTTAGCCTCCGGAAACTTTCTTTTCCCGGGCTAACCGGCTTTCCCGTCTTTACGTAAGATCACAGGTGCGTCGCTTCCTGTGATTGATCCCACCACTGTTTTTTGCGGTATGTTCCCAATCCGTTCTTCCAAAAAGGAACGGGCCGAAAGGGTATGGTCTGTTTTTAAGAAGAAATTTACGGCTAGTGCCTAGTTGACACGCCGGGCGGTCCGAATCAGGACCGGTTTTCGGAGCATTTGCAATGCACTTCCTTCCGCGCCGGTTTCGCCCTGCTGAATCCGGCGAACCACGTCCATGCCTTCCACTACGCGCCCGAAAGCGGCAAAGCCCTGCCCGTCGGGATTGCGTTTACCGCCAAAATCCAGTTCCGGCTGCCCGTTGATGCAGATGAAAAATTCGGACGTTCCGCTGCTGGGCTGCGCCCGGGCCAGCGAGAGCGTACCATCCAAATGCCGCAACCCGGTTTTCCGGGTGGTTTCCTGCGGAATAGCGGGCAGCTGCCGGGTCGTATCGTCCTGAAAACCGCCCTGAATCACTTCGATTTTCACCGCATTGTTCGGCTGGTTGTCCATCCGGACCACGCGGTAAAACCGGCCGCCGTCATACCGTTTTTCGTCCACATACCGCAGGAAATTAGCCACCGTAACGGGCGCTTTGTCGGCATAAAGTTCCAGCACGATTGAACCGGCTTCGGTTTCCAGCCGGACGCGCTGGGCCTGAACGTTCAGGCCCAGCAGGAGGAGCGCGAGTACTACGACGTTCTTCATGCAATCAGGAGCTTGGCGGTTTTCAAAAATAGCCCGATTCCCAACAAAAAACCGGATGGTGAACAGAACTGTATTTCCGTTCAACCACCCGGTTTTTGCTTTGAATGCGAACGTCTTAGGCCGTGGCCCGGCGAAATTTCGATTTGAGAAACTGGAAAATGATGGGTGCAATCGACAGGCCGATGATCCCGAAGATGACCAGTTCAAAGTTATTTTTGATAAAAGGCAGATTACCAAACAGATAGCCCAGCGTCGTAACACCGACTACCCACAGAATCGCACCCGCCACGCAGTAACCGATGTACTTCGGATAGTCCATGCTGCCCGCGCCGGCTACGAATGGCGCGATCGTGCGGACAATGGGGATAAACCGGGCCATAATGACGGTTTTTCCGCCGTGCTTGTGGTAAAAATTTTCGGTTTCGGTGATGTATTCCCGCTTAAAAAAGAGAATTCGTTCCCGCATTTTGATCTGTCCTCCGAGGAATTTGCCCACGAAATAATTGACGTTATCGCCCATCAGGGCCGCTACGATCAGCAGCGGAATCATGATCTTGATGTCCAGCGCGCCGGTTGAAGCCGCCAGTGCGCCAGCGGCAAACAACAGCGAGTCGCCCGGCAGTAAGGGCATGACAATCAAGCCGGTTTCGACGAAAATAATCAGAAACAGAATGGCGTACGTCAGCGTACCATACTCATTGATGATGTCGGCCAGATGCTTGTCCAGGTGCAAAAAGAAGTCGAGAACCGACTGAATGAATTCCATACGTGTGAATAGCTTGGTTGATTAATGGTGTGCCCCCAGGCCATTGGACCCGAGACCGTTCAGAAAATGGGAAAAGGTGTCTCCGCGCAAACCTAAACGGATGGTTTCGAGCGGAATTGCTTCGTTCGGCGAGATATTACCCAGGTTGACGTTGGCGCCCAGCAATTTGACAAACCAGACCTGCTGTTCTTTCTGCGGAGCTTCCCAGATGATTTTCTCGGAGGGAATCTGGGTCAGAATTTCTTCCACTAACCCCTGCCGGACCTCACCGCTCGACCGGAACAAACCGACGGTTCCGCCTTCGCGGGCTTCGCCGATCACTTTCCAGGCGCCGGCCTCCAGTTCGGCCCGCATCAACTGAATCCATTTATAAGGCGGAATGATCTTGGCTTCGTCTTTCGACCCCACTTCCGACAAAACCGTTACCTGTTTGGCCAACTCGTAAATGTAGCCGCATTTTTCGTCCTGGTTCATTTCAATCGAACCATCCGACACTTCGGCGTACTGCAAATCGTAGGTGTCGAGCACCCGGCGGTATTCATCGAACTGCTTCCGGATCACGAATGCTTCAAAAAGCGTACCACCAAAATACGTCGGTATGCCAGCCTCTTTGTAAACGTTCAGTTTTTCTTTCAGATTAGGCGTTACAAAGGAGGTGGCCCAGCCCAGTTTCACCAAATCGACATACGCATCAGAGGTAGAAAGGAAATCTTCGACTTGTCTGATGCTTAATCCCTTGTCCATCACCATCGTCAGGCCATTCTGACGGGGTTTCACGGTCCGTTCCGGAATGTGGGAAAGCGTATAATTCATTTTGAGGGGATAGCGTATAGGCGCAAAAACGCCCAAAAGTAACACTTGTGCGGCTACCTCCCAAGAAAATCCACAGATTATCGTGAATTGAGGCCCATTCGGCTTAGTTAAATGCTATTTTTGTGAAAACATTCAGGATTTATGTCCACTTCCGAAGAGAACCCGCGTCTGCTTTTTTTTAGCTCCCTGATTGGGGAGGATATGAGCCAAAGTCCTTCCCCCCTGGGTCGCTGGCTCAATGGCACCCTGCGAGCTGTCGAAGAAGGGTCGCTGACCATCGATTACACGGTGCGGGAAGAGATGACCAACCCCATGCGGATTCTGCACGGCGGGGCGGTTTCGGCCATTATTGATGATCTGATTGGCGCGACGGTTTACGTCCTGAACCGGGAATACGTCTATACCTCCGTCAATCTGAACGTCGATTTTCTGCACAGCGCCCGGCTGGACGACGTTATCACGGCGCAGACCCGCCTTGTCCGGATGGGAAAAAATATCATTCACGTTGAATGCATCCTTACCGCAGCCGACGGCAAACTCATTGCCAAAGCCGCGTCGAACCTGGTTCAGACGTCGATGAAGCATTAACTTCGCCATTCGTTATTCAACATTCAGTATTCAATATTCTTCAACCCTGAACAACGAATAGCGAATGGCGAATAACGAATAATGAACAAGGAATTACACCGGCAGCGGATTCAAATCCGGGTTCATGCGCTGGTGCCAGTACGGATAAATAGTTGGTTTGTCGCTGGCGGCATCCAGTTTGGCGACCTGCTCCTTCGAGAGGTTCCAACCCACGGCGCCCAGGTTCTGAATCAGTTGCTCTTCGGTACGCGCTCCGATGACGACGCTCGACACCGTTGGTCGTTGCAGCACCCAGTTCAGGGCCACCTGCGCCACGGTTTTGCCGGTTTCGGCGGCCAGCTCATCCAGCGTGTCCATGATCGTAAACCAGTATTCTTCCGGAATCGGCGGCCCTTCGCCCCCGCCCTGCGCAATCCGGCTTTCGGCGGGTGCGGGATTGTTTCGGCGGTATTTTCCGCCCAGTCGTCCGGCGGCCAAAGGGCTCCAGACCATCGTTCCCACCCGCTGATCGAGGCCCAGCGGCATCAGCTCCCACTCAAACTCGCGGCTCAGCAGCGAATAATACGCCTGATGCGTCACGTACTTCGCCCAGCCGTAGCGCTCGGAAACCGCCAGCGATTTCATCAAATGCCAGCCGGAAAAGTTGGAACAGCCGATGTAGCGCACCTTACCACTCTGCACCAGATCGTTCAGGGCGCTCAGCGTTTCGTCCACCGGCGTATGGCCGTCAAAACCGTGCATGTAGTAGATGTCGATGTAATCCGTTTGCAACCGGCGCAGGCTGTCTTCGCAGGCTTTCACCAGCCGAAACCGCGACGAGCCAAAATCATTCGGCCCATCGCCCATTTTAAACGTCGTCTTGGTCGAAATCAGGGCTTTCTGCCGCAAACCGCTCAGCGCCTTGCCCAGAATTTCTTCGGATTGCCCCCGGGAATAGACGTCGGCCGTATCGAACAGGGTCAAACCGGCATCCAGACAACGGTTGACCATCCGGGTAGCTTCCTCGACCTGCGTAGCGCCCCACGCTTTAAAAAATTCCGTTCCGCCCCCGAACGTCCCGGTGCCGAAACTCAGGACCGGAACCTTTAGCCCAGAACCTCCTAATTGCCTGTATTCCATACCAATAGTGCTAAGCGATTTAAAGAACAGGTTGTTAAACGGTGTCAAGTTAGAAAATCCTGTCGTACCGACGGACGAAAGGGGGTGAGATTTCTGTTCATCCACGGGCTTCAACCCCGCCCGGACCAAAGTCCGTCGATGCATTCATTGTAACTCTTCGCCGGAAAACTTAATTTGAGGGGCCAAATCGGCTTTCATGCGCACCACCGTTGACCGTCTATGGAAGTAGCTTCGTTTCTGATTGTCTTTTTTATGATTCGGTACATCCGAAATTCGCTCCAGACCGCCGAGCGATTTCCGGAGTGGGACCGGATGCTGACCATCGTCCAATATGCGGCCACCGGTTTGCTGGCTTCGGAAGTTTTTCTGGATACCGACCTTACCAAGTGGCTCTGGCACCTGCTGCTGCTGGGCATGGTGGGTGCGGCTTATTTATTGAAAGATTTCCGGCCGGTTCGCAACGTCTGGCTGGCGGTTGGGCCGTACATCGTGGTATCACTTTTCGGCGATCTGGCGCAGTTGATTTCCAGGAGTTTTTATGAAACCATCGATAGCGTGGTTGACATTGCCCGGATTTCGGCCTTCGTCTGGCTGATTGCCACCTGGATCAGCAGCCAGAAACAGCAGAAAGCCCTTGAAAAAGAACGCTTGAAACGGCAGCAGGAAGAAGAGCAAAACCGCATTATTGCCGGGCAGAATGCCGCCCTAGAAGAACTGGTGGCCGAACGAACCGCCGAACTGACGCGCCAGAAAGAAGAACTCGAGCAGGCCCTGACCGAATTGAAAGTAACGCAGGATCAGCTCATTCAACGGGAGAAAATGGCCTCGCTCGGGGAACTGACCGCCGGTATTGCCCACGAGATTCAGAACCCGCTCAACTTTGTCAATAACTTTTCGGAAGTGTCGGTGGAGTTGATTGAGGAATTAAAGGAGGAACGCCGGAAGGACGAACGGGATGCGGAGCTGGAAGAAGAAATTCTGGGCGATATTGCGCAAAATCTGCAAAAAATCACGCACCACGGCAAGCGGGCCGACTCCATTGTGAAAGGGATGCTGCAACACTCCCGCGCCAGCACCCAGCAACGGGAACCCACCAACCTGAACGCCCTGGCCGACGAATACCTGCGGCTGGCCTACCACGGGCTGCGGGCGAGTGACAAATCGTTCAATGCCACACTGGTCATGAATTTTGACGACCAGCTGGGGCCGGTTCTGGTGATGCCCCAGGATATGGGACGGGTGTTGCTCAACCTGTTCACCAATGCTTTTTACGCAACGGAACAAAAACGAAAAACCGGGCTGGCCGGTTATCAACCGACGGTGCAGGTCAGTACGCTACGCGAAGACGACAAGATTGAAATCAAAGTTCGGGACAATGGCTGCGGGATTCCGCAGGCCGTGCTGAACAAAATTTACCAGCCTTTTTTTACCACCAAACCCACCGGGCAGGGTACCGGACTGGGCCTGTCGCTCAGCTACGATATCATTACCAAAGGCCACGGTGGCGAATTGACCGTTGAGACGGAAGAAGGTGAATTTACGGAATTCACCATCTGGTTACCTAGTTAATGTTTATCTTTGAAGATACCTTTTACCCCTTCGCCGACATGAAAGTATTGGTTGTAGACGACGAAACGGACGTACAATTGCTTTTTGAACAACGCTTCCGGCGCGAGATCCGCGCGGGCGAAATCCAGTTTGCATTTGCCCATTCGGGCGAAAAAGCGCTGAACTATTTGAACGAACACCCTTCCGAATACGTCTTGATTCTGTCGGATATCAACATGCCCGGCATGAGCGGTCTGGAATTACTGCGGCTGATCAGGACTACGTATCCGACTCCCCCACCCGTCGTGATGATGATTACGGCCTACGGAGATACGGATAGTCATGATCAGGCGATGGAACTGGGAGCCGACGCGTTTCTGACCAAACCGCTCGACTTTTCTAACCTGAAAGAAAAACTCAAAAACGCGTTATGAAGTCTAAGATTCTGGTCGTGGACGACGAAACCGACCTGGAGCTGCTGATTCGGCAGAAGTTCCGGCGGCAAATCCGCGAACTGCAATACGAGTTTGTTTTTGCTTACAATGGCGTCGATGCGCTGGTCAAACTCCAGGAGCATCCCGATATTGATATTGTTCTGAGCGATATCAACATGCCCGAAATGGATGGGCTGACCCTGCTCGAAAAACTCACGGAAGTGAGCCCCCTGACCAAAACCGTGATTGTGTCGGCCTACGGCGACATGATCAACATCCGGACGGCCATGAACCGGGGTGCCTTCGATTTTGTCTGTAAACCCGTCAATTTCGACGATCTGGACGCAACCATGCAGAAAACGCTCCGGCACGTGGCCCAGCTGCGCCAAACGCTGCAAGCCATCAAGGAGAACAACATTCTCAGGATGTACGTCGACGAGTCGGTGCTGAATTTCATGGATCGCCGGGAGTTTGAGTCCTCGCTGATGATGAACGAAACCGTGGAAGCCACGGCGGTTTTTATCGACATCTGCGGGTTTACGGCCATTACGGAACGGGAAAGCGCCGATACGGTGGTGAAGCTCATCAATCTTTATTTCGATGTGATGGTGAAGGAAATCATTGCCCAGGGCGGTTTTGTCGACAAGTTCATGGGCGATGCCGTGATGGCGGTTTTCCGGGGCGAATACCACCTCGACCGCGCTATTGAAGCTGCGCTGGCCGTTCGGAATCACATTGAGCAACTGGAAAAAACCGTACCGGGCGAGCCGGTTTACACGCCCAAAGTGGCCATCGGGATCAACACCGGCGAGGTGATTTCGGGCAATATCGGCTCGGCCACGCTCCGGCGGCTGGATTATACGGTCATCGGCGATGTGGTCAACACGGCCCAACGACTACAGTCCGTGGCGCAGGAAGGCCAGATCATCATCAGCGATGCGGCTTATCAACAGGTCAAAGATTCCTTCAAGTGCCAGTCACTGGGTGAAACGTTGCTGAAAAACAAAGCCAATCCGGTGGCGATTTATGCGGTGCTGGAATAAGTTTTTGTACGATTCGGGCAGCAAAGTGACCCCTGTTTCTCCTTTTGATTGAGCAAAACCTTCAGGATGTCCGCCATTTTTCATTCTCTTTTTTCGACGGTTGATCCGTTGATCTTGACCGTTCGTCCTCTTTTTTCACGCCGAAAACTAAACAGCACTTGTTTACTAAACAGTGTTCAGTATATTTGTATCGTTAATTAACACACATGGGAATTGTTGAGCGAAAAGAGCGCGAGAAAGAGGAAATGCGGAAACTGATTCTGGAAGCAGCCCAAAAGCTATTTCTGGAGAACGGTTTTGAAAAGGTGAGCATCCGGAACATTGCCGACGCCATTGAGTACAGTCCGGCGACTATTTACCTGTATTACAAGGATAAAAAAGATCTGTTGTATGCGCTGCACCAGATCGGTTTCCAAAAAATGGTGGATGAGTTTCAGGGCGCGCTGGCCCTGGAGATGCCGTTTGATCGTCTGGTAGACATGGGCCGCCGGTATTTTCAGTTCGCCTTTGACAACCCGGAATTGTTTGACCTGATGTTCATCATGACGGCCCCGATGGATGCGCTGGCCTGCAAAGATGACATCTGGGACGAAGGTAAAGCGGCTTTTAATTTGCTGGTTTTCTGCGTCCAGGAGTGCATTGATACCGGCGTGTTCAAAACCCGGGATGCTGAAGTAGCGGCCATGATGATCTGGAGCGCCGTACACGGTTATACGGCCCTGTTTCTCCGGAAACGTCTGGAAATGTTCGAGGAAAACCGCCGAAAAGAATTGATGGATGAAGCGTTCAAACTGTTCATAGAGACCATTCGTCGCGGACTCTAAAAAATTTTGCCTATTAGTGAACACTGTTTATTTTATGACTTATGATTACAAAACTAAAAATCAGCTACTTGCTGATTCTTATGCTGGAAATCATCCCGCAATTTAGTTCTGCGCAATCCGCCGAGGTACCTTCCACGATTCTGGATGCGTACGTTCAGGAAGGCTTACGCAGCAACCTGGCGCTCCGGCAGGAAACCCTCGAAATCAGCCGCGTTTCGGAGTCGATCAATCAGGCCAAAGCGCTGTTTTATCCCCGTCTGACGTTCAACCCGACCTATTCGCTGGCGGCTGGTGGCCGGCGGTTACAATTTCCGGTGGGTGATATGCTTAACCCGGTTTATGCTACGCTCAATCAACTGGCTGGTTCGGATCGCTTTCCGACCAACATCCCCAACGTCAACGAGTTGCTGGCCCCCAACAATTTCCACGACACCAAACTGAGCATTCAGTATGCGGTTTTTAACAGCGATATTCAATACAACTATCTGATTCAAAAAGATTTACTGTCGGCTCAGGCCGCCCGCAAGCGCGTGGTCGAAAACGAACTGCGGTATACCATTGCCACGGCTTATTACCAATACCTGCAAACCCTGGAAGCCGTTCGGATTTACGAAAACGCGCGGAACGTCCTGCGCGAACTGGCCCGGCTGAACGAAAAGCTGGTCAGCAACAATGTAGCGACCAAAGAAGTGGTTACATCGACCCGCTACGAAATCAGTCAGCTCGATCAGCAACTGGCCGGGGCCGATAAAAACCGCCAAACCGCCCGGACTTATTTCAATTTTCTGCTCAACCGCGACCTGACCGCCGACATTCAGGTGGACTCGCTGCTGACCCGAACGCTGCCCGCAACCCCGCCCGCGCTCGCGGATCTGCAACAAACCGCCCTGCAAGGCCGCCAGGAACTGAAGCAACTCGGCGGTTCGCTGCGGGCGTCGCAAAATGCCGTCAAACTGAACGAAGCGTCCATCAGACTCCCCAACGTTTACGTCGGCGGCAATGCCGGTTTTCAGGGATTTGGTTACACGTTTACCAATCAGGCGTATGTGGTGGGGCAGGTGGGGTTATCCTGGGATTTGTTTAAAGGCTACGAGAAACGCTCGAAAGTGCAGCAGGCCAAAATCCAGACCGAACTCGTCCAGACCAAATTGACGGAGGTCGAAAAACAGATTCAGTTGCAGGTTTTGCAGGCTTACTACGAACTGGATGCGGCCAACGAAAGTCTGCTGGCAACCCAGACCGGCCTCGTCAATGCCGAACAGAGCTTCCGGCTGATCGACAGCAAATACCGCAACGGGCAGGCGCTGCTGGTTGAGTACCTGCGCTACCAGAACGACCGGCTGACGGCCCAGATTCAGCAGGTGGTGACGCGCTACGAGCTGCTGACGAAGCGGGCCGCGCTCGATCGGGTGACGGCGATTCCGTAAACTCCACCGGTTTTTTAACAGATTCCAACTAACAACACCGAACTGTTTATCAACTAGTTACTACAATGAAAGCGTTACAATTTATCCTTATTTTTGTTCTGACCGGCGGCATGTGGGCCTGCGGAACAAAAGCCGAAGAAAGCCGGGGAAAGAAACCGGTGGAACAAAGCGATGACACCTCGATTCCCGTTAAACTAACGAACGTGGAATCCGTCGTTCGCTCGGAACCGGTCATTGCCTCCGGGCTGGTGTCGTCGTCGGAAGAAGCCAAGTTGTCTTTTAAAGTGGGCGGTATTCTTGAGAAGCTGTACGTCGACGAAGGGCAGGCGGTTCGGAAAGGTCAGTTGCTGGCAACCCTGAACCTCACCGAAATCAATGCGCAGGTGAGCCAGGCGCAGTTTGCCAACGAAAAAGCCGAGCGCGATTTCAACCGCGTCAAAGCCTTGTATGCGGACACGGCCGCCACGCTCGAGCAACTGCAAAATGCCACCACGGGCCACGACCTGGCCAAACAGAATCTGACCATCGCCCGCTTCAACCAGAATTACGCCCAAATCCGCTCGACCGTCGATGGCACGGTGACGCGCCGGCTGATGAACGAAGGCGAACTGGCGAGCGCGGGCGGAACGGTTTTTATGATTTCGTCGACCCGAAAAAACGACTGGATTGTTCGGGTGGGCGTTTCCGATAAGGATTGGGCGCGGTTAAAAACCGGAAACCGGGCCACCATCACCCTGGACGCCTACCCCGGTCAAACGTTTACCGGAACCGTTAGCGAGCTGGCCCAGGCCGCCGATCCCGGCAATAAACTCTACGATGTGGAAATTCGCATTAATCCCGGTGCGGTGAAGCTTGCCCCCGGTTTGTTTGCCAAAGTGACGCTGCAACCCGCCCAAAACCGCAGGTACGCGCTGGTGCCGATTGAGGCCATTGTGGAAGGCGATGGTAAAGACGGTTTTGTATTCGTGCTCTCCGACGACCACCGGGGCGCCGGACCGTTGCACGTCCGCAAAATTCCGGTTCAGATCGGTTTCATCGACAACGAAAAAGTCTTGCTGACGAATGGTTTGGCCGGCATCTCCACCATTGTTACGGCCGGTTCTGCCTACCTCACTGAAACCTCAACGGTCCTTCTCAAATAATCTCTCCGCTAAACTCTATTTCTCTCTGTTCACCTCCGCGAAACAATTTTAAAGCCATTTCGCGGAAGTAAGCAGAGGACCGCAGAGTTAAGCGGAGCAACGACTCTCGCCATGAACCTCTCCGAATTTTCCGTCAAAAACTGGCAGTTTATGCTGGTTGTTTTCATCGCCGTCGTCGCGCTGGGCGTCAACTCGCTGTTCAATATGCCCCGGGGCGAAGACCCTGAATTTACGATGCCTTCGTTTGCCGTAATTATTGTGTATCCCGGTACGGATGCCCAGGACATGGAAGAACTCGTCGTCGACCCGGCCGAAGCTCGTTTCAATGCACTGGACGACATCAGCCATGTCATCACGACCATCGACGATGGACTGGCGGTTTTGCGCGTTGAATACGATTACAGCTCCGATCCCGACGAAAAATACCAGGAAATGGTGCGGGAAGTCAACGCCCTCCGGGCGCAGTTGCCGACGGATATTTTCAACATCGAAATCAAAAAATTCTCCCCCACCGACGTCAGCATTGTGCAGGTCGCTTTGCAGTCGGAAGTGGCTTCCAACAAACAGCTGGGCGACTACGCCGATGACCTGAAAGAACGGCTGGAGAAAGTAAAAAGCCTGAAAGGGGTCAAAGACTGGGGCTATCCGGCCAGCACCGTCCGCATTTCGCTGAACATCGAACGCATGGCGCAGGAAGGCATTCCGGTCAACCGGCTGATCGGGGCTTTACAGGCCGAAAACCTGACCATTCCGGGCGGTAGCATCCAGGCCGGAACCCGGAAATTCAACGTCAAAACCAGCGGTGATTACCAGTCGCTCGACGAAATCCGAAACACGGTTGTTTCGACCAACGGCCAGAAGATCATTTACCTGCGCGACGTCGCGCAGGTGGATTTTAATTACGAAGATGAAACCCACCTTACCCGCCTAAACGGACACCGGGCCGTGCTGGTAACGGCCAGCCAGAAGCTCGGCGAAAACATCGCAAAAGTCGGGGAGCAGATCAACCCGGTTATTGATGATTTTGCCAAAACGCTGCCGCCCCACATCAAACTCGTCAAGAACTTCGACCAGGCTGCCAGCGTCAATGCCCGGCTGAGCCGGTTTGCCAAAGATTTCGGAATTGCCATTCTGCTGGTCGCCCTGACGCTTCTCCCGCTCGGCATTCGGGCGGCCATCGTCGTCATGATTTCCATCCCGCTTTCGTTGTCCATCGGGCTTTCGCTGCTGAATATGTTTGGATTCAGTATCAATCAGTTAAGCATTGTCGGTCTGATTGTGGCCCTCGGTATTCTGGTTGATGATTCGATTGTGGTCGTTGAAAACATCGAGCGGTATTTGCGGGACGGTTTTTCCAAACGCGACGCTGCCATTAAAGCGACGAAGCAGATTACGCTGGCGGTTATCGGCTGTACGGTGACCCTGATTCTGGCCTTTCTGCCGCTGATGTTTCTGCCCGAAGCGTCCGGCGATTTCATCCGCTCGCTGCCTACCGCCGTGGTGACCACGATCCTGGCGTCGTTGCTGGTTTCGCTGACCATCGTGCCGTTCTTATCCAGCCGGATTCTGAAAGAAGAACACAACCCGGAAGGCAATATTTTCATGCGGTCGCTGAAACGACTCATCAGCGGATCGTACAGCCGTCTGTTACACGTGGCCCTGCGGCATCCGGTTTTTACCTTGCTGGGCGCTCTGGCCATTTTTATCGGCGCTCTGGCGCTGGTGCCGAAAGTCGGCTTCGCCCTGTTCCCGGCTTCGGAAAAACCGCAATTTCTGATCAACATCGAAACCCCCGAAGGCACCAGTTTGCAGGAAACCAATCGCGTGGCCCGCTACGTCGAAAGCCGATTGGGCAACGAACCGGATGTGAAGTACTTTACGACCAACGTCGGCAAAGGCAATCCGCAGATTTATTACAACATCATTCAGCGGAATGAGGCTACCAATTTTTCGCAGTTTTTTGTGCAGTTGCACGACATGCCGCCCGCCCAGAAGCGGCAAATGATTGACAACCTGCGGGATACGTTCAAGCACTATCCCAACGCCAAGATTGAGGTGAAGGATTTTGAACAGGGGCCCGATCAGGAAGCGCCCGTGGCGATTCGGGTGTTCGGCGAGAACCTGGATACGCTCCGCACCGTGGCCGCCAATGTTGAAACCGTGTTGAAAACCACGCCCGGTCTGATTTATGTCAACAACCCGCTGGCAACGCGAAAAACCGACCTGCGCGTTAAGATCAACAAGGAAAAAGCCGGGATGCTGGGCATGTCGGTGGCGGATATTAACCGCACAATCCGCCTGGCCATCGCCGGTTTGAACGTGGGCATGTTCAAAGACCAGAAGGGAGACGATTACCTGCTCAATGTCACGCTGCCAAAAGGAAAAACCGCCGACCTTCGTGTTCTTAACAATCTGTACGTCAATACGCTGGCGGGCGGTTCGGTTCCCTTGCGGCAAATTGCCGATTTGCAGTTCGAGACGACCACCAACCAGATCCGGCACTACGACAAAGACCGGTATGTTACCATTACCGGTTTTGTGAAAAGCGGTTATTTAGTGGATAACGTTTACAACGACGTGATTCAGAAACTCGACGCGCTGAAATTCCCGCAGGATTTCCGCTACAAAGCCGCCGGAGAACTGGAAAGCCGGGAAAAGTCGTTCGGCGGATTAGGCACGATTATCCTGATTACGGTTTTTGGTTTCCTGGCCGTTTTGATTCTGGAGTTCGGCACGTTCAAAAGTACGCTGATCGTCCTGTCGGTCATTCCGCTGGGCATCATCGGGGCCATTGCTGCGCTGCTGCTATCGGGCAACCCGTTTTCATTCGTGGCCGTGATTGGTTTGATTGCCCTGATTGGTATTGAGGTTAAAAACTCCATTTTGCTGGTTGATTTTACCAACCAACTGCGCCAGCAGGGAATGCCGCTGATTGAAGCCATTGAGCAGGCCGGCGAAATTCGCTTTGTCCCCATCGTGCTGACCTCACTGACGGCCATTGGCGGTCTAATCCCGCTGGCGATTGAAGGCAATCCGTTGTATTCGCCCCTGGCACTGGTATTAATCGGCGGATTAATCAGTTCAACGCTTCTTTCGCGAATCGTTACGCCAGTTTTGTATAAATTATTACCTCCGCGCGTCGAACTAAAGGAATCCGTCGTTGAACCAGAACTGGAATTAATCTAAAAAATACCATTTCTGTCCTGTCCATTTAAACGGATATTCGGTTTTAAAAAGGTACCGAATATCCGTTTTATATTGCCTCCTTTTATCCAGCATAAACGAAGTCATTTCATTTTTGCTAAACCACCTTTATAGTGTGAAACTAGTTTCACGTTCCCTTATAGCTTCCTAAATGACCCTTAGTGATTGCACCAACAGAACTATTTCAAGACATTTTGGTAAAAAATAAAGGCTATCGCCAGATTGCAATAGCCTTTATAGTAGCTGTAGTTATATACTTAATAACACCTAAATCAAACGGGTGAACAAGCTGTACACAGGTTTGAAAAGGATTAGCAATAGTACATTATTAGGTGTTGATGAAGGTTGACATAAAGCAATTGTAGGGTGCTAAAAGGCAATCAGGTAAGCCTCTATTGAATTAAGTTAACTTTTATTTTTTGTCCTCTCAATCGGCTTAACGTAAACCGGGACAAGCCCAGGTAGGAAGCGATGTGTTTTAAGGGGACTCTCTCACCGATTCCGGGGTGTTGCTGACAAAAGCGATAATATCTTTCTTCCGCAGTGAGCATTCTTAGCGAACGAATGCGTTCGTCGAAAACAAGCAGGTATTTTTCACTGAGGGCTCTTCCAATCAAATTTGTTGCGGGGTAATTTCGGTAAATCCGCTGTAAATCCGGATACGATATGTACAGCAATTGCGAGTCTTCCAACAGTTCAATGCCTTCCAAAGAGGGTTCCTGTTTCAAAAAACTCTGCGTTGAAACGGCAAAATCCGACTCTGCCGCGATCCAGGATGTTACCTCTTTTCCATCTATGTAATAGTAACTCCGAACCAACCCGGTGCCAATATAAAAAAACCGGTCGGCCACGTCCCCTATTGTTACCAAATGTGCCCCTTTCGGTGATTTCTGAACAACGACATACTCATTGATTACTTTTTCAATTTCTCCATTTATCGGACAGAGTTCACGCAATGTATCCAGAAATTGA
This sequence comes from Larkinella ripae, assembly GCF_054780775.1. Lineage (NCBI taxonomy): Bacteria > Pseudomonadati > Bacteroidota > Cytophagia > Cytophagales > Spirosomataceae > Larkinella > Larkinella ripae. The sequence goes on from NZ_BAAGVR010000022.1 coordinate 813,962, forward strand.
GCGTATAATTTCTCTTTCATAGGAGTAGGAAATCGATCATCAAAGTATAAGTTACGCAGATAAAAAATAGACGCTCTCAACCGAATAAAGTCACCTCTTTACATCCTATTTTAATACCATTCGGTCGTTTTTAATCCAGATTTTATAGAGTACAAACTTCTATCCCCAATTACTAATGCCTTGGATTTACTGATCCGATTAAAAAATCACAACTTCTGCGCTGGCCAGAACAGACCAAAAACATCCACCGTCAAAACGGGTTCTTAAGGAAAACACCCTTTGATTTAGATGCTATCCCTTCTTTTCTGGCAACTCGCCCTGCACATTTTTACTTACAATGAGCCGACGTTCTTGGTTAATATTGAAAATGTTAAACAGCCAACCGGCCAAATTCGCATCGGGCTGTACAAACCCTGCGAAAACTTCCCAACAGGATGTAAACCGATTGAAAGTCAGGTGGTTGATGTAACCAAAACTTCTGTCCGTATCACTTTCAACGTAAAACCGGGTGACTATGCCGTGGCGCTTTTCCACGACGTAAACCGAAATGGCGAGTTGGATAAAAAAATGTTTGGTATTCCGAAAGAACCGTACGGTTTTAGCAATAACTTCCGTCCGCGTCTGTCGGGCCCCACTTTTGACGATTGCCGGGTCCGGGTCAGCGCGTCAGGAAAAACGATTTCGATAAAATTAATCTGAACTGAGAAGTTTTTTTAGTACCTTTGCCCGGCAAATAACATATCCTGTTTATTTGCCATGAGCTTAGATTCCTCCAAATTTCTCTACGAAGCGCTTACTTACGACGACGTCCTGCTTTTGCCTGCCTTTTCGGAGGTTCTGCCCCGCGATACTCAGACAAACACCCAATTGACCCGCAACATCCGGCTGAACATTCCGCTGATTTCGGCGGCTATGGATACCGTCACGGAATCCGAACTGGCCATCGCCATGGCGCAGGAGGGCGGCATCGGAATCATCCACAAAAACATGAGCATCGAGGCTCAGGCCGAACAGGTTCGGAAAGTCAAACGCTCGGAAAGCGGAATGATTATCGATCCCATCACGCTCACCGAAGGCGCCACCCTGGCCGACGCCCACCAGATTATGCGGGAATCGAAAATTGGTGGCATCCCGGTTGTCGATGCCTCCAACAAACTGATCGGCATTCTGACCAACCGCGATCTGCGCTTCCAGACCGAACTCTCGAAGCCCGTGACGGATATCATGACCCGCACCAATCTGATCACGGCCCGCGAACGCATCACGCTCGAAGAAGCCGAAAGCATTCTGCAACAATATAAAATTGAAAAGCTGCCGATCATCGACGATCAGAATCACCTGGTCGGGCTGATTACGTACAAGGATATTCTAAAGAAAAAAAGCCACCCCAACGCCTGCAAAGACGATCTGGGCCGTCTGCGCGTAGGAGCCGCCGTGGGCGTAACGCCTGATCTTCACCGGCGCATTGAAGCCCTGGTAAAAGCCGGTGTCGATGTCATCAGCGTGGATACGGCTCACGGCCATTCACAGGGCGTTATCGATGCGGTGAAAGGCATCAAAGCACGGTTTCCGAATCTGGACGTGATTGCCGGCAACGTAGCAACGGGCGAAGGCGCCAAAGCCTTAGCCGATGCCGGTGCCGATGCCGTGAAAGTGGGCGTTGGCCCCGGCAGCATCTGTACAACCCGGATCATTGCCGGAATCGGAATGCCGCAGTTGACGGCGGTTTACGAATCGGCAAAAGCCCTGAAAGGCACGGGCGTACCGGTTATCGCCGATGGTGGAATTCGCTTCTCGGGTGATATCACAAAAGCCATCGCCGGTGGCGCCCACACGGTGATGGTCGGTTCGCTGCTGGCCGGAACCGAGGAAGCTCCGGGCGAAGTGGTGCTCTACGAAGGTCGCCGGTTTAAAACCTACCGCGGCATGGGCTCCGTGGAAGCGATGGAAGAAGGCTCGAAAGACCGGTATTTTCAGGATGCCGAAGACGATATCAAGAAATTGGTGCCGGAAGGTATCGTTGGCCGGGTTCCCATTAAAGGACGCGTTGCCGAGATCATCTACCAGCTGGTGGGCGGTTTGAAAGCCGGTATGGGATACTGTGGGGCCGGCAACATCGAAACGCTGCAAGACGCCAAGTTTGTTAAAATCACCTCAGCCGGGGTTCGTGAAAGCCACCCCCACGATATTCAGATCCAGAAAGAAGCCCCCAATTATTCATCCCGGTAAGTACCGGACCGGTGGACTTTGGTTCGTGGTTTTCCTTTGCTTTTCAGCTGAACGGGAAAAAACACGGACTAAAGTCCAGCGGTCCATTTATTTTTGTGAAATATAATCCCGCAGTTTTTCGAGGCAGGCAATAAAAACCGGGTTTGCCCGTTATGAGGAAACAGTCCCAGACCATCTACGAAGTCACGGTTCAGTCCATCGGCTCGCTCAATGCGCTGCGTCAGCGCGAACCTTTCATTGTTTTTTTCTCGAATCTAAAAAAAGCCGTTGAGACGATCATTGGTCAACTGGCCCTGAATGGCTGGCCGATCAAAGTGAACTACACGGCGGTGTACCGCAGCCTGAAGCAACGCGGCAGCTATCAGTGCGATTTCGACGTAGCCGGTGCGAAAGTCTTCCGCATCCGGATTGTTCCGCAAACCCTGAACCCGGTTTTAACGACGATGGGCATTGACGAAAAACCGGCCGACCCGACCCGCAAGAAGTAATCTCACCCATCAGCGAATTATAGATCACCTTCGCGCCAAAGTCGGCGTTCGATCGGGAACGGTTCCTGCTTAACGACCCGAATCTTATCAAAATCCGGATGAGCCGGATGAAGTAAGTAATTGTCCGACATGGGTATCACCACGGAAGGTACGGCCGCAATCAGCGTTGCCGGTTCGGTCAACCAAGCGCGCAAAATCCACTGGGTGCGTTCGTAGCTTTCTTCATTCCAGTAGTCCGGTAAATTTTGCGACAAATACCGCGTAACATCACCCGGAATTTCCAGCGTGATCAGAAAGAGGCTGGGTAATTTCTCGTACTTAACCCGGGGTTGGTGACCCAGGGATTCGACCAGGGCAAGCGCGGGCGACGAGGTGGTGTAAAGAAGTGGATATCCTTTGGGATTCCAGCGACCGCCAAACAAGCGGGCACCTTCGGTGGACAATGGCTCACGCAGATAATTTGCTTTTACAGTTCGGTACGCAGTCAGCATCCTTTATCCGACAATACCGTGCTCAATACGCCCCAACACATCATCCACCAAGCCAAAACCAGTAGTGGTGTCCAACAGATGCAGGGGAGACTGGCTATTCAGTTCCCGAATGGGTGAGCGCAGCCAGTCGGAGAGCGTGGCCGCGTCATTATCAAAGACATTCAGCCCGTGTTGCAACAAATTCGTTAACAGCAGCAACCGTTCCGAGGCATCACGTGCCAGCTTATCGTCCGGTTTTAAGCGGTGCAGGTTGCGAACCGACATGTTCAGAATACGCGCCATCTCAATATCCGTCAGGGCTGCCATCCCGGCAACCCGGTCAGCCTCCGCACGAAGCATCCCCTGTCGGGATCGGTCGATGACGGCATAAGGCTCGTAAACAGCAGGAGGAAAAGGAAATGATTCGTACGCCATGCGACCAATGCATTATTTCACTATGATAACCGCAATATGGCACACCGGGTTCAGTTTTACAAGTCCTGCCGAAGAAAATAAACGGGATTGTAACCTCACTTTAGCTAAACCTTCCACTCATCAGCGAATTGCCTGCTCGGTTGCGGCATCAAAAAAATGGCATTTGTCAGCCTCCCAGAACAGCTCGACAGCCTGGCCAAAAGCCGGACTTTGATCTGCCGAGAGCCGGGCGACAAACCGCTGGTTCTCCATCGAAAAATAAGCCAGGGTTTCGCTCCCCATGTTCTCGACGGCTTCGATGGTGGCAATCTGCCGGTGGAAAGCGCGGTCCGCAGCGGCTTGATGGGTGATCGATTCGGCCCGGATGCCCAGCACCACGGTTTTTCCGCGATACGGTTTTAGAGCCTCCGCAGGAGCCGTATCGGCCAGATTCACCACAACCTGCCGGTTTGGACTTTCAAACCGCAACGGCCCATCGTCCGGAAGCCGGCCCGACAGAAAATTCATCGGCGGAGTGCCGATAAAACCGGCCACAAACTGATTAACCGGATGATTGTATAGATTCAGGGGCGTGTCGTATTGCAGCACATCGCCATTTCGCAACACCACAATCCGGTCGCCCAGCGTCATGGCTTCGACCTGATCGTGCGTCACGTAAATCATGGTGGCCTGCAATTCGCGGTGCAGCTTCTGCAACTCAATCCGGGTTTGGCCCCGCAATTTGGCATCCAGATTACTGAGCGGTTCGTCGAACAGAAACACCTGCGGATTGCGGACGATGGCCCGCCCAATGGCTACCCGCTGCCGCTGGCCGCCCGACATATCTTTCGGTTTGCGATCCAGCAGGCTTTCGATTTCGAGCATCCGGGCGGCTTTCGTTACCCGCTCCCGAATCTGGTCTTTGGGCAAACCGCGCAGTTTCAGACCGAAGGCCATGTTCTCAAAAACCGTCATGTGCGGATACAGCGCGTAGTTCTGGAACACCATCGCAATATCGCGTTCACTGGCCGGCACGTCGTTCATGCGCCGGTTGCCGATGAACAGCTCACCGTCGGTGATGGTTTCCAAACCCGCAATCATCCGCAGCAGGGTCGATTTTCCGCATCCCGACGGACCCACCAGCACCACAAATTCCTTGTCTTTGACCTCAATAGTAACATTCCGAATCACGCGCAAATCGGCCGTATAGGCTTTGGCGATGTGTTCTAAGCGGACTTCTGCCATGGCCGTTACTTGTATTTGTCCAGTAATTGCCCGGCTTCCGGGTATTTTTCGATGCGCTGGAAGGCCCACAGGGCTTCAATGGTCGATTCAGCCCCGGAATTCCGGTTGACGTCCGTGGCCGACGAAATCCCGTCGAAACAGCGGCCCGTCGTCGCGTCGTACATCTTCACGTTGGCCGGATTAGCCCCCAGAAACCAGCCCGTCAGTTGGGCGGCCAACTCCACATAGCGGTTTTCTTTCGTCTGCTCGTAAGCTTCCAGTGCCGCCCAGACCATCGGGCGAACCCCGTAAGCAATCTGCGCAAACCGGGACGTTTTGGTAGCCACGAGTTCGGTTCCCTGCAACGCCACTTCGAACGACTCCATAAACCCCTGCTTTACGACATACGGATAAAAAGTGTCAATTTCGCGTCGGGCCGCGTCGATCCAGGCGGTTTTGTTCAGCGCTTTCCCGACTTTCAGCAAGGCATACGCCTGATCGCTGCCGTAGGCATGCCAGGTATTTTCAAAACTCAGAATGGCGCCGAACGGAAACTTCTGGGCGTTGCCCTGCTGCATCGAAAGAATACCTTCGCCCAGCAACTCAATCAGTTTAACGGCCTGGGCGTCGGGGGTTTGCGCCTGGTAATTCGACAAACCCAGCATCATGATGGCAGCCTGGTCGGTGCCCGAACCGTAGGGCAGCCACTTCGGCACTTTCAGGCCCTGAATGAAATTCATTTCCATCGGTTTGTTTCCAAAGTCGCGGATCATGTTCGCGACCAGCTTCTGGTTGGCCGTTTGGATGCGGGTAGCCAGGGCCGCATCGGCTTTCTGGTAATACGGGTAGGCTTCGGACAAAAACCACAACGCCCGCCAGGACCACCAGTTCGGTTGGTTTACGCTCGTCTGGAAGGTTTTGTTGATGGTTCGGTCCGGCCATAAAAAGTTGTAGTAATACCCGTTGTCCGATTGCATCTGGAGCACAAACTCGGTCATTTTCCGCAGCTTATCCTGCTTGCCGGTTTGCGTGGCCAGATCCGGTTCGTGCAGGACAAACAAAGCCGCCCGGGCCACGTCGTCGATGCAGGTAAAGCCTTCATCCTCATCCCCGATCAGTTCGTAATTGGGCGCGTTGCTGTAAATGGCAATGGTCCCGACTTCCGCTCCGTTCGGCAATTTAAAGGTCTGGTAAAGGTGCTCGAGATGAGCCAGACTAACCCGGCGATTTGCCGGGGCCGGCTCCGAAACAGGCGATTTTTTGCAGGAAAACGCCAGCAGCAGGCATTGCACCAGCAGCAGTCCAAAAGTCAGGTGCCGTTTTATCATTGTCACTTTTTTGGTTTAAACGATTTTCAAAACTCAGTCTTTCAGCCCCGACGACGCCATGCTGCGGATAAAATGCCGCTGGAAAAACAGATACAAAATCACAATCGGCACGGCCAGCATCACCGCAGCCGCAATCTTTACCCCCAACTGCCCCTCGGCCCGCCCCCCCACGGAAAACAGCGTGACGAGTTGCGGCATGGTCATCGTCGGCTCGTCACGAATCACGATCAGCGGCCAGAGCGCTTCGTTCCACAACCCCATGAACGTCAGGATGGTGATGGTCAAAACCGTCGGCAAAATATTCGGAAACAAGATCTGAAAAATGATGCGCAGCTCCCCGCAACCATCCAGCCGGGCCGCATCGATGAGAGCCTGCGGCAATCCGGTAAACGCCTGCCGAAAGAGCAGAATGGATAACGAATTGAGTGCGAACGGCACGATGAGCGCAAAATACGTATCGACCCAGCCCAGTTTCACCATCGTGATGTAGTTGGGAATCAACGTAATCTGGAACGGCAGCGTCATCGTAAAAATGATCAGGTAAAAAATCAGGCTGCGCCCCCGAAACCGCAGCCGCGCCAGTGCGTAGCCCGCCATCGCGCCCGAAATCAGGACCAAAGTGGTGGTGACAACGGCGACCAGCACCGAGTTCAGGAACGCCCGGCCCAGCGGTATTTTCGAAAAAACCATTACGTAGCTATTCCAGGTGAACTCCACTGGAAAAACCGTCAGCGTACTCAGCCCCCGCTCCGACGACAGCGACGCGCTCACCATCCAGACAAACGGATAAATGAACGATACGGCCGCCAGCAGCAAGAGCAGATATCGGGTTAGTCGGGCGATCATGGCTTACACTTCCTGTTCAACATAGCGCTTTTGAATCGCAACAACCAGCAGGATCAGCAGGGCAAAAAAGAAACCCAGCGTGGCCGAATAGCCCATGTGGTAATACTGAAACGCCTGCCGGTAAATGTACATCACCGCCGAAAGCGTGCTGTTCATGGGGCCGCCCTCGGTCATGATGTACGGTTCGATAAAAAGTGAAAAACCGCCAATGGTCGATAAAACCACCACCGTAAAGATGGTCGGATTGATCATCGGCAGCGTAATGTGCCGGAATTTCTGCCAGGTCGTGGCCCCTTCCAGATCGGCCGCTTCGTAGTATTGAACCGGCACGGTTTGCAAACCGACCAGAAACAGAATGACGTACAGCCCGACGTTTTTCCAGGTCACCATGACCGCAATCGAATACATGGCCACGCTGGGGTCATCGAGCCAGGCGACGCGCGGCAGGCTGATGGCCGTCAGCATCCGGTTCAGCATGCCGAGGTTGTAGCCCAGCAGTTGCTGCCACAAAATGGTTACGACCACACCCGATACGATGACCGGCAGAAAAAAAGCCGCCCGAAAAAAAGCCGCCCCCCGGATTGTCCGGTTCAACAGCTCGGCCAGCGCCAGCGCAATAACAATCTGCAACGGGATGTGAATCAGCAAAAACCGCAGGGTGTTGTAAATCGCCTGCCAGAACTGCCGGTCTTTGAACAGGCGGGTGTAATTGGCCAGACCCACGAACTCCATCGGCGAGATGATGTTCCAGCTATGAAACGTCAGTACCACCGAAAACACCACCGGAAACGCCACAAACACCGCAAAATGCAGCACATAAGGCGCCACCAGGCCATACGGAATCCATTTGTCTTTTCGAGTCATACTCAATATGTTGTTTCGCGGAGATTGGCAGCGTTACACAGAGAAAATATTGAAACTCGCTCAACGCTGCGAAACAACTTTAAAATCTCAATTTCCCAGCAACACATCCACCGCCCGGGCCGCGTCGCGGATCGCGTCTTCGGGCGTTTTTTTGTTATAAATCACGCAGGCTTCGTATTCCTGCGAAATAATGTCGAACACTTCCACAATCACCTCACTGTTGTCCACCCCCTTGATGTAGCGGGTTTGCTGGGCAAACGGCAGCAGCAGGGGATTCTGCTTTAAAAAACCGGCAAAGTAGGAATCCGAATCCAGGCTTTTCCGGCGCGGAAACTGGCCCGTCAGCTCCATCAGCCGCAAATCGCCGGGCCGGTCGACGAGCGTCCGGACAAACTCCCAGGCCGCCTGCGGATCGCGGCAGGTGTTGAAAATAACAATGTTTTTGGGGTCGCCGTACGTGTAAACCGGTCCCCGGTGGTTATCCGGCACGGGCATCGCAAAGGTGCCGTACGCAAAACCGGGATCTTTGAATTTCTCCAGAAACGAAACCGTCCACGGGCCCGTAAACTGCGTGGCAATGGTTTGCGCCAGAAACGGATCGCGGGTCGCCGACAGCCGTTCCCGCGCAAAATAATCGTACTTGTACAAATCCTGCAAAAACCGGAAAACCGCCACCGCGGACGGATTATTAAAAACCGCCCGGGCTGGACGTCCTCCGGTCGTGGCAATCAGGGGAGCCCCGTTGGAAGCCGCCAGATACAGCGGGTAAAAATTGAATAACCGCTGGTACCAGATCGGTTTTACTTCCGTGTAACCCAGCCATTGGTCCGTATACCCGTCCTTGTTTTTGTCCTGCTTAAACTGCTGACCGGCTTTGAGGTAGGTCGAATACGTGAAGGGCGGTTCGGCCGCGTTCCATTGCGCCAGCGCCCGGGTGTTGCAGATGGTCATGATCGGGTTGACCTTCCACGGCACCTGGTAAATGTGGCCGTCCGACGAGGTGATTTCGGCAATCATGGCGCTGTCGCAGCGCGTCTTCAGAAACTCCCGAAATCCTTTCAGGGTGTCGAGCGGCACCAGCACCCCGGCTTTGGCGTACATCTCCACACTGCCCTGCCACATGTTGGCGTAAATGTCGGGCGTGGTTTTGCCCACCACCGACGCCAGAATAATCTCCTCGCTCGACTGCCCCTCCGGAATCGGCTGGTAACGCAGCGGTTTGTCGGGCCGCGCCTGCCGCCAGCGTTCTGTAAACTCCTTTGCAAACGTAATCTCTCCGGCATTGTTCGAGCACCAGAAGACCAGCGACCGCTCGGTCCGGCGGTTTTCGCAACTGCTGAAGAGAAAGGGTAGTAAAAGGAGGAGTAGCCGGGCGGTTTTCATGCGATAAAAATTATTTCGCGGAGTTAAGCGAGGTTTCGCAGAGTTAAGCAGAGAATAGTTTAGTAAAACTCCGCTTACCTCCTTTTAAACCGCTCGGGCGGCACCGTCTGCTCAACTCCGCGAAACAACCCACTTTATTTCCCTTTTTCCGCCGTGTAGATCGACTTGATCTGCGTGCTGCTCAGGGCTACGTTATACATCCGGATGTCGTCCATGTCGCCGGTGAAATAGCCACCCCAGGGCCCGTTAAAGTTGTTGCCGTCGGCATCATCTTTCTCGTTTTTGTTGTAGAGACTGGTCGGCAGATCCTGCCCGATGGTCATATTAATGGTGTTTTTAACCGGAGCCAGATCACCCGTCACATCCGTCCAGCTTTTCACCAGCGTTCCGTCGATGTAGAAACTCATATCGCCCGATTTGTAGGTCACCGCAATGTGGTACCACTTGCCTTTGTCGAGCGTGACGGTTTCGTCATCCTTGTCTTTGGCACCGGCGGTCGTTTTTACCGTAAAGAACACCTTGTTGGCTTCCTGCAACTGGACTTTATAGCCGTTCCAGCGGTTCAGAGCCAGCAGGTAGTTACTGGCGCGCGAGGAATCGTACTTAATCCACATGCTGATGGCAATCTCTTTCGACGGATTCAGAACGGGATTATACGGCACTTCAATATTGCCCCCTTTGTCGAAGTGGTACGCCTTGGCATCCGCCCCAAACCGGTCTTTCGCGGGTGTAACCGTGCCGGCCCCCCATTGAGCGCCACCGGTTTTTATAGTACCGTTGTTGTTCTTGCCGGACGCATCGTTCGCGTTTCCGTCAAACTTGTAGTAGGCCACCAGGTTCGCGGGGGCGATTTCCTGCACCATTTTGCCCAGGAAGGTGGTCGCGGCTTGTCCCAGATTCACGTAGGCATTGTTCACCGCCGTTTGCGTGGCAGCCGCATCATTATTCACCGTCGTAGCCGCATCGATGGCGGTTTTAAAGGTGGCTTTGGAACCGGCTTCAAACTGACCGACGGCGGTTCCCTCAACGGCCAGGGCATACCCGGCATTCGCACTGTCGAGTCGGGCTTTCAACCTGGTTTTGTCCACCGGAATGGCATCGGGCTCATCGTCTTTCGTACAGGATTGGGCTAAGGTAAGTACCATTAGGAGAGCGGCCAGCCCCCAGAGTAACTTGCTGATTGAAAATGCGTTCTTTTTCATAAGAAATAGGTTACTGATTTGGTTTAATAAACAGGTAAAAGCTAAAGTTTTAGGGCCTTGTTGGTATCCCGCTCGCTCTGCGGAATCGGGAAATACCGGTTGGTTTCGTATTTAAACGAGGTTTTATCTTTCAGGGCGGTTTCGGCGTAGGTCTTTCCCCAGCGCATCAGGTCATAAAACCGGTGAAACTCAAAGCCCAGCTCGACGCGCCGTTCGTGGTAAATGGCTTCGCGCAGGGCCGACTGGTTGGTGATGGCTATGTTCGGCAGCAAACCCGCCGGAACCGCTGCGGTGGCCGCCGAATCCAGCGTCGAATCGTGCAGATAGCTTTCCCGCGCCCGTTTTCGCACCTGATTCAGAAACGTCAGCGCTTCGGCGGAGCGGCCCAGTTCGTTCAGGGCTTCGGCCTGCCACAGCAGCACGTCGGCGTAGCGAATCATCACGTAGTTCAGGTTGCCGTCGGCTTTCGTGCTTTTGGCCACTTCCGACAGCGGTTGCAGGTGTTTTTTGTTGAGGTACCCCGTCGACGACCAGGTGGGGTCGTAGGGCGTTCCGTCAAGCCACGGTTTGCCTTCGCGGGCCACGGTATAGTCCAGCCGCGGATCGACCACGCCCGCGCTGGTTTTCTCAAATTCGGCCACAAAACCGGGGGTTGGCGCGTCGAAAAAATAACCGTTCTCGGTCTGCCGGGGCGCAAACCACTGGTTCAGGCGGTTGCCCGCAAACGGCACCTGGTTGGTCAGGTGCTGAACGGAGAAAATGGATTCCTTGTTGTTCTTGAAATCCTGATCGAAGTTCTGACTGTAAACCGGCAGCAGTTCATAGCCGCCGACGGTTTTCACCTGGGCGGCTGTTTCGGCAGCCTGCTGCCATTTTTTCTGGTACAGATACGCTTTCGCCAGCAAGGCCGTAGCCGCTCCTTTCGTGGCCCGGCCGATGTCCGAACCCGAATGGGTGGCTGGTAGATTCTTGATGGCTTCGGCCAGGTCGGCTTCAATGACGCGGGTGTAAATGTCCTCTACCGGCGACTGCGCAATCTGGAGTTCGTCCGGATTTTTCGGTTCGAGCAAAACCGGCACCGGCCCGTACGTATTGACCAGGTAGAAATAATACAAAGCCCGCAAAAACCGCGCTTCGCCCAGAATCCGGGTTTTAATATCCGCGCTCATATTGATGGGGGGCACTTTCTGCAATACGATGTTGCACCGGCTGATGCCCTCGTACCACTCACCCCACTGCGATTCGACCGGCCCGTTGCTCGGAAAAATCTGGAACTCATCGACCAGCCCAATGTCGGCCTGATCACCCGGATCACCGCCCTTGGCGGCATCGTCGGAGGCTACGTCACCAAAGACCCAGAGCCGGTTCCGGTCGCTCGAAAAGGTCAGCGGCACGTAAGCGGCATTGATCGCCAGAACCGCCTGGGCCTGCGTCTGGTAGAACGCCGATTCGGGATAATCCGCCCGGACTTCTTCGTTCAGGAAATCGCGGCAACTGCTGGTAACCCCCAGAAAAACAGCCGCTATGATCAGAATTTGAATGCGTTTCATACGGTTTTCCGGTCGTTAAAAGTTTACGTTTAAACCGATCATGTAAATTTTGGCCGAGGGGTACGTTCCCCAGTCGATGCCGACGGCTATGTCGCCCTTGAAGGCTTCGTTGTTCACGTTGTTGCTCGTCTGCATTTCGGGGTCCAGACCGGGATACTTCGTGAACGTCAGCAGGTTCTGGCCGCTCAGATACACCCGCGCGCTGGATGAGCCAAACCGCTTGCTGACTTTGGCGGGCAGCGTGTAGCCAATTTGCAGGTTTTTCAGCCGGGTGTAGGCGCCGTCTTCCAAAAACCGGGTCGACGGTTGTTTGTTGTTGGCCGAGCCCTTCCACGACACGCGCGGCTGGGTGTTGCTGGTGCCCGGTCCGGTCCAATGGTCGTCGACCACGCGCTGGGTGATGTTGAATGCCCGGTAAAAGCCTTCGGTGTCGGTGGCCACCTGGTAGTAAATCTTGTTGCCCGAAACGCCCTGAAAGAACGCCGTCAAATCAAAACCTTTCCACTCCAGATTGGCCGTCAAACCGTATAGCAGGGTCGGAATCGGGCTGCCAACGTGCGAACGATCCTGCTGGTTAATGATGCCGTCGCCGTTGATGTCTTTGAATTTCACGTCGCCGGGACGAATCGTATTGCCCTGGTAGGCACTGGTAAAAATGTCGGCTTCCGACTGAAAGATTCCCTCCTGTTGCAGCAGGTAAAACGAGCCGATCGGATAACCCGGCTCGGTCAGCGTGGCAAACACGCCGTTGTCGATCCGCCCGCCCGGAATGGGCCGCCCGTCGCTGAGCGAGAGCAGTTTGTTTCGGATGAACGAAACGTTGGCCGTGAAATCATAATTGAAAGCCCCCTTTTTGTCCTGGTAGGTCAGGTCCAGCTCGACGCCCCGGTTTTCTACTTTCCCGGCGTTGACATAAGGCGCTCCGGCGGCCCCGCCCGACTTCGGAACCGGCACCGGAATCAGCATATCGGAAGTTGTTTTGACGAAATAATCAGCGTTCAACTGAATCTTGTTCGACCAGAAACCGGCTTCGAGCCCAATGTCGGTTTGCGTCGACGACTCCCATTTCACGTTCGTGTTCCCCCGGCTGACGATCGTGTAGCCCGGCTGGGTCAGGGCCGGATCGCCCAGCGGATAGTTATACCCACCCGCCACAATCGAAGCAAAGGGGTAATTACCAATGTCCTGGTTGCCCAGCTGTCCGATGCTGGCCCGCAGTTTCAACTGGGAAACCACATCAGATAAAGGCTTGAAAAACTCCTCCTGGTCGATGTTCCAGCCCGCCGAACCGGAGAAAAAGGTACCGTAGCGGTTTTGCGCCGAAAACCGGGACGAACCATCGCGCCGGATGTTGGCCGAGAACAGGTATTTGCTGTTGTAGGTGTAATTGACCCGCCCGAAGAGCGAGAACAAGGCCCAGCGCGAGTCGCCTTCAAAACTGGTTTTGCCCGTCGGGTCGATGCCCCGGCCGAGGTAGCGCAGGTTTTCGACCTGATCGATGTAGTTGCGGTCGGAGCCGCCGATCGTCCGGCTGACGTTGCGAATGGCTTCCGTTCCGACCAACACCGACAGATCGTGCACATCGCTGAAGATGCGGTTGTAGGTCAACGTGTTGTTCCAGTTCAGCGTACTGATCAGGGCGACCTGATTCACCAGCGAAGCCGGGCTGTTGATGCGGTTGTTGGTCCCCCAGTTCTCGTTGAAGGTTTTCCGGTTGATGATGTTGATGTCCATTCCGCCATCCGACCGAAACCGTAGATTTTTGAGCACCTGCCACTCGCCGTACAGATTCCCAAACGCCCTGTACTGGCGTTCTTTGTTGTCCTGTTTTTCCGCCAGTCCCACCGGGTTGTAGCCATCGCCGTAGAGCGCCGGATTGGACGGCAAATCCGAATAATTACCGTTTGGGTCGTAAACCGGAATGGCGGGTGAGCGAAACAGCGCGTACCGGACAATGCTCCCGCCGTTGCCGCCGTAGCCGTCGCCCGAACTGCCGATGATGTCGCGATCCGAGAAGGTCAGGTTCAGGTTGGTGCCGACTTTTACCTTTCCCGCTATATCGGTATCGACGCTGGTGCGCAACCCGTAGCGCTTGTACGCCGAATTGAGAACAATCCCTTTTTGGTCGAAGTAATTGCCCGACAACAGGTAGCGCGACTTTTCGTTACCCCCGCTGATCGACAACTGGTAATTCTGGATCATGGCCGGCCGAAAAATGGCTTCCTGCCAATCCGTATCGGCCAGTTGCGCATCCGCCGGAATTGGCCGTCGTTGCAGGCTGGGGTTATCCACCCCCACGTTGTCATTGACCACCGATTCGTTAAAAATCCGGACGTAATCGGCCGTATTCGCCATCGGAATCAGCCGGCCGTGTTGCTGAACCCCCGTGTAGCTGTTGAACGCAATGCGGGGCGCTCCGCTCTTACCGCGTTTGGTCGTCACAACAATCACGCCGTTGGCCGCCCGCGCGCCGTAAATCGCCGAGGAGGAAGCGTCTTTCAACACCGACATGCTTTCAATATCCGTCGGATTCAGGACGTTGAAGGCATCTTTGGTCGGAACCCCGTCGATGATGAACAGCGGAGAGTTGTCGTTGATGGTCCCGACCCCGCGAATCCGGACGGCCACGCCCTCGCCCGGCGCCCCGGTCGATTGGGTTACGCGCACACCGGCCGCTTTTCCCTGCAAAGCCTGGTCGATCCCGGCCACCGGCAGACGGTCGATGTCTTTGGACGAAATGGTCGAAACCGCCCCCGTCAGGTCGGTTTTTTTCTGCGTACCGTACCCCACAACCACCACTTCCGACAGCGTTTTGTCGTCCACCACCAGCTTGATGTTCACCGTGGTGCGGTTGCCGATGACGGTTTCCTGCGTCAGATACCCGATAAACGAAAATTGCAGCGTACCGCCGTTGTCGGGCACCGTGACCCGGTAGTTGCCGTCGCCGTCGGTGGTGCCGCCGGAGGTCGTGCCTTTCAGCACCACGTTAACGCCCGGCATGGGCTCGTTTTTTTCATCGACAACCTGACCCGAAACCGTTTTGTCGACGGCCTGCGGTTCCGCCGGTTCGGTGGGCAGCGGTTCCGGCCGGTCCAGCGCCGTGTTGGCACTGCCGGATTTGACGCCTTCCGGTTCGGCCAGTTTCTTTTTAAGCACGATCATTCGGTTCCCCACCACTTCGTAGCTGATGTTGATCGGATCGAGCAGCGTACTCAGAATGGTTCCCAGCCGCTCATTCCGAACGGTCAGGCTCACCCGCCGGTCGGCGCGGATGATTTCGTAGCTGTAGGCAAACGTGACGTCGGCCGCTTTTTCCACCTGCTGCAACACGGTTTCCATCGACTGATTCGAAATCGCCAGCGTAATCGGGCGTTTCAGCGGATTTTCGCGGGTCGCGGGGCGGCTCATTCCGGTATGGACCAGCATCAGCAGAAAAAGGGCCGTCAGCCCGGTTTTCAGCCATTGTTCCGGAAATCTGCGTACGGGAAGTATCCTTTTTTTCATGGTATCCTGTGTGGTTGTAGGCAATCGTTTTCCGTTACTGACAGCCGCTGCCGGACCGAATCCGGATCGTTCCGTCGGGCGTCAATTCATAGCGGGTTCCCGTACTGGCCGTAATAACATCCAGTTTCTCAAAGAGCGACTGGTCGTCGAGTTGCGCGGTCAACGTGCAGTGCGCCAGGGCACTGGCATCGTATTGCACGCGGATTCCGTACGTTTGCTCCAGGTTTTGAAATACCCGAACCAATGGTGTGCGCCGAAACGAAAACCGGCTGACGGCAATCCGTTCGGCCCGGGCAACTTCTTCCCTGGCGGGTCGGGCGTCGCCCGGGTGATAAACCGCCTGCTGGTTGGCCGTCAGCAAAACCGTCGATGCCGTGGGCGTCTGCGGAGCGGCTGCCGGTTGACGCGGATAAACCGCCACGCGGCCCGTTCGGACCACGACGCGGGTGGCGGTTCCCTGCTTCGGCGCGTAGATCGTAAAACTGGTGCCCACCACGCGGGTAGTCAACGCGTTAGCGTGAACCAGAAACGGTTTTGCCGGATTTTTCACAACCTCGAAAAAAGCGGTTCCGCTCAACGCCACTTCCCGGTTTTGGGCCGCAAACACTTCTGGAAACCGAATCCGGGCCTGGGGTTGCAGCCGCACCAGACTCCCATCGGAGAGCCGCACCAGCCGGTCCTGCGGTTTTTCATTGACGATTTCGATCATGCGAACCACCGGTCGCTGCACTACGGTTTCGGCTTCGGTTGTTAATCGATTGGCATTTTTCATATACCAGAAACCGCCCAGCAGCGCCAGCAGCACCGAAGCCGCTGCGCCCGTTAGCACCCAGCGCCGGTTCCAAAACGGCGGAGCCAACGGCGCAATTCCACTTTCTTCTTCCTGTTTGAGGACCGCCGACAGCATCCAGCGCACGTTATTCGCGACGGTTTGGTCGGACAAGCCGGGCAAATCGCCCCGGGCGCTCAGCAGAAACTGGCGGGCCAGATCGGCGTTCACCCCATTATCAGGATGCGCCGTAATCCAGGTGCCCCAATAAACCGCATCGGTTTCGGTAGGGCGGAAAACCCAGCGTCGAAATGATTCATTTTCGATTAAATCCTGCGGTTGCACGTCGTTGCGATTGGTCTGAAAAACCGGCGGTAGGCCGTTGTTACGACGATGAGGAAGAAGTCAGGAAAAAGTAACCGTGGTTTTGTAAAATTTTTTCAGAAAAAAGTGATAAAATTTAAAGCGGACAATAAAATACTGATCCATAGCGCATTACACTGATCCAGCAAACCGTCATTTGATCCCGGTTTTAATCAGCAAAACCGCACGTTTCGTAGGCGGTTGTCGGTTTCGTTCTATTTCGCGCTGAAAAACCGCCCTAGTTTTGTCACGAACAAACCGCAAAACCAATGAAACTGGCAAACCTGATTCTGGTCCTGGCCGGCACCTCGACGGCGTTGATGGCCGGACTTTTCTACGCGTATTCGTGCTCGGTCAATCTGGGACTGGGCCGCTTGTCCGATGCCGCATACGTAGCCGCTTTTCAGTCCATCAACCGGGCCATTCAGAACCCGGTTTTTTTCCTGGCGTTCTTTGGCGCGCCCCTGTTGCTGCCTCTCAGCGCCGGGCTGCACTACAACCAAGCCCGCTCGATGCGGTTCTGGTGGCTGGTGGCGGCTTCGCTGGTGTATCTCGTGGGCACGTTCGGGGTGACGGTTTTTGGCAATATTCCGCTGAACAACCAACTCGATTCGGTGCAGATGCTGTCCGCTTCCGCCGACGAAATTGCCCGGCACCGGACGCAGTTTGAAGCTCCGTGGAACCGGCTGAATACCGTTCGCACCCTGGCGTCCACGCTGGCCGTTGTGCTGGTGATGCTGGCGTTCCTGAGCCCGGCCGATTAGTAAACTGTTCAAATCCCCTACCTGAAATTTTTTATTTTTATGGGTATAGGCAACTTTGTAAACTGCTTGCATTCCGCTAGAGAAATCCGCCTTTCGGATGCAGCAAGTGGAATTAAAAGGATCAGCCAGTGTTAATGAGGCATGAGCACGGTAGAGGAAGCCATCTGTCAATGTCCTTCGATGGAAATCCGTTAGCCCGTGTGGCAATGGACGGTCTTCAGGAAGCCGAAAACCTCATCAATTGGGTTGCAAATCAAACAACCGACGCATAAAAAACGCCGGCAAAACCGGCGTTTTTTATGGATGAACAAAGCTCCTGCCTTAGTTTGTAATATGCCCTTCTTTCCAGTAAATCTCAC
Organism: Larkinella ripae; assembly: GCF_054780775.1. Classification (NCBI taxonomy): domain Bacteria; kingdom Pseudomonadati; phylum Bacteroidota; class Cytophagia; order Cytophagales; family Spirosomataceae; genus Larkinella; species Larkinella ripae. The sequence continues at coordinate 831,719 of NZ_BAAGVR010000022.1, forward strand.
TGTGGCCGTCGGCAAAGTTGCGGGTGGTGATCAGCACCGGCGTGGTTTCATTTTTCAGGAACAGGGCGCTATAATACGCCCCCTCAGTAACCGGCAGGTTCGGCCAGGGATACGAAACGGCGGTGAAATTTTTGGCCACGCTGTTGCCCACCAGCACCAGCATCGTGTTTTTCCGCCAGTCGCTGCTGATGGTTCGTCCGCCCGCATCCTGCGTGGAAAGCAACGTCAAGCCGTTTGACAACTGGACCAGGTACGGAGCGCCCCCCCAAATCCGCCCGGATGTCGCCAGCCAACGGCGGTTGTTGGCAACCGTGCCGAAGCCCGCGTACTTCCATTTAGCGGCCACCGACGACCAGATCACCCAGGGCGACTGCGTGTTGTTGACCGACTCGATGGCAAACACAATTCCTTTGTTCTCTTTCAGCACCAGCGGCACCGGCATTCCATCCCGCATGCCCTCGGTATAGGCCACATGCGCCGGAGCCGTCCACGACTGGCCGTTGTTGGTGGAGTGCACCATCAGAATTTCCTGCTGCGGATTCGCGCTGGGCCACCAGGCGGCTTCGCTCGAATAGAACAGCTCAATTTCTCCGTCGGGCAACTGCACCATGGCGGGTTCCCAGGAACGACCCGTGGCGACGATGCGCGGGGCGCCGAAGGTCCAGCCCCGGTCGGTGCTCATCCGGATCTGAATGTTGCCGTGGGCGTTGTCGTCCGGTTTTCCCCGGCCCGTAAAGGCCAGCATCACATCGCCGTTTTGCAACACCAGCAGTTCCGGATTGGCAAAACCGTAGTAATTCGGATCGGTGTCGGCCATCAGAATTTCGGCCGCCGACCAGGTGGTGCCGCCGTCGGTGCTGCGCCGGATGGCGATGTTGTCCCAGTAGTTTTCCCGATCTCCGCAGTGGTACGTCAGCAGCAGCGTATCGCCTTTGACGCGGTGAACCCGGCCGTACTCGGCAAAAGGAACATCGTGCGAAAGCTTCCGGGCGGTGTTGTCCCAGGTAATGGAAAGCGCCGGAACGGTTGGATCGGCGGGCGGTTGGTCGTTGGCCGCTACGGTGGTGGAATCGACCGGATCGACGGGCGCGGGCGAACCGCCGGGTTCATTTTTGCACTGAAAAAAAAGCAGCAACCCAGCCAGCCAGAGCAGGCGGTTTGGGTTTAAAAGGCGAAATCGTTGTTTTTCCATAACCCGTCAAGTCAGAAACCACCGGTTTTTTTAAAACGAAAAAACCGGTGGTTTCCATCGAACGCTTGCTTAATAATTGGGATTTTGCGTCAGGTTGGGATTCAGATCCCGGTCGGTCTGCGGAATCGGCAGCAGCTCGCTCTTGCCTTTGACAAAGGTCGAAAAAGCCTGATCGCGGGGGGCCAGCTGCGGACCGAGGTCGCCCCAGCGGGCCAGGTCGTTCCAGCGGTGGCCTTCGCCCGCCAGTTCGGTAATCCGCTCGTGCTTGAGTTGCGCCAGAAACTGTTCCTGCGTCAGACCCGGTTTTGCGGTGGAAAGCCGGGCCAGTCCCGCCCGCTGCCGCACCTGATCGACGAAGGGATAGGCCTGGGCGGTTTTTCCGGTCGCGTTCAGGGCTTCGGCATACATCAGCAACACATCGGCGTACCGGATGTAGCGCCAGTTGTTGGGCGAGCGGTAGCCTTCTTCGTCTTTCCAGTGATCGTTCTGAAACTTGCGAAACCACACGCGCTGGTTGTTGGTCCCGTAGCGCTGCAAAAAGGTTTGTCCGTAAATCGCCGTAAAAGCCGGCCCGCGCACGTCGGTGGAATCGTACAGGAACGAGGCTTCCAGCCGCGGATCACGCGCTCCGGCGGTTGTTTTCTCATTAAACTCCCGCGTCACCCAGCGCTGGGCTTCGCCGTCGGACCAGCCGATGCCGCTGGGACCGAAAAACTGCGCGAGCGAGGTACCGTAATTCTGGTTGGGCGTTTCGGTATCGTCGTCGGTATATTCGGCCGGATTCAGTTCAAACTGCCACTCAAAAACCGACTCCCTGTTGTTTTCCGTGGTGATCAGGAAATTGTCGCGGTAATTCGGCACCAGGGCGTAGATGCCCTTGCCTTCGCCTTCGGTCAGCCACTGCAGGGGCACCAGCGCTTCGGTGTATTTCCGCTGTTGCAGCTGAGCCCGGGCCAGTAAAGCATACGCGGCTCCTTTCGTTGCCCGACCCAGATCCGCCGGGCCGTAGGTGGTTGGCAAACCGGTCGCGGCTTCGGTCAGGTCCTTTTCAATCTGCGCCCAAACCTGCGCCAGCGTCGCACTGGCGGGCCGGTCGCCCACCACCGCCGGTTCTAAAACCAGGGGCACATTGCCCCACAAGGTCGCCAGGTGAAAATAATACATGGCCCGCAGGAACTTGGCTTCGCCCAGGTACCGCTGTTTCAGGGTTTCATCCATCGCGATGCCCGGCACGTTGGCAATCATCTGATTAGCGCGGTTGATGCCGATGTAATTGTCGTTCCAGACCCCGTAGGCGTTGCCGTAATTGTAGTCCGTGATCAGAAACTGATCCATGTTATTGACAATGTCCGTTGCGGGGCTCAGGCTCCGGCCTTCGTCGGAGCGAATGATGTAATAAAACGGCATCCAGCGCGAAATACCGCCCCGGTGGGTCGTGCTATACACCGCATTGACACCCGCCAGCGCATCGTCGGCGGTTTTCCAGAACGATTCGGTCGTGACCTGATTGGGATTGACAATGTCCAGATTCCGGCTGCAACCAGCCAGCGTCAGAGCCGCAACCACGGCGAAGGAAATAAGGCTATTTTTCATGATACGTTTCTTCATGGGGCTGGCTTAAAAATCGAGGTTCACACCGACCGATACCACGCGGGGCGTCGGCCAGTGGCCGTTATCGACACCCCGTTCCTGAATGTTTGCGCCGGTTATATCGGGGTCCAGGCCCGAGTAGTTCGTCACCGTGAACAGGTTCTGGCCGCTGACATACACCCGTGCGCTCCGGATTTTGGCCCGGCTGAGCAGCGCCCGCGGCAGCGTATAGCCGATTTCCACGTTCCGCACGCGGGCGTAAGAAGCATCTTCCAGCCAGCGATCGCTGTAGCCCAGGTTATTGGAAATAATACCCTGATCACCCTCGGCCACCCCGATGCGCGGATCGTCCGTGCCGGTATTGGTCGTCGACCACGGATTAACATCGGCCCGGAAGTTGGTCAACTGGTAGCTGTCCAGCCCGCGCCGAACGTCGTTGTAAACCGTATAGCCAAAGACGCCCACCAACTGGATGTTCAGCGTAAACTGTTTGTAGGACGCGTTGAACTGCGCACCCGCCTGCAGCGTTGGCCAGGGCGACGAAACAAACTGGCGGTCGTTGGCGTCGATGCGCCCGTCGTTGTTGATGTCTTCGTACCGAATATCACCCGGTTTGGCGTCGGGTTGAACCAGCTTCCCGTCCGGACCCTTGTAATTATTGATTTCTTCCTGACTCTGGAACAACCCGTTCGTTTTCAGCAAAAACCACTGCCCAACCGGATTGCCAACCTGCGAACGGGTGTTGCCGCTGATGATGTAGTTGATGCTCTGGCCCTGATTGCCGACGTTTTCAACCCGGTTTTTGATGGTCGTGAAATTCCCGGACACATCCCACTTCAGCGCGTTTTCGCTGTTGCGGTAGGTGGCCGAAAACTCGATGCCCCGGTTGCGGATCGAGGCCGTGTTGACGTAGGGGTTGCCGCGCAGGTTGCCCAGGTAACCCGGCACCGTCAGGTTCAGGATGGCATCCGACGACAGCGAGTTGTACACGTTGATCTCGGCCGTCAGGCGGTTGCGGAAAAAACCGGCCGTCAGCCCGTAGTTCTGCTGAACGCGTTCTTCCCAGCGCAGGTCGGGATTGGCCAGCTGGGCCTGATACGCCCCCACACTTTCGGTCTGGTCGACGCCAAAAATGGCGCGCGGGTTGGTGTTGATAAACGCCGTGTAGGGAAACGAACCCAGGGCCGGCACCACAATGCCCAGCTTTCCGTACGACGCACTCAGTTTGAGTTCGCTCACCCAGTCGGCCTGAAAAAATTCCTCCTGATTGATCCGCCAGGCAGCCGCCACTGACGGAAAAAAACCGGTTCGGTAGTTGGCCCCAAACCGCGAATCCTGATCCACCCGGCCCGTCAGCGTCACCAGGTATTTGTCGTTGTAGGTGTAATTGATCCGCCCTAGGTAGCCCAGAATCCGGTAATCGTCGGGCGTGCCGCCGGCCGAGGTCGAAACGCCCGTTGCCGAGCTGATTGTGTTGAAATACTGACCACCCGCAAAAGCCAGATTGGTGCGTCCGCCCGTCGTTACGTCGCGCCGGGTCGTCTGCTGGCTGATTCCCAGCACCCCGTTGAGGTTGTGTAACCCGAACGTCCGGTTAAAATTCAGGGTGTGTTCGAACAGCAGACTCAGATACCGGGAACGATCTTCGGAAACCGAGCTGGGCACCGGCGCCGAATTGTATTGGAAGGTGCCGATCCGGCGCAGGTTCTGAATGTAATCGAAGCTGACTTCGAGCCCGGCATTGAAGCGGTAGGTCAGCCAGTCGGTGAATTTGAAATCCAGAAAACCGTTCCCGACTAGCTTGGCAAAATTCGATTTGTTGGTGGCCAGATTGCGGGCCGCCACCGGATTGAAAGCGTACGTAACCGCGTCGGGGTAGGTCCCGATGCCGTAGCCGCCGGGATTGGCCGCACTCACAAACCGGGGGTCCTGCACCGGAATAACGGGCAGATTGCTCGCCATGTCGTAAATCGGGTTGATGCCGCCCGGAATGTTGTTGCCGTTCGAGTTGGTCAGCACCAGGTTTTCGCCGAACGTAAACCGCCCGAACTCGCTGCGGGTGTTGATCCGCAGACTGGCCCGGCTGAAATCACTGCCCCGGACGAAGCCGGCGTTGTTGAAATAACTGCCCGAAATCAGGTAGGTTCCGGCTTTGGTGCCGCCCGAAAGCGTCAGGTTGTAGTCCTGCAAATTGCCGGTACGCAGCACCTGATCCTGCCAGTCGGTGTCGATATTCGGGTTGAACGTGCCGGTTGCCACGCTGGCCGGGGGCGTCTTGCCCGAATTCTGGTATTGCAGCCGCTGGAGCGCGGCAAAACCGGCGGCATCCATCACATCCCAGCGTTTATAAACCTGCTGCACCCCGTATTTTCCCGAAAATGAAACCCGGATGGGACCTTCCTTGCCCTGTTTGGTGGTTATGATAATGACGCCGTTGGCCGCCCGCGAGCCGTAAATGGCCGCAGCCGAGGCATCTTTCAACACCTGAATCGATTCGATGTCGTCGGTGTTGATGGTCGGGTTCGCATCGGCAATCATTCCGTCGATGACGTAAAGCGGGTCGGTATTGAGAAAACTGGCAACGCCCCGGATCTGGATGGAAGCCTGCTGACCCGGCACGCCGGTGTTGCGCACGGTTACGCCCGGCGACAGGCCCTGAATCGATTCGGCCAGCGACTGGGCCGTCACTTTGCTGGCGTCGGTTGGATTCACCACGGCATTGGCTCCGGTTACATCACGTCTCCGCACGGTTTGGTAACCAATGACCACCACCTCGTCCAGGGCCGTTGCCGTTGGCGCCAGCGTAACGTCGACCGTGCTGCGGTTGTTGACGGCCACGTCCTGCGAGGCATACCCAATAAAGGAGAACGTCAAAACCGCATCTCCGCCGGGCACGCTGATCGTGTAGTTGCCCTCCGCGTTGGTAGTGGCGCCGGTACTGGTGCCTTTTAGTAAAACCGTTACACCTGGCAACGATTGGCCCTTTTCATCAAGAACCCGCCCGGTGACGGCTTGCGACTGGGCGGTTACGCCGAATGGTAGCGCGGCAAAAAAGAGTAAAATAGCCAGAAAAGGCTGGCTTACGAACCGCAGAGCCGACACAGGGGTCCGCCGACGGCGACAAATCCATAAAGTAGTCTTCATAGGGAAATCGGATAAATGATTTTCAACAGCCCGACCGGTTTTCACACCTTGCTGCGCTGATTTGCAGGGGCACCCAGCGTCAACCGGCCTTTCTTTTTCACATGCGGTTTTTTGTCATAGGCGACTGGTTAAGGAAAATTTAAAGCTCGGATTCAGGCGCAGGGAGCAGCATTCGCCGGGCAACAGTCCGGGCTGTCTGCCTTAAACGGTTTTAGTACGAAAATGTCTTGGGATTGTTCAAAATGAAGAGGCAGCGGCCGGAACAAGAGGCTTAATAGCGCCAAAAATCTAGTTTAAATCCCTGTAGTTCAATACTTTGGTACAGCAGAAGAGAATTATAAAAAATAAATCATATTTGCATTTATAGAACCGAAAAGGCTGAACGATCAGGCGAACGCCCGCTCAGTCGATTTCTATTTCCATAAAATGAATTTTGGCCGGCAGGCCCAAAACCGCGAACGGGGGCCGACAAACGAAGCGGTTTCAGTTGACCAAAACCGCCATCAGCATACCGGTTAGACCCGTTAGCAATACATTCCGGCAGTATTTTCGGAGCGTCTCCAGAGCGTGCTGGAGGTAATTGGCAACGACTTGCCGGGTCAGGCCCATCACGGACGCGATCTCCTCGTAGGAAAGTTCTTCGTAATAGCGCAGGTAAATGGCTTCGCGTTGCCGGCGGGGCAGCCGGTCCAGCGACTGTTTCAGGAGGTCGTTCTGCGTTTGTTCGTATTCGTGGGTCAGCAGCCGGTTTTCGGGATTAAAAACCGGGTCTTCGGATTCGTTCGTTTCTTCGAGCGTCGTAAAGAGATGGTCGCGCCGGACGCGGTGGAGCATGTTGTGCCGGATGGCCGTGAAAAGATAGGCCTTGACCGAGCGGACGGCCGTCAGCGTGCTTTTCTTTTCCCACAAATCCAGAAACAGATCCTGCAGGCAGTCTTCGATCAGCGCGTGATTGGTGGTAAACCGGGTACAATAATGGAACAACGGGCGATAGTGCCGGGTCGCAAGCGCTCCCAGTGCGGCCTTATCCCCCATCCGAATCGCTTGCCAGTAAATTTCGTCGGTATGCGTGAAGCGATCTTCCAATGTTGATGGTGTGTGCGGTACTCTTTATAAAACGTATTAAAACTACAATATTCTATGAAAATAGTTTTAATATTTTGCACACAATCGCGACAAAAACCGGCCGCTTCCAGCCGGATGTTTTTACCGGAAAAGAACGGTTACAAAAACCGCCTTATTTTCCCAGCAATTTCCGGAACGGCTTCAGCAGCATTCCGCCAATCCGCCGGACGGCCGAAGGAATGGTCACGCGCATCGCGTAGCCTTCGCTCTCCTGGTTGATGTATTCGTCGATGTATTTATTGACGACCTTCTCACCGGTCCGGATGTTTGTGATCTGGCGCAGGTACAATTTGTCCAGCGGCATATCCGATTGCAGGGGCGTGTAGTAGACGCAGTCTTCAAAAAAGTAGTGGGACACTTGGCTGTAGCGGGTCGAGCCGGCCGTCAGGATTTTTTCGCCCCCGTGCAGCAAATTCGCGGCCCAGATGAGCGCCATGCCTTTTTTCATGTTCAGAATCTCTTTTTTCAGACTCTGCGCTTCAATCAGATCTTCCAGAAAATCAGCGTATTTCGGATACGTTTTATCGTACGCTTCGTTCAGGCTTTTGGCCGAGGTTGCCCGGATGCCGATGTCCGACAAGTCATAGAAAGGCAGTTTGTGGCTTCCGGGGAAATAATGCAGCGGGCCGTTGTCGTTGCGGACGTCTTCCAGCGCCACCCACACCCCACACATAAACCGTTGCGGAATCGAGTGAAAGTGCATCGAATCACTGTGCGTTCGCTGCTGGGTTCCCAACTTAAAATTCAGCGTCTGAAACGGAATCGGTTCCCGGCGGTAAAGAACGCGCAGCACCTCCAGCACCCTTGGAGCAGTGGCAATATGCTTTACGGCCTCAATTTCTTTCCAGGCATCCTGAATGCGGTCGTCCTTCACGGCTACGTGCTTCGGCTCCAGCAGTTCCAGCGCCTTGTCCAGAACCGCTCCGTCGATTTCGGGATTGAAGACGACAAACCCATTTTCGGCAAACTGCGTAACGATGCGTTCCAACTCCGGGTTTAAATTCGCTTTTTTCAATTCCTGACGAAAAAAAGGCGACTCCGTCCACGGAAGATTCATGCTGTAATTTTCAGTTGATTGGGTGGTTGCAACAGCCATGGGAATATGAGAGTAAGTGAAACCGAATCAAATTTATAAAAACCTGACCATTAGTAGCTCGACTAACGACCCATAAAAGTAACCAATTATTTTTATTGGCCGGTTTATTCAGGATATTTGCCCCGCCGACCATCCACACGTATCTTGCGCGATGCTTGACGAAAATACCGTCCAAAACCTCCTCTGGCTTCTCCTGCTGCTGCCTTTTTTAAGCGGCAGTGCGTGGCTGTTGGCCGGTCGGCGCAGCAACGGCTGGGTGGGGGGAGCGGCCGCGGTTTTGACGCTGGTCGGGCTGGGTGTGTCGGGCTGGCTGGCCGCCCAAACCGGCTCCGAAATCCTGACCTTCCGCACGGAATGGCTCGTGATTCCGGGGCGCTCGGTGCCCGTCACGTTCCGCATCGACGCCCTGACGGTGCTGATGCTCGTCATTGTGCATTTCATCGCCCTGCTGGTGCAGCTTTACTCGATTTCTTACCTCCACGACGAACGCGACCGCTACCGGTATTTCGGTTTTCTGAGTCTGTTCATCGGCTCCATGCTCGGCATTGTGCTGGCCGGAAACCTCATTATCCTGTACGCGTTCTGGGAACTGGTAGGGCTGTCGTCCTACCTGCTGATTGGTTTCTGGTTCCGAAAACCGGAAGCGGCCGCGGCCGCCAAAAAGGCGTTCATCATGAATCGCATCGGCGACGCCGGTTTTCTGCTCGGCATTTTTCTCCTGCTCTTTCAATCCGGAACGACCGACTTTTCCGAACTCCCGGACTTGTTTGTAGCCAACGGCCCGCTGGCCACGCTGACCGGTTTCTGCCTGTTTTGCGGCTGCATCGGCAAATCGGCGCAGTTTCCGCTCACGACCTGGCTTCCCGACGCGATGGAAGGCCCCACCCCGGTTTCGGCCCTGATTCATGCCGCCACGATGGTAGCGGCCGGGATTTTCCTGCTGGCCCGCATCCACTTCCTGCTGACCCCCGACGCCCTGCTGATCATTACGCTCATCGGCACCGTCACGATGGGGATGGCGGCTTATTCGGCCTTGTTTCAAACGGATATCAAAAAAGTGCTGGCGTATTCGACGGTTTCGCAGCTCGGCCTGATGGTGGTGGGCATGGGAACCGGCAACGCAACCGGCGCGCTTTTTCACCTGACGACCCACGCGTTTTTCAAAGCCGGTTTGTTTCTGGCGGCCGGTTCGGTCATTCACGGCGTCCATACGCAGGACATGCGCCGGATGGGCGGTTTGCGAAAAGCCATGCCGCTGACGTTTGCGGGCTGGGCGGTCTGCGCGGCTGCGCTGGCGGGTTTGCCCCTGTTCTCCGGTTTTCTGTCCAAAGAAGCCATCCTGACCGGTGCGTTCGGCTGGGCCGGACAACAGGGCGGTTGGGCGTATCTGATCCCGGTTCTGGCGGTTTTATCGTCCGGTCTGACGGCCTGTTACATGGCCCGGCAGGGAAAGCTGGTTTTCTTCGGCGACCCCCGCACGACTGAGCCCGCGCACCCGGCCGTCCACGAATCCGGCGGACTGATGACTGGCCCCATTTTGCTGCTGGCGGTTTTGTCCATCGGTTTTGTGTTTGCCGGCAATCCGTTTTCCGCCGGGCATAGCTGGTTTTTCCGCGTCTTCCCTCCGCCGGGCGAACCCGAAGAACACCTCTGGATTGCGGTTTTGTCCGTCAGCGTCGCTGCGGTCGGCATCGGGCTGGGCTGGCGTCTGCCGGTTTTAACGGAATCAACTTCCCTGAGCCGGTTATCGGTGTATAACTGGTACCTCGACGGTTTTTACAAGCGGTTCATTGTCTGGCCGTTCGTGCAGTTTTCCCGGTTTTCCTACCGCTTCGACCGGAACGTTATCGACAAGCAGGTGGACCGGATGGCGATGGGAAACGTGGTGCTGGCCCACATCATCGCCTGGGTCGATCGGGCATTGATCGATGGGCTGGTCAACGGGGCGTCGTGGCTCGCCCGGCGGCTGGGCAACCTGACCCGTTCGGTGCAGAATGGGCGGGTGCAGTCGTACATAGCCAGCGCGGTGGTCGGTTTGTTATTAATTCTTTGGTTTTTGATCTAGTTGGTGCCCTTGCCGGCACCGACACCCTACTATGCTGTCATCACTCATTTTTTTTCCATTGCTGGGTTCGCTGCTGGTGGTTCTGTTACCCGACAGCCTGAAAAAGAGTTATAAATGGATTACGCTGGCGGTTTGCGGTTTCGAATTGCTGGTCTGCGGGGCGGTTTATGCGGCTTTTGACCCCACGCAGGCCGGTTACCAACTGCTCGAACGCGCCGATTGGATCAGCCTGTCGCTGGGGTCGCTCGGCCGGGTTTCGATTGATTACCTGGTCGGTATCGACGGAATCAGTCTGCCGCTGGTGCTGTTGTCGGGGGCGGTGATGCTGGTCGGCGCCATTTCTTCCTGGACAATTGACCAACGACTGAAGGCCTACCACGCGCTGTATCTGCTGCTGACGGCCACCGTCATCGGCTGTTTCCTGGCGCTCGACTTTTTCCTGTTTTTCCTGTTCTTTGAATTCATGCTGCTGCCGATGTATTTTCTCATCGGTTTATGGGGTGGTCCGCGCCGGGAATACGCGTCCATCAAGTTTTTTCTGTATACGCTGGCCGGCTCGGTCTTTATTCTGCTGGTGATGATCAGCCTGTATCTGTCGGTGATGGATCCGGTCGAAACCGCCCTCCAGGCCGGCCTGATCAGCGACCGGTCCGAGGCTACCGACGAACTGATTCGGCAGGTTCAGTACTTACTGGCCGACTACAAACTTCCGGCGCAGCAGATCGTCCACACGTTCGATCTGCGTTACATGGCCCACGGGGGCAATTACCTGCCGAATTCGTTTTTAGGCCCGGCGGGTGAAGTCGTGCTGTTTGGGATTCCGTCGCGGATGCTGGCTTTCCTTTGCGTTTTCCTGGGTTTTGCCATCAAATTACCCGTCGTGCCCGTGCATACCTGGCTCCCCGACGCCCACGTCGAAGCGCCAACGCCGGTCTCGGTGGTGCTGGCGGGCGTTTTGCTGAAAATTGGCGGATACGGTTTTCTGCGGATCGGCTGGGGCCTGTTTCCCGACGGGGCCGCCGAATACGCGTTGCTGCTGGCCGCCCTGGGCGTCATTTCGATTGTCTACGGCGGTTTTAACGCCCTGGCGCAGGTGGATTTGAAAAAAATGATCGCTTATTCGTCGGTTTCGCACATGGGGTTTGTCTTGCTGGGCATTGCCTCGCTGACCTCGGAAGGCATCAACGGCGCGGTGTATCAGATGGCTAGTCACGGCGTTTTGTCGGCCATGCTGTTTTTGCTGACCGGGGTTATCTACGACCGCACCCACGACCGGCGCATCGACAATTACCGCGGACTCGCCAGCGCCATGCCGGGTTATACGGCCCTGACCGCCATTGCCTTTTTTGCTTCGCTGGGGCTACCCGGTTTTTCCGGTTTTGTCGGCGAACTGTTTACGCTGATGGGCAGTTTTCAATCCCTCTGGCTGCCCGGCTGGATGACGGCGGTGGCCACGCTGGGCATCATTCTGGCGGCTGCGTATTTTCTCTGGACGCTTCAGCGCATGTTTTTCGGCCCGCTCTGGACCCGCACGGAAACCATCGGACCTCTCCCCGACCTCGACGCCCGCGAACGGCTCATGCTCATTCCGCTGGCGGCCCTGGCCCTGCTGCTCGGGCTGTTTCCCAACCTGCTGTTCAACCTGACCAACGCGACCGTGGCGGAATGGATTCAGCGGTTTACGGTCGAGTAAGCAGGCCCGTTCCGCCCGATCTCTCCAGGCCCCGCACTGCGTACGGAGTTATCCAGGGCATTCGCTGTGGAGTAGCGGAGTGAGCCGTCGACGCTTTGTTGAACTTGCTTGGTTGGCCGATTGGGTCTGTGGGTAAAAGTTTGTATTATTACCTGTGGCAAACGCTGCTTCCGGCGGTTTGCCGACAAACCCACTAAACTCACACCCCATAAAATGTTCTTCCTGGTCCTTGGCATTCTGGCGCTGATCATCGGTTTTGCCACCAATACGCCCTCGTTAGCCTTCTCCCGCTTCTCCCGGCCGTTGAAGGTTGTCGGCCTTATTCTGATTATTTTTGGGCTGGCATCGTCCTCCATTCGCCAGATCGACGCCGGAACGGTGGGGGTCCAGAGCCTGTTCGGCAGCGTTCAGGAGAACATTCTGGAAAGCGGCCTGAACTGGGTCAATCCGCTGGTGGCCGTCACGGAATTTGACATCAAAACCCAGAACTACACCATGTCGGGCGCCCACGACGAAAGCGGGCAGCTGGGCGACGACGCCATCCGGGTGTTGACCGCCGACGGACTCGAGGTGGTGATCGACCTGACGGTTTTGTACAGCGTCATCCCGACCGCAACGCCCAACATCTACCGCAGCATCGGGTCCGATTACTCCAACAAGGTGGTTCGGCCCATTACCCGCACGCGCATCCGCGACAATGCGGTTTACTACGATGCGGTTTCGCTTTATTCCACCAAACGCGACGAGTTTCAAAACCGGATTTACAAGACCATCGAATCGGATTTGCGCAAGCGCGGCATTATGCTCGAACAGTTGCTGATCCGGAACATCAACCTGCCCGCTTCGGTCAAGACTACCATCGAATCAAAAATCAATGCCGAGCAGGAAGCCCAGAAAATGCAGTTTGTGCTGCAAAAAGAACGGCAGGAAGCCGAACGGAAGCGCGTCGAAGCGCAGGGGATTGCGGATTACCAGAAAATTCTGGCCACCGGTTTGTCGGATCGGCAGTTGCAGTACGAACAAATCAAGGCCCAGCGCGAACTGGCGGCTTCGCCCAACACCAAGATTGTGGTGCTGGGTGGTCGCAGCAACGTCCCGCTGATGCTGACGGATAAATAAAGGGGTACAACTGGAAATACTATTCAAAAACCGATAGCCCGTTTCCATCCCGAAATAGTACTATACCCAGTCATTACTACGAACCGGTATGCAATCAACTTCTACAGCTACTACCGAGCCCGCGCTGGCCCAACCCGCCCCCGTCCGACGCCTGATGTCGCTGGATGCGTTGCGGGGTTTCGATATGTTCTGGATCGCGGGCGGGGAAGAAATTTTCCATGTGCTGGCCAAAACCACCGGCTGGGCGTGGGCGTTCTTCATGGCCGAGCAATTCACCCACGTCGAATGGAACGGTTTTCGGCCTTACGATTGCATTTTCCCGCTTTTCCTGTTCATGGCGGGCGTTTCGACCCCGTTTGCGGTGGGGAGTCGCCTGGAACGCGGAATTTCGAAAAGCGAGCTGGCCCGGAAGATCATCACGCGCGGTTTGATTCTGGTTTTGCTGGGCATCATTTACAACAACGGCCTGTTTACCAAGCCCATCAGCGATATGCGGTTCGGCAGCGTCCTGGGCCGCATCGGGCTGGCGGGCATGTTCGGGCAGTTGATCTACCTTTATTTCCCGAATCCGAAAGCGCAGTACGGCTGGTTTGCCGGTTTATTGCTGGGCTACTGGGCGCTGATGACCCTCATTCCGGTGCCGGGTTGCGGAGCGGGCGTCTTAACGCTGGATTGCAGCCTGGCGGGCTACATCGACCGCTCGGTTATGCCGGGCCGTTTATACCTGAAAGTGCACGATCCGGAAGGCTTGTTCTCCACCCTGCCGGCCATCGGCACGGCTTTACTCGGTATTTTTTCGGGGCAATTGCTGCGCAGCGACGGACGCATGGCCCACCGCGATCAGAAAACGCTGTGGCTGGTGCTGGGCGGTATTTCCTGCCTGATTCTGGGATATAGCTGGGGCTGGATTTTCCCGATCAACAAAAACCTCTGGACCAGCTCGTTCGTGCTGGTGGCGGGTGGCTGGAGCGTGTTGATGCTGGCCCTGTTCTACTGGATTATCGACGTCAAAAAGGCGGGCGGCTGGGCGTTTTTCTTTACCGTGATCGGCATGAACTCCATCCTGATTTACATTGCCGGGGAGTTTATCGACTTCGACTATGCCGCTAAATTTTTCTTCGGTGGTCTGCTGAGCTTCTTTTCCGAACCCGTCCGGGCGACCGGGGCGGTTTTGGCCCTCCTGGCCGTGAAATGGGCGTTTCTGTATTTTCTGTACAAGAAGAAGGTGTTCCTGCGGGTGTAGCGAGTTAAGGTATTTCGCAGCGTTAAGCGGAGGAAAGGGAGTTACGCAGAGAAAGTAAATTCCTCCGCTTAACTCTTTTTTACTCTGCTTAACGCTGCGAAACAACGTTCTTAACTCATTTCTTCTCCAGAAGCCCCAGCGACTTCAGCCAGTTTTCACAGGCAGCAGGCCAGCCTTCGAGCGAGCCTTTGCCCTGGACCCGGAGCGCGTAGCCGTGGCCGCCCGTCGGATACAGGTGCATTTCGGCCGGAATATTGAACTTCTTCAGCGCCAGGTAATAATCAATGCTGTTTTCCACCGGTACGCCCTTGTCGTCTTCGGCGTGGACCAGAAAAGTCGGTGGCGTTTTGGCATCCACCTGCAACTCGTTGGAATAATAGGCCACCTGCTCCGGACTGGCGTCTTTGCCCAGCAGCTTGTCGCGGGAACCGCTGTGCGCTTTCGCCCCAAACGTCACGACCGGATACATCAAAATCGCAAAGTTCGGTTTGGCTTCCTCGCTGGCCCCCGCGCCCCGGTGGTAGTGCGTCGATAAGGTCGAAGCCAGGTGACCGCCCGCCGAGAAACCGATGACCCCCAGCCGGTTCCCGTCCACGTTCCATTTGGCCGCGTTCTGGCGAATCAGCTTCATGCCCTGCATGGCGTCGGCCAGCGGCACCTCGTGTTTGTTCGTCTGCGTCCGGTCGTCGGGCAGGCGGTGTTTCAGAATAAAAGCCGCAATGCCGCGCTCGTTAAACCATTTGGCCATTTCTTCGCCTTCGTGTCCGTAGGCCAGAATGCTGTACCCACCGCCGGGAATCACCAGAATCGCGGCTCCGGTCGCTTTGTTTTTGGGCGGCAGAAAAGCCGTTAACGTAGGCACCTTCACATCACTGATGCGTAAAATACCGTCTTTGCCCAGCTCCGATTTTTCCTGAACGGCCTCGTTCACAACGGCGTTCGGAATTTGGTTGGCGGGCCACAGATCCAGGGTTTCCGGTTTTTGAGCCATAAGGGAAGTTGCCAGCAGCAAAGCGGCAGCAAGCAGGGGGAGGGTAACGTTCATAGAGGGTTCAGGAGATAAAATGCCGCCGAATCAGTCGGCAGCCGGTTTTTGTTCGTGTGCGGCCAAATTAGCGACTTTTCCTTTCAAAAACCCAATCACCACGTCCAGCCCTTTCTGGTAATGAACGTTATTGGGAATGACAATGTCCGCGATGGCTTTGTGGGGTTTGATAAACTCCTCGTACGTCGGGCGAACGTGGTAATCCCACTGGTGCTTGATCATCTCCGGCGAAAGGGCCCGTTCGGCCTGATCGCGCACCATTCGTCGTTCGTATTTAATCTTGTTTTTAGCGTCGATAAAAATCTTCAAATCAAGCTGCCCGGCCACTTCTTCAAAATGAAAGGCAAAAATACCTTCGACCACCATGATGGGCGTTGGCCTGAAAGTCAGCATCTTAGGCACCACGCTGGGGTTATTAAAGGTGTATTCCTTCATCTCAATGGTTTCACCTTCGTGCAGTTGCCGGATGTGCTCGGCAAACCGGAGGTGATCGATGGTCTGGGGCAAATCGAAGTTGTGAACACCAATGTCGTCGCGCGGAATCTGATCGAGCGGTTTGTAGTACATATCCTGCGAAATCAGACAGATTTCATTCTCCGAAAAAGCAGAAATCAATCCTTTCAAAAACGATGTTTTTCCGGAGGCACTCCCGCCCGTGATGCCGACAATGTATGGTTTCATGGTACAAAAATAAACCATTGAAAGCACAATTACCGCACCACCGCCAATTTCCCGGCCATTCCTTCTTTGCCGTCCGCCGTAACCGCAAACACCACGTAAATGCCGGTTTCGGCCAACCGGCCCCGGTAATCGCGCAGGTTCCAGGTGGCGGTGCCGCCCTGCGAGCGGGTTTCGTAAACGAGTTGGCCGCCCGCATCCATGATTTTCACCACGGTATTTTCGACCAGCCCTTTGATGCTCACCAGACCGCCGAAATCGGGCCGCACCGGGTTCGGAAAAATCGTGATTCCGGCAAAAACCGGGGCAGGTTCGCTGGCCGAACCGCCGTAGGAAACCAGTCCGTTTGCGGTCGCAACAAACACTTCGCCACTCGCGGGTTCAATGGCCAGGGCGGTGATGGACGCGGCAGGCAGGGGACTGTTCTGATTCGTAAACTGGTCGATCAAAACCGTGCCGTCCTCGTTGAACAGGTACAAGCCGTTGGTGGTCCCGATCCATTTCCGGTTGCCGCCATCGACGGCCAGCGCCGTGACCACCTCGCCACTCAACAGCCGCTGCCGCTCAAAAACCGGCCGGTAGGCATTCACGGTTCCCGTAAAAACCGCCGACGGATTATCAAAAACCGCCACCCCGTTGTCGGTTCCGACCCAGATCAGCCCGTCGCGGTCTTTCGCCAGCGCCCGAACGCTCCGGTGCGGCAAACCGCCTTCGCCCAACTGTTCCTGCAGGAAGCGGGCACGGTTCGTGGCCGGATCGAACACCTGCATGCCCCCGCCGGTGAAGAAATTCAGGGTCATCCACAAAAAACCGCTGTCGTCAATGACGAATTGCTCGGCATTTCCCCAAACCGGGGTAAACGACTCAAACTGGCCGTTTTTCCGCCGAACCTGGAACGTCGTCTGGCCCAAATTCAGATTTGGTGTCGCCAGCCAGGTTTCGCCGTTCGGATCAACGGCGACACTGCTGATGTTCGCCAGCACCCGGTTGACCACCTCCGGGGCGGTTTGTTCACCGGCGGCCCAGAGCCCTCCGCCAAAACTGCCCAGATACGTGCGCTGATCGGCCGGATTGTAAGCCGCCGTGACGAAATCCGTCGGGAGAGACGACGCCAGAAACGTTTGCCAGCGGTTCTGCTGAAACTGGTCAAAACCGCGCCGACGGCGTAAGGGCTTGAAATCATCCGAAAAACCGCCCGGCAAGGCCAGAATCGAACCGGCCGGGCCGGCCGCCACCAGCCGCTGAAACACATCCGAAGCGGGACCATCGGGACTAACGGATTGCACCACGGTGCCGCTGATCCGCAGCAAACCGGACAGCGAATCGGCCACCCAGAAATTTCCGGCGGCTTCCACGATTTCGCGGGGTTCACCGATCAGCGCGTTTTGCAGCAAAACACCCGACGACCGCTGCAACTGATCGGGCGCCATGGCAATCCATTCCGTGGCCGTCGCCAGCAAGCCGGTAATGGTGGGCAGCGGTTTGACAACGACCCAGCGGCCACCCTGCCGCTCCGCAACGCCCTGTCCCGGCAGAGCGGCATAAAGCCGGTTTTCAACCCCCACGACCGAGCGCACCGATCCGCGGTCGGGCAGCGGTACGGTTTTCCAGTTGCCGAAAAAAGCCAGATTGACGGTTGGCGCAAACCGGGCTGCCAACAATCCCCGCGAGGTGGCGGCATAGATGGAATCGTTGGCCAAAGCGGTGGCATAAACGACTACGGGCGTGCCGTTGGGGCCGATGTTGCGGTAGGTGTCGCGGATTTCGGAGCGCGCCAGATCCAGCACGACAATGCCAAAATCGCAGGCCAGGTAGGCGTCGTTGCCCACGCGGGAAAGGTGGTTGATCCGTTTGCTGCCCGGAATCTGGGCCGCATCGCGTATAAGGGTGATCGTGCTCAGGCTGGCCGGTTCGCCGGTATCGGTGACGGAAAGGAAGTCAATGGTGCCGCTGCGGTACCCGATCAGCAGGCGTTTCTGGTCGGCGAAGTACGCCAGCTGGCTGACCCCGGTTTCGCTAAAACCGTCGCCGGGACTCAGGCGCGTGGCTTCATTGGCCGCGGGGTCGTAGGCGAAAAAACCGTTCTCCGACGCGCAGTAGATCCGGTTTTGCACAGCCGCTACGGTTTGGGCCGACCGATAACTCGGATGCAGCCGCCAGGTGCCGGGTTGGGCGAGAGAAGGATGCGTGATGAACGATGCGTGATGAATTAAAAAAAGAAAGAAACAGAGTCTTTTTCCCCAAAAAGCCCGGCTCCATCTTTTCACCGTTAGGCATACCGGCCTTACTGCATCATTCATAATTCATCGTTCCGCTCCACCGTCTCATACACCCACTCTTTGCTCACGACTTCGCTGCCCAGGTTGTAGCACCGGCGGCAGCGGGCTTCGTAGCTGTCGGTTTCGCCGAGCAGCACTTTTTCTCTGGAACGAACCAGTCGGTAGGAATAGCTGGCAATGTCGCCACAAATCACGCAGATGGCGTGTACTTTCGTCACGTATTCGGCAATCGCCATCAGCTGCGGCATGCAGCCGAACGGTTTTCCTTCAAAATCCATGTCGAGCCCGGCCAGAATCACCCGCTTGCCTTCGTTGGCCAGCTGGTTGCAGACTTCGAGCAGCTCTTTGTCGTCGAAAAACTGCGCTTCGTCAATCCCCACCACTTCGCTGTCGCCGGCGTGGTCCAGAATCTCCCGGGCCGACTGCACGGGCTGCGAATGAATCGCGTTGGCATTGTGCGACACAATGTTCTCTTCGTGGTAGCGCGTATCGATCAAGGGTTTGAAAATGACAACCTTAAGCCGGGCGATGACGGCCCGGTTGATGCGCCGGATCAGCTCTTCGGTTTTTCCGGAAAACATCGAGCCGCAAATCACTTCAATCCAACCCGTACGCTGATGGGGCGGTTCACGTCGGCGGGTTGGTTCAATAAACATGCGTTCGTAACGTTGAATTAACGAATAATTGTCCGTGGATACCGGGAAAAGTCAGACGCCGTTTGCCCGGTCATCTGGCCGCATCCTCCGTTTCACAATCTGGCATTCTTCTTGTACTGGCAAAAAAGCGGCTGTCCAATAATTTCACCAATGTCTGAACGGAATTTTCTAAGCGAAACCCATATCTTTACAAAGCAAAGATATTTTGATATGTCGAACAAGTTCAATGCCTCTTCGCTCACCGAATATTGTAAATCCTATGCCCGAAAAGTGGCGGGTGATTTTTTTGCCCATCACACCGTCATTGGGGGGCAGGACTTGTTGAAACTAAGCGCCGTCAGTCAGGTTAATTTGTTCGTCGTCAGCAGTTTATCCGAAAAATGGCGCAGCGACGCCGAGCGGTTTCGCAGCCCGTTTTTTGACTTTGAGCACCCGGATGTCCGCCAGGCCATGCAGGTGTTTATGAATACCGTCTCGCAGCATATTTCGGTGCGCCGGGAGCACCTGGAACCGCTGCTGGCCGAAGCCACCCGCCGAACGCTGATCCTGCTGTTCGATCCCCGGCATTATTTCGACGAAGCGCTGCGGAATCAACCCGATTTCTCCCTGTCGGCCGATGCGGCTCACCAGATCACCCGGTATACGCAGATCAATAAATTCGTTCCGGTGGCGCTGGAGGAACGCATGAAAGGAAAAAGTGCGGTTTACGTGAATCAGGCGCTGAACTGGCTCGACGAGACGCTGATGCAGCGAAACCGCGAACTGGAAAAACCGGAGAAATACATTCCGTTGTTTTCGGAAAAAGTGCTCCTCGACCCGGGCATTCTGCTGCGCAAATCGTCGTACGACTTTTCGCCCCCGCAACCGGTTTCGACACCCAACAAATCGTTTTTTGATACCGAAGTCGACAACACGATGACGCCGGCTCCTCCGCTGGCGGCCCCAATCGCCCACGAGGCCGAACCCGAGGTGGATGGCAGCCCCGTACCGGATGCGGACACCTCCGTGCGGCCGCTCTTTCTGGATGATTCGGGACCGTCATCCGAGCCAACGGCGCCGTCGATGCAGCCCAGCCAGGCAACGGCGCACGCCAGCGACGTCTCGATGGTCGAAATCAGTCCGAAAACCGAGGAAGATGCCACCGGCCCGATCACCATTGGCGAAACGTTTTACCGCGCGCCCATCGAGAGCATCAGCAAAAGCATTTCGCTCAACCAGAAGTTCATGTTTATCAACCAGTTGTTCAACGGCAATGCGGCTTCCTACAACGAAGCCATTGAAGAACTCAACCGGGCGACGAGCTACGATCAGGCCCGCGATCTGGTGTCGTACCGCTATGCCGCTCAGTATTTGTGGGACATGAGCAGCGATGAAGTGGCCATGCTCATCGACATTCTGAAACGGCGGTTTTCGTAACTACTGCGGCTCAACCTTGTAACCTTCTTTTTTCAGTAACTCAATCAGTCCGTTGGGCCCCGGCAAATGGAGCGCCCCGACGGCCACAAACGTGGGCCGGACCGCCATTAAACCGGGTAAGCGTTTCATCCAGTTGTGGTTACGCTCGTCGATCAGGTAGCTCATATCGCCGAAGGAGCTGCCGTATTTTTCGTTTAGTTTCCACATGCCCTGCAAATCCTGTTTCAGGTAAAGCTGGGTCACCGACTTGCCCAATTCGTGCATATCGGCTTTCCCCTTGACCATTTCCACGAGTTGCTGGGCCTGTTTTTCGACGGGGTCGTGGTCATACAGAAACGAGATCTGCTCTTCCATGGTCTCGAGCGAATTGACCTTTTTCTGGCGTTTCCGGCCATCGCTGGCAAAATACAGGTCGATGGGCATCCCCGTAAAACTGCTGAGCGTATCGGATTCTTTCTGGGCGTACGACAGGCCGAGCATCGTGGCCGTAATGATCGGCTTCATCTGATTGAACATGCCCAGATCAAAACCCGTGGCCCGTTTAAACTCCTCAGCCACCAGCTTGTAATCCGGTTCGGAGAGCAGTTTGGTCAGGCTGTTGTCGAGCATCATGCCGCGCATCATCATCGACAGCATCGCCGACGAATCGATTTCGGTTTCGACCACCACGCCCTCGGCGGCTTCGTAGGCGGTTTTGATGTTGGGGTGCTGGTTCAGGTAACTGTCGCGCAGAATGTGGTAGGTACCAAACAGATACGACGGTTGTTTCAGGCCGTTGCCCGATACTTTCCACAGCAGCGACTGCGAAAAAGCCGGGATCGAAACGAGGAGAAGTAAAAAGGAAAGATTTTTCATTGCGACAAAAGGCATCTTAGTAAATTTTCTGCTGCTTCACGGACCGGCCCAGCAGGTACAACAACAGGCCCACCGGACCGAACAGAAAGGACCCGATCAGACAGGGAACCAGCCAGAGGTGCGGCACATTCCGGCGTTGGCCGTTGCGTAGCAGCCAGCTTCCCACCGCCAGATCGAACGCCAGGTAGTGAATCCAGCCCGCCAGTAGCGCATCGCTCTGACTAAATAACGTTTTTACACCCGCCAGCGTACTGAACGATTGCATATCCAGGCCACCCTTGCCGAAAAAAAGGTAGTAAATGTAAAAAAGCGCCAGAACGGCCGGAATCAGGAGGGATTTGGCGAGAAATTCGGTCGGCTTCCAGCGGGGCGCCACAATCATCAGCAGCCACTGCGGCAGCACAAGCGCGTTAAGGACTTGAAAAGCGGTGTCGGGGGTCATGGTTAGAGCGTTGCGTAGAACAAAGTACCACAAAGTAATTGATTCGCAACAAAAACCCGCACCATCGGCCACCCGGCCTTGTCGTTATTTAGCCAAGCTATTGTCTGGGCTGCTTACCAGCCCAAACCAATGACCGCGTTGACGCGCAGGGTTAGGCTGGGCTGGTAGTTATTCTTGTAAAACTCGAAATAGGATCCTAAAAGAAACGGCTCTTTTACTCGTCTTGGAATGGCCACTTCCGGCCCGGCATTAATATCAACAAAACCCCGACGGCCCAACCGCCGTTGCAGACCCCACAGGGCCGAAACCAGCGGAGCGTTATACGCACCTGCAACATCATAGTCTTCCGTACGCACAGACTGGCCGGTTTTGGTATCATAAATATGCTGAATCATCCGAACGGAAATCGCTTTGGTAACTTGAAGCCCGACATAATTCCCCGAAAAATTGTTGGCCGATTTGCCCTGCCGAATCTGTTTCGTCATACCATAGTAAAACCGGGTGCCTATTTTCGCGTAAACGAATCCCCGAAAAATTTTGTCAGTGTCTTCATAGCTATTACCGTGGCTATTGAAGGGTACCTTGAATTGGTTATACCGGTTATACCGAAGCATCAAATCAAAACCGGCCAGCACCGAAAAGGAGGGCGTAATTTTTCGTTCAACCGACACATCCGCGTTCAAACCGATTCGGAAATTAGGCCGTCCTGTATAGTCCCGATCCCCGGCGTTGGGCCAGAAGCCCAGTTTAAAAAGTGTTTTTTCTTCCACATTCGCCCGCGTAATGTACCGGTAAACCCGCTTTAGCTCGCTGGTCGTCACCGAGCTGTCTTCCTGCGAATAGGTCGTTTGCTGAGCGTGAAGCGACGATGCCACCACCAGGAATCCGACAAGTATAACCATGCTTTTCATACCCTTAACTGCTTTTTAGTTGACATTACCAGCCCAAACCCAGGTTAAAATTAATTTGAATGGGCGCTACAAAATCCGGCACCCGGTTTTTCGTCAATACCGGAAGAGCGGCCAAGGACAGGCTGGAATCCAGGTAGCCTTTCGTGCCGAGTCGGCGCTGAATGCCCCATTGCACAGAAATCGCCTGCCCCATGGCAAAACGGCGGTTCACGTTTCTTTCGGAATAAATGACCGTCTGGCTGCCCGAGGTGACGGTGGAGTAATAGCGGCCGGTGCCGTAAAGCGTGTTTTCGATCCGGATACCGACGTAATTATTGGAGAAATTATTGGCACTCAAGCCTTTCCGCATTCGCTTTTTCAGGGAATAATAGTACCGGCCCGAAACCGGCATTTCCAGCACTTTCGTGTTAATGATGGTCCCGGTCCGGTAATACCTTCCGATGAGGTGGGCCTGGATGGAAAAACCGGCGGTTATCTTTTGCTCCACACCCACCCCGATTCCGTAGCCGTAGGAAGCATAATAACCGCCCAGCAGGGGAAGCGGAACAACGACGCCCAGTTTTACGAGCGTTTTTTCCTCCACCGTGGCCCGCGTCAGATACCGGAACGCTTCCTTGATCTTTCGCCGGGTCGTATCCGGGTTTTCAACCGAATACTCGATTCGGACGGAATCACGGCTCTGAGCCAGCACGCCGGACGAACAGAGCCACACAAAACCGAAAAAAGACAAGCGATTCATAGGTATTTTACTGATTTAGGAACACAGAATAACTGCAAAAAACCGCTTATTTCGCCAGTGTTACACCGTGTGCGATCGGTTGAATCACCACCGGACTATACTGATTCGTGACCGAAATAGCCGGTTTTTGCGACGCGGCCTGGTAACGAAACCGGCGTTTATTGGGTTTCAGGTAGTCGCCATAGCCCTCCGGCACGTGAATGGTCGAATAGGGGGTCTCGATCGCATACTGAAAATCTTCCAGGCGTTTGGGATGCAGCAAGACTTCCGTACGGACGGCCTGCACGGTCAGAGCCGTCAGGCTGGCCGCTGGCAGGACGGACAGTTTACCGTAGTGGCTTTGAATAAGCCCGTTTCCGACCAGTTCGCGGAGCACAATTTCGGCTTTTTCGGCCTTGATCGTGAACGTACCGCCTAATTCGCTGGCGTCGATGTCGCCGTAGTCCGAGGTGACGGCGGTTTTTCCGCTCAGGTTCACCAGCGACAGCTTCCCGAATTCCAGGTTCACCGTCGTTTCAGCCGCCAGATCACTCAGGCTGACATCGCCGAACGTGTTGTTGACCGAAACCGGGCAGCGCGTGGGCAGCCAGACTTCATACACCGCCTTCAGGTTGCCTTTGACCGCCCCCGCCCGCTGCGGAATGGTGAACCGATTCGACAGTTCGATGACGTTGTTTTGTACCTGAATGTCATGTTTCAGAAATTCCAGTTCGCGCTCGGCGGTTTCGCGCTCCGGATGTTTGGCAATCAGTTTCAGGCGCACCAGCACCGTTGATTTATTCCAGCCTTTGATTGTAATATCGGCTTTCTGGGCCGTCAGACTCAGGCGCTGGCCTCCACTGTACGCCAGCTCTTTTTCCACGGTTTTCGTGACCACCTGAAGCCGGGTCTGGCCGATGGCGGAAATCGTCACGAACGTCAGTAGAAAAAGCAGTGGTTTCATATCGTTAAAATCCGGACGAGTTCTTTGGTCACCTCAGCCCGTTCGTTTTCAATTTTGATTTGCGCCTGCACCAGGCCCGGATCGTTGCCAAATACCGCCAGTTCTTCTTCCAGATTGGCTTTTCGGTTATTCAGTTGATCGAGTTGCTGTTTCAATTCCTTTATTTCCGGTTTCTGACACACCACGGTTTGCTGCCCGCATTGTTCCTCAATAAAAATTTCGGCTTTCCGATCCGCCACCGACAAACCCGGTTTTTCGGCGCCCAGCGTCTCCGCTTCCACGGTTTCGGTGGCGTAGGCAATCGTCACTTTTTCGTTCGAAACCGGTTGCCAGACCAGCCAAACGCCACCCACCAGCACCGCGACGGCAGCCGCAGCCCCCCACCGGACCGAAGACCGCCACAAAGGGCGAACGACCGGTTTTTCCAACCGTCCGGCAAGCTGCTCCCAGGCATCGGTCTTCGGTTCCAAGACCGGCAGGTCGTCCGGCAGCAGCCGGTCGATGGCATCATCGGCCCGCAGATCGGCCTCGATCCGGTCCCAGAGATCAGCCCGGGGTTCGTGTTCGGGTAACTGGTGTATGGCCTTCGTAAAATCCATTCGGTAAATTCTTTTAATCCCGCTCCGGCGGTCCGGTTTGATCCGCGTAATCCGGGTTTAAGACAGTTCCGACAGCTTCCTGCGCAGTAATTTTCGGGCGTAACTAACCTGCGATTTGGACGTTCCTTCCGAAATGTTCAGCATTTCGGCAATTTCCTGGTGTTTGTAGCCTTCCACTTCGGCCAGCACAAAAACCGTCCGCGCCCCGTCGGGCAAGGACCGAATGGCGGCATCCAGCATCTCGCCCGTCAGGTTGTCCGGCACCTCCACCGAACGGTCATGAAGCTGCTCATCCAGGGTTTCAAACCGCCATTCCAGTTGTCGCTTCCGCAGCGCCTGCCGCACCACGATCGTCTTGATCCAGACGCCCAGCGTCGACTGAAACCGGAACGAATCCAGCTGCCGGAACACGTCCACAAACGCATCCTGCAACGCATCGTTGGCGTGATCGGAATCATTCAGCATCCGAAAAGCCACCGAAAACATGGCCCGTTTATACCGCTCAAACAGCAGCCGCTGCGCCATGCGCCGATCCGCCGGCCGATCCGGCTGCAGACAGCGGGCGACCAGTTCGTGTTCCGTTAGATCGGGCGTCAGGGTCAAGTGGAAGGCTTCGTTGAACGTTCCCTCTAAAGTGCAGAAAAGCGGAAGAAGGGTTGGAAGAAAGGCGAAAAATTTAAAAACCGCTCTTGGATTCGACGCGCACTGAAACGCCGTACGAGCCGCCGGTTTTCAGCTTCCGATTTTTCCCGAAACCAAACTTAATCACTCAAAGACAGCCGCTTACGAAATAGTTTCGCGCTTGAATGGAGAATCTGATTACTTTTCCATCCGCCAGAAAACCGCTGTTGATGCGCACTTTTGACGGCCCCGCTCCACGCCTGTTTTTCCGGTTCCAACATGAAACACGTTCTCCTGCTGCTGCTTACCGGCCTTTCGGTTGCTGGTTTCGCCCAAACCGAACCGTGTGTGACGTGCTACGATAATCCGCTGCAAACGGCGCGAATCGAATCCTGCTGCCCGGAAAAAGCCCCGATTTCGTCGGAATTAAGGGCGCAATTGATCCGAAGGCAGCAAAACTTCGACTTTCACAACACCATGCAGATCATTCAGGGACCCTCCACGCTGACCAGCCTGGCGACCTGGACGTTCAACAACCTGGGGTTCGACAAGAAGAATTTTGTGCTCGACGCCGATCTCCAGATTCCGATTTCGTTTGGCGGAAAACGGTTTGGTTTAAATGAAATTCAGGTTATTCCGCGCTTCCAGTTCCGCATTTTCCAGAACGATCCGCGGGTGCCGTTCGGACCAAACGGCGACCAGTCGCTTCCCGTCCGAACCCCGAGTGCGATGCCGGGCATTGCGTATTACCACGCCTTCCGGCGCCTGCTGCCGGCCGACGGTTCATCGATCACCTTTGTCGGGCTGTATGCCTATCACCATTCCAACGGACAGGACGGCCCCGAAATCGACCCGCTCAACCCGGGTGAAGTCAATATTTACAACGGTAACTTCAGCGAGGACATCGTTTTCGAGTTCATTTTCGGGCAACGGCACAACGGAACCATTGCGTTTAATCCCTTCAATTCCCGAAACAAAAAGAAGGTCAGCAACCGCCAGCAAGGCAAGCAGATCCGGCTCAATATGGGCAACCGGAGCGATTTTTATTACAAACTGAGCTACGAATGGCACCCCCGGAAATTCTCGAATGCGGTTTTCGATTCGCTGCGCATGATGGGGCGGCACCGCATCAACGTCCGGGCCGGGTTGCTGGCGATGCCGCGCCTGTGGACCCTGCTCGGCGACCAGAACAAATGGTGTTCGGTGGCTCCGGAGCGAAACGCGGAACAGTGGCGGCTGACCGCCAATCTCAACTACATTCTTGACGGGAACTATTACCGGGGAAACACCCTGAATCGGGAGAAAGTGGGGCCGTTTAACGCCAAACGGCGGCTCAATCTCTGGCTTACCTTATACCGGGTGCTGGGGCAGTCGAAACACGCGGCCCTGTTCGCGCAGGCCGGTTATTACGGTTCCGACAACTACAACATCTATTTCAACCAAAGCCTGTGGCATTTTAAAGTCGGTTTTGCCTTCGCCTTTTTCGATCAGCGGGAAGAACCGGATACGCTATAACCTCAATTGACAAGACGATGCCTCCTCCAAAAAGTGACTATACCTTCCGTAACTCCCGGCTGTTCAAACCCGGAGCCCGGGAAGCGACGCGGGGCGCGGGTGCGGCTCCGCAGGGCTTTTTCTTTTTTTGCAACAGCCTGGAAGAGAAAAAAAAGTTTATCTATTTCAAAAAAGGGCCCAGCGGCAGCGTCGGTTCCGAATGCGGACTGGAGCGGAACAAGATGCGCAAAGCCGACGTCACCTGGACCCAGATCGACGATGCCTGCGCGAACGGCCTGGCGATCTGGAAGGTGGAGGAAGCGCCGTAAGCGGTCGATCCGTTCCCGGTTTCAGGGATTGGCTATTCTTTCCAGGAAAGAAGCTGCCCTTTTTGAGTTTCGGTCACGACCAGCCCCAACCGCCCCGTGGGATCGAAGGCGCAGTTGGTGGGATTTTCGCCGGGCAGTTTCAGCGTGTCCGACAGCGTTCCGGTGGGCTTGTATACCTGCAGGCAACTCCCGCCGTAAATAGCCGCGTAGATCCGGCTATCCGGTCCGAGCGTCAGGCCGTCGGGACCAAAACCGTCTTTTCCGGTTTCGGCCCAAACCGCCGGCCTGATCCAGTTCAGGCCGGTGCTATCCCAGCGCCCGGCCCAGATGCGTTTGCGGTGGGTTTCGGCCACGAGCAGGGTGCGGGCATTCGGCAGAAACGTGATGCCGTTGGGATAAAACAGGCCTTCCGAAATTTTTTTCACTTCACCCACGGTGCTGCACACGCAAACATAACCCGGTTCGTCTTCGTCCGGCGAACCGGGACAGGTAAAAAGCAGGTTTCCTTCCGAATCGAACGTCAGGTCGTTGGGCCAGCTAAGCGGTTCATCGCCCACGTGATCGACAATGGTTTCGGGTTCCTGATCGGGATAACTGATGCAGCGAATGGCGTGCATACCCGAATCGCAGAACCAGAGCCGGTCGAGATCGTCGATGCAAAGGCCGTTGGGGCGGCTGCCAATGCCAACGTGAATGCGACCGCTGGTTCCGTCGGGTTTGAGCCAGAACAAACTGGCACCCTCCTGCTCAACGCACCAGAGCGTACCATCCGACGTAAAAGCCGGTCCTTCCGGAAACCGTAAATCCGTTGCAATCACATCGATGTTTTTCATAATTGGTCGTTTGTTCATGAAGTTCGTAGCTGCTAAACAAGAAAAGAGGCAGGGCGGTTAGGGAAAAAGTAAATATCGAATGTAAAATGACAAACACCGAATGTAAAAGTGCTGGCGCAAATGATACTTTTCCAGTCAACATTTGTCATTTCACAGATCGAGTCCGGAGCGCCCATCAAAGCCGTGGAAGCGATTCTAGTCAATGAACGGAATGCGCTGATTTGGTATTCCGACGGCCACCGCGAGAAGCTGCCCCGGAACGAAATCTGGGGCTACCGCAACAAAAAAGGCCGGGTTTATCGCCTGTACAGCAAAACGGAACAGGAGGCCGTTCCGGAGGGCAATGTGATCACCTGCCGGCAGGAAACGATGCAAACGTCGGTGGCGAACAACCAGGCGGTTGCGGTGACGGAAACGTTTTACGGCGAAACGCTCGACAGCCGGATTTTCAGCGGCCGCAGAAAGACGCTTCAGAATGTGGCGTCGCTATAAGTCGCGGACCGGTTTTTTGCGGAAATTTTTGATCCGGTGAAACGTCAGGAAGTTGGCGTCGTGGTTGTTGTGCGCTCCCCCCAGTCCGTCGTTGTAGGCCGTGCGGGACAGCAGAATCAGGTGCTTGCCTTCAAACAACCAATCCACATACTGAAAACCGTGTTTGGCCACGTCGGGGTGTTGCAGCACCACCTGGCGCAAATCCCAGTGGATGAGATCAGCGGAGCTGCACAGGGCCTGCGTGTTTCGCAAACTGGCCGGATTCCGGCCAGCATTCGCCTGTTTAAACGCCTGCGGGATGTAATTGGTCAGCGTCCAGTAAAGTTTCGACTTCGGATCGTAGCGAATCGTGAACTTCTTGCTGCCCCCGGGAAACGGCACAAAACCGGTGTTCACGTCGAAACTGGCGGTTTTTCCATCCGGACTGATCCGCACAAAAGCCGCTTTTTCGTCCAGCGATTTCTTGTGATCCACGCGCAGAATGTCCAGCATTTCGCCACCTGGACTCAACACCGCATTGCCTTCAATCCAGCCGCCAAAACCGTTGTTCAAATACGTCGAATCGTACCGCAGCACGTTGCTGCTCGTCCAGCTGGCGGCTTTCATCGGGTCGGCGTCGAGCGGCATCGACAGCATAAACGCACCGTAGCGCTTGCCCCACTGTTTGACCGTTCCCATCGCGTCTTCCATCGCCCGCCAGAGCCGCCCGTCGTGTTCGAGAAAGGGCACCGGGGCGCAGTGGTATTCGCCCGCCAGCAGTAAACCGGTTTCACCATCGGCCGGGTTGGTCCAGGTCACACCGCCATCGTCGGATTTCCGGATGATTGTGTTGCCGTGGTGTTTGTCGGTACCGAAAAAATACAGTCCGTTGCGGTGAACGTAGAGTTTCGACCAGAACTGCCCGTTGATTTCGGCAATCTGCGTCCAGGTTTTGCCCTTGTTGGTGGAGCGGTAAATGCGCGAGTTGGGCCGCACAAACTCGTTGGATTTCGGTCCGAACAAATCGTGCGACGCCAAGTAATCGCCGTTGGGCAACACGCACAGGCTCGGCGAACCGATGTACAGGCCCGACGAGGCCGGGCTGTGGGCAACCAGCACTCCCGGCACCCGGGAGAAGTCGGGCGTTTGCCCCACTCCGTTCCCAAGCGACGAAAGGAAAAGAATACCGTATAAAAACAGGAATTTGAGGCTTCCGAACGTCATATGACAGGAAGAAAAAACCGCCTTTTATTTACTCAACACCGGCGTAGTTTCGGGGATATTCCGTTACGCAGGCCAGGCGCTTACTCCGTTTGGCGGGTTAGCCGGCCGTTGCCGGTATCAAAAAAAGCCCGCTGGTTGGCCGTCAGCAGGAAGGCTTCTTTCGGCAGCCCGGTTTCGGATAGCGCCCCATCCAGCGATTTAAGCGAAAAAACCGCTACTTCCCCGCTCCGGACGATGACCGTTACCCGGCCGGTTTTCTCCGGCGCCTTCACCGTAAAGCGGGTCTCGACGGCTTTGGCAACCAGCCCATTGGCGTACACCAGAAATGGTTTTTCGGGATTTCTGGACACCTCAAAAAAGCCTTCCCCCGACAGGTAGACGTCCCGGTTTTTGTCGGCAAAAACCGCCGGATAACTCACCCGGCTATTCGGTTGCAGCACCACCGCACTGCCGTCGGCAAAGGGGACCGTCAGCGGCTGGACGGTATTGTTGATTTTCTCGATCCGATCCATTTTCGACCGGGCCACCAGAGCCGCGTAGGTTTCCGGCCGCTCCGCGAGTTTGGTGCGCAGCGAAAACCACCACCCAATTCCGGCCAGCAGCACCACCGCAGCGGCCAGTTGCCACCAGTTTGGGCGTTCGACTTTCGGCCAGCTCCACGGCCCGGCGGTTTCTTCCTCCGGTTGCTGGTCGTCGCCCAAAAGTCCGGCGGTTCGCTGCTCGATAGCGGCCCACATCCGGATGCCCTGCGGGTCTGTGAGTTGCTGCTCCGGCCTCGTGTCAACCGGAAATGGGGAAGCCGCATCATCGACGGAGCGAAACCGGTTTTCTTTCCCGCTCAGGCGGTGAATTTCCCGGTGCAAAGCCTGAAACAAATAAAACCTGGCCGATGCCGAGTCGGCCAGGTTTTGCCGGGTTCGCCAGAGATCGACGAACAAATCCTGGATGGCATCCGCGACCAAAACCGCATCGGGCAGCAATTGATAGCCGTCCTGGTAGAGGGCGCGGTAGTAGCGTTGGTAAAGGTCGGCAAAAGCCCGCCGGTCGCCGTTTTTCAGGGCGGTCCACAGAACAGGGTCGGGTTGCCGTTCAGTCAGCAAGGCTTTGATTCGGTTAGGGAAACGTACCCGAAGTAAGCAAAAATTTCATACCAATCGGAACCGGGATTCGTGGAATCCCGGTTCCGAACTGGTTTAGAAGAACGACACCCGAATTACCCAGGGGCTACCGCCGTAGACAAACGACGAATAGATCGGGTTGGCCTTGTAACTCAGGTTGTACAGAGCGGTTAAATTAATCCCAAACCTACGACTGATCGGCTGCGAATACGTCAAACCCACCAAACCGGCACTGACCCAGCGACGCTGCGTTTCGTACGGAATGATGTTGTAGTTCGTATAGCCCACGTTGGTGTTTTCAAATTCACCGTGCAGGTACAGGTTCTTGACAACACTGGGAATTACTTCATACATCCCGAAAACCCGGCCGCCATACTGATTCGCCCGGTAGATTTCGGTTGCTCCGCCCTGGTAATACAACTTGGCCCGGTAGTAAACGTAGTTGACGCCGACGCCTAAAATAGCGCGTTCCGAAGCCTGGTAGGCCACCACGGGCGACAATCCGATGCTGAACGGGTTGCCGATGGACACATTGCTGATGCCGCCCCCAAACCGCAGGCGTTGCGTGAAGGGCAGCGGATCGCCTTCCGGCGTTTTGGTTTTCAATGGATCTTTTCCCGCCCCGCGCCGGTCTTCCGGATCTTCGGTAAGCTGCCCGAAGGCGACACTGCTGCTCACCAGCATGATTGCCAGTAAGCCTTTCTGTATGAGATTCATAGAGTTGATTAATGAACAAAAATGGATACTCAGTATATTTAACGAAAAAACAAGGATTTTAGTAAGTACAATTCCGCTCAGAATTCAACCTCTTTTACGTCCGGATCGTTCAGCAAGCGCTGAATGCAGTGCTCGTGGCATTTTTCCGGCCCGTTCACCCGCCAGCGTCCGATGATGTTGCTGCCAATGCGCTGCTGATTCTGCCGTTGCGGGTGCAAACCGCATTCTTCAAAAAGTTTTTCGTACTCCGCCAGGGTCTGGTGTTTAAAAGCCGTCACAATGCGGTACTGCCGGGCCTGGTTGACGCGGGCGATGCGCGAGGCCAGCACCGGCAAGGCCAGCAAGGTAGTGCCAATAACGCCAAAACCGCCCACGGCCAGGTCATAAAAGCCGCCCCCGATCGCCATACCGATGGCGGCCACGGCCCAGATGGTGGCGGCTGTCGTCAGTCCCTTGACGCTGGTTTCCTGCCGGAAAATAATTCCGGCGCCCAGAAAACCGATGCCGTTGACGATGTTGGCGGCAATCCGGTCGTCGTCGCTGAACCGGCGCGAAACGATGGTGAACAGGGCCGATCCGACGCAAATCAGAATGGTGGTCCGCAAGCCCGCCGACTTGCTGCGGTATTCCCGTTCGGCACCGATCAGGCCGCCCAGCACCATCGCCAGCAGAAGTTTCAGAAAATCTTCCTGAATAATGAATTCCATTGGGTATCGTTTAATCCTTCAGACCGTTCCTGCCGGGTATTGGGCGAAGCTTTTCAAAAAGGAAACCATCCTTTCAAAAAAACCGTTAGTCCAAAGATAGAGTTTTGCTAAATTTAAGAATGAATTTATCCGTAAGTCGGCCGCCTGACGGCTCTTTTCAGCAACCCAACGTTGAAAATCTTGATCCCAAAGCATACATCATCATCAAGGGTGCCCGGGTGCACAACCTGAAAAGCATCGACGTTGCCATTCCCCGGAATCAGCTGGTGGTGATTACGGGCCTTTCCGGCTCGGGCAAATCGTCACTGGCTTTCGATACGCTCTTTGCCGAAGGGCAGCGCATGTACGTCGAGAGTCTGAGCAGTTACGCGCGGCAGTTTCTGGGCCGGATGGAAAAACCGGAAGTCGATTACATCAAGGGAGTGTCGCCGGCCATTGCCATCGAACAGAAAGTAACGACCCGCAACCCCCGCTCCACGGTTGGAACCACCACCGAAATTTATGATTACCTGAAACTGCTCTTTGCCCGCGTGGGGGTCACCTATTCGCCGGTTTCGGGGCAGGAGGTGCGCAAAGATACGGTGACCGATGTCGTGAATTATTTATATGCCTACGAAGCCGGTCAGCGCGTCATGATCATGGCTCCGCTGCACATCCGGACCGACCGGAGCCTGGCCGACGAACTGAAGGTGCTGCTGCAAAAAGGCTATACCCGGATTGTGGCCGATGGCGAGGTGCTGTTTATTGAAGAATTACTGGAAAAAACCGTAGCCGAACCAAAACCGGGGGCCGATCTCGAAATCCTGATCGACCGGAGCACGGTGCAGTTCGACGAAACCGGGCAGCCGGAAGAAGACAATCAATACCGGTTTTCGGACTCGATTCAGACGGCTTTCAGCGAAGGCGAAGGCGTTTGCCGGGTCGATGTGGTGGGCAAGGAATCGCGGATTTTCTCGGACAAATTCGAGCTGGATGCCATCACGTTTGAAGAACCGAGCGTCAATCTTTTCACGTTCAACAACCCCTATGGCGCCTGCCGCCGGTGCGACGGTTTTGGCAAAGTGCTGGGCATCGACCCCGATCTGGTTTTTCCGGACAAAAATCTGTCGGTGTTCGAAGGAGCCATTGCGCCCTGGCGGAGCGAAAAAATGAACGACGAATTTCTGCGGCCGCTGCTCAAGAACGGCATTCGTTTCGACTTCCCCATTCATCGCCCCTACAAAGACCTGACGCCCGAACAGAAAGAGACCCTCTGGACCGGCAATAAATACTTCCAGGGCCTGAACGCGTTTTTCGATTTCGTGGAAAGCCAGACGTTCAAGGTGCAATACCGGGTGATGCTGTCGCGCTACCGGGGCAAAACCACCTGCCCCGAATGCCGGGGTTCGCGACTCCGACGCGATGCCAGTTACGTCAAAGTAGCCGGAAAATCGATTACCGACATTGTGCTGATGCCGATTGGCGAGGCTGCCGGTTTTTTCCGAACCCTGGAATTGCCGCCACACCAGCAGGAAGTCGGCAAGCGGCTCCTGGTCGAAATTCGAAACCGGCTCGATTACATGGAGCGCGTCGGTTTGACCTACCTGACCCTGAACCGGCTGACGAACACCCTGTCGGGTGGTGAGTACCAGCGGATTAAGCTGGCCACCTCGCTGGGCAGTGCGCTGGTGGGTTCGATGTATATTCTGGATGAACCCAGCATCGGCCTGCACCCGCGCGACACGAAACAACTGGTGAGCGTGCTGGAAACCCTGCGTGATCTGGGGAATACCGTCATTGTGGTTGAACACGAGGAGGAAGTGATGCGGGCCGCCGACCAGCTCATCGACATTGGCCCCGACGCCGGTACCAACGGCGGCCACCTGGTGTTTCAGGGAACGTGGGAGGAAATTGAGGAGGAAGGCCGGAAAGGAGAAAAAGAAGCTGGGGACGCTCTCTCCCACCTTTCTGCCTCTTTCCTGCATTCGCATACCATCGCGTTTCTGACGGGGAAGGAAACCGTGCCCGTGCCGAAGTTCCGGCGGAAAGCCACGCACTGGGTTGAGGTGAATGGCGCGCGGGAAAATAACCTGAAAGAACTGGACGTCCGGTTTCCGCTGAACACGCTGACGGTGGTGACGGGCGTGAGTGGTTCCGGTAAATCGACCCTGATTCGCAAGGTCTTGTACCCGGCCCTAACGCGACTGAAGGGCGACGGTTCGGAGGAAGCGGGAAAGCACGACAGCCTGGGCGGCAGTCTGGACCGGGTTGTGGCCATCGAGATGATCGACCAGAATCCCATCGGTAAATCGTCGCGTTCGAATCCGGTGACCTACATCAAGGCCTACGATTATTTGCGGCAGGTGATGGCCGATCAGCCCGTGGCCAAAGCGCGTGGTTACAAACCGTCGCACTTCTCGTTCAATGTCGACGGGGGGCGCTGCGAGGTATGCCAGGGCGAGGGCGAAGTAAAGATCGAGATGCAGTTCATGGCCGATATTTACCTGAAATGCGAGGGTTGCGGGGGGAAGCGGTTTAAACAGGAAGTGCTGGAAGTGACGCTGGCCGACCAAAATGTGTCGGATATACTGGACATGACGGTCGATGAAGCCATCGATTATTTCCGGAAAGCCGAACCGAAAATGGTTGAAAAACTGATGCCGTTGCAGGATGTCGGTTTGGGGTACATTACGCTGGGGCAGTCGTCGAACACGCTGTCGGGGGGCGAAGCGCAGCGGGTGAAGCTGGCGTCGTTTCTCGGCAAGGGGAATCCGAATAAAGGCAGTACGCTCTTTATTTTTGACGAACCGACCACCGGTTTGCACTTCCACGACATCCGGAAGCTGCTGAAAGCCATCAACGCGCTGGTCGATCAGGGTGACAGCATCATCATCATTGAGCACAACACGGAGGTCATCAAATCCGCCGATTACCTCATCGATCTCGGTCCCGAAGGCGGAGAAAAAGGCGGTTACGTCACCTTCGCCGGAACGCCGGAAGAGCTGGTACAACTGCCGGAAGGTGAGAATTACACGGCGGATTTTCTGCGCGGGAAGGTGTGATTGCGATCGGCCACCGAAGCGCTATTTACGAATAGCTAATTTCTATTTTTAAATACTAAAAACCGCCCGGCACTCGTGCCGGGCGGTTTTTAGTATACCAAATTTCTAATTCAAATTCGGATTGATCGAGGTATCCGAATATGGCAACGGGAACCAGTAGTTCGCCTTGGTGATGGCCTTGATCGGTTGCAGATCGTCGGGGCTTTTAGCCGCGTTGGCCGCTTCCACCCGCTCCAGCCGGATCAGGTCGAACCAGCGGGTGCGCTCGCAGGCAAACTCCCAGGCCCGCTCCTGCACCACCGCGTCGGCAAACTGGGTGGCCGTCAAACCGTCGGCCGGAGCCAGAATTTTGGCACCCGCTGGCAATCCCCGCGAACGAACCTGATTCAGGGCATCGTAAGCCGCCTGATCGGGGCCGCCGGTGCCGCGCGCCTTGGCTTCGGCATAAATGGTCAGCACGTGCGGATACCGCATCATCACGGACGGCAGCGAGATGCTCGAGGTCACAACATTGCCTTTGATGTACCATTTCTGGTAGTACGGGTGCTTCGTCAGGCTCTGCTGCCAGGGAATTTTGGTGGCACCCAACCCAAACTGCGTCCGGAAGGTGGCGTCTTTGCGCGGCCCCGCCGGAAAGCTGTTGAAGAAAGCCAGTTCGGCAAACATATCGTCCCAGCCGCCTTCTTCGCCCGGCATCGTGGTGTTGCCGTAGGTGGCGTTGGCCGTGCCGCTACCGCCCGTAAAACCGCTGATCTGAAAAACCGACTCCGGCAGAATAGCCACCGCCGGATCGTTCGCGAAAACTTCCGCAAACGTCGGCAGCAGGGCAAAACCGTAGGTCGCGCGGTTGTCGATCACTTCT
The DNA here is from genome assembly GCF_054780775.1 of Larkinella ripae. Classification (NCBI taxonomy): domain Bacteria; kingdom Pseudomonadati; phylum Bacteroidota; class Cytophagia; order Cytophagales; family Spirosomataceae; genus Larkinella; species Larkinella ripae. The sequence goes on from NZ_BAAGVR010000022.1 coordinate 867,966, forward strand.
TTCGCCTTGGCAGCCGCCAGATCATAATTGGCGGTTTGTTTCAGCGGCCAGCCGGCCATGGTCAGGTACACATCGGCCAGAAAGGCCTTCGCCGAACCGGCGTTGGGCCGACCCGGATCGCGCCGGGTGTTGGGCAGCATGGTTTCCGCCTTTTTCAGATCGTCCACAATCAGCGCGTACACCTCCGCGGGTGTCGATTTTTTGATCGTGAGCAGATCCGACGAATATTCACCCGCCGTAATCAGGGGGATGTTGCCGTAAAACCGGGTCAGCCAGTAGTAGGAAAAACCGCGAATGAAATAGGCCTCGCCCGCGATGATGTCGATGGTGGCTTTGGTGCCCACGGTTTTCGTGTAATTATTGATCACATTGTTGGCACCCTGGATTGCTTTGTAACAGCCATTGTAAACCGCCCCCGAACGCTGGTTGGTGGTCGATACGTTGAACTGATCGAACTCGCGCCAGTCGGCTTTGTTGCTGGCGGGGTGGGTGGTTACATCGTCGCTGCCGATGGTAGCGGCCGTGGCCGACGGGTGAATAAAACCGTACCCCCACTGGTTGGCCAGCCCCCGGTACGAACCCGTCAGCGCCGATTCCAGCCCTTCCTGCGTCGACAAAACGTTCTGGCCGTACAGCAAACCGGTGGTGTCTTCTTCGAGGTAGTTTTTGCAGCCCGCACCCAGCGCAGCCACGATAGCGAATATGAGTAACTTTTTCATGGATTGTCAGAAGAGTTTAGAAGCCCAGGTTTAAGCCGAACGTGTATGTTTTTGCGTTGGGATACGAGCCGTAGTCGATACCGATCGCGGTATCCGTCCCCGACCCGACCCGCGCTGATTCCGGATCCGGCCCTTTGTACTTTGTGATGGTCAGCAGGTTCGTGGCGCTGGCAAAGACCCGGATGTTGGCTTTGTTGCGGATAAACCCGTTGGGAATGTTGTACGAAAGACTCACGTTTTTCAGGCGTACGAAGCTACCGTTTTCCAAAAACCGGCTCGACTGAGTAAACGGCTGGTATGTTTTCGTAAACGCCGGCACATCGGAGGTTTCGTTGCCCGGACGGTAGTAATCCCGGATTTCCGCCAGAATGAACTGCCGCGCATCGCCCGAGCCCGACAGCGCAGCCGCCCGGGTGTAGTTCAGCTTATCGACCCCAAACACGCCGTTGAAAAACACGTTCAGCGTCAGGCCTTTGTAGGTCACAGTGTTGTTCCAGCCGCCGGTGGCTTTCGGGAACGCCCGACCAATGATCTGGAAGTCGTCGGTCGTAATCGAGTTGTCGCCGTTCAGGTCTTCATAGTGCGGGTCGCCCGGCACACGACCGTAGCGGGCCGCCTGATCGGCTTCACCCGGTTTCCAGGTGCCCAAGTATTTCAGGCCCCAGTACGACCCCAGCGGTTCGCCCGGCATCAGCATAAACTCGTTGGTGGTCGACATACCGGCCCCCACGCCCGTACCCGTGCCCAGCCGGGGCAAACCGCCCAGGCTCAGCACTTGATTTTGCAGGGTGGAGAAGTTCAGATTGGTTTCCCAGCGAAAACCGCCCCGGTCGACGGGTGTGCCGCCGATGGAAAATTCAACGCCTTTGTTTTCAATTTCACCAATGTTCCGGGTTTGCGTACCGCCCCCGGCGTAGCTCGGAATGGCGACGTTCAACAGCAGATCGGTGGTGTTTTTCCTGAAATAATCGGCTTCAATCCGCAGCCGCCCGTTCCAGAATTCCATCTCCAGCCCCACGTCAACCTGACGGGTTGTTTCCCATTTGAGATCGACGTTGCCCGGATTGCCCAGGATAACCCCCGCCGTGGCCGCCGTGTTGTTGAAGCCCACATTGGTAGTTCCGTAGGTTGACAGGGTTGCGTACGGATTAATGGCCTGACTGCCCGTCATCCCCCAGCTGCCCCGCAGTTTCAGGTTGCTGAATACGCCCAGGTTTTTGATAAACTCCTCTTCCGATAATCGCCAGCCGAGGGCCACCGACGGGAACACGCTGTACCGGTTGGCCGCGCTGAATTTAGACGAACCATCCCGCCGAACGGCCGCCGTGACCAGGTATTTGTCTTTGTAGGCGTAGTTGACGCGGCCCAGCAACGAGAGTAAGGTCCATTTCTGATACCCCGACCCCACGGTGGCAGCCGCATTTCCGCCAATGTTGTCGTAGCCCAGTTGCGGAAACCGTAAGCCCGAAGCACTCGCCGTAAAGTTTCGGTCCGTAAACTGCTGGGTTTCCAAAACCGCCACGGCGTTGATCGAGTGATCGCCCGCTTTGAGGTCGTAATTCAGGCTGTTCGTGTTTTGCAGCGTCAACTGCTCCGACGAATACCGGTTTGAATTCGGTACGTTGTTGGACAGGCGTTTGCCCGTAAAATTCAGGTTCTGCGCGTTCAGGTAATTAACCGCATATTGCAGATCGACCGAAAGCCCTTTGATGGGCAGCTTGTAATTCAAACCGCCGTTGAGGTTAAGTCCGGTGCGGTTTGCGTCGATCGACTGATCATACAGATAATCCAGCGGGTTGCGGTAGACGGAACCGATCGGGTCGGTAAACGTCGGCTGCCCATCGGCTCCGTAAGCGGGGGTGGTTGGTGCCCAGGCCAGCGCCTGCACGATGGCCCCGCCGTCGAGGGTGTTGTGGTTCTGCGAGCGCGTTCCCCACAGATTCAACCGGAACGACAACTTGTCGTTGACCTGCGTATTGAGGTTCGTCCGCAGGATGTAGCGTTTAAAACCGCTGTTGTCCACAATCCCGTTCTGGTTCAGGTAGTTACCCGAAATCAAAAACGTCGTTTTGTCACCCCCGCCCGAGAGGGTCACCTGGTGCTGCTGCCCGCTGCCCGTCCGAAAAACCAGATCCTGCCAGTCGGTTCCGCCGTTTTGTTTAAACTCGGCAATCTGAGCCGCCGTGAACGGCAGGTTGGAGCCGGTGGCGGTGGCCCGGGCATTCACGATTTCGGCAAATTCTCCGGCGGGCAAAACGTCGTAACGCCTAATGTTCTCCGCGATGCTGAACTGGCCTTCGTAATTGACTTTCAAGCCTTTCGATCCTCTTTTGGTCGTGATGATCACTACGCCATTGGCCCCGCGACTTCCGTAAATCGAGGTAGAAGCCGCATCTTTCAGCACCTGAATCGTCTCGATATCACTGGGATTGACGAAGTTGAAATCGGCTCCCACGTAGCCATCGACAATGTACAGCGGGTTGTTATTGCCCAGCACGGAGTTGGCGCCCCGAATCCGGATGCGCGCATCGCCACCGGGTGCGCCGTTGGTTTGGGTGACCTGCACACCCGCGGCCCGTCCCTGCAATACCTGATCGAGCCGGTTAACCGGTTGTTGCGCAAATTCTTTCGTCGAAATAGCCGTTAATGCGCCCGTCACGTCGGTTTTGCGCTGGGTTCCGTATCCGACCACGACGACTTCGCTCAGCGTTTTGAGGTCCTCCGCCAATTGAACATTGATCACCGAACGCCCGTTGACCGCGATGGTCTGACTGACATACCCAATGTTGGAAAAAACCAGCGAGGCATTACCGGCCGCGTTCAGCGTGAAATTACCGGATGCATCGGTAGCCGTACCGAGGGTTGTGCCGCTGATCTGAACGTTGACACCCGGAAGCCCCTGGTTGTCAGGGCCGGTCACCTGACCGGTCACCCGGGCGGTCTGCGCCATGGCGTAGCCTTGCCCCAGCAACAGCAGAAACGAAAAGAGTTTTACAAATTTTCTCATAGTAAAAAATGGTTTTGGGTAAAAAAGTAAAGAATAGAGCAAAAGATCAATAAAAGCTTAAACGATTAAGCGAGAAGACAAAAACGATGAAATTGGATAGGAGATTCTTTTCTGTGGAACTTTGGGAGCACTCTTTTAACAGACGGCGCTGCGTCAGCAAACGTTGCAATTCAGCCGAATAAGTGATTAACTAGAAAATTCATCCTGAGCCTGCTACCGCTCCCGGTTTGATTTTAGAAGAAAGCATTCCTGCCGGCGGCAAGCCTGCGGTTTCCGTTCGGTTCATGAAGCTGTTTTTTAGTATTTGTTGGTTGAATAATCCACTCAAAACTATGCTTAATCCTTTAAACAAAAAAGGATTGGTAATATTTTTTTGTTTAATTGTCTATAATAAGGACAGATTTAACCGGCTAATAGAGGTACTGAGGAATAGCAGCGTCACCTTTACCAAAAAAACCGGGTCAGATTACAGGATTTCCTGATGAATCCGACCCGGTTACAGGAACCAGCCTTTTAAAGAAAATAAGCAGAAACCGGGTCAGTTTTTGACCCGTTTGTATTTTTCAATAATTACCCGATCAATGCCGAGTTTTTCCAGCCGTTCAACGCCTTTCTGAACCAGCGTGTCACCCGCGATTTTAACCACAAATTCGAATTTGTGATTTTCCCAGGCCTTGTCAATAAAATAATCCAGATGTTCCGTATAAACGCTGTCGGCCAGGGTGTACCTTCCGCCACCCGCCGAGAACGGAAGGGCCGCCGACGTATCCTTGCCCGACCGCCCGTCGTGGTTTAAGAAAGCGAAATGGGTGTCATTGATGATCTTAATCATTTTCTGATTCGGATTGAAGGTCGAGAAGGTGGAGTCTTTCTCGGTTGCTGTCGCCGAAACCAATTCCCAGGTCCCGATGAGCGGCAGCGATGACGGTTTTTCCGACTGACAACCCGTTAAGACAGCACCAAGGCCAATTAAAAAAGAGACAAATGTGAATTTCATAGAGATCGTGGTATAAGGGTGCGCAGAGGTGATCCGTAAAATTAGGATAAGTCTGCTTTCTACGAGCAGCTTCCACTGGCAAATGCGGTTTTTGTTCGTTAAGTTAGTGTTTGACGAACGTTTCCGACGGAGAATTCTACCGTACTTTATTCATGAAATACATATTCTACTTTTTCTTCATCAGTACCTTCGGATTCGGCCAATCGTACGATCTGGTGATTAAGAACGGTCGCGTTGTCGACGGCACCGGCAATCCGTGGTATTACGCCGACGTGGCGATTCAGAACGGGAAAGTCGTACGAATCGGCCCCATTCCGGCCCCGAACGCGAAAACCGTCATCGACGCCAAAAACCAGATTGTGGCCCCCGGTTTCATTGACGTGCATACGCACATTGAAGGTAGTTTGCAGGACCGCCCCGGCGCCGAGAATTTTCTCTACGACGGCGTCACCACCCTGGTGACCGGCAACTGCGGCAGTTCGGCCACCAACCTACGGCTTTTCTACGATTCGTTGCGCATTACCGGTTTTTCGCCCAATGTGGCCTCGATGATCGGCCACAATACCGTCCGGCTGAAAGTGATGAAAATGGCCTTTCGCGAGCCCACGGCCAAAGAACAGATGGAGATGGAAGCGCTGGTGGAACAGGCGATGAAAGACGGCGCGGTCGGAATTTCGACCGGTTTGATCTACACCCCCGGCACCTACGCCCGCACGCCCGAACTAGTAAATCTGGCGAAAATGGCCTCGCGCTACGGCGGGGTGTACGCATCGCACATGCGCAACGAAGGCCAGGACGTGAAAAAAGCCATTCAGGAAGCGATTCAGATTGGCCGCGAAGCCCGGATTCCGGTCGAAATTTCGCATTTTAAAGTCGCCAGCAAACCGCTCTGGGGGTCGAGCGTCGAAACCGTGGCGATGGTGGAAGCCGCCCGGCGCGAAGGGCTTGATGTAACCGTCGATCAATATCCGTATACGGCATCGAGCACCTCCCTTTCCAGCATTGTGCCCGCCTGGGCGCTGGCCGACGGCGATTCGGCCACGCTGGTTCGTTTTCGCGATCCGGCCACCCGCACCAGGATTCGGAAAGAAATGCTGGACGGTTTAAAGAAAAACGACCGCAAAAACTACGACTACGCCGTCGTGGCCAGCTACCCCGCCGACACCACCTTTAACGGGTTGAGCATCAGCAAAATCAACCAGAAAATGGGCCGCAAAAACAACGCCGAAACCGAAGCGGATCTGGTGCTGGACCTGATGGACAAGGCCACCATGAAACGCATTCAGATGGTCTACCACACCATGTCGGAAGAGGACGTGGCCACGATCATGCGCTACCCGAACACGATGGTGGCGTCGGATGCGGGCGTCGCCCGGTTTCAGTCGGGAATGCCGCACCCGCGCGGCTACGGCACCAACGCCCGCGTGCTGGGTCGCTACGTCCGGGAGAAAAAAGTGATTCCGGTGGAGGAAGCCGTCCGGCGGATGTCGTCCTTGCCCGCCCAACGGTTCAAACTCGATGATCGCGGGATTCTGAAACCCGGTTTTGCCGCCGACCTCGTTATTTTCGACGAAAAAACCGTCTCCGACCAATCCACCTACGATGCGCCCCACGCCTACTCGACCGGTTTTTCCTACGTGCTGGTCAACGGGGTCCCGGTCATCGAAAACGGCAAACACAACGGCCGGCGGCCGGGGCAGGTGCTGACGGGGAAAGGGTTTGTGGGGAAGACCGAGTGATTTTTGGGACGTGGTTTACGGCTTTTACCATCAAAGCGCTCCTGCTTGGCTCTGTCTTCGAAACGGGAGGTTTGAATTCCTAAATTTCAGTAATGCCTTGCATTGCCAAATGCTTTCATTCTGCCCGGCAACGGTATTTCTTCATCAGAAGACTACACCGTACGTTAGTCCGTCACAACCATTTCGCCACTGTCATTGAAAACAGAATGCCAGCGTTCTCCATAAATTGAATGGTAATAGATGTAACTTTTGATCTTGGGTAGTTCCTTGCTGAAAAGGACGTTGTCACTGGAATCATTGACCATTACCCAGGTCAGTACTTGCCCCTGCGGAATGACCAGCCCCCGCCTGAGTTCGGTGTGGCTCCAACCGATCCCAAATTCGCCCCGGTCCAGTTTCTTGGATAGGGTACTAATAACCTGAGTAGGTAGTGAGTAAGCTTTGTTCTCATAGACTACGCGAACACTGTCAATGATGGCGGGCCCAATGCCATAATTAGCAACCATTAAATTGGATCGCTGGCTTTCATCCATATACCGGTAAGTAATCAGGTAGGGCCAAACGGAGTTAAGTTGCTGTTCCCGAGAGAGTTTGGTTTGATAAACCGCCACAATTAAGGCGCACACACTGGTCACAGTTGCCGCCAGCGCAAGAATGGTTTCGGTACTAACTCGTTTTTTACGAACGGGCATGTTGTAGACAGGTCCTGATGGATGATCAAATGGAGGGGTTCAAATTGCCAAATATAATATTGTTATCCTTAGTTGCCCATTAAACCGTCAGCGGTTTATGAAAGGCCGGTTTTACTTATTAAAACCAATTACTTCCTTTCGACGTATACAAGAAACGTTACAGGTGAAAATCGGGTTATGTAATAAATCAGTATCCTTATGCAACCGAAAGCAATTCAATCCCACCTCAAGGAATTAGAAAGGGTAGTGTCCGAAGGCTTCCGGTTGAGGCATCATCCCATCCTGAAGTTTCATCCATCCATTATCAAGGATTCGATCATTCTGATTCGTATGCTGCGCAAGCTAAATCACACCTAAAACGCGCATCTGGAAAGTGGAGGGCGGTTGAACAATTTGTTTATCAAGGCGTTGATCGTATAGTGATGGCCGTACCTGTAACGGTCATCCGATTTTCATCCGTTTACACTGAGTTTCTTTTCCGCTCCTGTGGTTTAAGCCGTCGGCCGAGTTGCTCCCTAAATTCGACCGTTATGCGCATTCCATTTGAAGAGTTGATTGCCCCGGGGGAAAAATTTGCGAAGGATAGCCTGATGATTCGTGCTCTCATGAAGGCCTTGCTCTCACGCATCGATGAAATCTCACAGGAGCTAGCCCTGCTTAAAAAAAGTGTCAAATGATTCGGCGGTTTTCCTGGCTGGATTCCAATAGGTTTCAAGGAATTTTTCCGGTATTGCCGCCATACGTGTTGACAATATTCTTGAGACTTGCTAATGTTTCAGGCAGGTAACTTTGATCGCTTACCAATTCAAATACGGATAAATTATTTTCTGAAAGATATGGTGAGAATTCGCCGTTTACCAAGAGGTGGCCAGTATCATCAAAACGAACTGTAAACAACAAAATGCTTTCATGGAAGAGCGTCGCTTTACCGCTAACGGATACATAAGTACTGCTTAAGTCGTTGTAGAAATTAAAAATTTCACCCGTTGAAAGCCAAATATCACCTTCTACGGCATAGGTTCCACTTCTAAAGGAGAGCTTACTTTTTGTCTCGTAACCACCCCAATGGCATGTACGATTTGGGTAGCCAAATACTTCCTCAATTTCTATTTTAATAAACCCATGCTTTCCTTCGATTGAAAAATTCATTTAGTGTATAAATGCTTTTACGATAACCCGTATCAAACAATTCCCTCAAACTCATCTTCAACGTTCGCCAATACCTCACAATCACAGCAACCCCCATATTTGCTTAGCCAAGCCTTTACCTGGTCCATGGGTAAACCTCGTTCCTTGAGGAAGGCTTCGGTTAAACTGAGTGAATCGTCACAGTCATCCTTTTGCAGCTTATCATCCAAGTAATCAAAGAGGCTTTTCAGGTCGGCTGTCGAAATAGGCATTCCGGCCACGTTGGATTCTTTCTCTTGACGCTTAAAGTTTTGTACAAGCTTCTTACGGTTCTGTTTTCCTTCCTTTAAACTCATTCTTGGTGTTGTATAATCAAATATTATACTGCCCAGGTTGCAAAAGCCGTCAGGATCCTGACTCATCCGGAAGCGCAGTCGATAAGGTCAATTAAACAACTCTGTAATCGGCTCTGGAATTCCGGATTGTCAACCCAGTCGATCGGTCAAGATACGTAAAACCGCTATTCTTTGACCGGGATTGTCCACCCGCTTCAAAGTCTGCAGGAGCAGGACCAATACCAGGTAAGGGGCTCTCTCAGGCCAGAATCCCCTTCACCAGTTTTCCTTCCACATCGGTCAGCCGGAACCGGCGGCCCTGAAATTCGTACGTTAGTTTTTCGTGGTCGATGCCGAGCAAATGCAGCAAGGTCGCCTGGAAATCGTGGACGTGCACCGGATTCCGGGCGATGTTATAACCAAACTCATCCGTTTCGCCGTACGTAATGCCCGGTTTGATGCCGCCCCCGGCCATCCACATCGTGAAGCAGCGCGGGTGGTGATCGCGGCCGTAATTGTCTTTGGTCAGCTTGCCCTGCGAGTAATTGGTGCGCCCAAATTCCCCACCCCAGATCACCAGCGTGTCGTCCAGCAAACCGCGCTGTTTGAGGTCCTGCACCAGAGCCGCCGACGCCTGATCGGTGGCCTTACACTGCTTAGGCAAGCCTTTGGGCAGGTTGCCGTGCAGGTCCCAGCCCTGATGATACAACTGCACAAATTTCACATCCCGTTCGAGTAACCGCCGGGCCATCAGGCAATTGGCCGCGTACGTTCCCGGATTGCGGGCTTCCTCACCGTACAGGTCAAACACCCAGTCCGGTTCATCCGATAAATCATTGACTTCCGGCACCGACGTCTGCATCCGGTAGGCCATCTCATACTGCGCAATGTGGTTCGACACTTCGGGGTCGCCGTATAGCTCCTCCTGCACCTGATTCAGGTCTTTCAGCGCATCGAGCATCGACCGCCGATCCGCCGAACTGTATCCGCTGGGATTGTTCAGGTACAAAACCGGGTCGTTGCCGGAGCGAAACTGCACGCCCTGGTGCTTGGACGGCAAAAAACCGTTGCCCCATAAACGGGCATACAGGGGCTGATCCTGCGGGGCATCTTTCGACACCATCACGATGAAAGCGGGCAGATTTTCGTTGGCCGAGCCCAGTCCGTAACTCACCCACGAACCAATGCTGGGCCGTCCGGCCAGCTGATTGCCGGTCTGAAAAAACGTCAGGGCCGGGTCGTGGTTGATCTGCTCCGTAAACATGGATTTGATGAAACACAGATCGTCGGCCACTTTTCCGGTATAAGGCACCAGCTCACTGGCCCACGCGCCACTTTTGCCGTACTGCCGGAATTGGTACGGCGAACTCACCAGCGGCAGGGCCGATTGCTGGGCGCTCATGCTCGTCAGCCGCTGGCCTTTCCGAACGGACTCGGGCAGGTCCTGGCCGTGCATTTTCGCCAGATACGGTTTATAATCAAACATTTCCAGCTGCGATGGTCCTCCGCTCTGAAACAGGTACACCACCCGCTTGGCCTTTGGAGCGCGGTGCGGCACGGTTTCAATTCGCTCCGCCGGACTGGAGAAAAGACCGGACGAAGGCAGGAGCGAACCCAGCGCCAGCGTGCCCAGGCCCCACGAAGCTTTATTCAGAAAAGACCGCCGGTTAAACGTATCCGCCAGACTTTGTGCCAGTTTGTCTTTCATAATTTTACCGGTATACGGTTTTCAGTTTTCGGTATACGGTTTTCGTCAGATTGACCCGTCTTTTAAGTTCATTGATCATTCTTAACGCGCGTCAGCCACCGTAAACTGAAAACCGTATACCGAAAACCGTAAACTATTTTAATGTTTCGTAATAAACGCTTCCGAGTTCATAACCGTACTGGCCACGACCGCGCCAGCCGCCAGGGCGGGCATCTCGTCGGTTTTTGTCAGTTTGTATTCACCGGCCTGCAACCAACCCTGCATTTTGGCGGGATTCTGCCGGAATTTCCGGTATTCCTGTTCGTATAAGCTCGTCAGAATCGCCAGTTCCTTCGCCACCGGTTTTCGGCTCGTCAGCAAGCGGAACACCTGCGTCAGTCGGTCGGGCAGGGCCGTATACCGTTCAAACGAGCGGGCGGCCACAACTTTGGCGGCTTCGACAAACTGCGGATCGTTGAGCAGCACCAGCGCCTGCAAGGGCGTGCTGGTTTTTTGCCGCTGCACCACGCAGTAACTCCGCGAGGGCGCATCGAAGGTGTTCATCGACGGGGGCGGATTGGTCCGGCGCCAGAACGTGTACAAACTCCGGCGGTAGAGTTTTTCGCCGGTATCCTGTTCGTAGGTCGTGTTATTGACCGCCCACAAGCCCTCCGGCTGATACGGTTTTACGCTTTCACCCCCCAGCCGCCCCGATAGCAAGCCACTGGACGACAAGGCGTTATCGCGGATCATTTCCGCCGTCAACCGGTACAAGGGTCCGCGGGCCAGCCAGGTATTTTCGGGGTCTTTTTTCAATAGGTCCGGTTTTCCGCGCGACGATTGGCGGTAGGTGGCCGACAGCACGATCAGCTTTTGCAGGGCCTTCACATTCCAGGGAGACGTTCCCCCGGCACCGGTTCTAAACTGCACCGCCAGCCAGTCGAGCAGTTCGGGGTGCGTGGGCAGGTTGCCCTGGTTCCCGAAATTGTTCGCGGATTTGACCAGCCCCGTTCCGAAGTAGGTTTGCCAGTACCGGTTGACGACGACCCGGGCCGTTAAAGGGTTGTCGGGATGCAGCAGCCAGTTCGCCAGCCCCAGGCGGTTTCGGGGGTATTCTTTCGGAAAGGGCAACACGCTGGCGGGGACATCGGGCTGAACCCGCTCGCCGGGTGCATCGTATACCCCGCGTTTGAGCAGGTGCGTGGTCCGGGGCGTTTTCATTTCTTCCATCACCATGACTTCCGGCACTTCTTCCACCACCCGGTTTCGTTCCGCCCTTATCTTCTGCAATTCGTCGCGCTGTTGCTGGTACGATGCCGAAACCGTACTCAGGTAATAATCCGGGCTGGGCGTCAGTTGCTGCCCGGATTGGGCCAGCGCCAGCACTTCCGGGGCCGTCAGGGCGCGGTTATACACCACCAGATCGTCGAACAAGCCTTTTTTGAAACCCGGCCCGCGCATATCGGCGCCCACCATCAACCCGGTTTGTTTGCCTTTAAAGAGAATGTCTTTGTACAGATTATCCTTTTCGGTCACCAGCGCAGCCTCCTTGCCGTCCACAAACAACCGCAACCCGTTGGCTTTGCTGGACCCGTCGTAGGTCATGGTCAGTTGCAGCCATTTTTCTTTGGGCAGCACCTGCTTTCCGATCCGGATGATGTTGTTATACGGCCAGGTGTGCGCCATCAGCAGTTCCGCCTTGCCGTCGCGCAGGTTCAGGAAATAGCCCCGGAAATTGTACAGAATATCGCCGTTGCCTTTGTGGACCAGCGCGGCTTTGTTCACCTCTTTCGGAATATGGACCCACACGCCGATGGTAAACGGTTGCGAGCGGTTAAAAATCCCGACCTCGCCCAGCGTCAGAATGTCGTCGCCGTTGGACTGAAACGCGTTTCCGCGCTTGCCGGGCACCAAAACCGGGTCGAGCACCCGGCCGCTGTCTTTCCGGCTTACTTCATTCACAAATTTGCCATTGGCCAGCTTGTCAAACGTGAAATGCGCCTGCAACCCCTTCCGGTAATCAAATGAAAGGGTCGTGCCGGTTTTGGCCTGCCACTGCGCAAAGGCCGGTTGTTCCTGCTGAACCGTTTGATTCAGGGCGGTTTCGGCGGTTTTGATTCTGGCGTCTAAAAACCGCAGCAAACTATCGTGTTTGGGCTGGGTCAGCAGCATGGTCGGCACCGGCATGGCGTCGTCCCAGGAGATCTGTCCGGCTTCGTCCACGTTGTTGAAAAACGCGAACAGGCTGTAATAATCCTTTTGCGAAATCGGGTCGAATTTATGATCGTGGCAGCGGGCACATTCCATCGTCATCCCCATCAGCGCCGTTCCGACGGTATTGGCGCGGTCGGCGACGTACTCAACCCGGAATTCTTCGTTGATAATCCCGCCCTCCATGTTCTGCGAATGGTTGCGGTTGAAGCCCGTCGCCAGCCGTTGTTCGCGCGTGGCATTCGGCAGCAGGTCGCCCGCCAACTGCCAGGTAATGAACTGGTTGAACGGCTGGTTTTGATTGAATGACTTGATCACCCAATCGCGCCAGGGCCACATGGGGCGGTAGCGATCGACGGTATAGCCGTGCGTGTCGGCGTAGCGCGAAACGTCCAGCCAGTCGACGGCCATTTTTTCGCCGTAATGGGGCGATTTCAGCAGGCGGTCCACTATTTTCTCGTAAGCATTTGGGGAAGAATCAGCCAGAAAAGCCTCTTCTTCTTCCACCGTCGGCGGCAAACCCGTCAGGTCGAGCGTTACCCGTCGGAGCAGGTTCTCTTTATCGGCTTCGGGCGAGGGGGTCAGGCCCTTTTCTTCCATTTTGCCCAGCACAAAATAGTCGATTGGATTTTTGGGCCAGTTCGCATTTTTCACGGTCGGCAAAGCCGGTTTTTCCGGTTTGATCAGCGCCCAGTGCGGTTTGTATTCCGCGCCCTGCTCGATCCATTTCAGAAGCACGGCTTTTTCGTAGTTCGTCAACACCCGGTTTGAGGACTTGGGCGGCATCATTTCGTCCTCGTCCTTCGTGATGAGCCGGTAATAAACTTCGCTTTCGGCCAGATCGCCGGGCACGATGGCGTGTTTCTTATTCTTAGCTTTTTTCAGAGCCGCCATCGCCCCTTCGCGGGTTGCCAGTTCCAGCCCGCCCTTCTGACTGGCTTTGTCGGGACCGTGGCAGAAAAAGCATTTATCCGACAAAATCGGCTTTACGTGCAGGTTATAGTCTACCTGATCGGGAAGCTGGTCGGCCAACTGCTCGATTTCAGCCGGTTTTTCCACATTTCCACAGCCCTGAATCAGCAGGCTGAATCCTACCAAAACCGGTATCAACACCCCAATACGGCTCGTTCTTATCACCTTCATGCTTACCATCGACAAAGATTACGCGATTTACGTGCCAGCGGTTCCTGATGTTGTAGCTAGTCAGCCTGGTCGTCCAGGCCTTCCGATGCGCATTCAGTCCATTTACGGTGCGTACCGAAAGGCCTATTGAGACGCCGGGAAATCTATTTTTCTACCCTCATTTTGACCTGTTGGGACGCAAAACCGCCTTTCTCAATTTGTGTTATTCCCGAAATTTACAAGAATTTATTCATAGTTCCTCCCGTAATTGCTTATAATCCAATCTGCAAGCCGAACATATAGGTTGTCGGTTTCGGGTAGTTGTGCCAGATCATCCCCTGCGAGAAGGCGCTGTTGCCATCGCCCTGGTTCGTCGGCGTCACTTCCGGGTCACCGATGATTTTGTCTTTGACCAGCAGGAAAAAATTCTGCACGGTTGCGTACGCCCGCAGCCGGTTCAGCTTCAATTTATTCGTCACAACGCCCGGGAACGTGTAGCCGAACAGCAGGTTGCGGCCCCGCAGAAACGAGCCATCCTTGATCCAGTAGCTGTCCACGTTCAGGACGTAACCGGCCCGGGTTTCGCGAATCTCCGCAATCGGACTGTTCTGGTTCTGCGGAGTCCAGGCGTTCAGCACGGAAGTGTAGCTGTTGGCCAGCGCCTGCCGGTCCTCGCTGGTCGAAATATTAAGATCCATCACGTCGTTGCCGTACGAGAACTGCAATTCCAGCGTCAGATCGAAGTTCTTGTACCGGAAGGTGTTCGTAAACGCCCCCCAGGCTTTCGGGCTGCCGTTGCCAATGATGCTGCGGTCGGCGTCGGTAATGGCATGATCGCCGTTCACATCCAGGTACTTGATGTCCCCCGGCAGAATCGTCAACCCGTTCCGGTAGCTCACAAACCGGGCGGCTTCTTCGCGCTCGGCTTCGCTCCAGACGCCCAGCCGGGTCAGGCCCCAGAACGACCCCACCGGCTCGCCAATCCGGATGATGTTGGTCGGGTTGGTGAAGTTCGGACCACCGACGTTGAAAATGTCCGACGGGGTTGCCAGCGCCAGTACCTTGTTGCGGTTGAACGAAACATTCAGGGTGCTGTTCCACTGAAAACCGCCCGCGTCGATGTTGACCGTGTTCAGACCAAACTCGAAGCCTTTATTTTCCATCGAACCCACGTTCCGGCGGATCGTGGCGTAACCGCTCGTGCGCGGAACCGGCGCATCCAGCAGCATGTCGGTGGTTTTGCGGTAATAGTAGTCGGCTTCCAGGTTGATGCGGCCCTTCAACAAACCAATTTCAACCCCCACGTCCGTCTGGGCGGTTTTTTCCCAGCGCAAATCCGGGTTAGCCAGCCGGCTGATGCCCGTTCCCGACACCCGCGAATCGCCAAAGATGGTTGCGTAGGTCGAACTCAGCAGCGACAGCGACGAATACGGCGGAATTTCGGAGTTGCCCGTCAAGCCGAAGCTGGTCCGCACTTTCAGGTTGGAAATGATCGAGTTGCCTTTCAGGAACTCTTCTTCCGAGGCCCGCCAGGCCAGAGCCGCCGAGGGAAAGAACGCGAATTTGTTGCTGGACCCAAATTTCGACGAGCCATCGGCCCGGCCCGTAAACGTCAGTAAATATTTTTCCAGCAGGCTGTAGTTGATCCGCCCAAAGTAGGAGTTGAACGAAAACCGGGAAGCCCCCGAGCCCACCCCCGGATTGGTCGCCCCGGCGCCCAGGTTGTTGAAGCCAAAGTAATCCGTTGCAAAATTGCTGACGCTGGCGCTCATGCTGAACAGGTTGGTTTCCTGCCACGAAATCCCCAACAGGGCGTTGATCGAATGTTTGTCGTTGATCTGCTTGTTGTAGGTCAGGTAGTTTTCAAACGACCAGAACGTTTCCTTCCGGTTGGTGGACGACGCGTTGCCGTTTCCGCCGATGTTCAGCGTCCGGGTCACCGAATAATTATTTTCCTGGGTTTGCACATTCGTGCCCAGGATGGTGCGCATTTCCAGTCCTTTCCCAAAACTGATGTTGGAGTAGAGGCTGCCCAGCGTGGTTTGCGTGTTCAGAATGTACTTCGTTCCCATCAGCCGGTGGTACGAGCTCATCGTTCCTTCGGCGTAGGGGAAATCGCGGTTGTTGGCGTAGGTGCCGTCTTCGTATTGCACCGGCAGAAACGGAAAATCCTCCACGATTTGGCGGGCCACGGCGTCGTTGATGTCCACCAGATTCTCCGACTGGTTGTTGTAACTCAGCGTTCCGCCAATTTTCAGCCACGGTTTTACCTGATCGTCGATGGTAAACCGGCCCGAATACCGCTTCATGTAGGACGTCTTGAGCAGGCCCTGATCATCGCGGTAGCCCAGCGAAATCGAATACTGCGTGCGGTCGTTGCCGCCACTAAAACCGAGCTGGTGGTTTTGCGACAGCTTATTCTGGGTGGTTTCCCGGAACCAGTCCGTGTCGTATTTGGGGCTGCCGTCGGAGTTCCACACGCGGGGGTCGATCCGGCGCAGTTTGGGGTTCAGATACGCCCACTTGCCAGCCGCCCAGCCCGCCGGATCATACTTTTCCATGTTGGCCCAGGCCAGGTCTTCCACGGCCATGTATTGCCGCGCATTCAGGACTTTGGGCGGATTGGGCCCAATGGCGTTGACGCTGAAATCGACATTGTAGGTCAGCGACCCTTCGCCGGATTTGCCTTTTCGGGTCGTTACCAGAATCACCCCGTTCGCACCGCGGGCCCCGTAGATAGCCGTCGAGGAAGCATCTTTCAGGACTTCCACCGATACGATGTCGTTGGGGTTGATGTAGTCGATGGCCGAGCTGAACTGATTCTGTCCACCCTGCGGAAGCATCACCCCGTCGACCACATACAGCGGGTTGTTCGAGGAGTTGATGGAGCTGAACCCGCGCACCCGGATGGTGGTCCGGCCGCCGGGGCGACCCGAGTTGGTGTTCACCTGCACCCCCGGCATCCGGCCCGACAACGCCTGGGTGAGCGAAGCCGTGGGCCGTTCTTTCAGTTCGGCTTCTTTCACCGTGCCGACGGCGCCGGTCAGGTCGCTCTTGCGGGCGGTTCCGTAGCCGATCACCACGATTTCCTCGAGCACCTTGTCATCCGGTTTCAGCAACACGTTGATCGTTGTCGCGGCACTGACGGTTTTTTCCTGCGACAGGTACCCCACAAAACTAAAGACCAGCACGGCCCCACTGCCGCTTTCCGGCACCGACAGCGTGTAGTTGCCGTCGGGGTTGGTGACGGTCCCGCGCTGGGTTCCCCTGATAACGACGCTCACCCCCGGCAGGCCTTCGCCGTTTTCGCCCGTTACTTTTCCGCTCACCGTAAAGTCGGCCAGGGTTATCACCGGCAGGGCGGGCGAAAAAACCGGGCTGTTCACGGCCGTCGGCTCCCGGAGCGGAGGAACGTTGACCGGTTCCGGCCCGACCGGCGACGCAGCCGTTGTCCGGGCCGGGTTTTTAACGATGTAATACGCCTGATTCCCGATCTTTTTAAACATCAGATCGTAGGGTTTCAGCAGGGTTTCAAGCTGTTTTTCCAGCTTACCGGAGCGGAACCGAGCGCCCGCCGGAACAACGATGCCGCTGACGGTCGTTTCCTCGAACAAAATGCTGACCTGGTGCTCCCGGCTTAACTCCGTCAGGATTTCCTTCATTTTCTGACCCGCCGACGGAACGGTCTGGGTCGGCATCAGCGGGCGGTTGGACTGCCGGGCCAGGACGATGGGCTGCGCCCGGGTCAGCTGGTGGCTCAACACCACCAGCGTGACCAGAACGGTTTTTTGTAAACACGTACGTACCATATTCAGGAATTAGTTAAGGGTTAGGAAGATCAGGGCACTTGCAATTCGATGCGGTGGTTTTTCTTCACCACGTTCAGGTTGAGTAATTCGGATAAAATCTGGAAGAGATCATCGGCCTGCTCGGCCCGGAAGTTGCCGGCAATCCGCCGTTGCGCCAGCCGGGCGTCGGCCACCACGACCTCGACGCCAAACCGCTCCCGCATCTGATCGGCCACGTCGGCCAGGGAGGTGTTATCGAAGTAAAACCAGTGGTCTTTCCAGCCCACATACTGGCGGACCGTGCCGGTCTGCGTGAGCCGGTAGTTGCCGGAGTTCGTGATTGTCACTACGTTGCCGGGGCGCATGTAAAGCTGCTGGCCCTGCGGCAGATCCAGTTTGACTTTCCCTTTGCTGAGAAAAACGCGCTTGCCTTTTTTGCGGGCGTACACCACAAATTCGGTGCCCAGGACTTCGACCTGAAACCGGTCGGCGGTCCGGACAATGAAGCGCTGGTTGGTTACCGTATGCGTCACTTTAAATTCGCCTTCCCCTTCCAGATACACTTCGCGGGTTTTATAACCGAACCCAAACCGGGGAACGCGCAGGGTGGAATTGGCATTCAGGGCCACCTGGGTTCCGTCCGCCAGTTGATGCACCGTGGTTTGCCCGAAAGCCGTCTGGTAGGTTTTGTACAAAAGTTGCGAACGGAAAAAATACGCGCCGGCCAGACTGACCAGCAGAAGGGAAGCCGCAATGCGCCAGTTCGGCCAGTGCCGGAAAAGGCCCGGTGACGAAACCGGTACGGTTTTCGGCGGAGAAACCGGCGGTTTTTGATTTTCCAGCACCCGTTGGTAAGCGACCAGCGCTTTCTCCGGATCCGGGGCAAACTGCGGGTGCTGGCTTTCCCATTCGTCCAGATACTGGTAATACGTTTCGAGATTGGCTTCGTCGGTTAGCCAATCTTCCAGGAATTTCCGTTGAAAAGCCGTGGCCTTTCCGTCGAAAAATTCAAATAAAATCCGTTTCAGCTGCGAGGGTTCCATAACAAGTTCAACATAGACCAGCCAGACAAGCCAGAACGCCCGGAAGCAGGCTGATAAACCATTCTCTTTTCAATTCCTGGCGTAATTTGTTCAGCGCCCTGATCATCAGCTTTTCGACGGCGCTGCCGCTGATCTGCATCTCCCGGGCAATTTCCGGGTACTTTTTTCCTTCGACCCGGCTCAGCAGAAACGCCCGTTTGCACTGCGGAGGCAAGCCCTGAATCGTTTCTTCGATTTTCTGGTGAAGCTCGCTGAAATGCAGCACCTCGTCGGGTTGCAGCACGGCCGATGCGCGCTGGCTGCCGAGCGACTCCAGTGGGTCGGCGGGGTGCAATTCCCACCGCAGGTAATTGTAGGCCCGGTTCCGAACCGTCTGGTAGAGATAAGCCCGGTAGGAGGTGGTGATTCGCTCAAAAAGGCGGTCCTGCCAGAACGCCGTGTACACCTCGGCCACCAGATCTTCGGCCACTTCCCGGGAATAGACAAACCGCACGGCGTGGTTGACCAGGTTGGCATAATACCGGCGGAACAAGAGCTCACACCCCTTTTGGGGTTCCTGCGCGAACAGTTGCCGAAAAATCAACTCGTCGTCCGTTACTTTTCCGGCGGGTTCAGCCGGGTAATTGGCCGGGAGCCGCGGCAAATTTTCTCCCTTTCTGTCGTCATCCCTGAACGGTCCCTGGTGCATGCAAACAATGGCCTAACTGCTAGTATTTAACATAGACAAGTTTGTATTTTATTACCTCACATCCGCGAAAAAATATTTTTTTCGGCAGCAGATCCGCCGAAGCGCCCGTATATTCGTCAGCCCATTTGCGGGCCGGCACCCGCAAAGACCGTACTTTTGGGGCAAAAAGAAGCTGATGATGCTGAGAACCGCGATGGCCGAAAACTGGCAAACCCAAACGCTCGAAACGCTGGAAGATCAATACTGGGAAGAACCGGAGTTTATGGATGGTCAGTTCCAGAAAATTCAGGCGCTGCGCCAAACGCCCCTGGACCAGTTCGGTACGGAAGACATCCGGCTGATGGTCGGGAACGCGCTCTCGCTTCCGTATCTGATTCCGCTGGCGGCTGAACGGCTAAATAAAAACCTGTTTGCCGAAGGAGATTACTACCCCGGCGATCTTTTACAGAGTGTTCTGAACGTCGATCTGAGTTTTTGGTTGACAAATCGCCCGCTTTGGCAGTATATTCACCAACTTATTATAAACAATTCGTTTGAACTGGAAGACCGGGGCATCAATACCGGGCGGTTTCTTGAATTGTCGTGATCCATCTAAATTCCAAAAACCCTATTTGTACGTAACCTTATGGCTTCTCAATCTGTAAACCGACGCACGTTCCTCGGCCAGGCCGCTGCCGCAACCGCCGTCGGATTAGTAATTCCCAATATCAACTTCGGAGCAAAACGCAGAGCCGACGAAATGGTGATCGGACACGGGGCGCACCGCTACCGCGTGGTGCCGAACTGGGGCGTTCTGGATGCGGGCAAAAATCCGGTCAACGACTGCCACGAGATGGTGGAAGATGCCAAAGGCCGGCTGATTCTGCTGACCAACGAAACCAAAAACAACATCATCATTTACGATAAATCCGGTAAACTGATCGAAACCTGGGGCAACAGCTACCCCGGTGGTCACGGCTTAACCCTGTCGAACGAAGGCGCGGAGCAGTTTCTGTTCATCTGCGATAACAACCGGCATCAGGTGATCAAAACCGACCTGAAAGGCAAAGTGCTGATGACGCTGGAGTATCCGAAAGAAACCGGCAAGTACACCTACCCCACGCAGTTCATCCCCACCGAAACCGCCATCAACCCCGCCAACGGCGATATTTACGTGGCCGATGGCTACGGCCTGAACTACATCACGCAGTACGACGCCAAGGGAAAATACATCCGGCACTGGGGCGGCAAAGGCTCCGAAAACGGTCAGTTCGACTGCTGCCACGGGATTCTGGTCGATACGCGCAACAAGGCCAACCCGACGCTGCTGATCACCGACCGGCGGCACAACTGCCTTAAACGGTTTACGCTCGATGGGAAGTATCTCTCGACCATCGCACTGCCCGGTTCGTACATCTGCCGCCCGGTTTTGCACGGCGACATGATTTACGGGGCGGTTTTCCGCAGCACGTCCGATGCCTACCCGAACTCCGGGTACATCCAGATTCTGGACAAAAACGACAAAGTGGTGTCGACGCCGGGCGGTTCGGCCCCGGTTTATAAAGACGGCAAGCTCGAAGAACAACGGAAAGACATGGCTTCTACGGCCTTTCTGCACCCGCACGATGTGCTGGTCGACGGCGACGAGAATGTGTACGTGCCGCAGTGGGCTTCCCAGAAAACGTATCCCGTGAAGCTTCAGCGGGTGGGTTGACCATCAGGCACGGGTTTTCTTTGCGTCTCCGGGTGGAATGAACCACCGCGTTGCGTCTAAAACCGTTCAGGCCGGGCCGAAGCGTTACCGTCCGGCCTGAATCAATATGCACACTGGTTGGGGCGAATGAGCAACCCCATCATCAAGACTAATCCTACTCCCCAGCCTTAATCGATTCAATGACTTCTTTTATTCTATTGCAGGCTACCGCTCCGCAACCTTCCGAGTGGGCGCTGTTTTTCGGACGGTTTCACCCGCTGATCGTCCATTTGCCGATTGGATTTCTGCTGATTGCCGGTTTGCTGGAACTCGACCGGGTGACGCGCCGGCAACGGGTCAGCTCCCACACGATTACGCTCATTTTGTTCTGGTCGGCGGTCAGCGCGACGATGGCCTGTGTGCTGGGCTACCTGCTGTCGCTGGGCGGTGGCTACGACGACGACACCCTGAACACCCACATGTGGGAAGGCATCGGCGTGGCGGTTTTTGCCTGGATTGCCTGGGCCGTTAAACACGAGCGGATCGGTCCGCGCATCCGCTGGGGCCAATTGCTGTATTTTCCGGCCTTGGGCATCGGCGTGCTGCTGCTGCTGGCGGCTGGTCACGAAGGCGGTTCGCTCACGCACGGTTCCGATTTTCTGACCCAATACACGCCCGAACCCTTCCGCTCGCTGGCGGGCATTCCGCCCCGCGAACAAACCGTGGAAGACATTCCGGTCATTACCGACGTCAATCAGGCGCTGGTGTACCAGCAAATTGTCAATCCGATTCTGAAAACCCGCTGCGTGCAGTGCCACAATCCCGAAAAGTCGAAAGGTGATCTGCGGCTCGATAAGCCCGAAATGATCAAAAAAGGCAGCGAAGACGGTCCCATTCTGGTCGTCGGAAAAGCCGACCAGAGCAAGCTGGTGAAAGTTTGCCTGCTGCCGGAAGAAGACGATAACCACATGCCGCCCAAGGGGAAACCGCAGCTGACCGAAAATCAGATTGCCCTGCTGTCGTGGTGGATCAACCAGGGTGCGCCTTTCGACAAAAAAGTGGCCGAACTGAACGTGACGGATCAGGTAAAACCGGCTCTGGCGTCGCTGGGCGCGGGCAGTGCAACGGGTGGACAAGCGGTTGCCGCCAGTGGCCCGGCCCCCGAATCGCCGGTGCTGACGATGAAACTCCCCGCGGCCGACCCGAAAGCCCTTGCCGACCTGAAAAAAACCGGGTTGCTGATTTTACCGCTGTCGAAAGAGCAGAACCAGCTGGAAGTAAGCGCCGTCAACGCCCGCACTTTCGGCGATGCGCAGGCTGCCGCCCTGCCAAAACTGAGCCAGCAGATTGTCTGGCTGAAACTGGGTGATACGGAAGTTTCCGACGCCACGCTGGCGCAGGTGGCGCAGTTGAAAAACCTGCAAAAACTGCATCTGGAACAAACGAAGGTCACCGACGCCGGTCTCAAAAACCTGAAAAACCTGCCGTATCTGGAATACCTGAACCTCTACGGCACCGCCATAACTGATGCGGGATTGAAAGAACTGGCCGGGCTGAAAAACCTGAAAACCGTCTACCTCTGGCAAACGAAAGTGACCGATGCGGGCGTGGCCGACTTGAAAAAAGCCATGCCCAACCTGGAAATCAACATGGGTCTGGGCGAAAGTTCAATCGCTCAGTTTACCAAAGCCGATTCGGCCGCGGCTGAACCCGAAAAAGCCAAATAACGGGCAGCAATGTCAAAATAGTACACTTTTTGGCATTCAAACTGGTTGATTTCTGCACTATTTTTATATAATTTTGTAGATTCATTGCACTTTTTTCTTAACTCCTTTTCCTCGTATGCGTCAATTTACCGACATACGATTTCAATCACTGCTCGTGAGCGCAGCTGCCGGTTTTTTTTCGGTGGCTGTCTGGAGCGCGTGTGGCCGCAGTGTTGAAAAACCGGCCGAGCTGGTTGCCCTGGAAAGCCAGCTGCCCGAAAAAGTTGATTACAACCTGCACATCAAGCCCATCCTGTCCGACCGCTGCTTTGCCTGCCACGGCCCGGATCAGGCCAAGCAAAAAGCCGGTTTGCGGCTGGATACGCCCGAGGGCGCTTACGAAGCGTTGGCAAAAAGTGGCCATACCGCCATCGTGCCCGGCAATCTGGCGAAGAGCGAAGCCTACCACCGCATTGTATCCAACGACCCGGACTACCGGATGCCGACGCCCGAATCGAACCTGATTCTGACGAATGAAGAGAAAGCGTTGCTGGTGCGCTGGATTGAGCAGGGCGCGGAATACAAACCGCACTGGTCCCTTATTTCGCCCACGCTGGCGGACGTTCCGAACGTGAAAAATGAGAAGTGGGTCAAAAACGAAATTGACCGCTTTGTTCTTAAAAAACTGGAAGAAAAAGGCCTGACGCCCAACGCCGAAGCCGACAAAGCGACCTTGCTGCGCCGGGTGACGCTGGATTTGACCGGTTTGCCGCCGACCGTTGAAGAAGTGGATGCCTTTCTGGCTGATACCTCGCCCAACGCCTACGAAAAGGTCGTGAATCGCTTGTTCCGCAGCCCGCATTATGGCGAACGCCAGGCCGCCGAATGGCTGGATGCGGCCCGCTACGCCGACACGCACGGGTATCAGGACGACGGCTTGCGGACGATGTGGCCCTACCGCAACTGGGTCATCACGGCCTACAACAAAAATCTGCGGTTCGATAAATTCATTTCCTGGCAACTGGCGGGCGATATGCTCCCGAATCCGACGCAAAACATGCTGCTGGCTACGGCCTTCAACCGCAACCACCAGCAGAGTCAGGAAGGGGGGATTGTGGACGAGGAATACCGGGTGGAATACGTCGCCGACCGCGTGAATACGTTCGGGAAAGCGATGCTGGGCATGACCGTCGAGTGCGCCCGCTGCCACGATCACAAATACGATCCGATCAGCCAGAAGGATTATTATTCGCTGTTTGCGTTTTTCAACAACAACAACGAGCGCGGCCAGATCCCGTACAACGGCGAACCGGCTCCGACGATCACGCTTACCTCCTCGGCGACCGAAGCACAACTAAAGTTTATCCGCGGAAAAATCAAACCGGTGCACCAGCGACTCAATCCGAATCGCCCGGAATACCAGCAGGCGTTTGGCCCGTGGCTGAGTCAGGCCGAGCGGACCCCGAAATCGTCGATTGACGAAGGGCTGGTGGCGCACTATACCTTTGATGAAGCCGACCGGCTGGATTTTAAAGCCTACGAACGGTCGGAAGAAAAGAAAATTAAGGACGCCGAGCGCAAAAAAGAATTCGAGGCCAAGAAGCAGGAGGACGAACGCCGGAAAAAGCTGGGTCTGCCGGAGCTGAAAAAACCGGTGGTTCCGAAAACCCGCGAAGAGCTGGAGAAAGACCCCCGCAACGCCTTCTGGAACCAGGTGAACGACACGCTCCCGGCGCGGCTGGCGGGCGATCCGGAAAGCCTGCCCTACCGGATCAAAGGCCGGGTGGGAATGGCGCGGTATCTGATCGGCGACAGCAACATTGAGTTGCCCCGGAAAGTCGGTTTTTTTGAGCAGAATGAGCCGTTTACGGTCAGCGCCTGGCTCAACGTCGCCAAACCGGGTACCGAAGGCATGTTGCTGGGTAAATCGAACGGGCCGTTTGACGGAAACCGGGGCTACGAACTTGAACTGCTGAAAGACGGCCGGTTTAAGGTGACGATGAACCACGTCTGGCCCGACAACAGCCTCGATCTGGAAACCGTCGGCAAGATCCGCTACAAACAATGGTTTCACCTGACGATGACCTACGACGGGTCGGGCCGGGCGGGTGGCATCAACCTGTATCTGGACGGAAAACCGGCGCCCCTGCGCGTGGTGACCGACCACCTGGTGCACAGCATCGACCGGGGCAAAAACGGCAAAAACTGGTCGGGTTCGCCGTTTCTCATTGGCCGCATCCACGACCACTACATCAAGGATTACGCCATCGACGAACTCCGGATATACAACCGCAGCCTGACCGCGCTGGAAATTCCGAAGCTGGCCGATCAGCCGGATGCGCTGACCACGGCTCTCTACACCCCGGCGGCCAAACGCACGGCGGCACAGCGGGCCGGTTTGTATACGTATTACGTCACCACGCACGATTCGACCTACCGCAAAGCCTTTAAAGAATTTCAGAACTTGCGGGAAGAAGAACTGGTGTTGAATAACAATTCCGATCAGGTGATGGTGATGAAGGAGCGGAAATTCCCCCGGAAAACCTACCTGCTGAAGCGGGGCGCATACGACGCGCCGGGCGAGGAAGTAAAACCGGCCACCCCGACCCAGTTCATGGCGTTCCCGGCGGAGTATCCGAAAAACCGGCTGGGACTCGCCAAATGGCTGCTCCACCCCGATAATTCGCTGTTCAGCCGCGTGATGGTCAACCGGTTCTGGCAACAGTATTTCGGCCAGGGTCTGGTCAAAAGCAGTGACGATTTCGGCAACCAGGGTAATCTGCCCTCGCATCCCGAATTGCTGGATTACCTGGCGGTTCGGTTCCGGGACGGTGCGGGCGCGTCGGGCATCTGGAACGCCAAAGCTCTGCAAAAACTGATCGTGATGTCGGCCACCTACCGCCAGTCATCGGCGGCCAATCCCCAAAAACTGGAAGCGGATCTGGATAACTCGCTGCTCTCGCGCGGACCCAGCTACCGGATGTCGGCCGAGCAGGTGCGGGATATCGCCCTGGCCGCCAGCGGTTTGATCTCCGAAAAAATTGGTGGTCCGAGCGTACATCCCTACCAGCCCGCCGGAATCTGGGAAGCGCTGGCCACCCGGAACGCGGTTAGTTACGTGCAGAACCACGGCGACAGCCTCTACCGCCGGAGCCTGTATACGGTTTGGAAACGCTCCTCACCCCCGCCGATGATGCTCAATTTCGACGCGTCGGAGCGGCACACCTGCATTGTCAAACGGCAAAAAACCTCGACGCCCCTGCAGGCGCTGGTGACGCTCAATGATCCGCAGTTTGTGGAAGCCGCCCGCGTGTTGGGACAAAAAGCCCTGGAGAAAGGGTTGCGGGATGAACAGCTCATTGGTTATGTGTTCAAAGCCGTGACGAGTCGCCCGGTTCGCCCGGCGGAAGTGAATTTGATGAAGCAGTTGTACGCGGAAGAACTGGCGGATTTCAGGAGCAATCCGAAACGGGTGACGGAACTGTTGGGCGTTGGTGAATACCCGGTCGATAAAACCCTGCCGGCTGCCGAACTAGCAGCCTGGACGGTGGTCACCAGCACCATCATGAACGTTGACGAAGCCATTATCAAACGGTAACATCTCCGCTCAACTCCGCGAAACAATTCAAAGCTATTTCACAAAGCCAGGCGGAGAAAGAAGCGTTAAGGAGCCAAAATTTGAAGGTCATGCACAACCTGGAAGACGAAATACACGATCAGTTGAGCCGCCGGAATTTTCTGGGTAAAACCAGCGCCGGTTTGGGGGCTATGGCGCTCGCGTCGCTGCTCAACCCCGCAAAAGCCCTGGCGGGCAGTGAAGAAAACCGGGCACCGGGAAAACCGCATTTTTCGCCGAAGGTGAAACGGGTGATCTACCTGTTCCAGAGCGGGGCGCCCTCGCAACTGGACCTGTTCGACTACAAGCCCAAACTGGAAACCATGTGGGGCCAGGATTTGCCCGAATCGGTGCGGAAGGGGCAGCGGCTGACGGGCATGACTGCCGGGCAAAGCCGGTTTCCGCTGGCGGCTTCCAAGTTTAAGTTTGCCAAACACGGCCACAGCCAGATGTGGGTCAGCGAGCTGCTGCCGTACACGTCCCGGATTACGGACGACCTGTGTTTCATCCGGTCGATGCACACCGAAGCCATCAACCACGACCCGGCGGTGACGTTTTTCCAGACCGGCTCCCAGCAGGCGGGTCGGCCCTCGTTCGGCTCCTGGGCCAGCTACGGTTTGGGCTCCGACAACCAGAATCTACCGGCGTTTGTCGTGCTGCTCTCGAAAGGCCGCGACGGTGATCAGCCGCTGTACGCCAAGCTGTGGAGCAACGGTTTTCTGCCGTCGGTGCACCAGGGCGTGGTGTTTCGCTCCGGTCCCGACCCGGTTTATTACCTGAACAACCCGCCGGGCATCGGCAAAACCAGCCGTCGCCGGATGCTCGATTACCTCGGCAAGCTGCATCAGGAGCAGTACAAACAAGTGCTCGATCCGGAAATCAACAACCGGATGGCGCAGTATGAGATGGCCTACCGGATGCAGACGTCGGTGCCCGAAACGCTCGATATTTCGAAGGAACCGGATTACATTTTTGACCTCTACGGCCCGGATTCGCGAAAACCGGGGACGTTTGCCGCCAATTGCGTGCTGGCCCGCAAGCTCATCGAAAAAGACGTCAAATTTGTGCAGCTGTACCACCAGGGCTGGGATCAGCACGGAAATCTGCCCAACGACATTAAAATTCAGACGAAGAGCGTCGATCAGGCGTCGGCGGCCCTGATTATGGATTTGAAACAGCGCGGTTTGCTCGACGACACGCTGGTGATCTGGGGCGGTGAGTTTGGCCGGACGAATTACTCGCAGGGCAAACTGTCGAAAGAAAACTACGGTCGCGACCACCACCCGCGTTGTTTCACGGTCTGGATGGCGGGCGCGGGCGTTCAGAAAGGCATAGTTTACGGCGAAACCGACGAGTTCGGCTACAATGTGGCGAAAGATCCCGTTCATGTGCACGATTTTCAGGCCACGATCCTGCACCTGATGGGCGTCGATCACGAAAAGCTGGTTTTCAAGCACCAGGGCCGCCGGTACCGGCTGACGGATGTCCACGGAAAAGTGGTAAAACCGCTGCTGATGTAAGTCAGCAGGCAACGGTATAATCGCTTGCCTGCTGATTATTTTTAAATTGGACAACGTCATCCTTCCTATCTTTGCGGCAAACCAACCCCACTTGCATCAATGGCTGCTGTAGACGTTGTGAAAAAATACTACGAGTGCTTTAATCAGAAAGACTGGACCGGCATGCTGGCGCTGGTTTCGCCCGACATCCGGCACGAACCCAACCAGGGCGAAGCGCGCATGGGCCTCGAAAAGTTTACGGCCTTTGTCCACCACATGGATGACTCCTACGACGAGAAGCTGACGGACATGGTTTTCTTCACCGAACCGACGGGCCAGCGCGTGGCCGTCGAATTTGTCGTCAACGGTGTGTATAAAAAAGCGGAAGACGGCCTGCCTGCGGCCAAAAACCAACCTTATGTCGTTCCGGCTGCGGCCTTTCTGGAGGTTGCCGACGATAAAATCACCCGCGTGACGACCTATTACAACCTGCCGCAGTGGATTCGGGCGGTTTCCTGAAAAACCGCATCGAATGGAATCCGTAACGTTCAGTACGAAAAGAGGCCCGGAAATCGAGACGGTTTTTGACGATCTGGCGGCTCTGCGCATGGCGGTTTTCCGCGCTTTTCCCTACCTCTACGAAGGCACGCCCGATTACGAGAAAGCGTACTTGAAAACCTATGCCCAATCGGAGCGGTCTTTTTTGTTTGCGGTTTACGACGGCGAACTGCTGGTTGGTGCAACCACCTGCATCCCCCTGAGCGACGAAACGGCCGACATCCGAAAACCGTTTGAGGAAACCGCTTTTGACCTCAACACGGTTTTTTACTTTGGTGAAAGCATCCTGCTTCCGGACTACCGGGGTTTGGGACTGGGACACCGGTTTTTCGACGAGCGCGAAGCCCACGCCCGCCGTTTTGGTACGTTCAAAACCGCCTGCTTCTGTGCCGTCGAACGGCCCGGTAATCACCCGGCCAAACCGGGTGATTACCGTCCCAATGACCTTTTCTGGGCTAAACGAGGGTACCGCAAAGAACCGGCGTTGCGGAGCCTGATGGAATGGCCCGATCTGGGGGAAACCCACTCAACGGCCAAACCGATGGTTTACTGGATGCGGGAATTGTAGGATTCTGTCGTAAAATCTTTCTCGAAACCGGGCAACAATTTCCGGCTTCCGGGGCTTTTATAAAGGAACTCCTCTTAGAAAACCATGAACTGGACAGATTTTTGGGACAACTTCGGGCTGATCGGTACCGAGCTTGACCGCTGGTTACGACACAATCGAAAAATTTCGGGCTGGCTGTTGCTGGCCGTATCCATTGGCACCGGCTTACTGGTTAATTTCATCGTCGCCCAGACCGTGCGGATGATTCTCCGCCGACGCCACGTCGAAGTGCTCGGTTTGCTGCGCCAGTACGTTCGGAATGCGTTTTATTTCTTTGTTCCGTCGCTGTTTTTCCTGATCATCACCAACCTTCAGGAGCGGTCTTTCCAGCGGTTTCCGTTTGCTACCAAAACCGCCGAAGTGGCGTTTGTGATTGCCACTACCTGGCTGGTTGTGCAATTGCTGAAAGTGGTCGAGCGGCTGATTATCCGCCGGTACGACACCACCAATGACATTAATCTGCACCTTCGGAAATTCGTTACGCAAATTGTCTTTGTCCGGCAACTCGTCTCGATTGTGGTGATTGTGGTCGGTTTTTCGGTGCTGTTGCTGTCGTTTAACGGGGGCCGGAAAATTGGATTAAGCTTCCTGACCTCGGCCGGTATTGCCTCCGTGGTGATCGGTTTTGCCGCCCAGCGAACCATCGCCAACCTGCTGGCCGGTATTCAGATTGCCTTTACGCAACAAATCCGGGTCGATGACGCCGTGGTGGTCGAAAGTGAGTGGGGCCGGATTGAGGAGATCAACCTGACGAACGTGGTCGTGCGGGTTTGGGACCGTCGGCGGCTGATTCTGCCGATTACGTACTTCATCGAAAAACCGTTCCAGAACTGGACCCGGTCGAATGCCTCGGTCCTGGGAACGGTGATGCTGTACCTGGATTATACGGTCCCGGTTGACCGGATTCGGGAAAAAGCCAGGGAGCTGGTGGAAAATAATCCGCTGTGGGACAAGGAGGTCTGCGCCGTTCAGGTGACGGATACGCAACCCACCTGTGTGGTTCTGCGGATTCTGACGTCCTCCCGAAACGCGCCCGAAAGCTTTGATCTGCGCTGTTTTATCCGGGAAAATATTATTGCCTTCCTGCGGGATGAATACCCGGAAAGCCTGCCGAAGACGAGGCTGAGCGTGTTGAACAGTCTGAACTCGGATTACGCAGATGAATCCGAGTTCAGACGATCAGACTAGCTACACCGCTACGGTTTTGCCCGGTACGGCAACCGGATAATAACCGTCGGCATTCGGCAGCACTTTTGGTTTGGCATCCCAGGCCAGTTTTTCCGGGAACAGGTCGATGTTCGAATTCAGGGCTTCGTCCCATTTCACCATTTTACCGGAATACGTTGCCATCCGGCCCATGAGCGCCGTCATCGTGCTTTTCGCGCCGTTTTCGGCATCCCAGAATTTGTATTCGTTTTTGGCAATGGCCGCAAACAATTCGTCGTGTTCGATCTGGTACGGATCGCCATCGCCTTTGCCGTTGTGGGTGTAAATCGAGTTGCCTTTGTAATCTTTCAGGATGCTTTGCCGCCCAAAAGAATCGACGCGGCCTTTCGTACCGACGAACTGCTCGTCCACTTTGCTGAAGGTTCCTTCGTAGTGGCGGCACTGGCTGTTGATCAGCGTTCCGTCTTCGTAGACGTAATCCACGATGTGGTGGTCAAAAATTTCGCCGTGTTCTTTGCCGGTGCGCACCTGACGACCGCCCGTGCCCTGCGCCGAAACCGGATAGCCTTTTTTCACCCAGTTGGCCACGTCGATGTTGTGGATGTGCTGCTCGTTGATGTGATCCCCACAGAGCCAGTTAAAATAGTACCAGTTCCGCATCTGGTGTTCCATTTCGGTCTGGTTGGCCTGACGGGGTTTCACCCAAACGCCCCCGCTCACCCAGTAAACCGATCCGCCCACGATGTCGCCCAGCGCACCGTCGTGAATGCGTTTAATCATCTCCCGGTAGTTGGGCTGGTAGTGGCGCTGCAAACCGACGACCACGTTCAGTTTTTTCTTCTTGGCTTCTTCGGCAGCCGCCAGCACCCGACGAACACCCGGGGCGTCGGTCGCGACCGGTTTTTCCATGAAGATGTGTTTGCCCTGCTTCACGGCTTCTTCAAACATCATCGGCCGGAAACCCGGAGGAGTCGCCAGAATGACCACATCGGCCAGCGGAATGGCTTTTTGGTAGGCATCAAACCCAACGAATTTGCGATCGTCCGGCACATCGACCCGCTTCGCCAGCTCTGGATTCTGATTCAAGACTTTATAGGCGTCGTCCAACTGATCGCGGAACGCATCGGCCATCGCCACGATTTTAACATTTTGCTTGCTTTTCAGAGCCTGAAGAGCAGCCCCTTTTCCGCGGCCACCGCAGCCAATGAGCGCCACTTTGATGGCATCGTCGGCCGAATTATGAAAACCGTAAGCGCCTGCCAAAGAAGGCAGTGTCGTCAACAGGGCACCGCCCGTTAAGAGGCCGGATTGCTTCAGGAACTCCCGGCGGCCGGCGTCCCGGCGGTTTGATTCGTTTGACATAAGGAAAAAGTTTAGAAAGAAGTGGTATAATGTCTGATAACAGGTACTCTACAACAGGTTCACGTTAATACTCTTCAATCAAAGGCGGGTTATAATACGCCTTGATTTCTTCGTCCGACGGTTTTTTGGCGGGCCGAACAACCCGGAAACCAACAAACGACGCGCTGGTCAGCCACCACTCACTTTTTGGCGCCTGGGGGTCGAGCATTTTCCAGGCCGGAGCCGACGGCGTTCGGGCAGCCGAGCGCAACACTTCCGGGGCATCATCCCACGAGCCGCCCCGAACGGCGTTTGGATACAACTGCGTTACTTTGGCATACGGTTCTTTGACCTCGCCTTTGGCTTTCTTCGCGTAATAATCCGGATAATACTGGTCGAGCGTCCATTCCATCACGTTGCCGTGCATGTCGTGCAGCCCCCACGGATTGGCTTTCTTTTTGCCAACCTGCTTGTACGACCCGTCGCTGTTGCCGCTGAACCAGGCGTATTCGCCCAGTTTTTTGACATCCGCCCCGAATGAATACGGCGTTGCGGTTCCGGCCCGGCAGGCGTATTCCCACTCGGCTTCGGTCGGCAGCCGGTAAAAAATACCGGTTTTGGCGTAGAGCCACGCGCAGAAGTGAATGGCCGAATACTGCGTCATGTTGATGGCGGGATAACCGGCCCGGCCCATCCCG
Source organism: Larkinella ripae (assembly GCF_054780775.1). Taxonomy (NCBI): domain Bacteria; kingdom Pseudomonadati; phylum Bacteroidota; class Cytophagia; order Cytophagales; family Spirosomataceae; genus Larkinella; species Larkinella ripae. The sequence goes on from NZ_BAAGVR010000022.1 coordinate 899,986, forward strand.
AACGACATATCCACGTACGGCGGACTCGGCCGCGTGGCGGCATCGGTTTTGGCCAGATCAAAACCGGGGGTTCGGTTGGCCATCTCCTTTTCCATATTCTTGAACGCAAACAAATCGAACAAATCCCAGGTCACTTCCAGCTTCCCCATCCAGAAGGGTTCGATGGCCACCTTGTGTTGCGGGCCTTCGTCGGCCTTGCGGCCTTTTTCGTTGGCCGGACTCCCCATTGTAAGCGTTCCGCCCGGAATCGCCACCATGTCATACACCAGCGCACTGCCGGGAATGGGTTGAGTATAAGACTGTTTCACATCGTCAGGCACCTGCGCCTGACCACTTGCTGAAAGTATACACGCCAGGCCAACCAGAGCAATGATTTTTCGCATGAATTGGGTTAATAGATTAAGCTTTTAAACTATACAAAGGGAAACCGACCGGAAAGTTACCACTTTTCGTCCGAAAATTCTATCATACCGTATCCGGAATCCGGGTAACAACGGACGTTTACGCAGTTTAGCCAGCGAATGGCTTCGGCGATCCAGACCGGGTTGTGTATCTTTGCCGTACAATGAATTATTTATCCGCAGAAAACCTCTCCAAATCCTTCGGCGACAAATGGTTGTTTCGGAACGTGACGTTCGGAATGAGCCGGGGGGATAAAGTAGCCATCGTCGGCGCAAACGGCACCGGCAAGTCCACCCTGCTGTCGATTCTGTACGGGCAAATGCCGCCCGACGAAGGGCTGGTCAGCATCCGAAAAGACATTTCGGTCGGCTTTCTGGATCAGCAACCGCAACTGGACAATGCTCTAACGGTGATCGAAGTGGTGCTGGCGGGCGATAATCCGGCCCTGACCGCGATCCGGCAGTACGAAAAAGCCTTGCTCGCCGATAACCCGGAGGCCCTCGACCGCGCCATGCAGCAGATGGAGACGCTCCAGGCCTGGGATTATGAGACGCAGATGAAGCAGATTCTGGGGCAATTGGGTATCCACGACGTTACCCAGCCGGTTTCGACGCTTTCGGGCGGGCAGCGCAAACGGGTGGCGATGGCGCAGGTGCTGATCGAAAATCCGGACTTGCTGATCATGGATGAACCGACCAACCACCTGGATCTGGAAACCATCGAATGGCTCGAAAATTATTTGTCGACCAACAACGCCACGCTCCTGCTCGTCTCGCACGACCGGTATTTCCTGGACCGCGTTTGCAACCAGATCGTCGAGCTCGACCAGCAGACGCTGTTCAGCTACAAAGGCAATTACGCCTATTTTCTGGAAAAGAAAGCCGAGCGGCAGGCGGTTTTTGCGGCTGAAGTCGATAAGGCAAAAAATCTTTTCCGGCGCGAGCTGGACTGGATGCGCCGGCAACCCAAAGCCCGAGGCACCAAGGCGCAATACCGGGTCGACGCCTTCGAAGACGTGAAGGACAAGGCGCACCAGCGGCTGAACAACGACCAACTGGAGCTCAACATCCGGACGCAGCGGCTCGGCAGCAAGATCATCGAGCTTGAAAATGTGAGCAAGCGATTTGGTGAGAACGTGCTGCTCGACCATTTCACCTACACGTTCCGGCGCAACGACCGCATTGGCATCATCGGCAAGAACGGGATGGGCAAAACCACCCTGCTGAACATGATTACCGGCGAATTCCGCCCCGATTCCGGCAAAATTGTGACGGGCGGAACCGTCAAAATCGGCTATTACACGCAGTCGGACTTGGTGATCCCGGACAACCAGCGGGTGATCGACGTGGTGCAGGAAGTGGCCGAGGTCATTAAACTGGGAACCGGCGAAACCGTTACCATTTCGCAGTTTTTGCAACACTTTCTGTTCGACCGCGCCAAGCAGTACGACTACGTGCACAAGCTGTCGGGGGGCGAAAAACGGCGGTTGCAGTTGCTGCTGGTGCTGGTGCAAAATCCGAACTTCCTGATTCTGGATGAACCGACCAACGATCTGGACATCACGACGCTCAACGTGCTTGAAGAATTTCTGCTCAATTTTCCGGGTTGCATACTGCTCGTGTCGCACGACCGTTATTTCATGGATCGGCTGGTCGATCACACCTTTGTTTTCGAAGGCAACGGCAAAGTGGCCGACTTTCCGGGCAATTACACCGACTACCGCGAACGCAAAGCCAGCGCGTCCGCCGAGCGAAAACCGGCCGAAAAATCCCGGCCCGCGCCGGCGGTGTCAACCCCCGAAACCAAACGGAAGCTTTCGTTTAAGGAACAGCGCGAATACGAAGCGTTAGAAAAAGAAATTGAGGAACTTGAGGAACAAAAAAGCGGTTTATTGGGTCAGTTGAACAGTGGAACCGGCAGCCACGAAGAGCTAACCGTGTGGGCCCGGGAAATTGAGCAAATCGACCAACAAATTTCCGAAAAATCCGACCGCTGGCTCGAGCTAGCGGAGTATATTTAATTGGTGATTGAGCGACTGAATGATTGAGTGAATACGATCGAAATCATGTTTTAACTGCGCTATCTGTTCACTCAATCGCTAAATCGCTTATTCACTCATTCAACCATGAATCAGATCGCCGAATTCTTCCAATACTTACTCAATTCCGAGGAGATCATTCGGACAGGCGGTTTGGTATTGATTACCCTCATTATTTTTGTTGAAAACGGCATTTTCTTCGGCTTTTTCCTGCCGGGCGATTACCTGTTGTTTCTCTCGGGCGTTTTTGCCGGCACCAAAATTCTGGCGGTTCCGCTGCCGTTGCTGCTGATTTGCATTTTCGGCGCTGCCGTGGTCGGCTCACTGACGGGGTATCTGACCGGGCGGTATTTTGGCGACCGCTTGCAAAACCGGCCGGATTCGCTGTTTTTCAAGAAAAAATACATCGAAACCACCCGCGAGTACTTCCTGAAATACGGCAGTCGCACCCTGATTGTCGCCCGGTTTTTGCCGGTCGTCCGAACGTTTGCGCCCATTCTTTCCGGTTTGATCCGGATGAATTTCCGGCATTTTATGCTCTACAACATCATTGGCGGAGCCATCTGGGTGGTGTCGCTGGTCGGGGGCGGTTTTTATTTTGGTGAGAAATTCCCGTGGATCGTCGACTACGTCCACTACATCATTATTTTCTTCCTGGCCGTTACGACCTTCACCGTGATTCGGGGCTACATCAACGCCCGCCGGGATATGAAGAAGGAAAAAGAAGCCGTCAGCGAGTGACCACGATCAGGTATTCGTTGAAGCGGTCTGGCGTTTTAATGCAACATGGAAGATTTCTTCCTTTATTTCCAGGTAACGTAGACATGCCTTCTTAGCCTAATTACTGGCAGCCGCAGCGGCTTTCGTTCGCGCAACACAAACCGGATCAGAGCATTCACCGTAAAAAACCAGCGAATGCGACTCCACCTGAAATTGCAGCGTATTGCCCACCGTGGTCTTGATCAACTGCAAACGCGGATCGCAGAATTCGATCACCCGGTGGCAGTTCACACAGATCAAATGGGCGTGCTGCTGCCGTCCGAGGGCTTTTTCAAATCGGCTTTTGGTATTATCCTCATCCCCAAACTGGTTTTTACGCACCAAACCGCAATCGACCAGCACTTCCAGGGTGTTATAAACCGTGGCCCGACTCACCGCAAACGAGCGTTGCTGCATGGCCTGATAAAGATCCTCCGCGTCAAAATGATCATCGCGGGAGTAGACTTCTTCCAGAATGGCAAACCGCTCCGATGACCGGCGCAGGCCCTTTTTCAGCAGATATTCTTCCAGTTTTGCGCGGGCTGTCGTGACCGAGGAGATTGAATCCAACATAGCAGTAAGGACGTGGAGGCTCCTATAGAAGCCAGACACTGGGGAAAACGCATGCGTTCTAAATCAGCCAAACTAGATTTTAGTGGCTATTTAGACTAATTTCAAACAAAAATACGCACTAAACGAGTTCCGTGCAATTTTATTGGCCCCGAAGTTTATTCCTGTTCATACCACTGAGCGTACATAACGTAATTATTCGCCGTCCGCATAAACACTTCGCCCAGTTCGGGGGTGACGGATTTCAAAAACCGGGCAGGATTTCCGGCATAAATCGTACCAGGCGGCACCACCGTATGCTGGGTAACGATCGCTCCGGCGGCAACAATGGAGCCGGTTCCGATCACCGCCCCGTCCATCACAATAGCGCCCATGCCGATCAGCACCTTGTCTTCGATGGTACAACCGTGCACAACGGCGTTGTGGGCAATGGAAACGTAGCTGCCAATGGTGGTTTTGAATTTCTGATAGGTGCAATGAATCACGGCCCCGTCCTGCACGTTGCAATAGTCACCCATCGTGATGGAATTGACATCGCCCCGCACCACGGCGTTAAACCAGACGGTGCAGTGCCGCCCCATCACCACTTCGCCGACAACGGTTGCGTTTTCGGCAAACCAGCATTCTTCCCCCGTTTTCGGCGAGATTCCACGCACAGATTTTAGTAAAGCCATCTTGATTAAGTTCTATTTCATCCGTTAATTAAGGAAAAACCGGTGGGCGAAATAGCGGTTTTTTTGAATAAAAAGCCACTTTTAGACCGTTGACTATAAAAAGCAACAGACAATCAATCAATTCGTACCTTTGTGAGTCAGATTCTTTTTACTGCATGAATCATAGCAGCGCACAAACTTATTTGTCAACGCACCGATCTTTTCTGTTTTTGTGGCTCCGGCAACTTCCCGGGCTGTCTTTCTTTTTTCTGTTGATGGCAGCCACCACCGGTTTTGCCCAGCAGCCCTCGCGGGCCGATCAGCTGAACGATGAGCAGATTATTGAATTTTACCAGCGGGCCCAGAGCAGCGGATTGACCGAAATGCAGATCGAACAAGCCGCCATGTCGCAGGGCTACACCCTGAGCGACATTGCCAAAATGCGGCAGCGCATGGCGAAAATCAGACAGCAGCAATCCAACCGCCCCGGGCAATCCTCCGCCGATACGTTATTCAACCGGGCGCAACAGGGCAGCCTCTCGCAACGTTCTTACCTGCTGAACGACAGCCTGAGTCTGCTGCGACGCGATACGATCCGGCGTCCTTACATTTTTGGTTCATCGCTTTTTAAAGGCACGACGCTGACCTTCGAGCCGAATCTCCGGATTGCCACGCCCCGCAATTACGTAGTCGGACCCGATGACGAACTGGTGGTGGAAATTTACGGAAATTCGACCGAAAGCTTCCGGCTGCCCGTCAGTCCCGAAGGCTCGGTGCGGATGCTGAACCTGGCGCCCATTTTCGTCAGCGGCCTCACCATCGAACAGGCCGAACAACGGATCGTCGGACGGCTGCGACAGGCGTATCAGGGCCTGAACCGGCCGGGCAGCGGCACCTACGCGACCGTGACGCTGGGCAATATTCGCAGCATTCATGTCACGATGGTGGGTGAGGTGGTCATGCCGGGCACCTACACCATTTCGTCGCTGGCAACGGCCTTCAACGCGCTGTATCTGGCGGGTGGCCCCAATCCCGAAACCGGGTCGTTCCGAAACATTCAGGTGATCCGGAATAACCGGGTGATCCGCACCATCGACCTGTATGATTACCTGCTGCGGGCCGACAAAAAGGACGACATTCGGCTGCTGGATCAGGACGTAATCCGGGTGAATGATTACGGCGTGCGGGTGGAAATGCTCGGGCAGGTCAAGCGGCCGGCCGTTTACGAAGTGAAGCCCGGCGAGACGCTCAAAAACGTCCTGAGTTTCGCGGGCGGTTTTACCGATCGGGCCTATACGTTTTCGCTGACGCTGCGCCGGAATACGCCCCGCGAGTTGCGGATTTCCACCATTACCCAGGAACAAATCGCGACTTTTGTTCCCCAATCGGGCGACCGGTATACAACGGGCGAAATTCTAAACCGGTACGAAAACCGGATTCAGGTGTCAGGCGCGGTCATGCGGCCGGGCGAGTATGCCCTCGGTGACGAAATCACGACGGTTCGCTCGCTCCTCAGCCGGGCCGAAGGGCTGCGGAAAGATGCCTTTCTGAACCGGGCCATCCTCTACCGCGAACGCGAAAACACCGATCTGGAAGCCATTCCGTTCGAGGTTGGACGCTTGATGCGCAACGAAATCGAGGACATTCCGCTGGCCCGCCAGGACAGCGTGCATATTTATGCCGTCCGCGACCTGCGCGAACCGTATTACGTCAGCATCGAAGGGGCCGTGAACCGGCCGGATACGGTTTCGTACGTCGCCAACCTGACGATTGCCGACCTGATTGCGCAGGCAGGCGGTTTTCAGGAAGGCGCAACCCCCACCCGGATCGAAGTGGCCCGGCGGATTCGGGAGGACACCACGAAAATGACCGGTCAGGAAACCGTTCAGGTTTTTCAGTTCGCCATCGACCGGAACCTGGACCTGCAACCGGCTCAAGCCCGGTTTTTGCTCAAACCGTTCGACGTGGTGTATGTCCGCACATCGCCCCGCTACGCGCTGCAACAGAACGTGGCGGTTTTTGGCGAAGTGATGCATCCCGGCAATTACGCCATCGAATCACGGTCGGAACGAATTTCGGACGTGCTCCGGCGGGTGGGTGGTCTTAAACCCGAAGCGTTTCTGCCGGGAGCCCGGTTTTCGCGACGGGGGATTCCCATTGCCACCGATCTGGGGGCCATTCTGGAAGATCCGGGCGTGCCGGGCAACCTGCTGCTGGAAGTGGGCGATTCGCTGATCATTCCGAAACGGCCCGAAACCGTTACCATTCAGGGGGCCGTGCTGAATCCATCGACCGTGGGCTATACCGCCGGCTTCGACTTCAAGGACTACGTTACGCAGGCCGGGGGGTATACGGATAACGCCCGCCAGAAAAGGGCCTATGTGGTTTATGCCAACGGACTGAAGGATCGGACGAAGCGGTTTTTGTTTTTCCGGAAATACCCCAAAGTTGAACCCGGCTCGCGGGTGATTGTGCCCTTCGGCCCGTTAACCGATGATCGACGGCTGACACCGGGTGAGCGAATTGGCCTGATTTCAGTGATTGGCACCATGACGGTTACGTTAACCACCGTGATTATTAACCTGGTCCGTTTAATAGAATAAGCCGATTTACGGCCTAATTTTCATGTCAGTAACCACGTCCAAACCCGCTGCCGGCTCCGAAATGGATGACGACGATCTCATCCAGATCCGGCCGGGTGACATCGGAAAATTTTTACTGCGCAGCCGCAGGGCCGTGGCGGTTTTTGCGCTGCTGGGTGCCGTGGCGGGTCTTTACTATGCCTTTTCCAAACCGGACGATTATAAATCGGAGGTGATCGTCATGCCGGAAGTGTCAAGCGGCAGCACGGGCGGAACGGGCGGTCTGGGGTCCCTGGCCGGTCTGGCCGGTATCAACCTGGATAATGCCGCCGGTGATGCCATACGCCCCGATTTATACCCGAATGTGCTGAAAAGTATTCCCTTCGCGTTGCAGGTGCTGAAGCAGCCGGTTTATTCCAAAAACTACGGAACCACCATGCCGTTGCAAACGTACCTGAAACGGCAGCAGAAGGAAAGCACGTTTCAACGGCTGACCGGTACCATCAGCGATACGCCCCCGGACAACACCAAGCCGGCGCCGGTTGCCCTGCCCGACCCCAAAAATTACAGCAAAGCCTTGCAGGTTACGCCCGAGCAGGAAGGGCTGGCGGCCACGTTGACCAAACGGATCACGACCACCTACGAACGGCGCACCGGGATGGTCACCATCGAGGTGATTATGCCCGATCCCGTTGTGGCCGCGACGGTGGCCCGTTTATCGCTGGAGTACCTAACCAACTACATCACCAGTTACCGGACGCAGAAAGTCCGGAACCAGGAGCGGTTTCTGACCCAGCAGGTCGAGCAGTCCCGGCGTCGGTACCAGGCTGCGGAATACGAGCTGGAGAATTACCGCGACCGCAACCGCAGTCTGTACAGCGGGTTGGCCCGAATTGCCGAACAACGCCTGCAGGCCGAATTTCTCCTGTCCCAGAACGTCTATAATGATTTATCCCGGCAACTGGAGCAAACCAAAATCCGGGTGGAGGAAGAAACCCCGGTTTTCAAAATGCTGGAACCGCCCCGGATTCCGTTGCGGCCCAGTGGCCCGCGACGCACGATGCTGGTTCTGGCGGGTCTGGCGGCCGGGGTGTTTGTGGGACTTGGCTGGACGCTGGTGCGCTCTTTTGTGAATAAAACCGGCCGTTCGGTCTAAAACCGGTTTTCGGAACTGAAAACCAATACGAAAGCATGAAAAAAGCATTGATTTGTGGGGTTTCGGGGCAGGATGGCGCCTTTTTAGCGCATCTGTTGCTGGAGAAAGGCTACGAGGTATACGGGGGTTCGCGCGATGCCCAGATGTCGTCATTCCAGAATCTGAACCGGCTGAACATTCGGTCGCAGATCACGCTGGTGTCGGTTAACATCAACGATTTTCGCAGCGTTTTGCAAGCCCTGCTCAAAATACGGCCCGACGAAGTGTACAACCTGGCGGGGCAAAGCTCGGTGGGCCTGTCGTTCGAACAGCCCGTCGAAACGCTGGAGAGCATCAGCGTCGGGACGCTCAACCTGCTGGAAGCCATTCGGTTCAGCGAATTGCCGATCAGACTCTACAACGCCGGGTCGAGCGAGTCCTTCGGGGATACGGGCAACCTGGCCGCCGACGAAGGAACGCCTTTCCGCCCCCGCAGCCCGTACGGCGTTGCCAAGGCGGCCGCTTTCTGGCAGGTGGCCAACTACCGCGAAGCCTACCAGCTCCACGCCAGCACCGGCATTTTGTTCAACCACGAATCCCCCCTGCGCCCGGAGCGGTTTGTAACCCGCAAGATTGTCGCAGCCGCCTGCCGCATTGCGCAGGGCAGTGATGAACAACTGACCCTCGGGAACATCGACATTGCCCGCGACTGGGGCTGGGCGCCGGATTATGTCGAGGCCATGTGGCTGATGTTGCAGCAACCGCAGCCCGACGATTATGTGATTGCCACGGGCCACACCCGCAAACTGAAAGACTTCATCCGAATTGTGTTCGAGCGGGTCCAGCTCAACTGGGAGGACCACGTTCAGATCGACCCGTCCTTTTTCCGGCCCACGGACCTGGCGGAGGGCAATGCCAACCCGGCCAAAGCGTACTGGCAATTTGGCTGGAAGGCAAAACATAAAATGGAAGACGTGGCCCGGCTGATGGTGGATGCCCAGCTCAACGGCGCTTTCCACCCGACGGCCAGCTGATGCGCCTGTCAGCGTTAAAACCCCGGATGCTGAGTACGACCGCCCGGAAAGCATTTGCCAATGCGGGCTGGGTGTTTTTTGACCGCATCTTCCGGATGGCAACGGCCTTGCTGGTCGGGGTCTGGTCGGCGCGGTTTCTGGGGCCCGCCCAATTTGGTTTGCTCAATTTCGCGCAGACCTTCCCCATTGCGCTGACCTCGTTATCCGGTTTGGGCCTGGCGAATGTGCTGGTGACGGAAATCGTTCGGAATGATAAATATTCCGAAAAGCAGTTGCTCGGAACGGGGTTTGTCCTCAGGCTGATAGCCGGTACGGTTTCGTTTGTCAGCATTGCGCTGCTGGCCCGGCTTTTCTACGCCGATGAACCGCTATTGCAGTCCATGATTCTCTTCACCAGCTCCATTCTGGTTTACCAGAGTCTGGAGGTGATCGACCTGCATTTTCAGGCCCGCATAAAAACCCGGCTTTCGGTGATTGCCAAATCCACCGCCTTTGCCCTGTCAACGGTGCTGCGGGTTTACTTTCTGGCCAATCAGTTCGGTCTGCTGGCTTTTGCGTCCATCACCTTCGTCGAAGCCACGCTGGCCGCCATAATCCTGGTCATTTTTTATAACCGGCACAACGACCAGCCCATCTTCCGCTGGCAGTTTAACCGGGAACTGGCTACGCACCTGCTGTCCATCTCCTGGCCCATCATGATTGCGGAGTTTTTTACCTTCATGTACATGCGGGCCGACCAGCTCATGCTGAAAGAACTGGCCAGCGATCTGGAATTGGGAAAATTCAGCGCAGCCCTACGGCTTTCCGAAGCCTGGTATTTTATCTCCACGGCCATTACGGCTTCGTTTTATCCGACCATCGTTCAGTTAAAAAGTCAGAACGAGGAAGCGTTTCAGCGGGCCTTTCGGAAGCTCTTGACGCTGCTGATTGGCATCAGCATCCTGATTGCCCTGACCATTTCCTTTTCAGCCTCTTACCTTATTACATTTCTATACGGCCAGCAATACACCGGGGTCGATAAAATCCTGATTATTCACATCTGGGCGGGCGTTTTTGTGTTCATGGGTGTCGGCAGCAGCTACTGGTTCATTCTGCACAACAAACCGCGAATCCTGCTGATCCGTACCATTGCCGGTGCCGTCGTAAACATTCTGCTGAACCTGATTCTGATTCCGCGTTATGGCGCTATTGGCACCTCAATCGCTACGCTGGTTGCCCAACTGACGACGGCGTACCTCATTCACTACTTCATCAGCCAGACCCGGCCTATTTTCTTTGCCCAGACGGCGGCTTTTGCCGACCTGTTCCGACTAAAGATCCTGAAAGCGTATTTACGCCGGTCGGACTGACCAGCTGCGGTTTTCGGCTGGGCGCCTTCTTCGCTTGTCCGGTTTTTAGAATGGTATTTTTCGGACACAGGATAAAATTTTCTGTACATTTTCCCCAATAAACCGTTTTTTTGTACACTCACAGAAGTCGTAGCGTTCCTTAACTCTTTACAGCTATGATCGGATTCATTTTGGGGAAGCTGCTGAAAATACTGCCGTACGAATACGGCGCCACTTTTCAGAATTACAAGAATCTAAGCCGTGAATTTGGCCATTTCAAAAGTGCGAAGCGGTGGCAATCCGTGGATAAGGACAATAACCCGATTCCGTGGTATACCTACCCCGCGATTGAGTTTATCAAGCAACTGGATTTATCGACGAAAACCGTCTTTGAATACGGTTCGGGCAATTCCACGCTGTTCTGGGCCAGTCGCTGCCAGCACGTCATCGCCGTGGAAGACGATAAAGCCTGGCATGCCACCATTCAGGCCCGGCTCCCCCCGAATGTTGACTACCTTTTACTGGAAGATAAAGAAGCATACATCCGGGCGATCCACCGGTTTCCCGATCCGTTCGACATCATCATTGTTGACGGTAAATACCGCTTCGACTGCACGGCCAGCGCACTCGCACGGCTATCGCCGACCGGTTTTTTCATTCTGGACAATGCGGACTGGCACCCCCGCTCGTCCGCCCTGCTCCGGGAAGCGGACCTGATTGAAATTGATATGGCGGGTTTTAATCCGATTAACGGGTATACTACCACCACTTCTTTTTATCTGTCCCGGCAAATCGATTTTAAACCGGGTCATGAACGGCAACCCATACACGGAATTGGCAGCATGCTTAACACTTCTGAATAAAGAATTTTGTACCTTTAAGTACTCGTCTTACCTGAATCATTAGGCAAATAGCCCTACGGCCTACCGGATCGTTTATAAATGTGAATTTTTTGGGTGTAATCCTGACAACTGTTCGCGGACAAAATCTGTCCTTAGAGCTAGTTGTTGATTTATTCATTTATAACCACCCTCTGTCTAAAGTGCGGAATCTTCATATGGAAGCCTTTAGAATTGACGTTATTTTAATGTAGTTAAGCGGAGAGAGTTCTCACCAGATTAACGTAACTCAGCGTAACGATGCAGTTAGACGTACCCATTTTATTCCTCTTATTTAATCGGCCTCATCTTGCCCGCCAAGTTCTTGATCGAATCCGTCAGGTTCAACCCCGGGAATTGTTTGTGTCCATCGACGGCCCCCGCGCCGGGCACCCCACCGATCAGGAAAACGTAGCCCAGTGCCTGGCGTTGCTCAACGAAATTGACTGGCCCTGCTCCATTCACCGGCTGGTCCAGGACCAGAACCTGGGGTGTAAACGGGCCGTCAGTACGGCCATCACCTGGTTTTTTCAGCAGGTCGAAATGGGCATTATTTTAGAAGATGACTGCCTGCCCGACCCGACTTTTTTCACTTTTTGCCGGGAAAACCTGCACCATCACCGCGCCAGCGCCAACATTTTACACATCGGAGGCACCAATCTTCAGAACGGACAATGGCACGGCGACGGGTCCTATTTCTATTCCAAAATCTGCCACGTCTGGGGCTGGGCCAGTTGGCGTCGGGCCTGGGAAAAATACGACGGCAGCATGGCAACGTACCCGGGTTTCCGGAAATTAAACCGCATTGCCGACCTCTTCCCCGACCCCAAAGTGCAGGAGTACTGGACGGAAGCCTTCGACGGCGTATATGCCGGGCGTACCAGCAGCTGGGCCTATCCCTGGTGTTATTCCATCTGGATCAATAACGGCCTATGTATTTCGCCCAACCAGAATCTGGTGTCCAACATTGGGTTTGGCAATGGCGCTACCCACACACTGGATGACAACGGATCGCTGGCCAACGTACCGATTCAGCCGCTGCACGAAATCCGGCACCCCAGTTTTCTGATTGAGAACCTGCCGGCCACGGAATACGCCACCCATCATTACTTTAAAAAGCCGAACTGGGTAACGCTCAAAACCGCCAGCCTGAAAAGGCGGCTCGGGCTCAATTGACACGCCGGTTTTCTGCGCGCAGTGAATGATCCGGAAACCCGTTTTTGACAAATTTACCGTTACTTTGTGGCTTTCGGGAGGCAGGCGCTTCCCGAAAACACCTCGGCATGAAGATTTTTTTTGACCACCAAACGTTTTCCCAACAAAATTACGGCGGCATTTCCCGGTATTTCTGTGAATTGATTGCCGGTCTGAAACAGCCCACCAGCGACCACCAGGCCCATTTGTCACTTCTCGTTTCGAACAATGCCTACTTAAAGGAAAAATCCCTGCGGGCGCTTCCGTTTCTTCCCAGCCTGCCCTTTGCCAAAACCCAGCCGTACATCTACAAACTCAACAAAGCGTTCAATCTCCTGGAGATGCGCACAAGGGCGTACGACGTTTTTCACGCCACGTATTACGAACCGTATTTCCTCGAACACATCCGAAAACGCCCCATTGTGGTCACGTTTCTGGACATGATTCACGAAAAATACCACACGGTTTTTCCGGAACTGGCCGCCGATCATCAGGTCATGGCCTGGAAAAAGCAGATTGTTCATCAGGCAACGGCCATCATCGCCATTTCGGAAAATACCAAACGAGATCTGGTCGAGTATTATCAGGTACCCGCGGAACGGGTTCGGGTTATTTACCTCGGCTCTTCGGTTTCGGTGACCGAAAAAACCGCCGAACCGTCCGCCCAAAAACCGTATCTGCTGTTTGTGGGCAACCGCAGCATGTACAAAAATTTTCTGCCCTTCATCCGGGCCGCGGCACCGTTGCTGCGTTCCCACCAGGTTCGGGTGATTTGCGCGGGCGGTGGCGCTTTTTCGTCCGAGGAAAAAACCGCCCTGCACCAGTCAGGCCTCACCGACCTCGTTGAACAGCACCCCATTGACGACGCCAAATTGCGGCAGTTATACAGTCAGGCGCTGGCGTTTGTGTTTCCGTCGCTCTACGAGGGATTCGGCATTCCGGTGCTGGAAGCCTTCGCCTGCAACTGTCCGTGCCTGATCAGCGACCGGAGCTCATTGCCCGAAGTGGCCGGTCCGGCGGCCCTGTATTTTGATCCGGATCAGGCCGAATCCATGCGCGAAGCGGTGGCGCAAATCCTGACAAAACCGGCTTTGCGGCAGCAGCTCGCCGAGCAGGGACGCCAGCAATTGCAGCATTTTTCCTGGGAAAAAACCGTGCAGGACACCCTGCGGCTGTACCAGAGTTTGTAACCGTTATTTTCCCGCTCAAGAGGAGTCTGCCCAATGACTGAACAGCCAACCGGCATTTTCCTATCTTTGTGGCTAATTCTACCGTGAACGTTAGTATCGATTGCCTTTCTGACCGCAGCGGATAACGCTTTATAGCTCTTATGATCGGGAAAATTCTCAAGAAAATCCAGTTTTTTTCGACGATGCTTCAGACAACGCGGCACGAAGTGTACGAAAACCGGGTGTTGATGGGCAAGTTGCTTTCGCTCCAGCAAACGGCGGTTCAGTCGCTTCAGGATGCGGAATACAAAGTGTTTTCACAATACGGCGACGACGGCATTATTCAATACCTGATTAAAACGGTTCCGATCCGTTCCCGCAGCTTCGTCGAATTCGGCGTCGAAACCTACGTTGAATCCAACACCCGGTTTTTGCTGATCAACAACAACTGGAAAGGGCTGGTGCTGGACGGCAGTACGGAAAACATCGCCTACATCCAGTCCGACCGGTTTTTCTGGCAGCACCACCTGATTGCCAAACAGGCGTTTATCACCGCCGAAAACATCAATTCCCTGCTCGCCGACAACGGTTTTGCCGGAACGCTGGGTTTGCTCAGCATCGACATCGATGGGAATGATTACTGGGTCTGGAAGGCCATCCAGGCCGTTGATCCGGATATTGTAGTGGCCGAATACAACAGCCTTTTCGGGGCCGAAAGAGCCATTACCGTTCCTTATAAACCGGATTTTGTCCGGGGTCAGGCCCATTACAGCCATCTGTATTTTGGTACGTCACTGGCTGCGCTCTGCGATCTGGCCGCCGAAAAGGGCTATTCGCTGGTGGGTTGCAACAGCGTCGGGCTGAATGCCTATTTCGTTAAAAACAGCCAGCTCGGGTCGTTAAAACCGCTGACAGCCGCCGAAGGATACGTGTATTCGATGTTTCGGGAAGCCCGCGACCCGGCCGGAAACCTGACGTTTGCCACCGGCGACGACCGCATTGAGGTCATCCGGGGCTTGCCGGTTTTCAATACGCGCACGCAAGCGGTCGAACCGTTCTGAGTCGTTTTCTTTTCGTTACGCATTCGCTGGAGTCGTTTATGCCGCCACTGGTTTCCATCATCACCGTCTGTTACAACAGTCAGCAACACCTTGAACAAACCATTCAGTCGGTGGTCCACCAAACCTACGCGCCCATCGAGTACATTCTGATCGACGGCAAATCGACCGACCAGACAGTGGCCATCATCGAGCGGTATGCCCGGCAGTTTCCGGAGCGCATTCGCTACGTTTCCGAGCCCGATTCCGGCATTTACAACGCCATGAACAAGGGCATCCGGCTGGCCACCGGCGAACTGATCGGCATCATCAACAGCGACGACTGGTACGAAACCGACACCGTCGAGCGGGTGGTAAAGGCCTATCAGCAGGCCGGCCCGGCGGTTTTTCACGGCATTCAGCGGACCTTTCTCAACGAACAGGAAGCTTTTCTGATTCAAACACACGCCAGCCAGCTCCCGAAAGGCAACATCGAGCACCCGACCTGTTTTGTACCGGCCTCGTTTTACCAGACCTACGGCCTGTTCAGTGAGCACTACCGCTACGTCAGTGATTACGAGCTGATGTTACGTTTTCGACGGCAGCAGGTTCCGTTTATTCCCCTAAACCGCATTCTCAGTAATTTCCGGCAGGGTGGCGCTTCCCACAAAGCGGAGGCCGTTTGGGAAAACCTGCACCTCTGGCACGAAAACGGCATTCTGAGCCGTCAGCAATACCTGACCTGGCTTTACAAAGACAAACTGAAAGTATACGCCAAACGGCTGACGGGCCGCACGCCATGAAGATCCGGTCAATGCTTTATATCGCGCTGCTGATCGGGCTGTTCGGAACGGTCACCAACCTGATCTTCATCAGTCCGCTGCCGTCGATTCTGGCCCTGGCGGTTTTGCCGTACCTATTCCTGCGGCATTCGGTTTTCGTCCTTCCCCGGTTTATTTATTACCTCTATATCTACTTTCTGTATTCGCTGGCGGGCATTCTGATCTACTACCCGCCTTCTTTGTGGAACTTTAGATTTTACCGGTACGACGGCAACTTCATCATTTCGTACCTGCCCTTGCTGCTGATCCCGTTTTTTTCGTACAACGTGGCTCTCGACCGGCTTTTCAAGCAATTTCTGATTTTTGCCACCGCCGTCAACGCCCTGGCCTTTGCGCTGAATCTGGTGCTCACCAATTTTGCCGCCATCACCGACTGGGGCAACCCCGAAACATACTTTCACGGTTTTTTCAAAAGTACCAACGGCGCGGGCGGTTTCATCAGCATCGTGCTCTCGCTCAACATTGTGCTGTATTTGCAGGAACGCAGGCGAAAGTGGCTGCTGATGATTCTGATTAATTCTGTCTTTCTGGTGGCCACCACCTCGCGCGGCTCCATCCTGGGTCTGGTGGCCGGTTTTGCCTTTTACTTTTTTGACCGCACCAACCGCGCCTACCTCATTCGGCTGGCGCTGCTGGCCATTGTGGCCGTTCAGTGCGTGGTGCTGTGGTTTGCGTATCCGCTCTACGACCGCTACGTGCGCGATGCCGACCTGAGTGAAGCGGGCGCCAGCACCTACATTTCGCCTATTTTCGGCGAGGTCAGCACCAAATCGGCCAATGTAGCCATTCGGGTGCTCGAAACCTGGCCGCGCGCGGTGGATTGTTTTCTGCATTCGCCCCTGATCGGCACCGGTTTTGGTTCCGTCAACGATATTCCGCTGAAATACAAGGGCCTTCCGTACGTGCTTAGTCTCAACGACCAGCCGAAGAAAGAATTTAACGATGCCCACGCCCACCATTCGTACCTCCACATCCTGGGTGAGCAGGGACTCGTCGGGCTGGGCATTTTTCTGGTGTTCTGGTATGCGCTCTATCAGTTTCTGAAAAAAGGACCCGAAAGTTTTGTCCGGAAGTTTCTGCTGGTTTCGTATTTCAACCTGTCGGTCATGAGTTTCACCGAACACCGGATTACGTCGCCTTCCAATGCCCTGCCGCTGGTGATCGCCCTGTGCATTTACGTGCTCAAGCGAAATTTTGATACTAAAAAGCGGAACCCGGCGGTTTCTATAAGGAGTGTGGAAAGCAATCTCTAATTTTACGCCTGTTCACTATAGTCTGTTATGAATCATAAATCTGTTGTTGTCAACGCCCGATTTCTGACCCAGCCCGTCACCGGAACCCAACGGGTAGGCATCGAACTCGGGTTGCGACTCAAGAATCTGCTACCGGATATTACGTTTTTAACGCCCCATAATATTCTTCAGAAAGACATTGCGAGTGAGTTAGGCGCGACAGTTTACGGGCGCAGCCGGGGGTATATCTGGGAACAGATCGAAATGCCGTTTTACCTCCAGAGTCAGGACAGCCCGCTGCTGCTGAATCTGTGCAACACGGCCCCGATTGTGTACGATAACAAGATTGTTACGGTCCTGGATCTGTCGTTTCACCGGCATCCCGAGTGGTTTTCCAGAAAATTCTCGTTACTGTATAACTTCACCATTCCGCGCATTGTCCGGAAGGCCCATAAAGTACTGACCATCAGCGAGTATTCCCTAAACGATCTGCACCGGTTTTACGACGTTCCGCGCTCGGCACTGGACATTATTTACCCCAGCATTTCGGATATTTTCCGGTATCCGCCCGTTATTAAAGGCGAAAACCCG
Source organism: Larkinella ripae (assembly GCF_054780775.1). NCBI lineage: Bacteria > Pseudomonadati > Bacteroidota > Cytophagia > Cytophagales > Spirosomataceae > Larkinella > Larkinella ripae. The sequence continues at coordinate 917,430 of NZ_BAAGVR010000022.1, forward strand.
TATGGCAAGTACATTCTGGCGGTTTCGTCGCTCGACCCCCGCAAGAATTTTAAAGGGCTGATTCAGGCCTTTCAACTGGCGAAGTTTCAGGACACCAAACTGGTGATTGTCGGCGCGGCCCACAAAGTGTTTGCCGATACGGGCCTGAAAGAAATGATTGAGCACGATCCGTCCATCATTTTTACGGGCTACCTCAGCGACGAGCAACTGGTCAATCTGTACCAGCACGCCCTGTTTTTTGCGTATCCGTCGTATTTTGAAGGGTTCGGGATTCCTCCGCTCGAAGCCATGGCCTGCGGTTGTCCCACGCTGGTATCCGACACCACGAGTCTGCCCGAAGTCTGCGCCGACGCCAGTGTGTACGTCGATCCGTACGACATTGGCAGCATCCGCGACGGCCTGGTCAAGCTTTACAGCGACGAATCGCTCCGCAACACGCTGGTCGAAAAAGGGCGCGAACGGGTCGAACGATTCAACTGGCAGCAATCGGCCAAAAAACTGGCCGGAATCATTACCGGATTAGACAGGAGAGGCTAGATAAGAGATTCGGGTCGTATTTGTCTTGCCTGCCCTCTTTTATCTCAACATAAAATCATGCTTGATACAAAGATCGCCCTGGTGCACGAATGGCTGGTTACGTTTGCCGGTTCGGAAAGTGTGGTCGAACAGATTCTGAGGCTGTATCCGCAGAGTGATCTGTTCACGCTGGTCGATTTTTTACCCGACGCGCAGCGCCCGCTCATCCAGAACAAAACCGCTACGACGAGTTTCATTCAGAAATTGCCGTGGGCCAAAAAGAAATACCGGTCGTATCTGCCGCTGATGCCGATGGCCGTCGAGCAGTTCGATCTCAGCGCTTACGACGTGGTGTTGTCGAGCAGCCACGCCGTCGCCAAGGGCGTGCTGACGGGCCCCAATCAGGTGCACATCTGCTATTGCCACTCGCCCATGCGCTACGCCTGGGATTTGTACCACCAGTACCTGAACGAGAGCGGGCTGAAAACCGGCTTGAGCGGAGCCGTTGCCAAGCTGATCCTGCACTACATCCGGCTCTGGGATTACCAGTCGGCGCAGCGGGTCGATTACTTCGTTGCCAACTCCCGTTACATTGCCCGGCGCATCCGAAAAGTCTACGGCCGGGACGCCGATGTGATCTATCCGCCGGTCAATACGCAGCAGTTTGCGCTGTGCCAGCAAAAGGAAAATTACTACCTGACGGCGTCGCGGATGGTGCCCTACAAAAAAATCAACCTGATTGTCGAAGCGTTTGCGGCCATGCCCGACAAACGGCTGGTGGTGGTGGGCGATGGTCCGGATTACGAAAAAATCAAACGGCTGGCCACGCCGAACATCGAACTGGTGGGTTATCAATCCAACGACGCGCTGGTTTCGTATATGCAAAAAGCCAAAGCCTTTGTGTTTGCCGCCGAAGAAGATTTCGGTATTACGCCCGTGGAAGCGCAGGCCTGCGGAACGCCGGTGCTGGCCTACGGAAAAGGCGGGGTGTTGGAATCAGTCGTTGATCAGAAAACCGGCTTGTTTTTCAACCAGCAGCGCGCCGATTCGCTTATTGAATGTGTTCAGCGATTCGACCGCAGTGCGGATCGGTTTGATCCGGTCAGTATTCATCAACACGCGCAGGGGTTCAGCAACGAGAACTTCCGCCGGGCCTTCGAACAGTATGTCACCAGTAAAGTTACTGAATGGCCTGGGCCCGGAAAAGCCATTTAACTATCTGATTATTAAATAGAACTATGTCAAGAAACAGAAAAACGATATGCCCTTAGGATAAATATTGTGCCATTTTTCAATAATTTTCTGTCGAATATCGTACAAATAAGATGAACTTCGGGTTATACTCTTTGGCGTGAAGCTCCTTATAATAAGTGTTTTTCATTGGTTACGAATTCATCGGGGGAACGGTTTAGTCAGTTTTAGCCTGCCCGTGCAGCGACCGTTCTAAACGAATTGCTTATGAAACACCGGTTTTCTTTTTTATTGCGGCCTTTTAGTGCGACGATGGATATCATCTTTCTGGATATCTGTTTCGCGCTTGCTTACCGGCTGAAATTTGGTACCATGGAATCCTTATTCGATGTACCATATGTTACCCTGTTCTGGTTCATCAACGCTGCCTGGTTCCTGATTTTATTACTGAATAAGCCGTATAATTTTTCCCGTCTGACGTTCACGATCCAGAATCTGCTGGTGGGTCTGGCCAAACTGATCGGGCTGCACATTGCCCTGGTTTCGGTTTTCTGGGTATTTACCAAAGGCGGTTTTTATTATTCACGTGAACACCTTATTCTGACGTATGTGTTGTTTCTGTGCGCCGGTTCGCTCTGGCGCGCGGTGGTGCTGATTCTGCTAAAAGTCTACCGGGCAATGGGTTACAACACCCGGCGGTTTGTCGTCGTCGGCTACGGCCCGCTTTCGCGCAGTATCCAGACGTTCTACCAGATGTACCCGGAAATTGGTTTTAAATTTTACGGGTATTTCGATAAACTGACGCCCGACAACGCGGCTGCACTCCGGGGCGATTACAGCTACCTGAAAGAATACATCATCCGGAACGAGATCGACTGTGTGTATTGCTGCCTGCCGTACATCGAAACCGAGCAGTTGCGCGACATCATGAATTTTTCGGAGGAAGCCAGCTACCAGGTCAAACTGATCGTGGATTTCAAAGGCTTTTTGACCAAAGGCGTGACCATTGAATACCACGACGTACAGCCGGTAATCAGCATGTCAACGCATTACCTCGACGATTTGCAGGTCAATGTGTTCAAACGAATCTTTGACATCGCGTTTTCGTCCAGCGTCCTGATGTTTGGCTCGCCGTTCTTCCTGGTTATTGCCCTGATCACCAAATTCAGCTCGCGAGGACCGGTTTTTTACTCGCAGGAACGGATCGGAAAATGGGGTCGCCCGTTTCATATTTACAAGTTTCGCAGCATGTATCCGGATGCCGAACGGAGTGGCCCGGCCCTTTCGACGGGCGATAACGACCACCGGATTACGCCCTGGGGGCAGTTCATGCGAAAAACCCGGCTCGACGAATTTCCGCAGTTTTACAACGTGTTGCGGGGCGATATGTCGGTGGTGGGTCCCCGCCCGGAACGGCAGTTTTTTATCAACCAGATCGTTGAAAAATCGCCGGAATACAAGTATCTGCTGATGGTGAAACCCGGTATTACCTCCATCGGACAAATCAAATTCGGCTATGCCGAAAATGTCGAAGAGATGGTCCAGCGGTTGTGGTATGACCTGGAATATCTTCAGAGTGTCTCGCTCTCAACCGACGTCTGGCTCATCGTTCAGACGGTCCGGGTCATGGTGCAGGGACGCGGCAAATAAATAGATTGGAGACGTTTTACAAGTATGAAAATAAAAGCCGGACTGGCATTTTTTGTAATAGTTTCGTGTTTCATCCATCCGGTTGTTGCTCAGCGCGCTTATTTCCCCAAAACAACCCGGTATGATCTGCAGGCAGGCGCCTACATTTCTTCAGGTGATCGCACACCGTTCTGGATGCGGGCCAATCAATTCGGCATCGTCCCCACCACCACGCCAGCCGCCACGGTTCGGGTCGGTATTTCGTCGGATTACGGAAAACCGGTTATCGACAGCGGCATTATTCAGCAGAAAAAGTTCGACTGGGGATACGGGGTCGAGGTGGTCGGCAACGTGGGAGGCAACTCGAAAATCCTGCTGCCCGAAGCCTACGTAAAAGCCCGCTACGGCAGTTTTGAATTCTACGCCGGGCGTCGGCGGACCGTCTACGGACTGATGGACACCACGCTGACTTCGGGCTCGTACGCCTGGTCGGGAAACGCCCTGCCCATTCCGGTCATTCAGATCGGAACCAATGGTTTCATTTCCGTTCCGCTGACCAATGATTTCCTGGCCGTTTATGCTTTCTACAACCACGGCTGGTTCGACAATAACCGCATTGTTACCAACTCGTACCTGCACCAGAAGGCCCTGTATGGGCGGCTCGGAAAACCGGGTTCGAAATTCAAGTTTTACGCCGGGATGAACCACCAGGTGCAATGGGGCGGTTATTCGGATAAAATATCGCCGGATTTTACCAACAACGGCCATTTGCCCACCGGTTTACGCAATTACTGGTTCGTGGTCACCTCGCACCGGAATTCCAACAAAATTGATACGACGCTGCCCAGCTTTGAAGAAAACCGGGTCGGTAATCACCTCGGCACGGTCGATCTGGCGCTGGAAGCGGATCTGGGCGATCTCAACGTGCTGCTCTACCGCCAGAGCCTTTACGACGACGGCTCGCTGTTTTACCTTACCAACATTCGCGACGGTTTGCAGGGCATCCGGTTTAAGAACAAACGAACCGAGCGCTCGTTTTTCTCGATCAACGAATTTCTGACCGAGTTTCTTTACACTAAAAATCAGGGCGGACCGATTTTCGAGATCAGCAATCCCGCCAAACGAGGGCGGGACAACTACTTCAACCACTCGCAGTACGTCGATGGCTGGACGTACGGAAACCGCACCATCGGTACTCCTTTTCTGACCGCGGGCAAAGACGTTCGGGCCGGGTTGCCCAACGGCGCCATTGGCAACAACCGGGTCAGCATGCTGCATTTCGGCCTGTCGGGGCTGATCGGGCGCGTTGAGTGGATGGGTAAACTGTCGTACAGCAGCAACATCGGCACCTACAACGAACCGTATCCCGAAACAAAGCAATGGTCTTCGCTGTTCAGCCTGACGGCGCCCGTTACGCTGGGCGGTCTGGGCGAATTTCAGATCAATGCCGCCGTGGCGTCGGATTATGGCTGGCTGCTTTATGATTCCGTCGGCGGTTACCTCGGCATCCGGAAAGTGATCTCGTCGCGCTAAGGCGGTTTTTTCCACCGAGCGGGCGAATTGGTTTCGGCGCAGACGCTAAACAATCCGAGGGTCGGAGCGCTTCTCTTCAGGAATAAAAAAGGGGATGTACTGCACGTACATCCCCTTTTTTTCAAACAGAAAGCTCTTTCCGGCCTTAATAGTGCCGGTCGCCCGGTTCGCGTTTGCCGAGCATAACGGCGCCCACCATGGCCACCAACAACAGGACGGAAGCCAGCTCGAACGGCAGCAGGTAATCTTTGTACAAAACAAGGCCTAAATTCTCGACCAGACCGACTTTTTCGTTGTAGGTCGAAGGATTGTAGGTCGTCATGGAAGCCGCCCGAAAAACCGCCACCATAACCACCAGCATCACCCCGCCCACTACCACCGCGGCCAGTTTTGTGATGGTAGTCTTTGATTCTTCATCTTCTTTCTTGAGGTTCAGAAACATGATGACGAACAGAAACAAGACCATGATGGCACCCGCGTAGACAATGATGTTGACAGCCGCCAGAAACTGGGCATTGAGCAGAATATAATGCCCTGACAGGGTGAAAAACGTCATAATCAGCGCCAGAACGCTGTGAATGGGGTTGCGGGCCGTCACCACAAACGAAGCGCTCAGAAGCGTGATGGCGGTTAATGCGTAGAATAAAATTTCGGTAGGCTTCATTTTTTAGCGTTTAAAGTCGCAGGTCTGAGGTTTAACGTTCGGCTTTAAACGCTACCCCTCAGACCTTAAACAAAAATTAGGTGGCTGATCGCGAATACGACGGTTCGGTGGGCGTGGCCTGAATGTCCGGGTTGGTACGGATGTAGCGGTCGTCCAGCTTTTCGACCAGCTGATCTTTGCCGTAAACAACCTGATCGCGTTCGGTGAAAATGGGAACCATCCGGTCGTGCCGCAGATAAACCGCCTGCTTCGGACATGCTTCTTCGCACAACCCGCAGAAGATACAGCGCAGCATATTGATTTCGTAAACCGCAGCGTATTTTTCTTCCCGGTACAGGTCCTCTTCGCCTTTTTTCCGCTCAGCCGCCACCATCGAAATGGCTTCGGCCGGACAGGCCACGGCGCAAAGTCCGCAGGCCGTACAACGCTCCCGACCTTCTTCGTCACGTTTCAGTACGTGGTGCCCGCGAAAAACCGGCCCCAGATACCGTTTCACTTCCGGGTACGGAACCGTGACCTTCTTGCCAAAAAAATGCTTTATCGTGATCGCCAGTCCCTGCGCAATGGCCGGAAGATACATCTTCTCGGCCAGCGTCATTTGCTTGTTACTGACTTCTTTAGATCGATTCGTAAGTTGCATAGTGAGTAGTAAACAGAATCAGGATCGCTGGGGTTGAACGACTTGTTTCGGTGCCCGCGCCGACGACACAACGGCCAGCACGGTTGCCACAATGACGATGACCCAACTGGCGTATTTTATATCGAACAATAGACCGAAACCCGTTACCACCACATTCAGAATGGACAGCGGGATGAAGCTTTTCCAGCCCAGGTTCATCAACTGATCATAGCGGAAACGCGGCAACGTCCAGCGAACCCACATGAAAAAGAAAATAAAGAAAAAGATTTTACCGAACAGCACGATTGTTCCAATCAGCGTTGCCAGGTTGTGACCGGTTGCCGCGCCCATTGAACCCGTCAGGGTTTCGCGTACCCAGTCCATGCCGGGATAATTGAAACCGCCGAAATAAAGCGACGAGATAATCGCCGACGATACGAACATGTTGATGTACTCGGCAAACAGATAAAAACCGAGTTTCATGGAACTGTATTCGGTGTGATACCCACCAACCAGCTCGGTTTCGCATTCGGGCAGATCGAACGGCGTCCGGTTGCATTCGGCAAACGCGCAGGTCAGGAAGATGATAAAGCCCAGCGGCTGGTTAAAGACGTTCCAGGCAAAACCGTGTTGCTGCTCCACAATGGACCGGATCGACAACGAACCCGTCATCATCAGAATGGCGATGATCGACAACCCAAAGGCAATTTCGTAGCTGATGTTCTGCGAAGCGGCCCGAATGGCACCCAGGAGCGAAAATTTGTTGTTCGACGCCCAGCCGCCGACCATCAGCCCGTAAACGCCCAGCGACACCACGCCGAAAATGTACAGAATACCGATGTTGATTTCGATGCCCTGCACCGGAACCAGCAGATCGTCGTACCGGATACTTTCGCCGAATGGAATGACGGCGCTCGACATCAGGGCCGTCAGAATCGCCAGACAGGGGCCCAGAATAAACAGCCATTTGTTGGCCTGTGAGGGAATAAAGTCTTCTTTAAAAAACATTTTCCCGGCATCGGCCAGTGGCTGGAACATACCGCCCGGCCCCGCGCGGTTTGGTCCGAAACGATCCTGGATAAAACCGGCCACCTTGCGTTCGGCCCAGGTTGAATACATGGCGATCACCAACGTCACGCCGAAAACGACGAGAATGATGATGGCTTTTATGATGAGTTCTGTCAGATTCATTTTGTTGAGGTATTAGAAAGAAGACAAGAGTTTAATGGAGTGAGCCTTTTTTCTCTGGTCTACATTCAGGGTTCGGGATCGTTGGCGTGGGGCAAAACCGGCGCAAACCGCTCCGGCGGCAATTGCTGAATTCCCAGTTGCGAAGTGTCCCGTTCTTCATCGACGTGCGTGTACGTTGCGGCCGCCAGTTTTTTCTGGAAATCCGGTTTGATTTCATCCCGGCGGTATTTATTCGCCGAAATCACCGAACTGCGCGACACTTTCGTCGGTCCTTCGATCACCCAGTCGCTGGTGTGTTTTTTCTCGAACCGGCAGGTGTTGCAGATGAATTCGGTCACCTCGTTCCATTCGTTCTTCCGCGCCGTTACCCGAATCACTTCATCCCCCCGGTACCAAACCGTTGTTTTGCCGGAACAGGTTGGGCAATCGCGGTGGGCATCAACCGGTTTCGTAAACCAGACCCGGTTTTTAAACCGGTAGGTTTTGTCGGTCAACGCGCCTACCGGACAAACGTCGATGACGTTCCCGGAAAAATCGTTGTCAATGGCTTTCTCGATATACGTTCCGATTTCGGCGGCATCGCCCCGGCCCAGGACGCCGTGCACGCGTTTTTGCGTGATCTGGTCGGCCGTAAACACACAACGGTAGCACAGAATGCAGCGCGTCATGTGCAACTGGATGTACGGGCCAATGTCCTGTTTGTCGAACGTCCGGCGCTCCTCTTCGTAGCGGGTCGTCGCCATACCGTGGTTAAAGGCAAAGTTCTGCAAATCGCATTCCCCGGCCTGGTCGCAAACCGGGCAGTCGAGCGGGTGGTTGATCAACAGAAACTCCACAATGGATTTGCGGGTCGAAAGAACCTGCTCGTTGGTCGAATTTTCAACCATCATCCCATCCTGCACGGGCGTAATGCACGAAGCCACCAGCTTGGGCATCGGGCGCGGGTCTTTGGCCGAACCGGCGGATACGCGCACCAGACAGGCCCGGCATTTACCACCACTTCCTTTCAACGGCTGGTAGTAGCACATGGCCGGTGGGGCCACATCGCCACCAATTTTCCGGGCGGCCTGTAAAATGGTCGTTCCCGGCTCCACTTCGACTTCAATCCCGTCGATGGTAACTTTGAATAACTGCGGTTTTATATCTTCCATTTAGCTATAACTCGTAGGTTACGATCAGCCTGAAAACAGTCTGCTGATCTCTCAATTGATTACACCAGCGCCATTTCGCCTTTAAAAACCGCACCCGGTTTGGTGGCTTCGCTGGGGTTGGTAATGTGCCATTCGAACTCGTCGCGGAAATGGCGGATCGCGCTCGCTACCGGCCAGGCTGCGGCATCGCCGAGCGGACAAATGGTGTTTCCTTCAATTTTCTTGGCCACATCGACCAGCAGATCAATGTCGCGCTGGTTGCCGTGACCGTATTCGATCCGGTGCAAGACCCGCTCCATCCAGCCGGTTCCTTCGCGGCACGGACTGCACTGGCCGCAGGATTCGTGGTGGTAAAACCGGGCGTAGTTCCAGGTGTTGCGAACGATGCAGGCCGTTTCGTCAAAGACAATAAAACCGCCCGAACCAAGCATGGTCCCCGTCTGAAAACCGCCTTCCGACAATGACTCGTACGACATCAGGCGTGGGTCGCCGTTGGCCAATTTCAGAATCAGGTTGGCGGGTAAAATCGGAACCGAGGAGCCCCCGGCCACGACGGCTTTCAAGTGATGTCCGCCGCGAATCCCCCCGCACCATTCGTCGGAGTAAATAAATTCTTCGACCGGAACGCCCAGTTCGATTTCGTAAACACCCGGTTTTTTGATGTGTCCCGAAGCCGAAATCAGTTTGGTGCCCGAACTCCGGCCGATGCCGATGGCTGCGTAGGCGTCACCCCCGTTGTTGATAATCCAGGAGGTCGTCGCAATGGACTCGACGTTGTTGACCACCGTTGGGGATTGGTAGAGCCCTTTGACGGCCGGGAAAGGCGGTTTGTTGCGCGGATTGCCGCGTTTACCTTCCAGCGATTCCAGCAGTGCGGTTTCTTCCCCACAGATGTAGGCTCCTCCGCCGGGCTGAACAATCAGCTCCAGATCATAGCCCGATCCCAGGATGTTTTTCCCCAGAAAACCGGCCGCTTTGGCTTCGGCGATGGCTTTTTCGAGGATGTGAATTACGTACATCAACTCGCCCCGCACGTAGATGAACGACTTGTTGGCACCCAGTGCGAAGCTCGAAATAATCATTCCTTCCACCAGCAGGTGCGGAATGTGTTTCATCAGGTAATGATCCTTAAACGTACCGGGTTCGGATTCGTCGGCATTACAGACCAGATACCGGGGAACGCCTTCCGGTTTTGCCAGAAAGCTCCATTTCATGCCCATCGGAAAACCGGCTCCACCGCGGCCCCGCACCCCCGACTTCTTAACCTCTTCCACCACGGCGTCGGGCGTCATGGTCCTGATCGCTTTCTCAACCGCCGTATACCCACCCTGTTTCCGGTATACATCGTACGTCTCGATTCCGGGAACGTTAATATGTTCGAGCAGAATTTTTTTGCCCATAGCTATAGTTCAAAAAGGGGTTGCCCCCGCATCGTGAGTCACAAATTATTTACTTCCATTCGTTGCCCGTCGTCATGATGTCCTCTTCGGCCAGATTCGTCGGGTTGGCGTAAATGGTAACGCCGTTGTGCAATTGTTCGATTGACTTCTCGCCTTCTTCGAAGCGGTGTTTCGGATACGAACGCAGCGTCGAATAATGGCAAACAAAGGATTTACGCGTTAATTCGGGTTTGTTAATCCGGCTGCCGCCGTGCGCCAGCGCCCCGTGCCAGAACAACACATCGCCTTTTTTCAGGAGCAATACGGTTTTTTCAATGCCGTTCTGGGCGCAAATTTTATCGAGGTACTTCGAGAATTCGTCGGGCGTGTAATACGAATCCTGTTCGCTGAACAGAATGCCGGTTCCAAAATTGAACTTCGGCAGCCGGTGCGAACCGGGGTAGTAAACCAGCGGGCCCGAATCCGGGCTGACATCTTCGAGCGGAATCCAGGCGGCTGCCAGGTGGCTGGCAATTTTCGAGCGCACCCAGGGGAAATCCTGGTGGGTGGCCTGCTGACTTCCGTATTTGAAAATGAGGCTCTGGAAAACCGTCGTTTTTTCGTTGAAAATCGCCTGCAAAAAGGTCGCAATGTGCGGGTGCGTCATCACTTTTTTGGCCGCGACCGAACTGCTGTGGTATTCGAGCAACCGCGAACCAATGCCTTTCAGTTTTTCTTTGGGAACGTTCTTGATCGGTGTTTCTTTTCCGTCGTTGAACTGATATACCAGCGATTTAAGCGAATACTTTTCGTTGTTTTCGACCATCTCCTCTACCTCCTGCCACAGCCCATCGACCCAGGCTACCGGAATGGCCTGTTCCAGAATGATGTACCCTTTATCGCGCCAGTCACGGAGCAGTTTGCCCAGATCGTACGGAAAACCGTTCGGCGTCTTAAACTTTTTAACAAAAGCGTCGATGTCGGCGTCGGACCGGTCAATCCAGGGAAGGGTTTCCGGCTCAAAATCCAGCGGCAGGTTTTTCATCCGGAACTTGGCCATCCGGTAAAACCGCCGAAGTCTATCTTTCAACTTACTTTCCATGCCTGTGTAACTTTTGAATTTAAGGGTATGTCAATAACCGGAATTTCCTCAGCGACTTAACTCTTCGATGATTTCGTCCACCTTTTCATTCGTCAGGTGCATATAGTATTTCTCCCGAATTTGAAAAACCGGTCCCATGCCACAAGCGGCCAGACATTCCACTTCTTTCAGCGTAAATTTCTGATCGACCGTGGTTTCGCCCGCCTGAATCCCGAGTTTCTGTTTCAGGTGATCGTACACTTCTTCGCCCCCCATGAGGCAGCAGGGACCCGTCCGGCAGTATTCGATTACGTGCTTGCCCACCGGATCGAGGTGGAACATGGTGTAAAACGTTGCCACCTCATACACCTCAATCGCCTGAATATCCAGCATCCGGGCCACGTAATCCATCACTTCCGGACTCAGCCAGCCCCATTGCTCCTGGGCCAGATGCAACAGGGGCAGCAACGCCGACTTCTGGCGACCTTCGGGATAACGGGCAATCATTTCCTGCGCTTTGGTTAGCCGCTCAGGGGTAAATTCTACGGTAGTTGGAGTTTCCGTCATATCGGTTTACAGCAGGTATTCGTCTTCAAAACTTCCTGCCACGTCAGCGGAGCAGGTTCAAATAGATCGTTCGCGACAAGTTCATTTTCGCTTTAGCCAGGGTGACTGCCTGGTCAAAACAGTTCTCCCAAATGCTTTCAATAAATGGCAGTTGGCTTTTAACGGCCCGCTGCTCCTGTTTCGACAGGCTGTCTTCCAGTTCATCAAGACCAGCCATAGCTTCTTCGTACTCGTTCTGCTCAATCAGTTTTCGGATTGTAACAACGGTTTCCGGGTACGAACTGCTTCTTGAATCCTGCCAGTCGGGTTTCATAAGCCCTCCGATCTTCCGCAATGGGTTTTTATGAATCCAATTCGCCCGCAATGACGTTCAGGCTACTCATAATGACAATGGCATCCGATAGGGTCGTTCCTACGCACATTTCTGGATAAGCCTGGTAATAAATAAACGAAGGCCGCCGGAAATGCAGCCGATAAGGTGCCCGTCCACCATCGCTGATCAGGTAAAAACCGAGTTCGCCGTTCCCTCCTTCGACGGAATGGTACACCTCGCCCACCGGCGCGTCAATCTCACCCATCACAATTTTAAAGTGATAAATCAGGGCTTCCATGTTGCGGTAGACTTCTTTCTTGGGCGGCAGGTAATATTCCGGCGCGTCGGCAAAGTAGGGGCCTTCCGGCAGGTTTTCCAGAGCTTGCTCGACAATCCGCAGACTCTGCCAGATTTCTTCATTCCGCACCATAAACCGGTCGTAGGTGTCGCCACTTTTGCCCACCGGAATGTCGAACTCAAAGTCCTGATACGACGAATACGGATTCATCACGCGCACATCATAGTCCACCCCGGCCGCCCGCAGGTTGGGCCCGGTAAAACCGTAGTTGAGCGCCCGTTCGGCGGAAATCGGCCCCACGTCGATGACGCGGTCCATAAAAATCCGGTTGCGGTTGAACAACTTCTCAAATTCGCGCATGATGGGCGGAAACCGCTTGATGAAGGCCCGGATTTTCCGGATTGCTTCGGCCGACAGATCGCGTTCCATCCCGCCGATGCGGCCCATGTTGGTCGTCAGTCGCGCTCCGCAAACTTCTTCGTAGATTTCGTAGATGTTTTCCCGTTCTTCGAAGAGGTACAAAAAACCGGTAAAAGCACCCGTATCCACACCCAGAATTCCGTTGCAGATCAGGTGATCGGCAATCCGGGCGAGTTCCATCATGATCACCCGGATGTATTCGGCCCGCTTCGGCACCGTAATGCCCAGCAATTTCTCGACGGTCATGTGCCAGCCGAAGTTGTTGATCGGCGACGAACAATAGTTCATCCGGTCGGTCAGCGTGGTAATCTGGTAAAAAGGCCGCCGTTCGGCAATTTTTTCAAACGCCCGGTGAATGTAGCCGATGGTCTGCTCGCCCGACACGATTTTTTCACCATCCATTTGCAGAATGTTCTGAAAAATACCGTGCGTCGCCGGGTGGGTAGGCCCGAGGTTCAGGGTCGTTAATTCGTTGACGTACTGGACCGATTCATCAGGCTTGGCCGGCAAATCCTGGCCCGGAACGTCTTTATTCGATATGTCGAGTACTGTGCTCATGTAGCTAAAGTGAATAAAGGAGAAAAGGAAAAAGGAGAGAAGGAAATGAAACCTTCATGCCGGAGCTCCTCCAAACCTTATCGTCCAAATAGGGCATCGATCTTATCTTCCCGCGTGGGGTCTTCAAGCGGGTATTGCTTCCGCATCGGAAAATAATCCATGTCTTCCATGTTCAGAATCCGCTTCAGTTTCGGATGGCCGTCGAAGATAACCCCGTAGAAATCGTACGTTTCGCGTTCCATCCAGTTGGCACTTTCATACAGGGTCGTCAGGGTCGGAATATGCAGATCATTCTCGGCCAGAAAAACCTTGATGCGAATCCGGAAATTGTTCATCAGACTATGAAGCTGGTATACAATGCAGAACTCCCGCTCCGGCTCCGGATCGTCAGGGTAATGAATTGCGCAAAGCGTTGTTAGAAAACCGATCTGGTAAATCGAGTGATCCCGCAGGTATTGAACGATCGGAATGATCTGTTCCCGCGTCGTCGACAGGGTCAGCATGCCGTACGGTTCATCAAAATCATAGACATTTTCCCCAAACTGGCGGATCAGATCTTTGGCAACTTCTTCGTTCGTCATGAAAAAAGATCGAATGGTCGGATGGCTGAAAACGGTCGGATGGTCATCACGGAAGCACTGTTTACCCGGTAACCATTGAAACCATTTTCAGCCATTTTTCATCATTGAATATTGTAAGACTCCAGCAAATGCTGGTATTCGGGTGAATTCCGCCGGCGCAGCGATTCGTTGATCGCCAGTTCCTGCACCTGCATCAGCCCGTCCAGAATCTGTTCCGGACGCGGTGGACAACCCGGTACGTAAACATCGACCGGAATAATCCGGTCGATTCCCTGCAAAACACTGTACGTATCAAAAATACCGCCACTCGACGCACAGGCTCCGATGGCAATGACCCAACGCGGTTCGGCCATCTGCAAATACACCTGCTTGACAACCGGGGCCATTTTCTTGGCGATGGTGCCCGCCACCAGCAAAACGTCGGCCTGACGGGGCGAAAAACTCGGGCGTTCGGCCCCAAACCGGGCAATATCATACCGCGACGCCATGGTCGACATAAACTCGATGCCACAACAGGAGGTCGCAAACGGCAAAGGCCAGAGCGAGTTTGCCCGGGCCAGCCCAATTATTTTATCAAATGAAGTCGCCTGAAAACCCGCACCGCTGTAACTGTCGGGAGCTTCGGCTATTTTAATGTCGCTTGCCATAGTGTTCGGTTGTTTGTTGATAACAACAGATAAACATTTAATCCTGAGTTTCAGTTTACTCCCACTTCAAAACTCCTTTCTTCAGGATGTAATAAAAACCGGCCAGCAGTAAACCCATAAACAGAACCATCTCGACAAAGCCGGCCACTCCCAGACTTTTGAAGTTGACGGCCCAGGGATACATGAAAATCACTTCCACATCAAACAACACGAAGAGAATGGCAATCAGGAAGTATTTGATGGAAATCGGGGTCCGGGCGTCGCCCTCCGACGGAATGCCGCACTCGAATGCCGCGTCTTTTTTCTGGCTTTTTCGCTTCGGCCCGATGTTGTGCGTGACAATCATCGTCGTCACGATAAATCCCAGCGCCAGTCCTAACTGAATAAAAACCGGCAAATAATCTGAAGGCAAATAGGTTATATTCATAGAAGCTATAGAAAGCACGCAAGTTAGTGATATTTCAAACACGAAATTATCCCTCAAATTTACCACATAAGCCTGGATTTATCAACACAAAGCGGGCCTTCCAACGAATTGAAAGGCCCGCTTTGTGTCAATTGTTTGGTTATTTTATCCAAACCCGCCGGGTGGCCTGATAGCCGTCGGCCTTCACCCGGATGATGTAATTGCCGACCGAAAGGGCTGACAAATTGATAGCGACCTGATTATCGAAAACCGGAAGCGACTTTGTATAAACCACCTGACCGCTTAGCGTTGAGACGGTTACGCTGGCGTTCTTCAGGCTTGTCTTCATTTCAATCCGGACAACGCCATCCGCCGATGGATTGGGAAAAGCAATGATCTCATCACTCGCTCTCTCGTTACCGATGTAACTGACTTCCTTTGAATAGTCTGAATTGCAAACGATTGAACTGGTTCCGATGGTAAAGGTCGTTTTGGAACGGGCGGAATACTGACCGTTCTGCGTTACTTTTATCACATCTTCATTACCCGGAACGCTTGTCCCGCCCGTCCGCCAGTCGTATTGCCGCCGGGCAACTACGGCCCCGGCGGGTGGCAAGGCCTGCAGCGAAAACGGGCCCCGCTGTTCGATGATCGGTGGCGCCTGCCGGGGCTGAATGATCAGGCTGGCCGGAGCCGATACCGGCGAAACACAGCCGTACAGGTTGGTTGCCTGCGCGGAGTAGCTTCCGGCCGCTCCGACGGTGAGTTGCCGCGACGCGGTGTTGTTACTCCAGGAAATGCTATTGGCAACCGGACTATCGGTGGTAAAGGTAAACAGCGAATCACTACAGGCCTGCTGCGTTCCCGCCTGAACGATCACCGGGGTGGCCGGAACCAGCGGAGCTGCTATCGTCACCGACGGTGAGATGAACGTTGTTCCGGTAGCATCCTTAGCAATGGCGTAATAGGTGCCCGGCGTGGTTACATTCAGGGTGCTGCCTTTCTGCCCGTTGCTCCAGGTGATGTTGCTCAGCTCAAATACGGTATTGTCTTTGTCCCGCACTTCGGATTGTAAACTTAGGCTAACGCTTTGGTTGGTTGAGGCACACGCCACCGTTAAAGCCGGTGTCGGCAAGGGCAACAAAGGGATCGAACCGGCAAAAAACCGCTCGTTCATGCTGGCGAACCAGGCTTCGGCATACTGCCGCAGACCATCGCCCCCGAAGTGGGTTCCGCCGTCGTTGTTAACGGCGTCGTAGCGCGGAATCTGAATCCGATCGGTTTCCGGCCCGGCAAACACATTGTTGTTAAATGAATTGATTACCTGATTTTGGGCGGCAATAATTCCTCCGTCAAAACGGCCCAGGTTATACGACGACCGGGCCAGCATCCAGGAAGGATACCGCCGGGTGTCGGCCCGGGTTTTGTTGATGAGCAATTGCATGGAATTCCGGTAGGTTTCCTGCGATAACCGTAAATGGTTGTCGGTTTCTCCCTGCTGCCACAAAACCGCCCGCAAACCCTGCAAGGAGCTGAAATACCGCAGCGAAACCAGCAGGTTTCCGTACGGCATTCCGGCGGGCAGGTTCTGGTCCAGAAAAACGTTTTTGGTTGTTTTTCCGTCAAAACTTTCGATCCAGTTGTGGATGGCGGTGCCCGCCCAGGCCGTGTTGATAAACAGAACCGGAACTTTATACAGCCGCACGATCATATCGCCCAGCAACCCCCAGCACCAGGCGCTCTGGCCCCGTGGTCCAACGAGCGCATCGGCCCCCAGTTGCCGGAAGCTGAGCGCAGGCGGATTTTCCAGCGAATTGGTAACGGTGTTGTCGTAGGTGATGCAATTCACCCGATCATCGGTGGCGCCTTCGGCTCCCCGTTGCTGAAACCCCTGCGCATTCGACTGGCCGGTAATGATGAAGACTTCGCCAATTCCGATTCGGAGCACATTGTCCTGCCCGATGAGCGTGTTGCCCTGCCAGGCCCGGGCTTCCAGCCGATACCAACCGCCCCGTCCCCGGATCGGTCCCTGAAAAACGCCCCCTTTCGGATTGGCATCGATGGTTTGCCAATCGGTGTCAACGCCCTGCCCATCGCTCATTTTGACCAGCCGGGCTTCAACTCTCGTAATGGGCTGTGCGTAGGTGCCGGAAATGTAAATGGTGCTGTTATCGCTCTGATCGCGCTGAAAAACCGCCCGGCTGGCGGGATACGTTATTTTTAACTGGGCAGTGGCGGGGTTCCCAAAAAGCAGCAATCCCACCATGCCAAGCATGAAGGTCATTACGGTGAATCTCATTCGTCAACAAGTAATCGTTCTCAAATCAATCTCTCTTACGGGTCAGGTATCTGATTCTTGTGCAGTGCAAAACCGGCCAAACAAAAACTTCCCGCTTGGGAATGATCCGTTTTTAACTAACAAAGATTCGGCTTTTTTCCGGGAAAACAAAACGGCTCCGCAAAGGATGGTTAGCGGAGCCGTATATTAACGTAAGTGACTATAAACCAAGCAACAAGCGTTTTGATGCCTTGAATGTCGCGGAACGTACGGTCAATACGTAGTGTCCGGCCGGAACCGTCGAAAAATTCCAGCTTTTTCGCTGGCTGAAACTCTCAACGGTGCCCGTCCACATCACCTGCCCACTCAGGGTAGACAAGGTCACGGTGGCGTTGGTAATGTCTTCGAGCGTCTCGATCAGCACTTCCTTATCCGGGCTGGGATTCGGGTAAACACTCAAACCGTCGTTGTCGATAACGAGGGTGAACGCAACCGGCACCGAAAAACCGGAGGCACAGACGAGTCCGTTATTGTAGGCCAGAAAAGCCTGGGCGCGGTAGGCCCCGGTTTGGTTCGCTTTAATGATCGAGGTTCGGGGCTCCACAGCCGCATTGTCACGCTGCCACTGGTAATAATCGCCCTGCCGGGTTCCGGCGGCTTCCAGGGTATAGGTACCGATTTGCTGGACAACCGGCACCGTCGGCACGGGTTTAACATCAACCACCAGACCCACCGATGCGGGGGAGAAACAACCGTTGGCGTCGCGCACGCGGGCCGTGTAAGTATTGGAGCGGGTGGCAACAAGGCTCTGGGTCGAATCGCCCACGTTCCAGAAGGCTTTCAGACTGCCGCTGGCCGTTAGCGTAACCCGTTCGCCGTCACAGAAAGTAGTGGCCCCGCTGGCCGTCAGGGTGGGCGGGGCAGGCAGCGGATTTACCCGGATCAAAACCGTATTGGATGGATCGGAAAGACAGCCGTAGATGTTGCGCGTCCGTACCAGATAATTACCGGCCTGGTTTACGGTTACACTCCGTGACGTTTGCCCGCTCTCCCAGACATAACTGGTTTCGGCGGTCGAGGTCAGCACCACATTCTGATCGGCGCAGAAAGTAGTCGGTCCACCGGCACTTACCGTTGGTCGGGCGGGTAAGGGATCAACAATAATGGCCACCTGATTCGACTCTCTGGACGTACAGCCGTTCTGATCGGTAATCGTCAGCGAGAAGTTACCGCCCCGCCGTATTTCAATTTGCTTTGTTTTTTCACCCGTACTCCAATTATAGGCCAGAGCGTCGGTCGATTCCAGCGTGGTGGTCAGCCGGTCGCAGAAGCGAGCCTGGCCCAGGTTTCGCACCGTCGGCGGAGCGGGCAGTGGATTGACGTTGACGGCAACCTGATCGGACGTAAACTCGCAATTGCCCGCATCCCGGTAAACCGCCCGGTAATTGCCGGCCGTCGAAACGGTTATGGCTCGTCCGGTTCCGTTGTTACTCCAGAAGGTGTTGTCATACGTAGAAGTCAGCGTCAGGTTACCGCCTTCGCAGAACGTCGTTGGACCGCTGGGCGTAATGGTGGGCCGACCCGGCACCTGATAGGGAGCGGTGAAACGCGTATTACCGAGCGCATCCTTGACGGTCGCCATGTAACGGCCCTGGCCAACGGTGATGGTCTGTGCATTCCCGGCGCCCGAGTCCCAGTTGATGGAATTGAAGCCGCCGTCTACCCGGAGTGACAAGTTATTATTGCCACCGCAGGTTACTGAGATCGTGGCCCCACCACCGGGCGATTGCGGCCGGGAATTCTGGAAGAAATTATCGTTCAGGCTGTTGTACCAGGCGTCGGCGAGTTGCACCAAGCCATTATCGTAAAAGTGAACGCCATCAGGTTCGCGCTGGGCCGGTCCTCCACGCGGAATCTGAATACCATCCGTGCTTGGGCCGGCAAACACATTGCCCGCGTTCTGAATCACCCGATCCTGTCCCGCAATGATATTCGCGTCGGTGCCCGCAGCATCGTAATAAGAAGCCCGGCTAACTACCCACGAAACATCTTTCCCACTATGCTCCCGGCTACGCTGAATGACCTTCGTCAAGTTGGCGGCATAGTCGTCCGCCGAACGGTTGAACTGGTTATCGGATTCACCCTGATGCCACAAAACCGCCCTGAGACCCAGCGACTGCACATAATAATTCAAGGTCGTTCGCAGGTTCCCGTAAGGCTGACCGGCAGCATATTTTCCGGTTCCGGTGTATTCTTCCGTCGTCTGGAGTCCGTCCGCGCTTTCACGCCAGTTTTTGGAAGAAGAACCCTGCCAACCGGCATTGAAAAATAAAACCGGTACTCCCAAACGTTCCACCAAGCGGTCGCCCAGGCGACCCCAGCACCAGGCTGAGTAGCCCCGCGGAAAAATGCGGTTTCCGGCATCCAGGTGCGAAAAATCCGGAAAATTGGGATCAAAAGGCGACTGGTCAGTGCCTGTTCCAAAATTGACGCAGTTGACCCGGTCGCTGCCAGCTCCCGGTCCGCCGTAGTTATCGTAACCCTGCGAATTGGATTGACCGGCAATGATAAAGACTTCGCCAACGCCAATGCGTTCAACTCCTCCGCCTTCGATGTACTCTTCACCCCGCAGGCCGCGGACTTTCACCCGATACCAGCCTCCTTTGGCGGTGATTGACCCGGCAAAAGCGCCCCCTTTCGGGTTGTCCTGAAGGGTCGTCCAGTCGATCAGGGCTCCGCCTTCCATTGGTTCGAGCCGAACCTGAATCCGGGTGAAAGGCAGCGTGTAATACCCTCCGATCCAGAGATTGGCTTCGTTGCCGCCATTACGCTGGAAAACCATTCGTGATTTAGGAAACGTAATCTGGATCTGCGCCAGAGCCAGGGTGGGAAGCAAGAAAAGAAAGAAGCTTACTAACGTTGCAAAATTCCGGGTTTTCTTCATAACTGAGCGTCCGATTGATTCAATCGCGATGGTCGCTTGTCGGGTGGTTATAATTCAATTTCAGGTTGGGTTAAGGCTTTCCAAATCAAATCTTTCAATTCCATCAACCCCTGTTGACGAACGGCGGAGATAACGACCGTCGGCAGTGTAGCCGGTAAACGTTTACGGATCGCCTTATCGTCTGTATCATCAATTAAATCTATCTTAGAAATTGCCAGCAAGCGTTGTTTGTCCAGCAATTCGGGATTATACTCCCGGAGTTCGTTCAACAACGTTTCGTACTCGGCCTCAATGTCTTCACTCGTTGCCGGCACCACAAACAGAAGGATTGAATTGCGTTCAATGTGTCTCAAAAACCGCAATCCCAGCCCTTTTCCCTGCGACGCCCCTTCGATGATTCCCGGAATGTCGGCCATCACAAATGATTTGTAATCCCGATAAGCAACGACCCCTAACTGGGGGACAAGGGTTGTAAACGGATAATCCGCAATTTCCGGTTTTGCCGCCGACACAACGGATAACAGCGTTGATTTTCCCGCGTTTGGAAATCCCACCAGTCCCACATCTGCCAGCAATTTCAACTCCAGAATGACCCATTCTTCCTGGCCCGGTTCGCCGGGCTGGGCATAATCGGGGGTTTGCTTGGTCGACGTCTTGAAATGATCGTTTCCTAATCCGCCCCGACCACCGTGCAACAGAATGATTTTCTGACCGTCTTCCGTGATCTCCGCCAATTGCTGACCACTTTCGGCGTGACGGGCCACCGTCCCGAGGGGAACTTCGATAATGACATCCTCCCCTTCGGCACCCGTCCGCCGGCCACCTTCACCCGCTTTACCGGGTTTGGCTTTAATGTGCTTTTGGTATTTCAGGTGCAGGAGCGTCCAAAGCTGCGAACTGCCTTTCAGAATGATATGTCCACCCCGGCCGCCATCTCCGCCGTCGGGTCCGCCTTTATCGACGTGTTTTTCCCGCCGAAAATGCATCGACCCCGCGCCACCGGCTCCTGATCGAATGTTTATTTTTACGTAATCTATAAAATTTGATGAAGCCATATTCTAGTTATCCCCGCTGCCGTTTGCCCGTTACGACCGAACGTTGGCAGTGGCCGTTTCAATTTTCTCACAAATGGCCTGAAATATTTCTTCAATTTGCCCAATGCCATCAATGGCCTTGAATTTGCCCTGCGATTCGTAATAGTTGGCAACGGGAGCGGTTTTTTCATTGTATTCCTGAACCCGGCGACGGATCAACGCTTCGTTCTGGTCATCCGATCGGCCCGACGACTGTCCCCGAATCAGCAACCGTTTGGTCAGCTCTTCCTCGTCCACCACCAGCGCCACCATTACCGTAATCTGGGTGTTATGCTGGGCCAAAAGGTGATCGAGCGCTGCCGCCTGCGGAACTGTCCGTGGAAACCCATCAAAAATGAAGCCAGCTGCTGATTGATTCTCTTTCAGTTTATTCTCAATCATACCGATGACCACCTCATCCGGGACCAAGATTCCCTGATCCATGAGCATCTTGGCCCGCAGGCCCAGTTCTGTTCCCTCCCGGATTTCGGACCGAAGCAGGTCACCCGTCGATAAATGCACCAATTGATATTGGGCAATCAGTTTTTCACTTTGTGTGCCTTTCCCGGCACCTGGAGGGCCAAATAGTACAAGATTAAGCATAGATTTTTCGCAAGATCACGCAGGTTTGCGTACAAAATTACAATTGTTGTCAGGAAAATAGCATTTTCCCGGCTAAGTATTTATCGATAGGTGTCTGAAAACAGAAAGAGGAACCCGTTTGTGGGGTTCCTCTTTCCTTAATTTAACTTAGTAATTCCTTATTTCGTAGCCTTACCTGCCGGTTTTTTAGCCGCTGGTTTACCAGCTGGTTTTGCGGCTGGCTGGGCTGCCGGCGGATTCAGAGCGTTTTGCACATCTTTATCGGTCGGATCCAGTTCAGCGGCTTTCGTCAGGTATTCCCGTGACTTAACGGCGTCGTTCTTATTAGCATAATACGAAGACAGGAATTTATATGCTGTCATCATATACCGCTTGTTGGATTCTTTTTTGGCCGCATCGGTTGCGATTTCCTTGTCAGCTACTTCCAGGTATTTCTCATACATTGGAACCGGCTCACCACTGGCCATAGCCCCTTTTGTATCACTGAAATAGTTGGCAGAAGCGCGGAAGTAATAACCGGGCGACCACTCCGGCGTAATCTGATTTACTTTCATGAAAGCAGAATCAGCCGAAGCATAGAATTTTTCTTTCGCCTGGCGAATGGCTGCCGTATCACCGCCCATCATCATGGTGCTGTCCCGGCCAACCCGGCTTCCGAGCAGATAATTTGACATACCCAACTGGAAGTAATCATTGGTCGTTGCTTTGCCGGTATCTACCAGGATTGCTTTTTTGTAGGCATCAGCCGCTTTGTCATATCGCTTAGAACCGTACAGCGTTTTGCCGATCTCCCGGTACAAGTTTTCCGTTGAATCCAGCGGAGCCGCTTTTTCCAAATTCAAAATCGCCAACGAATCGCCTTCAGGTGTGCCTTTTTGCTGATAAGCACGACCCAAGTATTTATAATCGTCATAAATGACCTTGTCGGGCGATGTCTGGATAAAAGTATTCAGGGCCTCAATCGACTCGTCGTATTTCCCGGCACCGGAGTAAGCCCAACCGTAGATACGCTGAATAACCGGGTTATTGACTTTCCCTTTCAGCTGATCCAGTTTTTGAATGGCTTTCACGTTGTCACCCGCCAGAAAGTCAAACTGAGCGGAACGCAGCAATTTGTCCACATTGGTCGTCTGGCTTTTCTGGATGTACAGATCCATGTTTTTAGACGCATTTTTGTAGGCTCTTGAACCAAAAAATGCTTCGGCCAAATCCTCGTACGTGGGCGCAAATTCCGGATCAGCCGCAATGGCTTCTTCGTAGAATTTCTGCGCCTGCGGATAGTTTTTAGCGCGCAGGAACGTGTTGCCGATTTTGTATTTGGCTTCGGCATCGTTCGGACGAATGGCCAGTGCGTTTTCGTATTTCGTCACCGCATTACCGCCATCGTTTTTCAGCGTAAACGCATCCCCCAACGCCATCTCGATTTCAGCGTTCTCGTTTTTCTTGTCCCGCTCATCGGCGATGGTCAGAATCCGGATGGCTTCGGCCGGATCGTTCATTCCTTCTTCGGGCTTTCTAAACATGGTGTAAGCTTCGCCAGCGCGCAGCAACACATCCATGTTTTTATTTTTGGTTTCTTTTAAGGCGTTATCAATCAGGGTTTTTGCCGTAGCGCGATCCTTTTTGGCCAGAGCCACTGCACCCAACCCCACATTGTTGAGTTGATTTTTGGAATCAGCGGCCGCGCCTTTGTCAAACGCCTGTTTAGCAGCATCCGGATTACCGGCTTTCAACTGGGCATAACCCAGATAGAAAAAGTTTTCAGCAGAAGGTGCACTGGTCGCCAAACCTTGAAATGTTTGGATAGCCTTGTTGTAGCGGCCTGCTTCCAGATCCTTTACTCCCGATTGTGCATCCTGGGCAACCGCCTGTAATGAGCCGAACAAACCGGCGGCCACCACTGTCAACAGAGCTTTCTTTTGGAAATTCATGCCAAGTTTCAGGTTGAGAAATGGGTGAAAAAATTGAGTTATTATGAATAAAAACAAAATACAAAATTACAAAGTTGCTTCGGAAACAGAAAATTTTTCAATATTTTTCCAAAAACACCTCCCGATTATACGGTTTTGCAGGCCAAAGACCACTTTTTTCGATTAAAAGCCCACCCACATCGCGGATGATGTAATTGATCAGGCCGCTCCCCAATCCGGAATGGGCTTCCCGACTAATTACATAAACGTTTCGGCGCAGCGGATATGTCTTTAAACCCAGATTCTTTTGAAATGGTTGAAAAAAATCACCGATGGAAGCCGGGTTGGTCTTCTCCGAAACGCCCATCACCCGCAGGTTCTTTGATAACTCCGCGGCTAAGGGCGAATCACCATCGCTAATCCAGTTCACTCCAATGAAACCCAAGGCTACCGGATTCTTACGAACATATTCGATGACCTGTTTGTTTGAATTTACCGTGAAAATTTTTATCCGGCTTAAGTCACTGACTTTAAATTGCTTCAGGACAAAATTCAGGTTACTGGAGTTATTGTTATCGAATACCAGAACGATCGGGCCAGTCTGGTTTCCATTCTTCAATTGCTCCCAGCGCGTGATCTGTCCCTGAAAAATGGCGTTTAACTCCGACATGGTAATCAGGCTGTCTGCATTCTGACGACCCACGATCAAAGCAATTCCGTCCGTTGCGATAAATTCCGATTTGTACTTGATCTTCTCCCTGGTAAAAACCGACTTTTCCTGATCATTTAATTCGCGCGTAGAAAATACCAGTCGGGCACTATCCCGCAGCATCGTCGCAATGGCCTCTTCCTCCGGCTTGAACGCCACATTGAACTTGGCGTTTGGGTAAACTCCTTCGTAGGCTTTATAAATCGATTCGACCATCGGTTCCAGGGATTCATCAGCGGTTATGTTGATGCTTCCGTGACTGGGATTGTCGGGCGGAGGAGACGAACAGGCCATCAAACTACCAAAACCGAGCCCTATTCCTATTTTGATGAACGCATTCATACCTAAAACAATCGTTGTACTCCCCGGTAGGCCCTGAATAATCCGTAAATAATGAGTAGTCCAGCCAATAAATAACGGAAAAGACCCGTGGGTAACAGTCCAAAAGACTGAGAGGAGGCAATCAGGTAGATGCCCCCTCCCAGGTATAACAATCCCATCAGTACATTTAAATAACGGCTGACAAGATCCGTAGATGGTCTTGGTTTCATTCGTACGCTTACTCCAACTGGAAGTTGATCGGCAGGTTGTATTTAACCCGTACCGGACGACCCGACTGTTTACCCGGTCTCCATTTCGGCATGGCTTTCACAACGCGCATGGCTTCTTCATCCGTACCAAAACCGAGTCCTTTCAAAACGGATACGTCCTGAATACTGCCGTCGGTATTGACAACGAAACTCACGAACACCCGTCCAGATACGTTAGCCCGTGAGGCTGCGGGTGGGTAGCGAATGTTCTTGCTAAGGAACTGGCCAAGGGCCGCCATCCCGCCCGGGAATTCCGGATTTTGTTCAACAACCGTAAAAATTTGCTCTTCTTTCGGAGCGGCTTCCACGGCAGCTTCCACTTTCGTAGGACCGGCCGTTTCTTCCGGAGCCACAATCACTTCTTCAGCGTTGGGATCTCCTTCCTGCGTTTTTTCAGCCGCAACGGCTTCTTTCAGTTCCTCAACGGTTGGCGGAGGGGTTTCTTCGGGTACTTCCTCATCCGGTTTTACTTCCGGCGGGAGGAATTTTACCGTGTTTACCTTCGGCAATTCAACCGGTGGTGGCGGTGGCGGGGGCGGCTCATTGGGGTCAATTGGCGGGGGCGGTAATTTCATCAGGTCCACTTCAACCATCGCCAGTTCCTGCTCTTCGGGCTTCAGAACCGAAATGATTGTCGGGGTGGCCATTGCCAGCAGAAACAGCGCAGTGCCAATAATCAGCGAGCGATAGATCGTCCTGGAATAGTCTTTCCGTAATGTATACGCACCATACGCCTTGTTACGATTTGCGAACACGATATCATCGAGTGTTCCGGTATTGGTCGTTACTTCTGCCATGGCGATTAATTCATTGAATTGGCTTTTAAGCCGTTCATTACTTCATTTTGTCAGCAATCAGTTTTTCTTCATCAGGAGTTAGCTGATCCACCAACGCATAGCGCTTCGTTTTAGTAATGGCCATTTCATCCAGCATATCCACCAGGTTTTTGTAGGTAGATTCTTTGGTTGGCTTGATCACTATCACAAAATCTTTCTCTCCGATTTTAGCTTTGTTTGCCTGCACTGCACTCCGGATTTCCGGGCCGAACTGAACCGTTTCCAATTTGGGGTCTTCGTTGGCGGCTTTTCCAAAAATGTAGTGAATCTGGTTTTCTTTGCCCAGAAAAATCGTCATTACCTTGGAAGCCTTGATGGGTTCCGTTTCAACTTTTTCGGTCTTGTCCGGCACGTTTAGTGTCATCGAAGACGGTTTACTTAAGGTGGAGGCAAGAATGAAAAACGTGATGAGGAGAAAGCCCAGGTCAACCATCGGGGTCATATCGACCCGGGTAGACCCTTTTTTACTTCGAACTTTCCCACCTTTTTTCTTACCACCACCCCCACCGGTGTCGATATCTGCCATTGTTTTACGAATCTAAGGCGATGAATCGCGTGAGTTTGTGGTTTAACCTTAATTAATCATTTGTCCAGCCAGCTGGTGGAGCTTCGGTCCCGGTAATCAGGTTGAATTTGTTGATGTTCTGCGATTGCAGCGAGCTCAACACGTTCTTGAAGTTCGGAAACTTCGCCAGATTATCGCCTTTAACCGCAATCCGCAGTTTGTTGTTCGCTTTACGGGCATTGAAAACCCACTGCGACAACTGGTTGGTTTGCAGACTGGCCGTTGAATCGACCGGAATGCCAGGCTGTTTGATTTGACCCTGCTGATCCGGTTTTAACGCCAGGTAGGATTTCAACTGGGCAACTGGCAAGCCAAAGTTAGGCAGCAGTGAGAAGGCTTTCTTTTCCCGATCAGAGAAAGAAATCCCGTAAGTTTCGCCGATATTTTCGAGCATCGCAACCCGGTTTGGCTGACCGTCGATACCAAAGAACACCTTTCCGTCTTTATCCAGACTGATGGTCATGATATCGGTATCGGGAACCTTGATACCGGAAATGGAGGTTGGCGGGTTGATCTCAGCAGCCTCCTGTACCCTGATCTGAGCCGTCAAAATAAAGAAGGTCAGCAGAAGGAATGCTACATCACACATCGCCGTCATGTCCATGTGAGGATGCGACCGTTTTGGCTTAACGATAGGCATAGTTTGTTATTTTTTGTGATGTAAAAACGGTACCGAACCGGTATTAATTGTGTGCGGCAAAGTTTTGCTGAATGCTCAGACCGATTTCATCGATGTTGTAGGTCAATTCATCAATGCGGCTCGTGAAATAGCTATACATGATCGTGGCAATAGCAGCCGTACCGATCCCCAAAGCAGTGTTTACAAGGGCCTCAGAGATACCGGTTGACAGTGCCGCCGTATCCGGCTGACCCGTCGAACCCAGTTCACTAAAGGCACGGATCATCCCCAATACCGTTCCCAACAGAGCAACCAGCGTTGATACGGAAGCCAGCGTAGCAATGATGGTCAGGTTTTTCTCCAACATCGGCAATTCGAGCGTCGTTGCCTCTTCTACTTCTTTCTGCAGAGCGACCAGTTTTTGCTCTTTCGTCAGTTCGGTGTCGGTTCTCAGTTGCTGATATTTCACCAACGCCGTTTTCACAACGTTACCTACTGAACCTTTTTGACGATCGCACTCTTTGATGGCAGCTTCTACTTCATTGCGGTCGAGCTGGCCTTTTACTTTCCGAACAAACTCTTCGATTGAACCTGAACCATTGGCACGGCCGATCGTAATAAAACGCTCAATTGAGAAAACCAGCACAATCAGGAAACAGGTAAACAGAAGAGGTACAATGGGACCACCCTTGTAAACAATCCCGAAGTAATCACCGTCGATCGGAAGGTTTTCGTTATTCCCACCTTGAAAGTGACTGGGATCGCCAAAAACGAACATGTACGTCGAAATGGCGATGGCAAACAGAATGGGAATGACAAACACCGGATTCAGACCGCCCGACTTTTTCTTGGGAGCTGCTGCTTTAGCTGGTGCTGGAGTTGGAGATTGTGTTTTCATTAGACTAACTGTAGGGTTAAATTGAAACTGGTTTTTTGTGTAAAGAAAACGAAAATTTCAAATTGAAACGTTTTGGTAAAATAAAATTTCGGTCGCCTTTTGCCGAAGCCTACAACAAAAGTATCAATTTTCTATCTGAAATTATGCAAACGGTTAGGTCATTTTTTTGTTAAATCGAGAAAATATTCTCTGTTTTTTATATTTTTCCAAGTTTGAGGGTCTAGATTAATTTTACAAAAACTTTAGTAACCATTTCTCCCACACGCCATTATACAAAATATAATTCGTTTCTAGATGCAGCCGATTTTGGACAGATATTTAACAAAGTTTTATATAAATAATTTGTGTACAATCGGATGAATGGAACTACCGGGAATTTTTAACGCTTCTCCGGCGGAAATTTTTGAAAAGTTAGGGTCCAAACCACGACTAAAAAAATCGTTAGCGGCTCTATCCGGCATTCAATCAAGGTGTTGTTTTCAGTAGATCCGTTTTAATCCGGTGGCTTACAGTCAGATTTATGATTTTTAAATTCTGACAAATCTGCGGATTTTATTCTTTCCCCCTTCCCAGCAGGTACAGAAAGGAAACCGACGAGAAAAAGGCCATCACCAGAAACGCCCGCGCAAACTGCCCGGCTTGATTCCCGTACAGATACGCCGACAAATACGCGCCCAATCCAATCCCGGCTTCCAAGGCGATATACATGGTTGCCAGCGCCCGGCCCCGGTTTCCGGAATGGCTCAGGTCGACCGTCCAGGCCTGGGCCGTGGGCGAATACATGCCCATCGAAACGCCAAACACAACCGCAGCCAGTAAAAACGAGAAAACGGATGTGCTGAAGGCCAGCAAAAGCATGGCAATGGTGATGATCAGGGAAGCAATCCGCAGGATCGGACGGCGGCCGTATTGATCGGAAATTTTACCCGCCAGAAACCGGATGGCCAGCGACGAAATCGTAAAAACCGTAAAAAATAACCCTTTGTTGCCGACGTTCAAGGCCTGGCTGAAATCGGGCGCCAGCGTGATCACCGCGCCAAAACTGAACGAGTTGAGAAACGTGACGAGTGAAGGCGCAAAAACCGCCGGCTCAAACACGTCCCGGCGCGAAATCCGCAGCAGGCTCCAGCGAAACGGCACGCGCTCGGGCAGCGTTTCCTTCATGTTCAGCAAAATCCCGATGGACAGCAGCGCCAGCGTCGATGACGTATAAAACAGCGGATTTAGACCAAAGGCAGACGTTAGCCAGCTCCCCAGCGCCGGACCGAAGGCCATGCCGATGCTGCCGCTCAATCCCAGCACCCCCATCGCTTCACCCCGTCGCTCGTCGGGCACAATGTCGGCGACGTAAGCGGAAGTTCCGGTTGGTTTGAAACCGGTCGAAAAACCGTGTATGAGCCGAAGCAGCAGCAAAGCCGCAATGCCGTTGAACCAGACGGAACCGACCCATGGATACAAAAAACCGCAGACAAAACACACCAGCGACCCGAACGCCATTACCGGCACGCGGCCAACGGTGTCCGTCAGCCGTCCGCTGAAAGGCCGGGATAAACCGGCGGTTAAGGTAAACAGGCTGATAATATACCCTTTGTATTCGGCTCCGCCCAGGCTCGTCAGGTAAGCGGGCAGTTCCGGAATCAGCATGTTAAAGCTGGCGAAAAAAAGAAAGGAACTCAGGCAAAGAAGAAAAAAGGCAGTCGTGTAGATCGTACGGGGCTGTTCCATCCGCAAAAATAACCAGTTTTCCGGTACCGGTTTACAGTATACGGTTTTCGGTATTCGGTTTTCGGTTTTCGCTGGATCGACCCATCTATTGAATTCATTGCCCATTCTAACACACGTCGGCCCACCGAGATGTCGGCCCACCGTAAACTGAAAACCGTATACCGAAAACCGTAAACCGAAAGCCGTATACCGAAAAAAAAGCTACCTCCGAATCGGAAGTAGCTTTCCTGTGCTTTCTTAACCTAAACTAATCCTACAGAATTTCTTTATTTCATGGAAATCAGACGGGCCGGTTCCTGCACCACGGGCTTGCCAATGTTGACGGTTTTCTTCACGCTGCCATCTGATGATGAAAATTCGAGTTCATACTGACCATCCGACAAGTCGCTCACATCCAGTTTCGCGGCAAACTTGCTTTCGTTTTTGCCAATAATCCGCTTATAGAACACGTCGTTGTCTTTGCGGAGAATAACCGTTACGGGCGTTGCGGACGATTTCTCAACGGCCACCCAGATTTTGTTTTGACTCGTCACAAATGAGCTGGTTTCGAACGAGCGTGATTTGGGCGTGTTCGGAGTGGCCGTTACGGTGTTGGCGCTCAGCAGCGCAGCGATGATCAGGGTACTGAATAATGCTTTCATGGTTGTTCGTATTTGTTGTTTGTTAGGTACTCTTGTTGTTGTTACTGTTCTGACTACTCTATGCCAATTGCTATGCCAATTAATTGACCCCAAGTTAAGCGCCTGATAATCAGCAGCTAATTTTTTCGCAAAATTTTTCAGTGTACGGAGTCGGACAAACTTTGTCCGCAAGCGAACAGCGTGGACACCCTTGGGTACGGCCCGTGGGCATCTGGCAGAACTCAAAAGGCGAATCCACGGCCGAACGGGTAGAACAATCCGGTTTTTTTCTTTTTTCATTTCAATTCAAATTCTTTTCCTGGTTTTTACTCCTATGATGAAACGGGCCTTTCTACCTGCCGTTGCGGTTTTTCTGCTCGGCCTGGTAACAGCGTCGCCGGGGCAACAGATTTCCCGCGAAGAATTGATTTTTTTAACGCCCGAATGGAAGGGCGAACGCTTCCCCGACGGACGTCCGAAGGTGCCGGATGCCCTGCTCAAACGCATGAAGCTGGTGACCCACGAAGAAGCCTGGGCCACCATGAAAGGATCGAATTATAAGTACCAGTACGCCGAGGGCTGGCAAACCATCAACCCCGACAGCGTACTGGTGGGCCGGGCGCTCACGGCAACCTTTATGCCCGGTCGGCCCGACGTTCACCGGGTAACGGACAAGAAAGGCCACGAAAAAGACGGGCGCGTGAAATCGCAGAACGCCTGGCCCATCGATATGCTGGTCAAAGGCGACGTCTACGTGGTCGATCAGTTCGGCATGCACGAAGACGGTCCGACCATCGGCGACAATCTCGGCAACTCGATTTACGCCAAAACCGGGAACGGCATCGTATACGAAGGGGCCATCCGCGACATTGCCGGTTTAAAAGAAATCGGCGGTTTTACGTCCTACTTCCGCAGCTATCACCCCTCCCACCACCTCAACAACCCCGACGGTGACCTGAACACCACGTTGGTTGGCATTAACCGGCCGACCCGGATCGGCAAAGTGATGGTGATGCCCGGCGATGTGGTGCTGGGTCGCAATGGGGCCGTTACGTTCATCCCCCCGCATCTGGTCGAAAAGGTGGTCAAAACCTCGGAAATCGTGCGGCTGCGGGATATGTTCGGTCATTTGCGGTTACGCGAGCAGAAGTACACGCCCGGTCAGATCGACAACCGCTGGTCGGACGAGATCGAGAAAGATTTCTCGCAGTGGCTCAATGCGCACCTGAACGAGCTGCCGGTTCCGAAAGAACAGATTCAGGATTATTTGAAAAACCGTACCTGGTAAAAGAGTTATTTCGCAGAGGTAAGCAGAGTCTCCGCTTAGCCGCCGGGCGGCCCCGTCCGCGAAACAACCCTCCCTTAATCTCCTAAAACTCATGACTTCCAGACGATCTTTCCTTACCAAAAGTGCCATCGCCAGCGTGTTTGCCGCCACCTCCAGTTTCGGAGCCGGTCTGGAAACCGCCGTCGAACGGGCGCCCCTGTCATCCGCGCCCTCCGACCTGAAAATCACCGACATCAAGTGCGGTTACATCCGCAACGGCCACAGTCTGTTCGTCAAGATTCACACCAACCAGGGAATCTGGGGCTGCGGGGAAGCCGTCGATGCGACCCCCGGCACCTACCACCTGGTGAAAATGATGGCCGAACGCATCAAAGGCAAAAGCCCGCTGAACGTCAACCGGCTGTTCGAAGACATTCGCCGATCCGGTTTTTTTGAAGGGGCGCAGGCCGGCATGTTCATTGCGGTTTTATCCGCCGTCGAAACCGGTTTGTGGGATCTGGTCGGCAAAGCGCTCGGCCTGCCGGTGTATCAGTTGCTGGGCGGCAAATACCGGGACAAAATCCGGGTGTACTGCGATACCGGCACGTACCGCGATACCGACAAAAGCACGGATAATTTCGCGCAGAGCGCCAAAGATGCCGTCAAGATGGGCTTCAATGCCGTCAAATACGACATCGACGAAGCGGGCGACCCCAACAAATACGACCGCTACAACTGGACCGCCAGCCCCGGCGAACTGGAACGGATGTATAACCAGATTGCCGCCGTCCGGAAAGCCGTTGGTCCCAAGATCGATATTTGCGTCGATATGCACGGACGGTACGACATGACCACCGGCAAACGGGTCGCCAAGATGATGGAACCGCTGAACCTGATGTTTCTGGAAGAGCCCATTCCGGCCGAAAATGTCGAAGCCTACAAGATCATCTCCGAATCGACCACCACCCCCATCTGCGCGGGCGAAAACCATTATCTGGCCTACGGTTTCCGCCGGATGCTGGAAATTGGCGCGGTAGATATCATCATGCCGGACTTACAGAAAGCCGGTGGTCTCGGCGAAGGCCAGCGCATTGCCAACCTCGCCAACCTCTACTACGTGCCGTTCGCGCCCCACATGGTGGCGTCGTACCTGGGCGCGATGGCGTCCAGCCACGTCTGCGCGTCGGTTCCGAACTTCATGATTCTGGAATGGCAGATTTACTTCCACGAAGATCCGATGTTCAAGGAAATCGTAACGTTCGACGGGCCGATGGTCAAAGACGGTTTTATTCCGCTCTCCGAAAAACCGGGTATTGGCGTCGAAATCAACGAAGCGGGCATGAAAAAATACGCGCCGAAAGATGTACCGTTTTTTGTTTAGCCGATGAAAAAGCGCCCTTCCTCTTTCCACTTCAGTGCGGTTTTTACGCTTTTGCTCTTCACGCTGGTATCGGCAAAAACCGCCTGCGCGCAAAGTCCGGATTTTCAGAAAATGACGCCGGACGAACGGAAGGCGTACATGGACAAAATGCGGGCAGCCGCGCAGGAAGACTGGCAAAAGCTCATGAATCAGCTCCAGTTGAAGCTGCCCGCCAACCTGCCAGCGCCCGCCGACGATCCGAAACGACCGCAGTTGGTAAAACAGCGCGAAGGGTCGACCAACTGGTACGACGAAGCCGGTAACACGCACGTCCGCTCGAACTGGGGCAACTGGTCGAATTACGACGAAGCCAAAGCAAACGGCTATACCTTGCCCGATCCATTATTGCTCAAAAACGGCAAACCGGTTAAAACCGCTGCCGTTTGGTGGAAACAACGGCGGCCCGAAATCCTGAATGCGTACGAAACGGAGATTTACGGTAAAATTCCGAAAAACACACCGAAAGTCACCTTCGAAGTCGCCGGTCAGGACACCGCCGTGGGCGGGAAAGCAACCAAAAAAATGGTGATCGGGCATATCGACAATTCCCGCTACCCCAGCGCCACGCCCCGCATCGAACTGTCGGTGTATACGCCCGCCGATGCCCGGGGACCGGTGCCGTTGCTGGTCATTGTCTGGGGCGCTTTTCCGACGCCTATTGCCACCATCCGGAAAATCATCGAAACCGGCTGGGCGGTGGCGCTGTATAATACCGGCCTGGTTCAGATGGACAGCGGAGCCGGTTTGCACAGCGGCATCATTGGCCTGGTCAACGAAGGCAAAGACCGCAGGCCGGACGATTGGGGCGTTTTATCGGCCTGGAGCTGGGGCCTGAGCCGGGCGCTCGATTATTTCGAAACCGACAAAACCATCAATCCCCGACAGATCGGTATTCAGGGTCACTCGCGCTGGGGCAAAACCGCCCTGCTGGCCGCGGCTCTTGACTCCCGCTGGGCCATCGCGTTTCCGAGTTGCTCGGGCTCGATGGGCGCTTCGCTCGAAAAGCGCAGCTACGGCGAAACCATCGACAACGTAGCCAGCTCGGGCGAGTATCACTGGATGGCCGGAAACTTTCTAAAGTATGGGGGCAACTGGCAGGCCATGCCCGTCGATGCCCACGAACTGATTGCGCTCGTAGCGCCCCGCCCGGTTTTCGTCACCGGCGGGACGAAAGACCAGTGGGCCGATCCGCACGGCGAGTTTCTGGCCTGCGTGGGCGCCAGCCCGGTTTACGAACTGCTCGGCAAAAAAGGCGTCGGCACCCCGGACATGCCGCAGCCCGATGTTTCTTTGGTAGCGGGTGAGGTTGGCTTTCGAAATCACGAGGGGGGCCACGTCGATTCGCTGGACTGGCCGGTTTTTCTGGAATTTGCCAAAAAATATTTTAACGACACGAAATAGCGTACGAATGGGAATGCTACAAACCATGCGCTGGTTCGGGCCGCATGATCCGGTTTCGCTGATGGATATTCGTCAGGCGGGTTGCACCGGGATTGTGACGGCTCTGCACCAGATTCCGGTCGGCGACGTCTGGACCATTGCAGAAATTGAACAACGGAAAGACCTGATCGAAGCCGCCAACGGTCGGTATTCGCCCTTGCACTGGGCGGTGGTTGAGAGTCTGCCGGTGCACGAGGACATCAAAAAAGGCCGTCCGACGCGCGAGCAGTACATTGAAAACTACAAAGAATCGCTCCGGAATCTGGCCGCTTGCGGCATCACCACGGTTTGCTACAACTTCATGCCGGTGCTCGACTGGTCGCGGACCAACCTGAGTTACGAAATGCCGGACGGTTCGCTGGCGCTGCGGTTTGTCTGGGAAGATTTTGCGGTTTTTGACCTCTGCATCCTGAAACGCCCGGGCGCCGAAGCCGATTACGCACCGGCCGTAATTCAAAGCGCCCGCGCGAAATTCAGCCGGATGACGCCCGAACGCATTGCCGAACTGAGCAACATCGTTTTGCTCGGGCTGCCCGGTTCGGAAGAAGCCTTTACGCTATCGACTTTTCAGGGGTTACTGGATGAATACGCCCCCATCAACGACCGGGCGCTGCGGAACAACCTCTACCAGTTCGTTCGGGAAGTGGCTCCGGTGGCCGAATCCGTCGGTATAAACCTGTGCATCCATCCCGACGATCCGCCGAAACCGCTGCTGGGTCTGCCGCGCATTGTCAGCACGGAGGCCGATCTGGCGGAACTGATGGCGGCCTGCGACAGCACCGCCAACGGAATTACGTTCTGCACCGGTTCGCTCGGCATCCGGCCGGACAACGACCTGCCGGGCATGGTCCGGCGGTTTGGCAACCGAATTCATTTTATCCACCTGCGAACCACTAAAAGGGAAGCCGATCCGCTCAACTTCCACGAAGCCGATCACCTGGCGGGGGATGTGGATATGTACGCGGTGGTCAAAGAAATTGTGCTCGAACAGCAACGGCGGGCCAAAACCGGCGTGGGCGTAACGACCATCCCGATGCGCCCCGACCACGGTCACCAGATGCTCGACGACCTGCACAAAAAAACGTATCCGGGATATTCGGCCATCGGTCGTCTGCGCGGGCTGGCGGAGCTGCGGGGACTGGAACTGGGGATTAGTCGGTCGTTGGCTGAGTAGAGTTTAAATGATTCCGCAGCGTTGAACAGAGCAAAAAGGAGTCAAGCGAAGAAAAAAGCTGACCACCTCTTTTTAACTCCGCTAATCTCTGCGAAACAACTTTTCAAGAAGCATGAATTACAAACTAGCATTCTTCCTGCTACTAGCCACGCTTTGCCGTGCCGGAGCGCCGGACCGCGACGATGGCTACCGCCTGTGGCTGAAGTATGACCTGATCAAAGATGTCGCCAAACGAGCTGCTTACGCCCGTTCGGCGCAGTTTATCGTTTTAAACAGCAGCAACCCGGTGCTGAAAACCGCTGCCGAAGAACTACAGACCGGTTTGCAGGGCTTGCTCGGAAAAACCGTCCCGATTCGTTCCGGCGCCGGAAGCGAAACCGGTGGGATTGTGCTCACCACCAGCCCGAACCTCCCGCAACTCCGGGACGAAGGGTACCAAATCGCCGGGCGGCAAACCATCACGGTTTCCGGTAAAACCGGCGCAGGTGTGCTCTACGGCGTGTTTGCCTTGTTGCGCCACTTGCAAACCGGGCAATCCATTGAAACGATTTCGCTGGTCAGCAATCCGAAAATTCAGCTGCGGATGCTGAACCACTGGGACAATACCGACGCCAGCATTGAACGCGGGTACGCCGGTTCGTCGCTCTGGAAGTGGTATGAACTCCCCGAACGCATCGACCCGCGCTACCGGGATTACGCCCGCGCCAATGCCTCCATCGGCATCAACGGCACCGTGGTCAACAACGTCAACGCAAGTTCCCGGTTTCTGACCGCCGAGTATCTGGAGAAAGTGGCTGCGCTGGCGAATGTGTTCCGGCCTTACGGCATCAAAATCTACCTGTCCGTTTATTTTCCGGCTCCCAAAACCATCGGAGGCTTAAAAACCGCCGATCCGCTCGATCCGGAAGTGAACCAATGGTGGGCCGCCAAAGCCAATGAGATTTATAAGCTCATCCCGGATTTTGGCGGTTTTCTGGTCAAAGCGAATTCGGAAGGCCAGCCCGGTCCGCAGGACTACAACCGCACCCACGCCGACGGCGCCAACATGCTCGCCAGGGCGCTGGCCCCGCACCAAGGCATTGTGATCTGGCGGGCGTTTGTCTACAAAGCCGACGGAAAAGCCGACCGTTTCAAGGCGGCTCACGAAGAATTTCAGCCGCTCGACGGGCGGTTTGAGAAAAACGTCATTGTGCAGGTCAAAAACGGCCCGATTGATTTCCAGCCCCGGGAGCCGTTTTCGCCCATCTTCGGCATGATGCCCAAAACGCCGTTGGGCATGGAATTTCAGTTGACGCAGGAATACCTCGGGTTTGCGACGCACCTCGTTTACGAAGCACCCATTTTCAAGGAATGTCTGGATTCGGATACCTACGTCAACGGCAAAAATTCAACGGTAGCGCGGGTCATCGACGGCAGTTTGCACCAATACCCGCTCACGGCCATCGCGGGAGTCGCCAATACCGGATCGGATCGCAACTGGACGGGCCACCCGCTCGCGCAGGCCAACTGGTATGCGTTCGGACGGCTGGCCTGGGATCATTCGCTGTCGTCGGAACGCATCGCCAGTGAATGGGTCAACCTGACGCTGACCAGCGAACCGGCTGCCGTCAGAACGATCACGGACATGCTGCTGAAATCGCGGGAGATTTACGTCAATTACAACACCCCGCTGGGCCTTTCGCGCCCGTGGACGGGCGCGCA
The DNA here is from genome assembly GCF_054780775.1 of Larkinella ripae. Taxonomy (NCBI): domain Bacteria; kingdom Pseudomonadati; phylum Bacteroidota; class Cytophagia; order Cytophagales; family Spirosomataceae; genus Larkinella; species Larkinella ripae. Next base: position 954,546 of record NZ_BAAGVR010000022.1, read on the forward strand.
TTTTGCGCCGGAACCCTAGCAAAACCGCAGTTCGCGCCCTGACTGGACGGCCATTTATTACCACCGCGCCGACTCCCTCGGTCTGGGTTTCGACCGAACGGCCAAGGGGAGCCATGCGCTGGCGCAGTACCGGCCCGAGGTCCAACAGCAATGGAACAATCCGGAGACCTGTCCGCTGCCTTATCTGCTCTGGTTTCACCACGTTCCGTGGACGAAAAAACTGAGTACGGGCCGGACCCTCTGGGATGAATTGTGCACCCGGTTTTATACCGGTGCCGACTCCGTGGGCTGGCTGCAAAAGCAGTGGGCGCAGGTCCAAAAAGAAGTGGATCCCGAAACGTTTGCCAACGTCAGCGGGCGACTGGCGACGCAGCAGAAGGAAGCCCTCTGGTGGCGCGACGCCTGGGTTTTGTACCTTCAGGAGTTTGCCCGACAACCCATTCCGGCGCCGTTCAAAAAACCGGAGCACAGCCTTGAAGAGGTAAAACAGGTAGTCGAAATTTATAAAACGCGGTAAGGCCGCAGAACCAAAAAGCAAAAAACCGTGCAACCAAGCGAAAACCAAGCGGACGTATTTTCATTAACGGGCAAAATCGCTCTGATTACGGGGGGCGGAACGGGCATCGGCTTCGACATTGCCCGCTGCATGGTGCAGGCCGGGGCCCAGGTCGTCATTACCGGTCGCCGGGAAGAACCACTCCGCGAAGCCGTCGAAAAGCTGGGCGAAACCGCCCACTATTTCACCAACGATGTCAGCGACTTACCGGCATTGGATGCGCTGGTGGAACAGATCGAAACCACGCTCGGGCCGATTGACATTCTGGTGAACAACGCCGGGATTAACCTCAAAAAACCGGCGCTCGAAGTTACCGACGAAGAATTCAGCCGCATCATTCAGACGAACCTGAATGCGGTTTTTGCCATAACCCGGGCCTGCGCCCGGCGGATGGTACCCCGACGCAGCGGCTCCATTCTGATGATTTCGTCGATGGCGGCCTATTACGGCATTGACCGGGTGGCGGCTTACGCAGCCTCGAAATCGGGTGTTGAAGGCATGGTGAAGGTGCTGGCGTCGGAATTTTCGCCCCATAACGTGCGGGTCAATGCCATCGCACCGGGCTTCATCGAAACCGAGATGAGCAAAAAAGCGATGGGCGGTGATCCCGACCGGCGCGACCGGGCCATGCGCCGGACCCCGATGGGCCATTTTGGCAAACCGGAAGACATCGGCAATGCCGCCGTTTTTCTGTCGTCGGAGGGCGCCCGCTACATCACCGGTGCTTCGCTGCCCGTCGATGGCGGCAATTCCATTGGCTTTTAGTTTACCGTAACTTTATAGAATTCACCTACCCGCTTTTCTAAATTTCCTGAATCATGAATAAAATAACCCGAAAAACCTTTCTCGAAGAATTATCGCTACTAACCGGTGCGTCACTGCTGGCCGGTCCAGCGTTGGCATCGGGTCCCGCTTTCAAAAAAGCACCAATGAAGCTGGGGCTGGTCACCTACCTGTGGGGCAAGGATTGGGACGTTCCGACGCTGATTAAGAACTGCACCACCGCCGGAATTGGCGGGGTCGAGCTGCGGGTCGAGCACGCCCACGGCGTCATGCCGAATTTGCCGGCCGCCGAACGCGCCGAAGTGAAAAAGAAATTTGCCGATAGCCCGGTTAAGGTGGTGGGTATGGGAACGAACGAGCAGTACGACTCGCCGGACCCCGAACGCTTGCGCAAATCCATCGAACGCACCAAAGAGTTCATCCGGCTGAGCGCCGACGTGGGCGGTTCGGGCGTTAAAGTAAAGCCGAATCAGCTTCATAAAGAGGTTCCGACCGAAAAAACGCTGGCGCAAATCGGGCAGGCGCTGGACGAACTGGCGAAGTACGCGGCCGAGTTCGGGCAGCAAATCCGGCTCGAAGTTCACGGCAACGAAACGCAGGAACTGCCGAATATCAAAACCATCATGGACCACGCGCCGAACAAAAACGCCACGGTTTGCTGGAACTGCAACCCCGAAGACCTGCACGGCAAAGGACTGGAATACAATTTCAATCTGGTCAAAAAACGCTTCGGCGATATCTGCCACGTCCGCGAGCTAAACGACACCAGCTACCCGTACCAGCAACTGATGGATTTGTTCGTCAAGAACAACTACAAGGGCTGGATTCTGCTCGAATGCCGCACCAACCCGACCGACAAAGTAGCGGCCCTGATCGAACAGCGTCAGATTTTCGAGAAAATGATTTCAAAATAGTGTACTGGTTTACCGGTTTCGGGATCCGGTTTTTGGTGGGTGATACCATTTGATGATGAGTAGACCGCCAAAAACCGGATGCCGAAACCGGTAAACCGAAAACCGTCCCCTATGAACCGTCGGGAATTTATGGGTTACACGGGCGCGCTGACAGCCGTCGGCCTGAACGGTTTTGCACGACCTTCCGTGATGAGCGAACCGGAAAAACCGGTGGCGAACATTCGGATCCGGAACGTCAGCTCCAATTTTGAACGCGAACCGCTCAACCCCTACCGCTTCAAGGGCAGCGCCATCACCGATAGCTGGCAGACGATGGCGCTGCTCGAATCCGATTCGGGCGTTCGGAAAATCGGGCTGGCCACGCAGGGCGTGCTCTGGTCGGACGCCAGCGTGTTTGCCGCCCATTCCGAAACCGCCGGAAACGCGCTGATGTACGCCATGAGCGAACGGGCTTTGCAGCTTATCAAAGGCAGCTCATTTACCTCACCGGTCGAGTTGCTGGATGCGGTTTTGCCGGAAGTGCTGGCGTACGGCAAACAGATTACCCGCAACCCGAATCTGCGGAAAACCTTCGCCCTGAACGCGCTGGTCTGCGTCGATAATGCCGCCTGGCTGCTCTACGCGCAGGAAAATAAAATGGCGCGGTTCGACGACATGATTCCGGCGGCCTATAAACCGGGTTTGTCGTACCGGCACTCCAAAGTGGCCAGCATTCCGTCGTTCAGCGTGGGCACCACCGCCGAACGCATCAAAACCGCAGCCGACGAGGGGTATTTCATCATGAAGCTGAAAACCGGGTCGGCCGGAACGCAGTCGGAAATGCTTGCGAACGACATCGCCTTTCTGACGGCGGTGCACCGGGCCATCGGGCACTACGAAACCCCGTACACCAAATCCGGAAAAATACCGTATTACTTCGACGCCAACGGACGCTACGAGAAGAAGGAAACGTTGCTGCGGTTTCTGGACCACGCCCAAAAGATCGGTGCCTTCAACCAGATTGCGGTGATTGAAGAACCGTTTGAAGAAACCAACGAGGTGTTTGTGGGTGATCTGGGCGTGCGGGTGGCCGCCGACGAAAGCGCGCACACCGCCGAGGATGCCGCCCGCCGGATCGAGCAGGGCTACTCGGCCATTGCCGTGAAAGCGATTGCCAAAACGCTCAGCATGACGATGAAAATCACGCAGTTGGCGTACGAGAAAAAAATACCGTGTTTCTGCGCTGACCTGACCGTGAACCCCATTCTGGTCGACTGGAACAAAGCCGTGGCCGCCCGGCTGCCGCCCTTTCCCGGGATGACGGTCGGGTTGCAGGAAACCAACGGCCATCAGTATTTCAAGAACTGGGACAAGCTCATGTCGTACCACCCCAAAGCGGGCGCATCCTGGACCAAAACGCAGAAAGGGGTTTACCGGACGGACTCATCGTTCTACGACCAGAGTGGCGGCATCCTGGAACCGTCGGCCCATTATGAAGCACTTTTTGCGACTAACTAAGGTGGAAAAGGCGGTTTTAAATCGTTACTTTCTGTTTTCAGTCAACGCCTTATCACCAGCAATGCACGTATTTGTCAATTTCCTGCTCCGAAATAAGCTCGCTATTCTGTACGGCCTTTCGCTGGCGCTGCTTTTATTTCTGCTGAAATGGCTTGAATTACGGTTTTTGATTATCAGCCACACATCGGAAATTTACATTGGTGCGATTGCCCTGCTTTTTACGGGTTTAGGCATCTGGCTCGCCCAGAAACTGACCCGGCCTAAAGTCGAAACCGTCGTCGTGGAAAAGGCTGTTTACCGTTCCCAACCGACCGGTTTTAGGCTGAACGAAGACGCGCTGGCGAAAACCGGGTTAAGCAAACGCGAACTGGAAGTGTTGCAACTGATTGCCGAGGGGCTGAGCAATCAGGAAATCGCAGCCCGGTTGTTTGTTTCGCTCAACACCGTTAAAACGCATTCGTCGAACGTGCTGGAAAAACTGGAGGTCCGGCGCCGGACGCAGGCCGTTGAAAAAGCCAAACGACTCCACCTGATTCCCTGAAAAGCTCCCACCAAAGCATGAATTTCGGCGCACGGGCCGTAAATCACCCGAAAGAATGAGGGGCAAACGAGCGCTCGTTCTCACCTTTGCGGCCTACCAAACCAGTCAACTCCGATGAAAAAAATCATTCTGATCTGCGGACTCATTTCCGGTTTTATCCTGACCGCGGTGATGGTCGTCTCGACGGCATTTTGCTACCTCACCAACACCTTCGAAAGCAACATGGCGCTGGGGTATGCGTCGATGGTGCTGGCGTTTTCGGTTATTTTTGTGGGCATAAAAAATTACCGGGATAAATACAGCGACGGGACGATCTCGTTCGGGCAGGCGTTTAAAATTGGCCTATACATCACGCTTATTTCGTCCAGCCTGTACGTCCTCGTCTGGCTGATCGACTATTATGTTTTCATTCCCGACTTCATGGACAAGTACACCGCCCACGTGTTGAGGGAAGCCCAAAGCGACGGCGCTTCGCCAGCCGAATTAGCCACGAAAGCGGGCGAAATGGAAAACTACAAAGCGATGTACAAAAATCCGTTGCTGGTCGTTTTACTAACGTATACCGAGGTAATGCCGATTGGTCTGGTTATTTCGATAATCTGCGCCCTGCTCTTGAAGAAGACTAACCAGGCGCAACCCGCCTGAATTTTCAATCTTCTTTCCCCTAACTCCCTGTTCGTATGAAAATCGGCCTAACCAGTGTGTTCGTTCACGATCCCAACGCTGCCTTTACCTTCTACACCCAAACCCTGGGGTTTCTCGAACGGATGCATGTCCCCGAAGCCCGGCTGGCCATTGTGGTTTCGCCGGAAGACCCGGCAGGCACGGGCCTGTTGCTCGAACCCAGCGACAACCCGATTGGCAAAAGCCATCAACAGGCGCTTTTTCAGGCCGGTTTACCAGCCATCGTCTTCAGTACCCAGAACATTCAGCAGGACTACGAGCGCCTGACCCAGGCCGGCGTCGTTTTCACCAAACCGCCAGCTAGAACCGAGTGGGGCCTCATGGCTACGTTCGACGATACCTGCGGTAATTTGCTCCAGCTCCACCAATTACCCAGCCCGTAAAGGTTTCAAAACCGGCCGGGTTCTGGAAGTCCATAAAAAAAGGCAAAACAGAAGAATTTCTGTTTTGCCTTTGAGCCCGTCGGGATGGCGGGATTCGAACCCACGACCCCTTGCACCCCATGCAAGTACACTACCTGGCTGTGCTACATCCCGAATTGGGTGCAAACTTAATGAATAATGAACAAGGAACAAGGCATAAGGACGAAAGAATATCGAAACCCGGTCCCAGGCCCGGCCTTGTTCGTCATTCCTTGGTCATTATTCATTTTTATTCGCTCCTCCCTGCCGGGCGGGGGGCTGTGCTAATTGTTGCTGCTGCATCGGATTGGTAGCGCCACGGCTCGCTCCCTGTTGCTTGAACAACTGGAAGCGCGTCGGTTTTGACACCCGCGGATAGGAGTTGTTATCCGAATCGATGTCGGCAATTTCCTGGAAAGGGTCGAGCGTCCACTGGGTCACCTTCTTGGCGGTGGCAATCACCTTCTGAATCTGCCCGTCGTTGAACCGCCAGATCTCCGCCGGAAAACGAGCCACCGAATCCGTGCCGTCCTCAAACTGCATCCTGACAATCACCGGCATGGGCAAACCGCCTTTGTTCTTCAGCGTCAGCGTGTAGAAGTTGCCGGTGGTGTTGAGCACCCTGCGCTCCTGTTCGGTGAGCGTCGTCAGATACTCCTGGTACTTCTTCCGGTCGGCGTCCGTCACCGCGTAGGGATCGTAGCTGTTGTAGAAGTCCTTCATGGTCGAATCCTGGGCCACGACGGTTTGCTGCTGGGTGGCCGCATCGCGCAGCTTGCTGATGGTTTTGGCCTTGCCTTCGGCTTCGGTGCGGGCGAGGGCTTTTTCAACGTCGGGGTTCTGGGTGTTGATTGTGTACCAATCGACTTCGACCAGATCCTGATCGACGGGCTCGACGCCGTAGAACCAGCCCTTCCAGAACCAGTCCAGATCCACGCCCGAGGCATCTTCCATCGTCCGGAAGAAATCCGCCGGCGTGGGGTTTTTAAACATCCAGCGTCGCGCATATTCCTTGAACGCGTAGTCAAACAACTCGCGGCCCATGACCGTTTCGCGCAGAATATTTAAGGCCGTAGCCGGTTTTGCGTACGCATTCGGCCCCAGACTGATGACGTTATCCGAGGACGTCATGATCGGCGACAGCACCGATTTGTCGGATTTCATATACTCCACAATTTGATTGGGTTCTCCGCGCCGGGTCGGAAATTTATAGTCCCATTCCTTCTCCGCCAGGTATTGACAGAAGGTGTTCAGTCCTTCGTCCATCCAGGTCCACTGCCGCTCGTCGGAGTTGACGATCATCGGAAAAAAGTTGTGCCCCACTTCGTGGATGATTACCCCGATCATTCCGGCTTTCACGGCTTCGGTATACGTGCCGTCCGGGTCGGGCCGCCCGCCGTTGAAGCTGATCATCGGGTATTCCATGCCCCCACCCGGTACGGAATGGCAGGAAATGGCTACGGGGTACGGGTACTTGAACGTCCGGTTTCCGTAGGATTTCAAGGTATGCTCCACGGCCCGGGTCGAATATTGGCCCCAGAGCGGGTTGCCTTCTTTCGGATAGACCGACATACTCCAGATTTTGCGCCCATCGCCGTAAACGTCGGTTTGCATGGCATCCCAGATGAATTTGCGGGAAGACGCAAAGGCGAAGTCGCGCACGTTGTCGGCTTTGTAGATCCAGGTTTTCTTGCCGGTCGGTTTGGCTTTCTCCGCGGCTTCGGCTTCGGCCTGCGTCACGATCAAAACCGGGGTTTTGGAAGTGGCGGCTTTTTGCATCCGCTGCGCCTGCGTGGGCGTCAGCACCTGCTTGTAATTCTGGCACTCGCCCGATGCCACCACAACATGATCGTTCGGAACCGTAATGGCGACCTTATAATTTCCGAAAATGAGCGTGAACTCACCCTGTCCCAGAAACTGCTTGTGCTGCCAGCCGTTCACATCATCGTAAGCCGCCAAACGCGGAAACCAGTGCGCAATAAAGTAATTGAAGTTTCCGTCTTTGGCGAAATATTCAAAACCGCTCCGGCCGTAATACTCCGTAATCAGGTAGTTCCAGTCAACGCCGAACGCAAAACTCTGACCCGGTTTTAAGGACGTCGGCAGGTCAATCCGCATCATGGTCTGGTTGATGGTATACTTCAGCGGCTTGCCGGTTTTGTCTTTTACCGCCGTAATTTTATAACCGAAATCGCCGTCAAAAGCTTTTCCGCGGGCGTGTCCGGCTGTCGTTGTCAATTCACCCAGTGCTGCCGCTGACAGCCCCGTCTGCCTGACGCTCCCGGTTCCGGTTATTCCACCGATTGACCCTTTCTCGAAGTAATTCTGATCGAGTTGCAGCCAGATGTATTTCAGTTCGTCGGGCGAATTGTTGAAGTAAGTAACCAGTTCCGAGCCCGTTATTTTCTGGTTGACATCGTCGAGTTCTACTTTGATGTCGTAATCGGCCCGGTTTTGGAAAAAATCACGACCGGGGGAGCCGGAAGCCGTGCGGAAGGTGTTAGGCGTGGGCAGCAGGGGGCCCATCTGTTCAAAGCGGTCGTTGGCTTTGTAAGTGGGCGATGGTGGCGTCTGCGCCCCGGCACCCAATACGATGGCGGTCAATACCGCAGCCAACAGAGAGAATTTCCCGTTCATAGGTCAGGTTTCCGAAGATAATTTGTTGATGAATGCCGTGATGAAATTACGAAAAACCGCCCAACTATGTTAAGGATTTGTTATTTAGGGTGCCAGACGCCATTAAAAATACAATTCATTCTTTGTATTTTCTATTTTCATGATAAATCAGTGGAGCAACGCCCCCGCTCAGCCTTGTCCTTCTCCGCTACGGTTTTTTGAATGCCACGTTCTCGGTTTCTTATTCCTGATTTCTGTGACCCAAACGCTTACGCCCGGAAACCGCCGGATCAATCGGCGGCTTTTCCGGATTCCGGCCACGCTGAACACTTTAGTCAGCGCGTCGGCCTGGGCCCCGTCGGCGGCCAGAACCGTTGTCTGAACGTGGTGCAACAAGCCCAAGCCCGTTCGGGGATTCATCAGATGCGAATACCGTCGGCCCTGGTGTTCCAGAAACCGGTACGTGGCCCCCGATGCGGTGATGGCCGCATTTTTCAACAGCAGGGTCGTCGTATCGGTCCCGAAGCCCGTCAGAATCCGCCAGCCGCGTTCGCCCGGTGGCGGCCCGCTCACCAGAACATCGCCCCCAATGTCGAGCAGGGCCGACTGAACGCCCATTTGCCGCAGAATGATCATGGCTTCGTCGTTGGCAAATCCCTGACCGATACCGCCCACATCCAGTCGCATACCCGGTTTTTTCAGTAAGATTTGGTGCGTCAGAGAATCAAACCTGATGAACCGGTAATCGACCAGCCGGTGGGCTTTTCGCAGCTCTGACCTGGAGGGAAAGACTTTGCGCCGGACCGCCCGACGCCAGAGCTGCGACAGGGGACCAATCGTCGGATCGTATAAACCGTCCGATTTTCGGGCGATGGCAACAGCGCGACGGAGCACCGCGTACAAAGAAGGCGAAACCGGCACCCACCGGCCCGAACCCGCCGTTGCCGAAAGCCGGTTGATTTCGCTGCCATCCAGGTAGTCGCTCATGATGACATTGAGCGAATCCATCCGGGCATCGACCGCCCGCCGAACGGCCTGAGCCAGGCTATCGGTCGGAGCGTAGAAAACGTTCCGGTACTCGGTTCCGAACAAGCCCCGTTCAAACGTGTAGCGCCGGAGCGGCTGGGCGACTAATGACCAGCCCGTCAACGCAAAGCCAACGAGAAGGACGGCCTTTCGGCCCCATCCACAAACCGCTACCCGCTTGTTTTCAGGTCTTTGCAAAACCGGTTACACTTTTGCTGCTCTATTCCGCAGGTAAAAATCGGCCAGCACCAGCGCGGCCATGGCTTCCACTATCGGAACGGCGCGCGGCACCACGCAGGGATCGTGCCGGCCTTTGCCCGACACCACCACCGGATTGCCCCCGGCATCCACGCTGTGCTGATCCTGCATGATCGTGGCGACGGGCTTAAAGGCCACCCGAAAATAAATATCCTCGCCGTTGGAAATGCCGCCCTGAATGCCCCCCGAATGATTCGTTTTGGTCCGAACACGCCCGGTTTCGTCGCCGGGTTCGATGTAAAATTCGTCGTTGTGCTCGGAACCGTGGCGTTCGACGCCGGCAAAACCGCTGCCGTATTCGAAGCCTTTGACGGCGTTGATGCTCAGCATGGCTTTGCCCAACTCGGCGTGCAGTTTGTCAAAAACCGGTTCTCCCCAGCCCGCCGGAGCGCCCGTCACGACGCAGGACACCACGCCCCCGACCGAGTCGCCCTGTTTGCGGGTTTCGTCGATGTAGTCGAACATCCGCTGCGCCAGTTCCGGGTCCGGACAACGCACGGCATTTTCCTCGGCCCGGGCCAGTTCGAGTTGCTGGTAGGGCGTTTCGAGTTTCAGCTTACCGACCTGTGACACATACGCCTGAACGCTGACGCCCTGCTGCTTCAACAGCAATTTGGCCAGAGCCCCAGCCGCCACCCGGGCCGCCGTTTCGCGGGCCGAACTGCGGCCTCCCCCCCGGTAATCACGGACACCGTATTTCTGCTGGTACGTATAATCGGCGTGTGAAGGGCGGAATTGCTGGGCAATGTGCGAATAGTCCTTGCTGCGCTGGTCTTCGTTCCAGATCAGCAGGCTGATGGGCGTCCCTTCGGTTTTTCCTTCAAAAATGCCGGACAGCACCTGAAACTCGTCTTTTTCGCGCCGTTGGGTGGTGATGCGCGACTGACCCGGTTTCCGGCGATCCAGTTCCGACTGAATGAAGGCGGTATCCACGTCCAGACCGGCGGGGCAACCGTCGATGATCACACCGATTGCGGCTCCGTGAGATTCGCCAAACGTGGCAATTTTAAATAGCGTTCCGTATGTACTGCTCATTCTTTCGCTTGAGGGTTAGGGGTTAACGATAGTCGGCCTGGCATTTTCCTTAAACGTCAACCCTTAAGTTCCCTCTTATTTTCTCCAAAATAAATACATCATTCCCAGAATCATGCCCACCAGCAGGATATTTACCAGCAAGCGAAGCATTTCCTGGAGATTAAGGGGTTGTTTTGAGCTATCCGTTTGCTCGATACCGGTATAAATAGAACCCGGCAAACTCACCCGCACCGTGTCGCCTTCCGGCAAAGCGGTTCCGCCCACGCGCAGGGTGATCGCCGAACGCAGCGTGTCGTACCGCTGCTGTTTGAGATCGAAATAAATCCACTGAAAGTAGGAAGCCAGCGGAAACTTGCCGTTCTGCCGGGGAATCAGGGCGTAGGAAAACGTCTTGTAGCCCGACACATTGCCCCCCGCCCGGTTGATGGACCCCTTCTCGGCGGGCGGAAAAATATCGAAGGTTGTTGAATCGGGTACAATCGGCGCGGGCAGGGAGGCAATGTTGCCTTCGCCGGTAATCCGAAAGTTGTACTGCACGCTCTGGCCAACCGCCGGATTCTTGCGCAGAATGTTTTCGATCAGCCGGTATTGTCCAACGGCCACCCGGTCGCGGAGCGGATGCGGTGGCAGTGGCGTTACCTGAATCGACAGCGGACGGGTCGCATAGGCCACCATTTCTTTTTTGGGTTCTCCACCCGGTTTGGCCGCGGGCCGGAACTGCAGCAGCTTCAGGCTCACCGACGGAATCTGGATGGACTGCTTGTTGAGCGGAAAAAAGGTGGCCTGATAAATCCGGTATTCGGCGTAGCGTTTTCCGTTGAAAAAAACCGGGTGCCGCGATAGGTCGGTAATGCCTTCGTTTTCTTCCCAGCAGTTCGGTGGACGCAGGGTTTTCAGGAGTTGCTGGAGCTGTTGATCGAGTTCATAAAATTTTAACTCGAACGGGTAGGATTCAGCCACAAAAAAAGACAATTTTAGCGAAAATCCTTCGCCCGTGTAAACCGCGGTTTTGGAGGTACTTAGGGAAAGAAAAACGTCATTCCGGGCAACGGGCCCCGGAGGAGCGACGAAGGCAGCAACGCTGTCGGTCGGGATGGAGGAAGGACGAACCGTAATAATGACTTCTTCGGACTGAATTGTGGTTTCGCCGACCACCAGCTCAAACGGCGGCAGCCGGTACTGTCCCGGCTTCACGGCGCTGTACGACTGCGTAATTACTTGTGAAACAACGGTTTTTCCGTTGACCTCGGCGGGCGTGACGCTGGTGGAGGTTCCTTTTTTGGTGAAACCCCGGATGGCCGGAAAGTTGACAACCGGCCGGGAATCGCTGTTTTGGATGACGACCGAGATGGTGAAGGGCCGTTCAATCGAAATGTCGGTTTCGCCCAAATCAATAGTAACCGCAGCCTCCTGAGCTAACAGTTTCAGGCTCAGTGGGCCACAAAAAAATAATACAACTAAAAATTGGAATTTTAAAAATTTCATCTCTAAATTTGAGCAACAAAAATAATCAGAATGCGTTACAATTTTGGAGACGCGACGGGTCCATTTCCTAGCTTGTCGTGCTTCTTTTGAATGTGGAGTAGATCCTCAAAACTCTAACCAAAAAAACGTAGTATGTAGTATGGCAACAATGCTGGAGTATATTAAGACGATCCTTCAAAAAGTCAGCTTTGACAAAAAATTGTTTGAGAAGGAATTGAAAAAAGCCATCGGTCTTCTAATCCCCGCAGAGGTAAAACAGTTGAAATCCTGGTGTTACGAGAAATTTAGCAATTTATATTTATCTGTGCTCAACCGATGTTTTTACAGGCGAAAGCTTGCCTGAATCAGGTTAACGTATTAAATCAAAAAAGGTCGGCACTTGAGCCGACCTTTTTTGTTCTTACCGGACAAACCGCAGGCGCTGCCCCGGTGTTGTTTCATTCCATTTGCCGTGGGCGTAGGCCAGATTTCCCGATACGATCGTGTGCGTCACGGAATGGCTGAAAACCGTACCCTCCAGGGGCGACCAGCCGCACTGATACTGAATCGTCTCGCTGGCAACGGCGGTTTTCTGATTCGGATCAACCAGCACCAGATCGGCCCAGTAGCCCTCCCGCACATACCCGCGCCGGTCGATCTGGAAACAATCGGCGGGCGCATGGCACATTTTCTCCACCACCTTCTCGATCGGCAGCTTTCCCTGCTGCACCGCTTCCAGCATGATCAACAAGGGGTGCTGCACCAGCGGCAAACCGGAAGGGGCCTGCCAGTAGGGTTGCTTTTTTTCGTCCCAGGTGTGGGGGGCGTGGTCGGTGGCAATGATGTCCAGCCGGTCGTCGAGCAGCGCCTGCCAGAGCTGCGGTTTGTGGTGCGGAGCCTTGATGGCCGGATTGCATTTGATCAGGTTGCCCAGCCGGGCGTAGTCGTCGGCATCGAACCAGAGGTGGTGTACGCAAACTTCGGCCGTAATCCGTTTTTCTTTCAACGGAACCGCATTATCAAACAGCATCAGCTCATCGGCCGTCGAAATATGCAGAATGTGCAGCCGGGTGTTGTGTTTCCGGGCCAGCTCAACCGCCAGCGACGACGATTTCAGGCAGGCTTCCTCGTTCCGGATCAGGGGATGCAGGGCGGCCGTGGCCGCGTCGCCGTATACTTCTTTGTAGTGCGCCGTATTGGCGCGGACGGTGGCTTCGTCTTCGCAGTGGGTCGCAATCAGCATCGGACTATCCCGGAACACGCCTTCCAGCACCTTCACATTATCGACCAGCATGTTACCGGTTGACGAACCCATGAAAAGCTTGATACCACAGACGGTTTCGGGGTCGGTTTTCAGGACTTCCTCCAGATTGTCATTGGAACCACCCATAAAAAACGAGTAGTTGGCGAGGGAGGTCCGGGCAGCAATCGCGTATTTCTGCGCCAGCAATTCCTGCGTCAGCACGTTCGGAACCGTGTTGGGCATTTCCATAAAACTCGTGACACCACCCGCCACCGCGGCCCGCGCTTCGGACCGAATGGTGGCTTTGTGCGTCAAACCGGGTTCGCGGAAATGCACCTGATCGTCGATCACGCCGGGTAATAAATAGGTTCCGTTGGCGTCGATAACGGTATCAGCCGGTTGACTCAGACCGGAACCGATTTGTTCGATAAAACCGTCTTTGCAAAAAACATCGGTTTCACGGATGTGGCCTTCGTTGACCAGCCGGGCGTTGCGGATTAGAATACTGCTCATGCTGCAAAGGTAGAACGGGACGCCGAAACGTCCCTACCGGTTTTGGAAAGTCTTACGCTTTGCGAAGTTGGGCCACTTCTTTGGCAAAATACGTCAGAATAATTTTGGCACCGGCCCGTTTCATGGCCGTCAGAATTTCGAGCATGGCGCGTTCGCCGTCGATCCAGCCGTTGGCGGCTGCGGCTTTGACCATGGCATACTCTCCGCTCACATTGTATGCCGCAATGGGCAGATCAAAATTATCGTTCAGCAGTTTGATGATGTCCAGATACGCCATTGCCGGTTTGACCATCAGGAAGTCGGCCCCTTCGGCATAATCCAGTTCGGCTTCGATCAGCGCTTCGCGGCTGTTGGCCGGATTCATCTGGTACGATTTTTTGTCGCCAAACCGGGGGGCCGAGTCCAGCGCGTCGCGGAAGGGACCGTAGAAGGCCCCGGCGTATTTGGCGGTATAGGCCATGATGGAAACGTTGGTGAAGCCTTCCTTGTCCAGCAGTTCGCGAATGTAGGCGATGCGTCCGTCCATCATATCCGAGGGCCCAACGATGTCGGCCCCGGCCCGCGCCTGGGCCAGCGCCATTTTGCCCAGCACCACCAGCGAGTCGTCATTGACAATTTCAAACCCGTTGTCGTGCTCTTCCACAATCCCGTCGTGACCGTCGGAGCTGTAGGGGTCCATTGCCACATCGGTCATCAGCGCAATCGCCGGAAACCGGTTTTTAATGGCTTTGACGGCTTGCAGGTACAGGCCATCGGGGTTGTAGCTTTCGGTCGCGTACTTATCTTTCTTGCTTTCGGGCAGGTTGGGAAACAAGGCGAACGTCCGCAGGCCCAGATCGACGCATTCCTGCATTTCTTCCAGCAACAGATCGAGCGAAAACCGGGCCACGCCCGGCATGGAAGCGATTTCGGAGCGAACCCCCTCGCCTTCCATCACAAACATGGGGTAAATCAGGTCGTTGAGCGAAAGTGAATTTTCCTGTACTAAATCCCGGATGACGGGTGATTTTCTATTTCTGCGGGGTCTTCGTAACATAGGCTATCGTTATTTCCATAACAAAGATAACACACCGAAACGTTACGCCATGAGTTTAAATCCTTCGCCGTGCAGGTTGACAATCTGCACCGACTCGTCTTCTCTCAGGTATTTGCGGAGTTTGGTGATGTAAACGTCCATGCTGCGGGCGTTGAAGTACGAATCGTCCCCCCAAATCAGTTTCAGGGCAAAACTGCGACTGAGCGGCTGGTTTTTATTCTGGGCAAATAATTTGAGCAAAGCGGCCTCCTTGCTGGTCAGTTTGACATCCGCTCCGTTGCGGGTGAGCAGCTGGTGCGCAAAATCAAAGGAAAACGAGCCGATCTGGTAGGTGGTGGGCTGCTGCACCTCATCGGTTTTGTGGTACCGCCGGAGAATGGCCTGAATCCGCAGCAGCAACTCTTCCATGCTGAACGGTTTGGTCATGTAATCGTCGGCCCCGATCCGGAAACCCTGAATGGTGTCTTCCTTCATCGACTTGGCCGTCAGGAAGATAATCGGCACATCGCGGCCCGACATCCGCACTTCCTTCGCCAGCGAAAAACCGTCTTTTTTCGGCAGCATCACATCGAACAGACACAGGTCGTAGGCGTGATCGACAAACCGCTGCCAGCCCTGATTGCCGTCGGTGGCCAAATCCGTATCATAGCCTTTCGAACTCAGGTATTCCTGCAACAACAGACCCAGATTCGGGTCATCTTCAACCAGTAGGAGCTTAGGCATATGGCGTTTTCTCCGGTTAACTTTGTTTTCCTCCGCCTAGCTCCGCGAAATAGCTCTTGAGTTGTTTCGCGGAGCTGACCAGAGAACAGGAGAGTTAACCGGAGGAGTTTATGAGTGTTGGTATGGCAAAACTACTTCAAACGAACTTCCTTTTCCCAACTGGCTTTCGACCTGAATGGAACCGTGGTGTTCTTCAACCATTTTTTTGACGTAACTCAGGCCCAGCCCGAAGCCTTTGACATCGTGCAGATTTCCCGTCGGCACCCGGTAAAACTTCTCGAAAATCCGGCTGAGCTGATCTTTCGTCATACCAATGCCGTGGTCGGCGACGGTAATGCTCACGCCGTTTTCCACGTTCCGCGTCCGGATGGTAATATCCGGTTTTTCGGGTGAATACTTGATGGCGTTATCGAGCAAATTGTACAAAATATTGCTCAGGTGCACGTCGTCCGCTTCCACAATTTCGTCGGCGGCTTCAAAATCCAGATGCACGTCGCCCTGCTTTTGTTCAATCTGCAAGCCAATGGTGTTCAACACATTGCCGATGGCATCGTGAATGTTAACCGATGACAGTTTGAGCTTCACGGTGCCTTTCCCCGCCGTATCGCGGTCGAGCAGGGCCATCTGCAGCACTTTTTCGACGTGCGTGCCCAACCGCCGGGTTTCGTCGCGGATGATGCCCATGTAGCGGGTCAGGCGCGTTGCCGGTTCTTCCGATTTTTCGATTCCGTGACTGAGTTGCTCCTGGGCCATTTCCACGGCCAGCGAGATGGTCGAAATCGGCGTTTTGAACTCGTGCGTCATGTTATTGATGAAATCGTTCTTGATATCGGCCAGTTTTTTCTGCCGCAGAATCGTGTTGATGGCGACGTAGAAACACGCCACAATCACCAGCACCAACACCGCCGATCCGGCCAGAATGGCACTCATCTTTCGCCAGATAAACTGCTGCTGATCCGGAAAATAAACGTAAACATGGTTTCCTTTCTCCAGGAAATTATTCGGAAACAAAACCGCCTTGTAGACCTTCTTTTTGTCCGGCATCTGCCGATTCGAGTGTGACGCAAACAGCAGGTGCGGTTTGGCAAAACCCATGCCCACGTTGGTCCGGACGCCGTATTCAAACGGGATGCTGATGCCCCGCTCCGCCATGGCTTCTTTCAGCAACGAATCCAGCAGGGCGCGGTTGACGCGGCTTTCAATGGGCCGGTTGGCAAACAGCAGATCCCGCACCACCCCTTTCACCATTTCCGATTGTTGCTCTACTTTCTTTAACCCGGCTTTGGAGGTCGATGCCACGATTGACAGCGTCTGGGGCACGGTGACTTTCCGTTTTGGCCGAATCTTCTGCACAATTCTTTCCTTACTGATCGGTTTTTTCAGAATCGACGTACTATCGACAACCGGCTGGCCGTACATGATTCGCAATTGCCGCTCAAAAACCTGATCGACTAGGCGATTGAAGTGCCGTTGCTGCTGCATCTGCAAATCCCAGAGTTCGTCGGGACCCAGGGCATCCTGCTGCCGAACCAGGTCCTCGAAATGCTTCTGCTGAGCATCCGACAGTTTCTGAAAGTCGGAATGAAACGCATCGGAAGGCGACACCTGCGTTTGCTGCCAGGCGCTCACCGGAACCGTCCCGCTGGCGCTTTCCGGTTCGGAGGAAAACGGTTTGGTTTCTTTCGGCAGCCGGGCGGCCATCGGTTCCGGCGCTTCCACCGGTTTTTTTCGGACCACCTTCTCGACGGGCTTGCTGATGGCGGGTCGGGAAATGGCCATCAGTTGTTGCTTCTGTTGCTGTTGATTCATGCGTTGCCGGGCCAGATACAGGATTTCCTGCCGTTCCAGCGTCCGCACCACTTCCTGCAATCCGTCGGTGACCCGCGAATCGAATTGTTCTTTCTGCAACGACAGCGCATTGTCGATCCAGTAGAGCTGGAGCGAAATCAGCCCCAGCAACCCAACGGTCATCAACACGGCAATCCAGCGTATGCGTTGTTTTGTCATTTTTTATTCTTCCGGTGCAACATTTGGGTTCAATCCATCATCTATTGACTGTTAACCCACCTAAAATTACGAAAACCGTAGCCTACGGGCTCAAACCGCCACACCCTTTTAACATACTTTAACAACGAAACCATTCGAATTGCTCTAGGTTTGCAGAGTTTCCTGACGTAAAACAATTCATAAAAATGAACACCTATTCTGGAATCCGTTACCGCCTGATCCTGGCAGCCTTGCTGGTAAGCGGCTGGTCGGCCACGGCGCTGGCCCAAGCTGAAAAGAAAACCGATGCTGACCAAAACAGCGTGAATGTGAAGATTATCGAGCGGACCAACGGCGGGGATGTTCGGGAAGTGGAACGCAGCTACCGCCTGAACGGACTGCGGGATGATGAGCGGGATGCCCTGGTGAACCGGCTGGTGGATTCGATCCGGACCAAACGCGGCAGCGAGAAAGGCCAGATCACGATTGTGATTGATGAAAATGACGGTCATTATACGTACCACCGGAACGATAATGCGGAGCACAACAAAAACCGCACCGCCGACCGGGTGATCAAACGCGGAGACCGGAACATCACGGCGCGTCGGCCCAACCGGCCAGCGGGTCCCGGCGAATTCCGGTACTACAAAGACGGGCAGTTGCAAAAAAGCTACCGTTTTGATTCCGACTCGCTGGTCGATCGGCTGAAACGCATGGAGTTCAGCTGGCCGGAAAACTTCGGGCAACGCATGGAAGATTCGTTCCGCAACTGGAGCTGGTCGCTGGACGAAGGCGCCAAAGCATCGACCATCCGAAACCTTCAGGTGTATCCGAACAATCCCGAAACCAACGAGTTGAACGTGCGTTTCACGGCCCCGGTCAAAGGAGATATCCGCATCCGGGTCACCACGCCCGACGGCAAGGAAGTCGCCAAGAAAGACGTAAAGGATTTTTCGGGGAGTTACGCCGGGCAGATCGACATTGACAAAAAGGCGAAAGGCGTTTACTTTGTCAACGTTACCCAAAAAGACGATGGCGCCGTCAAACGGATTGTCATTCCCTGATTTCGTCCCCTGAATCTCGGTACTTGTCGGACGCAGGCTTAATTTCGTCCCATCTTTCTGACGGTCCATCTTTCCTTTCGAGCGGTTCGCCTACTTTTACTGGAAAGCAGAAAAAAGAGCAGGTATCTTTACGTTACTTTTTAGCGCTTACTACGTCTTAAAACGAAAACATAGCTTAGGTTCACGAATCAATACCGTTCATCCTTCCATAGTACCGTTTAAAAACTTTTTAAGAAAAACAAGGTACTATGTATTGCAAGGTACGATATAAAACCTATATCTTTGTAAAGAACTTAACAAGGGACCATCCCGTGAAGAGTATGAAAAAATTGGTAATAGTTTGCTTATTGTTCGGTGCCAGCCTGAATGCTTCGGCGATGGGGCATCCGCACAACCTGTTCTCAGCGCACCGCAAAGCGAAGCAGTATAAACCGGAGGTCTGCAAAACGGCCACGGTGACGGTTACCGATAAGCGTACCCTCACAACTTGTGTTCAGGCCGCAGCGCCATCGGTTGTGCAAACGCTGGTGACCCTGCGTAAAAAATTTCTGTAAGATTCACCTACCTTCCTTCATAACGGTGCCACGACTTAGGTTGTGGCACCGTTTTTTTATGGCACAGGAATTGCCGGTTTTTGGGTGGATTATTTCGCGCTTTAAATGGGCTTTATCAACCATCAAATCTGTTTTTATTGCCTGAATCAGGGCCTGATATTGTCTGATTTCAGGAACATATAGGAACGAAAACGTATGTTTTTATTAGGCATCTTTTCGTTATTTAGTTAACTTTATCACTTGAATGGATTAAACTGTACAACCTGACGTAACTGTACTTCTTAACCAAAATGCGCATTCAAGTTGTCTCTCGGGTAGTGGTGGCTGTGTTGATGGCCGGTTTTTTGACAGCTTTTGGATGGGACCGTTCCGGTCTGGAACGGCCTTCCTGGCATCAGGCCCTACTATCGACCCGTTTCCTGACCTCTTTTTCGAAAGAAACGCCGACCAGGCTGGCGGCAAAACCGGAAGTCTGGCGCCCTAAAGTCTTTGCCCATCCGGTCGAAGTCCTGGGGTCGGCTCCGCAACAGCAGCGGTGGGTCGACAGCGTCTTCCGGACCATGAGCCGGGAGCAGAAGATCGGGCAGTTTTTTATGGTTGCCACCTTCTCGAATCGCGACGAGGCTCATTACCAATACATCGAAACGCTGGTTCGTCACTACAACATCGGCGGTCTGATTTTCTTCCAGGGCGGCCCAAACCGGCAGGCCATTCTTACCAATCGCTACCAGGCTGCCACGCGTATTCCACTCCTGATCGGTATTGACGGCGAATGGGGGCTGGGCATGCGGCTCGACAGCACGATGGATTTTCCGAAGCAGATGACGCTCGGCGCGCTCCGCGACACCGCCGTGGTGTACCGCATGGGGGCCGAAATCGGGCGGCAATGCCAGCGTCTGGGCATTCACATCAACTTCGCGCCGGTTTCCGATATCAACAGCAACCCGTCAAATCCGGTTATCGGTAATCGTTCGTTTGGTGAGTCCAAGGAAAATGTGGCGCTGAAGGCCATTGCCTACATGAAAGGCCTGCAGCACACCCGCGTCATTGCCACCGCCAAGCACTTCCCCGGCCACGGCGACGCCAGCAGCGATTCGCACCTCACCCTTCCGACCATCAGCCGCTCCGTTACGCAGTTAAATGAGATTGATCTGTATCCATTCCGTAAACTGATCGCCGACAGTTTGATGGGCGTCGTAACGGGTCACCTGCACGTGCCGGTTGTCGATAACACCCCCCGGCTGGCGGCTACTTTGTCCGAAAAGATTGTTACTGATCTGCTGAAAAAAGAACTGGGCTTCCGCGGTCTGGTGTTTACCGACGCGCTCAACATGGGAGGCATTGGCAAATTGCCCGCCGAAGAAATCAACCTGCGCGCGCTGATGGCGGGGAACGACGTTCTGCTCTATCCGGAAAATGTTCCTGATGCGGTTCACAAGATTGCCAGCGCCATTGATCAGGGAAAGATTTCGCAGGAGCTGATCGACGAAAAAGTAAAGAAAATTCTGCGGGCCAAATACTGGACCGGCTTGAATAAATACCAACCTATCCAGCTCGAAAACCTCAATCGTGACCTGAATTCGTCGGAAGCGCAGTTGCTCAAGCAGGAACTGTGCGAACAGGCGGTTACGCTTGTTAAGAATACGAATAACCTGCTCCCGGTCAGTACGCTGGACACCCTGCGCCTGGCTTCGGTTTCCATCGGAGCCGACTATGGCAATGCGTTCCAGAAAATGTTGAGTCGGTATGCGTCGGTCAAACAGCTTACGTATAGCGAAAAACCGGCAGGCGACAACAGTGTTGACGAAATGCTGACCCAGATCGGTGACGCCAACCTGGTTTTCGTGAGCTTCCACCGGATGAGTCCTTCGGCGCGCTGGAGTTACGGCGTTACCAATGCATCGCTGAGTCTGATCAACCGCCTGAAGCAGAGAGGAGTTCGGGTGGTTGTCTGTGCGTTCGGACCGGCGTATGCCCTTCGGCCGTTTGTGGGTACGGAAGCCGATGCGGTTTTGTGCGCCTACGAAGACGGTGAAGAAATGCAGCGGGTGGTTCCGCAAATCCTGTTTGGCGCGGTTCCCGCCAAAGGCGTGATGCCGGTTACCATCGGCGACTGGAAAATTGGCTACGGTTTGTTTACGGCCCCCAACCAACGCCTGGCGTATAGCCTGCCCGAAAGCGTCGGCATGCGTTCGGGGCAACTGCGGCACATCGAAACCGTGGTTCAGAAAGCCATCCGCGACCGTGCGTTTCCCGGTTGTCAGGTGCTGGTGGCCCGGAAGGGAAAAGTGGTTTTTGACAAAAGTTTTGGTACGCTGGCTTACAACAGTTTTGAACGCGTAACGGACGAAACGCTGTATGATCTGGCATCGCTCACGAAAGTGCTGGCCACGCTGCAAGGCGTAATGCTGCTGAATGAGCGCGGAGCCATCGATTTGAATCAGAAAGTTGCTTATTATCTGCCCGAATTTCAGAACAGCAGCAAACGGAACATGACCGTTAGCGATGTGTTGCTGCACCAGACCGGCTTACCGGCGGGTTTGCCACGGGCCATCGAACGGGCAAAATCCTCGGGCACGGCGGAGTTCCGGGCCATTCGGGACAGTCTGCACTCGTTGCAGGTGGGCCCCGCGCTGTTTGCCGCTCCGGCCCTGCGCGATTCGATCTGGCAATGGATCGTCCGGACCCCGCTGACCAACCGCATCGACGAAGCCGGTCGTTACAATTACGTCTACAGCGATTTGAGTTTTGTGATTCTGCAAAAACTGGTGGAGCGGGTTTCCAATAAACCGCTGGACAGTTTCCTGAACGAAAATTTATACAAGCCCCTGGGCATTTCGACGCTCTGCTTCAACCCGCTTCAGTGCCACCCGGGCAACCGGATTGCGCCAACCGAACAGGATACGTACTTCCGCAATTCGCTGTTGCAGGGAACCGTTCACGATCAGTTAGCCGCGTTGCAGGGCGGTGTGTCGGGCCATGCCGGTCTGTTTGGCGATGCCAATGACATTGCCAAAATCCTGCAAATGAACCTGCAACGGGGCAACTACGGCGGTCAGCGGTTTTTGATGCCGGGCACGGTTCCGCTGTTTGTCAGAACGCAGAGCGACCGCAGCCACCGCGTGCTGGGCTGGGATAAACCGGAAGTCGATGGCAACAGTGTTTACCACGCCACGCAGGTGTCACCCCGCTCGTTTGGGCATACCGGTTTTACCGGCAATGTCATCTGGGTTGATCCCGATTACGATCTCGTCTTCATTTTTCTGTCCAATCGCGTGAACCCCAGCGCGGCCAATACCCTCATCAATACCCAAAAAATCCGGCGTCAAATCCACGAGATTATTTATCAGTCGATGTAATTTGTATTTTTGGATACTAATTCTGAACAATACAAAGATACCTAACCATCCACCCCTCCTAAAATCTGCGATTTTATATGAATAAACTACTACGTCTGTATTGCCTTTTGCTGGTTGTGTTCGCGGGAAGTGTCGGAATGGCTTTTTCACAGACGATTACAACGGGCGCCTTACCAGCTTCCTCGCTATGCGCCGGCGGCACGATTACCGTTCCGTTTACTACGTCGGGGACTTTCGCCACCGGAAATCAATTTAAGGTTCAGTATGCCACCGCTTCAGGCTCGTTTTCGGACCTCGGTTCGGGTACCAGCAGCCCTATCGCCGTCACCATTCCGCCCGGAGTAAACGGTTCAGGATACCGCGTTCGTGTCGTATCGACCAGTCCGGCCGTTAATGGCAGTGCAAGCACAACAACCCTTACGATTACCGCTACACCGGGACCTCCCGGCACATCCGACATTACATATTGTCAAGGTGCTTCCCCATCGGCCCTGCTGGCTTCCCCCAGTTCGGGCGCTACCCTCAAATGGTGGGGAACCAGTGAATCCGGAGGTTCGTCTTCTGCCGCGGCCCCCGTGCCTTCGGCGACTTCAGCGGGTGTAACCAGTTATTACGTCAGTCAAACGCTCAATGGCTGTGAAAGCCCCCGGGCCGAGCTGACGGTTACGGTCAATCCCGTTCCCGGCGCACCGGGCACCGGCGCGGCACCTACGTACTGCCAGGGCGTTAATGCCTCTGCGCTGGTCGCTACGCCATCACCGGGAGCCAGCCTCAGATGGTACGGCACGGACGCAACGGGCGGCAAATTCTCCGGAAACGCTCCGACGCCCTTGACCAATACGCCCGGAACGGCAACCTATTACGTCAGCCAGGCCATTGGCGATTGCGAAGGTCCGCGGGCCAGTATAGTCGTAACCGTCACCGCAAAACCGGCTCCTCCGGCGGTCGAGACCCCGGTTTTAGCCTGCCAGGGAATAACACCCGTCGCTCTGTCCGCCACTCCTGCTAGTGGCAATTCGCTGCTTTGGTACGGTACCGAAGCCACCGGCGGCATTGGCTTACCGGTTGCTCCTACTGTCTTGTCATTACCTCCCGGAACAACCCGCTATTATGTAAGTCAGAAGGGGGCCAACGGTTGTGAAAGCGACCGGGCCGCCATTGCCGTTACCATTACCGCGACCCCCTCGGCACCCGGCACCAACCCGTTGACCCTCTGCCAGAATTCACCCGCTGCGGCCCTCACCGCATCGCCAGCCAACGGTGGTACGTTGAATTGGTATGGCACAAGCGCAACGGGAGGAACCGCTTCCGGAACCGCGCCAACTCCGTCCGCGGGCGCGGTGGGCAGCACGACCTATTACGTCAGTCAAACGATCAACGGCTGCGAAGGCCCGCGCGCATCCATCGTCGTGACGGTCAAAGCAAAACCGGCGGCTCCCACGGTCGGCGCGGGACCAGTCTACTGCCAGAACCAGGCTGCCACGGGCTTAACCGCAACCGGCCAGAATTTAAAGTGGTACAACGCCCCAACCGGTGGCGAATCGGTTTCCAGTACGCCCAATACCAGCACGCCCGGCACTTTCAAATTTTACGTCAGCCAAACCGTCAACGATTGCGAAAGCGATCGGGCGGAAATCAGCGTTGAGGTCAAATTAACGCCCCCGGCACCGACCGTAACGCCGGTAGGCTATTGCGCGGGTGTTACCGCAACACCCCTTTCGGCCATTGCCGCCAGCGGAGGAACCCTCCAATGGTACGGTTTGGACGGTAACAAACTATCGGCACCGCCCACACCGGTTACTACCTCAACCGGCGTTACGTCTTATTCAGTAAGCCAGACAGTAGGGACCAGTTGTGAAAGCCCAAAAGCCCTGATTCAGGTAACCGTTAACCCCATTCCGGCGGCTCCGGTCGCGATGAGCGCGGTCGCTTTCTGCCAAAACGAGACGGCCACCGCCCTCGTAGCGACCGGCCAGAACCTGAAATGGTACGATGTGGCATCGGGCGGCACGAGCGCCGTTGCCATTACGCCGGATACCAAAACAAGCGGCACTAAAACGTATTACGTGAGCCAGACGGTGAATGGTTGCGAAGGCCCTCGGACAGCCATTGCTGTCAACGTAAAAGCGTTACCGGCGGCTCCAACCGTTGCCCAAACGGCATTGTCGTATTGCGAAGACGAAACCATTCCGGTATTGGCGGCCACCGCTTCCACCGGTGGAACCCTGCTCTGGAATGGACCGGGTATTACTAACGCGACCACGGCCCCCAAACCCAGTTCTTCCAGTGCGGGTACATTCGAGTATACCGTGCGGCAGCGTGTGGATGGCTGTGAAAGCGAGAACGTAAAAATTACGGTAACCGTCAAAGAAAAACCGGTTGCACCGGGTACGAAGGAGGTTCTGGCCTGCGTGGGTACGCCGGTTTTGAATCTGGATGCGAATGTTACCAAAGCCACTTCGGCAACACTGACCTGGTTTACAGCCACGACAGGCGGAACCGGCTCAGGAACGGTTCCAACACCACCCGTCACCACCGTCGGGGCGTATAGTTATTACGTTGCCCAAACCGTCAATGGCTGCGTCAGTGAGCGGGCAAAATTAGATGTTACCGTTAACGCTTTACCGGCTAAACCAGTGATCACGGCAGTTGATCCGTATTGTCAGGGTGAAACCGCAATAGCCTTGAAAGCGACCGGCGAAAACATCCAATGGTATGACGACAAGGGCGCAAAAATTTCGGTACCCACGCCCCCAACCAGCACCACCGGTTCCTTAGAATATGCCGCTACGCAAACAGTAAAAGGCTGCGAAGGGCCAAAAGAGACTACAATAGTGGTGATCAAACGAAAACCGGGTAAACCGAGCGTAACGAATTCATCCATTGAATTTTGCCAAAATACCAACGCACCCGTGCTGGCAGCAACGGCCGAAACCGGGGCTCAGCTCAACTGGTTTAATGCCAACGGGGGTTCAGTGCCCGCAGCACCCGCCATTCCGACCGCAGAGGCCCGAAAATATACCTACCGTGTTAGCCAGACCTTGAGCAATTGCACCAGCGATGTAACCGAGATCAGCGTAACGGTTAATCCGACGCCCACCGCGCCCCAGGTGACAATTGACCGACCCATTGTTTGTCAGAAAGAAACGGCGGTTGCGTTGAAGGCCACCGGAGAAGGACTCAAATGGTACACTAATGACTCGGTAACGGTGGTAACCAATGCCGCCCAGAGCACCGACATTGCCGGAACGTTTGTTTATTACGTGAGCCAGACGCTGAAAGCCTGCGAGGGGCCGAAAACCAGAACTCAGATTCGGGTAAAACCGCTACCGGCCGCGCCCACCATCGCTAACAAAGAAGTTTGCCAGGACGCGCCTGCGGAAACACTTCTGGCTGGCGGTCAGGGCGTTAAATGGTTTGACAATACCGATAAGCTGCTCGGTGAAGCCCCCAAACCAACGACGATCGTTGAGCAGGAAACGACCTACACCTATAAAACCACCCAAACTGTCGATGGCTGCGAGAGTGACAAACTGACCGTCACGTACAAAGTTAATGTAACGGCAAAACCGACCGCCGTTACGCCGGTAACCTATTGCCAGAACGCAACGGCAAAACCGCTGGAAGCAACGGGCCAGAATCTGAAGTGGATTGATCCTTACGGCCGCGAATCATCAGCGGCACCCGTGCCGCCCACCACGAATATTTCCACTAAACCGGAAGGGGATTCGTACTTTGTGACGCAAAAAGCAGTCAATGGGTGCGAAAGCCGGAAGTCAGAAATCAAACTGATTGTCAACGCACCGCCGACGGCCAAAATCGAAGGTACGGCCACCGTGGCCCTTGGAAAAACCGTACCGGTTACCATTACCTTTACCAGTGTGCCGCCTTTCAGTTATACCTTGTCGGATGGCACCAGCGGCACTTCGGTTACAACGCAGCAGGAAATTAATCTGTTACCCACGAAAAAAACGACGATCTACACCGTCACCAACATTGCAAACTCCTGCGGAGCCGGAACGCCGGTCGGGACGTTTACGGTGAATGCCGTCGTGCCCACTGTTACCACCAACCCTTTGTCGGTAACGACGCTTTGTGTTGGCACTTCGATTCAGGTACCGTTCACGTCGACCGGCGAATTTACGCAGGGCAACTCCTTCCGCGTCGAAGTGGCCCCGGTTTCGGATACGGCCTTTGTGAACAAAACCGAGATTATAACCGATGCGATGCAAAGTCCCATCACGGCTCCCATTCCGACCACCCTGGCCCAGGGGTTGTACCGCGTTCGCGTCACCGCCACCAATCCGCAGGTTCCGGTGCCGGGCAGCAGTAGCC
Source organism: Larkinella ripae (assembly GCF_054780775.1). Classification (NCBI taxonomy): domain Bacteria; kingdom Pseudomonadati; phylum Bacteroidota; class Cytophagia; order Cytophagales; family Spirosomataceae; genus Larkinella; species Larkinella ripae. The sequence continues at coordinate 981,134 of NZ_BAAGVR010000022.1, forward strand.
CAACGATTCTGAATATTCGCGCCCTGCCAACTGTTACGCTTACCGGGTCCAAAGATATTTACGACAACGAAAGCACCTCCCTGTCTTTTGCGTTCACGGGCGACGGCCCCTGGACGTTTGAGTACGCCGACAGCACCCGCACGCTCAAACTGACAACCAGTACCAATCCGCATCTGCTGCCGGTCACACCCATTCGGTCGACCAGCTACCGGGCGGTTTCGGTATCGAACGGTTGCGGGGTTGGGAAGGCCACCGGAACGGCCCTCGTTCGTGTGCTTCCCGTTCTGGGGCTGGAACCTGATCCGCTGATCACCGCCGTCAAGGTATTCCCGGTTCCCGCCGAAACGATCCTGACGATTGATATTGATTTGCCGCTGCAGAAAGAACCGGCGCAACTTCAACTGACCGATGAAACCGGGCGAGTGACCAAACAATTGACAACCCGGCAGCGGCAGACCAGCCTCGATTTAAGCCCGTACGCTTCCGGTTCTTATTTTCTGCAAATCCAGATTGGCAACCGAACCACGGTCCGGAAGATTCTGAAACGCTAATTTTTGATTGGGCTGACCGATCGGTCAGCCCAATCAAAAACCGCCCGCGAATGTTCAACGATGCGTATTTCATGGGAATCGCCCTGGAGCTGGCCGAATCAGCTTTTGAGGAAGGCGAAATTCCGGTCGGGGCCGTCGTGGTGTGCCGAAACCGCATCATTGCGAAAGGTTATAACCAAACCGAACGACTCGCCGACGTTACGGCCCATGCCGAACTGCTGGCCCTGACGGCCGCCGAACACTACCTGGGCTCCAAATACCTGACCGACTGCACCTTGTACGTAACGCTGGAACCGTGTGTGATGTGCGCCGGAGCTTTATTCTGGGCGCAGCTCGGACGCCTGGTGACTGGCGCGCCCGATCCCAAACGGGGGTATACGAACGTTCAGCCGTCCCTGCTTCATCCGAAAACCGCCTTGACGACGGGCGTTCTGGCGGACGAAAGTCTGCATCTCTTACACAACTTTTTTCGGGGCTTACGAACATAAATGAAAAAGTCGCTGTTATCGCGTTTGACAACTTTAGTGTATGTCTAACCTTAACAAATCACAATATGGCTTTTGAATTAGCTCCCCTTCCGTATCCGAGCAACGCGCTGGAACCCCACATCGACCAACAAACGATGGAAATTCACCACGGCAAGCACCACAACACCTACGTGACCAACCTCAACAACGCGGTGAAAGGCACCGAACTGGAAGGCAAGTCGATCGAAGAACTGGTGGCTGATGTTAGCAAATATCCGGTTGCGGTTCGGAACAACGGCGGAGGACACTGGAATCATACTTTTTTCTGGGGGATTCTGTCGCCGGATGGCGGTGGAGAACCCACCGGTAAACTGGCCGAAGCCATCACCCAGAAATTTGGCTCATTCGATGCGTTCAAGGAAGAGTTTGCCAAAGCCGCCACCACCCGCTTCGGTTCCGGCTGGGCCTGGCTGATTGCCACATCGGGTGGCGAACTGGCGATTACCTCGACGCCGAATCAGGACAACCCGTTAATGGATATTGCCGAGCAAAAAGGTACGCCCATTCTCGGCCTGGACGTTTGGGAACACGCGTACTACCTGAAATACCAGAACAAGCGCCCCGACTACATCGGAGCCTGGTGGAACCTCGTCGACTGGAACGGCGCCGACGAACGGTATCAGCAGGCGGTATAATAGCCATGGTGAATTATGAATGATGGATGCTTTGGAGAATAAAAAATCATCGTTCATCATTTATAATTCATCATTCTTTGTTACCTTTGCAATCCAATACGGAGGATGTAGCTCAGTTGGTTAGAGCGCCAGATTGTGGTTCTGGAGGTCGCGGGTTCGAGACCCGTCTTTCTCCCCAAGCCCTTAAAACACGGTTTTAGGGGCTTTTTTATTCCGGACAGTTGTCTTTTCGCCGGGTGTCGATAATAGTCTGAATTTTCCAGCCGCTGCTCAACTTCACCAGCGTAAACAGGTTGACTCCACAGTGACTTTTCTGACCGTTGTAGTAAAACGCGTAGGGCGTCCAGGCAAGGGCTAATTCCGCGTCGGTATTCACGTCGTAGGCCGACAAGCGTTCGTCCAGCGCACCCGGTTTTTGCTTCCCGACCGAGGCAATAAAACCCGAAACTGACTCATTCCGCACACTCATTCCACCGTCCTTCGTTTTGGCAAGGCTCTGCAAGGAAGCACCCGGTGCAAAAACCGCCTTAACCAGTGTGGTGTCGGCTTTTCGCATCCCATCGAATAGCTGGGTAACGACTGCCCGAACGGCTTTCTCATCGTCCGACTGCGCCAAAACCGGGCCTGCAATAAAAATCAACAGGAGGAGGAAACGTATTCTCATTGGTTGATGAAGTCAAAAAAATCACCGGTAAAGCACCCTGCCGGTGCTGGCACCGGCAGGGTGTGTTCGTTTGGTTAAATATATTGATTCAGAATCATCTCGTACAGCTCCTGTTTGCCGCTGATCTGTTTCGGTTCGCCGTTCGTCAGTGCATAGTCCCGCAGATCTTCCAGCGTCAGTTCACCTTTCTCAAACCGGGCTCCTGCGCCACTGTCGTAGCTGGCGTAGCGGTCGGCGCGCAGTTTCTTGTATTGCGACTTGTTCAGGATCGCTTCAGCCACGATGGCCGCCCGGGCAAACGCATCCATGCCGCCAATGTGAGCAATGAAAATATCGTCCAGATCGGTCGAGTTCCGGCGGGTTTTTGCATCGAAGTTCACGCCCCCCGACTTTAAACCGCCCGCTTCCAGAATCACCAGCATGGCTTCCGTCAGCTCGTAGAGGTCCATCGGAAACTGATCGGTGTCCCAGCCGTTCTGGTAATCACCCCGGTTGGCGTCGATGCTTCCGAGCATGTTGTTGTCGGCCGCCACCTGCAATTCGTGGGCGAAAGTGTGGTTGGCGAGCGTTGCGTGGTTGGTCTCGACGTTCAGTTCAAAATCATCCTGCAAACCGAATTTATTCAGGAAACCGGCCACCGTGGCCGCGTCGAAGTCGTACTGGTGCTTGCTCGGTTCCATCGGTTTTGGCTCGATGTAAAACGCGCCCTTGAAACCCTGTTTGCGGGCATAATCGCGGGCCATCGTCAAAAACCGGCCCAGGTGTTCCTGTTCCCGCTTCATGTTCGTATTCAGCAGCGACATATAGCCTTCGCGGCCACCCCAGAAGGTATAGCCCGAGCCGCCCAGTTCAATCGTAGCGTCGATGGCATTCTTTACCTGCCAGCCCCCGTGGGCCAGAACGTGAAAATCCGGGTTGGTTGAGGCCCCATTCATGTAGCGGGCGTGTGAAAAGAGGTTAGCTGTTCCCCACAACAATTGAACACCGCTGGTCTGCTGCTTCTGTTTGGCGTAATCGACAATTTTCCGGAAGTTGCTCTCAAATTCGCTGTTGGAATTGCCTTCGGGCGCAACATCCACGTCGTGAAAGCAGTAATATTCCATCCCCATTTTGGTGATAAACTCAAAAGCCGCATCCATCTTCTCGAAGGCAGCCGCCAGCGGATCGGCGTTGGCGTCCCACGGAAACTGCTTGACCCCCGGTCCGAAGGGATCAGCGCCCGTGCCGCAGAAGGTATGCCAGTAAGCGACCGCAAACCGGAACAATTCGTTCATCGGTTTACCCAGAATGGTCCGGTTTTGGTCGTACCACTTAAACGCCAGCGGATTATCCGAATCGCGGCCCTCATACGGAATGGGCTCTTTTATAAACGGAAAGTACGTTTTGTCGCCCAGCGTGAGTTTCAGTTTTGACATGGCTAGTTGGGATTAGAAAAGAATACGGTTTCAAAAGTCCACTTCTCGCAAGAAGATACCAAGCCGTACGAGAAATTGTTCAGAAAATAAGCGGTAGTGGGAATAAACAAAGCATAAAAAACCGGAAGTTGTCATCAACTTCCGGTTTTTTATGCTTTGGACTTTAGTCCGCAAAAAGTAGTTAGAGTTCGCGGGGCCCAATGCCCGCGGATCCGCTAAAGCGTACTAAAATCAAATCCTTCCAGAAACGCCGTGGTGAATTCGCCCGACTGGAATTTAGGGTCATCCATCAACTTGATGTGGAACGGTATCGTGGTTTTGATGCCTTCGATAACCACTTCCTGCAAAGCCCGCTTCATCCGGGTAATGACTTCTTCGCGCGACTGGCCCGAAACGATCAGCTTGGCAATCATTGAGTCATAGTTGGGTGGAATCGTGTACCCACTGTAGACGTGGCTGTCGATCCGAATCCCGTGTCCACCCGGAAAGTGCAGGTTAGTGATTTTACCCGGCGACGGCCGAAAACCGTTCGCAGGATCTTCCGCATTGATGCGGCATTCCATGGCGTAGATCTTCGGAGTGTAGTTTTTCCCGGAAATCGGTGTTCCGGCAGCCACTTTAATCTGCTCTTTAATCAGATCAAAATCAGTCACTTCCTCCGTGATCGGGTGTTCTACCTGAATCCGGGTGTTCATTTCCATGAAGTAAAACTCGCCGTGTTTGTCCACCAGAAACTCGATGGTTCCGGCGCCTTCGTAACCGATGGCGGATGCACCTTTGATAGCCGCTTCACCCATGCGCTCCCGCAGCTCGGAACTGATGATTGGCGAGGGGGTTTCTTCGACCAGCTTCTGGTGCCGACGCTGAATGGAGCAGTCCCGCTCCGACAGGTGACAAACTTTTCCGTATTGATCGCCAACGATCTGGATTTCAATATGGCGCGGTTCTTCAACAAACTTTTCCAGGTACAACCCGTCATTGCCAAACGCGGCTCCGGCTTCCATGCGGGCATCGAGCCAGGCTTTTTCGAAGTCCTGCTCGCTTTTGATGATCCGCATACCGCGACCACCCCCTCCGGCTGTCGCCTTCACAATAACCGGATATCCCATATCGACAGCCAGGCGTTTGCCTTCTTCCACCGATTCGAGCAGGCCGTTGGAACCCGGAATTACCGGCACACCAGCCGCTTTCATGGTCGCTTTGGCCGTTGCCTTGTCGCCCATCGCGTTGATCTGCTCAGCCGTAGCCCCAATGAATTTGATCCCGTAATCAGCGCAGATTTGCGAAAACTCCGCGTTTTCAGACAAAAAACCGTATCCCGGGTGAATGGCATCGGCGCTGGTGACTTCGGCGGCTGAAATGATGTTGGGAATATTCAGGTAAGACTGGCGGCTCGGCGGAGGACCGATGCAAACGGCTTCGTCGGCAAACCGCACATGCAGGCTATCGCGGTCGGCCGTTGAATAAACCGCCACCGTCTTGATGCCCATTTCGCGACACGTCCGGATGATCCGCAACGCAATTTCGCCCCGGTTGGCGATCAGTATTTTCTTGAACATATATTTTGAATGCGTGAATGCGTGAATGAGCGAATGAATGAATAGAACCGAAGATCACACTTCTTTATTCACGCATTGGCGCATTCACGCATTCACCATTAAACAGGTTCGACAAGGAACAAGGGTTGATCGTATTCAACCGGTGTGGCATTTTCAACCAGCACTTTGACGATCCGGCCCGCTACTTCGGATTCAATTTCGTTGAAGAGTTTCATGGCTTCGATGATGCAAACGGTTTTACCCGGTTTTACTTCATCCCCTATTTCCACAAACGAATCGGCATCGGGGCCGGCCGAGCGGTAGAACGTTCCGATCATCGGTGATTTGATGGTCAGGTAGTTCGACGTATCGGTTTTGGGAGCCGGAGCCGCCGGACTGGGAGCCGCCGAAGCCGCCGGTTGCGGAGCGGCCGGCAAAACCGGCTGAGCAGCCGCGGGCAAAACCGACTGGCTGGTCACTAACGGGGCCTGCCCAAAGCGCTTTACGCTTAATTTCAGCTCGTTGGTTTCGATGCTGACCTCATCCAGGCCCGACTGGGCGATGAAATCAATGAGTTTCTGAATGTCTTTCGTATCCATCTCTTGATTGAATGATGAATGATGGGTGATGAACGATAAATGAATGCGTCAGCCCATTCATCACTCATCATTTATAACTCATCATTCTTTATTTTACTCGTTCAACGTAATCGTACGTGCGGGTATCGACCCGGATTTTATCACCTTGTTCGATAAACAGCGGCACCATGATGGTAGCTCCGGTTTCAACTTCGACTTTCTTTTTGGGGCTATTGGCCGTATCGCCCCGAATACCGGGTTCCGCGTACGTTACTTCCAGCTCAACGAAAGGGGGCATTTCGCACGTCAATGGCGTTTCGGTTTCCGCATTGATCAGAATTTCAACCTCCTGGCCTTCCTTCATCAAATCGGCGTTTTCAACAATTTTGTCCGTCAGGTTAATCTGATCGAACGATTCGTTATCCATGAAGTTGTACCCCGCTTCGTCTTTATAGAGATACTGAAATTTACGGCGTTCTACCCGCACCGGATAAATCGTCACTCCGGCGTTAAAGGTGTTGTCGAGCACTTTGCCTGAGGTGAGGCTCTTCAGTTTCGTACGGACGAACGCTCCGCCTTTGCCAGGTTTAACGTGCTGAAATTCAATAATCTGAAACAGGTCGTGGTTAAAATTAATCACGAGTCCGTTCCGAAGGTCTGCGGTCGTTGCCATTGGTAAGTTTAAGGTTTAAGGTTCAACGTTTAAGGCCCAACGTCTATTCAAGTGTCATTAAACGTTAGACCTCAAACCTTAAACCTATTTAATAAGCCCATTTTAAATAAACCGCTCCCCAGGTGAAGCCGCCCCCAAAAGCGGCCAGAATCAGGTTATCGCCTTTTTTCAACTGCGATTCATAGTCGAACAGGCAAAGCGGGATGGTTGCTGCGGTGGTATTTCCGTATTTATGGATGTTCAGCATAACCCGGTCCATGCCCAGGCCCATGCGGTTTGCGGTGGCTTCAATGATGCGTCGATTGGCCTGATGCGGCACCAGCCAGGCGATATCGCGGCCCGTCAATTGGTTGCGCTCCATGATTTCGGCGGAGACGTCGGACATATTCTTGACGGCAAATTTAAACACCGACGGCCCGTCCTGGTAGACGTAATGCCAGCGTTTGTCAATGGTTTCGTGGGTGGGTGGGTAGCGGCTGCCGCCCGCTTTCTGCACCAGGTGGTTCTGCCCCGCGCCGTCGGAGCGAATAATGGAATCAAAAATACCGTTTCCTTCGGCATTGGGTTCCAGCAGAACAGCCCCGGCACCATCGCCAAATAACACGCAGGTGGTCCGGTCGGTATAGTCCACAATGGCCGACATTTTATCGGCGCCCACCACGACTACCTTTTTGTATTTGCCGGTTTCAATAAACTGAGTGCCAATGGTCAGAGCGTATAAAAAACCGGAGCAGGCCGCCTGAATATCGAAGCTTCCAATGGCCCGGATGCCGGTCATGTCGCAAATCAGATTGGCCGTCGATGGAAACACGTAATCGGGTGTTGTAGTCGCGCAAATCAACAATTCAACTTCAGCGGGTGCCGTACCAGTTTTTGCCAGCAGGCCTTCAACGGCTTTGGCAGCCATGTGCGACGTACCCAGGCCCTCGCCTTTCAGAATATGCCGTTCTTGAATACCGGTGCGGCTGGTGATCCATTCGTCACTGGTATCCACCATTTTTTCCAGTTCTGCATTGGTCAGGATGTAGTCCGGCACATATCCGTATACGCCTGTAATTGCCGCTCTACTGTTCATACTCGGGGGTACAATCTATTTGAATAGACAAAAGAAGATCGACAGCAGACAAGCGAATGGGTCAATAGCCTCAATGATGTCGGGTGTCTCATGTCGGGTGTCTTCTGTCTTATTTTCAACTTAATGCCTGGGCTATTTTTGTATAAGCACCGGATTCAACCTGTTTTTTGGCCAGGTTGAGCATATTTTTAATGGCCAACGGCGACGAAATTCCGTGGGCGATGATGACGTTTCCATTGACGCCGACAATCGGACTGCCGCCGACCGACTCGTAATTGGTTTTGTCGATAAACTCGTGTTTTAACCCCAGGCCTTTGGTGACTTCATAAATCGACTCACCCATTTTAAACAGGATGTTGCCGGTAAACCCGTCGGTTACGATCACGTCGGCTTTATCGCGGAAAAAATCTCCGCCTTCCATGTTACCAACAAAGTTAATTTTCCGGCTGTTTTTCAGCAACTGGTAAGCAGCCTGCGCCACCAGCGAGCCTTTTTGTTCTTCCTCGCCGATGTTCATCAAGGCCACGCGCGGTTTGTCAATGCCGAATGTGTATTGCGCGTAAATGGAGCCAATTTCGCCAAATTGAAGCAACATTTCGGGTTTGCAGTCGGCATTGGCACCAATATCGACAATTACGGCAAAACCACCACTCAGTTGCGGAACAAAACCAGCGATGGCGGGCCGCATCACCCCTTCAATGGCCTTAATGCTGAATAAGGCGCCGACGTGCATGGCGCCGGTATTGCCGGCGCTGCAAAAAGCATCGACCAGCTTATCGCGTAAAAGTTTAAACCCAATCCCGATGCTGGAATTGGGTTTCTGCGAGAGCGCCTTGGTGGGGTGCTCTCCCATTTCAATTACATCTTCCGCATGGATGATTTCCACACTGGATCCCGCGTAGTGATACGTTTGAAGAAGGTTTTCAATTACCGCTTGTTTGCCTACCAACACGATGGTAACATCACTCGGTAATTCTTTAGTGGCCATCACGACTCCTTCCACAATAGCGTCCGGAGCGAAATCGCCACCCATAGCGTCGACTGCGATTCTCATTGAACCAGATTTGGGTGCGCTGAATTGGTAAACGAACGTGTAAAAATAGTAGTTGCCCGGCAATAAAAAAGTATTTCACGGTCATCTCATGCTGATTCCTGTGAAATACTTCTCACCCTCAACCTCCTGCTAAAGGTTTTCGATCATCCGAAAAATGCCCCTTCAGGAGGGTGGGGGCTGGACTATCAGGCTGTTGGAGCGTAGTTTTCAATAACTACCTTGCCTTTGTAATACAGGTTGCCTTCGAATACGTGCGCCGTGTGACGAACGTGAATTTCACCCGTTGTGGCGTCAAAGGACAAAGCCTTAGCGGTCAGTTTATCGTGCGATCTACGCTTGTCCCGGCGGGTGGTTGAATGTCTGCGTTTGGGATGTGCCATAACTTTATTTTATCAGTTGTCAGTCTAATTTGCCATTTCTGCCGCAGCCGGAACGGTCGCAGAAGCGATAACAAAGGTTGGTATTAATTATTATTCAGTTTTCGTAATAAATCCCAGCGCGGGTCAATCGGCGGCTCGCCGTTTTCGTCTTCCGGGTCGGGAGCTTCCGAGCGATACACCACCTTGCCCTCCTGCTCTTCATCCTCACCGGCCTCTTCCTGCCGAAAGCGCGGATGCAATTTTTTCATCGGCAACGACAGTACAATGAAATCGAAGAGATAGCGGGCAATGTTGATCTGCTGCGTATCCCACAGGATCAGCTCGATTTCGTCGGTCAGCTCCTCGGCGCGGTCGGCGTATTTCAGAAACAATTGCTCCTGAATGTCGAGCGGTTCGTCGAACGAATCCAGGCTGCGATCACAAATCAGCTCTACCGTACCCCGAATGTGGAAGTCCAGCTGAATCATGGACGACGACTTGGTCAAGACCACATGCGTCCCGAATGATCCGTGCTGAATCAATTCCTGTTCCATAGCCTCGAAAAACGCATCGCCCGACTCAAAGTCAAATTCGTACGATTTGTCTTCCAGACTACCAATTGAAATCGTATATTTCTGCAACTCCTTCACTCGCTTCTCAAAATAGTCCGCAAAGTTACGAACTATTTCTGAACGAGAAAAGCTTAGCTGGTAATTTACAGCCGTTTTGTTCCAATACCGGCGTTGGATCGCCGGTACATAAAATACCGGCTTAAGGAAACCCCGACCGGCGTATAGTGTACCTGGGCTAGCGGCTGTTCCTGCGCAGCCTGGCATTGCGGATTAGTCAGAAAGTAATCCGGTTTTTTAGCCAGGCTGGTCAGTTCGATGCGGAAATAGCGTTGAACGTAGGCGTTTAGCAACGGATCGGCCATTACTTCCGGGCAGGCACCGAGTTGGGAGCCGGACGGGACCATCGCTCCGATTTTACCGACATCCGACAGCATTTGCCGGTAACTGTGGTACGGTTTTCCGGCAATGGTAAAACCGTACAGACCCGTAACCAGACAAGCGACGACGCCAACCGCCATAATGGCCCGAACACCCCGCCGATCCAGCGCTATGGTCTGAACCGTTTTCAGAAGTTGTGGCCCCAGCCAGGCCGCCAATCCCAGCGATAAATAAGGCAAAGCCGGCACCACGTAATAATCAAATTGCTTGGTAGTGGCCATCATGGGAACCGTAGCGGCTAACCCGAGCCCTGCGTAAAACCGGCTCATTCCCGAAAGCGGCCGGACCGACACGGCGGACCGGAGCCAAAACCGGTTTATTATCCACAAAACCGCCATCAAAACCAGGCCGGGGGCAATGTTTATCCCTACAATTTTCAGAATGAAAGCCCGCCCAAGCGAGCCCGCCGTAGTGGGCAGTAGTTCGCGTTTGCTGTTCAGGGCGGCCCAGACCTGCTGATTGAAATAACTGTGCAGAAAAATCCGGGCGGGCTCATACAGCAGTAACAGCCCAAGCAATCCGCCAAAACCCACGGACAGCATCAGGGTCCATCGAACGGCCGGAGCAATTTGGGCCGGCCGGTAATAAACGACGCCCAGCAGGGCCGGAACCGCCAAAACGTGCAGGCTGACCGGGCCCTTCGTCAGGAAAGCCGCCAACAGTGACATTGCGGCCAGTGGGGCCATCAAAAACGATTTTTTAGGCATGTGCCAGCCGACCATCGTATATTTGACGGTTAACAGACAGAACAGGCTCATCGTGGCGTCCAGGTAGTTCTGGGCGTACGTCCACTCCGTCAGCGGGCAGGTGAACAGAATAAAAACCGGCAGCCATTCCCAGCGGTGCAGCGGATGAACGGCGGGAACCATCTGCCACCACAACTGGACCATCAGAATAAGGATGAGGATGATAACCAGGAAGCAGTAGACCCGTTCCGTGACGTAGGTATCGCCCAGCAGCCTGAAAAACCAGGACTGAATATAAAACAGCAGCGGAGGGTGTTCGTAAAACGTTTCAGTCTGGTTGTAGGGCAGCCAGAATGAGCTGGCAAAAACCGGCGACCAGAACGAGCCTTTACCGATCGCCATGTTGCGGGAAATGGCCGCGTAAGTCAGGCCGTCGGCCCACATGCCTTCGCGCAGCAAACGGCGAAAAATGACGAACGCGCCCCAGGCCAGGGTAAACAGCCAGCCAATCCGGCGGTAGGCCGGGGCCATGGGCAGCACGGAAAGCAATCCGGGCGTTGGAATCGGTTTCATAGTTCGCAGCCGGATCAGGAACGGGTCCGGACTGGTCTTATTTTGACATTGTGCACCTAAGTATACACTAATTGAGTTATTTATGGAAGTTCTGACGAAGAATCGTTCCTTTTTTATAGTCTATCTTTTTTTCTTTATAGCGGTCGGCATTTTGATGCTGTTCTACACCAAAACGGACCTGATGCAGTGGGTGAACGCCCACAACGGGCCGGCTGCGGATGTGTTCTTCCGAAATGTAACTTACCTGGGCGACGGCGCTTTTGCGGTCCTTGTCACCGTGGTGCTGGCGTTCCGGTCGTTCCGGTTTGCCTTGATGGGTGCCGCTTCGTTTCTGCTTTCAACGCTGGTGGTTCGCCTTCTGAAGGAAATTGTGTTTTCGGGTTCGCTGCGTCCGCTCAAATACTTTGAACATTCGACCTGGCAATACCGGGTCATCGAGGGCCTAGACATTCACAGTTACAACAGCTTTCCGTCGGGCCATTCGACAACGGCTTTTTCAATTTTCTGCCTGTTGGCCCTGCTGGATGAACGCAAAAACCGGGGCTGGTTTTTTGCCCTGCTGGCCGTTATCACGGCGTATTCACGGGTATATCTGTTCCAGCATTTTGTCGAAGACGTGTACGTCGGCTCCCTCATCGGAACCCTAACCTCCCTTGCGGTTTTCGGACTGCTCAATCGTCACTGGGATCAAAATCCCAAATCGTGGCATACGCGCCGTCTTCGATTTTGAGCTCTCCAAGCTCACATCCAAAATATTCTTAAAATAATTACATCAGATCGGTAAATCTGCTGTTGGCTGGTCTTTCGTGTGTACACCTGCCTGAATTACATCCTGAACGGTTACTGAATTTGCCTTTTCACGGATTTGGTGAAAAGGCTCGCTTATGAGTAAATAAGTCAAAAAATAAACCAATTATTGCTGTTTATTTTGCTTTTGGCTAAAAAACAGTTGAAAACAAAAGTTTAATAGCAATAAACCGTATCACTATTGGTAATTTTAGGATGAAATCTGAACGTTCCGCCGACTATGTCGCAACTGCAATCCATCGCTGATCCTGCCACCACTGCCCTGGGCCGGGGCATTCAGCACATTGGTTTCGGCAAACAAGGTCGCCGGCCGCTGCCCGCCGGTTTGATGGAGGAATGCAAACAGATGTTATTGGCTGAAAATACCGATCCGCTGCAAAAAGGCGCGTTTTTGGGGGCGTTGCTGGCAAAAGGCGCCATACCGGAAGAAAGGGCGCTGGAGACGGTTTTTGGGAAGGATGCTTTTCTCAATCCGACCTTCTTCATCAATAAAGTATGTCCAGATTTGCCATCGAACCTGTTTCCAATTGCGACAAAGCTCCTGAGAGGCCATAGGCTGGGGACCAGCGAAGCCTACCAGCTGGGAACTTTTCTGTTTTTGGGAAAGGACTGCGAGACGTTTAAAGGATTGGCTACCAGCATTTTGCGGATTCGTATCGAAAGCAACGACGAGTACAAGGGGCTGTATGATGCCGCCATGGAAACGATTACCCCCGGTTTTCGGCAACTGAGCTGCGTCGATCGACCGCTGGTACAGATTGCCGAGCCTTTCGATGGGGTCGAACACACGTATTTGATTACACCGTTGCTGGCCCATTTCTTCGAGCAGCGCGGCTACGGGGCACTCTCGGCCGTCGGACGGACCCCGGGGCCGAAATATACCCTCAACGCGCTCGACCTCTACCTTTATCTGGGGTGCCAGATGTTGCAGAGCAACCACGAAATCAACACCCCGCCGGAGCCTTTCGGTTGGGTGCTGGATCAGAAAGCGCTGTCACCCGCCCTGAACCGCTGGGTGGATCGCCGTCGGATTATCCTCAAACGACCGTTCCTGGCCACCCTCGAAAAAATAATGAATCCGTGCAGCGCCCGGATTCTGGTGACTCCCGTTTTTCAGGCTACGTTTCAAATGAAGATGGCCGAGCTGGCGTTGATGGCCGGTTTTGACGCGGTTATTGTCCTGAAACACGGTCTGGAAGGCAGCCTTTCGCCCTCGACCAGCCGCAACAGCGGAATTTTGTGCGCCGTCCGAACGGCCCGCGGGCATCTGTTTTACCAGCATTTCGACGCCAGCCTGCCGGCGTTTGCCGAATACCGCACCGAAACCGACGAAATCGTGACCAATCTACAGCTGATCGACAACGTCCGGCTGATCCGCAATTTTATGAACGAGGACGAAACCGGCAACATGGATTTTGACAACCGCGCCCGGTTTGTGCAGGCTTTGCTCGGCCGGGGTATGGACTGGATCGAAGGCCAGCTCGACGGGCGGGGCCACAACTTGTAAGCGCCGGCGACTCAGGCCGATTTAGGCCGAAAAACCGGCATGATTGCCGCGTGCGTCGTCAGAAACGGGCCGCCGATCAGGTCAATGCAATACGGAATCGCCGGAAAAACCACCGACAGACATTGCTCGATGGCCGTTGGTTTGCCGGGCAGATTCAGAATCAGCGTCTGGTTGCGGATTCCCGCCGTCTGGCGCGACAAGATGGCCGTCGGCACGTATTTCAGGCTTTCCTGCCGCATCAACTCCCCAAAACCGGGCAGCATTTTCTGACAAACCGCTTCGGTGGCTTCGGGCGTCACGTCGCGCCGGGCCGGGCCGGTTCCGCCGGTGGTCACAATCAAACAGCAGCCTTCCTGATCGGCCAGTTCCACCATCGTCTCTTCCAGTTGACGCTGTTCGTCGGGGATTACCCGATACACCGGTTCCCACGCACAACTCAGGTAATTCGTTAACAAACCGACTACGGCTTTGCCGGGAATATCTTCGTAAATGCCCGCGCTGGCGCGATCAGACACATTAATGACACCGATAAGAATGGGAGTGGCCATCAGCAACCTGTTAGATGAAGCCGCAAAGATACACGCTACCGCGCAACGGAACGGGGACTTTCCGTATTTTTGCCAACTCAATCCCAACGCTATGCCCCGAATACCGTCGCGCTTTATTCCCGTTTTGATCCTGCTGGCCGGAGCGTTGTTCTATTTGCCGTTTCTGGGCCGCGTTCATCTGTTCGACTGGGACGAAATCAACTTTGCCGAGTCGGCGCGGGAAATGATCGTGACGGGCAATTATACCCGCGTTCAAATCAACTTTCAGCCTTTTTGGGAAAAACCGCCCCTTTTCTTCTGGCTCCAGGTGCTGGCGATGAAGGTCTTTGGCATCAATGAATTTGCCGCCCGGTTTCCAAACGCCGTCATCGGGATCATCACGCTGCTGGTGCTGTATTTGATCGGTAAAAAGCTGGTCGATGCGCGGTTTGGCCTGTTGTGGGCGCTGGCCTATTTCGGTTCGCTGACGCCCCACCTGTACTTCAAATCCGGCATCATCGACCCCACGTTCAACCTGTTTATCTTCCTGAGCGTCTGGTTCATGGCGCGGGCGGTTTCCAGGTACGGCACCTCCAAAGCAACCGGACTGGCGGTTTTTTCGGGCCTGTTTGTCGGGTTGGCGGTCCTGACCAAAGGGCCGGTGGGCGGTTTGCTGCTCGGCCTGACGTTTCTGGTTTATTGGGCCTTCCAGCGGTTTCACCCGATTCTCAGCTTGCTGAACGGTCTGCTGTTTTTCGGTTGCGCGCTGGCCGTGGCGTCGGTCTGGTTTGGGCTGGAATTGATCAAGAACGGTTTTTGGTTTTTCGAAGAATTTTTTCGCTACCAGATCCGGCTGTTCTCGACCCCCGACGCGGGGCACCAACAACCTTTTTACTACCATTTTGTGGTGGTTCTGCTGGGTTGTTTTCCGATGTCGCTGCTGGCGATTCGCGGTTTTTTCCCGGCTCGTCCGGATCACAACCCCGAACAGGCAAGTGGACTGCCGTTCCGGCGCTGGATGCTGATTCTGTTCTGGGTGGTGATGATTCTGTTTTCGATCGTCAAAACCAAGATTGTGCATTATTCTTCGATGGCCTGGTTTCCGGTTTCGTACCTGGCCGCAACGGTTTTATACGGCTACGTTACGGGGTCGCTGAAATGGAATCGCGGGCTGACAATCGGCATTGCCGTCATTGGTGGGGTTCTGGCGGTGCTCCTGGCCGCCCTGCCGCTGATTGGCATGCATGCCGCCGACCTGATTCCGCACATCAAAGACCGGTTTGCGGCCGCAAACCTCACCGCCCCCGCCGAATGGAAGGGCTGGGAATGGCTCATCGGTACGGTTTATGGACTGGCGATCGGGCTTCTTTTATGGTTTCGGCACCAACAACCCGTGCGGACGGTGGTGGCCCTTTTTCTGGCGACGCCCCTGCTGCTGTGGTTTGTCTTACCGGCGATTGTGCCCCAAATTGAGCGGTATACGCAGGGAGCGGTGATTGATTTTTACGAAGCCAAACAGGGGCAGGCGGTGTACATTGAACCGATCGGCTACAAAAGCTACGCTCATCTGTTTTATTTTCGGAAAGAACCGCCAACCAACCCCAACAGTTACCGGGAAGACTGGCTGATCAACGGCCCGGTCGATAAACCGGCTTTTTTCGTTACCCGCAACATCAACATTGATCAATACCGTTACCATCCGAATCTGGAAATCGTTCGGGAGGAAGCCGGTTTTGTGTTTCTCCGCCGAAAACCGGCGTTCAAGTGAGTTAGTTGTCCAGCCCCAACTGCAAAAAAGCCGCCAGTTCCATCAGCCAGGCCACACCGAGGTGAATGATGATGCCGCCCCAGATGCTACGGGTCTGCAACGCAATGACGCCCAGGATGTAACCGCCAAAAATGGAGCTGATGGTTTCACCGGGCGGTTTTCCGAAATGAATGAAGGCATACGTGATGACCATCGGCAGCACCGCCCCCCGGCCCAGAATACGGCTCATGCCGATCACCAGAAAACCGCGGAACATCAGCTCCGTCGGCACAAAATCCCAGCCGTATGCCAGCTCATACCCCAGGGCCGTCACCCATTCCGGAACGTTGAAAAACTCGTTGGCGTTGGTGTCGCGGTAGGTCGGATACGATTCCAGAAACGACGGCTGAAAGGAAGCATACGTGATCAGCGGCACCATGCACAACAGGAGCACGAAATAGATTTGCAGCCCTTTCCATTTCGGCTTCATGCCGTAAAAACCGTTCGGTTCTTTTTCCACCAGCCAGTAAAAAAGCAAAAGCGGCAGAATAACCGTCAGCAACGACTGCAAATTCCGCAGGCAATAGAAGGCAAACCGGTAAATCTGGCCCCCGAAAACCGCCGAACTCCATTCGTTAAAACCGTAAAAACCGGCGTACCAACTGTAAATGGCCAGCCCCGCCAGGCTGTAGATCCAGAACTCCCGCCGACGCCAGATGTCCGTCCGCCCGTGAAACCGGGTCCACAACGCCACGCCCGAATAATAGGCAAACGCGTAGAGCAGAAAATAGAACAGAATCCGGATGTTATCGCCCCGGTAGGCGTCGATGTAACTGTCTTCTAAGTCCAGGTAATAGTTGATGCTGATGCAAACCGCCAGAAAAACGGCGGCTGCGGCATACAAATCGGCGCGAAAGTCGGCTTTCAGGTGATCGCGGAGGTAACGGATGAGGGTACGCATGAGGGTTCAAAGTTGGCAGAAGGCCGTCAGCCAACCAACACCGTTCCGTTGGTGAAGTCCGAAAGCGCGCTGAATCGTACATTATTGAGCCTGAACTGGTTCCCGCTACCGGCCCTCCGCCAGCCGGGTCACCGGCTCCGGAACCTCCGGTTCGCCTTTAAAGAAGGCCCCTTTTTTGCCCTGCGTCAGCGCCCAGCGGTGCATCCACGAAATACCGCCTTTGCCCACATACCCATCTTTGGAGCGGTAAGCCTCGTCCTTCAGGGCTTCTTCGAGTGAAATAAACGTATACCCGCTTTGCTCCAGGCGGTTTAGCAACTCGCCCATGTAGGCCGCGTTGATCGTGTTGGCGTGGGTCAGCAAGGTCTGCGGAATCGGGCGGCCAAACAGCGAGTCCGACTGCGCTTCGTAGTACCGCACATACGCCGTCATGTACGCCAGGTACTGCCGCCCTACCTCGGCCGCCGACGCACTGTCGCCCTTTAGCAACGCGTTGTCGTAGGCCTGCGAAAACAGAAAATCGTAATTATCGACGGTCACGGGCGCTTCACGGTACTGACGCCGGACCAGAAACCGCTCCAGTGAATCTTTTTTGGCCGCGGTTTCGCCCCGGCGCAGAAACGGATGCCGGAAAAACCGGAACGACTGGCCCCGCGCTTCCACCAGCTGCTTCGTAATTTTCTCACCGCCAACCACTTCGTCAAAATATTCCTGAGTCGTTATGACGGTAAAGTCCTTGTGCGAAAACGTATGGTTACCCAGTTCCAGCCCCGCATCGAGCCATACGTTCAGGACATCGACCTGCTTCGGACTCGGAACACCGTTCTGGTACAGCCACTTCGAAACGACGAAGCCGATGGCCGGAACGCGGTGCGCCGTAAAATGCCCGACCAGCCGCTGGTTCATCCGCAGCAGGCCGTCGGGTGTCCGGTAATACTGCGTCACCCCCGGCAGATCATCGACCGTAATGACCATTTTTTTCTGCGCCCCGACGTTAAGCGCAACAATCATACACGCGATCAGAAGCCACAAACGCATACCAAAACCCGGTTTTTGACAAAGATTATGAACGGAAAAGGACATGAGTCAACAAAAATTTTGCTAAACTTTGACATTCTTTGACGTTTGCCGACATGCTTCTACTTTTTCTGACCCTCACCACCGTTGCCATTGTCGTCCGCATTGTATCCAGTCCGTTAGCCAACGTTTTTCAGAAACAGCTCACGCAGCGCGCGGCCGAACCGCTGTTCGTCTCTTCCGCAACCTATGGCTTTTTGAGCATATTAACAATCTCCTTCTGGCCCGAACTGGACCTGTTCCACCTCCCGCCCGTCTTCTGGGAAAACGTTCTCATCTTCAATCTGATCGGCGTGCTGGGCAATGTGCTGCTGATCAAAGCCATCAAAACCGGCGAATTGTCGGTTCTTGGTCCGGTCAACGCCTACAAATCGGTGGTCAGCATCGTGTTTGGCATGGTCTTGCTGAACGAGATTCCGAGCTGGATGGGCGTGATGGGCGTCGCGTTGATTGTCGCCGGCAGTTACGTGGTGCTGGGGTCGGGCCAGGGCAAACGCGGTTTTTCGCTGGACATTCTGAAACAGCCGGAAATCCAGTTTCGACTGATTGCCCTGGTTTGCTCGGCCATCGAAGCGGTTTTTATCAAGCGGGCCATGTTGCTGTCGTCGCCCATGACCACGTTTGTGCTCTGGTGCGTACTCGGTTTTCTGTTTTCGTTCGGCTGGATTCTCTTAACGCTGCGCCGACGCTGGAAAGAGCAACTTCAGGTTTTTTCGGCGCAGAAAGGGACCTGCGCGGGCCTGTTTGTATCGGCGGGACTGATGCAGTTTTCCACCAATATTGCCTTTGGAGGAATGCAGGTGGGCTACGTGCTGGCGCTGTTTCAAACATCCGCGCTCCTGAACGTTCTGTTTGGCTATCAGTTCTTTAAAGAGAAAAATATCCTTCAAAAACTCATTGGTGCGGCTATTATGGTCACCGGTGCCGTGTTGATTGTAGTTTTTAACTAAACGCGATGGAAGACCTTTTCGCCACCGACCGAATTCGGGAACTGCGGCCCCGCATCCGGGCCTTCATCGAAACGGAACTGCGGCCCCTCGAAACCGCCGAATACCTGACTGGGCCGTTCTCCAGCGTAGCCGCCGTTCTGGACCAGAAGCGGGAACGGGTAAAGAAAACCGGTTTGTGGGGGTTGCAACACGGCCTCGCCGAAGGCGGTTTAGGCCTGACGCTCTGCGAATTCGGGCAAATCAGCGAGGTGCTGGCAACCAGTCCGTTCGGCCATTATACCTTCAATTGCCAGGCTCCCGACATTGGTAACATGGAGCTCTTGCAAAAACACGCACCGGAAGCGCTCCAAAACCGCTACCTCGAACCGCTCAAAGCCGGGCGCATTCGTTCCTGTTTTTCGATGACCGAACCCGAGTTTGCCGGTTCCAATCCGACGCAACTCGGCACCACCGCCGTCCGCGATGGCGACCAATACATCCTGACCGGGCACAAGTGGTTTACGTCTTCCGCCGATGGGGCCACTTTTGCGATTGTGATGGCCGTCACCACTCCCGCTGCGGCACCCCACCGCCGGGCCAGCCTGCTGCTGGTACCGACCGACACCCCCGGTTTTCGGATTGTCCGCAACATTTCCATCATGGGCGATGCGGGCGATCACTGGGGCAGTCATTCGGAAGTGGTGTACGAAACCGTGCGCGTTCCGGTCGAAAACCGCATTGGCGCGGAAGGCGCCGGTTTTTTGCTGGCGCAGGAACGGCTGGGACCGGGCCGGATTCACCACTGCATGCGCTGGATCGGCATCAGCGAGCGCTGTTTTGATCTGATGTGCCGCCGGGCGGCCACGCGCGAAATCGAACCGGGTGTCCGGCTGGGCGAAAAGCAGTTTATCCAGGGATTCATTGCCGAAAGCCGCGCCGAGATTGATGCCGCCCGGCTGATGGTGCTGCGCACCGCCCATAACATCGACCGTTTTGGGGCTGCCAGCGTCCGGAACGAAATTTCGGCCATCAAATTTTTTGTCGCCAACATCATGCTGAAAACCGTGGACCGGGCCATTCAGACGTTTGGCGCGATGGGTCTTACCGACGATCTGCTGCTGGCCTGGTATTACCGGCACGAACGGGGCGCCCGGATTTACGACGGGGCCGACGAAGTGCACAAATCCGCCCTGGCGCGCAGTATTTTAAAAGAGTACGGTTTGGATACGAAAAAAAAGAATGGCTGAGCTAAAACCGGATTCCGCTACGACCGTCCGGCCCGGCGAGGAACTCGATCTGGCCGCGCTGAATGCCTACCTGACCGCTGCGGTTCCGGATGTTGGGCGCATTACCGAATATGGGCAGTTTCCGGGCGGTTATTCCAATCTGACGTATCTGCTCAAAACCGACGCCCCCGGGCAGGAATACGTGCTTCGCCGGCCCCCGTTCGGTGCGGCCATCAAAGGCGGCCACGACATGGGTCGGGAGTTTCGGGTTCTGTCGCTGCTCCAGTCGGCGGGTTATGCGACGATTCCGGAACCGGTGATTTTTTGCGGGGATGCGTCTGTCCTGGGATGTCCGTTTTACATCATGAAGCGGGTTTCCGGACTGATTTTGCGGGCGCATTCGGCGCAGAAACTGGCTCTCTCTGCGGAAACGTTCCGCCGGTTGTCGGAATCGTTGGTCGATACGCTGGTGCAACTCCACGCGCTCGACATTCAAAAAACCGGGTTGATCCAGCTGGGAAAACCGGAAGGCTACGTCCGGCGGCAGGTGGAAGGCTGGCACCGGCGGTATGTGACCGCCCAAACCGATGCGTTGCCCGACATGGACGCCCTGGCCCGCTGGCTGACGGAACACGAACCGCCCGAAAATCCGCCGACCCTGCTGCATAACGACTATAAATACGATAACGTGGTGCTGAATCCGGCCAATCTGACCGACATTCGGGCGGTTTTAGACTGGGAAATGTGTACGGTTGGCGACCCGCTGATGGATGTCGGCACGGCGCTTTCCTACTGGGCCGAACCAAACGACGGCCCGTTTGAAAAATCCTTCAATCTGACCTGGCTGCCCGGTAATCTGACCCGCCAGGAATTTGCGGACCGGTACGCCCAAAGCAGCGGCCGCGATTTGTCCCGCATTTTGTACTACTATATATTTGGGTTGTTCAAAAATTCGGTGGTGATTCAGCAAATTTACACCCGTTACCAGAAGGGCCTGACCCGGGATGAGCGCTTTGCCGGACTGCTGGCGGGTGTTCGGGCGCTGGCCCGCAAAGGCACGCAGTCGGTTGAGCACCAGAAAATGATGTAAGCCATGAAAGCCGTCCTCTGCCGCCAGTATGGCCCACCCGAAACCCTGACGGTGGAAGAAACCGAGTCGCCAAAAACCGCCAGAGGCAAGCTGGTAATTCGGGTAAAAGCCTGCGGAGTCAATTTTCCCGACACGCTGATGATTCAGGGCAAATACCAGTTCAAACCGCCGTTTCCATTTTCGCCCGGCGGGGAAGTGGCGGGGGTGGTGACCGGCGTGGGTGAGGGAATTACGCACCTGAAGCCCGGTGACCCGGTTTTTGCGCTGACCGGTTTTGGCGGTTTTGCCGAAGAAGTGCTCGCCGACGGTTTGAAGGCTTTTCCGATTCCGGCGGGCATGGATTCCGTCACGGCGGCTTCACTGATGTACACCTACGGCACGTCGTACCACGCCCTGAAAGACCGGGGGAATCTACAGGCGGGCGAAACCCTGCTGGTGCTGGGAGCCGCCGGGGGCGTCGGTCTGGCCGCCGTTGAACTGGGCCGGCTGATGGGAGCAACCGTCATCGCGGCCGCTTCGACCGACGAGAAGCTCGAACTTTGCCGCCAAACCGGGGCGCGGCACACGATCAATTACAGCCTTGAGGACCTGCGCGAACGCATCCGGGCGATCACCGGCGGGCAGGGCGTCGATGTGGTGTATGATCCGGTTGGGGGCGACTACACCGAAGCGGCTTTGCGTTCCGTCGGTTGGCGCGGGCGGTATCTGGTGGTCGGTTTTGCGGCTGGTCAGATTCCGTCGATTCCGCTGAATCTGCCCTTGCTGAAAGGATGCGCGGTGGTGGGCGTATTCTGGGGCGCTTTTGCCGAGAAACAGCCGGAGGATAGTATCAAAAATGTTCAGGAGCTACTGACGTTTTATCAGCAGGGGCAGATGAAGCCGCACGTTCAGGCGCAATATCCGCTCGAACAGGCTCCGCAGGCGCTGCGCGAAATGATGGACCGCCGGGTGCTCGGGAAATTAGTCATTACGCCCTGAATCCTTCTTTTGATCAGGACTATTAGCAGGATAAAATCGTTGTCTGTATAAACGCAATACCCATTAACTACGTCACAACCCATGGCCTCGTCCACTCTCGAATTATCCGGTCTGAATTTCAACCTTACCGAAGAACATCTGGCCGTGCAGGAAGCTGCGCGGGATTTTGCCCAAACGGAACTGCTGCCCGGTGTGATCGAGCGCGACACTGCCGCGAAATTTCCGGCCGAGCAGGTCCGGCGCATGGGCGAACTGGGTTTTCTGGGCATGATGGTGTCACCGGACTACGGCGGGGGCGGCATGGATACGGTTTCGTACGTCATTGCGATGGAAGAAATTTCGAAAGTCGATGCTTCGTGCTCAGTCATCGTTTCGGTCAACAACTCGCTGGTTTGCTGGGGCCTGGAGCAATTTGGCAACGAAGACCAGAAACAGAGATACCTGACCCGGCTGGCAACGGGCGAGATCATCGGCGCGTTTTGCCTCTCGGAACCGGAAGCGGGCTCGGATGCAACCTCACAACACACCACGGCCATCGACCAGGGCGACCATTACCTGGTGAACGGCACCAAAAACTGGATCACGAACGGCGGATCGGCGGGCGCTTATCTGGTGATGGCGCAAACCGACGTTGACAAAAAACACCGGGGCATCAATTGCCTGATCGTTGAAAAAGAGCAGGCCGGTTTTGTAGTCGGCAAAAAAGAGGACAAGATGGGCATCCGGGCGTCGGACACGCATTCGCTGATGTTTACGGACGTGAAAGTGCCGAAAGAAAACCGGATCGGCGACGACGGTTTTGGCTTCAAATTTGCAATGAGCACCTTGAACGGCGGTCGGATCGGCATTGCGGCCCAGGCGCTCGGTATTGCGGCCGGGGCGTATGAGCTGGCGCTGAAGTATTCGCAGGAACGACAGGCATTCGGAAAAAAGATTTTTGATCACCAGGCCGTTCAGTTCAAGCTGGCCGAAATGGCGACCAGAATTGAAGCCTCCCGCTTGCTGGTTTACAAAGCCGCCCGCCTGAAAGACGAACACAAGGATTTTGTGCAGGCGGCAGCCATGGCTAAATTATACGCATCGGAGGTTGCCATGTGGGCAACTACAGAAGCCGTTCAAATTCACGGGGGTTACGGTTACGTAAAAGAATATCATGTGGAGCGGCTCATGCGGGACGCTAAGATTACGCAGATTTATGAGGGTACGTCGGAAATCCAAAAATTAGTGATCGCCCGTGAGCTGATTAAATAGAACTATTTTACCGCTAGCACAATTTTTTCAAAAAACACGCGCGCTACTTTATTGGTATCGCGCTATTTTTTTTATCTTTTCGCAAGAACGAATGTTGTATTGGATTTGTACAATTTATTAGTTTTGTGCAACTTTGCAATATAATCCTGTAGATACATCACTCTCCCCCTATGGAAGACTATAATAAGATTATCGAATCGCTGGGTGTGAAGTTCATCAAAGCCCGTAACATCCGCATTTTACAGCCCATAACCATCAAAAACTATTACGACGTTGAAAATACCCTGACCGTGCTGTACAACGGTGAAGTGTCGTTCGGCGAAGAGAAAGTAAAGGTGGAAACCGGTGACATGCTGTTCATTCCGGGCGGCAAGCACATTACCGTGACGTACGGGGATGCCTCGCAACCCAAAACCGTCTCGAACGAAGAGTTCATGATTCACCGGGAGCTGTATTTTGAAGCCAACCGCGACCCGCAGAAAATCGGAAACATGGCGAACTCGTTCGGGTACGTGTCCTTCGAAGCCAAGGTGTTCGACTCGGTGAACTTCTTCAACTCGCTGGACGTGCCGCCGTTCATCATCAAGCGGGAGGATTCGCTGGTGCAGACCATCAACCAGATTCTGGCCGAGGATATGCTCGACACGGCGGGTAAGGGACGGATCATCAAAATCAAAACCGAAGAGATCGTTATTGAAGTCATTCGCTACATTCTGAAAAACCGCCTGTTCGTTGAGCAACTGGTGACCAACAGTACGTACTTCAAAGATCCGCGCCTGATCGACATTTTTGCTTATATCAAAGACAATCTGGGTGGCGATCTGTCGAACAAAGTGCTGGCGAACGTGGCCAATGTGTCGGAAGATTACGTCGGGCAGTATTTCAAAATGCTGACCGGAATCAACCCGCAGGATTACATCGAATACCAGCGGATGGAAGCCGCCGTCGGGCTGCTGCGGACGTCGAAGAAAAGCATCCGGGCCATTGGCGCCGAAGTCGGTTACAAAGACACGGCTTATTTCTGCCGCCGTTTCAAAATGATGTTCGGTATTCCGGCCGGCAAAATGCGCCGTCGGGAATCCCTGATGAATGTATAATTGACCTTCTTCTTTGAAAAAGCCACCTCAACCGGGTGGCTTTTTTAGTAATTGGTTTATTCAAGCAGTTTTGTCAGGCGCTCTTTAATAACAGTTCCGGAAGATGGGCGGGGCGCTTGCTGGTCAATGATCTGTCCGTTTTTACCAATAATCATATAAGTAGGAAAGCCCGCCAATTTTAACTTCCGAGCCAGCAATTCCGACTGATCGTTATCAAAGTAATAGTTTTCTCCGGCAATTTTTTGGGTTTCGACAGCCCGTTTCCAGGCTTCCCGATCTGAGGCAAGGCAGAGGTTTACAAAAACGATAGGCATATTTTTGTAAAAGGTATGTAAATCAATTGCGTAAGGAATTTCGCTTTTACAAGGTCCGCACCAGGTTGCCCAAATGTCTATATAAATGACTTTACCTTTGTTTCTGGCAATGAGGCCATTGATGAAATCACCTACCATTTCTTTTTCTGCTTTGGAATCTGCTTGAAACAAGGAAATTTTGAATTTCTCCTGGCTTTCATGATGCTTCGTTTTTGCTTCCAAAAGGGCGATAAGTGGTTTAGTAGACAGGTAATGGTGGACATTTTTCATCAATACCAGATAATCACTGTAGGCTCTTTCTGAAAGCGCAAAAAGAAACTGATAACAAATAAGATCTCGGCCCATGCCTGGTGGCTCAAAGGCCATTACCTTCTCAAGGCACGCCCGGAAAGCCGCTCCCCACTGCTGTTGCTTAAAAGACTTTTGTATGGTTGTATCGTTCTTTGCATACTGAGACAAAGCATATTGCCAGAGATGATACGGGTACCACGACGAAACGATTGCCTCATTATCGTTCACCGGGAATACTTTCGTATCATAAAGTTCGCCCGTAAATAGTGTGTGATGCATCGAGTGAAAAGCCTCAAAGTCAACTAAATAATTGGCATTTCTATATACAATATCCTTTTGGGCCCATGTCAGGAACGTCTGGGTAGGCTTGTGGTCTTTCTTAAAAGCTGAAAGAACGGAATCCTCCGATGCAATCTGTTTTTTGATTTCTGCCACATACACCTCTGTCGATTTATTGCCAGGAGCGGGTTTGAAAGTATTCAGTTTGTTATAAAGATGATAGCTGAGTATATCTCTTGATGTTTCAGGGTTGGTTCCCGAGATCGCATAAGCCTTTTTTTGAAAGTCCGAAGCGTTAAATGTGATGTATAAACTATCCAATTGTTCCACATACAGTTCAGCCACTCCACTCCCGTATCTCACCATGATGTTATGAGGATGCATTATTTCGAATTCAAACTGGAAGCGGCCGGTCGAATCAAGGATTGAAGCCAATCTGGTTGGTGACGCTGATAACTGGGAATAGATTAGCGAAACAACTTTCGATGAATTTCTATCTAAATTTACTTTTCCACTGACTATTACCCTGCCTTCGCGAATAGAAGGCGCTTTTTGGCCTAAACAAATGTAACCTGGTAATACTAGCAAGCAGCAAACTAAGTACTTAGTAGCTGATTTAGTATAGTATAAGAAACGAATGGGCATGACTGTTGCCAAATAGGTAGTTAAATCGATACGTAAAGCAAGTTAGAAAAATAACTATTTTTTTAGTTATAAAGTTGAAAATTTTTTCACCACCAGAATTTGATTCGACAGCCGCTGCCAATTTAAGACAGTGCGTATTCCTTTAAGCGGATAGAGGGATGTTTCGTACGGATGCAGGCCGTTCCAGCTACTGAATAAGGGGCAAAATCACGGCAAACGGGAGCCCAGTAAAAAGCGCAAAGGACGGTGAAAGTCAAATCCCTTCTTCCTTTACGCCCTTTCTCCTTTTTGCTTTTTAGGCCAATTGCCGGTTCACTTCCTGCACAACGGCGGCAATTTCGGGGAGGAGTTCCGGGTTTTTCTCAATGCCGTTGCCCACCACAATCACGTCGGCACCGGCTTGCAGAGCCGCCTGCGCCCGTTCAACGGAGTTGATGCCGCCACCGACCACAATCGGGGCATCAACGCAGGAACGAACCGTGGCAATCATTTCCGGAGCAACCGGCCAGCGCGCTCCGCTGCCCGCATCCATGTAAATCAGTTTGAGTCCGAGCATTTCGCCCGCCATCGCCGTACAGGCTGCCACCCCCGGTTTGTCGTGCGGAATCGGGGTCGTGTTGCTGATGTAGGAAACCGTGGTTTGCGCTCCGCTGTCAATCAGCATATACCCCGTCGGCAGAATTTCCAGACCGCTTCTTTTCAGGAGCGGAGCCGCAATGACGTGCTGACCAATCAGAAATTCCGGGTTCCGGCCCGAGATCAGCGACAGCAATAGGATGGCGTCGGCGCTGGGTTCAATGTGCAGGCTATTGCCGGGAAAAAGAATCGCCGGAATATTCGTGTACGTCCGGATGGTTTCAATGACTTCGCGCAGAATAAAATTGGTGATCAGGCTACCGCCCACGAAAAAGAAGTCCACCCGGTTTTCGACACTCCGGATCAGCAGGTCTTTAAACGAATCTTGCTCGATCTTATCAGGATCGAGCAAGACGGCAAATGACTTTTGCCCTGCTTCCTTGCGGTTGAACAGGGTGGTGAGTAGGGAGTTACGGGTATTGGCCTGGTTCTGCTTGTGTGGTTGCATTATTCTGACGTAAACGCGAAATAAACTCAGTAACCTGCTGACGGGCAAGATTCGTCAAAATTGACGTCACAATCCCGGTGATAGCACCACCAATGGCCGATTTTTTAGGAGCGTCTTCGGCGGCTTTAGCGGCCCGGCGCGCGTGGGCCCGGGTGCTTTCACCAGCGTAACCGTCGGCTGCGTCGTAGTCTTCCTCATCGTACTCATCGTCCGGTTTATCAGACTTAGGCAATACAATGCTGGCAACCACGTAAACGGCCAAACAGACTCCAGCGACCAACGCTACGGTTTTACCGACTTCGGCGGCATCTTCCTTCAGGGCCTTAACGTTGGTCTCAATCGAACTTTTATACTGCTCGGTGGCTTCCATCAACTCAGCCCGGCGGGCTGATGTATCTGAAAAGGGCACATTCGTATCCATAAAAAGAGCGTTCTAAAATTAGTAAAAAAATGAATTGACTTGTGATAAAGCTGACTACTTAGTTATTATTTGATGAGAATTACCGGTTTCTAATTCTTCATCGAACCGCTTTCGTTCAGCGATTCGCGCGTCTGGTCCATCAAATCCTGAATAGCTTCGGCCCGGTCTTCCGCTTTTTTCTCCTGCTGATTTTTAAGGATCTTATAGGTCATTTTCCGGAGCATTCCCTCCACCGGCCCTTTTGCCAGTGCCCAGATTATGGTCAGCAACAGAAAAAAACCGGCAACGATGAGGAACCCCAGATACCGGCTATCCAGCACTTCGTTGAGGTAGGCAGCCAGCAGCGAAAATAAAAAAATGGTCGTGATGGTGGCTAAAAAGCCCAGCACAACCCCATGAACGGCGTTCAAAGCAACATTTTCGACCTGGCTCCGAGTTTCCAGTTTAAACAATTCAATCCGCGCTTCCAGGTATTTGAAGATGCTTTCCCTGATTTCTTCCAATTTTTCTAACATAGCGGTTTGTCATTAATGGCTGCTGTAGTAGTACCAATTATCGACCATTTTGTTTGGAAAAAATTTGGTAATCAAGCGATTTTCCGATTCCTGCCGGTTTTAATGGACGGCAAAAAACCGGATCGGTCGATCCGGTTTATACAAAGAAACCCGCTCTGTTTCCGGAGCGGGTTGATTATGAAGGGTATTGCCTTAATTCACTGAGCGGATTTACGAGCGTTTCAGTTTAGCTTCGATCGTTTGCTGCGTGTGCGGCACCGCGCGCAGACGCTCCTTCGGAATCAGTCGGCCCGTATCGATACAGATGCCGTACGTACCATTTTTGATGCGAATCAAAGCCGCTTCCAGCTGTTGGATAAACTTCTGCTGACGGGCTGCCAGCTGGCTGAAGTTCTCCCGTTCGCTGGTGTCGGCACCGTCTTCGAGCAGTTTGGAAGTACCTGAGGTGTTATCCGTCCCGCTGTCATTCCGCTTGCTAAGCGTTTCCTTGATGTAGTTTAGTTCGTTCCGGGATGCTTCTAGTTTCTGGCTAATCAGCACTTCGAACTCTTTTAGTTCCTCTTCCGAGTACCTTTTCTTTTCTTCCTGAACCATCGTACTGATCAACTAGTTAAGTGGGTGATTTTTTTCCGTCGATGAAACAACAAAATTACAACTCAATTGATTCTTTTTCAACGGACAGGGCTTACCGTTTAAAAAAAAGTTCAAAAAATAGTTATTGGTAAATACCCAGAAACGCCAATCAAAATTTGGCTGGACAATCGCTTCATACTCACGATGTTTTGCTTAAGAATAGACGGCTTATACATGATTTTGCCACAACAAATTATACTAATCCACGAAAAAATAGTTCTTAACTGGCATCGTTATCTTTTTTGGTATGTTTACCCCGGCATCCCAACCGATTTGCCAACTAAAAAAATAGTATTATGGCTTACATAGAACCAGCACCCATAAAAGATAAAGAAAATCCGCTCGAATCCATGATGTCGCGTTTCGACGCGGCCGCTCAGATGCTCGGTATTACGGAAGAAATGTATTACATCCTGAAGGTTCCGGCCCGGCAGGTGATGGTGGGTTTACCCATCACGATGGACAATGGCTCCATCAAAGTTTTTGAAGGCCATCGGGTGATTCACTCCACGATCCTGGGACCGTCGAAAGGCGGCATCCGGCTCGATCCGGCGGTCACCCTGGACGAAGTGAAGGCCCTTGCCGCCTGGATGACCTGGAAATGCGCCGTGGTCGATATCCCGTACGGGGGCGCCAAAGGCGGTATTGCCTGCAACCCCCGCGAGATGTCGGCCGGTGAAATCGAACGACTGATCCGGGCTTATACCGTTGCGATGCTCGATGTGTTCGGTCCCGACCGCGATATTCCGGCCCCCGACATGGGCACCGGCCAGCGCGAAATGGCGTGGCTCATGGACGAATATTCCAAATCGCGCGGCATGACCATCAACGGCGTTGTCACCGGAAAACCGCTCGTGCTGGGTGGCTCTCTGGGGCGCACGGAAGCCACCGGACGGGGTGTTACCGTGGCGGCCCTGTCGGCGATGGACAAACTTCGCATGAATCCATACCGTTCGACGGCGGCCATTCAGGGTTTCGGCAATGTGGGCTCGTTTGCGGCTGAACTGCTGCACGAACGGGGGGTTACGGTCACGGCGGTCAGCGACGTAACGGGCGGGTATTACAACAGCAACGGGCTCGATATCAGCGCGGCTCTGGCGTACCGCAACGCCAACAAAGGAACCCTCGACGGTTTTCAGGGCGCCGAACGAATCACCAACGAAGAACTGCTGGCGTTGCCGGTCGATGTGCTCGTTCCGGCGGCCAAAGAAGATGTGATCACGGCCGAAAATGCCGATTCCATTCAGGCTAAAATGATTGTGGAAGGTGCTAACGGCCCTACGTCGGCCAGCGCCGACGACATCATTAATGAAAAAGGAATTCTGGTGGTACCCGACATCCTGGCCAATGCCGGGGGGGTTACGGTTTCGTATTTTGAGTGGGTGCAAAACCGCATTGGCTACAAATGGACGCTCGATCGCATCAACCGCCGGGCCGACCGGAACATGAAGGATGCTTTCGACCGTGTTTTTGAAACTTCCCAGAAATACAAGGTGTCGATGCGGCTGGCGGCCTACATCGTCGCCATCGATAAAGTAGCCAGTACGTATAAGTTCCGGGGCGGTTATTAAACGTCCGCTTACCCGGTTTTAGCAGAAAACCGGTTTCGATTCAGGAGGATCGGAGCCGGTTTTTACTGGGTATAAAGGTGAATCTGACGCTTCAATTGGAGCTAATGGCGTTTGTTTCGTACCTTCACCGCGCTGGCTCACCTCTCACCGAAAGCAACTGATTGCCCATTCGTATGACTATCCACAAGGAAGGATATCAAATTTTATTCTGGACGGTGCTGATTCTCCTGGGAATCAACATCTTATCAATTTCATACCTCTTCAACGGCAACGAAATGGCCATCACGCTGGTGCTGGCCATCAGTCTGGCGCTTTTTCTGCTGATTCTCCAATTCTTCCGGAAACCGCGCCGGGTCACTCCGCTGAACGATCAGCACATCATTTCGCCCTGCGACGGCACGGTGGTTGTGATCGAAGAAGTTGACGAACCGGAATATTTCAAAGGAAAGCGTCGGCAGGTGTCCATTTTTATGTCGCCCCTGAATGTACACATCAATTTTCACCCCGTAACCGGCACGGTTCAGTACGTTAAATACTATCCAGGCAAATACCTGGTGGCCTGGCATCCGAAATCAAGCACCGAAAATGAACGCACCTCCGTGGTGATCAAGGCCAAAACCGGGGCCGAAATTCTGCTCCGCCAGATTGCCGGGGCGCTGGCCCGGCGGATTGTCTGGTACGCCAAAGAAGGCCAGCAGGTGCAGCAGGGGCACGAGTTGGGCTTTATCAAATTCGGCTCGCGGGTCGATCTGTTTCTGCCGCTGGACTCCGATGTCAAAGTGAAAATTGGCGACAAAACGCAGGGCGGCATCACGGTAATCGCCGATTTATAAGGGTCGTTTCAAAAAACCGCCTTCCTTTCTTTACAGGGACCGCTTATCGGATCCGGTTTCTGAAATCCGAAAAATTGTTGCGGGGTGACTGGTAACAGAAAGACAACCTGAAAACCCGAACAATTTTGCCAGAAACGCCGTTAGAAGGCTTGACCCACTTAAAACCGACGCTCGCGTTACCCGATTTTTATGAAACTTTTTGCCGGCTGTGAACTCCTCTACGATGTTCCGGCTCCTGCCCCTGTTGTGCTGATGTTACGCCCTCGCTCCGGTACGGGGCAATGGATCATTTCCGAAGAATACCAGATCGAACCCAACGTCCCCGTTGTTGAATATACGGACTCCTACGGCAACCTTTGCCAGCGGCTCGTTTCACCGGCCGGAGCGTTCAAGATCCAGATTTCGCTGGTGGCCGAAACCGCCGACAGCATTGACACGGCCCCCGGCGCCCCGTTTGTCCCCGTTCAGGATTTACCCGACGACGTGCTGCAATTTTTGCTTCCCAGCCGGTATTGCCAGTCGGATCGATTGGGGGCCCTGGCGGTCGATATTACGAACGGATTCACGCCGGGCTACGACCAGGTGGAAGCCATCCGCAGTTGGATTCAGAACAACATCACCTACCAGTACGGCACCAGCGATGCCAGCACTTCGGCCGTCGAAACCGCCGAAAAACGCATCGGGGTCTGCCGGGATTTTACCCACCTGGGCATCTCGTTCTGCCGCAGCCTGAGCATTCCGGCCCGCATGGTGGTCGGTTACCTCCACCAGCTTGATCCGATGGATCTACACGCCTGGTTTGAAGCGTTCGTCGATGGCCGCTGGTACACCTTCGACGCGACCCAGAAAGTGCCCCGGGGCAACCGGATTGTGGTGGCTTACGGCCGGGATGCAGCCGATGTCGCGCTGGCCACGCAGTACGGTCCGATGATGCTGAAGGAGATGAAAGTATGGGTGGAGGAAAAGATTTAGATTGCCGGACAACCGTGATTTGGGACCATCCTCTTTTTTTATAAATAAATTTGACAAAATGGTTACATTTCATAACTTCCTGCAAATCAACTTAACCACTGTAATTCATGCTGAAAGAATTTAGGACCTTTATTGCCCAGGGCAACGTACTGGATCTGGCGGTCGGTGTGATCATTGGCGCGGCTTTCGGAAAAATCACCACCTCGCTGGTCGAAGATATTATCAACCCGATCCTGGGACTGATAACGGGCGGAATAGATTTCAGCCAGTTAAAGGTTGTTCTGAAGGAAGCCGTTGGTGAGACGCCCGAAGTGGCCATTCGCTACGGTAATTTCCTGAACATCGTTATCCAGTTTATCATCATTGCCTGGGTGGTGTTCCTCATTGTCAAAGCCGCCAATCGGCTGCGCGTATCGTCGTCCCTGGAAAAGAACGAGTAGCCTTTCCCCTGTACCCACCCCATTTGACCCCGCTGCCCAGCGGGGTTTCTTTTTTTGTAAAAAGATTGTTCAACCGGCGGACAGACTACCGTGAAACTTCTATTTTTGTCTCTTCGCACATGAATCTATGAAAGTTACGAGGCCGTTGATGGTTATTTTGGGCGGAGGAGAAAGCGGGGTTGGAGCCGCCTTACTGGCAAAGGCAAACGGGTACGACGTTTTTTTATCGGACAGAGGTCTTTTGCAGGACGCTTACCGGCAGGTGCTGGAACAACAGGCCATTCCGTTTGAAGAAGGCCAGCATACGGAAGCCCGGATTCTGCAGGCCACGGAGGTTGTTAAAAGCCCGGGCATTCCCGAAAAAGCGCCCATTATTCAGCAGCTTCGGCAGCAAACGATTCCCATTATCTCGGAAATTGAGCTGGCAGCCCGCTACACCAACGCTACGCTGATCGGCATTACGGGCAGCAACGGCAAAACCACCACTACGCTGCTGACGTATCACCTGCTGAAAACCGCCGGGCTGAACGTCGGGCTGGCCGGCAACATCGGCGACAGCTTTGCCCGGCAGGTGCTGGAAAATTCGTTCGACTATTACGTGCTGGAACTGAGCAGCTTTCAACTGGACGATATGCACCGGGCCCGGCTCAACGTCGCTATCCTGCTCAACATCACGCCCGATCACCTCGACCGCTACGAATACCGGTTTCAGAAGTACGTCGATTCAAAGTTCCGGATTTTGCAGAACATGACGGCCGACGATACCTTTATTTATTACCAGGAAAGTCCGGCCATCACGGAAGCGCTCCCGGCTAAAAAACCGGTGGCCCGGCGGTTGCCGGTTTCGCTGACCGACACGCCAAAACCGGGTGCTTTTTTACGGGACAATTTCCTGATCGTCGCCAATAAAGAGCAAACGTTTGAAGCCAGTCTGGGCGATCTGCCCTTGAAAGGAAAGCACAACGCCATTAATATGCTGGCCGCTACATTGGCCGCGCAGGCCGTCGGCGTACAGCCGGATGCGTTGCTGCGGGGGTTGCAGACCTTCCAAAATGCGGCCCATCGGCTCGAACCGGCGGGTGAAATCAAGGGCGTTCAGTTCATCAACGATTCCAAAGCCACTAACGTCGACTCGGTTTATTACGCCCTGGAAAGCATGACCACGCCGGTAATCTGGATTGCGGGCGGTCTGGACAAAGGAAATGAATACGATCAACTCCTGGCGCTGGTACGGGAAAAAGTAAAAGCGTTAATTTGCCTCGGAAAAGACAATCAGAAGCTGGTTCAGTTTTTCTCGGCCACCGTTCCGACGCTGTTCGAGACGCAGGACGTCAAAGAGGCCGTTGCCAAAGGGCTGGAACTGGCCCAGCCGGGCGACACGGTTTTGCTGTCACCCGCCTGCGCCAGTTTCGATTTATTCCATAATTACGAAGACCGGGGAAACCAGTTTAAAGAAGCAGTTAAACGAATTATGAATGATGGATGATGAACGAGGAATGGGCTGGCGCGGCAATCATTCATCGTTTATCATCTATAATCCATCATTAAAAATATGACTATTTCAACGACGGGTTGGTTGAGAAACAACATCAAGGGCGACTACCACATCTGGGGAGTCGTGTTGTTTCTGTCGATTATGAGCGTGGCGGTCGTCTACAGCGCGACGGGAACGATGGCTTATCAGAAGCTGCAATCGACAGAGCATTATTTGTTTAAGCACGGCGCACTCGTGGTGCTGGGACTGGCCTGCATGTGGGTGGCCCACCGGTTCAACTACATTTACTACGCCCGCTTGTCGCGGTTCGGGATGTGGCTGTCGGTGCCGCTGCTGTTGTGGGCCTACTTTAAGGGAACCAACCTGAACGAAGCATCGCGCTGGATCACGATTCCGTTGATCAACCAGACCTTCCAGCCGTCGGATTTGGCCAAACTGGCCCTGATCTCCAACCTGGCGGCTATGCTGGCCAAACGGCAGCACATCAAAAAGGAACAATACGAACCGAGTATTCTGGTCAACATGATTGGCTGGATCGGCATTATCTGTGCCTGCATCGTTTTGAGCAATGCCTCGACGGCGGCCCTGCTGGCGGCAACCTGCTTTCTGCTGATGTACATCGGCCGGGTTCCGGGCAAATACCTGGCGTTCATGGTGGTCTTCTGCGTGGTCATGGGCAGCTTTGCGCTGATGTTCGGGCAGCGGGCCAAAACGTCGATCAGCCGGTTGACCAACTACTGGGAAACGCTTCACGGACGGCGCCCCCCCGAATTTCAGGTGGAGCAGTCGTACATCGCCATGGCTCACGGCGGTATTTATGGTCAGGGGCCGGGCAACAGCCACCAGCGGAACTTCCTGCCCCACTCGTATTCCGACTTTATTTTCGCCATGATCGTGGAAGAATACGGTTTAATCGGCGGCATTGTCATCGTGGCGGCTTACCTGTACCTGCTCTGGCGGGGCATGCGCGCCATCCGAAAGGCCAACCGGGCCTACGGCGGTTTGCTGTCGGCCGGTCTGACGTTCAGCATCGTTATCCAGGCCATGATCAACATGGCGGTTTCGGTGGGACTAGTTCCCGTGACGGGCCAGCCGCTGCCTTTGCTGAGCATGGGGGGCACCTCGCTGCTTTTCACCGGAACGGCTATCGGCATCATCATCAGCGTCAGCCGGGGCGAAGCCGACGAAAGTAATCTGATCAAAGCTTCGTCCTGATGACCCGGTTTTACTTTGGAAAACCGTACTCATTAACGATGTCGTGATTTTGTAGTCAATCGTATGCCAAAACGCATTATCATCAGTGGCGGTGGAACCGGCGGACACATTTATCCGGCGATTGCCATAGCCAATGAGCTGAAAACCATCGATCCCGCCATCGAAGTCCTGTTTGTGGGCGCCGAAGGAAAGATGGAAATGGAAAAAGTACCCCGCGCAGGCTACCGGATTATCGGTTTGCCGGTGGTGGGGATTAAACGGCAATTGACGGTCGAGAATCTGGCTTTCCCGTTTAAGCTGGGCCGGAGTTTTCTGCGGGCGCAGCAGGTTGTGCGGGAGTTTGGACCGGACGTGGCCGTGGGGGTGGGCGGTTACGCCAGCGGACCGGTTTTGCTGGCCGCTTCGCTGAAAGGCATTCCGACCCTCATCCAGGAGCAGAATTCCTACGCCGGTTTGACCAATAAATTGCTGTCGCGCCGGGCCAGAACGATCTGTGTGGCCTACCCCGGCATGGACGCTTTTTTTCCGGCGGCCAAAATTATCCTGACTGGTAATCCCGTCCGGACGGATATTATTCAGGCGGGTACGAAGCGCGCGGAAAGCCTTTCTTTCTTTGAATTAAACGCCGATCGCAAAACGCTGCTCATCATTGGCGGTAGTCAGGGCGCCCGAACCATCAACGAAAGCATTGAAAAAAATCTGAATCGGCTCCTGGAGTCAGGCTATCAGGTTGTCTGGCAAACCGGACCGGTTTTTATAGACCGGGCCCGCAAAGCCATCGCCGATGCCGGAGCCGACCGGATCAAAGCATTTGATTTTATTTACGAAATGGATCTGGCGTATGCCGCTGCCGACGCCGTGGTGTCGCGGGCGGGCGCTTTGTCGGTCTCCGAATTGTGTCTGGTGCAAAAACCGGCCATTCTGGTGCCGTTTCCGGCGGCTTCCGAAGATCACCAAACCAAAAATGCCATGAGTCTGGTCAACCGGAACGCGGCATTGCTGGTGACCGATCGCGTGGCTTCAACCGAGCTGGTTCCGGCGGCCCTGCGGCTTCTGGCCGACCCGGTGCAGCAAAATACGCTGAGTCAGAACATTAGCGGCCTGGCCCGCCCCAAAGCCGCTCGGGAAATTGCGGAAGAAGTATTGAAATTGATCAAATGAAGGAGCAAGGAAAGGATAAAAGGAGAACCGTTCTTTTCCCTTCTTCCTTTCCTCCCTTCTTCCTATAAAAAATGAATAACATTCGTTACGTTTATTTCCTGGGCATCGGCGGTATTGGCATGAGTGCGCTGGCGCGCTGGTTTCTGGTCAACGGGTATGAAGTCGCCGGTTATGACAAAACGTCAACCGCCCTGACCGATGCGCTGCAACAGGAGGGAATGGCCATCCACTTTACAGAAGATGTGGAACAGATTCCGGCTCCTTTTCGGGAAAACCGGGAGGAAACGTTGGTGATTTACACCCCCGCCGTTCCGAAAAACCACCAGGAATACGTCTACCTGACCGAACACGGTTTTACCCTGCAGAAACGCTCGCAGGTGCTGGGTCTTTTGGCCGGGCGCATGACCACCGTGGCCATTGCCGGAACGCACGGAAAAACCACCACCTCATCGATGGTAGCTCACATTCTGAAAGATGCAGGAGTGAACTGCGCGGCTTTTCTGGGCGGCATCACCCAAAATTACGGCACTAATTTTCTGCTCAACGAACCCACCGACGACCTCTCGAACGTGATTTGTGTTGTTGAAGCCGACGAGTTCGACCGCTCGTTTCTGACGCTGTTTCCGCAAATCGCCATTGTCACTTCGACCGACGCCGATCACCTGGATATTTACGGAAACCACGATTCCGTTCTGGATTCTTTTCGGGCATTTGTCGGACAGATCAAACCGGGCGGGACCTTGTATATGAGGCAGGGTCTGGCGCTGGCCGGTCATACCCCCGCCACGGTTTACGAGTATGCGCTGGACGAAGGCCGCTACCACAGCCGGAATTTACGGATTGAAAACGCCTGTTTTGTTTTCGATATCGTTTATCCTGAAGGTGTTATCGAAAACATAGCCCTTCAAATGCCCGGTTTTCACAATGTGGAGAACGCCGTTGCGGCCGCAGCGGCCAGCCTGCAGGTCGGAGTGGCTCCGGAGGCCGTTCGGCGGGCACTCGGAAATTATAAAGGGGTAAAACGTCGGTTCGAATATATATACAAAACAAAAAATGTTATATTTATCGACGATTATGCCCACCATCCTGCTGAAGTATTTGCCTTTTTATCGTCATTAAAAGCCTTGTATCCGGAACGGCAGGTAACGGCCATTTTTCAGCCGCACCTCTACAGCCGCACCCGGGATTTTGCCGATGAATTTGCAAAAAGCCTTTCGCTGGCCGACCGCGTAATCCTGCTTGATATTTACCCCGCCCGCGAATTACCAATCGAGGGCGTGAGTGCTGACCTGATTTTTAAGCAAATTCAGTCTGAACAAAAAATTCAATGTACCAAAGCGGACGTGCCCGGCCTTTTACGAAACGATCCGCCCGAATTGGTGGCAACAATCGGCGCGGGCGACATTGATCAGTTGATTCCGGTATTGCGGGAGCAGTTTCAGACCAATCAATAAAAATTATTTTTTTTAGAGTTAAGAAAGACGGATGTTTTCTATTTTTCCCTTAAATAGAACCTTCATTCTAACCGTAGCCGGTTTAGCCATCCTGGTGGGTCTGATTGCCTTTACAGAACACCGGCAAAATCACCGGCAATGTGAGGGCATCGACATCCGGATGGATGAAGTGGACGGGCATCGGTTTCTGAACCGGAATGACGTGCTGCGGACCTTGACCAACGAGGGAGCCGATCCGCTCCTGGGCGACAATTACGAGGACCTGGATTTGAAGCAGCTGGAAAACCGCCTGAAACGAAACGGGCTGATCAAGAGTTGTCAGCTGTATCGGGACTTAAAGGGAATCCTGATTGCCGATATCAAGCAGCAACGGCCGCTGGCGCGGCTGGTTCCGGACGGAGATGAAGATAAATCGGCCTATGCCGGGTATTATCTGACGGAAGACGGAAAGTGGTTTCCGCTCTCCCTGAATTACACGGCGCGGGTGGTCCTGATCTCCGGTCCTTACTTCAGCGAACGCAAAACCCTGACGACCGAACAAAATCAGGCGTTACTGGGCTTGCTGAAACAGATTGAAGCGGACCCGTTCTGGAAAGCCCAGATTGCGCAGGTGGTGATTGATAAAAACCGGGAAGTGACGCTGATTCCGCAGGTGGGCGACTGCCTGATCGAAATCGGCCAGCCCGTCGATCTGGTGGCGAAATTTGATAAAATAAAATTGTTCTACAAGCATATTCTGCCCCTGAAAGGGTGGGAAAAGTACCACAGGGTGAGTGTGCAGTACCGTAACCAGATAGTGTGCGAATGATACCTAAGCAGGAAGAAATTATAGTAGGACTGGACATCGGGAGCACCAAAGTGTGTGCCGTGGCCGGTCGTCTTATTCGAAATAACGATCACCCCAGACTGGACGTTCTGGGTGTGGGAAAAGCCATCTCAAAAGGGGTAACAAAAGGCTCGGTTGTCAACATCGGCCAAACCGTCGAAGCCATCAACCGGGCCGTGGAAGAAGCGGCCGGACAAGCCAACATCGACATTCACGTGGTCAATGTTAGTTTTTCGGGGCAAAACATAACCGCTCGCCGGCAACACGGCAGCATTACGCGCACCTCCCCCGGCGATGAAGTCGTCGCCGATGACATTGACCACCTGGTTGGTGATATGTACCGCTCGGTGCTGCCCGCCGGTTCGGAGATTGTCCACGTACTGCCGATGGATTTTACGGTCGACAGCGAGTCGAACATCGACTACCCCGTCGGGCGAATTGGCGTTAAGTTGGAAGCTGACTTCCAGGTTATTACTGCCCAAACCAGCTCGGCTTCGTACACCCGGAAATGCATCCAGCGGGCCCGTTCGGTATCGCCCCAGAAAGAACCCCTCGAAAACGACAAATTCCTGCTGGCCCCGTTGGCGTCGGCATTAGCGGTTTTGACCGAAGAGGAAAAACAGGCCGGTGTTGCGTTGGTCGACATTGGCGGAGGCACCACCGAAATTGCCATTTATCACAAAAACGTGCTTCGGCACGTGGCCGTTATTCCGTATGCCGGAAACAGCCTGACCTCCGATCTGGAAATCGGTTGCCGCGTGTTGCCAACCCAGGCCGAACTCCTGAAAACAAAGTTTGGCAGTGCCAATCCGAATGATTACCGGCTCAATGAGGTCGTAGCGGTGCCCAACCTGAGCGGCCGCCCGCCCAAAGACATTCTGCTGAAAAACGTGGCGCTGGTGATTGAGGCCCGGTTAAAGGAAATTGCGGCCATGGTTCAGGCCGAAATCATTCGCTCCGGCTACCGCGACAAGCTGGTGGGCGGGGTAGTGCTGACGGGCGGAACAGCGGCCATTGCCGGCATCGAACGGATTTTCGAACGGGTCACCAGCATGGATGTCCGGATCGGTTTTCCGGATCAACTGGAACACAACGTCAAGGCCGACCTCGTCAGCGACCCGGCTTTTGCCACGGCGGTTGGCCTGGTCTGGGCCGGTTTTAAGCGTCTGGACGACCGGATTCCGTTGCAGCATATAGTTTCTCCCCCCGTAAGTGGTCATGGGACCAACGGACAAGGGCAGAGTCACGGGACCAGTGGCCAGGGGCCAACCAGAGGTGGAAAAGTTCCGGGAAAAATTGAGGAAAAAGGCGTCGGTTTCATGGAGCGAATCCGAAAGTTTTTTACGGATGATATCGGAAAAGACCTTGGCCCCGACGATCGGTATTAACTTTGTGAGCATAACGCACGCGATAACCCGCGTTGCCAGAATATAGTCAGAATCGCGTTTAGAATTGCGCACCAAACATTAACAGGTATGCCAGAGGCATTGGAGTACGGCATGAGATTCGAGTTCCCCGATGAAGAAGAGGAACCAATTATTAAAGTGATCGGCGTTGGTGGGGGCGGAAGCAATGCCGTCAACCACATGTATCGGATGGGGGTTAAGGATGTCGACTTCATTGTTTGCAATACCGATCGTCAGGCCCTGTCCAACAGTCCGGTCAAGACCCGGATTCAGCTGGGTGCCCTGCTGACGTCCGGATTGGGCGCCGGAACCAACCCCGAAGTAGGAAAACAGGCGGCTCTGGAAAACACGGAGGACATTCGGAAGCTGCTCGGCGAACCCACCAAGATGGTTTTCATCACGGCGGGTATGGGGGGTGGTACGGGTACCGGAGCGGCTCCCGTCATTGCGCAGATTGCCCGTGAAATGGGCCTGCTGACCATTGCCGTGGTTACGGCCCCGTTCGACTTCGAGGGCATCGAAAAGCTCGATCAGGCCATGCGCGGTATCGACGAGCTGAAGGAATACTGCGATACGGTTCTGGTGATTCTGAACGATAAGCTGGCGGAGATTTTTGAGGATTTCCCGATGGATCAGGCGTTTGCCAAAGCCGATGATGTGCTGGCGAATGCCGTCAAAAGTATCGCGGAAATCATTACCGTTCAGGGCGAAATCAACGTCGACTTCATGGACGTGAAGCGGGTATTGGAAGGAGCCGGACAAGCCGTGATGGGATCTGCCGATTCGGTGGGCGAAACCCGGGCGCTCAACGCCATTCAGGATGCCCTCAACTCGCCCCTGCTCAACGACCGCGATATTCGGGGTGCGAAGCGCATTCTGCTTACGATGGCGTCGGGTGAGGATGCGCGGACTACGATGAAGGAGCTCCAGATCATTACCGGTTACATCAAGGACAAAATTGGTAAGGATAAACAGGCGCACCTGTTCAAATACGGCACCATCAAAGACAATACCCTGGGCAAAAACCTGCGCGTCACGGTGATTGCCGCCGGTTTTGACTTACCGGCCGAACGACCGGATTTTCCGCCGACGAACTGGACCCCTGAACCGGCGAAAAAACCGAATCCCGTTGACGAAGTGCCGGAGGAAATCGAAGAGGATCTCGAACTGGTGGCGGAAGGGCAACCGGAGGAGACCAGCACCCAAACCCGGGGCGGAGAAACCGAACTTCCTGCACCGGAACCCGGCCCGCGTCCTTTTCCACCGGCGATCGACCCGTACACGGTTATGGATGAAAACCCGGAAGAAGATGGGCTACGAATCCAGAAAATGATTGAAGGCTTTACGCAGGTCCGTCATTCCGACCGGGAGCGGGAGCTGGAAACCCCGGCTTTCACCCGCCAGAAACTGACCCTGTACGAATTGCCGTTGATGGACGAGCGGGACCTGATCCGGTCGCGCTTGAATGATTAGCCGGTTTTTATTGCGCGAATGGGTGATGGAGTGAATAACCTGCCGGTTTTCTGGCGTTTATCACGCCATCACCCATTCGCTCCTATACGAAACCCTAAAAATCGACTAGTTGCTGGGCCTGCTGCTGAAGGAGCAGATTGTATAAGTCGTTGTGCAGTGCACCTTCTTTCCAGTAGTTCCGGATCTGCGCCAGTTTAACACGCAGGGCCAGCGTATTGGTACCCAGGTAACTGAAAATATCGCTTAAATGACTGAGGGCCAGCGCTCCGCCCTGGTGATTGGCCGACAACCCAACCAACGCTACTTTTTTGTTCGACAAACCGCTGGGGTAACTCATCCCGTCGATAAAGGCCTTCAGCACACCGGGATACGAATTGTTGTATTCAGGAACGATCAGGACCAGCTTTTTGGCCCGCTCCACCACTTCTTTGTAACGGTTGAATTCAGGATTTTTTCCCGTATTTTCGTACAAAGCCGTTGTCAGAAAATCGGGGGGCAGTCCGCTTAAATCAAGAATTTCACTCGCTGCGCCCAGCTGTTGCAGAATGGTGTGGTAATAGCTGGCAATCTGCCGCGACATGGAATTCTTGCGGTTTGTCCCGACAATGATAATGATCGTATTTTCGCTGATTGGCTCGGTAGGGTCTGTGGTCATGCGCTTGTGTTCATTCAGCCGAAGATAGACATTCGATTCCACCAATAACAACCCGTTCCCGTTTTAGTTCACCTACAACGTATGACTCACCAGGACGTTAAAACCGATCTGCTGGCGCTGGCCGATTCCGAAAAGGCGGTTTTTTTCAAGCGGTTTTTCAAAACCGGGCCGGGGCAATACGGCGAGGGCGACGAATTTCTGGGCTTGTCGGTTCCGCAACAGCGGGTTGTTGCCCAGAAATACCGCCGGTTGCCGTCCTCCGAAATCGAGAAGCTGGTGCAGGACCCGTTTCACGAATGCCGGCTAACGGGTTTGATCATCTGGACAAATCAGGCCAGGCGCTCCGGCGAGGAAAACCGCAGGTTAATTTTTGACGATTACCTCCGAAACCGGAATTTTGTCAACAACTGGGATCTGGTCGATACGAGTTGTCCCGAAATTGTCGGAAACTATTTACTGAACAATGACCGGCGCATTTTATCCGAACTGGCGCAGCAAAATCACCTGTGGTCGCAACGGATCGCGATGGTATCGACGCTGGCGTTTATCCGCAAAAAGCAGTTTCAGGACACGTTTCAGATCGCCGAATTGTTGCTGAATCACCGGCACGACCTGATTCATAAAGCGATGGGCTGGATGCTGCGGGAGGTGGGCAAGAAAAATCCGGACGCGCTGGAGGAGTTTCTGCACGACCACAGCGGACGGCTTCCGCGCACGGCTTTGCGCTACGCCATTGAGCGCTTCGAGCCCGCCCGCCGAAAGTACTACCTCGAACTATGACCACGCCTGCCGTTTTCTTATTATCTTTACCCCCTGCTTTATCCGTAAAGCAATTGATTACGAACTGTTAACTGGAGACTGACACCTTATGTCGTGGTTTATCCGTAAAGAAAAAGGGATCAACACGCCAACCGAAGAGAAGCGCGAAGCGCCGGACGGCTTGTGGTACCAATGCCCGAATTGCAAGAAAATTATGCATACGCGGGAGCATAAACTCAATGCCTATACCTGCGTACACTGCAACTACCACGAGAAAATTGGCTCGGATGCGTACTTCGCTCTTCTGTTTGATGAGGGTGCGTTTACCGAACTGGACGCCAACATGACCTCCGCCGATCCGTTGAAGTTTGTGGATACCAAACCGTATCCGGAGCGGGTGAAGGCCAGCATTGCCAAAACGCACCTGAACGATGCCGTTCGGTCGGCCTACGGGAAGATGAACGAGGTGGATGTTACCATCGCCTGCATGGATTTCAACTTCATTGGCGGTTCGATGGGATCGGTGGTGGGCGAAAAGATTGCCCGGGCGATTGATCATTCGATCAAAACCCGGACGCCGTTCCTGATGATTTCGCGATCGGGCGGTGCCCGCATGATGGAAGCCGGCTATTCGCTGATGCAAATGGCCAAAACCTCGGCCCGGCTGGCGCTGCTGGCCAACGAAAAAATACCGTATGTTTCGCTGCTGACCGACCCCACTACGGGTGGTGTGACGGCTTCGTTTGCGATGCTCGGCGATTTTAACATTGCCGAACCGGGCGCCCTGATCGGTTTTGCCGGGCCGCGCGTCATTCGCGAAACCATCGGTAAAAACCTACCGGAAGGCTTTCAGAGCGCCGAATTTGTGCTCGAACACGGTTTTCTGGATTTCATCGTCGATCGGAAAGATCTGAAAGACAAACTGACGACCCTGTTTAAAATGTTGCAGTAATAATCGGCTATGCCTACCATTTGGGTGCAGGATGGCTTCCGGTTTTTCTTTTTCAGCAACGAACACGAACCGTTGCACGTCCACGTTGAAAAAGGTGATGCCGCGGCTAAGTTTACGTTGGTTCCGGTTTTTCTGGTAAAGAGTGAAGGAATGAAAGCCAGGGAATTGAAAAGAGCGGAAGCAATTATTCAGGAACGGCAGCAGGAATTCATTTTGAAATGGAAAAGCTACTTTAATTGAGATGGACACGGCAACCTTGCTAAAAAGCCTGAAAGTCAGTTCTGTCTGGTTCGACACCGAGAAAGTTTATTTTGACCTGACGGACGGCAGAACCATTGGGAGCCCGCTGATCTGGTTTCCAAGATTAGCAA
Organism: Larkinella ripae; assembly: GCF_054780775.1. Lineage (NCBI taxonomy): Bacteria > Pseudomonadati > Bacteroidota > Cytophagia > Cytophagales > Spirosomataceae > Larkinella > Larkinella ripae. The sequence continues at coordinate 1,025,434 of NZ_BAAGVR010000022.1, forward strand.
AAGCCAGTGCTAATCAGCGCCGAGACTGGCGTTTGATTGCCGGCGGTTATGGCGTCCATTGGGAGGAAATTGACGAAGATTTATCCGCGGAAGGAATGCTCCTTTATAATCCTGCTCAAAAACAGTAAGTTTCATGCGCCTTGTCTCCCACCCGGTTTTGTGCAATTACTACATCACCTATCGCTGCAATGCGACCTGTAGTTTTTGTGATATCTGGGAGCGGCCCTCACCTTACGTGACGCCGGAGAACGTGTGGGACAACCTGCGGGATCTGAAACGACTCGGGGTCCGGGTGGTCGATTTTACGGGCGGAGAGCCCCTGCTGCACCGTCAATTGGACACGCTGCTTCGCGAAGCCAAAGACCTTGGCCTCATCACAACGATTACCACCAACGGTCTGCTGTATCCCAAATACGCCGAACGGTTGCACGGTTTGGTCGATATGCTCCATTTTTCGCTGGATTCTCCCATTGCGGAAGAGCACGACAAATCGCGGGGTGTGAAATGCTTCGATAAAGTAATGGAATCCATCGCCATCGCCCGGAAGCTCGGCGAACGGCCCGACATTCTGTTTACGGTTTTTGAACACAACATTCACCAGATCAAGCAGCTGCACGAAGAAATCTGCCTGCCCAACGGCCTGGTGCTGATCCTGAACCCGGTTTTTGAGTACAACGAGGTCGAAACCGGGGGCGGTTTTTCGGAAAAATCCCTGCAGGACATGACCTGGTGGGGCAAGCAGAAAAATGTGTATCTCAACGATGCTTTCATTCAGCTCCGGCGCGACGGCGGCAACCACGTCGACGACCCGGTTTGTCTGGCGGGCAGCACCACGCTGGTGATCTCACCCGAAAACAAACTGGTGTTGCCTTGTTATCACCTGGGCCTGAAAGACTTCCCGATTGAAGGGGATTTATACAATCTCTACCGCTCCGAGGAAGTGCAGAAACTCATCGCGCTGGAAGGCCGCTTGCCGGGTTGCGAAGGTTGCGCCATCAATTGCTACATGCAGCCTTCGTTCGCCGTTGAAATGAACCGCTACTGGTGGAAAGCCCTCCCCAGCACCTTGAAATATAACCGCATCAAAGGTACCTGGAAGCAACTTTTCTGACCTCTAGGATTCCGCGAGAACATTCTTATAAAAAACGGCATCTCGCTAAGCCAATTGGCTTAGCGAGATGCCGTTTTTTGTATCAGTCGGAACTACGCGGATCAGGATGCCGTCTCCGCTACTTCGGTGGCATATTCTTCCGTTGGCAGACACGCACAAACCAGGTTCCGGTCGCCGTAGGCGTTGTCGACCCGGCTGACGCTCGGCCAGAACTTACGGGCTTTGACGTATGGCAGCGGGAAAGCGGCTTTTTCGCGGCTGTACGGACGATCCCACTCATCAGCGATAAAAACGCCCACCGTATGGGGTGCATTTTTCAGCACGTTGTTGGTTTTGTCCGCCTTGCCTTCTTCCACCTCCCGGATTTCGGCCCGAATGCTGATCAGGGCTTCGCAAAACCGGTCGAGTTCGTCTTTTGATTCGGATTCCGTCGGTTCGATCATCATCGTGCCCGGCACCGGAAACGAAACCGTCGGCGCGTGAAAACCGTAGTCCATCAGCCGCTTGGCAATATCTTCCACTTCCACACCAGCCGCTTTGAAGGGCCGGCAATCCACAATCATTTCGTGCGCACAACGACCGTTTTTCCCGGTATACAAAATCGGAAAATGGTCTTCCAGCCGTGCTTTCAGGTAGTTGGCGTTCAGGATGGCGGTTTTGGTCGCATTGGTCAGGCCTTCCCCCCCCATCATCGCAATGTACGCGTACGAAATGGTCAGAATGCTGGCCGATCCGTAGGGTGCCGCCGAAATGGCATGAATGGCCTGTTTGCCGCCGGTTTCCACCATCGGATTGCCCGGCAGGAACGGCGCCAGATGTTCCACCACGCCAATCGGACCCATGCCCGGGCCGCCACCACCGTGCGGAATACAGAAGGTTTTGTGCAGATTCAGGTGGCAAACATCCGCCCCAATGGTTGCCGGACTCGTCAGGCCCACCTGGGCGTTCATGTTCGCGCCGTCCATGTACACCTGCCCGCCGTGTTCGTGAATAATCTCGCAGATTTCTTTGATGGTTTCCTCAAAAACCCCGTGCGTCGACGGATACGTCACCATCAGACACGACAGGTCGTTGCCGTACTGTTCAGCTTTGGCCCGCAGATCGTCCACATCGATGTTACCGCGCTCGTCGCATTTCACGATAACGACCTTCATGCCCGCCATCACGGCGCTGGCCGGATTGGTACCGTGTGCCGACGACGGAATCAGCGAGACATTCCGGTGGCCTTCGTTCCGGCTTTCGTGATAGGCCCGAATCACCATCAAACCGGCGTATTCGCCCTGCGCACCCGAGTTGGGTTGCAGCGAAACGGCGTCAAAACCGGTAATTTCGCAGAGCCAGCGGCTTAAATCGTCCACCAGTTTCTGATAACCGCCCACCTGATCTTTCGGCGCAAACGGGTGCAAACCCCCAAACTCCGGCCAAGTTACCGGAATCATTTCGGCGGTTGCATTTAGTTTCATCGTACAGCTACCGAGCGAAATCATGGAATGCACCAGCGAAAGGTCTTTTTCTTCCAGTGACTTCAGATACCGCAGCATCTGGTGTTCGGTATGGTGCGTGTTGAAAACCGGGTGCGTCAAATACGCCGATTTCCGAACCAGCCGGTCCGGCCAGTTGATCGACAGGGTTTCGGTAGCCGCTTCCAGATCGCCGGAAACGCCGAAAACGTCGAGGAGTTGCGCCACATCGGCCACGGTTTTGGTTTCGTCAAAAGAAACGCTGACCCGCTCATCGTCCAGATACCGCAGGTTGACGCCCGCCGTCCGGGCCGATTTCCGCAGCGATTCCACATCATCGACCTCAACCGTAACCGTATCGAAGTAATTCTGGGACTGAATTTTATAATCGTTCCAGCGTAAAACCGTCGCAAACAATTTGGTTAACCCGTGCACGCGCTCCGCAATGGCCTTCAGCCGCTGCGGACCGTGATACACCGCGTAACTGCCCGCCATTACGGCCAGCAGCACCTGCGCCGTACAGATATTCGAGGTTGCTTTTTCCCGACGGATATGCTGCTCGCGGGTTTGCAGGGCCATTCGCAAGGCCGGATTTCCCTGAGCATCGACCGAAACGCCAATGATCCGGCCCGGAATCTGACGCTTGAAGGCTTCTTTCGTGGCGAAGAAAGCCGCGTGCGGACCGCCGTAGCCCATCGGAACGCCAAACCGCTGCGACGAACCGACGACCACATCCGCGCCCATTTCACCGGGCGGAGTCAGCATCGTTAAACTTAATAAATCCGCAGCAACGGCAACAAAAACCGCATGCTCGTGCGCGGCCGCAATCAGATCGGTATAATCAAACACTTCGCCGTCGGAAGCCGGGTATTGCACCAGCATCCCGAACAGTTCATCGGCCGTCACATTGACGTGCAGGTGATCGCCTACCTGCACCTTGATACCCAGGGGCGTAGCGCGGGTTCTGATCACGTCAATGGTTTGCGGGTGGCACCGGTCCGACACAAAAAAGGTCATCGCCGATTTTTTAGCCGCCGGACGCTGGGCAAACAGAACGTGCATGGCTTCGGCAGCCGCCGTTCCTTCATCGAGCAGCGACGCATTGGCGATTTCCATACCGGTCAGATCAATCACCACCGTCTGAAAATTCAGCAGCGCTTCCAATCGGCCCTGGGCGATTTCGGCCTGATAGGGCGTATAGGCCGTATACCAGGCCGGATTTTCCAGGATGTTGCGAAGAATAACGTTCGGCGTAATGGTGTCGTAATACCCCGTACCGATATAGGATTTATAGACCTTATTCTGCTGAGCGAGTTTTTTGAAATCGGCCAGAAACTGGTGCTCCGATTTGGCAGCTGGCAGATCGAGCGGTTTTTCAAGCCGGATCAGCGCCGGAACCGTCTGTTCGATGAGTTCATCCACCGAAGCGACGCCGATGGTTTTCAGAATGGCATTGGTTTGAGAAACGTCGGAACCGTTATGGCGATCGTCAAAACGTTCCTGGTAGCTGAGATTGAGCTTCATTGATGGAGTTGTAACCAAAAGGGACAATTCGATGAATTTACGAAATTACGAAAATTATAAGTTTCGCGCGTACTTAATTACAGGCAACAGACCCTATCCCGACTTAGTTCAACTCATTTCGCCGAAAGCCCGACCCGGACGAATCGGACCTGCCCCGGCTGCTTTTTTTTGCTTCCGGGTTGGACTGCGGCCTTTTTCAGTGTTGGTCAGCCGGTCGCTGGTGCGGGATAAGGGACGGCAAAAGTTGGCAGGTATCGAAAATTAAAAACCGTTTTTGACTACCTGTTGCACGGTTTTTTCGGATAGTTTTGCCCTATGAAGTCCCTGATTTGCTTGCTGATGAGCGTCCACCTGCTTTTTCTGTCCGTCCTGCCCTGCGCCGACGGAGGTCTGAAGGTGCGCGCCGACCAGCAGGTGACCACGGTTTCCAGCGATCACCACCAGCACGATGGGTGCGCGGAAGGCGGAGATGCCTGCTCGCCATTCTGCAGTTGTGCCTGCTGCGGCACGGTTTTAGAGCCCGGTCAGGATTTTCAGTTTGCCTTTGCGGCTTTTTCGTTTACCTCCCCCCGGTACGAAGCCTTCGTGCCCACCCTGCCAACGACCCCGCTTTCGTACTGGCAACCACCCCAAATCGGCTGAGATAGGATACCTGCGCCCAATCGGTTCTGTGCAACCGGGTTGCATCGCCCGCCTTTGATTCCGGGCGTTACTCATCTCTTATCTTAATTTTCCACCGGTATGCTGGATTCCATCATCCGATTTTCCATTCAGAATAAACTCATTATTGGCCTGCTGACGCTGGGACTGGTGATTTGGGGCGGTTTTTCGCTTCGTCAGCTCCCCATCGACGCCGTGCCGGATATCACCAACAATCAGGTCCAGATCATTACCCGCTCGCCCGCGCTGGCAGCTCCGGAAGTCGAGCGACTGATTACGTTTCCGATTGAGCAAACGATGGCGACCATTCCCGAAATCGCCGAAATCCGCTCGTTTTCCCGTTTTGGATTATCTGTCGTCACCATCGTTTTTGGGGAATCAACCGACCTGTACTGGGCGCGCCAGCAAATCAGCGAACGGCTTTCGAGCGCCCGCAGCCAGATTCCGGCGGGAACCGGCGAACCCGAAATGGCTCCGGTAACCACGGGCCTGGGCGAAATTTACCAGTACGTTATCTACGCCAAACCCGGTTTTACCGAGCAGTATTCACCCACCGAATTGCGCACCCTGCAGGACTGGGTGGTCCGTCGGCAGCTCCTGGGAACGCCCGGGGTGGCCGACGTGAGCAGTTTCGGCGGGTTGCTGAAGCAGTACGAAATTGCCATCGACCCCGACCGGCTTCGCTCCTACGGTCTTGGGATCAGCGATTTGTTCACGGCCTTGTCGCGCAACAACCAGAACACCGGGGGCGCCTACATCGACAAAAAACCGAGTGCTTACTTCATCCGCTCGGAAGGTCTGGTGGGCAACCTGACCGACCTTGGCCGGATTGTGATTCGCCGGACGGAAACCGGCGTTCCCGTATTGATCCGCGACGTGGCAACCGTTCAGTACGGTTCGGCCAACCGCTACGGTGCCCTGACTCGCAACGGGCAGGGGGAAGCCGTGGGCGCGCTGGTGCTGATGCTGAAAGGCGAAAACGCGAACGAGGTCATCGGGCGGGTCAAAAACCGGATGGAGCAGATCCGCAAAACGCTGCCCGAGGGCGTCGATATTCACGCATTTCTGGATCGCAGCGAGTTGGTGGGCCGGGCCATCAATACCGTTACCCGCAACCTGATCGAAGGGGCGCTGATCGTTATTTTCGTGCTCATTCTGTTTCTGGGCAACTGGCGGGCGGGACTGATTGTGGCCTCGGTCATTCCGCTGTCGATGCTGTTTGCCGTCGGTATGATGCAGGCTTTTGGCGTATCGGGCAACCTGATGAGCCTGGGTGCCATCGACTTCGGGCTGATCGTCGACGGGGCCGTCATCATCGTCGAGGCCACGCTGCACCATTTGCACAAACGAACGAGCGAGAGAGCGAACGAGCGAACGGGAAGCCAGTCCCCCTTCGTGCTCTCCCAATCGGAGATGGACGAAGAAGTGTTTGAATCGGCCAGCCGGATTCGCACCTCGGCGGCTTTCGGCGAAATCATCATTCTGATTGTTTACCTGCCCATTCTGGCGCTGTCGGGCATTGAAGGCAAAATGTTCGGGCCGATGGCACAGGTGGTTGGTTTTGCCATTGCGGGTGCTTTCATTCTTTCCCTAACGTACGTACCGATGATGTCGGCGCTGGTGCTGAACAAACAAACCGCGGCCCAACGGACCATTTCCGACCGGATGATGGACTTTTTTCTCCGCCTGTACGAGCCAATTCTTCAGGGCGTCATGCGTCAGAAAACCGTGGTGCTGTCGGTGGCGGTTTTGCTACTGCTGGGTGCGGGATGGCTGTTTACAACGCTGGGCGGTGAGTTCATTCCGACCCTGGACGAAGGTGATTTTGCCGTGGAAACCCGCGTTCTGACGGGTTCGTCGCTGAGCCAGACCGTTGCCAAAACCACGCAGGCCGAACGGGTTCTGCTTCAGCGGTTTCCGGAAGTCAAAGAAGTAATCAGCAAGATTGGCGCGGGCGAAATCCCGACCGACCCGATGCCCATCGAAGCCGCCGACCTGATGGTTATTCTCAAACCCCGCCCGGAATGGACCTCGGCTGCGAACCGCGAAGAACTCGCCGGCAAAATGGCCGAAGCGCTGGAATCCATTCCGGGTGTCACGTTCGGGTTTCAGCAACCGATTCAGATGCGCTTCAACGAGCTGATTTCGGGCGTCAAACAGGACGTAGCCGTGAAGGTGTTCGGTGAAGACCTCAACGAACTGACCCAACTTTCCAAACGCATCAGCGGGCTGGTCAACGGCGTCAGCGGGGCCACGGATTTATACGTGGAACAGGTGCAGGGCCTGCCGCAGATTGTGGTAAAACTGGACCGCGAAGCGCTGGCCCGCTATGGTCTGTCGGTCGAGGACGTCAACCGGACCATCAGCACGGCCTTCGCCGGAGAAAGCGCGGGACTCGTCTACGAGGGGGAACGGCGGTTTGATCTGGTCGTTCGGCTGGCGGGCGAAAACCGCCGGAGCATCAACGATGTACAACGGCTGACCGTGGCCAGCGCCGACGGCCCACCCATTCCGCTTTCGGAAGTGGCCACCGTCGAGCTCATGCCCGGTCCCAACCAGATTCAGCGCGAAGACGCGAAACGACGGCTAACGATTGGGTTTAACGTTCGCGGGCGCGATGTCGAAAGCGTCGTCACCGAATTGCAGCAGAAAATCAACCAGCAAATCAAGTTTCCGACGGGGTATTACGTCACCTACGGCGGCCAGTTTGAGAACCTGCTCGACGCCCAGAACCGGTTGCAGGTGGCGGTTCCGGTGGCACTGGGCCTTATCTTTCTTTTGCTCTTTTTAACCTTCCATTCCATGCGGCAAGCCTTGCTGATTTTTACGGCCATTCCGCTGGCGGCCATCGGCGGAGTGCTGGCGCTCTGGCTGCGCGGGATGCCGTTCAGCATTTCGGCGGCTGTCGGTTTTATCGCCCTGTTTGGCGTGGCGGTTTTGAACGGGATCGTGCTGATCGCCGAATTCAATTACCAGCGACGCAACGGCGTCAGCAACCTGCAGCAGGCAATTTTTCAGGCAACCCGAATCCGGCTCCGGCCGGTGCTGATGACGGCGATGGTGGCTTCGCTCGGTTTTTTGCCCATGGCCTTGTCCAACACGGCCGGGGCCGAAGTTCAAAAACCGCTGGCTACGGTCGTTATCGGTGGCCTGATCACGGCGACCTTACTAACCCTGCTGGTGCTCCCGGTGCTGTATTTTCTGGTCGAACAACGGTTTGGCCAACGGGATCAGTCCCTGATTCCTACCGCCAAAACCGTGGCCACGGGCTGGTGGCCGCTGCTGGGATTGCTGGCGTTGGGCCTGAGCGCTTTCCCAACGTCCGGCTACGCGCAGGCCAACTCGCCATTGAGTCCGTTTTCGCTCGAAACAGCGCTGAATCAAACCTTCCAGCACAATCCGCAGATCCGGGTTTCGACGCTGAATCAGGATTACCAGCAGGCGCTGAGCGGTACGGCCCGGGCCATCGACAAAACCGACATTGTGGTGACGGCGGGGCAATACAACAGCCGCTACGTCGATCAATCGCTGCAAATCGGGCAACGGCTGCCCGCGCCGGGCCTGCTCCGGAGCCAGAAAGCCCTGGCCGACGCCCGGATTGTCGGGGCCGAAGCCGAAAGCCGCGTCACCCGGCAGGAGCTGGCGTTTCAGGTAAAAGCCGCGTATTACGAACTGGTGTATTTGCGAACGCTCCACCGGGAGCTGGTCCGGCAGGACAGCCTGTTGACGACCGTCGTGCGGGCGGCAGGGGTTCGGCGACGCACGGGCGAAGGGTCTTTGCTGGAACAAACAGCCGCCGAGGTCGAAGCGCGGCAAATCCGGATGATCCTTATTCAGAACCGGGCCGATCAGCAGATCGAGTCCCGGCGGTTGCAAACGCTGCTCGGCACCGATCAACTGCCCCAGATTACGGATTCGGTGCTAACGACCCGCGCGCTCCGCCTGCCGGATTCGGCGGCACTGGCCCAAAATCCAGAAGTGGCCCTGTTGCAGCAGCAGATCGAAATTGCCCGGCGCGAAACCGACGTGGAACGCTCGCGGCTGAAGCCCGACTATTCGTTCAACGTGGTCAATCAGTCGCTTCGGGGCATTCAGACGATCAACGGAAACGACCGGTTTTACACGGGCGTCGACCGGTTTACGTACGGGCAGGTCGGCATTTCGATTCCGATTGTCGCCAAGCCGTTGCGGGCGCGGGTTCGGGCGGCCGAGTTGGGGCAACAACGAACCGAAGCCCAGCTAACGGCCCGTCGGCGCAACCTGGAAGGGTCTTTTGCCCAGCTCCTGCAAGCCCATCAGAAAAACCGGGAGACGCTGGCTTATTACGAAGAATCGGCCCTGCCACAGGCCACGCTGATTCGGCAGCAGGCCGACCGGGCGTACCGCGCCGGGGAGATTGGTTACATCGAACTGTTCCAAAACCTCCGAACGGCCAGCGCCATTCAGACGGGCTATCTGGCCGCCCTGAACACGCTGAACCAAACCATCATCCACCTTGAATACCTCCTGGGAAGCACCGAACCATGAAATATAGCCTGAAAATCAACTTAGTTCTCCTGCTGCTGGCAACCGGCACGGTTTTTTCGTCCTGCAAACGCCAGGGCGATGCGGCCACCGAAACGCAGGAACACCAGCACGAAGAAGGTGAGAAACACGAGACCGGGCACGAAGAACACGCCGAAGGGCTCGTCGAGCTGACCGACGAGCAGTTCAAAACCGTGGGCATCCAGCTTGGCAGTCCGGAAGAGCGCACGCTGAGTAACCTCATCCGGGTGAACGGGGTTATCAATGTACCGCCCCAGCAACAGGTGTCGGTTTCCACGCCCTACGGCGGCATTCTGACCTCCACCCCGCTCTTGCCCGGCCAGGCCGTCAAACAGGGGCAGTTGCTGGCGGTGCTCGAAAATCCGGAGTTTATCCGGCTGCAACAGGAATTTCTGGAAACCACCAGCCAGCTTGAATTTCAGGAGCAGGAATACGAACGCCAGCGCGAACTAAGCCGCGAGAACGTCGGTACGCTCAAAACGTTCCAGCAGGCAACGTCGCAGGTGAAAATTCTGCGGTCGCGGGCCGAGGGACTCCGGCAGCAACTGGCCCTGCTGGGCGTCCCGATGAATGAACTGACAAAGGGGAAAATTACCCGAACCGTTGCCGTCCGGTCGCCCATCACGGGAACCGTCACCGAAGTCAACGTAAACCGGGGCCGCTTCGTCAACGCGAACGACATCCTGTTTGAACTGATGAATACCACGGGGCTGTACGCCGAGCTGACGGTTTTTGAAGGCGATATTGCGCGGGTGCAGGTGGGGCAGCGGGTGCGGTTTTCCATTATTGGCGAACCCGGCAGCCCGGCAGCCCGGGAACGCATCGGGCGGATTCGGTACATCAACCGCGAAACCGGGGCAGACCGAACCGTAAAGGTTTTTGCCGCCCTCGAAAAACCGGACGCCCAACTGCGCCCCGGCACGTTTCTGAAAGCGCTGATCGAAACGCAGTCGGCCCCGCAACCGGCTCTGCCGGAAGGGGCGGTAATCAAAACGGGAACGGGTTCGCAGGTGTTTGTGTATGAAGGGAAAGAAGAACACGAAGGCACCGTTCACCACCAGTTTCGGCCCGTTGCGGTGCAGGCCGGAATTAGCGAAAACGGTTTTCAGGCCGTAACCTTGCCACCGACGGTCAAAAAAGACGCGCAGCTGGTAATTGCCGGTGCCTACGACCTGCATTCGGTTTTGAATAATTCGGAAGAAGCCGGCGGTCACGTTCATTAATCCCGAAAAGAAATGTTGTTTAATCTGCTTGTTGGTAGTATTCTGCTCGGAGCCGTTCACGCGGCCATCCCGAACCACTGGCTCCCGGTGGCCCTCATCGGGCGCAGCGAGAATTGGTCTTTGCGCGAAACGCTGGGCGTTGCGGCCCTGAGCGGTTTTTTTCACACGCTCAGTACGGTTATTCTGGGCGTTCTGATCGGCGCGATTGGGGTTGAATTGTCCGAGCGGCTGGAGGAGCAAACCCGCTGGATTGCGTCGCTGATCCTGATTTTCATGGGGCTGGTGTATTTCGCGGTCCACAATCCGCACGGTGCCCACGAACACGTTCCGCGCGGGCTGTCCGGCCGGTCGAAACCCGCCATCATCGGTACCCTGGCCGTCGCGATGCTGCTTTCGCCCTGCCTGGAAATCGAAACGTTCTTCTTCACCGCCGGAACGCTGGGCTGGTCCGCCATTGCCACCCTGAGCATTGCCTACACCATCGTCACGATTGGGTGCATGGTTGGCTTGACGGCTCTGTCGTTTCGGGGACTGGCGAAATTGCACTGGCACTGGCTCGAACACCACGAAAAACAGATCACCGGCGGCATTCTGATTGCCCTCGGCATTCTCAACTTTTTCATTGAATTGTAACCAATATGGCAACCCATCACCATCATTCCCACGACGACGGGCATACCCACGATCACGATGAGCCGCTGGATTTGGTCGAAGCCGAAACCCTCGCTTCAGACGCCGATAGCTCGGTCCACGCTCATCCGATTTGGGAAGGGTTCCGCGAATACGGCCCGGTTCTGATCAGTCTGGTGCTGTTGCTGGGCGGCATTTTGCTGGACAACTACGCCGACTGGTTCCGCGATCCGTGGCGGTTTGTCTGGTATCTGGCCGCTTACGGGCCCGTCGGCTGGCCGGTTTTGCGCCGGGCCGGACGCCAGATTGCCAAAGGCGATGTGTTCACCGAGTTTTTCCTGATGGGCGTCGCCACCATCGGCGCGTTTGCGATTCGCGAATACCCCGAGGGCGTGGCTGTGATGCTGTTTTATACCGTCGGCGAGTTGTTTCAGGATGCTGCGGTTATGCGGGCGCGCCGTTCCATCAAAGCCCTGCTCGACGTGCGGCCCGATACCGTTACGGTCCTGCGCGACGGAAAAACCGTATCGACCAAAGCGGCCCAGGTGAAAATTGGCGAAGTGATTCAGATCAAACCGGGTGAAAAAGTGGGGCTGGACGGCAAAATGCGTTCCGAAACCGGCTCGTTCGATACGGCGGCCCTGACCGGCGAGAGCGTGCCGCGCACCATCAGCAAGGGCGAAGACGTGCTGGCCGGAATGATCAACCGGCAAACGCTGGCCGAAATGGACGTGACCACGCTCTACCAGGACTCCAAGCTGTCGCGCATTCTGAAACTGGTGCAGGAAGCCACCGGCCGCAAGGCCAAAACGCAGGAATTCATCGCCCGTTTCGCCCAAATTTATACCCCGATTATTTGCGCGCTGGCGGTTTTGATTACGGTTGTGCCGTACTTTTTGGTGGCGGATTACCGCTTTCAGGACTGGCTGTATCGCGGGCTGGTTTTTCTGGTCATCGGCTGTCCGTGCGCCCTGGTTATTTCCATTCCGTTGGGCTATTTTGGCGGAATCGGCGCGGGGTCGCGGCAGGGCATTCTGTTCAAGGGGTCGGTTTTTCTGGATTTGATTACGCAGGTCAAAACCGTAGTAATGGACAAAACCGGTACGCTGACGCAGGGCGTTTTCAAGGTGCAGGAAGTCAAGGCGAATGGGATTGCGGAGCAGGAATTAACCCGGCTGACGGCGGCTCTGGAAAGTAAGTCCACGCACCCGGTGGCAACGGCCATTCTCGCGTACGCCCAATCCGGCGACGCACTGCCGCCGGTGGAAAACGTGGAGGAAATCCCCGGTCACGGCCTGAAAGGAACGGTCGGCGGAAAAACCGTCCTGGCCGGAAACGCCAAACTGCTCCGTAAATTCAACATTTCGTTCGACGACAGCCTGACCGCCATTCCGTTTACGGTGGTGATGGTGGCCGTTGACGGACAGTTTGCCGGGTATTTCACCATTGCCGATCAGGAAAAACCGGATGCCGCCGAAACCGTCCAGCAACTGCGCCGGATGGGCCTGAAAACCGTCATGCTGTCGGGCGACAAATCCGTCGTCGTGCAGGCGGTGGCCCGGAAAGTGGGGGTCGACGAAGCCGTTGGCGATCTGCTGCCGGAAGACAAAGTCCGGGAAGTGGAGCGACTGAAACAGGCGCTTTCGGCGGACCCGAACCAAAAACTGGCGTTTGTCGGCGACGGCGTTAACGACGCGCCGGTGGTGGCGCTGGCCGATGTGGGCCTTGCGATGGGCGGCCTCGGCTCCGACGCAACGATTGAAACCGCCGACGTGGTGATCCAGACCGACCAGCCCTCAAAGATTGCCACGGCGATCAGAATCGGGAAAGCCACGCGGCAGATCGTCTGGCAGAACATCACGCTTTCGCTGGTTGTCAAGGCCATCGTGCTGTTGCTGGGCGCGGGCGGGATCGCCACCATGTGGGAAGCGGTTTTTGCCGACGTGGGCGTGGCCTTACTGGCCATTTTGAATGCCGTTCGGGTTCAGAATCTTAAGTTTTAGCAACTATGGCAACGTTTTTTGCAACACCCGCCGAGTTTCGGCATTGGCTGGAAGAAAATCACACTACCGAGAAAGAACTGGTCGTCGGTTTTTATAAAGTCGGTTCCGGCAAGCCGAGCATCACCTGGCCGCAGTCGGTGGACGAAGCCCTGTGTTTCGGCTGGATCGACGGTATTCGGAAGTCCATCGACGAAACCGCCTACCAAATCCGGTTTACGCCCCGAAAAACCAGCAGCATCTGGAGTGCCGTCAACATCCGGCGCATCGGTGAGCTTATTGAACAAGGGCTGGTTTATCCCGCCGGATTGACGGTTTTTCAGGCTCGGGATTTGAAAAAGGCGGGAATATATACGCACGAAAAAGAAGATCATCCCCTCGATGAGGCTTTTCAGGCGCAGTTGAAAGCGAACGAAAAAGCCTGGCAATTCTTTCAGAAACAGGCTCCTTCCTACCAGAAAACCATTCGCAACTGGATCAGGAGCGCCAAACAGGAAGCAACCCGTCAGAAACGCCTGGCGCTCCTGGTTGAAGATTCGGAGAACGGCCGGAAAGTCGGGGCGTTTCGGTGGAATGGGAAACCGAATCTTTGAATTAACCCCCAGTTTGGCTAACATAGATGGTCCGTGATCAAATCCGCGGTCAAATGGTTGTATTCATGGAAACTCTTGTACTTCTGCCCTCTCAAACGAAACTCTTTATCCGGCACTTGCAAAGACTAACCTTTGCCGCGATTTTTCTTTTCGCAATACCGCCGGCATCCGGACAGAAAAACGCCGGTAAGCTGGCCTTTACGGTGACGATGGAGGAGCCCGCTTCGCAGCTTTACCACGTTACGTTTCGGTGCGAGGGCCTGAACGGCGAAACGCTGAATTTTAAAATGCCGGTCTGGACGCCGGGTTATTACCAGTTGATGAATTACGCCAGGTCGGTGGAAAACTTCCGGGCCACCGACGGTTCCGGCAAACCGCTGAAGTGGGAGAAAACCGCCAACAGCCGCTGGACAGTGCACCCCAATCGGGCCCAAACCGTGACCCTGACGTACGACATCCGGGCCACCCGGAATTTTGTGGCCGGAAATTTTCTGGACGAAAACCACGGTTACATTTCCCCGGCGGGCGTATTTCTGCATCCCGAAGGCCACCTGAAACAGCCGGTAAGTGTTACCTTAAAACCGTATTCGAAATGGCCCCAGTTTATCGCGACGGGACTGGACTCGGTGGCCGGACAGCCGCAGACGTTTTTCGCACCCGATTACGACATCCTGTACGACAGCCCGATGCTGCTGGGCAAGCTGGAGCAACTGCCGTCGTTTGAGGTCAAAGGCATTCCGCATTATTTTATCGGATACAATCTGGGCAACTTCGACCGGACCCAGTTCATGGCGAATCTGAAAAAAATTGTCGAAGGCTCGGTGGCCGTAATCGGTGACATTCCGTACAGGCACTACACGTTTATTGCCATCGGTCCGGGCGGGGGCGGTATTGAGCACCTGAATTCCACGTCCATCAGTTTCAGCGGGGAGCAGTTGAGCAGCCGCGCGGGCCGCAACCGGATGTACAACTTTCTGGCGCACGAATATTTCCACCATTATAACGTCAAGCGCATTCGCCCCGTCGAGCTGGGGCCGTTCAATTACGACCAGGAAAACCGCACCCGGATGCTCTGGGTGTCGGAGGGCTTTACGGTTTATTACCCGTACCTGATTCTGAAAAAAGCCGGTTTATTGACCGAAGAAGAAGTATTCAGCGGTTTACAAAGCAATATCGTCGCTTACGAAAACAAACCGGGTCGCCTGTTTCAGGCCGCCACACAGGCCAGTTTTGAGACCTGGGAAGACGGCCCGTTTGGGCGCACCGGCGATGATGCTTACAAAACCATTTCCTACTACAGCAAAGGGCCGGTTTTGGGCGCGATGCTGGATTTTAAAATCCGGCACGAAAGCAAAAACCGGAAATCGCTGGACGACGTGATGCGGGCGCTGTATCAGACCTATTACCAGAAACAGCAACGCGGTTTTACCGAAAAGGAATTCTGGACCGAATGCGAAAAAGCCGCCGGAACCAACCTTCCTGAACTCATCGACTACGCGGCCACCACGAAGGAGATTGACTACCCGAAGTACTTTGCCTACGCCGGTTTGGCGATTGACACCACGTCCAAAGCAGTACCGGGCGTTTGGCTGGGCATCTCGTTCCGCGAAAAAGGCGACAGTTTGCTGGTTACGGAAGCCGAATGGCAATCACCCGCCTGGAACGCCGGCCTCCGGAACGGCGCCGTGATTCTGGCCCTCGACGGTCAAAAAGCAACCGTTGAGACGCTGGGCGCTATGAGCAGAACCAAAAAACCGGGTGAGTTGGTCAGGCTGCTGGTCCTGCAAAACGGCCAGCAAAAGGAAATGACGGCAACGTTACGCAAAAATACCGAACGGCGTTTCCAAATTACCCGGCTCCCCAACCCCACTCCGCTCCAGGCTGCCATCCTAAAAAGCTGGCTGTAAAACCCAAACCGCAACCCCAACAGGGGTTGACACTCGATAGCCCCGGACACAGTCCGGGGCAAGGATCCGTCAAACGCGTTTCATAGCAACCCGGTACAGGATAACGGCTAGGCCCAAAAACGCCAGCGCGCCCAGAAGCTGGTAACCGTCCGCACCGAGTGCGCCCTCCAGAGCAGGTTCGAGGGTCAAACCCGCCAGAAAGTTATAAACCGATTCGTTGACGGAAAGCAAGGCCACAAATACGCCCGCCAGCGCCCCACCGGCCACCAAACCGGTGGAAAACAGGCTGCCCCGGCCCAGGTCAGCGTCTTCTTCGACGATGCCCTTCCGCTTGAAATTCCAGTCGACGAGGGCTTTCACGCAGCCACCGGCAAAAATCGGAAGGGTCGTTGAAAGTGGCAGGTACAAACCGACGGCAAAGGCCAGGGCGCTGATGCCGCAGATTTCGACGACAAACGACATGAAGGCTCCCACCAGTACAAACTGCCAGTCGAGGTTAAAGGACAGCAAGCCTTTGATGAGCGTGGCCATGAGCGTTCCCTGCGGAGCCGGAAAGCGATCGCTGCCGATGGCGTGGGTGATTCCCTGCGCGACGAGGTCGGGCGTGGGGGTATCCAGAATTTTAACCGTGGCACCCACCGCCAGCGACGAAACAATTACCCCGATGAACAGGGCCATTTGCTGGTATTTGGGAGTTGCCCCGACCAGAAAACCGGTTTTCAAATCCTGGGAGGTGCCGCCCGCGTTGGCCGCAGCGATGCAAATCATCCCGCCAACGACCAGCACCGCCGGTTCGTAGATTCGCCCCGTCAGGCCCACTCCGATGAACACCAGGGCCGTTCCCATGATGGTTGCGATGGTCATGCCCGAAACCGGTGATGAACTGGAGCCAATTAAGCCCACGATCCGGCTGGCCACGGTCACGAAGAAAAAGCCGAACACCACGACCAGAACGGCAATCAACAATTTCGTCAGAATCGAATCGCCGGGAATTTGCGGCAGAATGACCATCAAAGCCGCCAGGGCGATGCTACCAAAAATGACAACACGCACCGACAAATCCTGCTCCGTCCGCCGAACCTGCGTGCCTTCCGTGGCCACGTCCACTTTTTTGAAGCTGTCGCGAAACGACGAAACGATGGTGGGGATGGTTTTGAGAAGCGTCATAAAACCGCCCGCCGTAACGGCCCCCGCGCCGATTTGCCGGATGTAGGCCCGGTAGATAGCGGCCGCTGTGTCATTAAACGTGTGCGCGGTGGGGTTCCAGCCCCCTGGGCCACCCGCCGTTTGCAGATTGGTTAAATAGCCGAGCTTGATCAGTTGCAACGCAATGGTATCGCCGGGTACCAGCGTTGCGAGCAGCGGAATCAGGGCCAGCCACGCCAGAATACCGCCCCCAACCAGTACCGCCGAAATCCGAAAACCGATGATGTAACCCACGCCCAGGTACTCCGGAGTGATTTCGCCCGACACCTGCGCCGACGGAAAATACCGGTTAACCTGCTGCGTTGCCCAGGTGGGCGCTTCGGCAATGACGTGCAACACTTTCTGAAGAATCGCGTATAACAGGGCCACGCCCAGACCCCGGTAGGCCATTTTGGCAAAATCACCGCCCCGTTCACCCGCAATCAGGACCGAGCCGCAGGCCGTGCCTTCGGGATAGGGTAGTTTACCGTGTTCCTCCACGATAAGCGCCCGGCGCAGCGGAATCATCATGAGCGTGCCCAGCAACCCGCCCAGAATGGCCAGGGTCAGGATGGTCCAGTAGTTGAAAAAATCGTCGCCAACCCCGTCGGTCAGAAATAAAAAACCGGGTAAGGTAAACACCACGCCCGACGCGATGGATTCGCCCGCCGAGCCGGTGGTTTGGATAATATTATTTTCGAGGATGGTGGTTTTCAGAAATTTCCGTCCGAGCGAAATGGCCAACACCGCAATCGGAATAGAGGCCGAAACCGATAACCCGGCCTTTAGCGATAAATAAACCGTAGCGGCCCCAAACAAGGCCCCGGTGATGACGGCTTTGAGCGTGAATTCGGCGGTCGGCTCGTTATCGGCAACATAAGGTCGAAACTCGGTAGACGGTTTGGTTTCCATAGATACAGGGTTGGAAGGTGTCTATTGGGTCAGTATAAAACACACAGGCGCAGCAGACACCCAGGAGCCAATTTACACGGATAAATTTTATTTCCCACACCGCTTACCCGAAACCGGCCATCATCTTCCCCTTACGCCCCTTGACTTTTCCGTTCTTTCTTGAAACATTGCATTCTCCCAGCGGGAGTAGCTCAGTTGGTAGAGCGGCAGCTTCCCAAGCTGCAGGCCGCGAGTTCGAGACTCGTCTCCCGCTCTTTTATTTACTATTGTAAATGAGGCATTTAGCTTAAAGACTGGGTGCTTTTTTTGTAGAAGTTTAAATTAGGTACTGACCTTAGCCCTAAAAACTGGACAGTGAGCAGGTAGAGAATTCGGGCGATTTTAAGTAGTTTAAAACTGTAAAAAATCGCTTATGAAAAAGACAAAGTTCACGGAAGCACAGATCGTTTTTGCGTTTCGTCAGGCTAACACTGGTGTACCTGTGGCAGAGGTGTGCCGGAAGATGGGAGTCAGTAAGGCCACCTATTACAACTGGAACGGGGCCGCCCGCGCGGAAGAAGTACGCTGGCCTGGGTGGGCCAGAACTTCGCAGGCTTCGTCAATTGGAGCCGGGCCGCCGGAGCGGAGGAAAATCAACAATTAAAAGAGCTTGTCGCCGATCTGAGCCGCGGCGGCGGTCCGACTGGATAAGCAAATGCTTCAGGACGTGCTCAAAAAAAAGCTCTAAGGCCAGCCCAGAAACGGACGCTGGCCGCTAGTTTAATGACCGATTATCGGGTACCCACTGCCTGTTCGGTTGTGCAACTTCAGAGATCTTGTTGCCGGGCGGCCGGTGCCGTACTACAAACCGCACCGGCGCGATGACACGGCTGTCCGTCGTAGGATTAGGGAAATTGCCCAAGTCAGAATCCGCTATGGTTATAAACGGATTCATGTATTGCTCAGACGGGAAGGCTGGCGAGATAAGTGCACCGGCACCCCGGCACAAAAGAGTCCATCGAGTGTATTGTGAAGAGGGTTTGAACCTCCGTAGCAAACGACCAAGGCGAAATCGAGCGGCTTCTCACCGGCTCGATAGACCTGAACTCTCCACTATTCATGGCACCGGCCACCCGGCAAAGTTGGAGTATGGATTTCGTGGCGGATCAGCTCTTCGATGGACGCAAAATCCGAGCATTAACTATACGGGTCCGCCCGTGCGGTCGATAACTTTAGCCGACAGTGCCTGGCAATTCAGGTAGGTCAATCGCTGAAAGGAGAAGACGTAGTATCTGTAATGAATCAATTAAAATCGGTAAATTTAGTAGTTCCAAATCGCATACAAGTAGACAATGGAAGCGAATTTATTTCAAAAGCTCTGGATAAATGGGCGTATGATAACAAGGTAACGCTGGACTATTCCAGACCGGGAAAACCAACTGATAACCCGTTTATTGACGGGGCTGCCCGCGCAGTCCTTCAATGGGAGTTTCCGTGATGAGTGTTTGAACGCCCATTGGTTTTTATCCTTGGAGGATGCTCGAGAAAAGATCGAAGCTTGGCGGCAAGAATATAATGGCTTCCGGCCTCACAGTTCACTCGGAGATCTGACCCCAAATGAAGTCGGAATGCGGGTGAAAAAGAAAGAAAATACCAGCCCGATTCTCCAGCTTTGACTGTCCAAGATTTGGGCTAAGGTCACTTACAATTGGAAGTATTTTGCCTAAAAAATACTTTACGGGTCACTCCATCAGCCCCGTATAGCTTCATTTGATCATTCCATTCGCTGCTTTCGTCGGCACTTTACATGCTGAACAACTGCCCCCTCAAAAATGCGCTGCTTTTGCCCGCAGTTAATCACAACAAATACTCACTTATTTTATAAAACGCATCCTCTTGGTGTTAGGTCTAATCGGCCCCTAAGCCGCTTGTGAGCAATTCAAATTGATTTTAATCCCCAATTTGGTAAGGTGACCTTGTCTCAAATCCTGGACAGTCGTACTTGGCAAATCGGGAATGTATGACCTGAACCCACGTATTGACCCCAAATGAATCTTAGATTCACGCCAAGAAAAGATAGGCTTAAAAAGCTATCAATTCCTGATCACTCCCAGCTTTTGATCGTGGGATATGGGCTGTGTGATATTTGGGTAAAATGGATAGAGCATAGCATTTACCCGAATAGTGAAAAGGATGTGACCCATCAAACACCTTGTAGATCCCTAAAATTGTCAAGCTATTTCAGGGATCTACAGTGCCGTTATTTACGGTTTTTTTGCCGGGGTCGAATAGGGCGGATAATTGACCGAAGGCCAGGGTTCTTTCGTTAACAGTTTTAGGGTTTCTTCAACGGCTTTTTCGAGTTGCAAATCGTTTCCTCTGGAAACCGCAATAGCCGAAATCTTTTGTTCAATATCGGGGGCAATGCCCATATTCTCCCCAACCCACTTCGTTTGGACCGGATCAAATATGGCGTTGTCAGGAGCCGTCATGGCTCCCCCATCAATAAAGGGATAGTGTACCGATGACTTTACCAGTCCACCCCAGGTGCGGGTCCCAATCAGCGGACCTACTTTTTGCTGGCGGAAAATCCAGGGAAAGAAATCACCCCCAGAACCGGCCAATTCATTAATCAATAACACTTTTGGGCCGAGTATACCGGCGGGCAGCCGCATCGCTTTGCCACCCGGTACTTCATTGGTAATCGAAGCCCGCAGGCGCCGAACCATCAGGTCAACCATGTAATCATCCAGCAGCCCCCCCCCATTAAACCGTTCATCGATCACGGCGCCTTGTTTATCCTGTTGGGCAAAATAGTAGCGGTTAAACGTGTTAAAACCTGCCCCAGACGTATTTGGTACCCACACATAGCCTAACTTCCCTTTTGACAACTCATCCACTTTCCGGCGGTTGTCTTCGATCCAGGCCAGCTGTCTCAACGGGTTTTCCCGTTCAAGGGGTTGCACCCGCACGGTCCAGGCTCCGTCCGGGGTGGGTTTCGAATTTACCGATAAAAGGGTTTGTAATTTGGCCGTGCCATTCAATAATTCGTACGGGTCCTGATCGGCCGACAAAGGCTGGCCATTGATCGCCAGAATGTAATTCCCTTCGCTTATTTTCAGGTTGGGCTGAGCCAGCGGAGCCACCAGACCAGGGTTCCAGCTCTCGGTCGTATAAATCCGTTTGATCTTCCAGCGGTTTTCCGCCACGATCAGATCGGCCCCCAATACGCCCACTCTCGATGTATCCAGTTCCGGAAAATCACCGCCAAACACAAAACTATGACCCACCGAAGTTTCTCCGCCCAACTGGTCGAGCAGATAGGTCAGATCAGAGCGATGCCGGATATACGGGGCTAAGGGAGAATACTCGTTCCATACCATCTGCCAGTCACGCCCGTGCATGTTCCGATCATAAAAATAATCCTGCTGATACCGCCAGGCCTCCGCAAAGATCTGCTTCCATTCCTCGAGCCGGTTTAACTCCATGCGCAGGTTCATAGCAACGGCTCCTTCCGTTGCCCCGGCCGGTTTGGCAGTTGAGACCACCCGCCAGCCCGAACCGGCTTTAAACAACAGCTTTTCGCCGTTTGCCGATACCGCAAAATCAGACCCCGATTTGACCAGTTCATCCAGTTTCTTATCGGCAATGGTATACTTACTGAGCGCTCTTCCGCTGGAAAGGAGCATAGTTCCTTTGGGACCCGCCAGAATCCCCTCGTAACTTCCGACTGGAATCGGCATCGCAATGATTCGACGATCCAGCAACTCCCAGTCGATGCGAACCGCTTTGGATGTGGTCGTATCTTGTGTAGCGGGTTTGCTGGCAGTTGGTTTGGCTACCGGGGCGGACTTACGGGCCACCACGGGACTACGGCCCGGTATTGGATTGGTCATCCCCGTGCTATCCGGCTCTTCATCGGTTTTAAGCGGGAAGGGGTTGGGATCGTCTTTTCGCAAAATGGTCATGTAGGCCCCAAAGGTTGGTTTGGCCTGCTGCGAACTGGTGTTGGCCCAGCCCGAGCCCAATGCCGCATTGGTGCTGGCTAAAAAATAGAGGTAGCGTCCGTTCAGGTCCCAGGCCGGCGACATGGCATCGGCCATGGGGTCGCTCAGCGGCCTGGTTTTTTTGCTGGCTGTCGACCAGACCCTAATGCTTCGGAAATTATTGGGAGCGGTTTTGGTGTAGGCCAGCCAGCGACTATCGGGCGACCAGGTTAAGCCCATATTTTCACGGTCCAGGTTGGTGCCGCCCGTATCGATGGTGGTCATCGCGCCGGTTGACAGTTCAACCACCTTAACTTTCACCGCATTATCCGTAAAAGCTATGAACTTGCCATTGGGCGACCAGCTGGGGTTCCAGCCTAATTTACTCTCGCCTAGGGCGATTTTCCTTGACGGTTTCAGGCCTTCCTGATCCGTTAGATAGAGCGCATAGCCCTGCCCGTCTTTATCCGAAAACCAGGCAATTTCTTTTCCATCCGGTGACCAGATCGGCCGGCGATCGGCCGCGCCCGAACTACGGGTCAGGTTTCTGGGATCACCATTTTCAACCGGTACCGTAAATATTTCACCCCGGGCCTCCAGGATGATCCGTTTGCCGGTGGGCGACAAGGAGGCATGGGTGATGGCTTTGGCGACTGACTCGGAATGCGTTTCAGCCCAGGGGAAATCGCCGGTTACGGTAATAGTCAATTGAGTGCTTTTGCCCGTTGCGGGCTCCAGCAGGTGCAGGTAGCCATTTTGTTCATACACCAGTTCTCTACCATTTCCTTCCAACCATTTTATATCGCCGGATTTTAAATGGGTGACTTGGCGAAGTGCCGAGGTGGTGGGATTAAACGCCCATACGTTCATAATAAAGTCGCGGTCGGAAAGAAAATAGATTTCCTCATTGAGCCAAACGGGATGAATATCCATGCTGCCCTCGGAGGGAATGGCCTGCTCGGTCAATGTTTTGAGGTCCAATACCTGCAAGGGCGTGTTTTGGCCGCCCCGGTAATGCCGCCATTCAACATCCCACCGGCTCACCCGGTCAACGATGAGTTTGCTGCCCTCCGGTGAGTAGTGGCCATCAAAGCCCCAGGGAGCGGGTAGTAGGGTCGAAGGGCCACCCTGAGCCGACACGGTCCATAACCGGTTATAGCCCGTCGGAGCGCTTTCGCGGTTGGATGCATAGAGCACCTGTTTGCCATCGGGTGACCAGCCACGGGGATAGGATGGGGCCGGATACCAGCAAAGCCGGGTGGGACTGCCCCCCTGAGCCGGTACAATGTAAACCTGGGCAATGCCGGAGCGGTCTGAACTAAAGGCGATCCATCGACCATCGGGTGAAAAATGCGGATTGCCTTCAGTAGCTGCCGTACTGGTAATGCGCCGGGCCTCCCCCCCACTCTTTGAGCTTACCCAGATATCACCGCCATAAACGAACGTTATTTGAGTAGCACTCAGGGCGGGTTGCCTCAACAAGCGGGTTGCTTGGGCAATCGTTTGGGTAAATGGAGTTGTCAGAAATAGAACGAAGAAAAGCCAGGCGATTTTGGGTACCGTTGTCATTGATCAGAGCTTTAGAAAAAAGAGTCAAATACGAACACCAGTTTAATGAAAAGCGAATGAGGGTTCCAACTGATTTCGATCATTTTCTCTTTCCTATCGATGCCACATACCTTAGTACCGGAACGTTAGAGCCACGCCACGATGGGAGCCAGGAATACTATACCCTACCCATCAAAACTCAATGTAAATTACAGGTATTTAAACACGAATAGTGGTATTACACTGAAATAGTTACTCGAACAGGTGGCTAATTTCGGTAAAATTCCCATTTTTAAACAAACAGGTTGACCTCAAAATAGCTTCTTCCCAATGATAAATGAAAGGGGCAAAAAGGTATGAAATGCTGATCGCTGCTTCTTTTTTTCCCCTTTCCCAGTACATTATTGTTGTGTAAAAGAGTATTTATTAAGGAACAGTCCATAGAACCGGCCTATCACCTGCTTGTAAAACCCCGTAAGGAGAAAAAATAAAAGCCAGACAACACGAAGTCACCTAGCTTTCTTTTCACTCTGTGTGTAGGTCTAGGGCTGCGTTTTAAGTGCATCTAGGACTACTTCGAGCGAAATATAACAGGAGAACTAGCTAACCAAGGAATTGTTTAACGGATTGACCTATTTTCACAGATTTAGAAAATATAACCGTTTATTTTCCAAATTAAGCTTCGATTGACCGTTCCAAAGAGGCTTCATAGAAAGTCAGGTTAACCTATAGCCGATTATTCAACAGCAAAATGATTGATTCTGCCAGAGCGTTTGTTCGTCTTGGAAGCAGTGAGCTTATCGAAGAATATACCAGGGCTGCTTATGAAGAGGCATCGTTGCAAACTTGGAAAGAAGTGATCGAACTTTACCCCGATTACAAGACGTGGGTGATTGACATAAGACCGTACCGCTGGCGATTCTCGAAGAATTAGCCTCTGATCCGAATCCAAATGTTAGAAGTGCGTTAGCCAGAAAACGGAAGATCAGTCCGTCGATCATTGCAATTCTGGCGAATGATCCGGATGAAGAAGTCCGTTACGCACTTGCCTGCAACACCAAGATTGGTATGGAAAACATCCTATTGATTAACCGGGACGATTCGGATTGGTTGAAGGAGACAATTGGTGAGATAATTGCTCGAAAGCAGAACAGACTAACATAAAAGCACTTATACAACTGAGAGGTTTTGATGTCCTATAAATGATTACCAACACCAATGGTAGAAATTGAGAATTTCTAGTGCAGAAGGCCCTAATCTAGTATTAAACTTTCCACCGGTTCCGGACTGGTTTCAGAGATCCGGGAAAAGCCGCAACCTTCCTGTTGGTACGTTCCTGGTCCCGCGTTGAAAACACGCGCCGGCATTACGGGGAAAGTAGTCCACCAGTTCCAGAATCGCTCAGTCCGGTTCGTATAAACCACTTCCGGTTCGGTGCAGGAGGTAGATGTTAAAACCGTAGCCCGAATTTCGTTCAGATGATCTTCCTGAATGGTTTTGTTACGGATGCGCTCAGAGCAAAGCAGGGCATTTCGAATTAAAAATAATTTTTCCAGATTTTTCAACAGCGCCCGGGAGGAACCGGTCAATTTCAAGCTTTATAGGCTATCCCTAAAACCGTAGTGACCAGTGCACCGAAGGCCCCTAGTCGTCGTTTAGTTGTTTCTCAGGCCGCTCTTGGGTATGTTCGTTTCCGTACTTCTGGCCCGGCACAACTTTGGCGACCTTAAAGCAATTTCTCGACACGCTCTCCCCCATCAGCGAGCGAACCTGGCAACGCGTGAAGCGCCTGTTTGCTGAAACTCAGCTGAAAAAAGGCGATTACTTTATAGCAGAAGGCCAGTTTGCCACGCAGTTTGCCTATGTACAATCGGGGGTGATTCGCGGTTTTTATCGGGATCAGCAGGGCACCGAATACAACAAGCATTTCTTTGTAGCACCCTCCATTGCGGGTGGCTATACGTCGTTGATAACCGGCAGACCGAATCAGATTATTCAACAGGCGCTAACCGACTGCGAACTTCTCCAGGCAAACTATCAGACGTTCACCGCGCTTTATGATACGCATCCTGATTTAGAACGGGTGGGCCGACGGTTTGCCGAGCGGTATTTCGTCGAGAAGGAGCGGAAAGAAATCGAAATTGTGCTGCTGGATGCGGAAAGCCGGTACCGGCTTTTTCAGGAAAGCTACCCGGGCCTGGAACAGCTTATCCCGCAATATCACATTGCATCGTATCTGGGCATTACACCCACCCAACTGAGCCGAATCCGGAAAAAATAGCCACAAGTCTGATTTCTTTACCTATGTAAATGGATACCTGGCTTTTCCGCGGGAATTTTGCCTCCTTGAACCGCTAAACCACCCGATGCGCCGTTTCATACCGAAATTTCTGTCAATCCAGTCAGCCTCGACGCTGCTGCTTAGCTTTTCGCTGGCCGTTCGGGCTACGTGTGCGCAATCGGTGGCCGACAAAATCGATCAGTACCTACAGGCCCGTCTGGCGAAAAGCAGCGTTCCGGGACTGGCCATCGCCGTTGTTCATCACGATACTCTACTGCTCTCAAAAGGTTACGGTAGTACCGGCGCTGCCACACCCGTTACGGCGACGACTCCGTTTGCCATTGCCTCACTCAGCAAAGCCTTTACGGCAATGGCGGTGCTGCAGTTGGTGGAGGCCGGCCGGATTTCACTCGATGCACCGGTTGCTCAGTACGTTCCGTCGTTTACCACGGCCGACAAGCGGGGAAGGGCGATAACCGTCCGCCAGCTGTTGCACCAGACCAGCGGACTGGCCGACCCGGTTTTTCCAGAACTAGCGTTTCGCGGACAACCTGCTTCGCTGGATGAAGCGACTGCCCAGCTCAAAACCGCCCGACTGGTCAGCAAGCCGGGTCAGCAGTTTCATTACCACAACCCCAACTACCGCCTGCTGGCAACGGTTGTGGAGTCTGTCAGCCGTGAGCCGTTTGCCGATTATTTGCAGACCCACATTTTCAATCCTCTGCAGATGACGCAGACCCGCGACGTGCCGGCCACGAAGGCATTTTATACGGGCGCTGACCGAATCGATGAGGGGCATATTTTCGTTCTGGGCCAACCCATCGCCATTCGGGAGCCGGACTGGTTTGTTGAGGGAGCCGCCGGCATGCGTTCGACGGCCAATGATATGGCGCACTGGCTCCGTCTGCAACTGGCGCACGGACGTGTTGGCAAAACGCCATTAGTGAGTCAACACTCCATGACGCTGATGCACACTTCTCCGGCCAACCCGTCGCTCCACTACGGCATGGGCTGGCTTGTGCGGGGTGATTCAAGTCTCTACCACAGCGGCATTCTGTGGACCTACAGCGCCGAACAGCTTTTACTGACCAAAGAGGGGTATGGCGTGGTGCTGCTTTTCAACGGCGGTCTCAATCCGTACGTCGATTACAATTCGTTTCTCCGGGGCGTGGCCGGGATTCTGGCCGGTCAGGAGCCGGAAATGCCCGCCCTGCCGGACTGGGTTCTGCCATGTAGTGTCGGGCTTGTTTTTCTGGTAGGCATCGGCCTGGCTATCCGGCGGTTTTTCCGGCTTCCCCACTGGTTTGAAAGGCATCGGCAGCGGTCCGTCTGGCGGTCGTGGCTGCTTTTACTGGTCCGATTACTGCCTTTGGCCTTGTTCCTGCTCATCCCGTCGCTGCTCACGGCGATCAGCGGCCGGGTCTTAAACTGGGAGCGTATTTTCCTGATGATGCCGGATGGTGTGCTGGGTTTGGGACTGGTCGCGCTGGTGAATCTGGCCCTGGTTGTTACCCGCGTCGGCTGGCTTTACGGTCGCAAACACACCTCTTTAATGAAATCATAACTTACGTAAGATCGCTAATACGATGAACGAGCACCTGAAATTTATGGAACGTTGCCGCGAACTGGCCCAGGAAGCGTCCCTGACCGGAAACACACCGGTGGGTTCGGTCATCGTTCGGGATGGAGTCATTATCGGCGAAGGCCGGGAGGCCACACGGCCAGACCAGGATGTGACCCGACACGCCGAAGTGGAAGCCATCCGGGATGCGCTTCGCCAACTGGGTTCGCCCAAGCTTACGGGTTGCCAGTTGTATACCACCCACGAACCCTGTATCCTTTGCTCCTACGCCATTCGGCACTACCAAATCGGCTGGGTTGGCTTCGGGGTCGCCGTGCCAGCGGTAGGCGGTTTTAGCTCCCCGTGGCCCATTCTCACCGCCACCGATGTTTCAGTCTGGGGGCCGCCCCCCATCGTGTTGGTGCTTACGTAGTTTCACCTTCCCTGTCTGCTCTCCTTTGCCGTTGGCAAACGCTTTCTGTTTCGCAGCAACCTGGTTTGGCCGACGAAGATTTTTCTGTTCCCCCAACGGTTATTTAGGTAAATCGCTTTTATAATTCGGGTAAAATACCGTCTTTAAACCCGTCGGAATTTCCGGCAACTCCGTGTTGAAAAAAGGCTTTATTTAAACAGAAATAAAATACCGGGCTGGTGCCTTAACCTGTTTCTACTATGCACAATCGGATGATCCTGAAGCTGCGGTTTATTTTGCTGCTTTCCCTCTTGCCGGGCGTTACGTTTACGTTTGCCCAAACGCCGAACACGCCCCTGCGCATCATCGTTTTTGGCGCCCATCCCGACGATTGCGACCTGGGCGCGGGCGGGGTGGCTCTTCTGTATTCCTCACTGGGGCACAAGGTAAAATTTGTCTCGATGACCAACGGTGATGCCGGGCACCAGGACATTGGCGGGGGTGAGCTGGCCAAAAGAAGGTACCAGGAAACCCAGGAAGTGGCAAAACGGCTGGGTATTACCTACGACGTGCTGGACAATCACGACGGTGAGCTGATGCCTACCCTGGAAAACCGCCTGGCGGTCATTCGCAAAATCCGGGAGTGGAAGGCGGATCTGGTGATCGCACCCAGAACCAATGATTATCACCCGGATCACCGGAACACGGGCGTCGTTGTGCAGGATGCGGCCTACCTGGTCATCGTCCCCAACATTCTGAGCAGTGTGCCGCCCCTCACCAAAAACCCGGTTTTTCTGTATTTCCGCGACGGTTTTCAGCGACCTAATCCGTTCCGCCCCGATATTGCCATCGACATCACCGAAACACTGGCTAAGAAAGTAGAGGGTCTGGATGCGCACACTTCCCAGTTCTACGAATGGCTGCCCTGGACAAGACAGGAGTTCGATAAGGTACCCAAAGACCCGGCAGAACGAAAAAAATGGCTGCTGACCGCAATAGAACGGCGTTCTGCACTAACCCCGGAAATAAAGGCTTCCGTCGAAAAATGGTATGGCCCGGAAAAGGCGGCCCGGATCAAATCGGTGGAAGTCTTTGAAATTTGCGAGTACGGCCGGCAACCCAACCCGGAAGAAATCAAGCGCCTTTTTCCGATGCTGCCGCGCTGATGATGCCAAAGTAACTGACGATTTGCCCCTGCCCATCCCGGGATTTCAGAAGCGGCAGACGTCACGGCCCCGTGCTAACCTTAACGTCCTTGAACATGAACGGATTATCGCTGATTCTGAGCGCCTTTCCGCTGACCGTGGTTACATTCCGGAGAATAACTTCCCTGGTTTTGACGTAAGGGAATTTTTCCCGGTAGGAACTGTCCGTCATGTCGGGATTAAAATTGGCAAAAATAGCTGGTCCCTGGTACGTTGCAGGATGCTGGGAGTCGTCAATTCGGAGGTTTTCAATCGTGATTCGCTCCGGCATGTAGCAGGTGTAGCCGAAATCGTGCTGACCGGAATAGAATCCGCTGATCAGGTCGGCACTGACGGGTTTACCGCCCGAGGGCACAAACAGACAGTTCCGGATCACGAGCTCGCCCTGCCACGTACTGCCGTAGTCGGAGCGCAGGTTGACGATGCTCCGGCCACGAATGGTCGAATTTTCCACAAGCAACACACCACTGCCAATTGCATTGATCCCCATGTGTCCGAGGGTGGAGTTGCGAATGGTGGCATTGGCCACGCCCTGGTGGGCGTCAAACCGGGAGAGAATGCAGTGATCATACAGGATGTTCTTGCAGAAGTTTGAGCCCAGAATTCCCCAGTACCGGTTGTCGTTGATGTCGTTGGTCTGCGTACAGTTCACGAAGGATACGTTCAGCGCGCGGTTGGCCAGAAGGTCGTAGGTGCCCATTGAGACGGGTTTCCCGGCCGCGCCAATGGTGCTGTAGGTTTGGTGGCCGGTGAGCACGGTATTTTTTACCGTTACATAGGCGCAGTCGCCGATGTTGATAAAACCGCCATAGGGCGCACCGTGGTCTTCCTCGCCTTTTATGCGGTGTTCCAGCCCCTCCACCAGCACGTTGGAGCGCCGGACGGCGATGTTGCGGTTGTAATAGGTATACTTGGATTCGGCTTTGTTGGCGATGGTGGTGAAACGCCCGCCGGTAAGTTTAAGCGGAGTTTCGTCGATGGGCAGCGCGGTGATGTCGGTGATCTGGTCGAAATTCCAGATGATCGGCGCGTTCCGGTCAACGTTGCCGTTCCTGTCGACAACGAAGATATCGGTCTGCGACGAGCCATTGTTCTGGTTGAGCCCAAACCGGATGTACTGCTTGACGTTCGCATTCGTGACGGTGATCAGGCAGGGGCCGGGCAAAGAACCGTCGATTTTTTCCTGGTTTCTCTTCAGGGAGGCTATCGTTTCCAGCTTAAACGGTTTTAGACCCGAATTAACCACAAAAACGGAAGCATTGCGGTTTTCCACGTCGGTATCGTCGATGATGAAATTGGCCGTGCCAAAATCCGTGTCCGTTTGAATAACCGCCGGGCGCTCTTTTCCGCCAATGTAGTACGTAGCTCCCTCGTCGGCTTTCACCAAAAGGCGGTGCTGATTGGCAAAGGCATGGGTCGCAGCGATCGCATCCCCATCATCGGTTTTGCCATTGCCCCTGGCGCCGAAGTCCTGGTAACGCACCAGGCCGGCGGTTTTAAAGCTGCGGACATCCTTCGGGGCTACATTTACGTGCAATGCGCCGTTTTCCGTAAATACGCGGGTTTTGGCCTGCTGGGTTGTGATGATTACGGGTTCAATCGGCTCGTTCGTCTGGCCCTTTGTGACAAAAGCACAGCTAAAAAGAAGGAACGTCAGGAGTGAATACTTCATCAGGCGGTTTTGTTTAGCGGTCGTAAATCTCAGCAAGCAGCGACGGAGAAATAAAGAACACTTATTTTACGACCTACTCCCTGCAAAGGCGGGAATACATCAAAAATAAGTGTTCTTTTTAGTAAAGCACCTGAGCCGAAAAGGGCTTATTCCTTATCCCACCACACCCTGGTTTTATAATTGTCGGTGCCCTGACGGGCCACGGCCGAATTGTAATTATCCGTGTTTAAAACCGGCTCGTCGTCCGGATAGCGCAAACGACGGGGGTACGTGCCGCCGGTTTCATTGTCCGGATAGTTAATGGGCGTTAATTTAGGATACCCCGACCGGCGGACGTTGGCGTAGGCTTCATAGCCGTTCAGAAACGTAGCAACCCAGTATTCGGAGTTGATCTGCTCCAGCGCTTTTTCCCGGTTGGCCGCTCCCGCAAACGGATTGGCGGCTAGGTACGCCGAAACTTCAGCGTCCGTAATGGCGGCCGAGGCATCATACTGCACCAGCATCTTCATGGCGCCGGTTACACCATTCTGGTAGAACTGGGCCGCATTGCCGGTCACCCAGCCGCGAACGGCGGCTTCGGCCAGCAGTAGCTGCACTTCGGCATAGGTCATGAGCATGCGCGGTCCGTCCAGCTTTGCAAAAACATCCCGGTTTACACCCGAAAACTGGTGTTCCTGACCCGGCGCCTTGGGATCATAGCTGGGGCTGGCGGGGAGCGTAATCCGGTCCAGCCCGTTGGGCATCCCCTTCTGAATGGCCGGGTCCGTGTTTTTGGTGGCCACATTGGTCGGGTCGGTATACACCGCCACGGTATATTTAAGCCGGGGGTCGTTGTGGCTCTTCATGTAATCAAAAAACGTCTTGGCGATTTTTCCGGGGCTTCGGCCTGAAACGCTCAAGATCCAGCTCTGCCCGTTGGTCAGCACTTCCTGCGTACCGGCTTTATCGACGCCCTTGATGTACACGTTATCGGCAATGGACGTAAAAACGCCCCCCGCAAACGCCTTTTTAACCCAGGACTCAGCCGCTGCCGGATCGACTTTGGACAGCCGCATGCCGAGCCGGAGCATCATCGAATATCCAAACCGCTTCCATTTGAGGATGTCACCCGCGTAGATGATATCCGCCGTACCGACCAGCGCCTTGCTGGCGTCCAGTTTGGCCGTGGCATCTTCCAGTTCGGCCAGCATATTGGCATAAATATCCTTCTGGGCGTCGTATTTAGGCTTGTAAATCTGCTGGTAATAGCCCTGGTTGGCTTCCGAGTACGGCACATCCCCGTACATATCCGTCAGCCGGTGGTAGATCACCGTTTTCCAGATCCGGGCCATGTGGTGGAGATTATAATACTGCGGTTTGTCTTTCGACAGGGTGATGGCATCTTCCATTAATTTGGAAGAACCGGCAATGGCGTTGTAGGTCGCCTTCCACAAGTTCTCGTTGTTTCCTTTGTGATAAACGTATTTATCCCCCTGGAAATCAAAGATTCCCACGTTGCTCAGGGAGGCCATGTGCTGAACAAACGGTTCGGCATAATTCAGGCTGTTGCTCTCGTCGCCCTTGGCCGTGTTGTACTGGCCGGTCGTGAACAGATACGTAGGATTAAACCGCTCGGCGGTTACGGCATTGGGATCTTTGTTCAGCTCTTCAAAACCGCTGTCGCAGGCAGAAAAAAGAAGTACGCTGCCGGTCAGAACTGTAGAAACTATCGTTTTCGTCTTCATGGGAATTGGCCTTTTGCCTGATTAAAATTTCAAATTCACATTGAATCCGTAGCTTCGGGTCGGAGGCAGCGGAGTGGATTCAATGCCCTGGTCGTTGCCCGCCGACAAATTCGTTTCGGGGTCCAGACCCGGCGTGTGCTTCATCAGAATCGCCAGGTTCCGGCCGACCAGCGAAACGCTGGCGCCTTTCACGAAGCCCAGTTTTTCGAAAACCGGTCGCGGTAAACTGTAGGTCAGCGACACGTACCGCAGCTTGATAAAACTGGCGTCGTAAATGTAGTCGTCCAGCGCATCCCGTCTCCGGACCACAATCGCCCGGTTGTTGACCCGGTCGGCGGTTACGAGCACCTTGTTGACTTCGCCACTCTCGGTAACACCGGGCAGCACGGCGCCGGCGGCCCGGCCCAGCAACGAACCGGGTGACATCCCGCGGTGATCGAGGCTGTAATTGGTTTCCGAATAAATCTTACCGCCAAATTTTCCGTCCACCTGCGCCGACAGGGTCAACCCCTTGTAGGAGAAGCTGTTGATCAGGCCGGTTGTGTAGCGATGAATCCCGGAACCGAAGGCAACCACGTTGGTCGGAACGATGGGCAGCCCGGTGGCATCGATGATATCCTGCCCCTGCTCGTTGCGTTTGATCGTCCGCCCGACAATCTGCGAATATTCTTCACCTTCGACGTGCTTGATAAACGCCTTGGTGGAAGTCGCCAGAATCAGTTCTTTGGACGTATTCGAGATTTTCAGGACTTTGCTTTTGTTGTAGGCAACGTTCAGCGACAAATCCCAGGTGAAATTCGAATTTGTAATCGGTTTCACCGTGGCCAGGAATTCAATCCCCCGGTTGCGGATTTCGCCGACGTTCACCGAAACGCCCGAGTAACCCGTGGTGGACGAAATGCTTTCAACCGCAATATCGTTGGTGGTCAGCTTATTATAAGCCGCGATGTCGAAGCCCAGCCGGTTGTTAAATAACCGCAGATCCAGACCGGCTTCAAACTCGTTCACGCTCAGCGGGCGCAGGCTGCTGTTGGGAACCGTAGACTGATTGATGGTTCCGAGCGAAATGCCGCCGTAGTTGTACGGCAACAAACCGTAGGTCAGGTTCAGCAGGTACGGATCGGTATCGCCACCCACGGCCGCGTAGGCCACCCGAAGTTTACCAAAACTGATCGCCTTGGGCATGTTCAGCGCCTGTGAGAACACGAAACTCACCCCGGCCGACGGATAGAAGAAGTTGTTGGATTTGGGGTTCAGCGTGGAGAACCAGTCGTTTCTGCCGGTCAGGTTCAGGTACAAATAATTCCGAAAGCTGAGCTCAGCCGTTGCAAAGACCGAATTGATCTTCTTGTCGTAGGTCGCCGTGGTGGTGTTGCGGTTGGCGGTGTTGTTAATGACGTGCAGCTGGGGCACCACAAAACCGGAACCGACGATGGTGGTCGTATACCGGTGCTGCGCCATCAGGTTTCCGCCCAAGTTAACGGCCAGATCAAAATCCGGATTCAGGCTTTTGTTCAAACCGATCATCCCTTCAAAATTTCGCTCCCAGAAACTTTGCTGCGCCTGGTCAATCTGGCCCGCCGGGCGGTAGCCGGTTCCTTCGGGAACAATCTTGTTGGCCATAAAACCGTAGTAGTCCTGCCCGACTTTCCCCTGGATAAACAGCCAGTCGAAGATGTTGTAGCGCAGGTTCAGGGTGGTAATAAACCGGTCCTTGTCCGTGCGGTTTTTAATCCGGTTGAGGGTGTAGTAGGGGTTGGTTGCGTTCAAATCCGTTCCCAACACCTTCTCCTTGAGGTTATCGTCATAACCGGGAGAGAGCGCGCTGGTCGGCATGTTGCTGTTGACGTACAGAATGGTGCCCGCGCTGTTTCCGGAGTTCCCCGTGAACACATACCGGTTATCGACGCGCTCGTTGATGTAATCCACGTTGGCCGACAGGTTCAGTTTTTTGGTGATGTTCTGGTTCAGGCCCAGGCTGATGTTGTTCCGGCGCATGGTGGAATTCGGAATGATGCCTCTATTCCGCAGGTCCGTAATACCGAGCCGGAAACTGCCTTTATCGCCCCCGCCCGAGAAGGAGAGACTGTTGGTGTTGGTGTGCCCAACGCCGTAAAAATCGTCCAGTACCTGATCTTTTACGTACGAATACGGCCGTTTGATTCCGTCTAACTGCACCGTTTCCGAACCGTCGTACAGCGAGCCCCAGTGATTCTGCCCGTGGTTGGCGGCATCCTGCTGGCTGGCCGGTTTGACCCCGCCGTATCCCTGGCCATACTCTTTTTGCAGTTGCCAGAGGAAGAAGGGCACTTCAAAGGTGTTGTTGGTATTAAATTCAACGCCCAGGCCCTTGTTACCTTTTCCGGATTTGGTGGTAATGACGATGGCGCCGTTTTTGGCCCGGGACCCGTAGAGGGCCGCGGCCGTTGCCCCTTTCAGCACGGTGATGTCTTCAATATCATCCGGGTTGATACTGGAAATGTTGTCGCCGTAATCGGGGTTATCGTTTTTCGGTCCGCCAAACTGGGTGTTGTCCATCGGAAGGCCGTTGATGATGTACAGCGGCTGGTTATTCCCGGAAATGGACGTGTTACCGCGGATGGTCACCCGGCTGGAACCGGCCGGACCCGTGGCCGCCGGACTGATGTTGACGCCGGCGACTTTAC
Organism: Larkinella ripae; assembly: GCF_054780775.1. Lineage (NCBI taxonomy): Bacteria > Pseudomonadati > Bacteroidota > Cytophagia > Cytophagales > Spirosomataceae > Larkinella > Larkinella ripae. The sequence continues at coordinate 1,060,218 of NZ_BAAGVR010000022.1, forward strand.
CGTTGAGGGAATTGGCAAAGTTGGTTTCCCGGGTTTTGGTAAAATTGTCTCCGTCAATCTTTGTCACCGAATACCCCAGCGATTTGGTTTCCCGGCGAATACCCAGGGCGGTAACGACCACTTCATCGAGGGCTTTGCTTTCGGCCAGCAACCTGACGGTCAGGGCGGTGTTATTGCCAACCTGTACTTCCTGAGCGGTGTAGCCCACAAACGAAAAAACGAGCACCGCGTCGGTGGACGGGACATTGATGGAAAAGTTTCCGGCAGCGTCGGAGGTGGTGCCCTGCTGGGTTCCTTTGATGACAATGCTGACGCCGGGCAGGGCGTCGCCTTTTTCATCGGTTATTTTTCCTTTGACGATTTCAAACGCAAGGGGCTGTTTGACACCCGGTTTTTCGGTTTTTCGCTCCGGAAGTCCGGCCACTACCGATTGGGAAGTGACCGATAAAACGGCAATGGCGGCAAGCAGGGTGGGCCACTTGCACAAAGGGGCGACAAGCCGCCCCCCGGCGGGTAGAGTTTTCTCTTTCATGAAGGTAAAGGTTGGAATAATTGTTAAAAGCAATTGACGTCACTACGCACATCAACGGGCCACTATTCATACGTCAAATAGCGCCCGTCGTACTATAAATTCTTCTACTAATTTGCTACATTTTACAAAATAGATGAAATAAGAACCTTCCAAAAGGTAAGCTTTGTACTTATAAAGCTGACGGGAGCAATTTTAATAGAGATGATCGGTACGTAACTTTTTAAAAATTTAGTCCGTGAAGCGTATGAATAGGAGATTCGGGAGTAATTATATAGAATATTTATTTCTATTCCCTAAACCGCATGGAACCGAACTCAAAAATTTCTCGCCGTGCTTCTTTGGAGCGCATGAGCCTGGCAACGCTGGGCCTCCTCAGTGGGCTTGAAGCCCTCCAATCCCCGGCCGCACTGGCAAACAACTCCCTTTCCCGCTGGCAGCCGAAAAAAGCGGAATCGTTAAAAACCGGCGAGAAAAAGTTTGTCCCGGTGATGATCACGCCCTTCGATTCCAATTTAAAGATTGATTACAGCAACCTTTCGAGACTCATTGATTTTTACGCCAGCGCGGGCGCCAAAGGTTTTTTTGCGAATTGCCTCAGCAGCGAAATGTACTTTCTGAATGAGCAGGAACGCCTTGATCTGACCCGGCATGTGGTCAAGCAGGTCGGCGGTAGAGCCAGCGTGGTATCGACCGGCTCCTTCGGCGATTCGTTGAAAAGCAAAGCCGAGTTTGCTAAAAAAATTGCCGATACCGGCGCGAATGGCGTTATTCTGATTTCCAGTCACTTTGCTCAGGCCAGTGAAGACAATAGCGTGTTGATGCGAAACTTCGATCAGTTTCTCTCGCTGACGGGCACCATCAAATTAGGCACGTACGAATGTCCGAATCCCTACAAACGGCTGCTGGCACCGGATGTGTTTAAATCGCTCGTGGCCGATAAGCGCCTGATTTATCATAAGGATACCTCGGAAGACATTCAAAACATTGAAGCAAAACTGGCCATCGCCCGGGGGACCCAACTGGAGTTTTACAACGCCCACACCGCCACCGCGGTTCAATCGCTGCAAAAAGGCGGCAGCGGGGTGTCGCCCATTTCCGGAAATTTTTACCCGGAAATTCACAGCTGGTTATGCCAATACGCGAATGATCCGGCCAAATCGGCTGACCTTCAATGGATACAGGCCGAAATTACCCGGACCGAACCGCTTATTTCAAAGTCTTACCCCATCAGTTCCAAGTACTTTCTGAAAAAACGCGGGCTACCGCTGGAGCTGATGTGCCGGTCGAAAACCGGTACACTCTCCCAGGATCAACAGGCGGTTTTGGACAAAGTCTACGCTGATTTTCTCGGTTGGTGCGACCGCCTGAGCATAAAACCGGTCACCTACCCGAACTAAGGCAAAGCTGGAGACGGTTTTGGGCATTCTTCCGTCTCCATTTTTCCGGTTTTGTATGCACTCTAGCCGTTCTTAGGCATTTTTTCGGTCAAATGCTTCCAGTAGCGCTTCGGCATGTGTTGCAGATGAAGCCGCTTGTTCGCACGGTTTTCAATCGTTGCGCTTTTGAAATAGCAACGCCACAGCTCCTGGTAAAATGCTTCACGCTCATCGCTGATTTCCGCAATGAGCCGGGACGTTGCCGGTCCCTGATGAAAATCAATCGTAACCGTCATGACGTTTTCCAGGTCATAGTAGATGCCGTACCGGCGCCGGGCGTCATAAATCAGCCAGCGTTGGTCGGCATACCGGCTTTCAAAATGGGCGGAGATCAGGGATAATACATCGCATTCCGGTTCAATGATGGCGTAATATAAATGGTCTTTGGTGAGCTTGAAACGAACAAACGCTTCCATGCGATGCGTTTCCCGGTCCACGCGCTTAGCCGCTTTTTTTACCTCCCACACCCCCGGATGGCTGTAGTCCTCTTCCACATTGTGGGGGCTGTCAAAAACATGACGGACAAAACGCCACATGACCTCCTCGGGTCTGTCGAGGTTGGAAAGGTACGTTTTGTACAATCGTCGCAGCCCTTCGGCGGACAGGCGCTTTTGCAGACCCAATAAAACCCGCTTAGCCTTAGTGTCATCGGTCGTGACGGAATGCGTGGCTCCAAACAAAAAACCGGAGGAGGCTTCCTGTTTGGCAAAAATTACGTCCTCCAGTTTGCAGTCATAAATATCAAAGATCGCCGTGAGCCAACCTTCGTACGTTCCATCATACAGCAGGGTGGTCATCCGGTTAAAATAAACTTAGCTGGGTCGAAAAACTGGACTTGTACTTGCTTTTCTGCGCCGTCAGAATCAGCTGTCTGAGTTGCCGGGAGTCATAGTCGTGCTGCCGTACGAACGGACGACTGAACGCCAGGAAGTACTGGGCCCGGTTGTAGGCGATGCCCATCGTTTTCAGATGTTCCGGTTGCAGCCTTCTGTAGCGACGCGCGGCTACGATTTTCTGGGCGCTTTGAAATCCAATTCCCGGTATGCGTTTGATCAGTTCGATATCGGCCCCATTGATGTCTACCGGAAACTGGTCCAGATTCCGCAGCGCCCAGCTTAGTTTGGGGTCCACATCCAGCTCCAGGTTGGGCTGCCCGATCCCGACCAGTTCATTGAACCCAAAGCCGTAATAGCGAAGCAGCCAGTCGGCCTGGTAGAGCCGGTTTTCGCGAATGATCGGAACGGGCGTCCCGATGGAGGGGAGTCGCTGGTCATCGCTGATGGGCACGTACCCCGAGTAATAAACCCGCTTCAGGTTCATTTGACTGTAGAACTGGTTGGCCATACCCAGGATATCCAGATCACTTTCGGCCGTAGCCCCGATCACCATTTGGGTACTTTGACCGGCTGGCGCAAAAACCGGGGCTTTAGTATTGCGTTTTTTTTCTTCCTTATGACCCGCAATCTCGGTTTTCAGGTAGGTCATGGGCCGGATCACATCCTGGTGGTTTTTGTCGGGCGCCAGCAATTTCAGGCTTTGCTCCGTCGGCATTTCCACATTGACACTCAGGCGGTCGGCGTATAAACCGGCTTCTTTCATCAGTTCCTCACTGGCGCCCGGAATGGCTTTCAGGTGGATGTAGCCGTTAAAGTTTTGCTCCGTGCGCAGCGTTTTGGCAATTCGCACCAGGCGCTCCATCGTGTAGTCGGGACTGTGGAAGATCCCCGAACTTAGAAACAGGCCTTCAATGTAGTTTCGGCGGTAGAAATTGATGGTCAGGTCTACGACCTCCTCAACGGTAAAGGCGGCCCGTTTAACATCGTTGCTTTTCCGGCTTACACAATAGGCACAGTCAAAAATACAGTGGTTGGTCAGCAGGATTTTAAGCAGGGATACGCACCGCCCATCCTCGGTGAAGGCATGACAAATGCCATACCCTTTGGAGTCGCCCAACCCTTTGTTTTTATTCGCCCGTTTACTTTGACCGGAGGCACAGGACACATCGTATTTGGCTGCATCGGATAGAATTTCCAGTTTCTCCATTACTCGCTCATTCACCATCTCCTCAACTAGTTTATGGACTTTAAAAATACACTTTTTCACCGGTTATCCAAAGGATTTTTTACCGGCAGCGGGCACTTTCGGGCCTTTCTTTGCTCGGCTGCCCGGCCGGTTTTCACTCGCTTTTTCCGGCCATCCATCCGCCTTAACCGACCATCCATCACCCTCAACTTGGATCCTGCCAATTTGTCCTGTTCCTTGCCAATACGAGCGGGCGGATCGGGTAGGATTGATTTTTGTAGTAATCTAAAACATTGACGTTGACTTTTTTATTATCCGTAAATAGCGTCTTCCCGATCGACTAAGCCCCTGATTCTATGAAACATCGCTAGTAGCCCCGCAACCGTATGTAATGAATCCCGGAAAAAAATAGACGCCTTTTCATTTTCATTTGTAATTTTATGACGACGATGCCCGAAATTATGTCAGATACGCAGCTCCAAGGGTATACAGACGAACAGAAGTACCAGGTCTTCAACAAGGAGTTCATGCCCCACATCGACTCCATGTACAACTTTGCCTTCCGCCTGACGATGGACGAAGATGACGCGAACGATCTGGTGCAGGATACCTATTTAAAAGCCTTCCGCTTTATCTCCTCATTCGAACAGGGAACTAACGCAAAAGCGTGGTTGTTCCGCATTCTGAAGAACAGCTTCATCAACGATTATCGCAAGAAAAGTAAAGAACCTGCGAAAGTCGATTACCAGGATGTAGAGACAACCTACAACTCGGATGAAGCGTCAGAAACCGAACACACCACGGATCTGCGGTTCGAGACAGTGCAGGATATGATTGGCGATGAGGTGGCTTCTGCGCTGAACTCGCTGCCGGTCGATTTCCGGACGGTTATTATTCTCTGTGATATCGAAGGATTTACGTATGAGGAAATGGCCAAAATCCTGGATATCCCGATTGGAACAGTTCGTTCTCGTCTGCACCGCGCCCGGAATCTATTGAAAGATAAGCTGAAAGAATACGCAGCTTCAATGGGTTACAATAAAAATGATGAATAATTGAAACTTTTTGGAATAGATAGTTGGTTATCAGGGCAAGCTACAAATTATTGTATAACAATTTCTGGAATAAATTAAATTTTTCCAATGTCAGGCACATTGCATTCATCGACTACGGTTGGTATGGCGGGTAGGGAAGCGACTACCCCTGTGAAAGAAAGCTGCGAGCAACAGGCTAAATGCCTGAAACGAATTCAGTCGATTCTAGACGGGGGAGCAACCGATGAAGAAAAACAGTATTTCAAGGATCACATCGAAGTCTGTCAACCCTGCATCGATATGTATAACCTTGAAAAGTGTATCAAGGAAGCCTTGCAGGGCAAAGTCGAAAAAAAGTGCTGTCCCGAGAAGATTGCAGCCGCTATTCAGGCCGAAATCACTAAATAAGCAGCTTTGGAAGGCAAATTAATTATTTTTTCGGCTCCCTCCGGTTCAGGAAAAACCACCATTGTCCGGCATCTGCTGGCCGCTAATTCAAATCTGGGTTTTTCAATCTCCGCCTGTACCCGCGACCGCCGGGGCCGCTCCGAGCAAAACGGCAAAGACTATTACTTTCTGACTCCCGAAGATTTCAAGGAAAAAATTGACAACGACGAATTCGTCGAGTGGGAAGAAGTATATGTCGGAGCCTTCTACGGAACGTTAAAATCAGAAATTGAGCGCGTCTGGGCGAGTGGCAAACACGTCTTGTTCGATGTGGATGTGCAGGGCGGTTTGAAGCTCAAGAAATACTACGGTGACAAGGCACTGGCCATTTTTGTGAAAGTTCCGGATGAGGAAACGCTCAAAAAACGCTTGCTGGCCCGCGGTACCGAAACCGAAGACAGCCTCTCGAAACGCCTGTTCAAAGTACACTTCGAGATGAGTTTTCAGGATCAGTTCGATGTCATTCTGGTGAACGACGACCTGGAAGAAGCGTTGCAAAAAGCCCAGCAACTGACGGATGACTTTCTGAACGGAAACCGTATTCCGCAGCAGGGCACCGTCATCTAAAACCGGGCTTCAATCCGCTTATGAAAATCGGCCTGTTTTTCGGTTCTTTCAACCCGGTTCATCTGGGTCACCTGATTATTGCCAATACCATGGCTACGGCAACCGACCTCGAACAGGTCTGGTTTGTGGTTTCGCCCCAGAATCCATTCAAAAAAAACAAGAGCCTGCTGCACGAGTTCGACCGCATCGATCTGGTGGAGCGGGCTATTGCCGATAATGCAAAACTGAAGGCGACGGACATTGAGTTTTCAATGCCGCGCCCCAGTTTTACGATCGACACCATCGCCCGGTTGCAGGAAAAATACCCCCAGCACCAGTTCAAGCTGATTATTGGTGGTGACAATCTGGCGCAGTTTCCCAACTGGAAAAACTACGAAAAAATCCTGGAGTTCTACGGGCTTTACGTTTACCCACGGCCGAACAGCGGTCCCAGCCCGTTGGAACAGCATCCGAACGTTCAGTTCATCCAAGCGCCTTTGCTGGATATTTCGGCCACCTTCATTCGGGATTGCCTCCGGCAAAACCGTTCGATCCGTTACCTGGTCCCCGATGTAGTCGAAGAAATTATTGAGCGGAAGAAGTTTTATAGCTGACGCCAGTTACCAGATCCATCCTTGTCGGTAGCCTGACCGGTATCTCGAAGAAAATTGACGTTCCTGCCCCAAACTATGGGAAATCCTCAAACCGCTTCGGCTGCCTGGTCCTGCCGGACCACTTTACCCAGCACGTCCAAACGAGTCTGCTCAGTAGCAAAGTTGGGGCTCCTTGCCCCTTCAGACTAACAAATAGATCATTGAAGCGTAGTCTCAAGTCAGGCAAAAAACTTGGTTAAGCAACCCACGTAAAGTAACTTAAAGCATTAGTGCGCTTTTTACGATCAGGCTGGTCAGATGGGTCCGGATTTCGGCTCAGGAGCAATGGCTGGATACCAAAGAGGGTTTTCGGCGGGCAGCGGGTTGCGAAAAGAGGGTAACCGTACCGCAGCCCGGCGAAAAAAGTAGCGATCTGCACCACCGACATAAAAAAGCCGCCTGAGTCGATTGGTCCCTCAATATCAACCGGGACATTAGTCGTTTACCGATTTCGGGCGGAGCCTGATTCAAGAACGGACGATGACGGGCTTGTCATCAACGTCAGGAGTTCAATTATGCATGGATTTGATGCGCTACCGGGTAAAGAGTTTGAGCACTCCCCACCTGCTGCTAAACCGATGCCTGGCCGGATACGCCCCAATCGGTGAGCGATCCAGTATTTGAAAAAGGTTTACTTTGCCGCAAAATGAGTAGCTGTTCGAAATACAACCTATGGATCCTCTCCTTTTAAAGGTAAAAAAAACAGAAACTGATTCGTTCAGTGTCAATTACTTTACGTATAGCGGTTCCTTTCCGGGCTTGTGGCATTACCATTCCGAATACGAATTAACGCTAATCGTTAAGAGCTCCGGAACCCGGTTTGTCGGTGATCATATCGATCGATATACCGAAAACGATCTAATTTTTATTGGAAAGAATTTAGCACACACCTGGAAAACCGATCCTACGAGAGATAAAAATCAGTCAGCGGAAGCGCTCGTCATCCATTTCAAAGAAGATTTTTTGGGTCAACCATTTTTTACAACGCCCGAACTGTACGCGGTAGAAAATTTTCTGCAACTCTCCCGGCTAGGAATCAAAATAATGGGAAAAACCCAGGCCGCGATCATCGATCACATGTACCAGATCCAGGGGTTAAGCGGTGTTCATAAATTGATCAAATTATTGCAGATTCTTAGCTTACTGGCCCATTCTGAGGAGTTAATTCTATTGTCCAGCGAGGGGTACAACCAATATATCAATGAAAACACGAATGATCGATTAAACAAAGTTCATGCCTACATCATGAATAATTTTAAATCATCCATTCGATTGACCGATGCCGCCGATATTGCCAATATGAGTCCAACGGCTTTCTCGCGGTATTTTAAACAACGCATGCAAAAGCCATTCTCACAATTTGTTAATGAACTGAAAGTGGGCTATGCCTGCAAGCTGCTGATGTTGCACAAGTTTAGTATCCAGCAGATTTGTTTTGAATGCGGATTTCAAAATGTATCAAACTTCAACAAACAGTTTAAAAGCTACACCAAACTGTCCCCCAAACAATTCCAGCTAAAGCATCGGTCTCTGTACCTTCAGGCGTCACTCTATCAGCTTCAGGTAAACAATCCGGCTGAATAATTACTAAACCACCCGGTTTTTCAGGGGCTCCCCGTTTATCATTCTCAACACTTCTTCGGCAGCAAACTGCTGAAGAATCGGAATGCTCCGCTGGCTATACCAGGCCGTATGCGAGGTAATTATCGTATTGGGGGTCTGGCGAATCGGGTGATCATCCGGAAGCGGTTCCTGCTCAAAGACATCAATACCGGCGCCACCGATTTTGTTTTCGGTCAAGGCCTGCGCTAAGTCAACGGTATTGATTAAGCTGCCCCGGGACGTATTGATTAAAACCGCATTCGACTTCATTTTCGATAACGACTCCCGGTTCATGAGGTGATGGGTTTTGTCGTTGAGCGGCAAATGCAGGGAGAGAATATCCGAATTCGCCAGGGCCTCCTCAAAGGTTATTTTTTGAACCCCCAGCGCCTGCATGGCTTCTTCGCTCACAAAGGGATCGAAGGCGGCCAGTTTGAAGTTGAACGCAGCGGCTTTCTGGTGGACCACCCGCGCGATCCGTCCGAATCCCAGCGTCGTAAATAAAGCATCTTGACAGGCCGGAACCGTACCGGGCGGAATGATTTTCCAGACGCCCTCCCGAACCCGCTGATCCGTCGAGAGTAGTTGCCGGTGCAGCGCCAGCGCCAGGGCCATCGAGTGATCCGACACTTCATCGATGCAGTAATCCGGCACGTTACAAACCGGTATTTGCCGTTCCCGGGCGGCCGCCAGATCGAGGTTATCAATACCAATACCGTAGCGGACAATGAGCTGACAATGATCCAGGTTTCGGATGACGGTTTCCGTGATGGGTGCCCACTGGACGATCAGGGCAAACGCATCTTTGGTGGCCGCCAATAAATCGGCTTCGTTTTTACATTGAGCGTCGATAAGCTCGTAACCCGATTGTTCCAACACCGCTCGTTCCGGGTTGATGTTGGAAAAACCGTGATCCGTAATGACAATTTTCTTCGTGCTGGTACCCATAAAAAGTCAAAGCCAAATGGTAGGGAATAGGAAAGACCTGGCGAAAAAGAGAGTTAAAAAAGGATAACCGATTTGACGTGATCCGCCTTGGCCATCAGCATATCGGTAAAGGCCGCCACCCCGTCATCCAGCGGGTAATAGTGAACCCACGATGTCACGTCTACTTGTCCGGAAGCGATTAAAGCCAGTGATTCGCTGATTTCCTGCTGCGTGGCCGCGTAGGTACCAATGATTTGCTTCTCAGACAAAATAATGTCGTAGGTAAAAAACGGTTGGGAGTTTTCATAGAGACCGATGAGCACAACCGCCCCGCCCGGCCGAACGGCTTTTAAGGCCTGCTGGTTCGTTTGAGAATTACCCACAGCATCGACGACCAGATCAATACCTTCGCGGTCCGTCAACTGATCAATAGCGGAAACCAGGTCTTCCTCCAAGGAATTGATGGTAGCCGCAGCGCCTAATTTCCGCGCAATGGAAAGTCGTTCGTTCCGCAGATCGGCTACGTACACCGATACGCCAAGTAGGGACTGAAAGGCCTGCTGCGTAACCAGTCCGATGGGTCCGGCCCCGATCACCAAAACTTTTTTAGGCTTCAAGTGTCGGGTAAGATTAACCATATGAATACCATTGGCCAGCGGTTCGGTCATGCAGGCGGCTTGTGGCGTACTATTCGCCGGCATCGGCACCAGGCAATGGGCCGGCACGTTCACGTACTCTCCAAAGGCGCCCCCCCGATGCATCCCGAAAATCTGCCGGTTTTTGCATAAGTTCGTCAACCCCCGTTGGCAGGGATCGCACGTTCCGCAGGACACGACGCTGTTGCTGGCTACCTGATCGCCTTTCATATAGCCCGTTACGTCGGAACCGATTTCCTCGATAACTCCGCAAAACTCATGGCCCATAATTAAGGGCGGAATCCGGCGCGGACTTTGGTTTTTAAAGGTTTCCAGCTCACTCCCGCAAATGCCACAAGCCAGTACTTTCAGCAAAACCTCATCTTCGGAAAAAGCAGGCAGTGGCCGTTCGGCAATCGTAAGTTTTTTAAACTCCGGGTAAAACAGTGCTTTCATAGGAAGTTGACGTTCAGAATTGGGCCACGGCTCGGATTGGGGAGCCGTCGCGGCCCTGCAGGTTGAGCGGAAACCCCATGAAGGTAAATTCATCCGGAACCTGATCCAGATTCGTCAGGCTTTCCACAATGACGATCTCCTTTTTCAGCAGGATGTGATGCACTTCGTACCAGTCGCGGCTGGGCGTTGGGGTGTCCATACCCAGCATCCGGATATTCCGGTCGGCCAGATACGCACTGGCTTCCTGCGTCAGCGACGGGAAATTTTCAAAGAAATCATCCTCCCCGAAGTGTTTGTACCAGCCCGTGTCGTAGATGATCTTAGCCTCGGGCACCAGCAGCTGTTCATACGGTAAAAAATCAGCAACGGTAATTTCCTGCCGGGCCTCTTTGGGGATACGGAGTACGTGCACATTCCCGTAAAACCACTCCAAAGGCATCTGGTCCAGTGTTTTGCCATCGTCCAGAAAGTGGTACATGGCGTCCAGGTGCGTTCCCTGATGCGACCCCATGACGATCTGCGTAATGTTGTATTTCAGCGTTCGGGTCGTTCCGTGCGGAACGATGCTCAGCTTGGGGTCAGACGGAAACGTTTGCTGTCCGTGGACCAGGGGGTGGGAAAGATCGACAAGTTTCATCGTTTATTTCGCTAAGTAGCCGCCATCAACCAATAAGTCGCTGCCGGTCATGAAGGAAGAATCGTCACTGGCCAGAAAGGCGGCTGCTGCGGCTACTTCTTCGGGACGTCCCTGCCGGTTCAGTAAGTGCATCGCCGACGCCCGACGATCTTCTTCGTCGATGTTCAGGCCTAATTTTTCGCATGAATTAATAAAGGCGCTGGTGTAGATGTAGCCGGGACAAAGGGTGTTCACCCGGATACCAAAAACCGCCAGATCCTGCGCCCAGCATTTGGTCAGCCCCCGGATGGCGAATTTGGTGGCGTTGTACGTAGCAAAATTGGCCTGTCCGACAAAACCGCTCACCGATGAAAAATTGATGATACTGCCCCCGCCGTTCTCTTTCATCTGTGGAACGATGTATTTAGCCATCAGCGACGTACCGCCAATATTGACCGCATTGATCTGCTGCCACTCCTCGGCCGTCGCGTCGACCCCTTTGAAGATAAACCGGGCTGCGGTATTGATCAGTACGTGAGCAGGGCCGATCTCGCTTTCAATGGCCGCGCAGGTTTCCGCCACCGCAGCTTCATCGCTGATATCCAGTTGCCAGAAATGGGCCCCCAGGACTGACGCTTTGTTATCTGTATCGGGCTGAAGATCAACCAGAACAACCACACAACCCTCCTCGGCCATCCGGACGGCGGTGGCATATCCCAGATCGCCAAGGCCGCCGGTAATAACGATAATTTTGTTTTTTAATCCTCTCATCGTTTCGTCAAATTCAGTCTGTTCTGTTGATCACTCGACGGTTAGCGCATAGGTACCCGAACCCAGTTCCAGCAAAACCGTATCGCCCTCGGTTTTATAAGCCCGGACGAGTTTCCCATTTTTATGGATTTTTGAACGGGCCTTCGCAGGCAGATAAACCGTTGCCCGGGTGTTTACGGGAATTTCTACCTGATAGCTAAACCGGCTGTCGGTTTGGGTCCAGCTGGTTTTTATCCAGCCGTATGGCGAGTGAAAACTACCTTTGGCCCAGGTCAGATCACCGACCGGCTGGGGGCGAAGTTTCAGGTGCTTAAACGCGACGGAATTTTCCTTCTGAGCAATACCGGCAATGCCCTCGTAGAACCACTCCAGAATATGGCCCATCGCCAGTTGATTCTGGGACTGGTTTCCGTCCCAGGTTTCGACCAGCGCCGTTGCTCCTTTTTTCAGCAGGTACCCGTAGCCCGGCACGTCGTCGCGATTGGTCATGGTAAACAGCGTTTCCGGGTGCCCATTTTCAGAGAGCGCTTTGATCAGATACCGGTTCCCAACGTCGCCCGCGGTCAGTCGGTGGGCGTCGATCGACTGAATATTCGTTACCAGTTTGTTCAGTACGTCGTTTCGGTACGTTTCCTCCACCAACCCCATGCTGAGCGGCATCGCCATCGCGGTTTGGCTACCGGTTGCATACAGTTTCGTGTCCGGGTTGAAAAACTTCTTGTTGAACGCCGTTTTGATGCGGGCCGCCAGCATCCGGTAACGCGCGGCATCGTCCGGTTTCCCGATCAGCTCCGCCATGGTGCTTAAGGCGGTGATGGAATGGTAATAATAAGCCGTAGCGGTGATGCCAATCGGAGTCACTTTCCCAATATCCAGCCAGTCGCCCAAGCCATAGAGCAGCAGGTCGTCAACCGCGCGGCTTTCCAGAAAATCCGCGTACCGGGTCATCATTGGGTAGGTTTTGCGGACCACCGACGTATCGCCGTAAAACCGGTACAGAAACCACGAATCCAGGATGGCTGTGGTGCCCCATTCGGGCGAATCGACAAACGGGCCGTCGAATTGTATATACTCCGGGGCAATGTCGGGGACCAGGCCACTTTCGTGCTGTGCGTCGGTCATGTTCTGGATTAGGCTGCGGTACAGATTGTAGACGTTGAATGTATAATTGATCGCCGTACGCATGAAATTCTGCTCGCCCTGCCAGCTTAGCTTTTCCCGCTGGGGGTTGTCGGTAATGTAGCTTTGCAGATTGCTTTTGATCGCCCAATCCGTCAGGGTATAGATCCGGTTAAACAACGCATTCGAACACGCGAACAGACCATTCTGCGGAGCGGCATTGCGGTTGTGAAGCACTTCCAATTCCGTAACGACCGGCAGATCGGCACCTTCGCCTTTGGCCCGAACCCCTTCGACCTGAACGTATCGTACGGCAAAATAAGAAAACCGGGGTTGCCAGGTTTCTTCGCCATCACCTTTTAATGTGTACGAATACGAATGGGGTGTAACGCCATCCGCCTGATTGACGGTACCGTCCGCATGAAGCAACTCAGCCGGCGTAATTTTCAGCGTCTGACCGGCTTTCCCTCGCACGCTTATGCTGGGAACTCCCGAACAGTTCTGGCCAAAATCATACACAACGCTATTGGGTCCGACCACCGTCGTTTTCTTGGCGGTTAATGAATCCAGAAACCGGACGGGGTAATCAATTTCGGGCAAAAGTTTACCGGTTGGCGTAGTCACTAAAACCGCATCGTTCCAGGTCTTGTCCGAAAAAGCGGTTGTGTTCCATCCTGTTTGCTCCAGACGGGCGTCATAATCCTCCCCGCCGTAGATGGTGTTGAACGTAATGGGCGACGGTGTTGCTTTCCAGCTTTGGTCAGAAATCACGTAGTCCGTGCGGCCATCAGTGTACGTAATCTTCAGCAAGGCAATCAGTTTGGGGTTCCCAAAGGTGCCCGTTCCTTTCACGTACCGCTCCTGCGAAATGGAATAGAACCCGTTGCCGAGTATAACCCCAAGCGCATTGCTTCCGGGACGTAGTTGCCCGGTAATGTCGTAGGTATTGTACAGAATGGTTTTATCGTAACTGGTCCAGCCGGGCGACAGAAAAGCGTTTCCGATCCGTCGGCCATTGATACTGGCTTCATAGTGACCTAAACCACTGATAAACAAGAGCGCTTTCGCTACTCTCTTGGCCGTTGTAAATTCTTTGCGAAGTAACGGAGACCGGGCGTTTTTAAAAATCCGGGGATCACCCGGCTTCATTTTCAGGTGAACGAAGGGCACAATCCGCCCCGAGTCGGGCATCTCTTCGTAGCCGATCCAGCGGGCGTTTTTCCAATCCGCCGGGGTAAACAGTCCCGTTGTGAACTGTTGCGGGACACTCCAGGCAGACGGTTTTTTATCCGTGTCCCACACCCGAACTTTCCAGAAATACGTCTGCGCCGACTGAAGTGCTTTCCCCGAATACCGGACCTGAATGCTCTGATCACTTTTCACCACATCGGTATTGGCTACATCAAATTGGCCAGCCGTCAGCTTCGCTTTCGACGAGGCAATAACCACTTGATACGCCGACTGCCTAACGGCCTGTTTTGGGGATTGCATTTCCCAGGAGAAAAACAGATCGCGGGGGTTGATACCGACTGGATTAGCCCGATTGTCGCACAAGGCGGCAACCACCCGGATTTGCGCGTTTACAGGAATCCCTACGTTTAACAATAAGACGACCAGCACCGTTATGTTTCTATACTTCATAAGGCTACGCTGAACGTATAACTACCGGAGGGCACGAGTAAGGCCGTACCAGCCTCCGTGGTTTCAACGATTCGGATAGCGTTTGATCCAGCGATCCGTTGCCCGTTTTCGCTGATGTTTTTCCCGGTCGGCAGGAACACGGTAGCCGTTGTATTCGCCGGAATCTGAACGGCTAACTGGAAGGTGCCGTTTGCGACTTTCCAGTCTACGGCAATTTTGCCGGCAATGGAATGATAAGACCCTTTGGCCCAGGTCAGGCTGCCGCCTAAACGCGGTTTAATGGTAAAATGCTTGTAACCGGCCGAATCGGCATTGATGCCCAGGATGCTCCGGTACATCCATTCGCCCACGGCGCCGATGGCGTAATGGTTGAATGAATTCATGCCGACGTTCTGAAAACCACGGCCCTTGACGTAGCCGTCCCAGCGTTCCCAGATGGTGGTGGCTCCCTGGTCAATCGAGTAGATCCAGGAAGGAAACCGGCGGCTTTCCAGTAATTTGTAAGCCACATCGGCGTACCCGTATTCGGACAACTGATTCATCAGCCGAATCGTCGATTGAATGCCGGTTGAGATCCGGTAATCGTACGCTTTAATGGCCTCGACCATGTGAGCTGCGGCCTGTTTTCGCAGCTTTTCGGGCACCAGGTCAAACTCTAATGCGAGGGCGTAAGCCGCCTGCGTATTGCCGGCAATGGTACCGTCTTCGGAAATGTATTCTTTGATAAACCGGGCCTTTATCGCCGTTGCCAGCGAGTCATAAAACACATAATCCCGCTGATGACCAAGCAGCCTGGCCACGTTGGCGACGGTTCGGGTTGAATGGCCAAAAAAGGCCGTCGAATAGATGTCGTTATCCACTTTACCACCCTCTTTTGGGTAGTCGTCCGCAATGATGGTATTGCCATTCAGCCAATCGCCGTACATGTTCCCCCGCTCATTTTTCCACAACAAATCCGGATTGGTTTGGAGAATGTGCCGAATGTAGGCTTTCATCGACGTATACTGCCGGGCCAGAATGGCCGTATCGCCGTAGTTTTCATACATTCGCCAGGGGACCAGCACACCCGCGTCGCTCCAGCCGGGGGCATTGCAATAGCGATTCCACTTATCGACCTGCGGGGTATAATCGGGGTAGCGTCCATCGGCCCGTTGACAATCGGCAATATCCCGCACCCACTTGGTAAAAAAGGCACTCATGTCCAGATTGAAAATAGACGTCTGGGCAAACACCTGGGCATCGCCCATCCAGCCCGCCCGCTCATCCCGTTGCGGACAGTCGGTCGGTACCGAATGCATGTTTCCCCGCTGGGTCCATACAATATTGGTCCACAATTTATTAAGATCGGGCGATGAACTCTCAAACTGACCGGCCATAGGCGCAGCCGACGCGACCACTTTCCCCGTTACGTGGGTCAGTTTGGGTTCCTGGGTAAGGCCGGAAATCTCAACGTATCGGAAGCCATGATACGTAAAACGAGGTTCATAATCGACGGTTTTTTCTAACCCGGGCGTATATACGTCTATTTGCTTGGCGGCTCGCAGGTTGCTGACGTAAAGCTGTCCCTGTTCGTCCAGCACTTCACCATGCCTGAACGTAATGGGTTGCGCTGGGTTATACGGAATTTTAAGGTTCACCCAGCCCGCAATGTTTTGCCCCAGGTCAAAGATGTACGTACCGTCCTTCACCTTGACCACCTTCACCGGCGTAATCTCCTGGATCACTTTGATCGGTTCGTTGAGCTGGGCGTTGAGCGTTTTTGAGACGGTTTTGTCAACGATGGCCGGTTTCCACGCAGAATCGTCAAAATCAGGGTTTAGCCAGTTCGCGGGTAATAATTTCGCATTAAAATTTTCGCCGTCGAAGAGGGATGCCGTCTGGATGGGGCCGTTTTCCAATAGCTTCCAGCTGGCATCGGTTATAATCTGGGTTCGGGTACCGTCGTCAAACAGCAGCTCCAATTGCCCGATCAACCGCCGGTCGAATCCATAGGCCCCCCGGTCCGGATGGGAAAAAAGGCCACCGGCATACCAACCATCGGCCAGCATGGCACCAAGCACATTGACGCCCTTTTTCAGGGATTTCGTGACGTCATAGGTTTGGTACTGAACGCGTTCGTGGTAATCGGTCCACTCGGGTGCCAAAACCTGATTCCCGGTTTTTTTTCCGTTTAGGGTCATCTCATACAGGCCCAAAGCGCTCGCGTAGAGCGTGGCCCGTTTCACGGTTTTCGTTACCGTGAAGGTTTTCCGCAACAAAGGCGATGCGGGTATGGACGTTTTGAACGGCTTCCGATTAGCCGAGCTGCCGGTGTGCGCCCCATCCGTCAGTTTGGCCGGGGTCCAGTTTTCCGCTGAAAAGGCAGGAAACGTCGCGTACGGAACGGATGCGACAACCGGTTTTTTCAAGGCAACATTTTCGGAACGGGTATTGATGGCTTCCAGCTCGGCGATGGCGTAGGCGTACTTCCCCTCGTCCGTTTTTCCGAGTTTGTTGACGACTACCCGGATGTACCGGCCGGTAACGGGCGTAATCGGTTTGCTGTACGGTTCCAGCCCTTTCTGAATGTAATCCCGGGCGCTTTCGTCCGCGACTACGGTTGACTTTTTAAAATCGGCGGTAGCCGATACCAAGATTTTGAAACGCCGGGGAAATAAGTAGCCGTTGGCGTGAAGTTTATAATCGACCGGGTACAACTTGATTTGGCGAATTTCCTGCGCCGAGCCTAAATCAACATCGGCCCATTGATTAACTGCATTCTCCGTAGCGCTAGAACCCGACTGAAAGCCAGGCCAGATGTTGAATTTTGCGCTGTCCGGTACATTTTCTGCCGGCGCTCCAATCCAGCGTGCCTGCCAGTCCTCTTTCTGTAGCAGCCCCATCGACCAGCTGGCTATGGGACTCCACGAACTAACGGTCTTGCTGGCATCCCAGACGCGGACTTTCCAGAAATAGTGGGTTCTGGAAGCCAGTTTGCCGCCGGTATACCTCACCTGACTGGTTCGGTCGGATTCCACCCTCTTTGAATCCCATACGTTAGCGACATCGTTTGCCAGGGCCAGGGAATCCGTACCAATCAGGATCTGGTAAGCCGATTGAGACTGCGCTTTCTTATCAGAAACCAATTCCCAGCTCAGGCGGGGTTGCTTGACGTCAATTCCAATAGGATTCACTAGATATTCTGTTCGCAGATTACTGATTTTCAAATCAGTAGTTTGATTGCCTCCGTGAGCTAAAAAGGTCGATAACAGAGCCAGGAGGTTAAACCAGACAAGCTTCATTGGTAAAGGTTGAAAAGTGGTGAATAGCCAGGTATTGTTATAAACCGAAAAACGCAATGTTTCTAATCAGCGTATCTTGTCTATTTACTATGTATTATTTTTTCTATAAAAACTTATAGATTCCGCACTGTAAACTTACCGCTTTGAAGAACTCAAGAATTCCAGTTTATTAGCAAAAAACGATGCTTTTGTGCCATTTTTTCGGTCTTTATTACCAATTTAAGCTAATGACAAGTAGTTTTATAGGCAATGCCCCACCCGAAGTAGTGCTTGTCAACCCACCGCTTCGAATGGATTGTCCCAGCATGAAATGTAGTAGCCAATTCTGGAAGTGCTGATGGGGCTCTATGGGTACTTTTGCTAATTGACGTTTGCCGCCTTAACCCTTCTTCCTAGTCCATGATCTACTTAAAAACCGCCTTATGTTCGCTCTGGGCCAGCCTGAGTGTCCAGGCCAGCGATTACCCGGTGTTGTTTTTCGCGCCGTTGATTTATACCCCCGGCTTTTGATTCTTTTACCAAGAAATTGTCGCCAATGCATTCAGTTATGGATTACAAATGGATTTCTAATACCTTCATTTTTTTGCTGGCGGTTTTGGGTTCAACGGCCTTTTCTCAGAACGTAATACAGGTCAGGGTCGAATGGAAAGAAGGCACGACGCCATCCGGTACGGTTCAGGTGCAGCACGGTTTTTTGCGTAAAATCGAAGGATCGGCGGGAAAAGGCAAGGTAAAAGCCAACGCCTTTCAGCTGGGGGTAAGCAGTCGTCCCGGCATCCTGATAACGATTGACAGCGCCCGGACCGAATACGGAACCGGGGCCACCGTCGTGTCCATCAAAACGGCCAAACATCCTTTTTCATTTTTCCTTCGGGATGTTACGTCCACTTCCCCCATCTATCTGCCGGATTATGGCGCCGTGGTGTTGAATGCGACGGATAAACGGTCGTACCAGGAGGTGGAGACCACCGTACGTTCGCGGAAAACGATGACCAAGCTGCAACGCATTGAAACCGAGCGGGAAGTTTCTTTTTCCTCGGTTGAGAAGAAGGTCCGAAACATGACGGTTCCCACCT
Organism: Larkinella ripae; assembly: GCF_054780775.1. Taxonomy (NCBI): domain Bacteria; kingdom Pseudomonadati; phylum Bacteroidota; class Cytophagia; order Cytophagales; family Spirosomataceae; genus Larkinella; species Larkinella ripae. The sequence goes on from NZ_BAAGVR010000022.1 coordinate 1,079,012, forward strand.
GGCTGGGAACCAGCCGGGATTTTAGGATTTTCGAGATTGTCGAAAACCTCTCGGACGCATCCCAGGGAGAAGCTTCCATTATTTCCCCCAAACGGTCGTCGACCGCGTTGCGACTGGCCGAGACAAAAAATGAACCGGCCCATTATCTGTACACGTACGGCCGGGGCGTTGGCGTACAGGAGAATGTCACGCGCCGGTTGGAACAGGGCACGTTACCGATTTTACACTCAACGCTGACCGACGATGAGGTCGTTTATCAGTCCACCACCTTTGTATCCCTGGAAAAATCACCCCTGACGGAGCAGAAAGGCACGGATTTTCTGGTGGCCGACAGTTTCAGTGGCGGCCACATGTTCACCAAAGAGCAGCAGGAACAGGTGAAAACCAAATCGGAAAAAGCCCTAAATCCGGACGAGGAAACCGTTTTATTTTTCAGATCGGAGGTCGTCAATACCGGCTCCGTGCCCCGCTACGCCTGGTTCAAGACCCCGCGTCCGGGCACGATGTGGTGGCAGAAATTTCCGTATCGTTTCGACGCAAAAACCGGGTTTTCAGCCTATTCGGAAAACCGGGTTTTTTGTGTTTCCAAACTGAACGGAAAACCGCTGCCGGGTGAAGAAATTTCTGTTTTGCTGCAACCCGGTGAAAAAGCGCTGTTTGATTTTTTTATTCCCCACAGTCCGGTTTCCCAGGAACGGGCTGCGCAACTGGCGATGCAAACCTTTGATCAGCGGTACGCCGAAAGCAAGGATTTCTGGCTCGCCAAATTAGGGAAAGCCGCGCAAATACAGGTCCCCGAGAAGCGGATCGACGAAATGATCCGGGCCGGATTGTTACACCTCGACCTGATTACGTACGGCAATGAACCCAACGCCACGCTTGCCCCTACCATTGGCGTCTACTCCCCCATCGGAACGGAAAGTTCGCCAATCATTCAGTTTTATGCCTCCATGGGCTGGAGTGATACTGCAAAAAGGTCGCTGGATTTCTTTCTTGACAAGCAGCACGAAGACGGTTTTATCCAGAATTTCAATGGCTATATGGTGGAAACCGGGGCCGCCTTATGGAGCATGGGCGAATACTTCCGGTATACGAACGACCGGGAATGGCTCGAAAAAAATAAAGCAAAACTCCTTAAATCCTGTGATTACCTGATCGGCTGGCGCAACCGGAACAAGAAGGCGGAACTGCGCGGACGGGGGTACGGGATGATCGAAGGAAAAGTAGCGGACCCCGAAGATCATTTTCATCAGTTCATGCTCAACGGCTACGCCTACCTCGGGATGAGCCGCAGCGCCGAAATGCTGGCCAGTATTGACCCTTCCCAATCCGAACGAATCAGAAAGGAAGCCGACGCCTGGAAAGACGATATCCGCCAGTCGTTTTTTAACGCGGTGGCTTTGTCGCCGGTTGTTCCGCTGGGCGATGGCACCTGGTGTCCAACGGCCCCGCCCTGGACGGAAGGCGCCGGTTTGAGAAGTCTGTACCAGAAACGCGAAACCTTCTGGTCGCACGGTACCTTTACGGCACCGGATGCGATGCTTGGTCCCCTGTACCTGGTTTTTTGCGAAGTACTGGACCCCCGTGAGCCCGCGGCCAAAACGCTTCTGAACTACCACAGCGAGCTTTTCTACCAGGAAAATTCCGCGTTTAGTCAACCGTATTACAGTCGCCATAATTGGATGCAGGCGAAGTTGGGTATGACCAAACCTTTTTTAAGTACCTACTACCATACATTTGCGGCCCACGCCGACCGGGAAACCTATACCTTCTGGGAACATTTGTTTAAAGTCAGTCCGCACAAGACGCATGAGGAAGCCTGGTTTTTGATGGAAACTCGCTGGATGCTGTACCTCGAAGATGGACCCAGCCTCCGATTGTTCAACACGATACCGCGCCAATGGCTGGAGCAGGGCAAGAAGATAGCACTGAGTAATGTCAGGAGCTATTTCGGTCCGATTACGGCGAACGTGATTTCAGAAGTAGACAAAGGGTACATCACGGCCAGCGTGAGCTGCACAGATAATCGGAAACCGGGCGAAGTGTTGATCCGAATACCGCACCCCGCCGGTAAAAAACCCGTGAACGTAACCGGCGGTACCTATAATGATCAGACGGAAACCGTCTCGATAAAATCCTTTTCGGGCCAGGCCGAAATCCGGCTCGACTACTGATCACTGCGGCAGTTGGGCTTTGTCGCTAGACATATTACCAACAAAGCCCGGCTGGAATTCCAGCCGGGCAAAGCGGCCTTCCGCACCTTCGACGAATCGTACGGAATAGTGATGCAGGAGAAAACGAAGTTTTATTCGTACCGAGAAATTTTCGCAGCAACCGGTTTTAATCAATTGGTGATGACAATGATGCGATGCGTCAAATGGCAATCAATCCGCAACCGTTTCGTTTTTCGGCGATGGTCAGCGTTGACTTTGAAATAAATAATTGCGGACACTCCAGACCTTATGACTCCGCACCCGCCTGCACTAACTGGGGTGTTTTGGCTGAAGTTGAAAAGAGGAAGGTTCTGGTAAGGCCTGTAGATAGCAGAATCCAGAGTGTCGTCAGGCCGTAATACATGGCCATGATAACCAGAATAACAATAGCTAAAGCCACGTAAATCAAGGTTGACAACAAGAAGAGGACAAACGATTTCATGCTAGAGAGGCCTTTATCATTAGTATTAATTACTCACTAAAAACTTTAATCATATTTTACCATAATATTAAGTAATTTTCTTGCCGGTGACATTAACTTTATATTAGAATTTAATTAAAAATTATCCGAATTTTTATAATCCGTCATTGACAGTAAGTTTTTTCATATTGTAAATGTCAGAGGTTCACTGATTTTGTTCTTCCCTTTCCAACTCCCTTTCACCGTCCTGACATCCGCATACTAACTTTTTAGTGCTTGTGGCATCCAAAATGCGGGAATTAGGACAGGAATTATTTGAGTATAGAACGTTACAGGCCCGGCACAAGCCGGGTTTTGTTTTTAGAACTGTCTACAAATCGCTGAAATAAATTCGCCGTGAGCAACAGTCCAGCGGCTTTTTATTGACTTTGCAGGGTATTTGGAACAGGCGTTTTGGTATTTGGAACAGACGTTATCGTCCGTTCGGATCTCATCCGGTAGGTTTGTACGAATCGTCTTCCCTAACCTTTCAACGCTATGTTTCTGTATTTTTCCCTTTCGGCTTCAGATGGCTCACTAACTGGCCCCTGCGTTTGTTGCGCGGAATTTGAAATACAAATGGAAGTACTGAGTAGCTTTGTGGCGCTTGGTAATGTTCTTTTATCCGCTTACGTAATTGATGATGATGGCTTCCGCATCGACTTGCCGGTAGAAGCTTTTGATGGTTTACCAGTAGCCAATTGTGTAAAAATTTTAACCAGCGAATACCAGCAATTACTTAGTGCATAAAACCGCTGGGTGTCTTGGACGTAAAGGGCGTGTCTGTTAAATTGAAACGAATCCTCGGTTCTGGCGCTTCAGGGATTCAGTCAGTTTAACCACACATGGCAATCCGGCCATCCCGGCGAATCGCCCGGTGTTTGTTAACTCCCCATACGTCCACGCTGATCAGGCCGGTTTTTTAAATGACCAGCGAATTGTTTCAAAAAAGATCAAACTGGGTGCAGAACGGACTTTATCCGTGTCAAATCAGTATACAAACGGATGTTTAGGCTTTACGATGCAAGCCAGAGTCCATTATCCGTTTTGCGTAATCCTTTTCTGTCAACCTTTCGAATCGTAAGCTTTTTGCTCAGCCTGCTGCCGCTCGCAGGCTGGCTCCGGGCGCAGCCTTTTCGCTTCCCCAAACCGGTCCACATCACCGATCGCCAGGGATTACCGCAGGCGTTTGTTCCCGCTATTCTTCAGGATAAACAGGGGTTTATCTGGGCGGCAACCCGCGATGGACTCTGTCGCTACGATGGACACCGGTTTAAAGTGTTTCAACCGGACCCCGACGGAAGACCGTCGCTCTCCTTTGCCGGACTGAATCAAATCGAACTGGACCCCGACGGCCGAATCTGGATCGTTTCCGACCAGGGCGATATTGAGCGATTTGACCCCCGCACCGAAACATTTGTCAACCTGTCCCGTCAACCGGCTTTTCGTCAGTTTACAAAAATAAAAGTGCCGTATCGGCTCACAGCCGCGCGGAAGAATCGGCTGTGGCTGATCCCAATGGGCCGAGGCATCATCTGCTGGGATCTTACGAAAAACAAGGGACAATGGTTCCGGCACCAGCCGGGTCAGCCCGGATCGCTCAGTAGTAATTACGTGACGGATGTAACGGAAGGACCCGACGGCAGTATGTGGCTGACAACGGCCAAGGGAGTGGATCGGTTGGACGAAGCTACGCGTAGCTTTTCTCACCTACAACGCCAGCCGCACAATCCTGAGTCACTGCCTGAAGATACCTTGCACCGGATCTGTCATCGTTCAACGGGCGAGCTCATGCTCTTTTCCCGACGCTACCTGACGCTGCTCCAGCCCCGAACGGGCCAGTTACGTTCCTATCGGCTGCCCGCCCTGGGGAACGAATGGACGTTTCCGCGGGTGGCCATTGATCGGGAGGGAGCCGTTTATTTTTCTCAGAATAACATCTTGTTTCGGTTCACGGATCGGGAAGGCATCCGGATCATGACGCGCTGGAACGAGCATAACGACGGGTGCAGCAGTTTATGGATCGATCGCACGAATGTGTTATGGGTGGGCACGGATGGTGCCGGCATCCGGACCTATGATCTGCAACCAAACCCTTTCCAGACCCGTCGGTATAGGCGCAGCTTTTACCAGGACCTGCTAACGGTCGACTCGCTCGGTTTGCCCCCCATCTGGCCAACCGTCCAGGCTAAGCTGAGCGGTTTGAGCAGCTATAATTTTCGCTCAACCTTCGACGCTACGGGTCGTTTGTGGTTCAACGTGGGCACGTCGGATCTCTACCGCCTGGATCGGAAAACCGGACAAACGGAGCGGTTTCCGCTGCCTGTTTCCTTTCGCTGGACCGCCCCCGGCTACATTCCCTGCCCGATGACGACCGACCCGCAGGGAGGCATCTGGGCGGTTTATGACTCAGCGGCCTTCTGGTTCGATAAGCAAGCGAGCCGCTGGCATTCGTTCCCGCATCGGATTCCGAGCCAAATTACCAACCCGGTTACGGAACTGGTCGTGGATGATCAATTCCTTTGGTTGGCCAGCCGGGCGGGGGGGCTCTGGCGAATCGACCGCCGGAGTGGCCGGCGACAGCACCATGTCAACCGTAAGGGCGATCGGAGCTCCCTGAGCAGTAACTCGCTCTACAGCCTGTCGGCCGATCCGGCCGACGCCAATCTTCTGTGGATCGGGACCTTCGGCAGTGGAGTTTGCCGCTTCGACAAGAAAACCGGTCAGGTCCGCCGGTTTACCAAAGCCGACGGCCTGCCCAACAATGTGGTGTACTCGGTAAAACCGGACCGGTACGGGTATTTATGGATGGGGACCAACAAAGGACTCTGCCGGATGAATCGCCGGTCGTTTACGACCCAGACCTTTACGCGGGATGACGGCATCATGGCCGATGAGTTCAACAGCTACCACTGCCTTCAGTTTCCCGATGGCCGGCTGCTCATGGGCGGGCTGGAAGGATTTACGGCTTTTTATCCCCAGCAGATCGGCCAGGATACATTTGCTCCGCCCGTTGAGTTAACCGAACTGCAAATCAACAACCGGGTCATTCAGCAGGATTTTCCAACGGCCGGAGATTCCGATACCATCCCGGCCAAAAACCGGTCCATCCTGGGTCAGGTACCCATTCAGGCGACCAACCAGCTTACCCTGGCGCATGATCAGAATTACCTGACCATTCGATTCACGGCCCTGCAATTCAATCAGCCGACCAAAAATCAATATCGGTACCGCCTGGCAGGATTGGAAACCAACTGGAAGCAGTCTGACCGGCCCGAGGCCATTTACACCAATCTCCCTTCGGGTACGTACGAATTGCTGTTGAATGCGTCCAATACCTCCGGTCACTGGAGTTACCACGTGCGCAAACTGGCGATTACAATCCAGCCCCCGTTCTGGGCGACCTGGTGGGCCTTTGTTCTCTATGTTCTGGTGGGATTAGGCATTGCCTGGGGGCTGCTCCAGCTGTACCTGAACCGGCTCCGGTTAAACCAGGACATTCAGCTCCGGCAGAAGGAAACCGACCAGCTTCGGGCCGTCGACCGGATCAAAACCAATTTCTTCACCAACATTACCCACGAATTCCGGACGCCCTTGACGCTGATTCTGGGGCCTACCGAGCAGATGCTGCAAAGCCAGCTCGACGTCGATAATCAGCGACGGGCTTCGGTCGTGGAGCAACAGGCGCAACACCTGCTGCGGCTCATCAATCAGTTGATGGATCTGTCCAAGCTGGAAGCCAGCGTCATGCCCATCCACGAGTCGCGGGGCGACCTCACCGCATCCATCCGGCGCTGGCTGCAACCTTTTAGCGAGCAGGCCACGGCGCAGGGAATCGGCCTGACGTTTCACTCCCAAATCGCCGGCGACTACTGGTTCGATGCCGAAAAACTGGAACGGATTGTGTATAACCTGACGTCCAACGCCCTGAAATTCACCAAAACCGGCACGGTTCTGGTCACGCTGGAAACCTTTTCGGGTCAGATCAGACTGGCCGTGGCGGATACCGGAATTGGCATTCCGGCTGCGAATCTGCCCAATATTTTTGACCGTTTTTATCAGGTCAGTGAATCGGCCGCAACACCGGGTACGGGGATTGGCCTGGCGCTGGTGCAGGAACTGGTGCAGTTGCAGGGCGGACAGGTTTCCGTCGAAAGCCAGCCCAGCCAGGGGACAACGTTTGTGGTTCTGTTGCCCTACCGACCGGCTGATTTGCCAGACGCTACCCCGGACCAGATTACGCCAGCACACCGAACTACCGACGCCGGTGCCTGGAACACAGCCGACGAAACCGCCGAACCCCGCGTACTGATCGTGGAAGATCATCATGAGCTGGCCCAGTTTATTGTCGACAGCCTGCCGGAGCATTACCGCATTCGGCGGGCTATCAATGGGCGCGATGGCCTGGAACAGACTCTGGCCTACCTGCCGGACCTGATTATTTCGGACGTGATGATGCCCGAAATGGACGGTTTTACAATGTGCGGCCAGTTGAAAACCGACCTGCGCACCAGCCACATTCCCGTTATTTTGCTGACGGCCAAATCCTCCGTTGAAAACCGGCTGGCGGGGCTTTCGCTGGGGGCGGATGATTACCTGACCAAACCCTTTCAGGTGTCCGAACTCCAGCTCCGGGTCCGCAACCAACTGATCAGCAAACAACGGCAGCGCGAGTGGGTGCGGGCCAGTTTGAGCAATCCCGAACCGGCTTCACCGCAACCGGCCCCCGAGCCCACCGACCCTTTTCTGACCCGGCTGTATGCCTTGCTGGAAGCTAATCTGGGGGATTCTCAGTTTGGGGTGGAGCAAATGATGGTGGAGTTGGGCATGAGCCGCACCAATCTGTTTCGGAAAGTAAAGGCGTTAACCGATCTGTCCGCCAACGATCTGCTGCGAAACTACCGGCTTAAGCAAGCTGCCCAACTGCTGCGGACGGGCCAGAGTGTCAACCAAACCGCCTATCAGGTGGGTTTCACCAGTCCGGCTTATTTCAGTAAGTGCTTCCGGGAGCTTTACCAGCTCACCCCCCGCGAGTTTGCGGCCCAGTCCTGATTCACTCTCTTTTTCGCCTGCTTTTTGGCAGTTTGGTGAATGTGGAACACTGGTGATCGTATTTGGAACAGACCTTATCGACGATCGGGGTTTCTTCCCCTAGGTTTGTGAACACGGTTTTCTGTCCCGTATCAATCGCATGGACAGCATGGCCGCTACCCATTTCCTACGCTTTACGCATCACTCTAGCATGAAAAAAGTAGTACGCATCCTGGCCATCGTCGTCGGAGTCCTTGTTCTCCTGGTAATTGGTGGCATAAGTTACGTCAAATTTGCGCTGCCCAATGTAGGCCCGGCTCCTGAATTAACCATCCAGGGCGACTCCGCCCAACTGGCCCGGGGGAAATACCTGGCCAACCACGTTGCCGTCTGCATTGATTGCCATTCCGAGCGGGATTGGAAAATTTCCAGCGGCCCGGTTGTAGTCGGCACGGAAGGCCGGGGCGGAGAAGCGTTTACCCGCGAAATGGGTTTTCCGGGGCTCTACTTCGCCCGGAACATCACGCCCGCTCATTTGCAGGACTGGACCGACGGCGAAATTTACCGCGCTATTACGGCCGGGGTTTCCAAAGATGGGCGCGCCTTGTTTCCGGTCATGCCGTACGGCAATTTCGGACAGGCCGATCCGGAAGACATCAAATCCATTATCGCCTACGTCCGCTCGCTCAAGCCCATTGAGAACAACTCGATTCCGGAACCGGAATCTGACTTTCCAATGAATCTGATCATTAACACCATTCCCACGAAAGGTGAAGGCGGCAAACGACCCGATCCCTCCGATTCGCTCGCGTATGGAAAATACCTGGTCACACTGGCCAGTTGCGGAGACTGCCATACACCCGTTGATGATAAGGGACAGAAAGTACCGGGAATGGATTTTGCCGGTGGACGGTCGTTTCCGATGCCGGCCGGGACCGTGCGCGCGGCAAATCTTACTCCGGATGCCGAATCCGGGATTGGTTCCTGGACAAAACAGGCTTTTATTGCCCGGTTTCAGGCAGCTGCCCAACCGAATTTTAAGCATCCGTTGACCCTCGAACATCCGGAATTCAACACCATCATGCCCTGGATTATGTACGCCGGTATGAATGAACAGGACCTGGGAGCAATTTATACGTATTTGAAAACCGTCAGCCCCGTGAAGAATGCGGTTGTAAAATTTATCCCCAAAGGAAAAGAAGTAGCAGCCCGCTAAACCGCATTCCCTGAAAACGTGGATTTACGCCCAAATAGTGCCTGTCCACACCATTCCGTATACCACCAAAACAAAAAACCCGTAATCAATGATTACGGGTTTAATGCTGTGCCGAAGGCGAGACTCGAACATATTTAATTTAACTATCCATCAAAAATCTAAAATAATGAATAAAAGATGTTAAAATTGATTATTTTGACATCTTTAAAAAGCTCTAATGATTAAAGCCGTATAAAGGAATTTAAAGCGAATTAAACAATTCCGTCCCCCAATCCGTCCCCAATATTTATTTTCTATATTTGCATAGTATTCCAACCTCTCACTCCTATGGCAAGAAAAGCAGATTCTCCCATAACTTATGTCCTACGCAGCCCTAATTCAAAAGTTGCTACTCCGCTTATTGGAATTGTTCGATTCAATAATGACCGATTAAAAGTGGCAACTGGCTTCAAAGTGCATCCTAAAAATTGGAATGATGCCAAACACCGTGTCAAGAATGTGGTTGGTGCTACTGACAAAGACAAAATCAACGACTTTTTAACTGAACTAGAAGAAAAAATAGGAAGTATAGTTACAGACTTAAAAACTCAAAGGCTTTCTATTACGAAAGAATTATTGAAAACTCGAATCAATGAGTACTTGAATCCTATTCCCGTTAAAAACAAGCCTAAGACGTTGCTAGAATTCGTTCGATGGTATATTGATACTTGTCCTACGCGTTTGGTACGTAGTAAAGGAAATAGAGCTGGACGTGTCATTTCCCCAAGCACAATCCGACGTTACAAAACGACTTTGAATGGCCTTGAAGCCTTCGCTTCCAAATATGTCCGACCATTAGACTTTGATAATATTGACAGTCATTTCTATAAAGCTTTTACAGAATGGCTCACCGCTCGCAATTATGCCACAAACAATGTCAGCAAATACATTGAGAACTTGAAGGGGTTTATGAGTGCTGCAGTAGACGAGGGCTTTACAACCAACCTTGCATTTCGCAAATTTGCAAATTTGAGAGAAGAGGCAGAGAATATTTATTTGACTGAAGCTGAATTACAGCGTATATATAATCTTGACCTGACGAAAATGACGAGGCTTGAGAAAGTGAGAGATTTATTTATTTTCGCTGCTTGGACAGGTTTACGATTTTCGGATTTCTCTACATTACAGCCAGAACATATCAAATCTAACGAAGCAGGTAATATGTATCTTGATATTAAACAGCGAAAAACGGCTGGAAAAGTACGAATTCCTATAGAGAACGAAGCGGTAACTCAATTGCTGACGAAATACAATAACCATCTCCCTAGCGGTATCTCAAATCAGAAAACAAATGACTATTTAAAGGAAATTTGCCAGTTGGCTGAGATTAATGAAAAAATTTTAAAGCATGTCACCAAAGGAGGGAAACAAGTAGTCAAAACTTCAAATGGTTGGGGAACAATCTCTCCTGGAGTAGAAAAATGGCAGTTAGTTACTTCTCATACAGCTCGACGTTCTTTTGCTACAAATATGTTCAAAAGAGGAATGCCGACTCTTCTAATAATGAAGTTAACAGGGCACAAAAAAGAATCAGAATTTTTAAAGTATATCAAGATTGAAGCAGAGGAGACAGATATATTAATGAGGTTATACTTGCGGCAAAATCTTAATTGAACCTTGGATAGGTAAAGCTATCCAACCCTTAAAAACTTACCAAAAAATATAACTAGTGTTTCTTTAACCAGTTTTATCACGTATCATATAAGAAACACCCTTTCCAAGGACGCATAAAACGCTGACTGACTGTGTCACTATTTAGTGACAACATTTAATCGACTCAGCAAACTCAAGTTATATTTTATAAAAAAATACTGCCTAACCTTTTCACTATAGGTTTGAAAGTTTCAGAGTCATTATATGTGCCTGCCAGACTCCTCAAGAAGAAGTTACTTAACAAATTTCTGATTCTACCCCTTCAATCTGAGTAATAGCTACAATCCATATAATATATATGACTCTAGGCAATGTACGATTTAACATATCAGTTGCCAATCTTTCATAATTGGGAAATAGGCAAATGCTTACAATGCTTCAATTTTGGCTTTTCTAAATCTGCCTTTATCAATATCAATAAATCAATTTTCAATTTCTGCTCCATCTGTCAAAATATAGGATATGTCCAAAGTACTTTAACAACTCTATAAAATGGTGCAGCCACAGAGATACATCTTGGCTTTATCCGTTGAAGTGTTAAAGGGACATACTTACTCCAAATCACGTAAATAAAGATTACAGCCAATGCCATATTCATCTTTTCTATGGGTTTACTTCAACTCAACATGTATTGTCACTCTAAATAGATCATTCACATTTTTACAAGTTTTACTACACGATTTTGCCTACTTACTACCTTTATGATGTCTTTAAGAGTTTGCGATAGCCTAGAATAAAGCCACATTGAATTGGCAGGAGGTTTTAATAATTAATTTATAGTTTAGTCCCTGTTCTGTTATAACACCAAACTTATTAATGGCATGTTATAGTACTATACAAAAGGGAAGGCCCACCTTTGATTAAAGGTGGGCCTTCCCTTTTGTAAAATATATATTTATTTTTCAAAAATTGAAGAATATCTAACTTTAGAATTTACATCATCTAGCTTATTGTGACCTTTAAACTTGTATGCTTCCAAAGGAAATACACCAAAGCTTCTTAACTTAAATGGCTTATGTGATTCCTTAAAATTTAAAGAATTTCGTTGATATTTAGCTAAAAAAGAGATAAATCTAAACCAATAAGAAGGAAGATTTTCCTTTCTTATACCATGGCATTCTAAAGATCTAAAGTCCTCGTTATCAATGGAATGCTTAGCTATTCGACTTAGATTTACGTTTCTACTATGAAAAAGACTATCTATCTCATCCACTGTTTTGCCATCTACCTCCTCTATCACATCACAGAAAGTGCAAAAAAGATCATTCAATTCGCCTTTCTTTAGGACAATCCTTCCTTCGAGAAATCCAAGTTCTTGTTCCATAGCTAAAAACCTTATAAGTAAGGCAGCTGACAAATGGCTACCACTTAAAAGTAATAATCCAGAATTAAATCAAATTGTTTAGAAAGGTATGCATTGGAATACATTAATTTCCTTTAAACATACGAAGATAACATATTTTCCAAAAATTTGGATGAAATATTTATTAAACGGTCGAAATGAATTATGAAATGCATGAAATATTGAACATATATAAATTTATGACCTTAAAGTCCAGTATGGAATTATAGTCATATTCAGAGCTGCATCCTTGACAAAATCAAACTTGATCCAATTAGGATCTTCATCATCACTATCATACCTAGAAAAAAATAGATGCTTGAACTTATTAAACTTAAGATCAACATCTTCTACAATTGAATTTAAAATTTCACCCCTTTCCAATCTTTCATCTAAGTAAAGTGCTTCAGAATTAGAACTAGCATACAAATCTAAGCAAATGATATTAAAACTCAAGTTCCCTTCTGCATAATGACCCTTACAAGTTTTCCAAATATTGTCAATAAAATTTGTAGAGCTAAGAAATTGGCTAAATTGGTCATAACTTTTCATGATAATACCAATTATCATGCTTTCATTTACTGGAAATTGAATTATTATTTGATAACCATCCCTATTTGTAAAATGCTCATTGGCATTAGCAGCCCCAACTGCAAATTGAAATCTATTTAGGTAGTTAGTAACGATATAAATATCTGAGATATGCAGTTTAGCAAATTTTATTTCTTCATTAAGAGAGGACTTTCTCTTATATGAGTTCAACTCTGAAGATAAAGTGTGTTTAACCGGTGGCTTACATTTCCACTTCTCTGAATGGTTATACTTATAACGATACTCAGAAACGCAACAGTCATTGTTGCTGATTTGTAAGATTGAGAATCGGTTATGAGGAAATTGGCTATCTGCATCTTTTTGATTTACATTGTCTTCTAAAAACATGCCGGCCTGAAAGTGAGTTGTATTTCCCTCATTCAATAAATTAGCTTTAATATAATCAGGAACATGCTCATGTCCAGTTAAAAATATATCTGTTTCAGACAATAAATGTGGCAAAAACAAGCTGCTAGCCCCCGAACCACTATAATTATACATTTCACCCCATTCTAGCCAATGTAGAGGATGATGCATCACGGTGATGACTAGGTAATCTGGATTCTCATTTATAAAACGAAATAGATCCTGTTGTGGAAAAATGTTTCTTCCTACAATTTGACCTCCAAATTCAGTCAAAACAGCTCTTGCTTTTTTGACCCAATCATCACTTTTATCAACAATATTTGCCTCTAAAATATCTTCTGCTTTTGAACCAAATGAAAACCAGGCAGAGTTCACTAACACAAATATAATCTTACTCGATTTATCTATTAAATAACCATAAAGCCTTTCTAAAGAGTAATCAGATGACAAAATAAAATCACTACCAAAACTAAATTTTCTAAAAAAATTAGAATAATCTCTAAAAATATTTTTAAATTTTTTAGCATTAACGTTACTAGAACTTAGCTGGTTATTTTTCTTTGTGAAACGTTCAAAAAAATCAGTTTCTTTCGATAAATAAAAGTCAAGATTAATGTCATCCCACCTTACATCATGGTTACCAGGTATAGTTATTAAATTAGGACTACTTAAATCAAAAGATAACCTAACTAATAAAGGCTGGAGGAGCATATTAAATAGAGCTTCGTATTCCTCGACGCTTCCAGAATATGCGAGATCCCCTGAAACAATGATCCAATGAATCGGTTTAATTTTATGGTATTCCTCAACTGTATCAATAAATGATTCAAAATACTCCTTTAAGTTGTCTATTTCAGAGTATTTTACCCGGAAATGGATATCACTAAGCCATAATATATTTGTGTATATACTCATAAAATGACTGAATTAAGGAATAGGATTATTAATAATAGAGTTAATTTGTTGCCGCTTCATTACTTGTGAATAATGTAATAATGACTGCAGTACAGTATTACGTAGTGAAAAATAAACCCTTTGGTTTATTCTACTTGTGAAAAATATACCTCCAAATGAGTCAATACTAAATAAAGGTTGAATAGGTTGATTCTTATAAAACCTTTTGAAAGGGCTACCCGTCTCCCAATTTCGTTTCAGTAAATATATTTTTTTACCATTTTTTTCATATAGTATTCTCAAATAAGAATACATCAATCCACTGATATAACTTTTGCTGGACACTGGAAATTTTAATTTGTGAAAAGTTTTATCTATTTCAAACTGACGTTTATTTTCTTCATAATTGTTTAAAATGAAACTTAATCGCTTCATAACATTGAAATGATGATTGTAATCAGTTGTAATGGGACACAATTTAGGCAAAATCTGCACTACTTCTTTATTGAAATTTGAAAGTGGATACTCATCTGTCTCTTCAAACTCTTCTGTATATATTAACTTCATCCAAATGTTCGCATCATTAATAAATATCTTTTTAAGCTGATTATTTGAGTTGGAAAGTATATTATCAATTTCCTCACCTATTCTTTTAAAATATGTATTCCAATAAGATTCAAGTTCGCTTAAGGGACACTTTATTTGTATAGCATATTCAGGGTCAAACAATTTTATCACAAATAACACTCTAAACAATTCCTTGACAAAATGATGAACACTAAATGAACCATTTTGATTATATAATGATGAATTTTGAAAATTATATGACCAAAACCAATATTCAAACAATTGGATATCCATATTAAACGTATAAATTAGTCTAATTACATCTATATATATGTAATCAAAATCAATTTTCCCATCTCTATATAATTCTGATAAGTAATTATTATTAATGATTTCTTTATAAAATTTGTCTTTAATATCAAGATATACGTTTTTCCCCGGCTTATCAAAATAAGGTATAATGTTAAAAATTTCCTTAACTAAAGTTGAGAAAACAAATTCAGGTGATGTTAAATGATATACGTTATAATTAATAGCAATTAGATTACCGACGGTATTCTGGAGATTCAATTGGACAACCGGCCCAAGTTGATTCGTCTCATAAAATATTTGTGTAATTTCATATATTAATGTATTATAAGTTGTTAGAATCTGTTGAATAGAGCTATTAAAATCAACATCGAAATCATTTATTTCTTCAAACTGATACGTATTTAAGCTCCTAATTTGATAGCCTTCCTCAAATACATGAACATACTTACGTAAAACTTTTTCGAAGTCACCAACAGGGTATAATTTATCATTATCGAGGACCTCATTATATTTATTATTTATCTGGTCTTCTAACTGAGAAATGAACACACAAAAATCTATAAAATATATAAACAAAACTGGATCTTGAATTCCAGTATTAAAATTATGAAACACTTTCAGCACTTGCTCTCTCATTTGGCGAGATACTTTAAGTGCTTTTAACTTTTTTCTTATCTCACCAATTTTTTCAGTATTTATAATAACTTTTTTGCTCCAAACATCAGGATTCAATTGTAAAATACCTTTAACTTCCCTACTACCAACTATAAACTCCATACTCTTTATTGGAAACCTAATCCGCGTTTTAATTTTCCTAACATACTGTAAAATATTATTCTCCTTCTCTGTTTTCCTTAAAAGCAAAAATAGTTGTTGGTTATTACTCATCTCATGTGGATTCACTTCAGGTATTATATAATCACTTTTACCTGCCACAAAAAAGGGAGATTTAATATCAAAAACATTAACTTTCTCATCAATTTTATCTTTAGCTTTTAAAGGTATAATTTTTTCAAGTAAATCCCCCAAATGTCCAGGCTTAATCTGCCATTCGACTTCCGTATAAAGTTCTTTCCCAATGAAATACTCTTCATCATTAGAAAATTTATCATACTCAATGCCAAAGTATGAATGTGTATCTGAAAATATATGAGAATGCATTATGTTTGATGAATCACAGTCTACTAATAAATTGTAAAGTGAATTATTTAATATATCAACATTATCTTCAATATCTATCAGCCTTTTAACTCGAAGCGCGGTTATAAAATCTGCAATAATATTAATATCTTCACTAAATGTAATTAAGCATATTTCTGCCCACGAAAACGATTGAAGAATAATATAATTTAACGAATCACCTCTTTTTTCTTTTTCTAATTCAATTATTTTATAAACATTTGCAATAAAATCGTTTCCGTTACCTATTAATATTCCATTATTCAGTTTTAAATGGGTAATTGAAATAAAAGGAAATTTATTAGGATCACTTATAAATTGTAAATAATTTCCAATTACTAAGTTTTCATCTATTATTGGGCAAATGCCAGTAATTACTTGGTATGTATTGGGTCCAAATTGCGCTCTACTTTCAATAGATGGCTCTGGTATAAAAAGCTTTTGAGCAAATTTGTAACTATCAACTAATGTAATAAATGCAATGTCATAACTTCCAAATATATGGTAAATTAGGGGGTCATATAGAATCTCAGATTTTTGTTCAGTAGTCAAACTAAAGTTATTATCAATATCTTTTGAGAACTTTTTATAGGACTGTTTAACATATTTAACATATTCATCTCCCATTTCTTGAGGGTACGTAGCTAACGCAACATGTAAGGTTTCTGGATGAGAACTCACGTTATTTTATTTTTTGTAAATCCTAAAAATTTAGGATTATAGGTTTAAAAAATTGTTAAATCCAAATATATAAAATTTTATCTTATTTCCTTAACACATCGAAATTATTCATAAATCGCAACTAATTGATAATCAGAACTTTATCATCTATTATCTCGTAGAATAGGTAAGATTTCATTCAGTAGCTGAAAAATTTCTCCAAGGATTCAATGAATTTTGAATCTATATATTAGAATTTAATTGTTCACATTTTCAATTACTATTAGTAATATTTACTGCCTTAAAAAATTTTCATCGTAACTCGGTGAAGTTTTCTTAAGATTCTGCGTTGCCAATCTAATACTTTCTATTACTGAATTTCACTCTTTTATTTCTATAAATTATATTTTCCTCGTAATGGTTTTAAGTGATCAAAAAATCTAAACGTCCATGTTACCTGACTTTTAAATTTAACACAAACATTTATATACAAGATGGAATTTGCTGAAAATCAATACTATCATTTAATATGAATATACTTAAATTCATATATTTGTCTTAAACGCTCTACAAAGTAAATCATTCTCATATGATTTCTTGTTCTTACATTTAATAGTTAGTTTAGTTGATTTTAGGAATCAACTAGTTGTAAGATTATTAAGTAATTTTGTCAATATAATATAGTTATTCATATAATTATAGGTGCCTTTAAAATACGCACATTTTGTTCCCAATTACATTTTGAATTTAAGTTGTGATCTCCTACTTCCTTCAAAAGAATCGGCAAGTTTTAAAGGAACCGTGCATTCTCGTACTTTAAATTATTAAGGTGAGTACTTTATTTACCGAAGTTTGGCGGGGTGAGGCATGTTCTCGGCTTTGCCCTTCGTCAGACAGATATAGGTGCACATCGTTAAATTAGAGTGGACTAGTGACCTTGACCCAAATCTTGGACAGCCAAAACTAGAAAATCAGGCTTTCTGACCTTAGCCCAAATCTTGGACAGTCAAAACTGAAGAATCGGGCTTGTATTTTCCTTCTTTTTCACTCGCATCCCGACTTCATTTGGGGTTAAATTGCCGAGAGAACTATGGGGTCGAAAATCGTTATATTCTTGTCGCCAGGCTTCGACCTTCTCCTGCGCATCTTTAATTGATAAGAACCAGTGAGCATTTAAACATTCATCACGGAAACTTCCATTAAAAGATTCAATGAACTGGTTATCAGTGGGTTTACCTGGTCTCGAAAAATCTAAGGTTACCTTGTTATCATAGCACCACTTATCCAATGCCTTGGAAATAAATTCGCTCCCATTATCAACTTGTATCCGCTTTGGCACGGCTGAATTTACTGCTTTTAATTGATTCATCACAGATACAACATCTTCGCCTTTCAGCGACTGACCAACATGAATCGCCAAACATTGGCGGCTAAAGTTATCGACCACAGTTAAGGCCGAATTTTTCGCCCATCGAGGAGCTGATCCGCTACGAAATCCATACTCCAACTTTGCCGGGTGGCCGGTGCCATGAATAGTAGAAAGCTCGGGCCTGTCAAGCCGATGAATGGCCGCTCGATTTCGTCTTGGGCGTTTACTTCGAAGATTCAAACCTTCTTCACAGTACACACGCCGAACTCTCTTATGGTTATCCCGCCAGCCTTCCCGTCTTAGCAACACATGAATCCGTTTATAACCATATCGAATCCTAACCTGAGCGATTTCCTTAATCCTTTGACGGATAGCCGTGTCATCACGTCGGTGAGGCTTGTAGTACCGCACGGGCGGCCCCGCAGCAGGATCTTTGAAGTTGCACAACGGAACAAGCCCGTTGAGTAGGCACCCGATAATCATTCATTAAGCTAGCGGCCAGCATCCGTTTCTGGGCTGGCCTTAAAGCTTTTTTTGAGCACATCTTGAAGCATTTGCTTATCCAGACTCAGATCGGCGACAAGCTGTTTTAATTGTTGATTTTCCTCCTCCAGTTGACGAAGTCTACGAAGTTCTGGAACGCCTAGCCCAGCGTACTTCTTCTTCCAATTATAATAGGTGGCTTCACTGACTCCCATCTTCCGGCACACCTCTGACACAGGTACGCCTGTATCAGCCTGCCGAAGCGCAAAAACGATCTGTGCTTCGGTGAACTTTGTCTTTTTCATAAGCGATTTTTTACAGTTTTAAACTACTTAAAATCGCCCGAATTTCTCTACCTATTCAATGTCCAGTTTTTAGGGCCAAGGTCAGTAAGGTCAACTTGTCATTACTGTAATAATTGGCTTGTAAAATGGATCATATGCTTAAACATAAAAATTTAAGCATATGATCTTTTATTGAGTAAGAATAATTTCAATCTCGCTTCTCTAATTCTGACCTAGATAAAAAACGAAAGTATTCTGACGGGGGTACAAAGAAAAAGCTAGATACATCACTCAAATGCCGAGCAAAAGATAAAAAAACCTAAATTTCTAAGAATTAATACTTAGAAGTGTAAATACAGAACCGATTTTTTCTTGCATTTCTAAGTAAAGTATTTATTTTTTGTTTTGTGAATCTTTATCAAACCTGTCTTTGCTAAGATATCTCATTTTATTAAGCACGCGATCAAAGTTATTTGACCGCTTTGTTTGTACCCCTTTGTAATATTGAATAAATTTTTTGCTTTTCATTTCAAGTAATTTATTTTCAAGTCCCCAATATTTGTTACTATTATATTCTAGTTTAGATGAAATTTGAATAGGATAATAAATTCGTTCATTATATGATTTAAGACTCTTCCAAATAGGGCTTTCATAAGCACGATACAAAACACGACAAAGATTGCCACTATCAGGACATATAAAGTATAAAACTGCTCCTTTTCCTAGATTGCTTGGTAAGGATTCCAAATACACAAACTCATCTCGGTGACTAATCTGACCACTTATTGAATTTCTTACTTTATATGAAATCTTCATGCAAGGTTTCCCGCCAGTAGTATAATTTGTTCGAATGGCTATTTTGGCTACAATGTTTCCAATTTGATTTGTCCAAGATAGTTCTCCATATACTTCTTTATCTTTTATAAAGAAATCTTCTTTTATCAAAAAGCTCAGTTTAATCGCTAGAGCATTATTCGTAGTATATATTCCTGTACTATTACGTCCCATGTAATATCCTTAAAATATATGCGTACTTTTAAAAGGTTATTGCAGAATAAAATCATTATTTTTGACAAAACGTTCAACTTTATTATCAAGTTCTTTAATCAAGTCTAATGGTTTTGCATTTTGTTTTTGATAATCCAATATTTCAGAGAGGTATTTTCTTATATTTTGTTTTGTGCTTTTCTTTATCATATTAGCTTTATAGCTTTCAAAAAGATTATTTTCCATCTCTTTAACTCCATATTCAATAATTGCTTTCATTTCCATTTCTTTCTTTGTACTAAATAATCCTATACCTGCAGTGTATGTCTTGTCTACTTTTGAGTACATTTCATACCATATTTTAGGTAATGAGTCCAAATTTGTTAAAACATGTTGGACAGTAATATCTTTTCGACCAAAATGTTTTTTTAAAGGATAGCTACTCATCATTCTATATTCTATACGCAAAAGATTTTCTGGTATATCTTTATGTGTTCCAAAAAAATCTCTTACTAAAGATGCACTCTTATTATAAAATGTTATCAGATTTGATTTATTTCCTATATTAACTGTGTCGCCATTACTTCTATATACAGCTCTTTTCATTCTTTTCCCTCCAATAATACTATTTGTGATAAGCGTAGGAGAGTGGGAAAGTTGTATGTTCACACCGAGGTCAATCCTCTTATGGTATGCTTTACTCCAATCCACAAATTCGTATTTTGACATTAACTTATCATAAACCTTAATAAGGCTAACCTTATTAAGGTTTTGAGAATTATCACCAAAAAATAGTTTGGTAAGACTACCTTGTAAAAATAGTTGATTTCTAACTATCCAAATCTTAAACCCATTGTCCCAACAAGAATATAACTCTTTTGGAATTTTTGTGTTATTACTTGTTGTTCTGTATATTCTATCAAGAGAATAAGATCTTTGTAAAGTTTTAATACATTCTTTTACTGCTATAGAACTATTAAATTCCTGCATTATTGTTATTGTATCAATCATGGGTGGTTATGTTTCTAGTCTTTTTCTAACTTGTTATAAGGAAAATATTCCAAAAAAAAATTTGGATATCGCACGTCTTGTTAGCCCTACATAACTTCATACAGGTATGGGACCCTAAAGATTAGATTTGAATTTTTTTTTCAATTAATACTGCCGATTCATAGACCTCACTTTGTATATACCTAATATATCTTCCTATCCGATAAGGCCTTAATATTCCTTTTCGGGTCCAATCCCAGATTGTGACTTTAGTAACTTTAAATAAGTCTGCTACTTCTTGCCTAGTGAGATACACGTTAGGTCTTTGAGGGGTGATTTGTAATCGGATCTCATTTAGAGCGTACTCTAACGAAGAAAATTTTGACAGGATAATTTGAGCATCTAGTTGCTCAATTTGTAGTGTTTTTATAGTGCTCATTTTGTATCAATTAAGAACACTACAAATAAAATTGCTTTTTTAAGACATCTCAGGGCATGAATAAGACATTTCAGGACATTTTACTATTTCTATCATTTTTTATATTCTTCAAAAAAGTATCAGTTTCATTGTACATAGTATCATAATTTTCGCCTTCCCCTTTGAGTCTCGTGTATTCAATACCTAATTTTTCACAAAATGCACTTTGTAGAATTTGTTGTGATAAGTGAAAAATATACTTATTATCCCTCAATGCATTGATAAAGCCAGCAAGTCTTGAAAGCTTCCCCGAAAATAGTAGCAACTAAAAATAGAATTTAGTCGCTAACTTTAACG
>NZ_BAAGVR010000023.1:0-307452 GCF_054780775.1 Larkinella ripae
GCGTCACTTCTTTGGTCGTCGTCTCCACCCCGTTGCTGATGGACACCTGGTAGACGCCGTCGGGCAGATTGCTTACATCAAATTTGTACCGGATGGCGTCCTGCCGTTTGCCAATTTTCTGATAATAAACCGCGTTGCCTTTCTGATCCAGCAACTGCACCATCACCGCACTGGTGGTTTCCTTCTGAACGGCAATCTGGAGTTTGCCGTCGATGGTCGTGAAGATGCCACTCTGGAAGGCAGCTACTTTTTTAGGTTCTTTCGGGTTAGCCTCAGCGGCATTGAAACTGGCCGCGGTCAAGGTCAGGGCGACGAGCAGGGTGTTGAAGATGGTTTTCATGGCGTATCTTGTTTAGAGTGTTTTTGTGTCTGTTTGGATAGATCAAAGGTCGGCACGCGGGCGCTGAAAGCCTGTCACAAATGGGTCAACTCCTGGTACTTTTGGGAAAACCGGAAGGATCCTGCTGAAACAATGTTTAGCGAAACCCGGTATTTGTATTGATTACCTGATTCACCTATCCTTATAGCCCATGGAAACCGATCACACCCTGCCGCGGTTTTTGGATGCCCAGCAAGCGGATTACCAACAGGCCCTGGCCGAAATCAAAAAGGGTCGTAAGCAGAGCCACTGGATGTGGTACATTTTTCCGCAGATCGCGGGACTGGGTTTTAGTGAAACGGCCCGGTTTTACGCCATTCGCCATCTGGAAGAAGCCCGGGCGTATCTGGAACATCCCGTCCTGGGCCGACGGCTGGTTGAAATTTCTCACGCCCTCCTGGAGCATGACGGAAAGACCGCCCGCCAGATTCTGGGCAGTCCGGATGATTTGAAACTGCGGTCAAGCATGACCTTGTTCGGCCTGCTCGAAAAAACCGACCCGGTTTTTCAGGCGGTTCTGGATAAGTACTTTGACGGTTTAAAGGATGAACGAACGGTGGAGCTGGTGCAGGCCGGAGGGGAATAAACGTGGTCCCGGTCCTTCCGTGAACTATAGCGTAGTCCTACCGTTTTAAGTTGTGATCATCCATCGAGCTCACTACCTGTTCGTTAGAATTGTAAACTTTGGTGCCTGAAAACGGTTGTGATCTGGATAGTAACTCATCGCGTATTGAAAAAGGTAGCGGTTTTTCTTCGGCTGTTTAAGCAAACCCTGACGAACTTTCAGGACAATGATCCGGTTCGCATGGCAGCCGCAACGGCGTTCTTTACCTTTTTTGCGCTGCCACCCAGTGTCATTATTCTGAGTACGGTTTTTAGTCCGGTTTTCAATCAGCAACAAGTGCGAGGGCAGGTTTTTCGGCAGTTGGGCCAATTATTTGGCTACCAAAGTGCCCGCCAATTGAACGACATCTCCAACCATTTGCAGCCCAATCCTTCCCATTTTTTGTGGACCGCCCTGAGCGTTGTTCTGGTGTTACTGGCCTCAACGGCTTTGTTCATGGTCATCAAAAATTCCCTGAATCAACTCTGGAATGTGAAAGCCACCGCCGAGCGAACAATTTTGAACACGCTGAAAGACCGGCTGGTGGCCCTGGGCATTATCATCTTTACCGGTTTACTGGTGACGGGCTCTTTGGCACTGGATCAGCTGGCTTCGCAGGTGGAAAGGGGGTCGATCCTGGATGAAACCGTGAACGGCGTCCTTTCGATTTTATTCATGGCGGTCTGGTTTGCTGCGCTTTTCAAGTGCCTGCCCGACCTGCGCGTGCCCTGGAAAGCCGTCTGGGTGGGGGCCTTTGTCACGAGCCTGCTGTACGAGCTGGGCGAAGCCCTTCTGGGCCGTCTCCTCGTTCCGGATCTGATCAATTCCCGGTATGGCGCTTCCGGTGCCTTTATTCTTCTGCTGTTATTTGTCTTTTATAGTTCCTTGATTTTCTATTACGGAGCCGTCTTTACCCGGCAGTATACCCAATGGCTTCACCTGGATGCCCAGCCTAAAAAGAGCGCGGTTCTTTACGAGATTACCGAAATAAGTGATTCCAAAAAGACGCCATGAGTTTGTATCGGTAAACGTTTCGCGTATACATTCGCTGGAATCTACCGGGAATCGCTTCTTTTACTTTCTAATTCGATGGCTTTGCGAAGATGAAAATTCACCTGTTCCTTCCCCTGTTTTGTATTGCGGTGCTGTTTAGCAGCTTTGAAACCTCAACTCCTGCGTTCAGGGCGAAGCCAATCCAGCGGCCACCCACGATTATCCTGATTCTGATTGATGATATGGGGGCTGCCGATGTCGGTTGTTACCGATCCAGCCTGACTGCCAATTCGTTGCCCCCGACCCCCAACATTGATCGCCTGGCTGCGGAGGGAATCCGGTTCACCAACTACTACAGTGCGGCTCCCATCTGTTCGCCTTCGCGCGTGGGCCTGATGACGGGCACCGTTCCCGGCAAATGGCGGATTACCTCGTTTCTGGCCGATCGAAAACACAACCGCACCTGCGAACAGGCTGACTTTCTGGCCGCTTCGGCGCCATCCGTGGCGCGTGAACTCAAAACGCAGGGGTATGTTACGGCGCACTTCGGGAAATGGCACATGGGGGGTGGGCGCGATGTGGATAATGCCCCCGGAATTCGCCAGTACGGTTTTGATGAATACGCCAGCACCTGGGAAAGCCCCGATCCGGACCCGCTGCTTACGTCCACCGACTGGATCTGGGCGAAATCGGACAGCGTCAAACGCTGGAACCGCACGGCCTACTTTGTCGATAGAACGCTCGATTTTCTGAAGCGCAACCCGGACAAGCCCTGCTACATTAACCTCTGGCCCGACGATGTGCACACCCCCTGGGTACCCGACGAAACAACCCTCAACGAGTTTCCGAAGGGCACCGAAAAACCCCGGGAATTCAACTTGGTTTTGTCCGAGCTGGACCAGCAGATTGGCCGGCTGATGGCCGGTCTGAAGGCCTTAGGCATCGATGAAAACACGCTTGTTGTTTTTACCAGCGACAACGGAGCGTTACCGACCTTTCAGGGAAGCCGGTCGGGAACCTTCCGGGGCAGTAAGCTTTCCCTCTACGAAGGTGGCATTCGAATGCCCTTCATCGTTCGCTATCCGGCCCGGTCGCCAAAAAACCGGGTTGATAACCAGACCATCGTGAGTGCCGTCGACCTGATGCCCACCTTTACGAATCTGGCCGGTAAAAAAAGAAAACGTTCTGAAGCCGACGGGGAAAACATGGCCGCAGCATTCCTGGGAAAACCGGCGGTTCGTAAAACCGCTTTATTTTGGGAATATGGTCGCAATTCGGAATCATTTCGCTACCCGGCCGGTCGCGCCAAAAGCCCAAATCTGGCCATGCGGCAGGGCAACTGGAAGTTGTTGGTCAACGACGATGGTTCGGGCATCGAACTGTATGATCTGGCCACCGATCCGTCCGAACAAACGGATGTAGCCGGTCAGCAGCCCGGGCTGGTCAACACCATGCGGCCAAAACTGCTGGCGTGGCGAGCGGGACTACCCAAGTAGCAACGAACCGGTGAACGACCCACCTACCTGCCTTATCCCCGCTTTCCCCTGATCCGCAGCGGAATGGCTGCTACAATTCAAACCCAGGTGCGTGCAATTGGCGAATCAAAGATCGCAATTGGTGCGGGATTGGATTTGGGTCGGGCCATTTGGAGGCCACTTTTGCCAATCGAAACGCAGAAGATCCCGCGTTTTGCCTCCTATGAACACGAAACAACTTTGTCTTCTGGCCCTGATGGGCGCCCCCTTTTTGGCCATCGGCGTGTACGTCGAAGCGTATTACGCCCCACTCGGAAACTCCTGGTGGACCGGTGTCTGGGGACTCTTGTACATCACCGGTTGGATGGGGGCCGTAGAAGCCATGCGCCGATTGCGGCTCACGGGAACCGACTGGCTGGGCCGACGAATTACCCCACTGGTCCTGGGTACGTTGTTGATTGCCAACCTGTCCAACCTCTGGCAACTGGTGGCGCCTACCTACAAGCCCCTGCCATTTATGGTCCTGGATCTGGCCTGGCCGCTGAGTAATCTGCTCATGCTGGTTGTTGGGGTAGCCACGCTGCGGGCCCGACAGCTCCGGGGCGTTGGGCGCTGGATTCCGCTGGCCGTGGGGCTGTGGTTCCCGCTGACGATGGCCGTCAGCCGAACTTCCATAGTTCTGCATTTTTCAAATCTGTACTCCGCTCTGCTGTGGAGCTTAATGGCGCTGGTCGTATGGCGGGCTGCCAACCACCAAAAATCGGATGGGGCACTCCGCGATCCATCCAGCCCCGAGAGTAACCGCGTCGAATCCAATCCCATCATCCCCACCGCATCCTCTTTTTAAGCATGAAATTTACCAGACTTTTACCCATTCTCGCCTTTGGCGCCCTGCTGGCCTGCCAGACGCCTTCGGATTCGATTGCACCCGTCGAAACCGGCACAACACCCGCCGACACGCTGGGAACTCCAACGCAGGTCGGAAAACTAACCGGTGCCCCCACCACAAAAGTCATTGGTCCGGCTGGCGGGACGATAGCGACATCCGATGGCCAGTTTGCGCTCAGCTTTCCGGCTGGTGCGGTTGGTAAGGAAACTACCATTACGATACAGCCGGGCGAAAACCAGGCCCCCAACGGCGTTGGTGCAGGAATCAGCATTAGCCCCGCCGGCTTGACGTTTCAGCAGCCGGTAACGCTGACGTACACGTACCGGGAGCAGGAACTCACCGGAGCCTCGGTGGATGCGATGGGCGTGGCGTTCCAGGATGCACGGAATGCCTGGCAGTTAACGGGACAGGCTACGATCAATACAGGGAAGAAAACCGTAACGACCCGGTTGAAAAAAACCGCCTGGTGGGCGCTGATCACCCAGTATAAGTTATCGCCGGAGCAAACCACCATCAACGTCAATGAAACGCTGGAACTGAAACTGACCCGCGTTGGGGGCGATGGGACCACGTTTGCCGAAGGGGATTTGCTCAGCGCGTTGCAGCTGCAGGATGCCAGCAAAGATGTTGCCAGGCTCTTTATCAACGGCACTGACTGGACAGCCTCCGCTCCGAAAGACCACCGGTACGGGACCATCTCCCAAAACCGGCAAACCGGAAAAATTCTGTATGTGGCACCCGCCCAAAAACCGGAGCCGAATCCGGTCGCCCTATCCCTTGAGTTGAAAAATCCGGGATCGAAGGCGGTTTTGCTGCTCCTTAGCAATGTAACCATCGCCAAAGGCGATTACCTGACCATCAATGGCCATTCGTTTGACAATCGCCTGAATGCACTGGCCGCGATGGTAAACGGACAGGTGGTGGTCTCGGTAATCGGCGACAATGGGGTAGGCAAAGACGGGACCCTTCAGATCACATTGGATAACCTGTCGGTCGGCGCCCACGCCTTTACGGCTGATTACCAGCACGGAACCACGATTCAGGCGATGGATTTTTCGGGGAAGCAGGATTACATCTCGGGGACTTCCTACTTCGATAAATGCCGGGAGGCACTGACCGAAGCCGGTACGGTGGATGTGGTGAGCGCCGAGCGGGTGACCGGAGCGGTGAAGGTCGTCCTGAAGCTCAGCGGCTCGGTGGTTACCGTCCACGAATCGGGTCCAACCGATGGGGGATGCGTGGTCACATCACATAAAACGATGCCGGTTCAAGCAGGGATCACCGTCCTGGTGAAACAATAGCCGGTTTTGTGGTTTAGGGTTTACGGTTATCGATGGCTCCAACGGCACCACGCTCAGGGCCATCGATAACCGTTAAATTACATTCGATTTTCCGGAAGAATAATGGGGGAATGTGCCGGATCGGCGGGGTGTTGCAATAACGCCAGGCACCGGTTTTTGTCATTTTCCGGGCCGAAAGTTTCGATAAATCAGCCCGTGGAGGGTTAGATTTTTACAAATCGCTCTTTCTGGTATATGCACCCCTCCATCGTCGTTATTGGCTGTTTTGATACGAAAGGCCCCGCCTTTTCCTGCCTGCTGAACGGCATTCGGGCGCGGGGTGAATCCGTTATTACCGTTAATTCCGGTGTGATGGAAACCTTCGTCGATTTTCCGATTGATTACGATGCGGAAGTCGTTGCCAAAGCCGCCAACCAGTCGCTGGCGGACCTGCGGGCAAGCCGTGACCGGGGCCGGGCCATCGAGATGATGGGCGCGGGTGCAGCCGCCATTGTGGCGCAACTGGTTCAGAAAGGACTGGTGAAGGGGGCCATTGGTATGGGCGGTGGGGGCGGCACGTTCGTGTCGCTCGCGGCCATGCAGCCCATTCCGTTCGGCGTGCCCAAGCTTTGCCTATCGACGATGGCCGCCAAGGACTTGACCCGGCAGGTGGGCACCAAAGACATCACCCTGATGACCTCGGTGGTCGACGTGGCCGGTCTGAATGGAATGCTGTCGAAGCTTATCGAACAGGCGGCTGCGGCCATTTGTGCCATGGTGACAGTGCCTCCGGCAATGCACCAAAAACCGGTCGGCCGGATTGCGATCAGTATGTTTGGCAATACCACCGCCTGCGTCGATCGTTGCACCGCTCAACTGGAATCCCTGGGCTACGAAGTCATCGCGTTTCATGCCAACGGCAACGGCGGACACACGATGGAAAGCCTGATTGAGGAAGGCCATTTTGATGCCGTTCTGGACGTAACCACAACCGAGCTCGCCGACGAATTATGCGGAGGGGTTTGCAGCGCCGGACCCGACCGGCTAATGGCGGCAGCCCGGATGAATATCCCGCAGGTGGTGGCACCGGGTTGTCTGGATATGGTGAATTTCAGCCAGCCGGACACGGTTCCGCCCCACTACCAGCACCGGCAACTGTACAGCTGGGCGCCCAGCGTCACCCTTTTGCGAACCGATGCCGCCGAGAACGAGCAGCTCGGCCGGCTGCTGGCCCACAAAGTCAACCAGTCGAAGGCCGGTGTAACGGTCGTTCTGCCGCTGAAGGGTCTTTCGCAGATTGACGCTGCCGGAAACATTTTTTACCAGCCCGAAGTCGACCGGGTGCTATTTGACGCCATCAAATCCAATCTGTCCGGGCGGGTCCGACTGATTGAGTCGCCCACGCACATTAATGATCCGGCCTTCGCGGAGGTACTGGTCGCAAGTTTACTGGAATTAGTAGATCGAAAATAAAGCAAGACGTATCTTATGCCGAACCAATGGACGGGAAAAGGAAATCCCTATACGAGAGCTGAAGTCCGGGCGCGCCTGCAAGCTACCCTGAATAACCAGAAAGCCATCATTGCCGCCGGAGCCGGAACGGGCATCAGTGCCAAATTTATCGAAAAAGGGGGCGCCGACCTGCTGATCATTTACAATTCCGGACGGTTTAGAATGTCGGGTCATGGTTCGACTGCGGGGCTGATGGCGTACGGTGATGCCAATGCGGTGGCGATGGAAATCGGTGAGTTTGAAGTCCTGCCGGTGGTGGAGGAAATTCCGGTGATTTGCGGAGTGCACGGTTCTGATCCCCGCCGGCGGATGTGGCACCATCTGCTGAAAGTGAAGGACATGGGCTTTTCCGGGATTAACAATTTCCCCACCCACTGCATTGTCGACGGACAGTTCCGGCAGGTGCTGGAAGAAACCGGCATGGGGTTTAAAAAGGAAGTGGAGATGGTGGAGCTGGCGAGTAAAATGGATTTGTTTTCCATCGTTTATGTCGCCACCCCCGAGGAAGCCCGCCAAATGGCCGAAGCCGGTGCGGACGCGGTAATTGCCCACGTCGGCACCACGGTCGGTGGGTCCATCGGCGTGACCGATGCCAGCTGCTCGATGGACGAAGCGATCGAGCGTACGCAGCAAATCATCGATGCGGCCAAAGCGGTCAATCCCGGCATCTTTTTTCTGGCGCACGGCGGACCCATCAACACGCCCGACGATGTTCGCGTGGTGCTGGAACGGACGAGCGTGCAGGGTTTTGTGGGCGCATCGTCGCTGGAGCGCATGGGTGTGGAAGAATCGCTGACCGAGTTGACCCGTAAATTCAAATCGCTCGCCCGTTAACGCTTTCCACTCTATTTCTTTCCGCCAATGATGTTCATTGTTGCCCGACCGGTTCTGGTGCTGCTGTTGCTGGTCAGTTTGTCCCATTGCGCTGCTGGCCAGAATCTTTCCAATGAAGCAACTTTCACGAATCCACTACTGGCTGCTGGCGCCGACCCGTGGGTTATTTTTAAGGATGGCTTTTATTATTATACCAACACAACCGGCCGTAATCTGACACTTTGGCGCACGCCGGACTTCACCAATTTAAGCCAGGCCGAAAAAAAGATCGTTTGGACACCGCCCGCTGCGGGGCCTAACTCGAAGGATATCTGGGCCCCCGAACTCCACAGCCTGAACGGGAAATGGTATTTGTATTATACCGCAACGGATCAGGCAAAACCGGGTGATTCGAATCGGTACGTTTTTGTGCTGGAGAACGAGTCGCCCAATCCGCTGATGGGCACCTGGACCGATAAAGGCAAGATAAACACAAACTATACCGGTCTGGACGGCTCGGTTTTTGAACACCGCGGCAAACACTATTTTTTGTACTCAGGCTATGTGGGTCCGCAAAGTAATTTGTTTATTGCGGAGCTGATTAATCCCTGGACGATCAGTGCGAAACAGGTGGAAATTGCCCGGCCGAGCCTGCCGTGGGAAAAATACGATGGGCGGGAAATTTGTGAAGGACCGCAGTTTTTGAAGGGAAAACGGGGACAGCTTTTCATCATCTACTCGGCCAGCGCCTGCTGGGACGACCATTATTCCCTGGGGATGTTGACTGCGTCCGAAACGAGTGATGTATTGCAGCCTTCCTCCTGGACCAAATCAAGCCAGCCCGTTTTTGCCCAGTCCCCCGCCCACAACGTTTTTGGTCCCGGCCATAACTGCTTCACCCAATCAGCCGATGGTCAGCAGGACTGGATTGTGTATCACGCTAAAACGGAAGCCAACAAGGCCTGCAAAGACCGAACTCCCCGGGCGCAACGCTTTCGCTGGCGAAGCGATGGCACTCCGGATTTTGGCATTCCCGTCAGTGTGGGGACGCCGTTGCCCAAGCCGGCAACGGCAACGAAAAAACAGTAGCCGGTTTGTTAATTTCAGTTCTCATTTTACCAGACCCACCCAAAGTATACTTCAAAAGCCTTTTCATTCTGCCGAAAAAGCCTTTTTTAGTTCCAGCAGTGCCTGCCGGACCCGGGTTTTGACCGTGCCCAGCGGTAACGATAACTGTTCGGCCACTTCCTGATGAGTGAAACCCCGGAAATAAATCATCTCAATAATGGGCTGGTGTTGAGACGAAAGCGCGGCCAGAACCGTCTCCTTCAACCCGATCAGGGTGACGTCGGTAAAAGTTAGTTCCCCCATCCGCACCTGAAACTCGGCTGCCTGTTCGTGCTGGGTACTCCGCAAATAATCCAGGGCGGTGTTGCGGGCCACCTGCGCCAGCCAGGTAAACAGCCGCCCCCGGGCCGGATCGTAGCGGTGCACATTCTTCCATACTTTGATGAACGTTTCCTGCAACAAATCCTGCGCAACCTCCTCGTGGTGAACCATCCGCTGAATTATACCCAGCAACGTGCTGGCATAGCGGTCGTACAACTCGTTGTAGGCTTTGCGGCTGTGCGTAATCAGGCCTTCCAGAAACAAGGCTTCCTGATCCGGCGAACTGGACTTTTTCAATAGAAATGGACAATTGGCGGAGTAGAGAACGTGCGCTAATCGAAGATAGTCTGGGGGTTGAACTCAGCTATACCTACGATGGTCAGGGGAAAACCGATTTTTATAAATTGAATTAGTTACATTTTTCAATACGAAAACCGCCGAAAAATCCCCCAGACCGAAAAGCCAATTTCGCGCCGGACGGGAGTTCTGAAATGCCGGATGCCAAGCGCTCCCCGCCGTCTTTCTGGACCATAGGATCATTCCTAAAACCCTCCGGGTACGAATCAGTTATGTAGGAGCACGGTTTTTTGTGTATTCCGTAGCAGCCAACCAATCCTTTCCCGCCTTTGGTTCCCTTCCGCAAACCAGCGGCCATTGAGCGGTATTAAAGAAACCGATACAGCTGGTTTGTTATACTCTATGATCACTTTATACATGAAAAATGTACGTTTTCTGTTGCCGCTGGCGGGTCTGGCGGGCCTGACTTTTCTCAATTCCTGTTCAAAAGATCACCTGATTGGTGCTCAGATTCCCGAGACCAACAAAGAACCGACTTCGGCCAGCATTCAGGGAAACGTCTTTGAACCGGCCCTGGTTGATGCCACCGATGAGCGGGTGGCCCAGCTACAACTGCCGGCCGGATTCCGCATTGCTAAGTTTGCCGACAAGCTCGTCAAGCCCCGGATGCTGGCGATCAGCGCGTCGGGGAACGTGTACGTCACCAGCCGGGAAGCGGGTACGGTCACCCTGCTGCGCGATACCAATGGGGATGGAAAATCGGATCAAAGCGTCGAAGTAGCTAAAATAAAGGCGGTTCACGGGATCACCATTCACCAGGATAAAATGTATATGGTGTCCGTGAAGGAGGTGTACCGGGCCGATATTGATCCAAACGACGGTACCCTAAAAAACCAGCAGCAACTGATCAACAACCTGCCCGATGGCGGACAGCACCCCAACCGGACCATCGGTTTTGGCCCGGACGGTTTGATGTACCTGACGGTGGGCAGCACCTGCAATGCCTGCGCGGAACCCAATGCCGAACACGCGACGATTCTGCGGGCCAATGCCGACGGCGGAAACCGGATTGTTTTCGCGAATGGCCTGCGCAACACCATCGGGTTTGGCTGGCATCCCGAAACCAAAGAACTCTGGGGACTGGACCACGGTATTGACTGGCTGGGCGATGAGCAGCAGAAGGAAGAACTGAACCTGATCAAGCAGGGCGCGTTTTACGGCTGGCCCTACATTTACGGAGACGGCAGCTACAATCCACACCCCCGGCCGATGGGCGACACCACCTACGCCCAGATTCTGGCCAAAACTACCCTGCCCAGTTTATCGTACGAAGCCCACGCGGCCCCGTTGGGCATGGTGTTTTACACGGGAACAGGCCAGACCGGCGGTTTTCCGGCGGAATATCAGAACGACGTCTTTGCTACCATGCGCGGCTCGTGGAACCGGGCCAAACCCTCGGGCTACAAAGTGGTGCGAATCCATTTTGAGGGCGGGAAACCCACCCGCGTTGATGATTTCGTGACGGGCTTTCTGGTCAATAACAACCAGGCCCAGTTTGGTCGTCCCGTCGGAATTGCCACGATGCCGGATGGATCGTTCCTGTTTACCGATGACAACAATGGCGTAATTTACCGGGTCAGTTACCAGAAGTAAAACCGGTAGAAAGTCAGTTTTGGGCTTTGGTTTTTCTTTGATTTTTCCCGTAAAAGCCTGCTGAATGAGTACGTTGCAAAACCCGGTTTTTTGAAAAACCGGGTTTTGTATTTTAGCCCGTTCTCTGGCAGCCTGGAGCAGGAGAGGTTTGTCGAGAACGAGACTTACGGTTTTTATCCGGCTTCTCCGGAGCAAACTCCAGCCATTTCATTTCTTTGAAATCACAGTTCTGACGCGTAGAAAGCGGTTTTCTCAAAAGTAGCAGGAGTTGACTCATTTGTGACAGGCTTTCAACGCCCCGTTGCGGACCTTTGATCCATCCAAAACGGACACAACAACTCAAACCCTGTACGCCATGAAAACCATCGCCCAAACCCTGCTCGTTGCCTTTTTGCTGACCTTCGGAAGTTTTACGGGTTCCTACGCTACGGCACCAGCTGCCGACGAGCCAAAACCTACCGGAAAAGTACTATCCTACAAAAGCAGTCTTTACACTGATGCCGAAGGGAAACTTCGCGTTGCCGTCGATAAGCTGGTGGGCGGAACCGTTGAGGTGCGGCTGATGAACAGTGCCGGAAAAGAATATTTTATTCAGCGGATTGGGAGACTGCAAAAAGTGGCGCGCATCAAGTTGGATGTAAGCGAGCTGCCCGACGGTGCCTATCAGGTGATCGTGACCGATGGGATCGAAGCGAAAGTAAACAACCTGACGCTGGCTACGCAGCAACCGGTTTTTACGAATCGGCTGATTGCCCTTAACTAAGTCAGCCACGCCATTGTATTCTGAAAACAACAGGCAAAAGTCGGTCCAGTGTTGGGTCGGCTTTTGCTGTTTTGAATAAGCGCAAGCCTGATCGGAACAGCCGGTTTTCGGTCGGGAGCTACTGCGGTTGTTGCGTAAACACAATCCGGATCATTTTGATAGTAGGTTGCTGAATATCCTGAATGGTTTCCAGCGCAACCACCTGCCTGGTCCGATCATCGCGGAATCGGCCGTTTTCTGTTTGTTGGTAGCCCGACGCCAGCAACCGGTTTTTGAGGGTGTCGGCAACCCAGGCTTTCTGGAGCATGGGCGTGCTGATCAGCTGAACGCAGCGGTTTTTGCTGGCCTGCGGAAAGCTGAGCGAATGCGAGAAAAATAAATCGACGCGCTTCGGATCGGCTTCGGTGGCGCTGTAAGAGAGGGTGGTGGCATCGCCCATCGGCGATAGTTGCTCCTGGTAGATAATCCGTTTTTGGGTTAAAGCGGATTTGACTTCGCCCAGCGACTTACCCAGAAATTGATCTTGAGCCACGCAAATTACCCCGGAAGTCACCAGGACGGTCATCAGACAAACGACTTTTCGGATCAGGCAGTGACGATGCATTAAACCGGTTGGGCTAGAAACAGGGTAGCAGTTTAATTCTGTCCCAAATCTACGAGCCGCCGGTTGAATTCCACCAAAATGACGTCCTGATTTTTTTGGTTTTAGGGAGGCTATTAAAACTAAAACGTCACCGTAGCAAACCGGGTAGGAATCACCGCAGAACCGGATCGAACGACACAATTCTGCGGTGAGTGAGCTATACCGTATCGTCGGGGTCAATTTCCACCGTCAAGTCGTCAATATCGCCTTCATACGCCAGCGAATTAGACCGGTTTTCGGCGGTGTTGATGGCCGTATGGGTATCGGTATACAAGAGCGTGTCCATCGCTTCGTCACCCCCTTTGTTGTAAGGGTCTTCAGCGCCTAAGCCGAGGTCGGTGTACATCGGTGCCGTATCGGCTTCCGACATGGGTGGTATGTCGTCCTGATCGTCCGAAGGTTGAGCGGTGCTGTTCTGGTCGGGTTTGCGGGTGTCGGCGTGCCGATCCCCGGTGTTCTGATTTTCCATAAGGCTTGTTAGCTGATTATGGAACTATAACAAGCAGAACAAATGATTGTTGGCAATGAACCCGACCGGTTTTCTTTTATAAATACCGCAAAATGTTTCTTCCGGTGAAAGCATTCGCCAACTGGCTGAGGTAGAGTCCCTTCCGGCGCGGCTTGTCGATAGCCTGAACCCGCGCCCGCATTTTCAGAAAAACGCCGAGCGCCATGTACAAAAAGAACATGCCGATCAGGATAAACAACGAGAGCGTGTTGGAAATGTCCCGGTGAAAGAGGAAAAAGAGCACCGTATTGATGAGCGAAATGCCACAAAGCACCGCCGTAGCAGCCGCGTGCGTCAGGCCGTTGTCGATCATAATGTGGTGCATGTGGTTGCGGTCGGCAGAGAACGGCGATTTTCCGGCCATGATCCTGACCAGAAAAACCCGCAAGGTGTCGAAAATCGGCACAATCAGGATGACGATGGCGATGATGGGGGCGTTGAAAAACGAGGTGGGATCAAACCGGAACGAGTTGTTCAAGTTTATAAATCGGACCGCGAAAAACGACAGCAGAAAGCCCAGAATCAACGACCCGGTATTGCCCATGAAAATCTTGCTGGTGTGCGAAAAATTAAACCGCAGAAAACCGATCAAGGCACCCGCCAGGGTGAACGCCAGACAGGCCATGGCAAAGTGATTGGTGAGCAAAAACCAGCTTCCGAACGTCAGACTGGCCAGGGTAGAAATGGCACCAGCCAAACCATCGATGCCGTCAATGAGGTTAATGGCGTTGATAATGGTGATAAAAATCAGGCAGGTAATCAGGACCGAAAACACGTCGTTGATGTGGTACATCCCGAAAATACCGTACAAATAATCGATGCGAAGTTTTCCGAAGAAAATCAGAATCAGCGAGGGCAGGACCTGGAAGAAAATTTTCTTATTCGGGTCGATGCCCACCATATCGTCTTTGATGCCGATAAAAAACAAAATCGACATGCCCACGATGGAAAGGTTTGTGCGATAAATGTCGGTCTGGTCGATGGCGGGCCAGAGAAAATAACTGATTAGGATGGCCGCGAAAATTGAAATACCGCCGAAAGTCGGCGTGGCAGTTTTGTGGGAACTCCGGTGGCCGGGTTTCTCCATGAGAAACTTCAACTCCGAAATTTTGATGACAACCGGGATGGAAACAACCGCAACAAAACAGGCTACTAGAAAGGATAACAAGCACTGATAAAGCCCTAATTGGAACAGATCGTCGGTTAGCTTGTTTTGGATATAAGAAAGAAGTAATTCAAGATTCATGGCGGTGGTGTGATAATATGTACGAGTATAAAATCACTGGATATAGCACGTAAATGTTACCTATTTCTTCTTTTGGTACAATTTAAAATGACTTTTCGGTCATTAAATTTATCATGCGGTGCAAAAAAAGGCTATTTTTTAGAACTTTGGTAGTACTTGGGTTATTTTTCTTATCGGTTTGAGAAAAAGTGTAAAAAAATAAGGGCGCAGGCCGTTGATGCGCCACGCCTGACGGTCTTCCCGGTTGGCCCGCCAGCGGTGTTTCAGCGTGGCATTGCTCATGCCGCCCGACCGCATGGCGACGGTGACTTCGGGCAGGTAGCTCAGCTTGATTTTATGTTTATGGATAAACCGCAGCAGCAGTTCGTAGTCCGATGAACTCTTGAGCTGCAACGTATAATTGCCGAATTTTTCGTACACTGAGCGTTTGATAAAGCAGGTCAGATGGGGGGGCATCCAGCCCCAGAGAAAATCCCCTTCCTTGTATTCACCGACCTTCCAGTAGCGGTCGATCTTTTCGGTATCCTCGGGATTCACGTAGATTTCATCGCCGTAAACCGCGTCGCAGTCCGTGGTTTCAAAAAGCCGCACCACCTTCTCGACCACCTGATGATGTTTGTAGAAATCGTCGGCGTTGATAAAACCGATGACATCGCCCGTAGCCAGCCGCAGCCCTTTGTTCATCGCATCGTACAAACCTTTATCCGGCTCCGAAACAAATCGCGTAATGCGGGGCCCGTACGAACGGACGAGCTCGGCGGTTTTGTCCTTCGAGTTGCCATCGACAACGATGTACTCAATGTCCGGATACGTCTGATTCAGCACCGATTCGATGCTGTCACGGATCGTTTTTTCGCCGTTATAAACTACCGTTATGATCGTTACTTTCATTCAATTTCGCGGTTTTTGACCCATACGGCCGGATTCCCCTGGTAAATTCCGTAGGCTTCCAGGGATTGCGTGGCCACCGAACCCATGGCCAGAATGGAATGCGAGCGACAGGTAACCCCCGGTGAAACCACCGACTTGGCACCCAGCCAGGCCCCGTTTTCCAAATGGATGGGTTTGATGAATAAATCAAAGGTCCGGATGCGGTAATTGTGGTTGCCGGTTTCCAGCAAGGCCCCCTGCGAAATGCAGACATGATCGCCAATGGTAACCGGCGCCAGGTTATCGATCCAGACTTCCTCGCCAATCCAGACGTAATTGCCGATGGTCAGCAACCAGGGAAATTTGATATTTACCCGCGGTTTGATGGCCAGGCCAACACCAATTTTAGCCCCAAACAGCCGCAGAATGCCCCGCTTGAGCGCCATCGGAACCGGGAGGTACGAATTGATAAAAACCGGGTTAACCAAAAACCACAGAATGATCTTCCACTTGGGTCCGGGTTTCCACCAGCTGTTGTCGTAAACCGACAGGTCAGTGCTGGCCCGGCCTTTGAGCCAGGAGGTCTTTTCCATATTCAGTTCGGAAAAAATCAATAATCGCTTGTCTGTCCGTTCCTACCCGGTGAAACACTTCGTACAGTTTGGCATCGACCAGAAACCGGTACCAGAGTCCCTGCAAAAAATGCCACATCAGACCCGGCCGACCGTCGATCAGTCCCAGCCGTAGAAAATACCGGTAGAAAAAATATAAAAAGGGTCGCGTAAAAAGCGGCAGCGACGCATACCGGAGTTTCAGATACCGCTTGCGCTGTTCCTGCGTCCCAAACAATTTGGGTTCAACCCGAATCGACTGGTCAAAGTTATAGCGGATGTTTAAAATATCGATCACCTCGCGGATGGCATAGAGATTATGTTTTTGCGTCCACCACGTTAAATTATTCAGGTTGTGATCCACAATATCGTGCTCAAACTGGAGGGAGCGTCCCGTCGAAAGCTTGATGTGTTCGTCCATCCAGGTTTCTTCGCAGATGCCCTGCCCGCTGCGCCAGAGCCGGAGCAGCCAGATCGGGTAATAGTCGCCGTGTTTCATCCAGCGGTTCATGAACACCACCCGCCGTTTGACGTAAATGCCGCTTACATCGTTGGGCAGGGTCCCCAGGCGGTTTTTGATTTCGGTCGCCAGTTCGGGCAACACGTACTCGTCGGCGTCCATTCGCATCAGCCAGGTGCTCTGGAAGGGCGTATGCTGAATCCCGTAGTTAAACTGCGTCGCGTAATTGACCCAGGGGTTTTGCACCACCACGGCACCCATCGAGCGGGCAATTTCGACGGTTTGATCGCTGGAAAACGAATCGACAATAAAAACCTGGTCGGTAAACGGCAACAGACTGGCCAGACACCGGCCAATGTGCTTTTCTTCGTTATGCGTCAGAATGATGACGGAAATGCTGGTCATACCGGCTGGGAAACAAGTTGATAATACGCTTCGAGCACCCGCTTGGCTACCACATTAATGTCACACACTTCGCTGATCATGCGCCGGGCGTTGCGGGCCAGCCGGGCCGCGTCGTCGGGATGGTCAAGCAGATACGCCAGTCCTTCGCGCACCGAATCAACGGTGGTATCACTGATGTAGGCGGCATCGTACGCCCGCAGGTAATCACCAAAACCGACATTGTCCGTCAGCAGCGACGGCACGCCCGTCGTCAGGGCTTCCATGGCCGCCACCGAAAACCCTTCCGAATAGGAGGGCAGCGCAAACACATCCGCATCGGCAAAAGCGGCCAGTTTCGCTTCCTTGATGAGCATTCCTGGCAAGACTACGTTTTTCTGCAACTGATGGGTTTCGATAAACCGCTGAATCTCCGTTAAGTAGCCATCGTCAGGGCCAGCCAGCACCAAAACCGCATCAGAATGACTTTTTAACAACTGTTGAAAGGCCGGTAACAAAATATCCAGTCCTTTCTTGATGTGAATCCGGCTCAGAAACAGAATCACCGGCTGGCTGTCGCTAATGCCGTGCTGCCGGCGGAACGTTCCGCGGGCGGGCAGATTCTGGTATTCCGAAATCCGAATGCCGTTGGGAATGATCTGAACGTTCGGGTGTTCATAGCCCAGATACCGCCGGACGTCTTCCAGCTCGCGGGTGTTGTTTATCAGAATCAGGGGCGTTTTTTTCAACAGCCGCTTCTGGAGCAGCCACGACATGATTTTCTTCTTCCAATACCCCTGCCGGATGGTCCAGCGGTCGAGCAGGCCGTGGATGGTGATGACCTTGGCGCCCCGAACCGGCGCAAAAAAAGGCGCAACCGACCCGAAATGCCAGATACCGTGGATATGGATCACATCGTATTCCTGGCCGTGTTCGCGGAGATAGCGGTATAAACCGGGTGAAAATTCGGGGAAAAACCGGGCGAACCAGTGCCGCTTGACCTCCACCACCCGCACCCCCGGTGCAACGGTGTAGAGAACTTCCCCCTCGGACATGGGCGTTAGAATCGTGATTTTTTCGCCCTGATCCGCCTGAACACTGGTGTAATCGTAGATAATTCGGGGCGGTCCGCCAATGTTCCAGGAGTAAGCGCAGATGTGGAGAATGTTCATACGGAAGGCTGAAATAACGACCCACGATTCACTTTTACAAATCCTTCCATCATTTTCTGCCCAACGGTGTGCGGGTCAAAACCGGCGATGATTTGTTCCGAACGCTGGCCCATGGCGCGCCGGTCGGCCTGATTATCGAGGAATTTTTGCAAGCAATCCGCCACCGCATCTTGCCGGAGCGGATCGAACACGTACCCGTTTTGACCCGGCTGCACCAGATCGAACGCGCAGCCGCAACGCTCCGACACCACCACCGGCATACCACACGCCATGGCTTCGTTGACCACCAGCCCCCAGGGTTCGGACCGGCTGGGCAGGACCAGCACGTCGGCCAGTGCCAGCGTTTCGGGCACCCGGTACCAGGGCTGATTGGGTAGAATTTTGACGCAGGATGACAGGTTCAGGTGTTCAATCTGCTGTTGAAGGTTCGCTTTCTGGTCGCCGTCGCCCAGTAGCAGCAGCCCCCAGTCTTTCGCGCCGGTGGCCGCCTGGCGGGCCTGATCAAACGCATTGAGCAAAACCGTCAGATTTTTTTCGGCGGCCAGGCGGCCCACGTAAATAAAATTAGCCGGTTTTAAGCCGAGTTCGGCTTGTTTCGCGGCTCGGTGGGGCAGGGCCGCATCGTGGGTTTTGCGCAGTTTTGCATTGTCCACTACGGCGTTGTTCTGCACCAGAATTCGCTCCGGCCGGACGCCCAGCTGCTTCAGGTAATTGGCCTGTGGGGTGCCAAAACAGAAAAAACCGTCGGCCATTGCAATGATCCGGCTTTTCAACCATTCTTTCGGAGCGCTGCGGGTCAGATCGACGGGGGTTGATTCGGTTTGGATAATGACCTTGATGCCGCTTGCTTTGGCCAGCAGCAGAAGGACGATCTGGGCCGGATCGTAATAACCGGTCAGCAACAGCACATCCGGTTTTATAGCACGCATCCGGCTCACCAGCGCCTTGATTTTCGCCGAGGTGCTGACCTGTTCGATGTAGGTGTCAAACAGCAGTTCGTAGCTATACTGATCCGGCAACTGGTCCGGCTTGCCCAGCAAAACCCGGGATTGCTCGCTTTGGGCAATCTGAAGGACGTGAACAGTGCTTCCGAATTGGGGTGCAAGCCGGTGCAGCTCACTGAAAACCGTTGCCTTATAGTGTGCCCACAGGATGTTGTGAACAATCAGAATCTTCATAGAGATGGGTGTCGACCTTAAACCGCCGGTGCGAGTGTCGGCCCATTTCGCAGGCTGGGCGGATACAGGTGACTGATACCAATAAACCGGATCATGAGGCAGAAGGGGTGCCAGAACGAAATTTCGTAGGGCCGTCCGTTGGTAAACAGCTGGACAAACAGCATGATGTAAAAGTAAGCCAGAAACGTTGAAAGCGAATCAGGATTATCGCGGATGGTTTTCAGGCTGTAAAACAGCATCGAAAAACAGAAGGCCGTAAATGTTACAAAACCGGGAATGCCGTGGTTGATCAGGGCTTCCATCAATGGAACGTCCAGGTACGTCGCTTTGTACCCGCGTCCGAACAGAATCAGGTGCAGGTGACCTTCCAGCACGTTCCGCAGGTATTGAAAGCTGGTGGCCCGGTTTCCGGCCGATGCGTCGAAGGTGGCCGTAAACTGGTTCTGCACCTTAATACCCAGCAGCGCATAGACGTTCTCCATGTTCCGTTCGATAAACGCCACAGCGTAGCCGTACAGAATGGCAATCAGGTCGCCGTTCCGGTTCATGAACACCGTGATGCCGATAAACGCCAGCACCATGAGCGCAATCGAACCCGGCCGAAACAGGCCCCGAATGGCGGTTTTTATCTGACGGGGCCGAATGTTGAACATGAAAAACAGGATAATGATCAGGATCAGGGCGACAATGCTGGAGCGGGTCTGGGTCATCACCAGAATTCCCATGCTGAACACGCAGGCAAAAAGCGACAGAATCCGGGGGATAAACGTGGTATTAGGCTGAAAGGCCCAAATGGCGCAGGCCACCACACTCATCAGCGCGTTTCGGGAAAAAACGTGCGGGTTTCCGGTGCGGTATTCCCCTTCCCCGAACTGGATGGCCGCCCGCTGCCCGATGTTCCAGGTCGGGTCGGTCAGCAGCGCGTAGACCAGCGCAATGTTGGAAACCACCGTAAAAGCCACGGTGATGGGAATAAATACCTTAATAATGTCATTCGGAATGTTGACCAGCAGAAACAGAAAAAGCAGAACGTAGATGTAATAAATCGTGTCCAGCGTACCGTCCTGAAACCACTGATCGCGGTAAAACGCCATGTAAAACAAGATGACGGCAAAGAAGATCAAGGCCTGCTTCAGCAGCGTGGTGTTAATCCGGTAGAGCTTGTGCAGGAAATGGAACGGGATCATCAGAATGAATCCCAGCGCCAGAAAAGCGGCCGTAAACGCCGTGCTGCCCGGCGCCAGCCGCAGCGTCTCCTTGAAAAAGAAAATCAGCGGATAGCCGTCGATAACGATCATGATACCGACCACATACCGCATTAAATTCAGGTTTCGCCAGGAAAATAATTCTGATAAGGACAGC
Organism: Larkinella ripae; assembly: GCF_054780775.1. NCBI lineage: Bacteria > Pseudomonadati > Bacteroidota > Cytophagia > Cytophagales > Spirosomataceae > Larkinella > Larkinella ripae. Next base: position 20,479 of record NZ_BAAGVR010000023.1, read on the forward strand.
ATAAAATAACGGTTTTAAACGACTCTGACCGCTGGCTCGTTGCGTTGGTCCGAGTATTTGAGCAATTGTATTTTTTCAATACCCGTACAAATATAACGAAAAGTATAGGGAAGATGGAATAGCGGCCCGTCAATAAAGAAATATCAAATAACGAATGGTGAATGCTGACTATCGGGGATCGACGGGTCGAATAACGCTACACGCCTAGTTTTTCATATTCCGGGGAACGTCAACGGTTTCGATGAATGCCAGCGTTTGGCGGAGCGATTCGACGGTTTTTTTTCGCCAACCCCGCAAGGGCGGTTTAAAGGGCTGCTGGCCGTACGCCGGAGTCACGCCATCCAGCGGACTGGATAAGCCCGCCCGATTAAACGAGCGGACCCGGTTCTGGTAATCCCGCAGCAACTTTTTGATGACTGGATAAGCCGAAAGCCGGATGCGGTCCTGGGCCTGAAAAAAACCTTCCTGATCCGCTAATCCTTTGTAATTCACAAAAACCGGCTGCGTGTTTTCCGGAATCGGTCGTTCGTGGAGGTTCCAGAGGCCCAGGTGCCAGGCGGAGTTTTTCACGATCGTAACGCCATCGAACAAGCCGGGGGTCAGTACTAGCCAGATCTGGTCGGTGTACATGCCTTCGCAGGGCCGCGCAAATGCCCGTTCCGGCACGCGGCTGCTCCACCAGTCCAGAAACCGCCCTGCTTCGGGCGTTTGCCGCAGCGCCAGAAAACCGGAGCTGTACAAACCGATGTTCTGCACGTACTTTTCATCCGGAAACGCGCTGTCGGTCAGCGGTTTCAGCAGGTGGGGCGTCAGCAAAAGCGTAGCCTGCTGATACCGGCCCGCCAACTCCGTCAGCGGCTGGTACAGATAAACCGACGGATCGAGATACACCAGCCACTCACCCGCCGGGCAGTTTTGAAACCGATGGTTGATAAACAGCGATTTGCAGGCCGCTGCAAACTCGGCGGGCGTGTATTGCTGTGAGAGCTGGGCCACATCCGGAATGCGCAGCTCCGGGAGTGTAACCAGCGCGTACGGACTTTGAAAACCGGCCGGAAGTCGGGCCGCATCGTCGCAAAGCCCGATCACGAACGATTCGCCGGGATGGTGTCGCTGCAAACTTTCGCCCAGCGCGAGCGCCTGGGGAAGTTGCCGGATCGTGCAAACTGTCAAAAATGTACTCATAGCGTCTGTTACTCTACTAAATCGCCCAGTGCCGCAAGGTAGGGCGCATACGGATTGGCTTCCTGGTCGGCGTAGCGGTGATAATTTCCGGCCAGCAACTCCCGCATCACCGGCCCGATGCGCGAAAACCGCCCGTCGGGGATCGTACTCCGGCGGGCGTAGTGGCTCAGCCGCCGATCAAATTGCCGGATACCCGGCGTTTGGGCCGAAACCCGCTCCGTTACCAGCGCATGCAACTGGCTCAGGCCCTGGTATTTGTGAATCAACGGGTCGAGCTTCTCGTGGTGGGCCCGTGAAAACCGGTCTTTCAGGCTCACCGCTTTTCCGGCCGCCGGTGGCCGGGTGCCCACCTGCTGCTTTTCGTGCGTCCGGTAGAGGATAAGCGGTTTTTCGTAAAAGTCAATGGTGCCCTTGGCGGCCGCTACCAGCGCCATCCAACCGTCGTAAATGTAGTTGGGGAGGTTCGGAATGGGCAGAAACGTGGTCAGAAACCGCCGACGCAGGGCCGACGTGCAGCCCATCACCCGGTTTCCGTCCAGCAACACCTCCATCGCTTCACCCCGACGCCACCGCTGCCGGATGGGTTCGGTAAACCGCACCGTATCCCAAAACAAACGACCCGTATCTTTCAGGGTTTCGTCGGCAATGTGGGCGTTGGTAAAAACCAGGTCGGTGTCCGGATGCTGATTCAGGTAAGCGGCCAAGGTCTCGATTTTTTCGGGCAGCCAGGCATCGTCCTGATCACAGATAAAAATCAGATCGCCGGTGCAGAGCGAGAGCGCTTTTTCAAAGTTTTTGTTGAACCCCAGCCGGTTTTGGTTCCGGACAATCCGGACGGCAAACGGAGCCTGCGCGGCAAACTGCTCCAGAATGACCGGCGTCCGATCGCCCGAGTCATCGTCGCAAACGACGAGTTCGTCCGGCAACCGGCTCTGTTGCAGCAGGCTTTGCAGCTGCGTTTCCAGGTAAGCGGCTCCGTTATAGGTACAAAGCGCAATGGAAATGCCCGGCCGGATCGGGTCAGATGGTGTAGCCATAGGTTGCAAAAATAGGCCGCCAGTAGTCGGTTCCGTGAATGTTCCAGGCATGACAGCCGAACGGCAACTGCCCTTGGTTATACACCTGAATGGCCCGCTCGGGATAAAATTCGACCGAAAACCGCATCGCCGTCCGGAAATCCGGAACCTTCAGCAAGGGCAGATACCGGTTGATTTCAATGCCCCAGAAAACATCTTCGTTGTACTGGTGGGCGTGTATTTTTTCGTAATTGGCAATTTTCTTCCGGAAAAACTGGATCCAGCGCAGCAGCGACGGAATTTTCCGCAGCGAAAAACCGCCATTGCCCACCCCGTTAAGGGACGTAATTTCGCGGGGCGTAATGCCGTCTTCTTTTTTCAGATCAAACAAAATAGCCACCTTTTTCTTGACGTTGAACACCGCTTCCTCGGTTCGGCTCGTAAAATCCAGGTCGCGGAGCCAGGGCGCGCCAACGTATTCATACCCTTTCTGACACCATTCGGCCAGTTCGTCCTTGAAAACAAACGCATCCAGTTGGTAAATCAGCATGTAATCGAAGTCGGTAAACGCCTGGTAGAATTCCTCGGAAAGCATCAGCCGGTTGTAGGTCTGCACATCCCGGAAAAACGAGTCGTCGAACGCCTGAATCCGGAGCGACGGGTGGGGCGTGGTCAGGTACGAAACATCCAGCGATTTCGGCTTCAGGAGTATGATTGGATAATTCCCCAGCACCCGCAGGCACTGATTCAGCGCGATCTGCTCGTAATCCGTCAGCGATTTCTGATAAACCGGAATGACAACGCAGGCTAACTGCGGATTCGTGCGTAGTTTATTCATGGTACGGTTTTTCGGCGTACGGTTTACGGTTTTCAGTTTTTGGTTTACGCCGGGCCGTCGCTACGGTTCTCGGTGGAAGTGCTCATCCCGATCAGCAGCCGTTGAATGCGTCAGCCACTGAAAACCGTAGCGACGGCCCGGCGTAAACCAAAAACCGTAAACCCTAGCACCGCTCACCGGTTTTCCAGCGTCGAAATTAACGCATTGATCGGAGATTTCAGCGCTTTTCGTACTTTCTGGTAATACAGCATCTTCGGCGGCTTGATGTAAAAGCACGGGAAAGTGCGGTAGGTTTCGTTGTGATTGTCCAGCAACCGCTGCCGGTAAAGGTCAAACAGCGGAATAATGTCGGGGCGCTCCCCGAACGTAAACCGGTTCTGGTACTTGGAGACTTCCTGCGGTTTGTGAATGCCGTAGCCGCTGTAGTGAAAAAAACGCAAATCCGCCGTTTCGTTGACTTTCCAGACGCCGTTCTGTTCCGAGAAAACCCGTTCGTGCAGGTTCCAGTAGGCGGCATTGTACCCCGGATGTTTGTCGATAAAAACCCGGTCGTAGTAGATGGGGGCAAAATTTACCCAGTGCTGATCGACGAACAGGCCGTTGCAGAGGTCGATGCGGCATTCGTTCACCAGCCGTTTTTTCCACCATTGCACAAACCGGTTCGCTTCGTCGGTTTTCTGCAAGCCGATGAAACCGAGGTTGAAGGTGCCGGTATTGAGGTGATTCAACTCGTTGGGAATCAGCCAATCGGTGATGGGGTGGCAGATGTGGGGCGTCAATACCAGGTTGTACTGGCCCAGGTTCTGCTTCAAGTCCGTCAGCGGCTGAAAAATGATGATATCCGGGTCGAAGTAGATAACCTCCGTGGCATCGGTATAGTGCTTGAAAAAGTAATCGATGTAAAACGGTTTGACGGCGGTATTCAGTTCCGTAATGTCGTAACGCTCGCACATGCCCGCAAAATCCTCAATCTCGATCTGATCCACCTCCAGCATGGGGTAGTCCGGAAGGAGCGAAGCGGGCAGATTGGACTGATCCAGTTTATCGACCAGACCGATGACGTACTGCCAGTCGGGGTTGGTTTTTCGCAGCGAATCGCCCAGGGTGCGGGCCTGAGCCAGGTAATTGATGGAGCAAATCGTGAACGCTAACGTCATGCCGTCGGGATTGAATGCGTAAACTATGAGATGGTTGACCGGTTTTTCGATCAGGAACCCGAGGAGGGCAACCACGCGGGGGCTTCGCTGGTCAATTCGGAAAACCGGGTGCAAGGTTGGGTCAGGAGGTCATTAAAGCCGGTTTTTGCAAGCCTACCCGGTTTTTTCGGTGGTCAATGAATCGACAAGAAACAAAAAAGAATCCAGACTTTTTTCGGACGAATGCCGCTCAATGACTTTTTTCCGAAGGTTTTGTCCCATCGTCCGACGCTGTACCGGATCGTCGATCAATTCGCCAATCCGGTCGGCCATCGCGACCGTGTCGAGGTAGGGCACCACAAAACCGCCGTCGGTTTCGACCAGTTCCGGCGCTCCGCCCGCTTTCTCGAAGCAAACGACCGGCGTTTCGCTCAGGGCGGCTTCCAGCACCACCAGCGGATACGGATCTTCGCGCGAGCACAGGGCAAACAGGTCAAACCGGGTCGTATACCGGAACACCTCGGGCGTGGGTTCGATGAGCAAGACCCGTTCGCTCAGGCCGGCTTTTTTCAGATCCAGCGCCAGGTCTTCGTAAAGTTCATTGCGCGGCATCCCGACCCAGACGAAATAAATCGGCCGGTCCGGAAACCGGGCGATCACCTGCTGGGCGATCCCGTTAAACAGGTCGTTGCCCTTGCGCCACTCGGCATTGCCGCAGCCGCCGACGATGATGGCCTGTTCCGGAATGCCGTGCTGAACCATCACGTCCGGCAACTGGCGCGCCCGGTCAATCTTTTGCAGCAGGTTCGGGATATCAATGAGTTGAAACGTGCTGATGTGCGCCGGGTCAAAACCGTAGGTGGTCACGTAATGATTCGCCACGGCTTTTGAAACCGCAATCAGCCGGTCGGTATGATCGAGCATGAACCGCAGGTTGTCCGGTTCCGTGTACATCCGAATGGCCATTTCCAGTTCGTGCACGAACAGAATGACGGGCAAGCCCTCCACCAGATCATAAATGCGCCGGTACGCCTTTGAATTCGTAATGGTGTTGACCATCACCAGGCCGATGTTCTGCGCCCGGAGTTCGGCTTCAAAAACCGCCTGCCGCCGTTGTTCCTCACGCCGGTGCAACCACTGCCCGATGCGCAACAGGTAGAGCACTTTGTCGATCCAGCGACCAAACAGTTTCTCAACGGGCCGGGGCCATTTGGAAACCGTGGTCAGTTGCCGGTAGTCGGGTTCCAGCGGACCGTCGCCACACAGCAGCAGGTGGGTCGGAATGTTCCGCTGGTTCAGCAGTTGAAGCAGTTGCAGCAACACCAATTGCGCACCGGCCCGGTTGGCATCGTGGCCGATGAGAAGAATCTTTTTCAATACACTTTATGGCTTGGCACGGGTTTCTTTTCGGCGGGGTTGCCGATGTAGACCCCCCAGGGTTCGGTTGATTTGGTAACGGCCGAGGCCATGCCGACCAGGGTGCCTTCGGCCAGGTGCAGGTAATCCCGAATGGTGCTGTTGACGCCCAAAAAGCAGTACGAATCGACGACGCAGTGGCCCGACAGCACCACGTGGGACGTAAAAAAGACGTGATCCCTGATCTGGCCGTGGTGCCCGATGTGGTTGCCGCTCCACAAAACGACGTTGTTACCGATGGTCGTAAAGGGTTGAATGGTGTTATCTTCGAGAATAAAGCAGTTCTCGCCGATCGGGTTGTTGAAAAGCGTGACCTTCGAACTGACGTACGAGATGAATTCGTAGCCTTTGGCCTTGGCTTCCAGATACACTTTCTCCCGGTTTTTGTTCATTTTCCGGCCGGTCATCGGGGCAAAAAACCTGAATTCCTGCGGAGGATAAAGGGTTTCCACGTCTTCGAAGGCGACAACCGGCAGTCCTTTGAACTCGGTTTCCTTCAGATAATCGCGATTCACCGTAAACGCCACCACCTCGTCTTCGGAGTCGTGCGTCAGGTAAAAATGGGCCAGTTCGGCCGTATCCAGAACCCCAAAAATAACAACCTTTGCCATAAGTATTGAAGGAGTAAGGGAGGAGAGGAGGAAGGGAAAAGAGGTCTGCTCTCCTTCCTTCCAGTGCTCTTCCTTCAGATCAATTCATAGTCGTCCAGCAGCCTTTCCACGGCGGGGATGTCGTTGAACATCAGCACGTCGAGAATCGAAAGCCAGGGTACAAATTCGTTTTGAAACTGCGGGTAAACCACCGGTTTTGACCGGATAAAAAACAGTTCGACGCCTTCGTCGGCAAACCGCTGCCGGTCGTACAGGTCCTGGCCGCCGATCGGGTTGATGTACCGCGTGGCCTTTTCCCGCCCGCAGATGTCCAGAATCCGCGCCTGCGCTTTCAGGTCTTCGTTGCCATACACCGTCGAAGACAGCACGATCTCCGTTTGAATGCCGAGGTATTCGTTCAGGACCGGAAGGCTACCGCCGATCAGGGCGGCAATCGTCCCGGCCTCCAAGTTTACGATTTTTTCCAGCAAGGGATAAACCGTTGTGTAAAAAGGTGCTTTCCGGTACGCCTGTTCGACGGTTTTCAGCAGTTTCGACCGCCATTTCGGATCGTCGCCCAGTTCCACGTCGCGGATGCGCTTGTTCTGACTGGCGTCTTTCAGCGGAACGGTGAACAAATGGTCTTTTCCGTTCAGCAACAGCCGGTTGCGATTGATCCACCCGCGGTTAATGAACGCAACGTCGTCGTAAAGTATAAACTTATCAACGGCTTTCATCAGTTGCAAATAACCGATGTACGGCAGAAAATAAGGCTGCATGATGGCGATGGTCATATCCGTGAGCCGTCCTACTTCAGTTTTCGTAAATAATAATCTTCGCCCGGCACAATCAGGTCGCGCATCGTCGTGTCGGTTCCGAGCCGAAGGTCACCCGGCTGCGGTTTGATGACGTTTTTTGAAAAGAACAGGTAATCAGTTCCTTTTGGAATGGGCTGCACCCCTTTTTCAAAGGGATTAATCGCAATGAGTCGGCGGGAAAGGTGTTTTCCGTACAACGGATATTCAAAATCATCATTGATCGTGCCCAGCGCCACCGTGGCGTTTTCCGGGACGATCTCGTCGAAGCGTTTGTAGGGAACGTAACTGTCGGGCCGGAACATCATCTGAAAATACATTCGTTCGGTCGTGAAAGCCGATGAGCGACCGTAGGCCGGAAAAGGCAGACAGCGTTCGTTCAGAAAAACCGCAAACAGCGCCGAAAGAGCGCCCAGGCCAACCACAACGCCCACGTAGGTTTTCAGAACCACGTTCCCCGGTTTGGCCAGATTCAGCCAGCGATTGGTAAACAGCAGGGGCAGGAACAGCGAACCAAACAGGCCGGTTTCGATGAAATACCGTCCTTTGAACGGATCGTACGGCGCCGAATAGGAGAGGGCCAGAAAGTGCAGGGCAAAGGCCAGTGCCAGGAAAAAATGAACCCGCGACCGCATCACGCCGATCAGGCTCAGAAAAACCAGCGGCAAAATCAACGCAAAACCGATGATGCCCCAGTACGGATTGGCGTTGTAAAACACAAACCGGCGGCTGAATTCAAAGGGCAGAATGGAAAAGTCGGTTTCTTCGTCCAGCCGGAGCTTGGTGACTTCTTCCAGTTTCACCAGCGGTTTTCGCATCGCCTGATTCAGATCGAGTCCCCACTGCGTATTCCGCAGCCCATCCAGATTGATGTGGTCGTAGCCGTAGCGAATAACGTTGCGCGTGCCCTGTTCGAACAGGTTGGCCAGTGGGCCGGCCCGTTCGATCGACTGGTGTTTGAGCGCCGTCGGGGGGCCAATCGGGTGACCAAACACCTGGATGTTTTTCAGGTACCCGGTGGGCAGCATAAACAGACAGACGCCCACTGCAATGGCCGGTGTCAGGTATTTTAGCCGGTTCAGGAAAACCGACACGTTCGGCGACCAGAAAACCGTGTAGACCATAACCACGAAAACCGATGGCAACAGCAACGTAAACGTCACTTTGTGGCCGTAGGCAATTCCGAACGCCATGCCGGTCAGGTACAGATAGCGCACATCGCGGGTTTCGTAATAGGCAAACAGGAAATACAGAACGCAGCCCAGATACGCCGTCAGCACAATGTCCGTTTCGGTTGAAATGGCCTGCATCAGAAAATCGGGCAGGAGCGCGTAACACAGGGCCGCGAAAAAAGCCGCCGTTACCTTCCTGCTGATCAGTCGGGTGATGCCAAAAACCGCCACAATCGCCATCCAGTAGGAGAGGTGATGGATCAGCTTGAACGCATTCTCGAAGCGCCCCGTGATCAGGAACGAATAAATCTGGATGGTGCAGACACTCTTTGGGTAGGTGTCCATGTTCCAGTTGGTGCCGCCGAAATGCCGCATGGTACCGCGCTGGATGTACTGCATGGCCCGGTTCAGGTGGCCGGTCATGCTGTCCCATTCGTTCGGCGGGGTGAACAGAATCAGCAGCAGGTTGGTGACGGCAATGAGGCCCAGCGTTGCCAGCAGGGTGCTGAAAATAAGCTTAAAATAGGGCGTCAGGGATTTGTACCAGTCGCCGAAAGCCAGGCGGTTTTCCCAGAGCATCCGGTTTATCGACCAGGTGCGTCGCTCGATCAGCCGACCGAAAATCAGCCGGAAGACGGTGGCCGTGATGAAAACGGAGAAAGCCCAGGCCGGGGGGCTGGCCGTTAAGCGAAAGTAGGAAAGGCAAAAACCGGTCAGAATGATGCTGCCCGCAAACAGCATAAACGAAACCAGGAGCCATTCGGGGAGTGACCGTCGACTGATACCGGTTGCCGTGTTGCCAATGTAAAGGACAAACAGGACAAACGTGAGCAGGTAAAAGAAGGTCATGGTGGGTGGAAGATATGAGTGAAGAGTGAAGAGTGGTGAGTTGGCTAACGCACTCGCATTCGGCTTGCGTTAGCCAACTCACCACTCTTCATTCATACCTCATTTATGATTTTGCAGATGGATTCAATGATTTCGATTTCCAGATCGGGGTACATGGGCAGGCAGAGAACGCGCAGGGCAATGTCTTCCGAAACCGGGCAGGGCTGGTACGTCTTCAGGAACGGCAGTTGATTTAGCGACGGATAGAAATACCGCCGGGGAAAAACCTGGATTTGTTCCAGGGCGGCTTTCACCGCCAGCAGCCTGGCTTCCGACTCGAAAACCACCGGATAATAAGCGTAGTTATAGGCTACGTTGGGCCGGATGGTGGGCCGTTCCAGCTTCGAAAGGTCCAGCAGCGAGTCGTAGAGGGCAAACCGTTCTTTGCGGGCCTGAATCAGATCGGGCACGCGCGGGAGGTTGCAAAGGCCCATGGCCGCGTGGATTTCTGAGTTCTTGCCGTTGATGCCGTAATCGAAATACTCGTCAAACCGGTGGCCGAAGCTCCGGTACTGGCTCAGTTTTTCGGCCAGGGCCGGATCTTTGCAGGTGACCAACCCGCCTTCGACCGTATGAAACACCTTCGTTGCGTGAAAGCTGCACGTACTGATATCGCCGTAGGCCAGGGCCGACAGCCCGTTGTATTGGGTGCCGAACGTATGCGCCCCGTCGTAAATGACTTTCAGGTTGTACCTGTCGGCAATGGCCTGAATTTCCTCCACCCGGCACAGGTTGCCGTAGACGTGCGTGGCCAGAATCGCTTCGGTATTTTCGGTGATCAGCGCTTCAATCTTGGCCGGGTCGATCGTGAAATCGTCGGGAAGGATATCGGCAAAAACCGGGGTGCAGTTTTCCCAGAGAATGACGTTGGAGCTGGCGCAGTACGAAAACGGCGTCGTGATGATTTCCTTCGTCAAGCCCAGCGCCTTGATCGCCATCTGCAAAACGATGGTTCCGTTTCCGCAGAACAGCAGGTTCTGAATGCCCAGGTATTCTTTCAGCCCGTCTTCCAGTTGCCGGACGAGCGGACCGTTGTTGGTCAGGTAGACGCGTTCCCAGATTCCCTCAAGGTGCTTGACGTATTCTTCGAGGGGCGGTAGGTACGATTTTGTGATGTTAATCATTCAGAATATTTTCTTCCATCATTTCGGCGTGGAACGAGAGTTGCGGGCGGACATAACCCGGCCACTTGCCATACCAGGCCACCCCGTCACGGTAATCAGCGACGTCAAAGATAAGTCCTTCTTCCATATTGTACAGAGGAGTGGCCGTATCTTTTACGATCATCATGGAAACATTGTACGTACCGTCGTTCAGAAAGTGGCCCGGAACCAGGCACTCACCCGAGATAATTCCTTTGGGAAACGACTGCGACTGGGTGCCGACGTTGAAAATACATTCGCCGGTCATGGAATTCAGGTGCAGACTCAGGTTGAGATTGGCCCGGTCCATGAGGTTCCAGTATTCGAACCGAATGCGGAACGGCGTCCGGACGTCAATGAAAAGCTGATCGTCGACGTATTCGGGCAACAGTTCAATCTTTTTGACCCGCACCAGATCATTACCGGGCGCTTCTTCCGGCGTGTTCCATTCCCGGATGAGCCGGGTTTTGGAAACTTTGCTCAGATACGACGCAATCACCTGATTGGTTTCGCCCTGTTCGATCAACTGGCCGCGTTCAAAATACATCGTCCGGTTGCACAGCGCCGAAACGGCCGTCATGTTGTGGCTGACGAACAGAATGGTCCGGCCGTTGGAGGCCACATCCCGCATTTTACCGAGGCATTTTTTCTGAAATTCGGCATCACCGACGGCCAGAACCTCGTCGATAATCATAATTTCGGGATCGAGGTGGGCGGCAATGGCGAAGCCCAGCCGGACGTACATCCCCGACGAATACCGCTTCACGGGGGTGTCCAGAAACTTCTCAATACCCCCAAATTCAACGATTTCGTCGAATTGACGCCGGATTTCTTCGCGGCTCATTCCCAGAATGGCGCCGTTCAGAAAGATGTTTTCGCGGCCGGTGAGTTCCGGGTGAAAACCGGTGCCGACTTCGAGCAGACTGGCCACGCGCCCCCGGATGTGAATGCTACCGTGGGTGGGTTCGGTGATCCGGCTGAGAATTTTCAGGAGGGTGGATTTCCCGGCCCCGTTATGACCCACAATGCCAATCCGGTCGCCCTGTTCAATGGTAAAGCCGACGTCCTTCAGCGCCCAGAAATCTTCGTGCTCGATGCGCTCCCGATCCGGATCTTTCTTGCCGCCAAATACTTTGCTCAATTGTTCGGTCAGGGCATCTTTAATACTGGAGCTGCCCTTCCCCTTTTTATGGTCGATGATGTATCGTTTGCTGATGCCTTCTGCTGTGATGACCGCCATAGCTACCCAGGTTGTAAGTGGACTTTACCGCTGCTGTGATTTGTGATAAAGATAAATTCTTCAAAGCCCGAACTCAGCGGCAAAAACCGGATTTTAAATGTCGTCTACAAATGTATTTTCCCGCTTCCGGAAAAAATACAGGGAAACAACTAGAAATACCCCGATGATCAGAACCGAATTAATAACACTTTCCGGTTTGAAAAATGCATTCTCGCCCAGCAGTGACCATTTGAATCCGTCGATAATGCCCACCATCGGATTGAAGTAATAAATGGGATACCACCATTCACCGGCGTTTTCCTGCACCAGCCGGCTGCTGTAGGCAATCGGACAGGCGTAAAAACCGATCTGAACGATAAACGGAATCAGCTGACCAATGTCCCGGAAACGCACGTTCAATACCGCAAAGATAAGACCAAATGCAAAGGAAGCCAGCAGGGCCAGAATGATAAAGAAGGGAAGGAATAAAATGTGCCAGTCGGGCCAGAACTGGTACCAGATGGCCAGCACGACGAACAACCCCAGCGCCACCAGAAAGTCGATGAAACTCACAAACGACGAACTGAGCGGCATGATCAGCCGGGGAAAATACACTTTCGTGACCAGGTTGGCGTTGGCCGTAATGCTGGTGCTGATCTGGGTGAAGGCGTTGGAGAAAAACGTCCAGATCGTCAGACCGGCCAGAATCATGAGGGGATACGGAATGCCGGGATCCCCTTTCAGTTTGGCCACTTTGCTGAATACGAAAAACATAATCAGCATGGTAATCAGCGGGCGAACCAGACTCCAGGAAGTGCCGAGGATGGTTTGTTTGTAGCGGACCGAAATGTCCCGCATCGATAAAATGTAGAGCAATTCCCGGTTTTTCCACAGGTCCCGCCAGTAATTTTTTTCTGACCGGCCTGGTTCAATAACCACTTCGTGTGTTTTCACAAACTTTCTTCAATGAATGGTGAGTGGGCGCAATTTACAAGGAATAACGCACAATGAAGAATGAACAAATGACAATGAATACGTAGCAAAGAATACTGAACAATGAAAAGCTACTGCCTGAATTCATCGTTCAGTATTCGTTGTTTACTAAAATCAAAATTAGCTCTGCATAATGGTTTGGTACGTCTGGCGGAGGAAAATAAACACCAGACCGAGCATGAGGCCCAGCACCAGACCGGCCTGCATGGCGTAGGGTTCGTGGGATTCTTTGTAGAGCGGGAGTGAAACCGGCTCCACAATGGTGAACAGCGGGGCTTCCTTGATCAAGCTAAGTTTCAGGTTGTCCACGCTTTGCACCGCAGCGTAATAGAGTTGTTGCAGGAAGGTCGAGTTGCGGGTCAGTTTCGACTGCTGCAATTGCCCTTCGGCCACCACCACCTGCTGGTTCTGATCCATGTACCGGGCCAGATTCGAATCATTTCGGCCCAGCACCCGGCCCAGTGAATCCCGGCGGCTAATCATCAGGTCCAGCATTTCCTTGGTCTTCTTATTTTGCTTTTCCGTATAATCCTCCTGGACGGTTTCGAGCAAAACGTTCACCCAGGTGGCCGCCAGCGGCTCGGAGTGCAAACCGGTTTTCAGGGTCAGAAACGAGGATTTCCGGTCGAGCTGGGCGATGGTTGTTTCCCCCTTCAACCGCGTAAAGACGCCATCGAGGGCTTTGTTTTCGAGCCGGGTAAACTCTTTGGGGTTTTTTCCGCGAATAAACCGGAAGTTCCGCAGGGTATCGTCGTCTTCCCACTCGTCATCACGGATGCCGCTGTAGCGGATGTAATAATTGACCATCAGGTCTTTCTGACCCGGAACGGACGTCGTATCGACCTCTTTGAGCAGCGAGCGGGTGATGATGGGCTTGGAAACCACGTAATACATGAAGTTTTCGCCCGTGAAAATGTTGGCATCCGGTGCGCCCCCCGACAGGCCGAACATCCCGGCCAGGTTGCCCAGTTCGCCCATCGGACTCTGGCCCGTTCCTCCGCCGAGGTTGAACGTGATCCAGGCCGTGTAGGTAGGCCGCTTGTCGAGGTTCAGGTCAATGATAAAACCGATGGCCCCGCAAACCGCCATCAGAATGGCAATCAGTTTCCAACTGCGGATCAACTGATTCTTGAACAGAATAACCCGGTTTACGACCTCTTTGGGCGAAATCTGATCGGGGGGCAGCTGATTTTTGTCTGTGTTTCTTGAATCGATGGTTTCCATACGAACTGCTTGACCGTGATTAATTGGCTAATGCTCTAAGGGCCACTAAAGTGGTAACCAAACCGATGATCGAACCGGCAATACCGGTGGTGCTTTGAATAATCTGCAACGGTGTCAGCTCGCCTTTGGTGGATTGGGGAACGATGATTTCGGAACCCGGTTCGACGCGGGGATACACGTTAAAGAACGCAAACCGGCGCGTACGGTCGGCCGAACCGTTGGCATAAACCACATACGCTCGCTTGCGGGCCGAACGGCTGGTAAATCCACCGGCCTGTGAGATGTAATCCTGGAACGTCTGGCCTTTGCGGAATTTGGCCGTCGTGGGCAGCAGCACTTCGCCACCCACGCGTACGGTTTCCAGTTGCTTCGGAATCCGCAGCACGTCACCTTCCTGCAGAATCATGTCTTCCGTCGAGCCCGGACTGTTCAGGATTTTCCGGAGGCTGATGCCGATCTGCTGCTCCTGGCTCTGGTCAACGGCGCCGGCTTTCACCACCGCCTTGGGGCTGTCATCGGCCAGCTCGGTAATGGTTTGCTGCCGCATCTGTTGTTCGGCTTCGCTGAGCTGAATGGTACGCACGAGCGTAGCTCCCTCTGGATAAGCAAATGGAGAAAGACCACCGGCCATTTTAATCAGATCCGAAATCCGCTGATCTTTGGTGATAATCGGGTATTCACCTGGCATAACCACCTCGCCGTCGACGTTCACGAACGTTTGCTCCTGGTAGTTGGGCGACCGGCGCACAATAACCTGATCATACGGAAACAGGGGGAATTTACTGTCAGTGGACTTAATGCTCAGGTCACGGTCGACGTTGAAGCGGAAAATTTCGGAAACCTGGGCGGTTTTGGACGTAATGTCCACGTCTTTTTTCCGGCGAACGACCTCAATCTGCGCGGCTGCCGCCGATTCTTTCAAACCGCCCGCCCGCAGAATCAAATCCTCAAGGGTCATATTAGCCACGTAGGGCGTGGCTTCAATCGGGGTAATGACTTCACCCACAATGCTGATTTCGGCAAATTCGGCCATCTCGAACCGCGACGGAATGATCACCTGATCTTCGCGCTTCAGTTCGACATCCGGTTCGGTGCCGCTGATGATGTTGGCCAGATTCAGCGAAATGTTTTCGATGGCCATGTCGTCGCGCGTCCGGACAATCTGAACCCGACCCGTAAAGGCTTCCCCTTTTAGTCCTTCCGCACTGTTAATGAGTTGCTTTAGGGACTTGTTCTGATCCAGTGAATAAACGCCGGGCCGGAAAACCGCCCCCTGAATACCGACCTGGTTTTCGTAACGGGCCAGCACGGCTTCCACCACCACCTGATCGCCGTCAACCATCACGAAGTTCGGGAATTCGGATTCTATGACATCGACAACTTTCAGTTCGCGGTTCGTAAAGCGCGTCACCTTAACCCGGGCTTTGTAGGCATTGCTCGTGAAACCGCCGGACAGATCCAGCAGGCGGCTCATGGTTTCTCCGGGCAGCATTTCAAAAATGTTGTTGCGCCGGGCTGAACCGTTGATTTCGACGTGCGATTTGAACGGCGCAAACCGGATGTTGTCGTTATCCTGCAGGCGAATGTCGTTGCGCTGGATACCGGTGGTCAGAAAATCGTACAGGTCGAGCGTTGCCGCCACCCGGTTATTCCGAATCACCTGAACGTTCCGGAAAGAACCGATTTCGTTGGGACCACCCGCCTGATAAATGACGTTCATGGCCGTTGAAAGCGAAGAAACCGAGTACGTGCCGGGGCGGATGGCCTCGCCCGTTACCGTTACGCGAATGCTGCGGATGTCGCCCAGCGTTACCACCATGTACGTATTGGCGGCACCGTAGGGGCCATTTTTCAGGCCGACGAAGATTTTTGAAAGGCGCTCAAAAATCCGGGTTTTGGCCTGATCAATCGTTAGGCCCGAAACGTGGATGGGGCCAACGCGCGGCACGTAAATAAAACCGTCGGGATTCACCGTTGTCGGGTAAACCGCTTCCGAAAAACCGTAGATATTGATGTTTAACTGATCGTTGGGACCCACCACATAGCCTTTCGGCGTGGCAATGTTGAGGTTGGGCTGGAAAGTATTGGCATTGGCGGGATCGTTGAACAACTGATACCCAAACAATTTCCGGCGTTGAGCCGCCAGTTCCCGTTCCCGCAACAACTCCTGTTCGGTTTTCTGCTGATCGCCGGCCACCTCCTGGATGGGTTCATCCGTTGCGTTGGCGCTGTTGCCATCGGCGCCAATCTGCTGGCCCTGTTGCAGTTGGGTTCCCGGAACCGTTCCCTGCTGGCCGGCTTGCCCGGCCTGTCCAGCCTGCCCGGTTTGCGTCCGGCCGCCCTGTTGGGTGGTTCCGGTGCCCTGGCCTTGCTGGCCGGTGGGCTGACCCGCCTGACTGCGGGTACCCTGCTGGGTAGCTCCCGGCTGGGTTGCGCCCTGGCTGCGGGGGGTGGTGCCGGTCGTGCCCGGTACCTGGCCCTGGGTCGGACGGGGGACGCCGGCGGGGAGCGTGGAAGGCGCCGAAGTCGGGGCGGACGGAGCCTGAATAACCTGCGCAGTTGCGTTCAGACCCGTGCAGACCAGCAGAAGACCAAGGATGGTTTTGTGGAAAAATTGCATCGAAGAGACGGCGAAAAATTTTGAGCTAAAACAGTGGAAATGTGGAGATTTTTGCATATTTTTAAGAAAGTATACGGCCGCATTCCGGCGCTCAATCTCAGGTGCTTTTTTGTAATATCGGTTGTAAAACGTTCATTGCCGTAATTTAACGCACTTTGCGCTACAAAGTAAACGAACTTTTACTACTTTTTAAACATTTTCTTTTTAAACGATAAAATTTCATATTTTGCGAACAGGGAACAGGCCGTTTTAACGCGTTCCGGTCTTGGTAAAACGGCTCTTTTTCAGTTTCTGACATAAAACCAGTTTTAAAAGTCACATGGACAGTAATCAACAATATACCGAAGACAGCATCCGTTCCCTCGACTGGCGTGAGCACATCCGGCTTCGGCCCGGCATGTACATCGGAAAGCTGGGCGATGGCTCGGCGGCCGACGACGGTATTTACGTTTTGATCAAAGAAGTTATTGACAACTGCATCGACGAACACGTGATGGGCAACGGGAAAGCCATTGACATCAAAGTGAGCGACCACCGGGTGGAAGTCCGGGATTTTGGCCGGGGCATTCCGCTGGGCAAAGTGGTCGATGTGGTTTCCAAAATCAATACCGGCGGTAAATACGATTCGGGCGCGTTCCAGAAGTCGGTCGGTTTGAACGGCGTCGGTACCAAAGCCGTCAATGCGCTTGCGACGTTTTTCCGGGTGCAGTCCTACCGCGACGGCAAAACCGTCTGGGCCGAATTTGAGCGGGGGATCCTGATCCGGCAGGGCGAAGACAGTACCAACCAGCGCAACGGAACCTCCGTGATTTTTGAACCGGACAATACGGTTTTCAAAAATTTCCACTACATCCCCCAGTATCTGGAAAACATGATCTGGAATTATTGTTACCTGAACGCCGGGTTAATGATCAATTTCAACGGTCAGAAGTTTGTATCGCAAAACGGCCTGCTCGACCTGCTCCGCAACAAAACCGATGAAGAAGCGCTGCGGTACCCGATCATTCACCTGAAAGGCGGGGATATTGAAATTGCCCTGACGCACGGCAACCAGTACGGCGAAGAGTATTACTCGTTTGTTAACGGGCAATACACCACGCAGGGTGGAACCCACCTGGCGGCTTTGCGCGAAGCGGTAGTGAAAACCGTGCGGGAGTACTTTAAAAAAGAATACGATGCCTCCGATATTCGGGCGTCGATTATTTCCGCCATCAGTGTTCGGGTGCAGGAGCCGGTTTTTGAATCGCAGACCAAAACCAAGCTGGGGTCCATCAATATGGCGCCGGACGAAAACAGCCAGACCGTTCGTTCGTTTGTGGTTGACTTTGTAAAAAACCAGCTGGACGACTTTCTGCACATGCACACCGAAACGCGCGAAGCCCTCAAGAAACGCATCGAGCAGTCGGAGCGCGAACGGAAAGAACTGGCCGGTATTAAAAAACTGGCGAATGACCGGGCGAAAAAAGCCAATCTGCACAACAAAAAACTCCGCGACTGCCGGAATCACCTGCCCGACCTGAAAGCCGACGACCGGTACAACACCACGCTGTTCATTACGGAAGGCGACTCGGCCAGTGGCTCCATCACCAAGTCACGGAACGTGTCGAACCAGGCGGTTTTTAGTCTGCGCGGCAAACCGCTCAACTGCTTTGGCCTGACCAAGAAGGTGGTGTACGAAAACGAAGAATTCAACCTGCTGCAACACGCACTCGACATTGAGGACGGGCTGGAAAGCCTGCGCTACAACCGCATCGTGATTGCGACCGATGCCGACGTCGATGGTATGCACATCCGGCTGTTGATGATGACGTTCTTCCTGCAATTTTTCCCGGATCTGGTGCGGAACGGCCACCTGTACATTCTGGAAACGCCCCTGTTCCGGGTTCGGAATCCGAAAAACCACAAGGAAACGATCTATTGCTATTCGGAAGAGGAAAAACAAAAGGCCATTAACAAACTGACCAAAGGCGGCAAAAAAGTGGAAATCACCCGGTTTAAGGGCCTGGGCGAGATTTCACCGGACGAATTTGGGTTGTTTATTGGCGACAATATGCGGCTGGAGCCGGTGATCATGGAAAAAGAAACGTCCGTGCCGAAACTGCTCAGCTATTACATGGGCAAAAACACGCCCGACCGCCAGCGGTTTATCATCGACAACCTCCGCATCGAGAAAGACCTGGAGGAAGTGGCGCTGGTGTTGAATTAAGCGGTAGAAGAGTTGTTTCGCGAAGTTAAGGAGAGGCTCCGCTTCCTCTTTTAAACTCCGCTTAACTCCGCGAAACAACTCCTCTAACTCTTCTTCCAAAGCTTATCAGTCAGCACTTCATTCAGCACCTGGTCGCGGTAGTTGCGGCTGATCGGAATCCGGTGGGACTGGATGAAAATCTCGTTGCCTTCGATGCCTTCTATTTTGCGGACGGCCACCAAATAGGATTTATGCACCCGGATGAACGGCTGGCTGACTAAATTCTGCTCTAGATTTTTGAGGTTCAGCAGCGTCATGTATTTGCCTTTCGTCGTGAAAATGGTGACGTAATTTTGCATTCCCTCCACAAACAGAATGTCGTCAAAATAAAGCTTTTCGAATTTGTTGCCGCATTTGATGAAAAAGTAATCCGCCCCGGTTTCCGGTTTTTGCGGGTTGGTCGGGGTCGTTTGCGTCAGGAGCCGGTGGTAGTCTTTCGCTTTGTTGGCCGATTTGAAAAACCGGTCGAAGGTGATGGGTTTCAGCAGATAATCGAGCACATTGAGCTGGAAACCTTCCAGGGCAAAACTCGGATAGGCCGTTGTAATGACCACCAAAGGCGGTTTTTGCACGGTTTTTAGAAAATCGATGCCGCTCATCTTGGGCATCTGAATATCCAGAAAAATCAGGTCGACCGGGCGTTGATCCAGCAGGGTGATGAGCTCGAGCGGGTTTTCGCAAGTGTCCACCAGATGCAGGAAGTTGACCTCCCGCACGTAACTGGCCAGCCCCTCCCGGGCGAGCGGTTCGTCGTCGATTATGACACAATTCATCATGCGTTGTGGAAGGCTTGCAGGGCCGCAATCGGTGCGTACTCGGCTAGTGACAGCTGAAGGTTCACCGTAAAGCGGTTTTTGTCGGTTTGAATCGCCAGCTCATACTGGCCCGGATACATCAAATCCAGTCGTCGCTGGACATTTTTCAGGCCAATGCCCCCGGAATGCAGTAGCTCACTGGCGGTATTCGGCGCGGTGCTGTTGGTCACCCCAAAATCCACAACCTGTTCGTTTAGCGTGAGTTTAATCGTAATCCAATTGGGCTGATCGCTGTGTTTGGAAACGTGCTTGAAGGCATTTTCGACAAAGGTCATCAGGATGAAGGGTGCGATGGCCAGATGATCCGTAAAAACCGGCTCGATCTCACACGTTACGCTAACGTTGGTGTTCTGACGGAGCTTTTCCAGCTCGATAAAATTTTCCAGGTACGCAATTTCTTTGCCCAGCGGAATTTGCTGGTCGTTGCACTCGTAGAGCTGATAGCGCAGCAATTCGGAAAACTTCGCCAGCGACGCCGAAGCCATGTCCGGGTTTTTATGAATCAGGAAAAAAATGGAATTGATGGTGTTGAACAGAAAATGCGGGTTAAACTGGTTTTTCAGAAATTTCAATTCGGTTTCCAGCTTTTCTTTTTCGAGCAGTTGGTGCCGCTGCCGGGTCTGAATCCAGTTTTTGGCCAGTTTGATGCTCATGCCCAGCGTGATGCTGGCGACGGTAGAAGGCAGGGCATTGCCCAGAAACCGGTAAAAACAGTCGGCATCCGAACCGCCACCGTACAGCTCATCCATCGATCGGCCCGAAATGGAACTGCTGAAATAATAGCCGGAAATGATAAACAGCGTGGCGGCCGTAATCGTCAGGAACAGGTAAAGCCCGTAGCTGAAAAACCGGTTTTTCTCCAGGTATTTCGGGATCAGGAAATACAGGTTGAAGTAAACCGCCAGCGCCTGAAAAACGACGTAGAAGCTGTATTTCACCGTAAACGGGAAAAAGAACAGGGAGTGAAACGCCTTAACCGGATTTCCGAGGGTCACTACCCACCAGAGATAATGGTACACAAACCAGAACGGAAGGTGGTACAATTTGTATTTGAGAAACCAGTTCTGGCTGGCCGATCCGGGGAATAAGGCGCTCATGGTCGTTCGGCAAACGGAATGGAAAAACCGATTCAAGGTACGGGAATTGTCTGGTTTTACGCCGGTTCTATCCACGAACGACCGGAAATAATTGACCAGCAGTCACCCCGGCTGGATGACCGGTTCGTTTCGCTGGTAATCCGGTCAGTTGCGGCTGGTTGACGGTTTTTGTGCGGCTGGTCAATTAAATCCCGCCCGTGGTCATTCTGCTTTTTAAGAGGGTTCAGCCGGTTTTTTCTTTGGTGGTGAAGTCTGATCAAAACCGCCATGAAAACCGTCTTTACCAGTCTCCTCCTCTTTTTTCTTTTCCACCCGGCTGTGGGTCAGGTGTCGGGCCTGTTGAACACCGCCAGCGGACAGCCCATTCCGTTTGCCAATGTTCTGCTGCTCAACAGTAGCGATAGTTCGCTGGTGAAAGGGACGCTGACGGAGGATAGCGGACAGTTTCGGCTGGAAACCGTGGTGCCGGGAACCTACCGTCTGCGGGTCAGCAGCCTCGGCTTTCAGACCTGGCACTCCCCGGTTTTTGAATTAACGGCCACGCAGCCGGTCAAAGATTTCGGAACGCAGAGGCTAATGGACGATTCCCACCAACTGGGTGAGGTGGTGGTGCGGGCGCAAAAACCGCTGTACGAACCGACGGCGGAAGGCACGGTGGTCAACGTGGAAAGCAGCATCCTGTCCAAAGGAAGTTCCGCCCTGCAAATTCTGGAACGCTCGCCCGGCGTGGTGATCGACTACCAGAACGGCGGAATTAACCTGAACGGAAAAACCGGGGTGACGATTTTGCTCAACGGAAAATCCGTGCGTATGCCGATTGAGCAGGTAGTGGCCTTGCTAAATGGCCTGAGCGCCAACGAAATTGATAAAATCGAATTGCTCACCACGCCCGGTGCGCGCTACGATGCGGAGGGCAGCGCGGGCATCATCAACCTAGTGCTGAAGAAAAATACCCGGGAAGGCACGAACGGTTCGGTGTCGCTCACGGGCGGTTACGGCTGGGGCGAAAAAGGCACCGCCAGCCTGAACCTGGCGCACAACCGGCAGGCCATCAGCCTGTATGGTTCGTACGCGTATTTGCACGACCGGACCTACAGCGACATGGCCATTGATAGCTGGCAAAACATGCCCGTGCTGGGCGGAAACCTGCACGTTCTGGCGACCGATACCACCAAAGCCACCCAAAACAATCACGATGTGACGGTGGGTCTAGATGTCCGGGCCGGAGACAAAACCCGGTTGGGGGGCAGTGTCAACTGGAACCGCAGTACGCGGGCCAGCACGGATTTTAATGAAGCCAATTACCGGATTCTGCCGGATTCGGTGCTTTTTTTTCGGGGCACGATCAACGGGGCCAACCGCTGGCAAAATGCAATTGGTTCGCTGTTTGTCGAGCGGAAAATGCGGGCGGGCGAACAACTGACCGGAACCTTTGATTACCTCTTCTTCTGGAATCGCAGTCCGACCGAGGTGCGCAGCAATTTTGTGGCCGAAAACGGCGCCCAGGCCGGCAACAACGACAGCCTTTTTGCCCCCCGGCAGCGCGGTTTTGCCAACACCCGCCTTCGGGTGGGCGTGGCTAAGCTGGATTACGTCCGGCAACTCAGCAAAACCATCAAGCTGGAAGCGGGTTTGAAAGGCACGCGAACCCAAAATGGCAGCAGCGCGGGCATCGAAAGCCTGATCGACGGCGACTGGGTGAGCCGGACCGAAACCGCCAACGAAATTGCCATGCACGAGAGCATCGGCGCGGTGTACGCGTCCGTCACTTCCCCAGTGAATCCGAAAACGAATCTGGTGGTGGGGCTGCGGTACGAATACTCCCGGACGCGGATGAATACCCCCCAAACCGCCGAAACCGTCGTGGACCGGAAACTCGGAGCGCTGTTTCCTAGCGTGTTTCTGTCCAGCAAGCTGGGTGAATTTTCGGAATTGCAGTTTTCCTACACCAAGCGGCTCAGCCGGCCTTCGTATACCGACCTGGCTTCGTTTGTCCGCTACAGCGACCCGTCGGCGGTTTATACTGGCAATCCGTTCCTGAAACCCTCGCTGACAAACACGGTAAAACTCGGGTTTACGTACCGAAACTACAACTTTTCGGTGCTTCTCAGCCGGGACGACCATCCGATCGCGCGTCACCAACTGACCGAAGGACCGGCCCGGAACCTGTTGTATATCTCCCCGCAAAACCTCGCCTGGCAGAACAGCCTCACCGTTCAGCTAACGCTGCCGGTTAAAGTGACCGGCTGGTGGGAAATGAGCTACGGGTTCAGCGGTGGGCCCCGGCAGTTCAGGGCTGTGCATCTTCCGCAGCCGGTTCAGAAAACCTATCTGGGATACTCGGCGACGCTCAATCAGTCCTTTAAACTGCCCCGCCGGTTTTCCGCCGAGGTTTCGGGCTGGTTCAATTCGGCTTCGTACAACGGAACGACGCGGGTGGACGCGGTGGGCGCGGTGAATGCCGGAATTAAAAAGGAGCTGAAAAATAACGGCGGTACCCTGCAACTGGCCGTCACGGATCTGCTCCAAACCATGCGCATCCATATTCGGTACGGAACGCTGACGCAGGAAGCCTTTTCGATCAAAAACCACGTTCGCATCGACACCGAATCCCGGGTTTTTCCGATTCTGAAGCTGACCTACACCCGCTCGTTCGGTTCTACTACGCTGAAGCCACAGAGCCGGCAGGACGGCGGATCGCAGGAGGAGCGCAACCGAATCCAGAAGAATTAACGGCTGGTAGCTATTTTTTGGGTAATATTGTACGTTGGATTGCCAGCAATGGCATACGGTTTTTGACCCGTATCCGGTTTTTACCCAAAATTTTCTGAACGTGACGCTCGAATCCCTTCGCACGCAAATTGATAGCATCGACGAACAATTGTTGCACCTCCTGAACCAGCGCATGGAGGTGGTCAGGCAGGTTGGCGAGCTGAAAAAATCCAGCAAAACCGTCATTTACCGACCGGAGCGCGAAAAGCAGATCCTCGACCGCTTGCATTCGCTCAGTAACGGCTTGCTAACCCCGGCTGCCATCGACGCCATTTACCTCGAAATCTTTGCGGTTTCGCGCAATCTCGAAATGCCGGAGCGCGTGGCTTACCTGGGGCCGGAAGGAAGTTTTACGCACCAGGCCGCCGAAAGCCGGTTTGGGGCCATGAGCGAATACCTGGCGCTGCCGACGATCCGCTCGGTTTTTGAAAGCGTGGAAACGGGCCGCAGCCGGTTTGGCGTGGTGCCGATTGAAAACAACCAGGAGGGCGTGGTCAACGAAACCATCGATCTGCTGTACGAAAAAGAACTGCTGATTGCCGCCGAAGCCCAGATTCCGGTGCACTTTACGTTTGCCACCCAAACCGACGTGCTGAGCGAAATCACGCATATATATTCGAAAGACATTGCGTTTGGGCAGTGCAGCAAGTTTTTGCGGGATTATTTCGACGGTTTGCCCGCCGAATTGGTGCCGGTCGAATCCACCTCGAAAGCCGCTAAACTGGCCGCTCAGCAACCCAAAGCGGCCGCTATTTGCTCCAATATTGCTTCCAAATTATTCGGTGTGCCGGTTTTGTTCGACAACATTGAGGACACCGATCTGAATCGGACGCGGTTTTTAATCCTGGCGAAAGATTTCACCAATCAGAAAAGTGGTCACGACAAAACGACCCTGGTGGCCCGCCTGCCAAACACCAACAAACCGGGGGTGCTGGCGAATTTCCTCCAGGAATTTGACGCCCGCAACATCAACCTGACCAAAATTGAAAGCCGCCCGCTGCGCGAAGGGGCAACGTTCCGCTACTGGTTTCTGATCGAATTTGAAGGTCACTACAGCGACGAAGGCGTGCAGGAAATCCTGCAACACCACGGCGCCGATGTCAAATGGCTGGGCAGCTACGTGAAAGCGCTGGGGTAAAAATCAAAGGATGCGTTAGGACGGGACCGTCCGTGGGAGATGAATTGCTTTATGGCAGCCCATTCAACGTTCATCCTTCATCATTCTTTTCTTCCAAACCGCCAGCCGGAATTCGTTGAGAAGGGCGAACCATTCGTGGAATACGATGGAAACGATGGAGCCATTGGCGTGCGGATGATCCACGCCGTAGGCATGGCGCTCGGTTTCTTCACGGAAAGTCCCGAAAAGCCGGTCCCAGAGGATGAGTACGCCACCGAGGTTTTTGTTGTGATAGTCCGGGTGCCGGAAATGATGCACCCGGTGGTGCGAAGGCGTCATAAAAATAAACTCAACCGGCTTCCAGAATTTGTCGATGGCTTCGGTGTGAATCCAGAACTGATGAATAAACCGGACCGTGTGCATCACCAGCAGAATCATCGGATCGACGCCCAGCAGGGGAATCCAGGCCCAGATCAGGAAGGTGCCGGTTAGGTTGCCCGTAAAGCTTTGCCGCAGGTTCGTCGAAAGATTAAATTCGTCGGAGGAGTGATGGACGACGTGGGAGGCCCAGAAAAACCGCCATTTGTGCGACGCCAGGTGCAGCAGGTAATAACTCAGGTCGTCGGCCAGAAACGCCAGCACCCACACCCACCAGGCCGTTCCCAGGTCAAAAAGCCGGTATTGATACACCCAGAAGTAAGCGCCCAGCACCCAGGCTCTGGTCAGAAAACCGACAATGTTGTTGAGCACGAACAGGATTCCGTTGTGGGTGTAATCGCGGGGCGAAACCGTGCGCCTGGTCCGGTATTTCCAGACGAGTTCGAGGACAATGAATACGATAAAAATCGGAAGCAGATATTTGTTCATACCTGTTCGGGCAGCGTTGGATAGAACGCGAAACTACCAAAAACCGCCTTGAATTGATTGACCGCTAAATAAATGCCCTAAACCAGCGGGCTGAACTAGAGCCCCAGCAGCGTTTTGGAGCGCTCGACATCCAGGTGCATCTGGTCGACCATAGCCGCCAGCCCCTCGAATTTTAGCTCGGGTCGCAGGTATTCGATAAACCGAACGGTCAGGTGTTCGCCGTAAATTTCCTGCTTGAAATCGAAAATATACACTTCAATCGTGCGGTGGGTTCCGCCGACGGTCGGGCGGGTACCAATGCTCATGGCTCCGCCCAGTTTTTCGCCTTTGTAGAGTACCTCGGCGGCATAAATCCCATTCGCCGGCACCAGTTTGCTGGGATCATCGACCTGAATGTTGGCCGTCGGAAAACCGATGGTGCGGCCCAGCTGCTGTCCTTTGACGATGGTGCCGCTCAGGCTGTAGGGGCGACCCAGAAATTTGGTGGCGGTTTTCAGATCACCTTCCAGCAGCGCCGTGCGGATTTTGGACGAACTGACGCCCACATCTTCCACGTCCTGGCGCGGAATCTCCTCAATTTCAAAACCGTAGTCGGGGGCGTGTTGCTTCAGGTACTCAAAACTTCCTTCGCGGTTTCGGCCAAAATGGTGGTCGTAGCCAATGACCAGCTTTCTGGTGCCGATTTTATCGACCAGAATTTGCTGAATGAACTCCGCCGACGACAGTTCGGAAAAGGAGCGCGTGAACGGAATCACCACCAGATGATCGACGCCCGCGGCTGCGAGCAGTTCGGTTTTTTCCTCCAAGGTCGACAGCAGTTTCAGGCCCTGGCTGTCGTTGGAGACGACGGTGCGCGGATGGGGCCAGAACGTCAGCACGACGGTTTCCCCTTTGGGGCCCTGCGCGTCTCCGCGTCGGGCGATTTCGGTCAGTCGGCTAATGATTTTCTGGTGGCCCAGATGCACCCCGTCGAAGGTTCCGCTGGTGACAACGGGGTAGGGAATGGGCTGAAAGGTATCGGTTCCGTGGTAAATCTTCATGAAGGTAATGACTCTACAGCACGGCTTTTGCGGATGAACTCATCGACCGTATCGGCGTTTTCAACCCGAAAATCACCGATCCGCGTCCGCCGGAGCGCTTTCAGATACGCACCGTTTTGCAAAAGCAGTCCCAAATCGCGCACTAAGCTACGGATGTAAGTCCCTTTCGAGCAAACAATCCGGAAATCAATTTCGGGAAATCGTTCCGTATTGACTTCAAATACAGAAACCGTAATGGTACGCGATTTAATTCCCCCTTCGACTTTATCGGCGGTTTCGCCCCGGCGCGCGCGTTCGTAAAGCCGCTCACCGTTGACCCGAACGGCGGAATAAATCGGTGGAATCTGGTCGATCACGCCGGTCAGGTGCTGCACCGCCTGCTGAATGGCGTCGGGGGTAATGCCGGAAACGTCATAATCGGCGTCAAACGCCGTTTCCAGGTCAACGGAAGGGGTAGTTTTGCCCAGAACGAGCGTTCCGGTATATTCTTTTTCCTGCGCCTGATAGGTGTCAATCTGCTTGGTCATTTTGCCGGTGCAGAGAATCAGCAGGCCCGTCGCCAGCGGATCGAGCGTCCCGGCATGACCGATTTTCTTGAATTTTCCGGCAAATTTAAGCTTCTTGACCACGTCGAACGAGGTCCAGGTGAGCGGTTTATCGATAAGAATAAGTTGGCCGTCCATAGTTCTGAACTCGGATTATACAGATTAAGGGATTAACTAAGATGATCCGCAATCATTCTAAATCTTTTATATCCTAGTGAATCCTTTAATCTGTGTAATCCGAGTTCAAGACAATTAAGTTCAGAGATCTATTTTTACACCAGCCGCCATCAATCCGAGCAGCAACAAGCCCAGCACAATCCGGTAGTAGCCAAACACCTTAAAACCGTATTTGGTCAGAAAACCGACAAAACCGCGAATGGCCAGCAAACCGACAATAAACGCGACGACGTTTCCGATCAGGAGAATCTGGATGTCGTCGGGCTGAATGGTTTTGTAGGTTTTCAGCAGTTTGTAACCGGATGCGGCTGCCATCGTGGGGACGGCCAGGAAAAACGAAAACTCGGCGGCCTGTTTCCGCGTCAGTCCCTGCGACATGCCGCCGATGATGGTGGCGGCCGAGCGGGATACGCCCGGAATCATGGCAATGCACTGGAAGAAACCAATTTTCAGCGCTTCGGGGAAAGTAACATCGAAGTCGCGCGGGAACTGCTTGAAAATCTTGTCGATGTAGAGCAGCAAAATACCGCCCAGCAGCAGGGTAATGGCCACTACGGTCACGTTTTCAAGGAGGGAATCAATGAAATCGTTGAGTAAAAAACCGATGACGGCGGCTGGCAGAAACGCCACGAAAAGCTTGAAATAAAAGTCGGTGGTTTGCAAAAACCGGCGTCGGTAGAGCACCAGAACCGAGATAATGCAGCCAAACTGAATATTAACCGTAAAAAGCTTGGTGAATTCGGACTGGCTGATGCCCACCAGCGACGAGTAAATAACCATGTGACCCGTTGAAGAAACCGGCAGAAATTCGGTCAGACCTTCAATGATGGCCAGGATAATCGCGTGAAATAAACTCATTGATTCGTGGGTCGGCGCAGGATTGCGAAAAATTCGAGAATAAAACCGCCCATCACAATCAGGGGGCCGACGGTAAGACCCAGGGTGCCGAAGCCGAATTCTTCGGAATCAAGGCTCATGACAATGAAGCCGAACAGGATGATGACCACGCCGATGATCATCAGGGTATAATTGGCGCGTCCGAAGGGGAGTTTACTCATGATTCAATGGTTGTATGGTTAAAAACGGTTGGATGGTTCGTTAGTACAAGTCGTCGAGTGACAGGCGCAGGTAGCGGTGCACGGCCTGGAACGTGCTGATGAGACCAATAATGATGCCGAGAACAATGACGGCTCCCAGCAGAAAGCCGGTTTTTTCGGGTTCCTGCAACGTGACCAGTCCGTCGATGTTCCGCAGGGCCAACTGGAGCAGAACGAACAGCAGCGCTGCGGCAATCAGTCCGCTGATGAGGCCCTGCGTCATCCCGCGCCGAAGAAAGGGGAGTTGGATAAATCCGTTCGTTGCACCGACCAGTTGCATACTCCGGATGAGCAGCCGCTGCGAATACAGCGCCAGCCGGATTGTGTTATTCATCAGTACGATGATGATGACGAGCATAATCACCGCAAAAACCGACATGATGATGTAGATTTTCGTGATGTTTTTGTTAATCTCATCGACGATATTTTCCTGGTAAATGACTTCAAAAACGCCATTGACGCTTTCCAGATCGGCTTTCACCTCCTGAAGCCGGGCTTCTTCAAAATAATCTTCCTGAAGCTTGATGCGGTAACTGTCGCGGAGCGGGTTTTCGTTGAGAAAATTGCTGAAATTCTCTTTCGTATCGGCCATGAACTCTTTGGCGGCCACATCCTTGCTCACAAAAATTACCTGCGGAGCTGTGCCGTTGTAGAGCACATACGGTTTTTTGATCACTTCGGCGTTGAGCTTGTTGAGCTTATCCGCATCCAGATCTTTATCCAGAAATACCCGGACCTCGTTATTTTCGCGGATGTACCGCACCAGTTTTTTGGATTGCAGCACCAGCATGCCGCAGAAACCGATCAGAAACAATGCCGAAGTCAGGCTGAAAAGAATCATCCCGCCCGGATACGCACCCACTTTCTTTTTTGCCATACGAATCAGAATCGGGAAATTGCGGTTCGCAGACCGACCCTGAGCACAAAAATACGGATTTTGCCCGAACAGCAATTCATTCCCGGTCCGGGAGCGGGAGATTTAGGAAAAATTAAGAGTTCGGTGGTTGAACGACAACGGACCCACGGCCTTCAGTCTGTCCAGCGCCAACCAATTACGTTCTCCATTAAAGACGCGCACGCCAGTTCGTGGGTATTGCGAAAGAAAACCGCCAAAAACCGGGCGGGCTTAGTCTTCCTCCGCCCCAACCCGAACGGGCGGCAACTGCTCAAACTCTGCCATTTCGAACAGACGCGACCGGATGAAGAACCGGATTCCGAGCGGAATTTCGAGGGAGAAACTGGCTCCCCGGCCCGGCGTCACATCAATGGTCAGATGCGTATGCTTCCAGTATTCGAACTGGTCTTCCGACATGTAAAAATCGCAGCCGTGAATCTGGCCGAGCCAGACATCGGAGGAGCCGATCAGGAAGTCGCCCTGCGCAAAACACATGGGCGACGAACCGTCGCAGCATCCCCCGCTCTGGTGGAACATCAAATCGCCATGCTCCCGGCGCAGTCTGTCGATGATGATTTTAGCGGCTTCCGTTGCTTCTACGCGAGTGAGATTCATACCTTTTTCATTGAGTGATTGAGCGAATGCGTAATTGTGTGAATCGATCAAAGATCATTTCTTACTCACACAAGTACGCATTCACTCAATCACAATTCATTAAAAGAATCCTAATTTATTCTTGCTGTAGGAAATCAGCAGGTTTTTCGACTGGCGGTAGTGGTTGAGCATCGAGAGGTGGTTTTCCCGTCCGAAACCCGATTTCTTGTAACCGCCAAACGAC
This sequence comes from Larkinella ripae, assembly GCF_054780775.1. Lineage (NCBI taxonomy): Bacteria > Pseudomonadati > Bacteroidota > Cytophagia > Cytophagales > Spirosomataceae > Larkinella > Larkinella ripae. The sequence continues at coordinate 50,238 of NZ_BAAGVR010000023.1, forward strand.
GCGTGCGCCGGGTAGTTGTGGTAGCAGTTGACCCACACCCGACCGGCCTGGATAGCGCGCGGCACCTGGTACAATTCGTGGGCGTCGCGGGTCCAGACGCCCGCACCCAAACCGTATAGGGTATCGTTGGCGTATTCAATGGCTTCATCGACGGTTTTGTAGGTCGCGACCGAAACCACCGGGCCGAAGATTTCTTCCTGGAAAATCCGCATTTTGTTGGTGCCCCGGAAAATGGTCGGTTCGATGTAATACCCGTTTTCCAGACCGTTGTTCAGCCGGGCCGGGCCACCGCCGGTCAATACTTCGGCGCCTTCCTGCCTGCCAATGTCGATGTACGACAGGATTTTTTCGAACTGGTCGTTGGAAGCCTGCGCGCCCATCATGGTCGTCGTGTCGAGCGGATGCCCCATTTTGATGGCGCGGGTGCGTTCGACAACCCGTTCCATAAACCCGTCATAAATGCTTTCGTGCACCAGCAGCCGCGACGGACAGGTGCAGATTTCGCCCTGATTCAGCGCAAACATCACCGCCCCTTCGATGCATTTGTCAAAAAACTCATCGTCGGCATCCATGATTGATGGCAGGAAAATATTCGGCGATTTGCCACCCAGCTCCATCGTCACCGGAATGAGGTTTTCGGAGGCATATTGCATGATCAGTCGGCCGGTGGTGGTTTCGCCCGTGAAAGCAACCTTAGCGATGCGCTTCGATTGGGCCAGCGGTTTTCCGGCTTCGGGGCCAAAACCGTTGACGATGTTGATGACGCCCGCCGGAATTACGTTTTCGAGCAATTCCATCAGCACCAGAATCGAGGTTGGGGTTTGTTCGGCCGGTTTCAGCACGACACAACAACCGGCGGCCAGCGCCGGAGCCAGCTTCCAGGTGGCCATCAGCAGCGGAAAATTCCAGGGAATGATCTGCCCGACAACGCCAATGGGTTCTTTGATGATCATGGAAACCGTGGTGGCATCCAGCTCGGCAACCGAACCTTCTTCGGCCCGGATCACGCCCGCAAAATACCGGAAGTGATCGACCACCAGCGGCAGGTCGGCCGCCAGGGTTTCGCGGACGGCTTTTCCGTTTTCCACGGTTTCGACGCGGGCCAGAAACTCAAGGTTCTGCTCAATAATATCGGCAATTTTGATCAGCATATTGCTGCGTTCGGTGGCCGACGTTCGCGACCAGCTCGGAAACGCTTTGTGGGCGGCATCCAGCGCCAGTTCAATATCGGCGGCTTTTGATCGCGGCACCCGGGAAATCAGGCTGTCATCGACGGGGGAGTTATTCTCAAAATAGTCACCACCAACCGGTGGAACCCATTTGCCACCGATAAAATTTTCATACTGACTTTTGAACTGAGGACGTTCCAATTGAGTAGCCGAGCGGGTGGCTACGGGGGCTTCTAAGGTCTCCATGACGTAAAGAATGGGTTAAACTGATTTTGGGAATTTGAATTGTGACAAATTTTGCCGAAATCGTGCAAGAATATTTTCACAATCGTCTCAAAAACTTACGGTATTGTCTCTTTCTCGCTGGGAGCCTGGAGGCAATCGAAAACCGGCTTTTTTAGGGTTGAATCATCACAAGCCGCTCTGAAACGGAATCGTTCATCGTATGGGATCAGGAAAAAAAACACGACAGAAAGAGGACAGCTTACCATCCTGGGGAGGGCGCCTGAATGCCTTGGTTGAGAATAAATTAACGCTCAGTCACGAGGTCGCCGAACTCAACCTGTACGAAACATTTCAGCGGGCTCAACTGGTCGAACTGGAGTTTGGATCGCCGGTTTTGACGAGTATGCTGACGGGCAAGAAAGTGATGCACATCGACGCGCTGAAACCGTTTGATTACTTGCCGGGCGAGTCGCTGGTGTTACCGGCTAACAAACCAATGAAAATTGATTTTCCGGAAGCGTCCACCGCGAATCCCACGCGCTGCATTGCGCTCACCATTTCGGGTGAGTTTATTCAGCAAACCGTCAATCACCTCAACGAAGAATACCCCCGCAGCGAACCGAGGGAATTGTGGGAGGTCGATACCAACAATTACCACTTCCAGAACGGCTTCGAAATCAGTTCGTTGATCGATAAAATTATCCGGCTGTATCGGGAGAACAACGCCATGAAACCGTTCTTCATCCATAATTCGCTGCAGGAGCTGATTGTGCGGCTGATGCAGACGCAGGCCCGGCGCGTGCTGATCGATCAGGCGCGGCAACACATGAACACGCACCGGCTGGCGTTTGTGGTGGAGTACATTAAAAACAACCTGACGAAGACCCTGGCAATCGACGAATTATCGAATCAGGCCTGCCTGTCCAAGTCCCATTTCTTCCGCTTATTTAAAAACGAACTCGGCATTTCCCCGATTCAGTTTATTCTCCAGGAACGCATCCGGCTGGCGAAACAGATTCTGACCAATCCGGCCAAATCCATTACGGATGCGTGTTACGAATCAGGTTTTAACAGCCTGACGCACTTCAGCAATGCGTTCCGGACCGTCGAGCGCATCAGTCCTCGTCAGTATAAACAACAGGTGGCCTAGAAACGCTCAGTGGTCGTGTCGGCGCATCCAGTCGTCTACCGAAAACTTGCCGGAGCCGACGACCAGAAACATCAGCATCAGAAAGAGCACGACGATGGAGAGCCAAAGCTCGGAGTTCAGCGCGGAAAAACCGCTGCGGATGTTGACGAAAAAAACCGCCCCAATCAGAATCGGTAGTTGAAGCAGAATGGCCAGTCGGGTCAGACAGCCCATTGCGATCAGTAAACCCCCGACAATATGGGTAAATGCAACGTAGTGCACCACAAAAACCGGTGTCAGCCCAAATTGCTTATTGCCCACCAGCGAATAGAGGTGTTCGGTATCCCCAATGAAACTAATACCTTTCAGGAACAGAATAATTCCCAGCATAATGCGAAGAGCGTCAATCCAGGCGGGGTGATGCGCATCACCCCAGTGTTCAACACGTTGGAGCACATTCATGAGCTTGCTTTTAGGGTATGACTACCCCAAGCTAGATAAAAAATTAGACAAAAGCAAGATAAAATTGGGAAAAGAGGAGGAGGGCAGGAGGGGGGTATAGGAAGAAGGAATGACAACCAATCTTAGTCCGCTCTACTTATACCCTCTTCCTCCTGCCTAAATAATCTTAGGACATTTGGTGCTTCCGGCCAGCCGGGATCGGCGGGGTTTGGGCATTCGTTTGGTGGTGACGCGGATGGAGGAGGGTGGTTGGGCCACCGAAGGGTTTTTCAGCACCTCCATTGCGAGCAGATCGTTCAGCGGGCGGTAATCCGGGGGCGTTGGTTTGTCGACCTGGATGGGAAAAAAGTGGTCGCCGGGAAATTCGTAGTGCTCGAAATCGTAGTCGTACAGGTAAATATTGATGTAGCCATCTTTGCTGTATTTTGAACTGATCGAGTTGGTCGGCATCAGGTCCTGCGCCTGTAAAATGTCCGGCCGTTTGGCGAGCGAATCCTTGAAATATTCCTTATAGACTTTGTAGCGGTTAAATCGGTAGACCAGACTGGCCGAATCGATCGTAATGGCAATGTTCAGGTAGTGCCGTCCGTAGTCGGCTTTCCCATTCCGGGCGTACAGCACCCCCAGGTTGTTGATGGCGCTGCGATCGAGGTGGCCTAGGTAACTTTTAACGGCCTTGTCGTATTCTTCCGTGTTTTTATAAACGTTTCCCAGGTTGTTGTAATAGGTTTTGTGGGTTGAATCGAGGTCGCGCGACCGCTCGTAGTCGCGAATGGAGCGGTAGTAATATTGCCGGGCGTTGTGCATGTCTCTCTGTTTCTCGTACTTGAGTGCCAGATACGAGCGGACAATGCCCCGGTTGTTGTGCAAAAACGCTTTATGATGACCCCGGTTGATCAGGCTGTCGAGCACGTCTTCGGCCTGCTCGATGCGGTCTTTTTCCAGCAGCGAAATGGACAAGCCGTTCAGCGCGTTGATGCTCTGCGGGTTATGGTGTAGCGCCCAGGAAAAGTTGTCGTAAGCTTCGTCCATGTTGCCCGACTTCAGGTACATGTTCCCTTTGTTGGTCAGCATTTTGTCGTTTTGCGGAGACAGGCGAATGGCTTTTTCCAGGTAGGCCAGGGTGTAGCGGAAACTGTCTTTTTTGCGGTAGACTTCACTGGCACCGGCGTAGGCTGCCGGATGGTCCTTGTTGAGCCGCATGGCTACGTTCAGGTGCACCAAGGCTGAGTCCAACTGGTTCATTTCCAGACGGGTCAGTCCAAGGCTCAGAAAGCAATCGGCGAGGTCTTTGTCTTTTTCGTCAAATAAGTCCGGCGCTTTGGCAAAATGCTCCATGGCCTGTTCGTGCAACCCCTGCCGGTGGCTCACCACACCCAAGCCGAGGTGAATATGCGGGTTGTCGGGGTCGAGCGCCAGCGCAGCTTCGTACTCAATGCGGGCGGAGCGGTAATCCCGAATGCTGCACAAGGCATTGCCCAGACCCGTGCGGGCTTCGATCCACTGGGGCCGAAACTGCACCGCCCGCCGAAATTCGGCAACGGCTTTGGGAAATTCTTTCTCGCCGTACAACGCATTGGCCAGTCCAAACCGGGCGGCAGCCTGGAACGTTCGGTCGCCGGATGTCAGGTAATTGGTGAATTGCTCGGCCGCATCTTCGTAGTCTTTCAAACCCAGCAAGGCATCCCCCAGCCGAACCGGCAGCATTTTGGTCAATTCCGGTTCGTTTTGGAGGGGTTTGTAGGCATTCAATGCCTCCCGGTATTTTCCCAGACCGAGCAACGCATCACCTTTCACCAGTTTATAAACCGGCTCGCCGGCCCGCATTCGAAGGGCTTCCGAAGCGGCCCGGTTGGCTTCCTCGTACTGACCCGCGTGCAGGTGGGCAACGGCCCGGTTGAACGCAATTTTGTCGGCTCCTTTTCCGCCCGTCGTATTTTCCAACAGGGCCAGACCCATTTTCACATCGCCGGTCATGCAGTAAAAAACGCCCTGATTGGCCTGGGCGTGCGCGAAAGACGGAATATTCTGCAAAAGATGAGCAGCTTCTTCGTAGCGTTTCAGATGACTTAGAATGATGGCCTGGTTGTAAAGAAGGGTGTCGGAGGGACGACCGGCTGCGGCCCGTTGCAGCAATTGGAGAGCGCCGGCGAAATTCTTGTTCCGGGCCAGTTTGAGAGCGGTATTGTTGAGTCGGGGAATTGAATCCGGATCAGGTTGACGATCCGGCGGTGGTCCCAATGAATGCCCGGCTATCGGTAGGAAAACGACGTAGAAAAACAACACAAATACATTGCGTAGCAGTTTAATCATTCCTGGTAGTTCGTTAAGACGGGCAGGTGAAGATACGGTTTTTGGAAATACCACCCAAAGAAAGTGAGTTGCCGGTTGATTTTTGTGACCTTTTGGCTTACTAAATAAGCCCATTTACCGTTACCAACCCATAACTGCCAGCAGGAGCGAAGGATGTTTTGGCCGGAAATCAATCCGGCGGAAACACGTCAGCCGAAAAAGAAGAGGGGTAAAATTAGGAAGTTGAAAACCGCCTTTTTCCGGTTCCCGGTTTTCAATTTCAAAAACCGGGAACCAGGGATCCTTTAGAGGACTTTGGCATGAACCGGTTCCTGTTGCAGCCGGTGCTGGTATAAAAATTCAATCAGGTCCGCAACCAGGCCCGTCCAGCCGGTTTGGTGATTGGCCCCAAGGCCGCTGCCGTTATCACCGTGAAAGTATTCAAAGAACAGGTGCAGGTCTTTAAAATGCGGATCGTCCTGGTATTTGGTATAGCCATTGTAGGCCGGTATTTTACCCGTATCGTCGCGCCGGAAAATGTTCACCAGCCGTTCGGCCACTAAAACCGTAGCTTCCTTGATGCTCATCACCTGACCCGAATGGGTCGGGTATTCAATCTCAAAATCGTCGCCGTAGTAGTTGTAAAACTTCAGCAGGGAGTCGATGAGCAGGTAATTGACCGGAAACCAGATCGGGCCGCGCCAGTTGGAATTCCCGCCAAACAGACTGGTTTCGGATTCGTTCGGAACGTATTTAACCGAAAAGATTTCACCGTTTACGTGGAACTGATACGGGTTGTCGCCGTGGTATTTGGATAGCGCCCGGATGCCATAATCGGATAGAAACTCGGTTTCATCGAACATCCGTTTCAATAGCATCTTCATCCGGTGACCACGCAGCAGCGACAGCAGGTGGGTGGCACCCTTGCCCGGCTCGTGCCAGCGCGAAATGAGCGACGCCAGATCCGGCCGGTTCGTCAGCACCCACTCAACCCGGCGTTTGAAATCCGGCAGTTTTTCCAGCAGGCTATCATCCAGAATTTCAACGGCAAAGAGCGGAATCAGGCCCACCATCGAGCGGATTTTCAGCAACGTACTGTTGTTATCCGCCGTGTGTAGCACGTCGTAGTAAAACTGGTCGTCTTCGTCCCACAGGCTGATTCCCTGTCCGCCTAGGTTTTTCATGGCGGCCGCAATGTGGAGAAAGTGCTCGAAGAATTTCGACGCCATATCCTGGTACGTTGGCCGGGTGAGGGCAATCTCGCAGGCAATCCGGAGCATGTTCAGCGTGTACATAGCCATCCAGCCCGTACCGTCGGCCTGCTCGATGTGCCCGCCCATCGGCAACGGCTGGCTACGGTCGAAGACCCCGATGTTGTCCAGGCCGAGGAACCCCCCGCCGAAGATGCTGTTGCCGTTGACGTCTTTGCGGTTGACCCACCACGTAAAGTTGAGCAGCAATTTATGGAACACCCTTTCCAGAAAATTGATGTCGCCTTTCCCGTTCATGTCGCGGTCAATTTCGTACACTTTCCAGGTGGCCCAGGCGTGGACGGGGGGATTCACGTCGCTAAAGTTCCATTCGTAGGCCGGAATCTGGCCGTTTGGATGCATGTAGTATTCCCGCAGAATAACCGCCAGCTGACGTTTGGCAAAATTGGGGTCTAGCCGGGCCAGCGTCAGCGTATGGAATGCCAGATCCCAGGCGGCAAACCACGGATATTCCCATTTATCGGGCATCGAGAGGATGTTGGCCGTGTACATATGCCGCCAGCCGGAATTGCGCTGGTAGGCCCGCCCGTGGAAAGGGGTTGGCATTTTGGGGTCGCCCTTCAGCCACTCGTTTACGTTGTAATAATAAAATTGCTTGTTCCAGAGCATCCCGGCGTAGGCCTGGCGCTGGATGTTTCGCAGTTCGGGATCGGTAACGTTGTGCTGCAACTGGTCGTAGAAGGCGTCAGCCTCCTGAACCCGCTGCTCGAAAATGCGCTCAAAATCGGCAAAAGGCTGGCTGTTGTGCGTATCTTGACTAAACCGGAGCCGGATCGTGACGGAATCCTCCGCCGGAACCGTTCGGGCGTACCGGGCCGACGCTTTGGAGCCAATCTGGTTGGGATTGACAAACTTTTTGTCGCCCGAAATGACGTAATTATTGACTCCGTCTTTGCAAAACAGCGATTCGTTCGGGATCCCGTAAAGCCGTTCGGTATTGGTTTCGTTTTCGCAGAACAGCAATTCGTCGGCCTCTTCGCAGTATAGTTTGTACTTGCCCAGCAATTTGTGGTCAACCGCAATCTGGGTGGTTGCGATCCCGTTCAGAATAGGCTTGTAGGCGTATTGCTCGTATCCCCACGACCAGGTATTCCGAAACCAGAGCGTGGGCAGCAGCGTGAGTTCGGCCGCTTCAGTGTGGCGGTTATGGGCCGTAATCTTAATCAGGATGTCGTTCTCGTCATTCTTGGCGTATTCAATGAAGATGTCGAAGTATTGGTTGGAATCAAAAATGCCAGTATCGACCAGTTCAAATTCCGGTTCCAAGCGGTTTCGGTTTCGGGCTTCTTCCACCAGCCGGCCATACGGAAAGGGTTGCTGCGGATACTTGTACAGCATCTTCATGTAGGAATGCGTCGGGGTGCTATCCAGGTAGTAATAAAGCTCCTTCACATCCTCGCCGTGGTTGCCTTCGGGGCCGGTCAGGCCAAAAAGCCGCTCCTTGATGATGCTGTCATTGTGGTTCCAGAACGCCAGCGCAAAGCAGACGTGGCCCTTATTATCAGAAAGTCCACCGATGCCGTCTTCCCCCCAGCGGTACGCCCGGGAGCGCGACATGTCGTGGGTAATAAATCCCCAGGCGTTGCCGTGCACACTGTAATCTTCGCGAACCGTTCCCCAGGATCGCTCCGACAGATACGGGCCCCATTTCTTCCAGCCCTTGTTATCAGCACGGGTGTAGATACGTTCGCGTTCGATGTTATTTTCCATCTTCAGGTTGTATTCCATGTGAAATTCCGTTACGGTTTTGCGTCAATAGACACTCATTTTAGTAGACGATTGAACCGTATCGAAGTCATTAATCGCCTTAATTTAGTGTTCAGTTACAAAAATGGTATCATCCGGCGGCCATTAATTTTTCATTTCCCCTCGGTTGAAAACCTCGGATCGGGGGATGATTTGCCCGGCGGTGATGGAAGAGTCAGGGATTGTCAGACAGAGGAATGCTGTATTTACAGGTAAATGAAGGCGGTGCATTTTTCGCGCCATACTTCGCAGCGACCGTTTAAATGTTCGTATTCGGTTCGGAATGGAATCGGATCGCGGGCACTAAACTTTTTTTGTTTAGCAAGCCATTTTCTGTAGTCCGAGAAATGATTCGGATGAAGGCTTTTTTTGCGGTTTGCTTCCAGCAGATACGGATAAAACCGGCTCATTTGGTTGAAATCACCCCGGAAGTGCCAGGCAAGATCCACGCTTTGTGGGCCAGATTTCGGTTGTCCACGTTGCACGGCCAGCCATAGCGCTTCAGGATTTTTAAAAGAATAGCCTGATTGACGAGATCATTGATGGACCGTTGGCGACTGAAAAATAGAAATTTGGTTTCATTCGACCCGTTTCGCATCAAACTATCCCGGTATTGCTGATCGATGGCATATAGTTTTTCAATCAACTGGTAGCAAACCGCCGGCGATAGCCTGCTAACGTTAATCGTTGAGTCCAACTGGGGACGGTTTATAAATAAGAATCCATTTAGAAGGTCATTTTGTTTAAAAGTCTGACCTTGTGCGATCAGAGAAACGATGAAAAGGGTTAAAATGTAGAAAACCGGACCATAGCGAAAGTGGTTGGCGAGCAGCAGAGAAACAAAAATTAACGGGCGACAGAGTTTAGCCCATCGCCCGTTGAACCGGAAAATTATTGTTCATCTCAATCCGGATCCGTCACCGGCGTATTGGTGTTATTGTCCCGCTCCGTTCGGGGATACGGAAAGAAATTCCGGTTCCGTTCTCCCGTCACGCTCGGTCCGGAACGCCCGAACCGGCGACTGTCTTCCAGCCGAAAACCGCTGTACGCCAGTTCAATCGCCCGGTTTCGGTAAATCTCCGTCAGCACATCGTTGGCCATCACCGGGCCCGCGTAGGGCGGCAGGGCCGCCCCCAAACCCCAGGCATCGGTGGCTGCGGTTTTTGTCAGCACTTTGTTCAACTCGGCAATGGCGGAGTTCACGTTGGTGGGCGCCCCACCACTCGAAATGGAACGAATCAGGGCTTCGGCCCGGATCAGCAGGATTTCGCCCGGCAGGTAAACCGGCAGTGGCGCGTTGTTGGCTGTTGCAAAACCGGTACCCAGATTCTGCGTGGCGCCGGGCGTGGTCCGGACGTAAAACGGAATGCGTTTATCCGCCGGATCGGGTGCCAGCGCGGTCGGCAGACCGAGGGTGGCGCTGACGGGTTCGATGACGTTGCGGTTGCTGAACGCGGTTTCAAAAATCGGATTCCGCGTGTTGTCGTCAAACGCAAAGAACGACCGTTTGCTCAGATCGACTTTCCCGGCGGCTTCCAGGGCTTTGGTGTAATCGCCGGCAAACAAACTGTAGCGGGCAATCAGGGCCTGTAACGTATTCGGAATGTCGATACCGGTTACAATGCTGAGGGCGAATTTGGACGAAACCGGTGCCGATGCGACCTGGGCAACGGCGGCTTCCAGTTGCGTAACGGCTTCTTTCAACAATTGCGCCCGGGGCACAAAGGCGGCATTTTCACCCGCTTTCAGGGGAGCCTGCTCGAAAAACTGCGCCAAGGTGCCCAGCGACAACGCCTTGAAAATGGCAGCATAGGCAACGACGCCACTTTTCGTCCCGGCATCACCGGTTTTATCGGCATTGGCCAGAATGATGTCGGCGTTTGCATTGACAATCAGGCAACTGGTCCAGAGCTGACGGACGATGGAGTTCTGATTTGTAACGTTGGCCAGACCGGCTTCCAGGGCAATTTCATCGACGTTCCCGGCGTTCAGCACCCGAAACTCGCGGGTGGTCAGTCCCCCGCCTGCCACGGCATTGTAAATGGCTCCCAGCCGCCCGCTGGTGTAGCGGGACTGCAAACCGTTGGCAAGCGCAATCAGGCCGTCGGGCGAGTTGATCACCTGCTGTTCGCTGGCGGCACTGGGGTTCAGGTAGTCTTCGCGGCAGGCATTCTGACTCATCAGAATCACCGCCAGACTCAACAGTAACGTATATTTTTTTAGAAACATGATCGTAGGAAGTTGAAATAAAAAATTGGCATTCAGCCGCTTAAAACGTCGCCGAGAGTTGAACCTGGTACGTTCGCGGAATCGGAACATTGCCAAAATCAAGACCGCGCACCAGATCGGAGGTGCCACCCGCGTTGGTTTCGGGGTCAAAACCGGGGTATTTATCCCATGAATGCAGGTTGCGGCCCACCAGCGAAATGCTGAAGTTGCTCATGTTTTTGACCAGAGCGGGCAGTTGGTAACTCAGCGACAGTTCGCGCAGCTTGACAAACGAACCGTCGTCGATGCGCCAGGCTTCCGTGTTGTAGATCGAGTAAATGTAACCGCGCGGCAGTTCGCCCTTTAATTCCTGCTCGGCAAATTCGCCGATTCCGACGCCCTGCCGGGTCCGTTTGTCCGAATTGTACACGTCGAATCCCTGAACCGCATCGAGCAAAACGCGCAGGGAGGCTTTTTTATACGACACACTGCTGGCAAATGAGCCGGTCCACTTCGGGTTCGGATTGCCAATCACCGCATTGATCGGCGTTCCCTTGGGCTGACCGTCCGGGCCGGTATGATCGACGGTATAGTCCACCGAACCCGGGGTCTGGGTTCCGCGTTCCACCTGCGAGAAACCCTGGGGCGTCAGCAGCAGCGAACCGTCGGGATTGCGGGCGTAGGTGGTGCCGTAAAACACCCCGGCGGGCTGTCCTTTCAGCAAGTAAATGGAACCGGCGGCCGTGGCGATGTTGATAACCGGGCTGCCCAGTTCCAGCACCTTGTTGCGGTTTCGGTTGAAAATGACCGTTAAATCCCACGACCAGTCTTTGGTTTTCACCGGCGTCGCATCCAGCGACAGCTCAAAGCCCCGGTTTTCCATCTGACCCACGTTGTTGACAATGTTGGTGCCGCCGTAGGAGGGAGCCAACACCCGGTTTACGACCAGTTCGCTGATTTTCTGGTAATACACGGTGGCCGTCAGGTTCAGCCGGTTATTGAGAAAGGAAAGGTCGGCGCCCCCTTCCACTTCGGCCATGCGCTCGGGCCTCACGCGCGGGTTCGCCAGCGTTCCGCCCGGAATGATGGTGTTTCTGCCCAGGAAGGGCGTGGGCGAAAACTGCCAGAACCGGCTGTAGGTGCCAATGCCCGACAAGTTCCCTGACTCGCCGTACGACGCCCGGAGTTTCAACGCATTCCAGACGTTGTTAAACGAGACGTTTTTCCAGAAATTTAGGTCCGAGATGACGAACGAGCCGCTGAATTTGGGGTAAATCTGGTTGGTTTCGCTGGGTGAGAATTTAGAAGACCGGTCGCGCCGGACGGCCGCCGTCAGAAACGCCAGATTCCGGAAGCCCAGCGTCACCTGCCCGAAATAACCGCTCAGGTTGTAGCGGTCGAGCGTATAAGTTGCCTGAACGGTCGTGCTGGCGGCCCCGCTGACGGTTTCGATGAATGGTGCGAGGTTCTGACCGCTGGAAACCGTATAATCCTGCTGGTTGTATTGATAATTCAAACCGGCAATGGCGTTCAGTTTGACGTTTTCGGAGAACTGCTTTTCGTAAGTCACGTTTACGTCGGAATTGAGCAGCAACACCTGGTTGTTGGCCGTAGCCGCAAAACCGTTCGGGTACCGTTCCAGCGGCAAATTGGCCGTAGCCTGATACGGATACGGGCGAATGTAGTTTTGACCGATCTGCGAAAAGGAGTCCACGCCCAGAATCCAGTCGATGCCCAGCCCTTTCACCGGGGTCAGGTTCAACTGCACGTCGCCGATGGTCCGGCTGGTGCTTTGCGTCGACCGCATGTCTTCGATGGTCGACAGCGGATTGACGCGCGAGGGTTCAACGGCCAGCAGATTTCCGGCGGCATCCCGGCGGGTAATGTCCCAGATGTTGTTCGTGATGTTCACCGAATTGATCGGGCTGTAGAACACGTTTCCGTTGGCTTTCTCGTTTGAGAAGCTGTTGCTGTAGCTCAACCCGGCGGTCATTTTGGCCCAGCTTGTCAGCCGCTGATCGAGCCGGGCCCGGAGGTTATACCGCTGAAAATCCGTGTTTTTCAGGATTCCCTGATTGAACAGGTAGCCGAAGGAAACGTAGTACTGCGTGTTGTCGCGGCCCCCGGAAACCGAAATGGCGTTGTCGGTTCCGGAACCGGTGCGGAACAACTCGTCGAAATAATCATACCGCGTCACATCCACCAGATTGGTCGCCAGATTGGCCGGAACGCCATCCCGCACGATGGGCGTGGTTGTGACGCCGGGATTGGCGGCAAGCTGGGCCGCCGTGGGAACGCCGATGGTGTGCAGCCGCAAATCCGCAAAACCGAATTGTTTGGGGTAGGTAGTGATGTAAACTTTTTTGCGCAATTCGTTGAGGCTGAAGCTGGTCGTAAAACTAACCCGGGGAGCGCCCGTCTGCCCCCGTTTGGTGGTGATGAGCACGACCCCGTTGGCGGCCCGCGAACCGTATTGAGCGGCAGCGGCAGCCCCGTTCAGAACGTTGACCGTGGCAATGTCGGCCGGGTTGAGGTCGGAAAGGCGGTTTTGGCTCGGGTTGGAAGCCCCGATCTGGTTGCCGACGGCCAACTGCGAAACGTTCGTGCTGGCGTTGCTGACAATTACGCCATCAATGACGTACAGCGGATCGGACGAACCCGTCAGGGATTTAATCCCGCGCAGCCGAACCGAAATACCGCCCGCCGGATCACCGGAATTCTGCGTAATCTGCGCGCCCGGTACTTTCCCCTGTAAGCTGTTGAGGAGCGCGCCCGAGCCGGTTTGCGTCAGGCTTTCGGCCCGAATCGTGCTGATGGCGTTGCCCAGTTCGCGCCGGGAGGTCTGCGTGGTCGAGCCGGTGGCCACCACTTCGTCCAGGTTCATGACATCTTCTTTCAGCGATGCGTTGGCCGTTACCGTTGGCTGGCTGCCCAGCGAAATCGTTTGCCGGATCGGGGTGTAGCCGATAAAACTAAAGTTGAGGGAATAGGGGCCGGAAGGTAAGGTAACGCCAAACGTGTAGGTGCCGTTTTCGTCCGTTGCCGAACCGAGCGTGGTGCCGACGATGACGACGGTCACTCCGGGCAACCCCTGCCCGTTGCCGTCCGTGACGCGGCCATTCAGCGTATACCGTTGGTTCTGCGCAGAAACCATCGTGGACCAACACAGCAGAGCGAGCAGGAGTCCGAACCATCGCTGATGAATCAAATAAATTTTCGTCATAAAAGTGGTGGAAATTGAGGTTAGATTTGGTCATAATTTCAACATTCTCCCCAACTTTCGCAACCTGGACCCTCACTATATTGAAATGGGTAAAGACTTGCTTGAAGGAATGATATTGCAACCCGGTTTTGCCACCATCCGGACTCTTTTGACCGGAAAGCGATTAAAAGTTGTGTGTCAATGATAAAAACGTGGCCGGTTTTCCGTAAATAGGGCAATGAGCGTTGGTGCCTTTAAACCCGTTCAAGTGACTTAATTTTTACCTTTTTATGGAGGAAACTACCTCGTTCAAGCCTTCCCTGCGGTTGATGGATGCCACCATGCTGGTTGCAGGGAGTATGATTGGCTCCGGTATTTTTATCGTTAGTGCGGACATTACCCGAAACACCGGCAGCGCGGGCTGGCTGATGTTCGTCTGGGTTATCACCGGTTTCATGACCCTGACGGCGGCCCTGAGCTACGGGGAGTTGAGTGCGATGTATCCGAAAGCGGGTGGTCAGTATGTGTACCTGAAAGAAGCCTATAATCCGCTGATCAGCTTCCTATACGGCTGGAGTTTTTTTACCGTCATCCACACGGCGACGATTGCCGCGGTGGGGGTGGCCTTCGCCAAATTTACCGCCTACATTTTTCCGCCGTTCAGCGAAGATCATATCGTGGCGGATCTGGGTTTTCTCCGGATTTCGGCGGCTCAACTGCTTTCAATCCTGGTGATTGTGCTGCTTACCTTCGTCAATACGCGCGGGGTCAACAGCGGAAAAATCATCCAGACCACCTTTACGCTGGCCAAGCTGCTGAGTCTGCTGGGCCTGATCCTATTTGGCTTGTACGCCCTTCAGTCCGACGTCTGGAGCAGCAACTGGACTGCTTCATCGGTCTGGGATTTACACAAACTGAACCCCGACGGCAGCACGGAGTCGTACACGACGATGGCAGCTTTTGGGGCCATTGCGGCCGCGATGGTGGGCTCCATTTTCAGCAGCGATTCCTGGCATACGGTGACATTTATCGCCGGCGAAATCAAAAATCCCAAGAAAAACATTGGCCTGAGTCTGGCATTGGGCACACTCATTGTAACCGTCATTTACCTCCTGACGAACATCATGTACACCGGCGTCCTGTCGTTGCAGGAGATCGCTTCGGCCGACAAAGACCGCGTTGCCGTTACGGCATCCCACGTCATTTTCGGCAGTGCGGGCACGGTTATTATCGCGCTTATGATCATGGTTTCGACCTTTGGCTGCAACAACGGCCTGATCATGGCGGGCGCACGGGTCTATTATTCGATGGCCAGAGACGGTTTATTCTTCAAAAAAGTCGGGCATTTAAACAGGAATTCGGTACCCGGTTTAGCCTTGTGGATTCAGTGCCTTTTGGCCTCGGTCTGGAGCCTGAGCGGGAAATACGGCGATTTACTGGATATGATCTCCTTCGTCGTGGTGGTTTTTTACATGCTGACCATCGCCGGAATTTTCGTTCTGCGCCGGCGGCTGCCGGATGCGCCCCGACCATACAAAGCCGTGGGCTACCCGGTTTTGCCTGTTCTGTACATCCTGATGGGGCTGGCTTTTTGCCTCTTGCTGATTATCTACAAACCGACCTACACCTGGCCCGGACTGATCATAACACTGGCCGGCATCCCGGTTTATTTCCTGATTGTCAAATCCACATCCGGCAAGCAGAAAATCCCGGCGGAAACCGCTGATGATCCGTTCGCATCACAGAACTGACGCGCGGGAACAAGAAACCACTGGCCAGGTGGGTCAGTGTTTCCGGCGCTGGATTTCCTGACGAATCAGGTACAATTCGCGGCTGGTCTGGCCGGCCACGGAGCTGTTTTCCTGCGCGCGTCGCATCAGGTACGGAATGACATCGTTGATGGGACCGTAGGGGAGGTATTTGCTGACGTGGCAACCGGCTTTGGCGAGGTTGAAGGTGATATTGTCGCTCATGCCGTAAAGTTGCGAAAAATGAACGTGGGGATGATCGAGGGGCAGACCCGTCGACTGGAGCAGGTTAATGGTGTATTGGACGCTGTACTCGTTGTGGCTCGCTACGATGAGCGAAACCGTGTCGAGGTTGGCCACGCAGAAGTCGATGGCTTTGTTAAAATCAGAATCACTGGCCGACTTGTCCGGCTGAATCAGGACGGTTTTCTGAAAGTCATCGGCGCGTTTTCGCTCTTTTTCCATATAAGCGCCCCGAACGATTTTGGCCCCGAAAACAACCCCGCTTTTAACCGCCAGTGCGTGGCTTTCTTTCAGGAAATCCAGCCGGTCGTGCCGGTACAACTGAATGGTGTTGAAAACAATCGGTTTTTCCTTGTTGAACGTCAGCATAACGTTCATCGTGAGCGCGTCGATCGTATTCTGAATCCAGGATTCCTCGGCGTCGATCAAAATGCCGATTCCGGTTTTGGCGGCCGTTTCGCAAATTTCCGTGACTCTCTGAACCACGCGCGCCCATTCTGCCTGTTCCGGAACCGTCAGGCTTGTGGTGTCAAAAACCGTTTCAAACGTCGAAACCAGCGCCCGATCGTTTAATTTTTCAAGCAGCGCAAACCGGGCCAGGGCCGTAAGCTTGATGCCAATCAAGGGAACATTGGGGCGGGTGGCCGCGTAGGTGAGCACCCGAATAAATTCGGCTTTCGTTTTGTCAAAATCCGCTTCGGTTTCCTTGCCTTCGGCGCCGTAGTCGAGAATGACCTGAACGTGGTACTGATTCAATTTCTCAATCAGGCCGGTGGTTTCGTCGAGCGTTTCTCCGCCCACAAATTGCTCAAAAATTGTGGACCGGATCAGTCCTTTGACGGGCAGATTCCAGTTTACGGCGGTTTCCGTCAGTTTCGCTCCCAACTTCACCAGCCAGTTCTGATTCATCAGGTAAAACAACGCATTGGCTTTTCGGAGCTGATGGTCAGACTTGTACGCAAAGGCATCGGCGGTGTTGTCAAGGGGAATGATCGATTTTATCTTCATCATACAAAGGCGGTTTTTCTAGAAAGCTAAACGACGAAATTTCGGAAAACGGGTTTGGCTTTCTGGGATAAGCAATGGATACGCCCGGGGATTGTCCGGGGTTGCGATCGGATAAAAAAGCGATTGGCCCGCTCCGGAGTCACCAGCGTAGGCTTACTTTCTACAACGAAGGAGAGACCGGTCCTGTTCAGACCGCCCGTGCTGCCAAAAACCGTATGGAGTAAAATGGGTGCCACAGCGAACACTGACGTGCCTGCGCCAGGAAGAGCCGGAACCGCTAATCGGGCAATTGCATTTATCAAAAAAGAGAAGTTTAAATCTGGTGAAGGATTTTCCGAAGGCGTTGGTTAACGCGTGATTCAAAGGGTTTTACGCACGGTTTTAACCGGATTAGACCTCCTGCTGCTTTTCACGCTTAAAGTAAAAACCGCAATGATGACGGCCAGAATCAAGAGGTAGGTGTAACCTTTCGTCAGGTTGGGGCTGGTTGCCGCGGCACTGGTGTCCAGCAGTTGGTAGGTGGGGATCAACCACTGGAGTAAATAAGCCTGCGCCAGCACGATGCCGCAAATCACCAGGAGCATGATGAAACTGTGTTTCACCGTAAACCGGAACAGCGCCGATTCGTGACCAACGAGATTACCGGCGGCTGCGGCCACGGCAATCGACTGCGGAGAAATCATTTTGCCAACCACCCCGCCCGAAACATTGGCCCCTACCGTCACGACCGGATCGACGCCGATGGATTGGGCAGTGGCAAACTGAAGCTTGCTGAACAAGGCGTTGGCGGAGGTGTCGGAACCGGTGATGAACACGCCGAGCCAACCCAGAACCGGGGAGAAAAACGGAAACCAGCCACCCGTATTAGCCAGCACGTCGGCGAGCGTGATGGTGAGGCCCGAATCGTTGGCGATGTAGGCAAAACCGAGGACGCTGGTGATGCTCAGAATCGGAAATTTCAATTGATTGAGGGTGTCGGCAAAGAGGGTGGCGCCCGCGCGGTAGCTGACCCCAACCACCGGCATCGTTACGAGGGCCGCCAGCAGAATGGCGGTTCCGGCGGCTGACAAGTAATTGACTTTGAATAGCTTGGGAATCAGCGCGCCCTCGCCGTTCTGAATGGCGTTGTGCAAACCCGGAACCTCAAACTGGAACGAACCGGCGGCATTCAGGACGTCCTTGATTGGCTGCAAACCCCAGGCAATGATCATCACGGTCAGGATGAAAAACGGTGCCCACGCTGTCAGCAGTTCCTGCCCGGAATAGGCCAGGGGGGCGTCGGTGGTTGCGGGGGCTTCGTCGGCAAACCGCCAGACGGTTTTGGGTTTCCAGAATTTCAGAAAAACCATCAGGCAGATGATGGAACCGAGCCCGGCGATAATATCCGGCAAAAAAGGACCTAAATAATTGGAGGCAAACCACTGAAAAAAAGCAAACGACAACCCCGAAACCAGCAGCGCGGGCGTCACCTCCCGGGCTTTGCGCAAACCGGCGACAATCGTGACCAGATACAGCGGCAGGATGGCCGACAGGAGCGGCAGCGTCCGGCCCACCATTTGCGAAATCGGCAATTCCGGAATGCCCGACACCTGCGAAGCCACCGTAATCGGGATGCCGATGGAGCCAAATGCGACCGGCGCCGTGTTGGCAATCAGGCAAATTCCCGATGCGTAGAGGGGGTTGAAACCCAGCCCGACCAGCATGGCCGCCGTGATGGCGACCGGCGCGCCAAAACCGGCGGTTCCTTCCAGAAACGAGCCGAACGAAAACGCGATCAGCAAAGCCTGGAGCCGCCGGTCGGCGGTGATCGAACCCATGAAATGCTTGATGATTTCGAATTTGCCACTTTTGACGGTGATGTTGAACAGAAAAACCGCCATGATAACCAGCCAGCAGATCGGGAAAAAACCATAGAGCGCGCCGTGGGCAATGGATAAAAACGCCAGTTTGGCGGGCATTCCGTAAACAAACAGGGCGATGAGCAGGGTGAGGGCCGTGGCGAGTAAACTGGCGTGGTAGCCTTTCATTTTCCGGATGATCAGCGCCCAGAAAATAAACAGGATCGGAAGGGCCGCAACCAGGACGGAGAGCGCAAGATTATTGAACGGATCGGTGGGTTGTTGCCAGACCATAAACGATTCAGAAGGGTAGGGGTTCGGAATAACAGCGCTCGTCGGGCTCAAAAACGGATGCGCCGGGTTTTGTAAGTTACATATTTCTCCGGTATTGCCCACCGACTTCGTACAGGGCGTGCGACAACTGACCGAGCGAACAGACTTTGGTGGCTTCCAGCAGGGCTTCGAAAATGTTGCCGTTTGCCAGCGCCGTTTGCTGCACGAGTTTCAGGGCTGGCGGGGCGGTTTCCCGGTTTCGGTCCTGAAACGCTTGGCGGGACTCGATGGCGTAGCGTTTTTCGGCGTCGGTCGAGCGGATCACTTCCTGCGGCAAAACCGTCGGCGAACCCTTCGGGTCCAGGAAGGTGTTGACGCCCACGATGGGCAGCGTACCGCTGTGTTTCTGCATCTCGTAAACCATCGATTCGTCCTGGATTTTGCTGCGCTGGTACATCCGTTCCATCGCCCCCAGCACGCCCCCACGCTCGTTCAAACTGCGAAATTCACCCAAAACCGCCTGTTCGACCCGGTCCGTGAGCTCGTTGACAATGAAAGCGCCCTGCAACGGATTTTCGGTTTTCAGTAAGCCAAATTCCTTGTTGATAATCAGTTGAATGGCCATTGCCCGCCGGACGCTTTCTTCGGTCGGGGTCGTAATGGCTTCGTCGTAGGCGTTGGTGTGCAGCGAGTTGCAGTTGTCCGACAAGGCCGTTAACGCCTGGAGCGTCGTGCGAATGTCGTTGAACGCAATTTCCTGGGCGTGGAGACTGCGACCGGAGGTCTGGATGTGGTATTTCAGTTTCTGGGAGCGGTCGTTGGCTTTGTACCTGTATTTCATGGCTTTGGCCCAGATTCGCCGGGCCACCCGGCCCAAAACCGAGTATTCGGGGTCCATGCCGTTGGAGAAAAAGAACGACAGGTTGGGCGCAAAATCGTCGATGTGCATCCCGCGCGCGAGGTAGTATTCGACAAACGTAAAACCGTTGGACAGCGTAAAGGCCAGCTGCGAGATCGGGTTCGCGCCCGCTTCGGCGATGTGGTAACCCGAAATGGAAACCGAGTAGAAATTGCGAACCTGCTGGTCGATAAAATACTGCTGAATGTCTCCCATCATCCGAAGGGCAAATTCCGTCGAAAAAATGCAGGTGTTCTGCGCCTGATCTTCCTTCAGAATGTCGGCCTGCACCGTGCCGCGCACCCGCCGAAGTGTATCGGCTTTGATCGTCTCGTACACCTCTTTCGGCAAAACCCGGTCGCCGGTCGTACCCAGCAAGGTGAGTCCCAAACCGTTGTTGCCATCGGGTAAATCCCCCTGATACGCCACCAATTCTTTCTTTCCGGCTACGCCTTCGCCCTTTTCCTTTAAGTACAATTCACACTGCTGGTCAATGGCGGCATTCAGGAAAAAACCGAGCAGCATGGGCGCGGGGCCATTGATGGTCATCGAAACCGAGGTGGACGGATCGCAGAGGTTAAAACCGCTGTAGAGCTTCTTGGCGTCGTCCAGCGTGCAGATGTTGACGCCGGAATTGCCGATTTTGCCGTAAATGTCGGGCCGGTAATCCGGGTCTTCGCCGTAGAGCGTCACCGAATCGAAGGCCGTGGAAAGCCGTTTGGCGGGCATCCCTTTCGAGACGTAATGAAACCGGTGGTTGGTGCGTTCGGGTCCGCCTTCGCCCGCAAACATCCGGGCCGGGTCTTCGCCCTCGCGTTTCAGCGGAAACACGCCAGCCGCAAACGGAAATTCGCCCGGCACATTTTCGGTCAGCAGCCAGCGCAGAATGTCCCCCCAATCTTCGTAGGTCGGCAGACTGATTTTCGGAATGCGCAAACCGGCCAGGGAGGTTGAAAACAGATTTTGGTGAATGGTTTTATCCCGAACCTGGTATTGATAGGTGTCGGCCCGGTATTTTTCCTTCTGGTTCGGCCAGTCTTTCAGCAACCGTCGGCAATCGCGATGGAGCCGGTTTTCAAAATCGGCATAGAGGGTTTTGAGCGCATCGCCGACCACCGTTTCACCAGCCGACACCGTTTGCAGAACGCCGTCCAACTGATAGAGTTTGCGCGCAATGGCAACCTGCTCGTTGACAAAATCATCGTATTGGTCGCTGGCTTCCACAATTTCGGCCAGATACCGAACCCGGTCGGGGGGGATGATGGCGGAGGAGGGCGTCGGGGCGAAAGGCGGAATAGTGGCAGGATTGGCCTGGCTGATAAAAGAAATACCGGTTTTTTGCTGCAGCACTTCCATCAGTTTCGCAAACAGGGTGTTCATGCCCCTGTCGTTGAATTGCGACGCAATCGTCCCGAAAATGGGCAGCTCGTCATCAGCGGTTTCCCAGATGGCCGGGTTGGCGCTGACGTGGTTCCGGCGAAACTGCTTCCGAACATCGCGCAGGGCGTCCAGCGAACCGCGTTTATCGAATTTGTTGATGGCAATGAGGTCGGCAAAATCGAGCATGTCGATTTTTTCGAGTTGCGTGGCGGCCCCGTAATCCGCCGTCATGACGTACAGACTCACGTCCGAATAGTCGGTAATTTCCGTATCCGACTGCCCGATGCCCGAGGTTTCGATGATGATCAGGTCGAATTGCGCGTATTTGCAAATTTCAATGGCATCGCGAACGTATTTGCTCAGGGCCAGGTTGGCCTGCCGCGTCGCCAGCGACCGCATGTACACCCGGCCGGCCGCCAGCTCCGGGTGAATGGCATTCATCCGGATCCGGTCGCCCAGTAGGGCACCCCCGGTTTTTCGTTTCGACGGATCGACGGAAATGATCGCGACGGTTTTGTCGGGGGCCTGGATCAAAAACCGCCGGACCAGCTCATCCACCAGCGAGGATTTACCGGCTCCGCCCGTGCCGGTGATGCCGAGAATGGGGGCGGTTTTTGCTCCGTCCGAATCCGGCAAGATCTTGAAAACCTTACCGGTTTTTTCATAAAGATCCGGCGCGTTTTCGGAGACCGAAATCAGTTGCCCGATCAGTTTGACATCTTTTGAATCTGGCAATGTTTTCAGGAGGCCGTTGAACAGACTGAATTGGGTTCCGTGATCGCACTGTTCCAGCAAATCATTGATCATGCCCTGCAAACCCATCGTCCGGCCGTCGTCCGGGGAGTAAATCCGGGTGACGCCGTAGCGGTGCAGTTCTTCCATTTCGGCGGGCAGGATGGTGCCCCCGCCCCCACCAAATACTTTAATATGAGCCGCTTGTCGCTCGTTAAGCAAATCAATGATATACTTGAAGAATTCAACGTGTCCGCCCTGGTACGAAGTGATTGCAATGCCCTGCGCGTCCTCCTGAATGGCACAATCCACAATCTCGGCCACCGACCGGTTGTGCCCCAGGTGAATAACCTCCGCCCCGGATGCCTGCATGATCCGGCGCATGATGTTGATGGCTGCGTCGTGTCCGTCGAACAGGGAAGCCGCCGTAACGATGCGGACGGGGTTACGGAGCTGATACGGTTTGGTGGTTTGTTGCGATACCATGATCAAATTGCAAATTGTTGCGTAAAAATAGGCAGAATGGCGGAAAACCCGTATTATTGATTGTTATTACCAAGTGTGAAACCGGCATGTCGCCAGCGCAAAAGTTCTATCGTTCGATTGGTGTTCGGCACCATGAAGTTCGAACAGTCTGGTTATTTTTCCTGCATAATTTCTTTCTCGGTGTTGGGACGATTCTGGTCTACGTGTCGGCCAATGTCATTCTGCTTGAAAACCATCCCGAAACGAGCCTGCCCATTGCGTACGTCGTTGCTGCGCTGGCCATGATGGGCGTGGGCAAACTGTACGCCCACTACGAACACCAATTGGCGCTGCGAACCCTGGCGGTTCGGGTGTTGTGGGCGGTTATCATTCTGACGTTTATCATTGACGTTCTGGTGATTGCGGGCCACTCGGTCTGGTCGGCCATTGCCATCATGGTGGGTTTCCGGATGATCTACCTGTTGACCAACCTGGAATTCTGGGGCGTTTCGGCGGTGGTGTTCGACGTCCGCCAAAGCAAGCGCCTGTTCAGCGTCATCAGTTCCGGTGACATGCCCGCCAAAGCGATGGGGGCCATTCTGGCGGCACTGGTGCACGCGCACACGGATATGTTTTTTCTGCTGCTGATCGCGTTTGGCTCTTTTCTGGCGGCAATTTACATCCTTCGGCTAACCTATCGGTCCCACGACATTCACGCCCCGCACGGAGCTGCGCGCGTCCGGCAGCCGGAACAATCGCGGATTGTAAAGGAATTGTTCGGCAACAGCCGGCTGATCACCTGGATGTGCCTCAGTCTGGTGGCCGTGGCGATGGTAGCGGTCAGTGTCGAGTACGCCTTTTTTATCAACGTCAAGTATAAAATTCACGCGACGACTTCGCTCCTTCAGTACGTCAGTAAGGTTTTGGCGCTGACGTACCTGGTCGCAATGGTGGTGAAAGTAATCCTGTCGCGGCCGGTTTTGGACCGGCTGGGCATTCAGCGTTCGCTCCAACTCTTACCCATCACGGCCCTGCTCGGGGTCATCGGATTTGTCTTCGTCTGGTCGTCAGATGTGGGCGAGCCCACCTGGCTGCTGTACTATTGCGCGCTCTACCTGACGTTTGAAGTAATCCGTCGTTCGTTGTTCGACCCGGTTTTTCTGGTGCTCTTTCAACCGCTTACCACGCAGCAACGTTTGCACGGACACACGCTGGTGAAGGGATTTTATGAACCGCTGGGCATGGCGCTGGCGGGCGTTCTGATTTATGCCGTCCACGCGTTTCCGGCCATTAATGAATGGGTTTTGTTTGTCTGGACGGGCGTGGCTACGCTGGTTGCGTTCTGGTTTTTGCACCGGACCTACCAGAACTACCTGAACGAATTAAAATCGGCCCTGAGCCGGCGGTTTCTGGAAACCAGCGAGCTGGCGGTTTCCGATGAGGTGTGGCAACTGATGCAGAATAATCTGCAAAGCAGCCGGGTGGAAGAAGTGATCAGCGCCATTGGCTGGCTGCGAACGCATCACCCCGGGAAGCTGGCGGAAGCCGCCGGCAATTTGCTCAAACATCCCGATTTACAGGTCCGGCGGTTTGTTCTGGAAACCTTTGTAAACGTCAAAACGCCCATTCCGGCGACTACCTTGTACGAACTGGCCCTTCACGATCCGGAGCCGGCGATTCGGGAAGTTGCCAGCCGGTTGTTTGGGGAGTCGCCGGATGCCGACCCGGCCCTGATTCCTAACCTGCTCCGGAATTCCGAATTAACGATTCGGAAGGGTGCCATTCTGGGCGGCTTGAAAAACCGCCGGTTTGCCACCTGGGCGGCTGATAGTTTCCGGGAATTAACGCAGTCGAATGATTCGGCCAGCCGCCTGGCGGTTTTGGAAATCATCCGGGTGGCACCCCTGGAACAGCACCATGACCTGGTGAACGGCTCGCTGAAAAGTACGGACGCTGCCGTGAAAAATGCCGCCATCCGGACCGCAGGTGCCATGCGCAACACGGGCCTAACCCGGCAGCTGGTCGGTTTGTTGGCCGACCGGTTTTCCTGGCGGACGGCGGCTCAGAGTCTGGCGGAGATGAAGAAGTCGGCTTTGCCCTTTCTGGAAGAATCCCTTCAGGCATCGGACCCGGTTTTGGTACGCCGGATCGTGGCCGTATGTGCGAAAATTAACCTTCCGGAAAGCCACCGCATATTGACGACCCTGATTGGCCGGCCGAATCTGGTGGTGCGAACGGCGGCCTTGCGGGCCTTGAGTCACCTGGAAACAACCGATTCGGAATCCGAAGTATACCGGCATATTTTGCGGGAAGAACTCGAACTGGCGCAGCGGCTGCTGCACGGAAGTCTCCACAAGCATGACAAGGAATTGCTGGCGTCGCTCGATTACGAAATTGTGCTGTTGCTGCAACGGGTTTTCTTCCTGCTGATGCAGATTTATGATCGCGACGTCATCACCAGCGTCCGGACCGGCATCGAGCACGCTTCGCGGGAGCGCCGGGCCAATGCGCTGGAAATGCTCGACAACCTGATTCCACGCGTGGTTTACCAGTGTTTGCAGGCGCTGGTCGACGACATTCCGGTGGCCGAAAAAGTCCGGTTGGTTGATGCGCAGCTTGGGGCCTTTCAGGCCCAGGAACCGTTGCTGACCTATATTCTGCACCAGGGCGAAACCACGTTTTCAACCTGGACGATCAGCGTTGCGCTGCGCCGGTGGACACCCCGCTCGCCCGCCAATGCCCGGTTATTGCTTCCGTATTTTCACCACCCGGTTCAGCTTTTAAGTGAGAGCGCCGAGGGCGCGCTGCGGGTGATTCAATCCCAGCATCCCGAATGGTACCAGGTCCTGTTGGCCGATCATCCCACCCTTCCCAGTCAGCTTATGAAAACCGACGAATCAACTATTTCTGATTTTGAGCGGATTATGGTGTTGAAAAATACCCGCTTGTTTGCCGATACGCCCGAAAATATCCTGAGCACGATTGCACCGATCATGAAGGAAGTAATGTTTCAGGAAGGCCAGACCATCTTTCAAAAGGGCGAAATTGGTAACTGCATGTTTGTGATCTATTCCGGAGCAGTCGATATTTATGACCGGCAGGAACGCCTGGCGCAGTTTGAGCGGGGTGATGTGTTTGGCGAGCTGGCCCTTCTGGATGCCGAACCGCGCTCGGCGTCGGCGGTGGTGGCGTCGAATGTGCTGCTGTTTCGTATCGACCACGAAGATTTTTACGACCTGATGGAAGAACGCGAGGAGGTGCTGCGGAACATGATGCGGATTTTGTGCCAGCGCATCCGGTTTCAGAACGAGAAAATTCAAACCATGTCGCTCAGGCCGAGTAATGGCTGACGATCTCTTTCAGGTTGTCCAACTGCCGTTTCTTTCCGGCCTGGCGTAACTCAGTGGCCGTTTGGGTCCAGTACTGATGACTTTCCAGAAAGCGCACCTGAATCCGGTTCCAGGCGGGTTCGTCGCGCACAAAATGGCGATCCTGTAGTTCTTCAAACAGCGTGTGGGCAATGGGCTCGAAATCATCCCGGCCGAGGTAATCGAGGTCCGCGTCGCACAGAATCTGCTCAAGCAGATTCTGGGGATTTTGCGGTATTTTCGTCGCCATAATCATCCCGCAAATCTGCTCAATCTGTTCGGGCGAATAGTCCAGCGTCGGCAATATTTCACGGGCATACCGGCACCCTTCGGCTTCGTGGCCCTGGTAGGTCGTTATAAAACCGCAATCATGGTACAGAGCCGCCGTTTTCAGGAGCGTCAGCGATTCCGGGTCGCTAACCTTCTCGGCCTCCGCCAGTTGCGCAGCCGCTTCCACCACGTCCAGCGTGTGGTGAAGCCCGTGGTAAAAGAGGGTGGACGAGAGGGCGCGCTTCAATTTGGCAAGAATCAAGGCTTCGGCTTGGGCTACATTCATTGCGGTTTTTGTCTGGCATCAGCGGCTAAAGTAACTGAAATCAAAACGAAAGGAAAAACTTTGTTCCCGGTTTTTTACGACTTGCCCCGGCCCAAACCGGGTACGAAACAAAGCCCGGCCAATCTGGCCGGGCTTGTCGAAATGGGTAGTATAGCAAAATCTTTAATTTGGTTAATTCGACCGAAGCTGATCCATCAGCATCTTGTTGAACATCCGTTCGGTGTTGTGCAACTCCTGAAGCTGCTGGGCCGTAATCACCTTCAAAAACCGGGAGTTGTATTCTTTCTCCAGGTCCACCAGCTTTTGTTTGAGTTCGACCGATTCGTTTAATTCGTTAATGGGCGCGTTGCCACCCGGTTTATTCGACCGGCGAAGTTGCCGGGAAATATCCCGCCGTTTATCGCTGTACTCGTTATAAACCGGCCAGAATTGCGGAGCTTGCTCCGGTGTCAGATTCAGGCGGTTGGTGATCAGACCAATTTTTGCACTTTCTATTTTTTGGCGATCCTGATTTTGGGCTGCGGCTGGCAAGGAGAGCAGCAACCCAAAAAACAAAACCAGGAAATAGCGGAACGATTTCATAGGAATAAGAACGGGTAAATACTGGGTCATTTCAAGTAGAATTCGTTTAAATGTATTAGATACGGTTTTAAAATTTGCTACTTCGTACGGGTGAGCCGCTTGGGCGACCCGGTATACACTTAAACTTAAAACTACTTAGATGGTTGCGGTACCGGCTGCGTCTTCGTCAATCATTTGCTGAATCGATTCCGGCGAAACGTGTAATTCGTGAATCAGGGTTGAATCGTTCGGCATTTCGTGCGAATCGATTAAATCGGAGTAATCTTCCAGGTAGATATCCTGATCCTGCAGGTATTCCACCATCGACATGGTGCTCACATTGCTAAGCAGCTCCGGTTCCAGCGAATCCTGTTTTTTCGGATACGTAAACCAGACCAGAGCCGCCACCAAACCCGCTCCGGCCAGCGTCGAGACCGACCGTTGCCACGACCAGCTGATCGTGAATCGGTGCGTACGGCGAGCGGTTTCGGCCTGAATCCGCGACGGAAGCGTATCGAAATAGCCTTCCGGCGTCGTAAACGGTAGCTGCTTCAGCGGATGTTGCCGGTCTAATTCGTCGAGTCGTATTGGTTTTTTTGGTTCCATTGTCTTATAAGCACAACGGTTTGACAAGCAAGTGTGTATCAGGTTTAATTGCCGTTGAGATATTCTTCAATTTTTTTGACCGCCAGGTGGTATGACGCTTTTAGGGCTCCAACCGACGTTCCCGTAATTTCGGAAATTTCTTCATATTTCATATCATCGAAATACTTCATGTTGAAGACAAGCCGTTGTTTGTCAGGTAATTTAAGCAGCGCTTTTTGCAGCTTCATCTGAATTTCTTCGCCCGACGGGTCGGGCCCGGACGTTACGTAGTCGGAATTGCTCTCGAGTTTTTCCATCAACTCGCCTTCAACATCGCCGATGGGCAGGAAGAACCGGCGTCGTTTTTTATTCAGGAAATTCAAACACTCATTCGTCGCAATCCGGTAAATCCAGGTATAGAGCTGCGAATCACCGCGAAAGTTTTCCAGCGAATTCCAGACTTTGATGAAAGTCTCCTGCACCAGATCGTCCGCGTCATCGTGGTCGATGACCATCTTCCGGATATGCCAGTAAATTTTCTGCTGGTATTGGCGCACCATCAGATTAAAGGCATAATTCCGGCTTTGCGGATCGCGGTATTTTTGCAGGAGTTCCTCGTCAGTCATTGGGTTAGTTTATGGTTTACGGTTTTTGGTTTACAGGTTACGATTAATCAGAAGCAGAAACTGACTAACCGTAAACCGAATCCTGAAAACCGTAAACATTAAACGACGCGCGCTTTCGCCCGCAGTGCTGCTTCAACAATTTTTTCAGCCGTCAAACCGTATTTTTTCATCAATTGATCGGGCGTTCCGCTTTCGCCAAAGCTGTCGTGGACGCCAACCATTTCGAGCGGAGCCGGATAATTGCGGGCCAGTGCCTGCGCCACGCTATCGCCTAAACCGCCGTTCAGCTGGTGCTCTTCCGCCGAAACCGCACAGCGCGTTTTGCGCACCGACGCCAGCACGGCCGCTTCGTCAAACGGTTTAATCGTGTGAATGTTGATGATATCAGCTTCGATGCCCTGTTCGGCCAGGATTTCGCCCGCTTTGATGGCTTCCCAAACCAGGTGTCCCGTGGCAAAGATGGATACGTCCGGACCTTCGTTCAGCACCAGCGCCTTGCCAATTTCAAACTTCTGATCGGCGGGCGTGAAGATGGGCACCACCGGACGGCCAAACCGCAGGTAAACCGGGCCTTCGTAGTCGGCGATGGCGATGGTGGCGGCTTTGGTCTGGTTGAAATCGCAAGGGTTGATAACGGTCATGTTCGGCAGCATTTTCATCATGCCGAGGTCTTCCAGAATCTGGTGCGTCGCGCCGTCTTCGCCCAGCGTCAGCCCCGCGTGCGAAGCGCAGATCTTGACGTTTTTATTTGAATAGCAAACCGACTGCCGGATCTGGTCGTATACCCGGCCGGTGGCAAAGTTGGCAAACGAAGTGGCGAACGGAATTTTGCCACCGATGGTCAAACCGGCCGAAACGCCGATCATGTTGGCTTCCGAAATTCCGCACTGCACGTAGCGTTCGGGAAATTCCTTGATAAAACCTTCCAGCTTGAGCGAACCGGCCAGATCCGCGGTCAGTGCCACGACGTTCGGGTTGGTGCGGCCCAGTTCCAGGATGCCCGCGCCAAAACCGGAGCGGGTGTCTTTTTTCTCGGTGTATGTATATTTCTTCATGGTACATTCAAAAATTAATAGTCGGACATCCCGGCCGTGATCGGCAGTTGGTTGAGGGCCGTGGCCAGTTGCTCGTCGTTGGGAGCCACGCCGTGCCATTTGTGGCTGCCCATCATGTAATCGACGCCGAAGCCCATTTCGGTCTTCATCAGAATCAGGGTCGGAACATCCGGGTCGGTTTTCGACTCGTGCAGTGTTCGGATGATGTCGCCCATGTCGTTGCCCTGCATCTCGGTCACGTTCCAGCCGAACGCCCGGTATTTGGCGCCCAGATCGCGGTTGTTCATCACCAGATTGGTCGGGCCGTCGATCTGCTGGCCGTTGAAGTCAATAACCGCCGTCAGGTTGCCCAGTTTGTGGTGGGGAGCAAACGATGCGGCTTCCCAGATCTGGCCTTCCTGCTGCTCACCGTCACCCATCAGCACGTAAACGTGTTTGTCGTCGCCGTTCAGGCGTTTGGCAAAAGCCGCCCCGCAGGCTACCGACAGACCCTGGCCGAGCGAACCCGACGCAATGCGAATCCCGGGCAGGTGTTCGGCCGTTGCCGGGTGACCCTGCAAACGGCTTTCGATTTTCCGGAACGTGGCCAGTTCCGAAATTGGGAAATAACCGGAGCGGGCCAGAACACTATAAAAAACCGGAGAAATGTGGCCGTTCGACAGGAAGAATACGTCTTCGTCGGTGGCATTCATATCAAAAACCGCCTTGCCTTCTTCATCGCGTTTCAGGCGCATCACATCAAAATAAAGGGCAACCAGAAGGTCGGTGCAACCCAGCGAGCCGCCGGGGTGGCCGGAGTTAACGGCGTGAACCATCCGGACGATATCGCGCCGGACCTGCGTGGCAATGTGTTCTAATTCTTGGATTTCCATGCTCAATGGGTTAAGATGTAAAGCCTGAAGGGTACCGGTAAGCAATTCCTTGACCGGTAAACTGCAAACCCCAAACGACTATTTCAGAATCTGTTCAGCGTGTTTTTCGGTATCAATTTTAGTGATGATCTCGGTGATGACGCCCGCTTCATCAATCAAAAAAGTGGTCCGGACAATGCCCATGTACGATTTGCCGAACATCGATTTTTCGTGCCAGACGTCGTAGGCGTTGACAATCTGATGGTCGGTGTCGGCCAGCAGCGGAAACGGCAAGTTATATTTTTTAATGAATTTCTGGTGTGATTTTTCATCATCCACGCTGACGCCCAGCACTTCATAACCCGCTTTTTGCAGGTGTTCGTAGTTGTCGCGCAGGCTACAGGCTTCGGCCGTGCAGCCGGGCGTGTCGTCTTTCGGATAAAAATACAAAACCACTTTTTTGCCCCGAAAATCCGCTAACCGGACCGGGTTGCCATTCTGGTCGCGGGTTTCGAAGTCGGGAGCCGCGTCGCCAAGTTGGAGAGCCATACGTTTGGAGTTTATAGTCTTCGAACGGACAAAGAACGGCAAAAACCGCCACTTACCCGTTTATACTTATTTTTCGTTTTCGGACGCAGCCGCCGAATCGATCACCGCGGGACGGGGAGCGGGCGGGAGCAGGGCCGTGACCGTCGTCCGATTACCGGCCCGGTCTTTTACATCCAACACCACCGAGCCTTCGAACGGTTTCGTCGCATCCAGTTTATCCGACCAGATCAGGGCGCGTTTGTAATCATACTGCATCAGGATCCACTCGCCGTTGACCATCGCCCGAACCGTATCGAGTCCCGACAGATCATCTTTCACCGTAGCAACCAGGGCTTCGTGGTCTTTGCGCAACCATTTTACCGTGGGCGGGTTGTTGTCGGTCAGCAACTGAAAGGTGCCCAATTGGCGCGTGCGGAACAGGAAGTGATTGTCTTTCCAAAAACCGCCTACGTAATTGCGCCGGTTGCCGTTAATGAGATACATCTGGGTTCTGGCCGCATTTTCAACCGGTTCTGAAGGTACAAAATCCACATCGACATGATCCTTCAGCGGGATGGTTCCCTGGTTGATCGACAGGCGATTACCCGTGTGCGAAACCGCCAAATGCAACGTATCGTACAGCGTTTCGGGCAGAAAACCAACCGTTAGGGACGAGTCTTTGTACGACATGGCCTGGCCCGGCAAAATCCGCTTTCGGAAATTGAGGGGATGGACGGTTTTGCCAATCTGAACCGAATCCGGCAGATTCTTCTGTAAATCAATGATGTAGTAGGCTTCATTCGCCCGGACATAACTGGCGCCCAGGCCCATCACGGCCCCGCTCATAAAAACCTGGGCCGTTGGTGCCGCAGCGGTTGGAAAGTTGCGGGCCCGGATGATCAGCGTGTTTTCGTCGGCCGAACTAAAAACCGCCGTCGGTAATTTGCTCGGCGTCAGCTTGCCGGCCGGTTCTCCTTCGGCGGGTTCCGGCTGAACGGTAAACCGCAGGCTGGTGGTGTGTTGAAAACAGTCGTAGAGGGTAATTGTAACCACGTGGGGCTGGCCGTCGAAAAGCGGCAACTTCCCCTTCGACTGCCCGTAGCGGTAAGAATTCAGCGTATTGCCATCCGCCAGGTAACAACGGTGAAACCGCTGGCCCGTCAACTGCTCGATGCCGTAATTCATGTGCAGATTGATCAGCCGGGTTTCTTCGTTCGGAAAGTTGTTCATGTTGTAGGCAAACACTTCCTGATCGTCCAGCTGAATCTCAATGCAGGTCAGTCCGTTTTTGAAAGGAGAACCGCTGGTGCGGTCGTGCGCCAGAATTTCCAACCCGATCAGTCCGCTGGCTGAAACCGGTTGCGTCAGCGCGTAGGTTCCGTTGGCCTGCCGGACTGGCGTTAGCGCCTGCCGACCAGCCTGGCCGTTCACCCGGGAAGCGGGCGTCAGGGGTTGCAGGGCGATCCGTTCAAAGAAAGGCGGAAGTTCGTCCTCCAGTTCCTGAAAACCGTAGAGGATTGGATTGATTAAGTTATTTTTATCATCCCGCACTTCAAAATGCAGGTGCGGTCCGCCCGATCCGCCGGTATTTCCCGACAGCGCAATGATTTCCCCCTTTTTAACCCGAAACTGATTCGGGGCCGGGCGCAAGTCAATCTCAAACGTTTGTTTTTTATACTGTTCCGACCGCAGGTACGTCCCTAAAGTATCGTTCAGGGTTTTCAAATGGCCGTAAACCGTCGTCAGGCCGTTGGGGTGTTTAATGAAGATGACATTCCCGTAACCACCCGCAAAAACCGCAATCCGCGAAATGTAGCCGTCGGCGGCTGCGTAAACGTCCAGTCCTTCGCGCTGGGCCGTGCGAATGTCGATTCCGGCGTGAAAGTGATTCGGTCGCAGGTCGCCCAAACCGCCCGACAGCGAGTTGGCCTCGCCGGGCATAATCGGAAACAGAAAATAACCGGGGGCAACGGCCTTCAAAATGGAGTTATCCGGTTTTTGCCCCAGAACAACGAGATGAACGAACCACGACAGCCCAAGCGCAGCGAACCCAATTAGCCTTTTTCTCCCAATTTTTACCATAATTCCACCGCCTGAACCCGCCCTATTTTACGTCAAATTCCAACATTTTCCGGTCTTCGATGTAGGCCGTCAGCCGGTCGCCGACCTGCACAGGACCGACGCCTTTGGGGGTCCCGGTAAAAATAATGTCGCCCTGAAGGAGCAGAAAATAGTTCGAAACAAACGAGATGAGGTAGTCAATCTGAAACAGCATCAAGGATGTATTACCCGCCTGCCGGGTTTCTCCGTTAACGTCGAGCCGGAAATTAAGATTGCGTAAATCCGGAAAATCCGTTTTTGGGATAAAACCGGACATCGGGGCCGAGCCGTTGAAACCTTTGGCCAGATCCCAGGGTAATCCCTTGGCTTTCAGTTTCGATTGCAGGTCGCGGGCGGTGAAGTCGATACCAACGCCGATTTCGTCGTAATACCGGTGGGCGAATTTGGGGTCAATATTCTTGCCCGTCCGGCCGATCCGAACGACGATTTCCACTTCGTGATGAACGTCCGTTGAAAAGTCCGGATAAAAAAACGGGTCGCCGGGGCGCAGGATGGCCGTTTCGGGTTTGGTGAAAATAACCGGGTCGTCGGGTTGTTCGTTGTTCAGTTCCTTGATGTGCTCAGCGTAATTCCGACCGACGGCAATGATTTTCATGCGATTTAAACTTTTTCTCTGGTCGCAAATCTAAACAGGAAAGACGGCTCAACCACCAGCTTGTTAAAAATTTTGAACAAACTCAGGCTTTCAACAGTCTCTTGTAGATAGTTTTGACGTCTCAATCACTAAACACTCGTATATTTTAACCATGAAAAGAGCGATAATGGCCATGTTATTCATTGGTCTCGTCATTGCCTGTCAGAAAGTGCCGCTTACGGGACGGAACCAGTTGGTCCTGATTCCGAATGCCCAAATGCTTCCGTTAAGCTTTACAAATTATAAGGAAGTGCTGGATACCAGCCGGGTAGTGCGGTCCGGTGGACAGGAAGACATGATCAAACGGGTTGGGGTACGCATTCAGAAAGCGGTTGAGACCTATATGGCCGCCAACAACCTGAGCGAGCGTCTGAACGGTTTTCAATGGGAGTTTAACCTGATTGAAAGTCCGCAGGTCAACGCCTGGTGTATGCCGGGTGGAAAGGTTGCTTTTTACACCGGAATTCTAAAATATACCCAGAATGAAGACGGCGTTGCTACGGTTATGGGGCACGAAGTCTCGCACGCCATTGCTGAACACGGAAATGAACGGATGAGCGAAGGCCTGATTGCCAACGGTTTGATGCAGGGCGGTCAGCTGGTGCTGGGGTCGCTGTCGCAAAACCAGCGGAGCCAGACCAACGCCCTGCTGTTGCAGGCTGTCGGAGCCGGTTTGCCGGTGGCCTATCAGGTGGGACGGGCTTTGCCGCACAGCCGTTCGCAGGAATCCGAAGCCGACAAACTGGGATTGATTTTTATGGCGATGGCGGGCTACAATCCGCAGGAAGCGGTTAATTTCTGGAGCCGGATGGCAAAAGCCGGGTCGGGCCAAAAACCGCCCGAATTTTTGTCAACGCACCCCTCCGACGAGCGCCGGATTCGGGATCTGCAGAGTCAAATGCCGGATGCGATGAAATATTACAAGCGATAAAGGCGAAAAAGGAGAAAAGCAGGAAGGGACAAAAGGCAAAGGAACATGAAATTCCTCATCCTTTTGTCCCTTCCTGCTTTTCTCCTTTTTTAAGCTATTCCTTCCAGCACCTGCTTGACCTTGGCAGCAGCATCTTTCAGTTGAACGGCAGAAAATACTTTCAGGCCGGATTCGTCGATGATGCGCGCCCCTTCTTCGGCGTTGGTACCCTGCAGCCGGACGATGATCGGCACTTTAATGTCGCCGATGGCTTTGTAAGCTTCCACAACGCCGGTTGCCACGCGGTCACCGCGAACGATTCCCCCGAAGATGTTGATCAGAATGGCTTTTACATTCGGGTCTTTCAGGATGATCCGGAAACCGGCTTCCACGGTTTTGGCGTTCGCGCCACCCCCTACATCCAGGAAGTTGGCGGGTTCACCACCCGACAGCTTGATGATGTCCATGGTGGCCATCGCCAGACCGGCGCCGTTGACCATACAGCCCACGTTACCGTCCAGTTTGACGTAGTTCAGGTCGTTGGCTGTGGCTTCCACCTCCAGCGGATCTTCTTCCGTGATGTCGCGGAGATTTTTCAGGTCCGGGTGACGATACAGCGCGTTTTCATCCAGGTTTACCTTGGCATCGACCGCCAGAATCTTGTTGTCCGAGGTTTTTAAAACCGGGTTGATTTCAAACATGGACGAATCGGTTTCGACGTAGGCTTTGTACAGCGCACCGATGAACTTCACCATTTCTTTGAAAGCTTCACCCTCCAGACCCAGCGCGAAAGCGATGTTGCGCACCTGGAACGGTTGCAGACCGATGGCCGGATCAACCCATTCCTTGACGATTTTTTCGGGCGAGTGCTCGGCAACTTCCTCGATGTCCATTCCACCTTCGGTGCTGGCCATGATGACGTTGCAGGCTTTGGCGCGGTCGAGCAAAATACCGATGTAATATTCTTTGGGTTCGGAAGCACCCGGATAATAAACATCCTGCGCCACCAACACCTTATTGACTTTCTTGCCTTCGGGACCGGTTTGGTGGGTCACCAGAACATTGCCAATGATATTTTTAGAAATATCCCGAACGTCATCAACTGATTTTGCCAGTTGAACCCCGCGCTGCTCCGAGCCCTGAATTTTACCTTTTCCGCGTCCTCCGGCGTGAATTTGCGACTTGATCACGACAAACTTGGAATTGGTTTGCGCCATGATCTGTTTGGCCGCTTCAACAGCTTTTTCGGGCGATTCGGCTACGATGCCTTCCTGAACGCGGACACCGTAGTGTTTCAATATCTCTTTACCCTGGTACTCGTGAATGTTCATAATGGAGCAAAACAAGGAATGGTGAAAAAAAGACTATTTTCGCTCGTAAAGATACGGTATCGAAAAGTAGTGGAACAAGTTCTTGCGGTTTTAATCTTCCGGGCCGGTTTAAATCATGCGTGAATTAAGCGGTCGGCGTTCAGAAAAAACCGGCGGGATCATTCTGGCCATCGGCTGAAATTTTAATCAGGCTGGCTTTCCGTGGACGCGCTCCAGCCGTTCGACAAAATCTCCAAACTGTTTGGCGGGAATAAAATGGAGCTTGGTCCGGTACGTCAGGACAATGAAAATCAACAGCAACGAGATCAGCAGGGCTTGCAAAAGGACCACAAAGAAGGTAAGGGCCACGTAATTAACCCAGCCGGGCACGGTTATTTCTTCAACCAGGTGCAAAAAGACTACGGTAATCAGGACGGCTATAAAAATGGTAACCGCGCTGATGCAGAACAGGAGAATCCGGACGGCGGTGGTGTCAATTAAAACCGAAATGGCACTCAGCCCGTGTAAAACCAGCGAGGTAAAATTCATCTTTGACTGTCCGGCGAGCCGGGCACCCCGCTCGATCGGAATCGAGGTGTAAGGCAGCCGGGAGCGAATAATGCCGCCGGGGTAATTGTTCCAGATGTCCGAAACATGCACCAGTTTTTTCAGTAATTCGGGGGGGATGAGACTGAAATTGCCGAAGGTGATCACCTTGCCGGTCAGAATTTTGAAAACCAGTTTATATGCCCAGTAGCTGGAGCGAAATACCCAGCTTTCCTGGCGTTTGGTTCGGCGGGCGAAGATGATCTGACCCGGTTGTTCGAGTGAGGCTTTCAGAAATCGCCCAATATCCTCCGGCTGGTCTTCCCCATCCGAATCCATCACGATCGTAATGTGCTGTTCGGGCTGATCCGCGAGATAGGAGAGGCCAATGGCAATGGCTTTCTGGTGTCCGACATTGCGGTACAAACGCAGGATCGAAAGCGATTGGCCAACGTCTGCCGGTGGCGTGGTGAAATTCTTCGCCGAGCAGTCGTCAATTATCAGAAAATGAAGACGCTGGAGGATAGCTGCCTCTACGGTTTTACTAATTTTTTTCAGGAGCAATTCCAGGGCTTCCCAATCTTCAAACAAGGGCAGAAGAATGTATATTTTCTGGATATCAATGGATGTCGTATCGTTCACAATAGGTAGTTTTAAAAACAAGTTGCTAACCCGGAAATCCCAACAGAAATCGTCTCCCTCACTTAATTTCGATCACCTTATCGGTGTATTGTAAGTGGGTCTTGTTTCTGGTTATCAGCGTGTAAA
This sequence comes from Larkinella ripae, assembly GCF_054780775.1. Lineage (NCBI taxonomy): Bacteria > Pseudomonadati > Bacteroidota > Cytophagia > Cytophagales > Spirosomataceae > Larkinella > Larkinella ripae. The sequence goes on from NZ_BAAGVR010000023.1 coordinate 86,946, forward strand.
GTCCCAGTTGGTACTTCCCGGGTGCCATCATTGACTTTGGAACGTTCGCCTTGAAGCCCGGCCGGATGAGCAGCGGATTTCGCTGGGAGGGCCGGTTTTTTTGCGTAAAGAACACGTACGTTTGCCGTTCTGACTTCAGGATCAGGTATATAGCTCCGTCGCGGTTCGGAGGATACCGTTCCTCCTGGCTAAAAACATCAACGTGTGACTCCGATTCGGAGACCGTCCAGGAGGGCCGGGTCAGGGGCCCGACGATGGGTTTCAGCAGTTGCGTTTCGTCGTATGCCATGCTCGGTACGGGCAGCTCGTACCAGCCACGCTGCTGCATGGTCGTCATGTTTTGTTCAATAAAATCGCCCAGCTTTGAATCATGTGATCCACCCAGACCAATCTGGTTATACCGCTGGTTAAAGGCCTGCCCCAGCATAAACCGCCGGCGATCAGTCATCTCTGAGTAGTTCGTTACGTAAGCCGCCAGGTTTATCAGAAAGGCGACCGCCAGGAAGGCCAGCACCCAGCGTTGCCGGTTTTGACCATTGGCAGGGCGGTTGGAAACAAAAATCAGGTACGTAATCGCTGACAGCACCAGAATGTACGTCCGGTAGGTACTCCACAGCACCATCATATACCCAAACCGGGTCCTGAACAGGGCAATCAGGGCGGTATTGATCAGAAAGAAAACGATAAAGCCCAGCATGGCGGCATTCCAGTGGGTTGGCGGACCCGATTCCAGGAACAGCAGGCGGATCGCGTGAAAAACCAGATAGGCCACCATCACCAGACCCGCTACCAGCGGCAGGATCATTCGCCATTCGACCGGCCAGGCGGGCATTGGATCGAACAGGCTTCCGGCGTAAACAAAAAAACCGCTGAGGACCTGAAACGGGTGCGCCAGCAGGTAGGAAAACCCTTCGGCATTACCCTGCTGAACGGGATACCCATAGAAATATAGGTAAATGGCGGTTAGGGAAACAAAACTCCATATTGCCAGCCGCACCCATTGCTTTTGATAAAACAGGACGACCACCCCCGCAGCCCAGCACAACATACCGTTACCCATACTGAACGTCCCAAAGAACGTCAGGGCCAGCGCCAGCCAGAAGTTGTTGGACGTATTGCGCGCCAGTCGTTCCAGGGCCAGCATCACAATCATGATGATCGCCAGATACTGCAAAGTATAAAGGGCTGTGAACGTGAGCAGGTAGTTCTGAGCGGTAAAAAGCAGGAAAGGGATGGGCAGCAGATACCAGAACGGCAACCCCGCCCGGCGGAGAAGTCGGTAAAAGATCCATAGGATGACGATCAACGCCAGATTTCCGATGATCATCAGCGCCAGAAAACTGATCCGATCCGTCAGGAAGTAGTAAACCAGAACCACCAGACGCGCGTAAAGCACCCGGTGTTCATTGTTGGGCTGGAGCAGTGCCTTGCCTTTTTCCCACCAATCGGGCGTGTCCAGAAAGCGCTGTAAAAAATAAGGAATGCTCTCGAAATCGTCGAACCAGGGTAAATCAAAACTGTAATAGAAAAAGTAAGCGATCCACAGCAAAACCGGAAAAACCAGCAAAGCGCGAACAATCCGTTTATCGTCGAAAATGGCGGTAACTCTCATAATGATCCGGCAAAAAACCGTATTGGACTCCCCATCAATCCGGTGCCGCCGTTCGAGCCGGTGAGTCGGAGTGTATGGGGTACTGGCAACCAATCAGGAATAGAAAAAAGAAAAACAGCCGGGTTGGAATCCACGACAGTAGAGGACCTGCTGGCGATTTCCGAAAGCCTGTTGCTTCACTAAACGACAGGGTATGGAAGCATAGACCACATGGAAGACACACGGTAGGCCAGGTCACTATAGCAGGCGAATATCAGGGGGGAGTAAGCTGCATCACTTTTTTAAATCCGGACAAAGATTAAAAACAATTCAGTAAAGGCAAGTGAAAACCGTAAAACCAGATCGAACGGACTGGCTGATCCTGGTTGAAAGGCAACGGATATAGGGCGTGTAATCGCTTATTTTTCTTTTTGGTGGAACTTTGGCAGGGTTTCTTACTTTTATAGGTCTTTATACGGAAATTTTAAGGAACTGATTCGGGCGGCTACCCAACTAGGTATACTAATCCGTCTGGCGTTTTTTTTCGGTTGTAAAGAAATGGTATCGAAAGGCAACGTAATGCATTCTTTGATAAGTTAACAGTTGGCGAAGGCGCTGATGGGTAATCCTGATCGACCTGGCCACACATTCGTTTTTTATGAAACCACTCCTGAAGGCTGATAAGTTAATGCGCTCACACGGCGATTTGCCGGTTTTAAAAGGAATTGACCTGAGCATCCAGGCGGGTGAGATCGTCTCCATCGTGGGCGCGTCCGGAGCGGGAAAAAGCACGCTGCTGCACATTCTGGGTACGCTCGACCGACCGGATTCGGGACAGGTAACGCTGGCGGACCAGAATGTTTTTGGGCTCAATGAAAAGGAGTTGGCCCGGTTTCGGAACGAGCGGATCGGGTTTGTGTTCCAGTTTCACAACCTGCTGGCTGAGTTTACGGCGCTTGAAAATGTCTGTCTGCCCGGTTTTATTGCCGGCAGCGATGAAAAAAAAGTGCGGGCCCGGGCCGAGGAATTATTAAACATTTTAGGGATAGGTGACCGGAAACACCATCTTCCGTCTCAATTATCAGGAGGGGAGCAGCAACGCACGGCCGTAGCCCGTTCGCTCATCAATTCGCCCGCCATCATTTTTGCCGACGAGCCCAGCGGAAATCTGGATTCACACAACGCTGAGGAACTTCATCAGCTGTTTTTTCGGTTAAGGAATGAACTAGGGCAGACGTTTGTGATTGTGACCCACAACGACTTGCTGGCCACGATGGCCGACCGGCGGCTTACAATTCGCGATGGCCAGATTCTGAATGAATAACAATAAGTATTTGTACTTATTTATTTAATGGATTACCAGTTTTTATTTTTCGGTTAAGTCGTTGTGAATGCAATAGTTACGTAAAAATTAGTAATCAGGTAAAATTTTTTTAATCAAATTGGAGTTTATATAATAACTAATATTATATATTTGCATCGAAAAGAAAAGTTTTTCATAACGTTGAGTAAATCAGAAAGCCATGAGGGAAATCCCGTATGGCTTTTTTGTTTTTAGTAAGTAAATCCACTTATGAACCGGTTTTAGGTCGCCGATCGGCTGGCCGGTAAGTGCTTGAAGGCTACCGTTTATAGGCTTTCAGGTGTTGAAGAATAGCAAAGGTGAGTTCGTATTCGCTGGCTTGCAAAACGGCCATATCATCAATCTGGCAGAATTCCCTAAATTTTTCCAGTTCATCCCCTTTCAAATCCGTAGCCCGGCCTGCCACCAGATCGAAGCGATAACCCGCCAGTTTGCGCCGACGGTCTTCCTGCATCAGCACCAGGGCTTTCCGGTCGGATTTGGCCCGTCGGCTGAAGGCTTCGTAAAGCAGCGTAATGACCGAGCCCGTAGCCGCCCGATCCAGCACCTGCTCCGCCGAAATACCCCGCTTGGCTTCCGGTTCGCTCAGCAGTTGCTCCAGTTCGCGTTTGAGTTCAGCTTCCTGTTTGCCCCGAACTGTCACTTCCTGCAGGTTGATCACATTATCAGCCAGTTCCCGCTTCATCCGCATGATGGGCTGCTGCGAGGTGGCATCCCACAAAAACGCCCGCCGACCGTGCGTAGGACTGGTTACCACAACTGAATCGCCCGGTTTTATCTGCAAATAATAATTGCCAAGCTGATTGGTCCGCCCCACGGCCAGCGAACGCTTGTTGATGACGCTGGCGTTGCTGACCCCCTGGCCGGTTTCCTGATCCAGCACTCTGCCGATGATGTATTTCGGCGTTTGGGACCAGGCCTGCAACGAAACAAAAAGAAGAAAAATTAGAAATCTCATATGCCGCGGCAAGTTCGCTATAAAGACAAAAGTTGGCAACGCCTGACGATCATTTAAGAAAAATTAACAGCCTGTCACCGTAAAACTAAATCAATGACTACCAAATCGGTATGTTTTAGTTGTATCTTATATGATTTATTTGTATCATTAAATCTCCATTACAACTTCCAACAGGTATGAAAAACGACTATTTGCGGGGGCGTGGTGCCCAGTTGAATGTACCTAATCGATTTCAATTGCTTCAATTGGAACGCGACCCTGAGCAAAATGTTCCTGATGAGGATTTTCCGGAGCCAACAGTGCGGACCCGGTTTTTTGATGATCAATCGAAACAGATCATAAGCCGGCCTAACAGCCCGGACATTGGATTTATCGCTTCCGTCAATCCGTACATGGGCTGCGAACACGGCTGCATTTATTGCTACGCCCGCAACTCCCACGAATACTGGGGCTACTCGGCGGGTCTGGATTTCGAAAGCAAAATTATGGTGAAAAGAAAAGCGCCTGAATTGCTGGAAAAGGAATTTCTCTCGAAAAACTACCAGCCGGAAGTCATTCACTTGTCCGGCAATACGGATTGTTACCAGCCTGCCGAACGCCAGTTTCAACTAACGCGCCGGATTCTGGAACTGTGTCTGTTGTATCGCAATCCGGTCAGTATCCTGACCAAAAGCGCGCTGGTGTTGCGCGACAAAGACCTTTTGCAGCAACTGGCGGCCCAGAATCTGGTCATGGTGCTGGTGACGATTACCACACTGAACGAGAAGCTGCGGCAGGTGATGGAACCGCGAACGGTGACGGCCCGGCGCCGGTTGCAGGTAATCAACGAGTTGACGCTGGCGGGTGTTCCGGTGGGCCTGATAACCGCTCCGATCATACCCGGTTTGACGGATCAGGAAATTCCGAAGCTGGTGGATGCGGGTGCGCAGCAGGGCGCGATCTGGGCGGGTTATACCATCGTGCGACTGAACGGGGCCATTGGTGCCTTGTTTGAAGACTGGATCCGGCAAAATTTCCCCGACCGCGCTGACAAGGTTTTGAACCAGATTCGGGAATGCCACGGCGGACAGTTGGGCGACTCCCGGTTTGGCACCCGCATGACGGGCGAGGGGAAGTTTGCCGAGCAAATTCGGCAGTTCCACCACCTTGCCGTCAAAAAATACCTGCCAGACGCCCACCTGCCCAGGCTGGACACCACCCGGTTTTTGCGAAAACGCCAAATGAATCTATTTGATTTTTAGCCCACTGCCAGCCCGGACGGACGCAGTTGCCCGGCCAGTTTCAGAATGGTCAGGAAATGGTGCGCTTCGTGCAAAAGAAAAAATTCCATCCAACCCTCCACCGTCATCGCACCGTAAACCGGGTGAAATCCCACGCGCTGAAGCTGATCTGCCGGTAACGTCCGGACAACCTGTAGAATGGCGTTCCGGCCACTGCGAAAGTCACGGAGCAGGTCTTCGTAAGATCGGGTCGTCCATTCCGAAAAACCGGCATCCTCCTCGGCGACATACCGGCCAAAACCCGGTTTTTCCTGCTGCCGCAAAACCGCCATTCGGTCCAGAAACACTTCCTGATAACGTCCAAGGTGCGCAATAGTTTCAAAAACAGACCATTTGCCGGGCAGGGGTTGTTGCCGGATCTGGTTTTCCGTTAAGCCTTTAAGCAGGCGTTGGAGGGCATCAGCCTGGTGTTCCAGACGCGCCAGAAGTGAGGGGTTCATAACGCTACAGGAGGGGGTTGGTTCAGAAGTAAACGACTATACGTCAAAATTTTAGCATTGAAAATAGTTGGGCGATTCAGGCGGTTTTTCGGAAAGGTTGAAAACCGTATACTCACTATATCCGTTAGTATACCAATAACAATTTAATCAACCAACGTTATGAGTTACATTCAAGCTGGGACCGCTGCCAATGGCGAACCGGTCAATCTGTTCTATCAGGATTGGGGAACGGGAAATCCCGTCGTATTGATTCATGGCTGGCCTTTGAGCCATGAAATGTGGGAGTATCAATTGACAGAACTTCCCAAGCATGGATTACGCTGTATTGCCTACGACCGCCGGGGATTTGGGAAATCGTCGAAACCCTGGGATGGTTATGATTACGATACGCTGGCCGACGATCTGAAGGCGGTTTTGGACGAACTGGATTTGGAGAACGTTACGCTGGTCGGCTTTTCGATGGGTGGGGGCGAAGTGGTTCGGTATCTGAGTCGCCACGGGTCGGATCGGGTATCCAAAATTGTTCTGGTGAGCGCGGTTACGCCGTATTTGCTGAAAACCGATGACAATCCAGATGGCGTCGATCAGTCGGTTTTTGACGAAATGCTGGAACAGATGCAGGCTGACCGCGCTGATTTTCTGGCGACGTTCGGCAAACAATTCTACGGCGTCAACCTGCTCAGCCATCCCGTCAGCGACTCGCACCTGAAGCGTGACCAAATGCTGGCCTTGTTGGGATCACCGAGGGCAACGATTGAATGCGCCAAAGCGTTTTCGAGCACGGATTTCCGTCAGGATGTGGCGGCCATCACGGTTCCGACCCTGATTATTCACGGCGATGCCGACGCTACGGTGCCGTTCGAGTCATCAGGACAGAAGACCCACGAACTCATTCCGCAATCGCAGTTGCTGGTGTACGAAGGAGAACCGCACGGGTTGTTCTTCACGCAAAAAGACGAACTGAACGAAGACCTGCTCTCGTTCATCTCTTCCTCCGCGCCCGTATCGGCAAACACGTATTGACGTGATCAGTTAAAAGGATGCGTTAGAAGTTGGCTGGCGAATTTCAGTACGCGTCAGTCAACGCCTGACGCATCCTTTTTGACTTATGGCTCAAATCTGGTATTCCGTAATTTTTCGATAGAGCGTGGTGAGGCCAATGTTGAGCAGACGGGCAGCTTCAGTTTTGTTACCGCCGGTATGCTGAAGGACGAGCCGGATGTGGTTTTCTTCGACCAGCGCCAGATCAAAAACCGGTCCGCCCGGTGCGGTCTTGTCCGCGCTGGAAAGTTCGTAAGGAAGCAGGTCGGGCGTCAGTTGAGGACCGTCGGCCAGGATGACGGCGCGTTCCATCGCATTTTTTAACTCCCGGATATTGCCCTTCCAGGCGTGTTGCCGAAGTTTTTGTTCCAGTTCCGGGCTGAGTTGCAAATCCCGCTTGCCAATTTTGAGGGCGCTCTGTCGGACAAATTGTTCGGCCAGGGCCGAAATGTCGTCGCGCCGGTCACGGAGTGCGGGCAGTTCAATCCGGAAAACCGAGAGCCGGTAATACAGATCGAGCCGAAAATGCCCGGCATTGGCTTCCTCCTCCAGATCACGATTGGTTGCGGCCACCACCCGCACATCAACTTTTGTTGGCTTCGTGTCGCCCACGCGCATGAACTCGTGCGTCTCCAGAACACGCAGCAGCTTGGCTTGCAAATCGGGCGCCATTTCACCGATTTCGTCCAGAAAAATGGTGCCTTTATGGGCCTCCTCGAACAAGCCTTTTTTGTCCCGCGTGGCACCGGTGAACGCACCGGCCCGGTGACCGAATAGCTCACTCTCCAGAATTTCCTTGCCCAGTGCGCTGCAATTGACGGCCACGAACGAACCCGATCGGCGTGAACTGGCCTGGTGGATGGCCTGCGCAAAAACTTCTTTGCCCGTGCCGGTTTCGCCGGTTAACAAAACCGTCGTGTCAGTGACAGCCACTTTCCGGGCCAGCCCGATGGCGCGCTGAATGGCGTTCGATTGGCCGATGATGCTGTCAAAACCGTATCGCTTGCTGACTTTTTCTTCCAGGTGCCGGATGCGAAACTGCAACTGCGCTTTTTCGACGGCGCGGCTGACGAGCGGAATGATCCGGTCGTTGTCGTCGCCTTTCGTAATGTAGTCGAAAGCTCCGTTTTTAATGGCCGTCACCCCATCGGCAATGGTGCCAAAGGCAGTCAGCACAATGATTTCGGTCGCGGGGTAGAGTTGTTTAAGCTGGGCGGAAAGTTCAATGCCGTTTTTGTCCGGTAATTTAACATCGCTGATGACCAGCTGAACTTCTTCCTGTTCCAACCGTTTGAGGCCGTTGCGGGCCGTATTGGCTTCCAGCACCTGATAGCCTTCCAGGCTGAGCAGCCGGGCGAGAAGCTGACGAAGCCGGTCTTCGTCGTCGATAATCAGAATGGTGCCCTGCATACCGGCAAAGATAGCAAAACAGGGAATTAAACCGCCCGGACGGTACGGACGTATTCCGAGGGAGTCTGGCCGGTGATGCCCTTGAACTGCCGGTTGAAATTGGAAAGGGTCCGGTAGCCGCTTTCGTAACTCACCTGCGTAACACTTAACTTCCCTTCCATCAGTAGTTTACAGGAATGACCGATGCGGATTTCGGATACAAATTCCGAGAAGGTTTTGTTGGCGCGGGCTTTGAAATACCGGCAAAACGCCGGGGGGGTCATGCCTGCCAGATCGGAGACGGTATCGAGGCTGATGTCGTCGTGAAAATGCCCCAGCACATAATTATGCACCTGCTGCATGCGGTCGGTTTCGGAGGGCTTGACGGTGTTGGTGTATCCCAGACTGGTAATAAACCGGTAATCAGCCGCGTGGGAAAGCTCGTCGAGCAGGCGCAGAAACGTCAGAACCCGGTTGAAATTAACCGGATGGGCCGCCAGATTGCGCAGCGCCTGCTGCACCATCGCCCGGGTCGGATCGGCCCATTCCAGCCCCCGGCGAGCGTGTTCGAGCAGTTGCTGCATCAGGCTCATTTCCGGTTTGTCGAAAAAATGATCACCCAGAAAATCCTCCGAAAAATAAACGACAATGCCCCGGGTAATCAAACCGGTGTCGCGTTGGAAAAAGGCCTGATCGCTGCGCCAGAGGTGGGGCAGATTCGGCCCCAGAAACACCAGGTCGCCCTCGGAAAACGGCTTGATCGAATCGCCGATAAACCGGGTGCCGGACCCTTCTTCCACCAGAAACAGCTGAAAGTGCGGGTGAAAATGCCAGTTCGGATCAAAGTGCGGCTCTACCAGTTCTTTAACGATGAACGAGGAGGCAACGGGTTCCAGGTCTTTACGCAGCGCATTTCGCATAGTTTTGCTTTCTTTTGCTGATTTTTACAAATTTATCAAACTTTTTTGGTTAAAATACAACCAGTATTTGCCAATAAAAGCCGAGATGGTTCTTGATTTGTTCGTTACTTTTGTGGTAATTGTCTGAGAATAAATAGGAATAAGCCGGAATGAAAATCAATATTGCTATTGTTGGACTGGGCTTCGGAGCCGAGTTCATCCCCATCTACCAGCGTCATCCGCATACGAACATGTATGCCATCTGCCAGCGCAATACCGAAAAACTCAATGAAATCGGCGACGCCTTTGGCATCGAAAAACGGTACAGCAATTACGACGAGCTGCTGGCCGATCCCGAAATTGATGCCGTACACATCAATTCGCCGATTCACAACCACGCCGAGCAGTCGCTGAAGGCCTTGCGGGCGGGCAAACACGTTGCCTGCACGGTTCCGATGGCGACGTCGGTGGAAGAATGCATGGAAATTGTCAAAGCCTGCAACGAAAGAGGGAAGAAATACATGATGATGGAAACCGTGGTCTACAGCCGGGAGTTTCTGTTTGTCAAGGAGTTGTACGAAAAAGGAGAGCTCGGTAAAATTCAGTTTTTGAAAGCCAGCCACCAGCAGGATATGGACGGTTGGCCCGGCTACTGGCCCGGTTTGCCGCCGATGCACTACGCAACGCACTGCGTGGGTCCGGTGGCCGGTTTGCTCAGGCTGGAAGCCGAATACGTATCGTGCTTTGGTTCCGGAACCATTCGCGAAGAACTGATCCCGCACTATAACTCGCCGTTTGCCATTGAGTCGGCGCACATCAAGTTCAAGGACAGTGACTTAGCGGCTTATGTCTACCGCTCGCTGTTCGATACGGCCCGCCAGTACCGTGAAAGCTTTGAAGTCTACGGTTCACAGAAATCATTCGAATGGCCCCTGATCGAAGGGGAAGATCCGGTGATTCATACCGCAAAAAAACCGGAACATGAGATTCCGGAGCGGGTGAAAGTGCCGGATTACGCGCATTACCTGCCGGTTGAAATCCAGCCGTTTACGACCCAGGGCGTTTATGACCTGGACGATAATACGCACCTGTCGTTTGTGCAGGGCAGCGGCCACGGCGGTTCGCACCCGCACATGGTTCACGAATTTGTGTCGGCCATTATCGAAGACCGCGATCCGTTCCCGAATGCCGTACAGTCGGCCAACTGGACCAGCGTGGGAATCTTGGCCCACGAGTCGGCCATGGAAGGCGGGAAGCTGAAAAACCTGCCGGATTACGGGAGCTTGTAAGTTAAAAACCGGGTCAGCCGCCGGATCAACCCGGTTTTGGCATAAAACCGTCTTTAAAAACCAACCCAATTTATGAAAAACTACAACCTGTTCCTGACCCTGGGATTGCTGGTTTTGCTGACCGACTGTGCCCGTCGGCAACCGGCCAGCAGCCCGCGTGACATGGGCGGACGACCGGGCGTTTCGGCCAACAGTGCCGACCGGCCGCGCCGGACGGAAATCCTGTTTCTGGGCGATAACGGTCACCACCGACCCGCCGAGCGCGTTCCGGAGCTGATGGCGGCTCTGGGTGATAAAGGCATCAATTTTACCTACACGGATCGGCTGGCCGACCTCAACGCCGACAACCTGGCCAAGTACGACGGTTTGCTGATTTACGCCAACTGGGACAGCATTCCGCAACCGCAGGAGAAAGCGCTGATTGATTTTGTCGCCGGTGGAAAAGGGTTGATTCCCGTCCACTGTGCTTCTTACTGTTTCCGAAATTCCCCGGAATACGTCAAAATGGTGGGTGGTCAGTTCTGGCGCCACCGGATGGACACCATTCAGACGCTGACCGTACAGCCCGGCCACCCGGCCATTATGGGTCTGAAGCCCTTCAAAGCTTACGACGAAACGTACCTGCACGAAAAGCTCCAGGCGGATAACAACATCCTGGCGGTGCGCGACATCAAAGCCGATCAGGAAAAAGACCGGCCCGGTCAGAAAACCGAGCCTTATACATGGACGCGGAATTACGGAAAAGGGCGGGTTTTTTATACCGCCTACGGCCACGATCAGCGGACCTGGAATGTACAGGGTTTTCAGGATTTGCTCGAACAGGGCATTCTATGGGCCGTTGGTGACAAGGTGAAAAAACTCCACGACGACCTGAAACCGCAGGCGTTTCAATACGTAGAGGCCAATCTGCCCAACTACGAGAAGCGCTCCGGACCGCAGATGCGGCAGTTGCCCCTGTCGCCGGAAGAGTCGATGAAGCACATTCAGGTGCCGGTGGATTTTACGCTGGAGCAGTTTGCCCACGAACCCGACGTCATGCACCCGATTGCGATGGCCTGGGATGAACGCGGACGACTCTTTGTGCTCATCACCAAAGATTACCCGAATGAGCGGAAGGATAGCGGAGGGAGTGATTACATCGTCATTTGCGAAGACACGAACAAAGATGGCAAGGCCGACAAGTTTACCAACTTTGCCGAAGGATTGAGCATCCCGACCGGTCTGACCTTTTACAACGGGGGAGTCATCGTTTCGCAGGCTCCGCACATGTTGTTCCTGAAAGACACGAACGGCGACGACAAGGCCGATGAGAAGAAGATTCTGTTCACCGGTTTTGGCACGGGCGACACCCACGCCGGACCCTCTAACCTGCACGTTGGTTTTGACAACTGGATCTGGGGTTCGGTCGGGTATTCCGGTTTTGTGGGCAAAGTGGGAGCCGATAGCCTGAAGTTTGGGCAGGGCTTTTTCCGGTTCAAACCCGACGGTTCCAAACTCGAATACGTTACGAGCACCTCCAACAACACCTGGGGACTTTCGTTCAACGAAACCGGCGATGTTTTTGGCTCGACAGCCAACAACTCGCACGGCTGGTATCTGGCCATTCCGCACCGGTATTTTCCGGGCGGCACCGGAAGCGGCAGCCGAAGCACCGACACGCACAAAGACATGAAGCCGATTACGGAAAAAGTGCGGCAGGTCGATGTATTCGGCGGTTTTACGGCGGCTGCCGGGCATAATTTTTACACCGCCCGCGCTTTCCCGAAAAGCTACTGGAATAAGGTTGCGTTCGTGTCGGAACCCACCGGGCACATTCTGCACCAGAACATTATGGTGAAAAACGGTACCGATTTCGAAGATACCGAAGGGTTGGGTTTCAACCTGCTGGCGGGTGCTGACGAATGGGTGGCTCCGGTTTTTGCCGAGACCGGACCCGATGGTGCGGTTTGGGTGGTTGATTGGTACAGCTACATTATTCAGCACAACCCGACCCCGAAAGGTGCTCAGAATGGCCCCGGAAATGCCTATCAGACCGATTTGCGGGACTTTACACACGGCCGGATTTACCGGATTGCCCACAAAAACGCCCCGGCTTATACGCCCTTGGCGCTGAGCAAAGACCGGCCGCAGGAACTGGTTGCGGCTTTGAAAAACAACAATATGTTCTGGCGGCAGACGGCGCAACGGCTGCTGGTTGAGCGCGGCCAGAAAGATGTGGTTCCGCAACTGCTCGAACTGGTAAAAAATCAGTCGCTGGACGAAATCGGGATCAACCCGGCGGCCATCCACGCGCTCTGGACGCTACACGGTTTGGGCGCGCTGGATGGTTCGGATGCCAACGCGGTGCAAGCCGCTACGGCAGCCCTGAAACACGCATGTGCGGGCGTTCGGAAAACCGCCGTTCAGGTATTGCCCCGCAACGATGCTTCCGTGAATGCCTTGCTGCAGGCCAACGCCCTAAATGACCAGGAGTCGCTGGTGGTGCTGAATACACTGCTGGCGCTGTCGGAAATGCCGTCGAATTCGGCGGCCGAAACTGCCATTCTGACCCGACTGAACACGGCGAAGGAAGTAAACGATCGCTGGTTGCCGGATGCATTTGCCTGCGCCCTGACGAGCCACGACGGCAAGTTGATGCAAAGGTTTCTGAAGCAGATGGTGCAAACCGGCAAAACCGCCCCGAAACCGCAGGAGTCGATGAGTGGTCACCACGATCACAGCGCGATGGCGGCTCAAACGACTACGCAGTCGGCCGCACCGACCTCGGATGACAAACCGGATCTGGTCATTACAAAAGTTCGGACGGAACCGGCGTCGCCCGTGGTGCGCGAATCGGCCCGGGTTTTTGTGGAAGTAACAAACAAAGGCGGTGTCGCGATTCCGGAAGGAATGCCCATTCCGCTGGCAATCCGGATTGAAGGGCAGGGCCGCAAGGTCGAATATGTAAGTCAGAAACACGTAGCGGGCATCAAACCGGGCGAAACCGTCACCATTCAGGAAGGCAACAACGGCCCCTGGAACACGGCTTTCAACGTTTCCTTTGAACGGGCGGGTGACTATGCGGTGGTTGCAACTGTGGATGGCAACAACGTACTGGCCGAGGGCAACGAACGCAACAACGTCTTTACGCACAAACTGACCTACCGTCTACCGCAGAACATGAATGCATTTGTGCTGGAACGCGCCATCCGGAATTATACCGCAGCCGCACCGGCCGATTCGGTCATTGCCCTGCTGCGGGTGTCGCAGCAACTGGATGCCGCAGGCAGTGCCGCCATTGTGAAAGGCGTTTCGGATGGCTGGGGATTCCGCCGGAAAGCCACGCTGAAGGAAGCCGACAAATCGTTTGTTGCCAGTCTGGTGAATTCGATTCCGTCGGAAAGCCGCGACCGGATGGGCCGGGTTTTGCAGGCCTGGGGGGTATCGACGGAACAAGCTGCCGATCCCAATGTTGAAACCGTGCGCATCAAACCGATCAAGGAAGCTCTGCAGTTTGACAAAAAAGAATTCACGGTGACGGCGGGCAAGTCGGTCGAGATCATCTTTGAAAACACCGATGCCATGCAGCACAACATCGTGGTGGGCAAACCGAAGTCGCTGGAGGTTATCGGCGCGGCTGCCGACAAACTGATCACGGCGAAAGATGGAGCGGAGAAAAATTATGTTCCGACGATTCCGCAAGTGGTGGCGGCAACACCCCTGGTCAATCCCGAGCAGACCTTCCGGCTGAAATTCACGGCGCCTGCCCAACCTGGTGATTATCCGTTCGTTTGTACCTTCCCGGGTCACTGGCGGATCATGAACGGCATCATGCGGGTGAAAGCCGCCCCGGCTGATAAAACCGCAAAATAAGGAATACGTTAGAAAGGGTGAATGGTGAATTAAAGCTACGCGTTAGCCAATTCATCATTCACCCTTTTTACTTTATTCTTTAGTTTAATTCTTGGCTTTTACTTCTTTCCGAAGAGGCTGGACGGTGGGTTGCGGAATCCGAATACTGAAAGAACTTCCCTGCCCAAGCGCGCTGCTTACGCTGAGTTTCCAGCGGTGGGCTTTTACGATCTTCTGGACGTAACTAAGTCCCAGACCAAATCCTTTAACACTGTGGGCGTTGACGCCGGGAGCCCGGTAGTAGGCGTTGAAAATATGCTGCTGGTGTTCGGGGGCAATGCCAATGCCATTGTCCTGTACAATAAACACCAGCTGGTCGTTTTCGTTGCGGGTAATTAGCTGGATAAATGGATTCGTCGGGGTGTATTTTACGGCATTATCAACCAGATTTCCAATGATGTTGACTAAATGCAGCCGGTCGGCCTGCACCATCGGAAAATGCGCGTCCAGTTCCAGATGGAGGTAGTCGCCATGCCGTTCGGCCAGGTTATAAAGGACTTCATGCAGGTCGATTGAAACCTCGTGGAGCTTAAAACCGCCTTTCTTTTCGGAGCGGGCAACCGTTAAAACCGTTTCCACCTGTTGTTGCAAGCGTAGCGTTTCTTCCTGAACCATGCGCACATATTTCAGCATGCGTTCGGGTTGCTCCATAATTTTGGGGGTCGACAGCACATCCGCAGCTATTTTGATGGACGTGATGGGCGTCTGCAATTCGTGGGTCATGTTGTTGATGAATTCACGCTGCTCTTCCGTCCGGTTTTTCTGGGACAGCATCCGGTAGAAGAGGTATATGAAAAAGCTCGTAATCAACAGCACCAGGACCGACGCCAGAATCCAGTTGTCCAACTGCTGCGTCAGGTAATGAACCTGATTGGGAAAACGCACCACAAAATAGTACGGAGATGAAACCGGCAGCGCGCTGGAGCGGGTTGCCGACGACCTTTCGGCGGGTTGCTGCGATGCGTTGGCGTAGATAAGCTGACCCAGGTGATCGTCATACACACCGTATTCGAAGTTCGTCAGAATCTGGTGAATCTGAAGTTGCGCACCCAGGTGAAAATCCAGCTTTCGGGGGTCGATGGGCGTGTCCAGATTAACCAGATAATACGTTGGCGACAACGTTACGACTTGAACACCAACGGGCATACCGGTTTCGGGCCGGGCTACCTGCCGGGCCACTTCTCCGAGCGCTTTCGTGGCCGTTTGTAAAAACTGTCGCTCGCGTACTTCATAGGCTTTCCGAACCCAGTAGACTTGCGTTGATACGATGCCTACAATCGACAGGACGGAAAGTAAAATCAAAATGCGGGTAGTCGTTCGCGACATAGAAATCCAAATTAGGTAAACTTAAATTGGTTGCACTCACTTTAGACGACCAAACCGAAAAGAGGTCAGCTACTCCAGCGTTTTTTTTAAGAAATGGTGAAAAAATAGGATGTTCTGACGTTAGCGTATGTGGTATAGCAGGACTTTCCGTATGAAAACAGAAAAGTCAGAAATAAAACAATTGAATATTTGTCAGACGTGTAAGATCAGGAAGAGTCAAGACTAAGTAACTGAAGGATAGGCTACAATGCAAACATATGTTTTTAAAAAATTGCAATTAAAGCACAAAATTTTCTGCTTATTTGTCTGACAACTCTAAAAAAAGTGGTAAGTGTCAGATTAGTAAGTAATTACGGCCTTAGTCCGTAGAAATAAAAAATGCGTAGAGTGGACGCTCTACGCAAAAATATTTTACAATCTGGCTCCGCAGGCTGCGGTTTTTCAGGACTCTGCGGGCGACGATTCCGGGCTGGTTTTGGGGGCAGCTGGTTTGCGATTTGTCGAGGTGCTGCTGCGGGTAGCGGCTGGTTTAGGCGCCGGGGCGGCTTTGGGTTTAGCAGGTGCTTTGGGGCTCGATGCGGCTTTGGGCTGGGCGGTTTCTTTCTCCGCGCTAAGGTCCTTTACCTGACCGTTTTGCTCGGCTTTAACCGTTGCTTTTTTTCCTTTTTTGGTGGCCTTTTTGCTTTTTTCATCGGCTTTCTTCTTTGCTTTTGCCGCCTGTTTTTTCTTTTTTTCTTCCTCTTTGGTGAAGAGCTTGCTTATGCGATCGGCCAGTTTGCTCGCTGACTTCTCAATCGCCTTCTTTACCTTTTTGGATTGTTCTCCGACTTCAGACAATTTGGTTTCTATCGAATTGGCGATATCGGTTGCCAGCGACTTTTTTTTGGTCTTCATAATTGGGATGAATAATAAGTGAATTGCTGTAAATGAAAAAATCTACAAACAACTACGAAAGAAATAGAAAAAACAAAATCACAATGTTAAGTTTTTGTTAAGTTTAGTCAGAAAATCCCAGCAAATAATTCCGGTACTGACGGCGATGTTGAGCGAATGTTTGGTGCCGTATTGGGGGATTTCCAGCACCAGATCGGCTTTTTCGATTACACTGGAATTGACCCCGGCCACCTCATTACCAAACACAAAGGCCAGTTTATTGTTAGGGTCGGGTTGAAAATCCGACAAACTGACGCTTCCTTCGGCCTGTTCGATGGCGGCAATGACCCAGCCGGATTGTTTTAACCGGTCCACCAGACTGACCACATCCGGAACATGTTCCCAATACACCGATTCGGTAGCCCCCAGGGCGGTTTTGGTGATGTCGCGGTGGGGCGGGTTGCCGGTAATGCCGCACAGGTAGATTTTTTCGGCCCGGAACGCATCAGCGGTGCGGAAAACCGAGCCGACGTTGTTGAGGCTCCGAACGTTGTCCAGAATCAGGCAGTACGGATTTTTGGGCGCTTGTTTAAAATCTTCGACGGACAGGCGATTGAGTTCGTCAAGGCTAATTTTTCTGGGCATCTGAGAGGAATCCGGGTGACGTTAAGGTTTTAGAGAAAAGCATTTCTGAGGGCTGGCAACAACCAGGTTTCCCTGCGAATCGGTGAAGACAGATCCCGCGTATTGCGTGTTTTCGAGGAGATCAAACTGCGGGATCAGCCATTGGCCCGTTGAGGTATAGAGGTAATTGATGCCGTCTACCTTTACCCAGAGATTGCCGGTTTTATCGAGGTTAACCTGGGAGACACCCCGGCCGGAATCGTAATTGCCAACCGGTATTGTCGTGAGCTTATTCAGTTGGTTTCCCTCAAATTTCAGAAGGATTCCATCCCAGTGAGCGTCTTTGACAACCAGCCACAGGTGCCGGTTTTTGTCTTCGAATACGCCCCAAATGTCATTGGAAATTCCCGTACGAACCGCCAGGACGTCGGTTAGTGGAAACCGGGCTACCGGTTCCAGCAAATCCTGATTACGGAAAATCAGAAGTTCCTTATCGGCCGATTCCACGGAAAAGGTTTCGGTGAACAAACGGCTGCGGTCGACGGGTATTTGCTGCCGGATTTTCTTTTGGTTTATGTCCCAGATCGCCAGTCCTTTTAAAGTCATAAACCAAATCTCCTCGTCCGTAACCCGAACTGTTTGGTAATAATAGTTTTCCGATATGGTTCCTTCATCGACCCAGCTTCCATTGGTCAACCGGCAGAGCGTAAAGTTTTGGTTGGCTAATGTGATCCCCCACACAGATCCGGAAGGAGTAACAAACATAGCATTTAGAGGATACGTAGGCAATTCGCGGAGGTCGGGCGGATTCAGGAGGGCTAGACGGCCGGCCGCTTCGTTGTGTCCCACCAGGAGAAACTGCTGATTGAATTGGCTGACACTTCCCTCAAATGGAAATGAAAGGGTTTCGGATAAATAAAACGTTTTGATTTTCAGAGTTTTAGCATCAGGGCCTTTTAGCTGACTTCGATCCAGCGGGGGATAATCGACGACCGCAATATCAAAAAACCGGCACGATTGCAAAAGACTGAGATGCGCCAACAGCAGGCAGAGAACCAATCGAAACGCAGAGGGTACCATACGGGGTGTGGATTGTGGATGCGAAAGGTAAATTCTTTTCTGTTAGCGTCCAATAAGTGCACGGATGTCGATCAGAAAGCCGCAAAATCTGCCTGCGAACTCCTTAAAAGTTCGTATTTTTGTTTAAAATAAGCCTACGAGATTTGTGAAAAATACCACCTCCGCCATACCCACCAAAAAACTGACCGAAACACCCTTAAACCGGCAGTACAATCAGATTAAACTAAAATACCCCGGTGCGATTTTGCTCTTTCGCGTGGGTGATTTCTACGAAACCTTCGGCGAGGATGCCGTTAAAGCGAGCCGGATTCTGGGCATTACGCTCACCAAGCGCAACAACGGGGGAGCCAACGAAGAGCTGGCCGGGTTTCCGCACCACTCGCTGGATACGCACCTACCCAAACTGGTGCGGGCGGGTGAGCGCGTGGCCATCTGCGACCAGTTGGAGGACCCGGCAATGGCGAAAGGCATTGTCAAACGGGGTGTGACTGAGCTGGTGACGCCCGGCGTTTCGTTTAACGACAATGTGCTGGACACCCGGCGCAACAATTACCTCGCTGCCGTTCATTTTTCAAAAAGCGCGGGTGCCGACGCGCAGTTTGGCGTGGCCTTTCTGGACATTTCGACGGGCGAATTTCTGACCGCACAGGGCAATGCGGCTTACGCCGACAAACTGCTGCAGAGTTTCAATCCGTCCGAGATTTTGTTTTGCAAAAAATACCGCAAGGATTTTGTCGAACTGTTTGGCGATAAATTCAACACCTACACGCTGGAGGATTGGGCCTTTACCTACGATTTTTCGTATCCGTTGCTGACCCAGCATTTCCAGACTTCCTCGTTAAAAGGCTTCGGGGTCGAGGGCCTGACCGACGGCATTGTGGCCGCTGGCGTGGTGCTGCATTACCTGCACGAAACCGAGCACAAGGACGTGGGCCACATTGTCCGGCTGACCCGGCTGGAAGAAGATAAATACGTCTGGCTCGACCGGTTTACGATCCGGAACCTGGAACTGGTGTCGGCCCAGCAGGACGGCGGGATTCCGCTGATTCAGATTCTGGACCAGACCGTTACGCCGATGGGTGCGCGCTTGTTGCGGAAGTGGCTGTTGCTGCCCCTGAAAGATAAACCGCTGATTGAAGAGCGGCTGAATACGGTGGAGTTGCTCAAGGAAGGCCAGTCGGAGGATGGACAACTCAGTTTGCGGGAAGCACTCGAGCAGCACCTGAAACAGATCGGTGACCTGGAACGGCTGATTTCGAAAGTGGCGGTTCGGCGGATTTCGCCCCGCGAAATGGTGCAGTTGAAGCGCTCGCTGGCGCATATTCTGCCCATCAAGGAGTTGCTGATTACCGCTCTGGCGCAGCAGCCGATGACCTCTTCGATCAAAAAGTACGCCGATCAGCTCAACCCGTGTACGTTTCTGGTCGATAAGATTGAAGCCGAGCTGCGGGAAGAGGCCCCGATGCTGAGCAACCAGGGCGGCATGATCAAAACCGGGATCAATGACGACCTGGACCGGCTGCACGAAATTGCGTTTTCCGGCAAGGATTTTCTGGTGCAGTTGCAAAACCGGGAAGTGCAGCGAACCGGCATTTCGTCGCTGAAAGTAGCGTACAATAAAGTATTTGGCTATTACCTGGAGGTATCGAATGCCCATAAATCGCGCGTGCCGGAGGACTGGATTCGGAAGCAGACGCTGGTGAACGCCGAACGGTACATTACGCCGGAACTGAAAGAATACGAAGACAAAATCCTGAACGCCGAAGATCAGATCTTTATGATCGAACAACGGATGTTCAACGACCTGGTGCTGGCGGCTGGCGAATACGTCAACCACATTCAGCAGAACGCGCGGGTGATTTCGGTGCTCGACGTGCTGGCGTCCTTTGCCAAAGTGGCCGAAAAAAACCGCTACGTCAAACCGGCGATTACCAACACCAACGCCCTGCAAATTAAAGACGGTCGGCACCCGGTGATTGAGCAGCAACTGCCGCCCGGCGAACCGTATGTGCCCAACGATCTGTTTCTGGACGACGAAGCCCAGCAGATCATCATCATTACCGGTCCCAACATGGCCGGCAAATCCGCCCTGTTGCGTCAAACCGCCCTGATTGTGCTGATGGCGCAAACCGGCTGCTTTGTGCCCGCTTCGGATGCGGAGGTCGGCATTGTCGACAAGATTTTTACGCGGGTCGGAGCCTCCGACAACCTCTCGCGGGGCGAATCGACGTTCATGGTGGAAATGACCGAAACCGCCAGCATTCTGAACAACCTCAGCGAGCGAAGCCTGGTGATCATGGATGAGATTGGCCGGGGAACCAGCACCTACGACGGAGTTTCCATCGCCTGGTCGATTGCCGAATACCTGCATAACCACCCAAATTACCGCGCCAAAACCCTGTTTGCAACCCATTACCACGAGCTGAACGAACTGGCGACGGATCTGCCCCGCATCAGGAATTTCAACGTGGCCGTCAAGGAAATGGGCAACAAAGTTATTTTTCTGCGGAAGCTGAAAGAGGGGGGAAGCGAGCACAGTTTCGGGATTCACGTGGCGCAGATGGCCGGAATGCCGACGCAGATTGTCAGTCGCGCCGGTGAAATTCTGCAACAACTCGAAAGCCAGCGCGAAGGTGGGGGCGACACCAAACGCGAGGCCCTGCGCGAAATGCCCAAGACCAGTGACATTACGCTGAAAATCTTTGAAGCCGGTGATCCGAAAGCCGAAGCCATCAAGGAAAAGCTCCGCAAAATGGACATCAACACCCTGACGCCCATCGAAGCGCTTTTGAAGCTGAACGAATTGCTGAAAATGGCGGAATAGGAAGCCAAAAAGCGGTTTTGAAAGTAGTGATGGACGCTCAGTGGATTGGCAAACTGATGATAAACTCAGAACCTTCGCCGGGGCAACTCTGGACCGTCAGCGTGCCCCGGTGGCCTTTTGTAATGATGTCGTAGGAAAGAGACAAACCGAGTCCGGTGCCTTGTCCGGTGGGTTTAGTTGTGAAAAACGGCTGAAACAAATTCGGCAGAATGGCGCTGTCAATGTCGGTTCCGTTATCCGAAATCCAAAGTTCGACCAGTCCGTTTTGCTGGCTGGTTCGGATCGTTACGGTCGGTTGGTAGGGGGCGTCGGCGCGTTTTTGCTTTTCAAAAACCGCATAAAACGCGTTGTCGAACAGGTTGAGTAAAACCCGGCCTATTTCCTGCGGAACTACCGGTACCTCGGCCAATGACGGATCCAAGCGGCTGACTAGCTCCGTCTGGAACGCTTTGTTTTTTGCCCGAAAACCGTTGTAGGCCAGTCGCAGGTGTTCTTCGGTAAGGGCGTTCAGGTTCGTTGCCTGCCGTTCTCCGTCGTAGGATCGGGAGTGCTCCAGCATGCCTTTTACGATGCCCGACGCCCTTTGGCCGTGGTGCGTAATTTTTCGGAGATTGTCATCCAGATACCCCAGCAGTTCCGTCAAAACCGGGTCCGGCGGCTCGTGCTGATTCAATTCCTCCCGCATTTCTAGAATCAGTTCCGTGGATACATCGGAGAAATTAGTGACAAAATTCAGCGGATTCTGGATCTCGTGGGCAATGCCGGCCGTTAGGCTGCCGAGCGAAGCCAGTTTTTCCGACTGAATCAACTGGGCCTGAGTCGCTTTCAGTTGGATAAGCGCCTGCTCCAGTTCTTCTTTTTGTTCCTGAATAATGGCGGTCCGTTCCATCACCAGCCGCTCCAATTCGGCTTTTTGGACTTCACTGGCTTTCAGCATGCGCTCGTTCTCCAACTGCTCCAATCGTTCCAGTTCAATGGTTTTCCGTTGCCGGTAGGCCAGATAGGCAAAGGCCACCAGCCAGAGAACCGAAATTCCGAAGCCAAGCGCAATGTAAAGCCAGAAGTCACCCGAATCGTTTCCGTTCGTCAGCGTGACCAGCACAATCATTGCGGCAAAGCAGAAAATACTCGGCAAAAGAGCCACCAGGAGCGTGAGGGAAGGGCGGTAATTGCGGGCCAGAATAAGCGTCAGAACCACCACGCCGGTAAGGCAGAGGAAATACCAGTCGTCGGCCTTGTATTGCTGCGGGGGCGAAAAGAGCAGGTCGTAAAGAACGAATGCAAAGGCCGAAAGCCAATACCGGCGCAGCCACGGATCCCAGCGCGGCAGGCGAACCTTGGTGTTGATAAACCGACGGAGAAGAGCGATGACGCCCTGACCCATCAGGGCGCTGATCATCACCGGAATGAGCAGGCTGGTAAGAATCTTCATATCGTTCCGCTTCAAGCAACTGGAACCTGAATCCGGGTTCAAATTGGTCCAAAATAGGAAAGATCAATACCAGATGCAACTAGTGGTGGCTTGGGCGCCGGTCAATTGGGGCTTCCGGTCGGTTTTGTTCGCAAGGAAAACTATTGCACGTGCCGCGAGGCCATCTGGTGTTTCGCCAGCATTTTTTTCAGATCCTCCGCCCAACCGGCGTATTTCTCCCCGTCTTTGGTGTCGTACCCGTTTTTGATAAGGCCGTCGGCTTCTTCGATGGCCTGATCGGGCCGGTCGAGGTAGTAATTCAGGATCATCAGGTTGTAAAAAGCCGAGTACCGCATTTTCTGGTTGCGTTTGTCCGAGCCGGGGTATTTGGTTTTCAATTCCTGAAAATAGTCCATAACCGGCTGAAGGTCACGCGCCAGCTGGTCGATGGGCTGCGTGGCCGTCATTCGTTTCGACAGTTCCTTAATGGCTTTGATGGCTTCCTGCTGAATCGGAAACTCGGGATGGCTTTTGGAATCCAGAATCCACAGGAATTCCCGCGTCTGGGTCGGCACGTAACCGTACCAGCGGTTGGCGTCTTCGTTAACCCGGACGAGGGCGTCGTTGACGTATTTCGTGATCAGATCCGTGCGGATGGTTTGCTGATTTTGCTCGATATACCGGCGGGCGTCGGCCAGATTTTTGTATTCGATGGTCGTGTACGATAGCTCATACGGAAACGATCCGCTCGTGGTCACGCTTTTGGCGGGGTCGGCCGCCGATGCGGTTTGCAAAAACCGGTTGGTCTGCAACTCCTGCGCTTTCGCTTTTTCCTTGCGGGTCAATGATTTTTCATCGACGCGCGTGCCGAGAATTTTGTAGTTCCCGCTGAAACTGTAGCGCACCGTCAGGGTATAGTAGTCGGTTTTGCTGGTCACCTTGCCGTCTTTGTCTTTTTTCTCGTCGGTACGCACCCGGGTTTCGCTTTTCTCAAACCGGACGTTGCCAAACTCGATCTGAATGCCGACCGCCGGATTATTTTCAACGCGCTGAAAGCCCGACAAACCGATCTTTTCGTAAATCGCTCCGTCCGGAACGGCCGACGCCACCGAGGGCGAACTCATCACCCGGACCCCAAACGTGCGTTGATCGGCGGGCGTGTATTCCTTGGGCAGGATCAAAAATCCGGCGTCGAAATAAAACCGGTCGAGGTCGACTTTCTGGGCTTGAACCCGCAGGCTGGCCGAAACCAGGGCAACCGTTAAGAAGGCGTAAATCAGTTTCATACCCCAAAGGTATGGAATGCAGGGGCAGAAAAATGTGAACTATTTACCAAGTGGAAAAGTGGCTGGTTGAATTGTGAAAAACCGGGGTTTGACCGAAACTTGCGCCGGTGGCATTGGACACTTGCCGCATTTCGTTTAACTTCAAACCCGCAACCGTAGCGCGTGTTGACCCAATCCTCAAACTTTGACGCCATCCCAATGAGCCTAAAAACCCGCATTCAACTCTCGGTCATGATGTTCCTCCTTTTTTCGGTTTGGGGGGCCTGGTATGGACAGATGAGTAAGTATCTTTTCAAGCAACTGAACGCCACCGGCGACCAGGTAGGAAACGCCTACACGGCCTTCTCGCTGGCGATGCTGGTTGCGCCGTTTTTCGTCGGTTTGATTGCCGACCGGTATTTTGCCGCCCAGAAAGTGCTCGGGGTGCTGAACCTGCTGGGAGCCGCCATTCTGTATTTTGTGATCCAGGAAAACAACCCGGATCAATTTTTCTGGCTGATTTTAGCCTACTGCCTGACGTTTGCGCCTTCGATGTCGCTGACCACTTCCATTGCAATGCAGCACATGAACAATCCGGAGAAGGAGTTTCCGGGCATTCGGGTGTTGGGAACGGTAGCCTGGATTGTGGTTACCAACATTGTCGGTTTTTTAGGGGTTGGCGATCAGGCGACTATTTTCCAGATTGCCATGTATGTGGCGCTGGTATTAGGGGTGTTTGCTTTTACGCTGCCCGACACCCCGCCCAAACCCAGTGCGAACGTCACGGTGGGGCAAATTCTGGGCGTCGATGCCTTCAAAATGCTGAAGGACCGGTCGTTTGCCATTTTCTTTCTTTCTTCGGTTTTAATCTGCATCCCGCTGTCGTTTTATTACGCGATGGCCAATCCGTCGGTGACCGATGCCTACAAGGCTGCGTACCCGAATGCGGACCCCTCTAGTTTTAAGATTGAGAACATCATGTCGCTGGGGCAGGCTTCCGAGTTTTTCTTTATGCTGTTAATTCCGCTGGCGTTCAGTCGGTTGGGCGTTAAATACATGCTGGTGGTCGGGCTGGTGGCCTGGATCATCCGGTTTTTACTGTTTGGCTACGGCGATGCGGGTTCGGGCGAATGGATGTTTTACATTGCCTTCGTGCTGCACGGGGTCTGCTACGATTTCTTCTTCGTAACCGGCCAGATTTACACTGATAACAAAGCGGGGGCACGCATCAAGTCATCAGCGCAGGGCCTGATCACGCTGGCGACCTACGGCATCGGGATGGGCATTGGCTCCAAACTGTCCGGGATTGTGGCCGATATGTACACCACGGGTGGACAGGTGAACTGGACCTCCGTGTGGCTGGTTCCGGCGGGCATTGCGGCCGTGGTGCTGGTGCTGTTCGTGCTGCTGTTTAACGACCGGAAAAAAACCGTACCCGCTGAAGATGAACTGGTAACGGGTCCATTGTAAAAACCGGGTTTGTCAAAAATCAAAAAGGATGCCGCGAAATGGTGTCCTTTTTGCGTTTTAAGGGAAATACCGTTGTTTGGGATATGGAAAAGAAACGGATTACGGTTTTTCAGAATTTAAACGAGCCGTACGAATACCAGCTTGCCGACGGTTTGAAAGACACACCGGGAGAACGGTATGTAAAATTTTTCCGGATGTAGGCCCGGTTGTGGAACCTGAAAGGGTTTCCAGACTGGAAAAGAAAATAACCACCCAACCGCGTTCATGGATTTAGAGAACGAAAATTTTCGGTTGCGGGCAATTCTATTGATGACTATTTGAAACAGAACCAATAAAAAAGGCTACGTTGCTCCACCAAAGGGTAGCTACGTAGCCCGTTCAAAAAACCGTATTGGTTTGCTTAATCCGTGGTAAAAACCGCAGTATCCAGGCCCAGCACCTCGCTGGTGTTCCGGCGAATTTCTTCGGTTAGCTGGGGATTTTTCGCCAGCGACTGGCCGTACGACGGAATCATCTGCTTCAGCTTCGTCTGCCATTCTTCCGACGCCATTTTGTCTTTGAAACAGCGGTTCATCAGATCGATCATGATCGAAACCGCCGTCGATGCGCCCGGCGATGCGCCCAGCAGGGCGGCAATGCTGCCGTCGGCGGCACTGACGACTTCCGTGCCAAATTCGAGTACCCCGCCTTCTTCCTCGTCTTTCTTGATGACCTGCACGCGCTGGCCCGCAATTTCCAAATCCCAGTCTTCCATTTTAGCGTTCGGGAAATACTCGCGCAAGGCCGCCAGCCGGTCTTCCGGCGACTGCATCACCTGCTCAATGAGGTAGCGGGTCAGCGGAATGTTGTGCAGCCCGGCCATCAACATCGGGGCCAGATTGGTCATCTGGATCGACTTCGGTAAATCCATGTACGACCCGTGTTTCAGAAATTTGGTCGAAAAACCGGCATACGGGCCAAACAGTAATTCTTTCTGGTCGCCAATCATGCGGGTGTCGAGGTGGGGAACCGACATGGGGGGCGCGCCCACGGAAGCTTTGCCATAGACTTTGGCTGCGTGCCGCTCGACGACCTCGCGGTTCGTGCATTTCAGCCACTGGCCGCTCACCGGAAAACCGCCGTAGCCCCGGCTTTCGGGAATGTCCGATTTTTCGAGCAACCGAAGCGAACCGCCCCCGGCACCGATGAACAGAAACTTGGACTGCACGTCGCGAATCTGCCCGGTGGTCACGTTTTCCACCCGGATTTTCCAGCCGCCCAGGCTTTTCGAGCGCCAGAGATCGCGGACATCGTGGGCGAAGTGGATTTTGACGCCTTTCATGTTGTAAAGCCGGTAGAACATGGCTCGGGTCAGCGCGCCAAAGTTCACATCCGTGCCGATGTCCATCCGGGTCGCGGCCACTTTTTCACCCGGTTTCCGGCCTTCCATCACCAGCGGAATCCATTTTTCGAGCGTTTTCGGATCTTCGGAATACAACATTCCGTGGAAGAGGTGGTTTTTCTGGAGGGCTTCGTACCGTTTCCGCAAATAGTCCACGTTGTTGTCGCCCCAGACAAAGCTCATGTGCGGAATGGTTCGGATGAAATCGGGGGCATCGTGCAGAAAATTCTGTTGAATCAGGTACGCCCAGAATTGCTTGGAAATCTCGAATGATTCGGCAATTTTGACGGCTTTACTCGTTTCAATCGTGCCGTCCGGGAGTTCGGGTGTATAGTTGAGTTCGCAGAAAGCCGAATGGCCAGTTCCGGCATTGTTCCAGGCATCGGAGCTTTCGGCGGCAGCGTCATCGAGCCGCTCAAAAATTTCGATGGTCAGGTCGGGTTGCAGTTCTTTCAGCAGCACGCCCAGGGTGGCGCTCATGATACCAGCCCCGATCAAAACGACGTCGGGCGTGCTGGATACGACTTTATTACGTGTTGGCATGGGAAGACGGTAGCAATGGGTTGAATTCTTGGAAAAGTTACAATGTACGGTGTAAAGTTGTTCCAAAAAGTTAGCATAGCGAACAAAGTCTTCGATAAATCAAACTAGTTCGCGGATAAATGGAAACAGGATTCCCCTACGGTTTTCCCAGGATTTTCTCCAGACACTTCACTGTAATCAGGTAGGTCGGTTTGACGCCCAGCGTACCCAGACTCCCGGATGCCAGCGTGGCGCCGGTCAGCAGGGGATTGTCGGACGCGTAGTAGGCGTACCGGATTTTAATGCCGGGCCGGACGCTGCCCCGGATTTTGGCGTGCGACTGGATGGCTTTCTGGTAATGAGCGCCTTCCATTTCCAGTCCCACGGCTTTCCAGGACGAATTTTTGAAGTACGACAGAATGTCTTTGTTCTGGAGCGAGGTGCCCAGCACCGTAATCATCGCACCCTCGTATACGTCGATGCCAAAACCGCTAAAATCGGCTGCGGAAAAATCGTTTTCGAGCGGATAATTGTCGGCGGTGCCTTCAAAAATGTGCGCGGTCGGAATCATCAGGTCGCCTTTGTCGCCCGTCAGAATTCCGGCTTTGCCCATGATCGAGATGGAAGCCACGTTCAGCTCGCAGGGTTCGCGTTCCTGACGGTCATACGGTTTTAGCAACTCGTCCATCGTTTCAAACGCCTGCTCGCCAAACGCATAATCCATCACCAGCAGCAGCGGTTTTTCGGACTGGATAAAAACCGGGTCGTGCGCCAGTTCAGAAGACAATCCGGATGCGTCGATCTGGGCCGTGTCGATCAGCTGCACCAGCAGGTTGGTGCCGCCGGGATCTTCCAGTTCGTGCAAACCGTGGGCGCGGGCGTAGCTGTCCACCTGCCGGCGAAGTTCCTGCTGGGCGGGCTGACTAAGTTTGTAGGCCAGATCGAACAGGTTGTCCCAGGAGGTGGCCTCGGCCAGGGCCGCCGGCGCGTAGAGGCAGTTGACCACACTGTGCGGATTGGCGCTGATGATGTGGACCGGGCGATCCGGCCAGCCTTTTTCCGCAATGAACTGCTTGATGCGGGTGGCCCAGCGTTCGCCGTACAGGTGCTGCCCTACGCGCTCGCGTAGCATGGGCGTAAAGTTAATTTCGCGGTCGACGTTTTTCTCCTGAATTTCCCGGACCGACACGCGGCCGAGTCCGTAGACGATCTGGAACAGCCCGTTGTTGGTTCCGGCGGTTTCTTCAAACCGGTAATAGGCCTGCTGAGTTTCCTCGAACGTCCGGCCCAACATCGAACTCAGGTACATCAGCGCCAGTTCGCGTTCGTCTTCCTGCACCGTGCCGCCCGATTGAATGATCGCTTCCAGCTTTTCCCACTCCCGGAGTTTGTTGCCGCGTTCCAGAAAAACGTTGCGCCGGATTTTGTCGGCTTCCATGAACATGAAGGTCAGGTGGGTCAGAATGTCGTAGATTTCGCTGCGACCGTTCGTGACTTCAATCACCATCTGCTCGTCATCGACCCGGTAACAGTTCCGCCGGCGCTTGGCCGGCACCAACACCGGAAACCGGGAATGTTCGAACCCCTCCCGCGACACCAGCGTAATGACCCGGCAGGCTTCGATGCCTTTGGGCAAACGATCCATGACGTACACCAGACCGTCGAGTTCGACCCGTTGCGGATCGTTGACCGACCCGTAGATTTCGGGTCGGAGTGTCAGCAGAGCCTGCCGGATTTCCTCACCCGAAACCCCGGACGGTTTATAAAATCCCCGGTTGAAGAGGTGCCGCATCGTAATATAGAGCCGTTCGATGGCCAGGCGGGATTCCTGGGCGCGGGTCAACGGGGGCGAAAAGTCGGTGTGCATCGGACGTATGGAAAAGTTCTGCAAGTTAAATGTTCCGTCCATCCGCTTTTTCAAAATTCGTTTTATTTGACGGATCGAGACGTTACCTTGTGGCTTTATCACCTGAAAATGAAAAGTAAACTCCCTTTTTATCTGAAACGCTTTGGTTTCGTGAGAGGATTAAATCTCTATTTTTTGTTGAAATCGAAGCGAAAACGACTGGTGCGGATTGAGATTCCGCAGGCCCGACACCCCATTTACCTCCGGTTAGGAACCTCCGACCGCAAGGTGTTCAATAACATATTTGTCTACGGCGAATACGATGCCGTCGAGCTGGGATTCAGCCCGAAAAGTTTTCTCGATGGCGGGGGCAACATCGGCCTGGCAGCCGTTTATTTTGCCAATCGTTACCCCCAGATGCAGGTCCTTTCCGTCGAACCGGAAACCGAAAACTTCAAAATCCTGCAACAGAACATTGCGCCCTACCAAACGATCCGGGCCGTAAAAGCCGGGTTGTGGTCGCGCCCGGCTTACCTGGAAATCCGGGACACGGGTGGGGGCGAGTGGGGCTTTGTGGTAGAAGAAACCGAGTCGCCGGGGGCGGGAGCGGTCCGGGCCGAATCCATCGACGGCCTGATGCGGCAGCAGGGCGGAAAACCGTTCGATGTCGTCAAGCTCGATATTGAAGGCAGCGAGTCGGAAGTGTTCCGCTCCAATACCGCATCGTGGCTGCCCGGCGTCCGGGCGCTGATCGTCGAACTGCACGAATGGATGAAACCGGGTAGTTCGGCCAGTTTTGTGACGGCGACCTCGGCTTTCGAGTATCGCAAAGCCACGGCGGGCGAGTACGTCGTTTACACGCGTCAGGACCTGACTGACTGATTTCCAATGCTCTGTCTTTATTTTCCGCTCGACCCGGGATGGTTTTCTTTTTTTGCCGTAATTTTGTAAACTGCAAGAAACCCTATGAGCAGTTAACTATGTTTACACTTCGACACATGATCCAATCGGCTGCGCTGCTGGCGGCTTTGAGCCCGGCACTCCTGGCGCAGCCCTCTCCTGAAAAAGTAAAGATGAGCGAAAATCCGCTGTTGCAACCGTTCAAGACACCGCACGAAACGGTGCCCTTTAACCAGCTTAAAAACGAGTATTACCTGCCTGCCCTGAAAGAAGCCATGACGATGGGCCGCAAGGAAATCGATGCCATTGTGAACAATCCGGCGGCCCCGACGTTTGAGAACACCGTTGTCGCCCTCGAACAGGCCGGGGAGATGCTGAGCCGCGTGTCGTCGGTGATGTTTAACCTGAACAGCGCCGAAACCAGCCCCGAACTGCAGAAAATTGTACGGGAAGCCTCGCCTTTGCTGACCGATTACGGCAACGATATTACGCTGAACGAAAAGCTCTTCAAGCGGATTAAAACCGTGTATGATCAGCGCAGCAAACTGAAGCTGGACGGTGAAGACCGGATGCTGCTCGAAAAATCGTACAAGAGCTTTTCCCGGAATGGCGCCAACCTGAAAGAGGCCGATAAAGATAAATTCCGGACCATCAACAAAGATCTGTCACAGGCGTCGTTGCAGTTTGGCGAAAATGTGCTGAACGAAACCAACGAGTACGTGATGGAAATCACGGATGAAAAAGACCTGGCCGGTTTGCCGGATTTCGCCCGTGAAGCCGCCAAAGCTACCGCCAAACAAAAAGGCAAAACCGGCTGGGTATTTACGCTGCAAGCCCCGAGTTACCAGCCCTTTATGACCTACGCCGACAACCGGGACCTGCGCAAGAAACTGTTCATTGCCTACAATTCACGCGGTTTTCACAGCGATAAGAACGACAACCAGCAGTTGATCGGCAAGATGGTGCAACTGCGGTATGACCGCGCGAAACTGCTGGGCTACAAAACCCACGCCGATTTTATTCTGGAAGAGAGCATGGCCGGTTCGCCGGAAAAAGTAAAGCAGTTTCTGAGCGAGCTGGCCGGTTATGCCAAACCCGTCGCCGAAAGACAACTGACCGAACTGACCAACTATGCGAAGGAACACGGTTTTAAAGACGAACGGCTGGAGCGCTGGGATTTTGGCTATTTTTCCGAAAAACTGAAAAAAGAGAAGTACGCCCTGGACGACGAAATTCTGAAACCGTACTTCAAACTGGAGAACGTGATTGATGGCGCTTTCACGGTGGCCAACAAACTTTACGGCCTGACGTTCAAGGAGCGGAAAGACATTCCGGTGTACAATCCGGAAGTGAAAACCTACGACGTGTTCGATCAGGAAGGCAAGTTTCTGGCGGTTTTTTACGGCGATTATTTTCCCCGGGAAGGCAAACGCAGTGGCGCCTGGATGAACGACATCCAGGGTCAGAAGGTTGAAAAAGGGGTGAACATTCGCCCGCACGTGGTCAACGTCTGCAACTTTACGCGCCCCACCGAAACCAAACCGTCGCTGCTGACTTTTAACGAGGTCGTCACGCTGTTCCACGAATTTGGGCACGGTTTGCACGGGATGCTGGCCAACAGCAAGTACGAGAGCCTGTCGGGCACGAGCGTTTATCGCGATTTTGTGGAACTGCCGTCGCAGGTGATGGAAAACTGGTGCTATGATCCGGAAGCGCTGAAACTGTTTGCGAAACATTACCAAACCGGGGAAGTCATTCCAAATGATCTGATCGAGAAAATCCGGGCCAGCCAGAATTTCATGGCCGGGATGTCGAACCTGACGCAATTGCGGTACGGTTTGGTGGATATGTACTGGCACGGCAACTCCCCGAACGGCGAAACCGTCGAGCAGGTGGAGTCAAAAGTCGATTCGCTGGTGAACCTGTTCCCGCGGGTGCCCGGAACGGCCTTTAGTCCGGCTTTCTCCCACATTTTTGCGGGCGGGTATTCGGCTGGGTACTATAGCTACAAATGGTCGGAAGTGCTCGATGCCGACGCCTTTGAGTTCTTCAAGGAAAAAGGATTGTCGAACCGCGAAGTGGCCGATAAATTCCGGAAGAATGTCCTGGAAAAAGGCGGAACGGAAAAACCGATGGAGCTGTACAAGAAGTTTCGGGGCCGTGAGCCGTCACCGCAAGCCATGCTTCGCCGGAGCGGCTTGACGCTTTAAAAAGAGTTGTTTCGCAGCGTTAAGCGGAGAAAAAAGAGTTAAACAGAGTTTTTCTCTGATTCGCTCTGCTGTCCTCCGCTTAACGCTGCGAAACATTTTTTACTTCACCTACTTCGTACTCAGCCGATTCGACGCGGCAATCAGGAGCATCATCAGGCCAAATCCCAAAAGCGGGAAGGCCGGAAGCCGGGCGGTGACGGCATTTAGGGATAACCGATCCCGTGTTTTGATGTAAATCGCCAGGGCAACCAGCGTTCCACAGAGCGCAATGGCCAGCAAACCTTTCCCCGCATACAATTCCGGCCACAGAAAAGTACTCGCTAACGCATCGTAAATACCGTACAGAACAGCCATGCAGTCAATGGCGATACCGATTCTGAATAGAGATTTCATCTGGATATGGGTTGTTGAGTTGACAATTACAGGATGATTAACGGCGGTTCCTGGTGTGGAATAACGCAATGAAATACCGGATTTTGACCGGGTTTTGCCAGACCCAATCAACAACTGGCGGTTTTCGGTGCATAAGTTGCGGGAACCGGAAATAAGTGGCGACGGGCCGCCGGAATCCGCTTTAACAAACTTTAACGCTCTGAATGGGCGTCAAGCGGGGTTTATTTTGTTAATTTTGCTGAAATATCCGTTCGGCTAAGGCTGTTACCCCATGCAAACCATCAAAGGAACCGAATCTAATGTTATTTCCGAGGCACCCTCGTCCTCATCCATGCTCTCGTATAATCGCTTAAATAATATTGTCGGCTGGTTGCTGTTTGCCGTGGCGCTGTTCACCTACACCACGACGGTCGAACGGACGGCCAGTTTCTGGGATTGTGGTGAGTTTATTGCCTGTGCCTACAAGCTTCAGGTGCCGCACCCGCCGGGGGCGCCGTTTTTTTTGCTGACGGGCCGCCTTTTTTCCTTACTGGCTTTTGGCGATGTAACGCAGGTTGCCTACTGGATCAACATGATGTCGGTGCTGGCGAGTGCGTTTTCCATCCTGTTCCTGTTCTGGACCATCACGATGCTGGGCCGCAAGCTGATTGGCAAACAATTTGGCGACCTGACCCAATCCGAAATCTGGGCGGTGGTTGGCGCCGGAGCCGTCGGCGCGTTAACCTACACCTTTTCGGATACGTTCTGGTTCTCGGCGGTTGAAGCCGAAGTATACGGGATGTCGTCTTTCTTTACAGCCATCGTCGTTTGGGCCGCTTTTCGCTGGGAATTGATCGAAGACGAAGCCGCGGCCAACCGCTGGCTGATCTTCATTGCTTACCTGACGGGTCTCTCCATCGGGGTTCACTTGCTGAACCTGGTAACGCTGCCCGCGATGGCGCTGATTTATTACTTCAAGAAAAATCAGAAACCGAACTTTCGGGGCGGTTTTATTTCCTTCCTCGTCGGGATGGTGATTCTGGGCATCATCAACTCCGGAATCATCCCCGGTTTGCCGACGGCTGCTTTCGCCGTTGAGCGGTTTTTTGTGAACACCTTCGGCTTGCCCTACACCACCGGTATTTACGTGTTTGCCGCCCTCTTCATCGGAGCGCTCGTTTACGGAATCATCTGGTCGTCACGGAAAAACCGCCCGGTTTTGAACACCGCCCTGCTGGGGCTGGCTTTCGTTCTGATCGGTTACGCTTCCTACATTCAGGTCCTGATCCGGTCGGATTTCAACACACCGATTAACGAAAACAACCCGAGCGATGTCGTCAATTTCGTGTCGTATCTCAAGCGCGAACAATACGGCAGCCGGTCGCTGAGCTACGGGCCGTTGTTCTTTTCGCGCCCTGTTGATCAGAAAAAAGGCGCTCCGCAGTACGAAAAGCGCGATGGCAAGTACGTGGTGTTCGATCACATGCCCGAATACATCTACGACAGCGACAAGCAGATGCTGTTTCCGCGGATTTACAGCAATCAGCCGGGCCACCCGCAGTTGTATTCCAACATGCTGAACATTCCGCTCGACCAGCAGGGGCAACCCACGCGAAAAGTGACGATGGGGGACAATCTGCAATTCTTTTTCCAGTACCAGCTGGGCCACATGTACTGGCGGTATCTGATGTGGAATTTTGCCGGTCGCGCGGGCGATCAGGAGGGCTCGGGTTATCTGCTGCCCTGGTCGGGCGACGACGGTGTTCCTGACCTGATCAAGAACAACAAAGCCCGTGATAATTTCTACATGCTGCCGTTCCTGCTCGGCTTGTTCGGCCTGGTGATTCAGTATTTCCGGCGGCCGAAAGATCTGTTGATTGTCGGGATGCTGTTCTTCTTTACCGGTATTGCCCTGCAAATCTTCCTGAACTCGCCCCCCTCCGAACCGCGCGAACGGGATTATATCTACGTGGGTTCGTTTTATTTCTTTGCCATCTGGGTGGGTCTGGGGGTCATTGCGCTGGTGGACGGTTTGTCGGCGTATCTGAAAAGCGACAAAATGCGTACGGGTCTGGTTGTGGGCTTGTGTCTGCTCGTGCCGGTGATGATGGGGGCCAAAAGCTGGGATAACCACGACCGTTCCAACCGCTATCATTCCGTCGATTTTGCCAAAAACCTCCTGAACTCCTGCGCTCCGAACGCCATTCTGTTTGTGGGTGGCGACAACGATACGTTCCCGCTGTGGTATGCCCAGGAAGTGGAAGGCTTCCGGACCGACGTGCGGGTTTGTAATCTGAGTTTGCTGGGTACGGAATGGTACATTCAGCAGATGAAACGCAAAACCTACGAATCGGAGGCCCTGCCGATCTCGCTTGAATTTGCCCAGTTCAACAAAGGGAAGAACGACGTGATTCCGTTCTACGAAGTTCCGGCGGTGAAAAACGGCATCAATCTGAAAGAATACATCGGCCTGGTAAAACAGAACAACGCGGCCATTCAGGTGCCCCTGACCACCGGCGAAATGACGAATATTCTGCCCTCGCAGACGTTTTTCCTGCCTGTTAACAAAGCCGAAGTGCAGAAACTAGGGTTTGTGCCGGCGAAATTTTTACCGATGCTGAAAGACACGCTGGTCTGGAATTATGGCAAGCAGGATATCTACAAACCGGATCTGGTGATGCTGGATATTATCGCCAGCAACAACTGGAAACGGCCGGTGTATTTCTCCACGACGCTGGGCCAATCGAATTACCTGAACCTGAAAGATCACATGCAACTGGAAGGCTATGCGTATCGTCTGATGCCGTTGCAGGTGCCGGGTGCGTCCGACGGTTTTGTGAATTCGGAGGTAATGTACAACACCATGATGAAGAAAACCTTCTGGCGGGAAATGAACAACCCGGATTCGTACTACGATGATACGTACCGGGGTTCGCCGGTTATTTCGGCCCGGATTGCGTTCCTGCGGCTGGCGGATCAACTGATGCGCGAAGGCAAAAACGCGCAGGCTAAAGAAGTGATCCAGCAATCGTTGAAAGTGATTCCGGACAAAAGCATTCCGTACGACCAGATTTCGACCAATTACATCCGGATTCTGCTGGAAATTGGTGATGTGAAAACCGCCCAGGAAATTGCCGATGTGGTGGCTGCGCGGGCCGACCAAAGCCTGACCTACATCAAAAAAACCGGTGGAGGCAGCAATGACGCCAACTTTGATTTGTATAACCTGCAAACCATCGTGAATGCGTTCCGCGAAACGAAGCAGGAAAATCTGGCGAAGAAATACGATGCCATCTTCCAGAAACATTTGAACGCCCTGGGTTAAGCCTAGAAATTTCCGGCGGTTTTTTTAGCCGCCGGAAGTGACGAACCATCAACCATTTAAGCGTATGATCACGTTGCTGTGTTGTGCGGTGCTCAGTGTGAATGTTGCGGCTGACAGCCTGCGTATTCCGAAAAATCTGCCCGAACTTCCGGGTGTGCAGAAGAAGAACGAAGTGGAGGTGATGCCCAACGCAAAACCGTCCACCCGCCCGAACATGCCGGTTCACAGGCACGATGAGCGTGCGGTTGTTCCGATCCCGAATTCGGCTTCGCACATGCGCTCGTATCAGCTACCCCTGGAAAAACCGGCCCCCGCAGATTCGACGAAACGGAAAAATAGCGACTAACAACAAAGCCCGGCCATCTGGCCGGGCTTTGTTGTTAGTCGCTATCTAAACGGGATCAGTGGAAAAAGTCCTTCATTTTGTCGAAAAAGCCTTTTTCATTCTTACCCGGTTTGGGCTGAAAATTCGGGGAATTCCGCAACCGCTCCAGCGTGCTGCGTTCGTCCGAACTCAGGTTTTTAGGCGTCCAGATGTTGATGTGAATGAGTTGATCACCCCGGCCGTAGCCGTTCAGTTCCTTGATTCCCTTGCCTTTCAGCCGGAGGATTTTGCCGCCCTGCGTGCCCGGTTCGAGGGTAATGCGCGCCCGGCCGTCGATGGTGGGCACTTCAACCGACGTTCCTAAAGCCGCATCAACAAAGTTGACGTGCAGATCGAACACCACGTTGTTGCCGTCGCGTTTCAGGTTGTCATCTTCCTCTTCTTCCACCACGATCAGCAGATCGCCCGCTACCCCACCGCGGGGCGGAACGTTGCCTTTGCCGGTCACCGAGAGCTGAATGCCTTCGGCAACTCCCGCCGGAATTTTAATTGGAATCACGTCTTCCTGCAACAGACGGCCTTCGCCGAAACAGGTGTCACAGCGTTCGGTGACCATTTTCCCTTCGCCGTTACAGGACGGGCAGGTACTGGTCGAAACCATCTGGCCCAGCATCGTATTGACCACTTTCCGAACCTGACCGGAACCGTTGCAACTCGTACAGGTGGTGACCGCCGTCCCGTTTTTGGATCCGTTGCCGCCACAGGTCGTACAGGAAACGTGCCGCTTTACTTTAATCTTTTTTTCAACCCCGTTGGCAATCTCCTGCAGATTCAGCTTTAATTTGATGCGCAGGTCCGAGCCCCGCCGGACGCGCCGGCCCTGCTGCTGACCACCCCGGCCGAAGAAACTGCCGAACGGGCTGTCATCGCCGAAAATGTCGCCAAATTGGGAGAAAATATCGTCCATCGACTGGGCACCTCCGCCCGCGCCGTTCATGCCTGCGTGGCCAAACTGGTCGTAGCGCGCCTTTTTCTGGGGATCGCTCAACACGTCGTAGGCTTCGGCGGCTTCTTTGAATTTGTCCTCGGCGGTGGGGTCATCCGGGTTTTTGTCGGGGTGATACTTGATCGCCATCTTCCGGTAAGCTTTCTTGACGTCTTCCGGTGAAGCGGTTTTTCCTACCCCTAATACTTCATAATAATCTCGTTTCGTAGCCATGTAGTCGTTCGTTAAAAACGATGAAACTGAATAGGCTGCCTTCGGTACCGCGCAGCCCATTCAGTCCGGTCATCGTATCATATCGGTTTCGTTCAGGAGCCCAGAATTACTTTCGCAAACCGGATCACTTTGTCATTCAGGAGGTACCCTTTCTCCGTTTCGTCAATCACTTTTCCCTTCAAATCGTCGCTGGGGGCGGGAAATTGCGTAATGGCCTCGTGCAAATCCGGGTTAAAAACCTGGCCGACCGACTCCATCGACTTGACGCCTTTGGCTTCCAGAATCTTATAAAATTTATTGAAAATCAGCTTAACGCCTTCTTTCAGCGCATCGACATCCGAGGTGGTTTCCGCCGATTTCAGCGCCCGCTCAAAATCGTCGAGCACGGGCAGCAAAGCCACCAGCAGGCCTTCGTTGGCGTTCGAGATTAAGTCAATTTTTTCTTTGGCCGTGCGCCGGCGGAAGTTTTCAAAATCGGCGTATAACCGCAGGTATTTATCTTTCAGATCGTAAAGTTCGACGGTTACTTTGTCAAATTCAGACAGGGCGTCCGGTTCTCCGGCCGGCTCATTTACGGTTTCTTCCGACGTATTGTCAGGTTGAACCGCCTGATCCGAAGGGGACTCGTTGACGGTATTGTCAGGTTGTTGTGTAGTTTCCGGTTCTTCGTTGTTCAAAGATTCTTTATTTTCCATACGCTTGGTTGTATTTCTTCGCCACCACATAGTGCTTTAAAAGTTGCAAATTAGTTGCCAATTTTCAGAATACTGACAAGATGACATTTTTATTCGAAAAACCGGCCGCTTACCTTTGACCTAAAACGCTGAACGTGACAGCCTGCGTTCGGGTTATCGTCAGGAATGGAACGTGGCTAACTGAAGGCGATGCTTGAAAAAATTCAAAAACGCACCCAAATGATCAAGTCCAGAGCCGCAGCCCTGGGCTTCGATTTCTGCGGGGTTTCCCGGGCCGACTTTCTGGAAGAGGAAGCGCCCCGGCTGGAAGCGTGGCTCAACCAAAACCGGCACGGGCAGATGGGGTATATGGCCAACCATTTCGACAAACGACTTGATCCCCGTCTGCTGGTCGATGGGGCCAAGTCCGTGGTGACGGTTTTGCTGAATTATTACCCCGAAAAAACCGTGGCGCAGGAAGAAAACGGTTACAAAATCTCCAAGTATGCGTACGGAACGGATTACCATTTTGTCATCAAGGACAAACTGAAGGACCTGCTGGCCTTCATTTACGAGGAAATCGGCGAGGTGGGCGGACGGGTTTTTGTGGATTCGGCTCCCGTTATGGACAAAGCCTGGGCGAAACGCAGCGGTTTGGGCTGGGTGGGTAAACACACCAACCTGATCACCCGCGAGATGGGCAGTTTTGTTTTCATCGGCGAACTGATTCTGGATCTGGAGCTGGAACCCGACGGCCCGGTGGCCGACTACTGCGGCACCTGCACCCGCTGCGTCGATGCCTGCCCGACCGACGCCATTACCGAACCGTACGTGGTAGACGGCAGTAAATGCATCTCGTATTTTACCATTGAACTCAAAGATGCCATTCCGGATGAGGTGAAAGGCAAGTTTGACAACTGGATTTTCGGCTGTGACATCTGCCAGGATGTGTGTCCCTGGAACCGGTTTTCGCGCCCTCACCAGACGCCCGCTTTCGATCCCAACCCGGCGCTGGCCGAACTGACCAAATCCGATTGGGAAGAAATCACGCAGGATATTTTTGGGGAAATCTTCCGCCGGTCGGCCGTCAAACGAACGAAGCTGGAAGGGTTGAAACGCAATATCTCGTTTGTGAAAATGGAAAGCGAGCTGCCTACAACCCCGAAATGGGGTGATCCTGCATGACCCTGGATGCAAGCCGGAGCTGGCGAGATGTCCACACCCTGATGCCCCACGGAGCGATCCACAGTCAACCGCGGAGGGGTTGCGTTCGTCTCCCTCCCCGGATTGCATCCGGGGTTATAGACGGTCAACCCCTTCAGGGGTTGGGGGGCGGGTTACTTTAGGGGCAGGGATAGCGCCACGGTTTGCTGGTTTCGGATGACGGTAACGCCTAATTGCCCCGTCCAGTTGACCTGCTGCTGAATCGCCACCAGCCGACCGACGTTGGGCGCTTCTTCCTGACTGGCCGTTCGGATTACGTCGCCGGTTTTTAGTCCGGCTTTTTCCAGCGGACTTCCGGGCGGTATGTCTACTACAATGATGCCTTTTTCATCCGGTAAACCAAAGGCCGAGCGGTCACCCAGGCCGCGTACGTTGCGGATGGAAGCCCCCAGCCAGATCAGTTCCTGCACGGATTCTTCAAAGCGGGCGTCGAGCAGCGTCGGTAGTTTGGGCGAACGGGCCATGGCACGCAAGGCAGGTTTCTGAACTCCAAATTCGTGCATGGGAAAATTTTGAAAACCGGTTTTTAACGCCGGACTGCCGGCCTTCACCCGGTAATCTCCCCGTTCCGGTTGAACAAAAACCGGGTTGCCAAACTGGCTGTGGCCGTCCGTACCGTTCTTTTGGGCGGCTTGCCGGGCGGTTTGGTCCAGAAAAAGATTGTGATCCATTTCCTGGCCCCAGTCCGTGATGCCGATGGGGGCGTAGGGCCGCATGACAATGTTTTTGCGGAACACGTCTCCGCTGTTTTTGAACCAGACGTGGGGATGAAACGAGTTGTTAATCAAGATGTTGTTTTCGGCGATCCGGTGAAAGCCTTCCCGGAACTTCAGCCCGCCGTTGAGCAGCACATTGTTGTAGATGTGGTAATTGCTGCTGCCGTCGTCCAAGTCAATGTCCCAGCCGTGGTCGCAGCGAAACCGGTTGTTGCGAATCACGGTCGTCTGCTGCGCGTCCAGCGAAATCAGTTCGGGATGAACTGCCACCAGGCTGTCCATCGTCCTGCGGTTGGGATGCCAGAACCGGTCGCGACCCCAGGAATTAAACGCGCCGTGATCGCCGGTTTCCAGCACCGTGTCGAACACATCGTTGAACTCCAGCAAATGCCCGCCCCAGGTGCCGTCGCCAATGTTGATTCCGGCCCTCGGCACCGCGTAAATCGTGTTATGCCGAACAACAATGCCCGCAGCCAGTGCAATTTCGACGCCCCCCGACTGTTTTTCCACTTGCCCAATGTGGTGAATGAGGTTGTTGGCAGCCACGCATTCCGCCGGATAGCGGTTGTTTTTCGGACCCGGTTTCAGGTCCATCTGCCCGTAAGGCACAAATTGTTCGTACCGAAACGCGGGTGAACGCACCGCCGACGAATCGCCCACAAAACTGATGGCGCTGGCACCGATGGCGTGAAAATGGCATCCTTCGACTACCAATTTTCGGTTGTAACGACTCAGCATCACCGCGTTGCCGCCCAAATCCGTAAATTCACAACCTTCGATTCGGCAGCTTTCGGTAGATTCCAGATAGACCGCTGCGCCCCGATACAGCATCCAGTCGCTGCGCAGAAGCGGCTCATACGGCTCCATGAACGTGCGTTCGGCCTGAACAAACCGAATGCCGCGCAGGGTGACTTGTTGCAGGGGGGTGGCTGCCGAGCCCTTCAGCTCCAGCACCGATTTCAGGTTGGAAACTTCAACGGTGGCGGTTTGCGGATCGGTTCCTTTCGGCGGAATCAGCGACAGAATCCGGGCGGTTTTGTCGTAAAACCATTCGCCGGGCGCGTCCAGTTCTTCAGCAATGTTCTCAACAAACCGCTCTGTCGGGTGCATGGGGGCCGGGCGGTTGTTCTGCCAGCCGCCTTCCTGTTGAAGCTGAGCACCCGATTTGCCCGTAATTCGGAAGTGAAAGTCCCCCCATTCGCCCTGATGCAGCGCATGAATATAACCGCCCTCCGGATTTTGCCACCGGCTGATCCGCGCTTCGCTCAGGGCGTCGGCTGCGGTGCCGTTGAAGACGCGGGCGTTGGCATCAAAATTCGGATACCGCGCCAGAATCTGTTTTTTGCCGTTCAGGAATACCTGTTCAAACGGCGGACCATCGACGAGGGCCGTCCAGATTCCGTTGCGGGTTTTCTGCCAGCGCAGGGCCAGCTTCCGGCCACCACTGAGGGTTACGCTTTCATTCGGGAAAGGACTGATGAGCAGGGGTTTTTCGCCGGTTTTGTCCGGGGTGATCGACACGGTTTCGGGCAGGTAATAGGTGCCTGTCCGCAGGAGAATCTGTGCGGTTTTTTGCGGGGCGGTTTTGACCTTTTCGACGGCTTTACTGAGGCTGGCCAACGGCAGGGCCATGGTGCCGGGATTGGTGTCTTTTCCGTTGGGGGCGATGTAAAACCGGGTTTGAGCCTGAACGCGGAAAGCCGCGAAGATGACGAGCAACACCAATCCGTTTAGTTTCATCGCGTGACGGGTTCAACCTGAAATCGGGGCAGAACCGTTTCCGCCCCGGTCGTACTCGTAAGTTACAAAAAAATCAAGCCGTAGTTTCCGGCCAGTATTGCGCCATTTTTCGCCGGAGAAACGCCACGCTGCGTTCCAGTTGCGCCATGCCATCCACCCCGTCCTCAATGCTGATCCAGCCGTCGAAGCCCACGCCTTTCAGGATGGTAAAAATGGCGTCGTAGTCGTTGAGGCCTTTCCCGATTTCGCCGTGACTCAGGCGTTTGGCGTACCCAACGGCACCGCCTTCTTCCCGGCGCAAATCCTCAATTGTTCCCGAAAGCAGAAACCGGTCGCTGGCGTGCATGGTCACCACGCGGTCGGCCACCCGCCGGAGCAAATCCAGCGGTTCTTCACCGGCCAGGAAGGTGTTGCTCGGGTCGTAGTTAACGCCAAAATTCGGATCGTGAATGGCATCGACCAACTGGCAGAACACGTCCATTTTCTGCGCAAATTCCGGGTATTCCCAGAAATCGTCCTTGTAATGGTTTTCGATGATGAGCGTGATGCCGTGTTCGCGGGCGTAGGGCAGACACGCTTCGATGGATTCGGCCGCCAGCCTGACGCCCTCGTCGATGGACAGTTCGGGTCGGCGCTGGCCCGACAACACGCGGCAGTACGACCCGCCCAGGGCGTAGGTCATGTCGATCCAGCGTTTCTGTTTCGCAATTTCGTTGGCGCGAAAAGCCGCATCGGGGTGCGTGAAATCCGGCGAACAGCACATCATCGGAATCACTTTGCCGTGCGATTCGACCTGCTGCCGAAACCGGGACCAGTTGGCTTCGTCGGCCATTTCCAGAAAACCGGCGTACCATTCCAGCCCGTCGATGTCGAGCTTGACGGCGAGTTCAATCCATTCGGAAACCGTCATGGTGCCATCTTTGCAGAGGGCCTGCATAAACGCTTTGGGGAAAGCTGCTAATTGGGGCATTCGTGGGTTTGGTTTAGCGTGAGGGAGTTAGGCGGTTTTCGGGATACGGTTTTCGGGGGCTGATCAGCACGCCTTGAATAGCGAATAATGAATCGCGAATGGTGAACGCTGAAGGTTCCAGCTACCGCAAACTGAAAACCGTAAACCGAAAACCCGTTAATTTTTCGGTGGATTCCGGCCCATAAACGGGTGCTGTTCAAGGTCCACAATCTGACCGCTAATCGGGCCACTTTCATCGGCGAGCCAGTAGACGGCGGCCGCGGCAATTTCGGCGGGCCACAAAATCCGGCCGGAAGGCGCAAAAGCCGGGGAGACGTCCTTGTACCAATCGACCGGCAGCCCTTGTTCGTGTTTGCGCCGGGCTTCGTTTTCGGTCAGCACCCAGCCCGGATTAATCTGGTTGACCCGAACGCCTTCTTCCCGGTGGAGCGTGTCGCCAAGGTTGCGGGTCAGGGTGATGAGCGCCCCCTTCGACACGCTGTAGGCCAGCAAATCCGGTTCTCCGCTCCAGCCGTTGACCGAGCCAATGTTCAGCACACAGCCTTTGTTTTGTTTCAATTGCGGCAGGGCGGCTTTGATCAGGGCAAACGGAGCGAGGGTGTTGACTTCGAGCATCCGCCGGAAAAACGTCAGATCAGTGGTGTGCAAGTTGGAGGAAGCCACAATGGCCGCGTTGTTCACAATCGCGTTGAGCTGGCCGAAAGTAGTAACCGCCAGATCAACCAGTCGCTGGGCAACGCCTTCCTGAGCCAGATCTTCGATGTGTAGCACGGCCCTTTCTGCGCCCAGTTCGCGCACCACTTCCTGCCCCAGGTCCGGTTCCAATCCGTGAATTACGACCCGGGCTCCTTCCGCAACGCAGCGTTTCGCAATGGCCTTGCCGATCCCGGTGCAACTGCCGGTAACAATGATAACTTTTTGATCTAGACGCATTTATGAGTAAGGGGAGGGGCAGACCAGCGAACTGAGACAAAAGACAAAAAGGGATGATCTCTTTTTTGGCCCGTTTCTCAGCTCGCTGGTCCCGCTTCGAATCTATACCGGTTTCAGTACACTTTTGATCACGTCGCCGTGGTGCATTTTTTCGAACGCTTCGTGCCATTCCGTGACGGGCCAGACGCCCCCGATGATCGGTTTTACGTCGAGATGACCGCTGGCCAGTAACGCCAGCACCCGTTCCCAGATGGGCCAGTTGTGGCTGAAACTACCTTGCAGGGTCACGTTTTTCTGGACCAGTGCGTCCAGCGAAAAACCGAGTGGCTGCGGTCCCCAGCCCACTTTGGTGATGTGGCCGTTGGGCCGGACCAGTTGCAGGGCAATTTTCAGGGTGATGCTGGCTCCGGCGGCATCGATGATGCAATCGGCCCCCAGG
Organism: Larkinella ripae; assembly: GCF_054780775.1. Taxonomy (NCBI): domain Bacteria; kingdom Pseudomonadati; phylum Bacteroidota; class Cytophagia; order Cytophagales; family Spirosomataceae; genus Larkinella; species Larkinella ripae. The sequence goes on from NZ_BAAGVR010000023.1 coordinate 130,756, forward strand.
CCGTCGCGTTTCTTGGCCCATTCGGTCGCATCGCCAATGATGGCTTCGCAGCCGTACTGCTGGGCAATGGCCAGCCGATGGCGGTCGGCTTCCAGACCGACCACGGCCACTTCAGCGCCACAAAGCCGCGCCATGGCCGCGCACAGTATGCCGATGGTGCCGGGCCCGAGTACGATGACGCGATCGCCCGGTTTGATCCGCGAATTTTCAACCACGGAGTTGTAGGCCACGCAACAGGGTTCGGTCAGGCAGGCCTGCTCAAAGGCCAGTTCGTCCGGCACCCGGTGCAAACACCGCATCGGTACGCGGACGTATTTGGTCATGGCCCCGTTAACGCCGTAGCCAAATCCTTTGCGGGTCGGATCGAGGTTGTAGAGGCCCTGCCGCGACATGGGGTTATTCGGGTCGATGACGGCTGCGGTTTCGCTCACGACGCGATCCCCTTCTTTCCAGCCCGCTACCCGGCTGCCCAGCTCGACGATGTGCCCCCCAAATTCGTGGCCGAGCACGACGGGATAATTGACCGGCCAGCTATGATCGGCCGTCCACTGGTGTAAATCACTGCCGCAGACGCCAACGTTGGCGACTTCCAGCAACACATCGTCTTCTCCAATGGTCGGTTTCGGGATTTCCCGGATTTCCACCGAGCCTTTCTCGGGGGCAAAATTAACAACAGCAGCAGATTTCATTGATTTTGTATGGGTTAAGGCCGGTCAGAGCAAAGCCGGTTTTTCGGGTTACGTCTACTGGTGGTTTCCGACGGCCACATCGCCGTAGGCGTGAATTTTTTCGCAGATCAGCCGGAGCGAGCTTTCCAGATCCCCGTCGGCGGTTTTGAAGGCATCGGCGTCGATGGTCAGCGGAGCGCCGAGCACCACCAGCGGAGCGCCATATTCCGGGCAGCGAATGGCCTGTTCGAGCGACAAACCGCCGACGGCCTGAACCGGTATTTTGACGGCCTGAACCACTTCGCGCAATTGATCGAGCGGATTGGGCATCCGGTGGCCCTGGGCGGCAATGCCCCGGCGTTCGTCGTACCCAATGTGGTGAATCACGTAGTCGCAGCCCAGGTCTTCAAGCCATTTGGCGCCCTCCACCATATCGGGGCAAACCATGTTGTCGCCCATCACTTTCGCGCCAAAATCGCGCCCGGCTTTCACCACACACTTGATGGTTTCGGCGTGCGCCCGTGCCATGACCACGACGTGCGTAGCGCCGGCTTTGGCCATCATTTCGGCTTCGAGGTAACCACCGTCCATGGTTTTCAGGTCGGCGACAATCGGAACACCCGGAAACGCTTCGCGCAATTTGCGAACGCCGTGCAGGCCTTCGGCCAGAATCAGCGGAGTGCCCGCTTCGAGCCAGTCGACGCCGGCCCGCATGGCCAGCGCAGCCGTTTCAAGGGCTTCATCAATGTTGGTGAGGTCAAGGGAAATCTGGACGATGGGTTTCATTAAGGCTTGGATTGTTGGATTTGATCAATGAAAAGGTAAACGGACTTTACGTATCAATAGCATTTTACTCTCTTTCACTACTCATTTCGCCCCGAAAAAGACCATTATTCTTTAAAAAATCATTTTTTAACTAGTCGGAATTGGAGATCGGATAGTACTATTAAAAGTGAGCCGTTCGACGTGTGCGCTTACAAACCTAACGAAAATGAAAAAGATGGGCCTTGCTGCGGATAGCACCTTACTCCAAAAATTAAAAAACGGACAGAACGTATACGGGACCTGCATTACCTCGACGGCGCCGATGTGGCCGGTCACCCTGCAGCGGGCGGGTCTTGACTTTGTTTTTTTAGACACCGAACACATTCCGCTCGATCGCGCCGAACTGGCCCGCTTGTGCCAGATTTTTCGCGCCTACGGCATCACGCCCGTGGTCCGGATTCCGAAACCCGATCCGTTTTTGGCCTGTCAGGTAATCGATGCGGGGGCGGTGGGCGTCATTGCGCCTTACCTCGAATCCGTCGATCAGATCGTCGATCTGGTGGGGGCGACCAAATACCGGCCCCTGAAGGGCGAGCGCCTGAACCGGTTTCTGAGCGGAGAAGAGCAGATGCCCGACGACCTGCGGCAGTACCTGGAAACCCATAATGCCGGGAATATCTGCATTGCCAACATCGAAAGTGTTCCGGCGCTGGAACGGCTGGACGCTCTGCTGTCGGTGCCCGGGCTCGATGCGGTTTTTATCGGTCCGCACGATTTGTCGGTTAGCATGGGCATACCGGAGCAGTACGACCATCCGGATTTCGAAGCGGCTGTCCGTCAGATCATTCACACGACCCGGCGCAAGGGCCTGTCCATCGGCATCCATTTTTCGCTGTCGCCGGAGCGTCAGATTTACTGGATGAAGGAAGGCATCAACATTGTGGTGCACAGTTTCGATGTGGCCCTTTTCGGTCAGCGGTTGCGGCACGATATTGGCAGTATTAAAAAAGCCGTCGGGGATCAGCAAACGGACGACAACGCTTCGCTCATTATTTAAGGCTGCATGATTGGTACCGATATTCCGAAACAGACCATTGCCGAAACCACTCATTCACCGAGTCGCCGGCTGAGTACGTTTCTGCTGGTTGGGCTGTCGCTGTCGATCGGCTGGGGAATTCGGGGTAATTTTGGACACGAGTACGGCGCTGCCTTTGCAGGCTGTCTGGCCGCCATTACCGGGGCGCTGTTGTCGGGCCGCGACGACTGGCGGCAGCGGGTGTTGTATTTCGCTTTTTTCGGGGCCATCGGCTGGGGTTTTGGCGCGTCGATCTCCTACATGCAGGTGATCGCCTACACCCAAAGCGGACATGCGCTCTCGCAGGGGTTCGGGTATGCGGCCCTGTTTTTTACCGGTTTTTTGTGGGCGGGTCTCGGGGCGGGCGGAACGGCCCTGGCCGCCATTGCCGAACACGACCGGCTGGTTCGCCTGTTCAGGCCCATTCTGTTCGTGCTGGGGGCCTGGTTTGTGCAGGATCTGGTGGAAAATAACCTGGCGAATGCACTCCAGTCGGGTATGCCGTTCGACCGAACGTGGTTGCGGCACAAAAGTCCGTTGTATTGGTTCGACTCCGATTACCTGGCGGCTTTTTTCGCGTTGCTGGGCGTCAGCGCCTACGATCTGGCGGAACGCAAACAGCGCAATAGCTGGTGGCTGCCGGTTTTTGGCGGGGCGGGGGCGGTTTTGGGCGGTCTGGTGCAGGGGGCGCTGCGAAAAACCGGGCTGGAAGCGGGCCTTTCGTCGGCCCTGACCTATCCGCTGGGCGATCCCACGTACCTGGATCCCGCCACGGGAAAACCGGCTTTCGATCCGGCGAACTTCCTGAATAACTGGCCGCAGTGGTTTGGCGATTATCCGGAACATGTTGGTTGGGTAATCGGGCTGCTGGTTGGCCTGACGGTTTATTTCATTCGCTTCGGCAAATTCCGCAATGGTTCCTCCCTGATTGTTTATATGGCTGCGGGCTGGCTGCTCGCGTTTCTGGCTTTCCCGGTTTTGGGAAGTTTGTTGCTGGCCGATTCGGGCGGTATCCGGATGACGCCCCCGCGCAGCGACGACTGGGCCGGCGTCCTGGGCGTTTTCATGGGCTTCATGCTGTGGGTCCGGCGGAACGGCCTGCTGCCGGTGGCCGTGGTGGCCGTGATGAGCGGAACGATTGGCGGTTTGGGATTTTCGGGCGTTCAGTGGCTGAGGCAACTGCTGATGGCGCCGGGCAATCCGACGATCCTGAAAAACCGGGGAATGTTGCCGGAAAGTGAGTCGTTCAAACGCATCACGGAAGACTGGGCCAACTGGCAACAGCAAAACTGGCACAGCTTTATGGAGCAGGGATACGGTTTTGTCAACGGAATGGCGATGGCGGTTATTCTTTCTTATCTGGCCATCCGGATACCGGTGCACCCGGCTCCGAAAAACACCGAAGCCCGCCAAAGCCGGTGGACGTCCGGCGTGGCTGCGGTTTTTGTTCTGCTCGGAATTCCCTACGTCAATCTGGTGAAAAACGTCGAAGAATGGGGCAAGCAACTCGATCCGGACGTGTGGACGCAGGTGTTGACCCTGCCCGATGGCAGCCCCCAAACCGTTTCGGCGGTCTGGGATGTGCCGTATCTGGGTCGGCTGCCAAACGTTGATTATTTTCACCTGAGTCCGGGCGGCTGGTTTAATGTAACCTGGGTGCTGTTGCTGATCATGGCCGTCGCGGTGATCCGGCGGCACTGGCAGGAGCCTTTGGCGATTGTTCCGAAAACCGGCCTGGGCAAAGGACAACTGGTGTTTTTGATTCTGCTGTGGGTCATGGTGATCGGCAATTTTGAGCGGGCGCTGGTGGGCTGGGCTCCGCAACGCCTGCTGACGGAGTGGGTCATCACCGTAAATACCATCGTGGCGACGGCGCTGGTGCTGCTGGCTCCCTTCGAGAAAGAAACCATCCGGATTCTGCCGCCGAAATCCTATACCGCACATTACAATCGAGTCTGGGGGTGGGCCATCGGGACTTTTCTGATTGCCATCCCGGTTTTTCTGATGACCAATCGCTGGACCTACCAGTACCCTTCCTACGACAAACTGGACAAGGTGACGTACCACACCCGGTTCGGTCCGGAAGCCAGTTGGCGCGCCCATCCGAACCTGAAAAATGCCCGCCATAAGTAGAATTGGCGTTTTTGGTACTTAAAGTAGCATGGATCAGATCAGATGGGGAATCATCGGTTGCGGAAATGTAACCGAAGTCAAAAGCGGCCCGGCTTTCAACAACGTTCCAAATTCAAGCCTGGTGGCCGTCATGCGTCGGGATGGCGAACTGGCCGCCGATTACGCGCGCCGGCACGGCGTGCCCAAATGGTACGACGATGCCGATGCCCTGATCAATGATCCCGAGGTCAATGCCGTGTACATCGCCACGCCCCCCGGTTCTCATACCGACTACGCGATTCGGGCGCTGCGCCTGGGAAAACCGGTCTACGTTGAAAAACCGATGGCCCGGAATGCCGCCGAGTGTGAAGCCATGAATCAGGTCAGTCGCGAAACCGGGGTGCCGTTGTTCGTGGCCTACTACCGCCGGTCACTCGATTACTTTCTGAAAGTGAAAGAGTTGATTGATCAGAAAGCCATTGGCGACATCCGGTTTGTCGATATTCACCTGCACTACCAGCCCTACGCCGAGGAAGTGGGTGAGGAGGCCAAACCGCGCTGGCGGGTGTTTCCGGAAATTTCCGGCGGTGGGCATTTTCACGATCTGGCCGCACATCAGTTCGATTTCCTGGAATTTGCCCTCGGACCCATCAAAACCGCCAACGGTTTTGCCCGCAATCAGGCCGGTTTGTACGAAGCCGACGATATTGTCGTGGCCAGTTTCGAGTTCGAATCCGGGGTGCTGGGCCTCGGCAGCTGGTGCTATACCGTCAACAAGGAGCAGCGCATTGACGAAGCGTACCTCATGGGCTCCGGGGGAAAAATTACTTTTTCGTTCTTCGAGAAGTTCGACATCAAAGTGGAAACCGCAGCCGGAACCGACGTTTTCCATATTCCGTATCCGCAACACGTTCAGCAACCGATCATCGAGGAAATTGTGAAGGAGTTGCGGGGCGAAGGCCAGTCGCCGAGCACGGGCGAAACCGGCGCGCGCTCGAATCTGATCATGGACTGGATAACGGGGAAATGAGGTTGTTTTGTTACACAGAGACTTCCCTGATTAACTTTGCTATTCTCTGATTTACCCTGTGTAACAGCTTCTAATTTACTCCACCTTCCGGCCCTTCGACAGGAAATACAGCGGCAAACCGACCAGGACGACGATCAGCCCCGGCCAGGTGAAATTGGGTTTGTAGATGATCAGCAGCACGCAGAAACTCAGGCCCATCAGGATGTACAGCGCCGGCAGGAACGGGTAGCCAAACGCCTTGTAAGGCCGTTCCAGGTCGGGTTTTTTGGCGCGAAGGATGAAAATTCCGGCGATGGTCAGCACGTAGAAGAGGACTACTACGAACGAAATCATATCCAGCAAATCGCCGTAGCGACCGCTCAGGCAGAGCACCGACGCCATCGCGCACTGAATCCAGAGCGCGAATTCCGGCACCGCATGCTGGTTCAGCTGCCCCGTGCGTTTGAAAAATAAACCGTCTTTCGCCATCGTGTAATACACCCGCGCCCCGGCCAGAATCAGGCCGTTGTTGCAGCCGAAAGTCGAAACCATGATCATGAAGGCGATGAGCGCCGTGCCGATCGGACCAAAAATGGATTGGGCAGCCGCCACGGCCACGCGGTCTTTGTCGGCGGTGGCAATCTCGGTCAGGGGCAGCACGGAAATATACATCACGTTGGCCATCACGTAAATAACCGTCACGATCAGCGTACCGAGAAACAGGCTTAGCCCAATGTTGCGTTTCGGATTAACGATTTCACCGGCGATGAACGTGACGCTGTTCCAGGCATCGCTGGAAAAAATGGAGCCGACCATCGCGGCCGCAATCGCCCCCAGGGCAGCCGCCATCGTGTAGGATTCGAACGTTCCGTCGGGCAGGAGTTTTTGCAGGCTCCAGGCGTTGGTCCAGTTGGCCTGCCAGATGTCTGGTTTCATCATAAAAAGACCGCAGACGATCAGGCCGAATAAACTCAGCAACTTGGCCGTGGTGATGACGGTTTGCAGCAATTTTCCGCCTTTAACGCCTTTGGTGTTGATGTACGTCAGGAAAATAATCAGCACGATGGACAGCAACTGGGCGGGCGACAGTTTGAACGAACCGACGCTGAACAGGACCAGATCTTCGCTCACCTGCGGAATAAAATAAGCCGTAAATTTGGCGAAAGCCACCCCCACCGCGGCAATGGTGCCGGTTTGAATCACCGCAAACAGGCTCCAGCCGTACAAAAAAGCAATGAGCGGGTTATACGCTTCTTTCAGGTAGACATATTGCCCGCCCGCTTTCGGATACATCCCGCTTAACTCACCGTAACTCAGGGCCGCCGTCAGCGTCATGATTCCGGTGATGACCCAGACCATGAGCAGCCAGCCCGACGAACCGACGTTCCGGATGATGTCGGCGCTGACGATGAAGATTCCCGAACCGATCATGCTGCCCACCACCAGCAGGGTAGCGTCCACCAACTTAACCTCTCGTTTCATGCTGGCCGAGTCGGCGGCTTCCTGATGATTCATCGAAGCGTCGATCCTGCTTTTGTTGGTAGTGGGGTCCATGCGGTTTTCGGATTTTGGTTTACGGTTTCCAATTTACGGTTTTTGTCGAAAATACCGGTCAGGTTTTGAGAACCGCTGGCTGATGGAAGCGCCAAAATACACGGGTCAGGTTTTCAAAACCTGACCCGTGTAGAGACTTACTTCCGGATGAGCCAGATTTCGGTAACCTGGGAGCCACGCTCGCCCTCTCCGCACGTCCAGATGAACGTCACTTTTCCGTCTGATAAAGCCGCCTGGGGAACGTCGAATTCGTAGAGCGGTTGTTCGCCGGTCTGGATAAAATCGTGAATGACGGAACCGTCGTCGGTGCTGAGTTTCATGCGGGAGCGAAACCGGCCGGTGTAGGCAATCCGCATCCGGTAGGAAGCCGCCGGATCAAGTTCGTCGTACGCAATTTTCAGCGGCTGCTCATACAACGTCTTGGCCTGTTTCATCCAGACGCGGGGTGTAATCTGTCCTTTAAAACCGGTGGCTTTGATTTCGTCCACCCATTCGACGCCCACCAGCCCGACCCCAAAACTGACGCGGGGGGATTGCAAACTGCCGGGGTCTTTTTCCCAGCTCAGGCCCGAAACCACCCGGTGCCAGCTTTCCGGTGCGCCGAAGTGATCGTAAAAGCCGCCGGGGCCGGGATCGGTGCGGTTCAGGATGGCGGTGATTTTCTGGAGTCGATCCTTTTCGTCGCCTAGCTTTTCGGTGCGGGTGAGCTGGTCCCACAGCCAGGGCGAATCGTTGAGCGGGATGGCGATGTTATCGATAAAATTGCCCCGGCCCGACATTGCCCCGTGTTTTTCAATGGTCAACTGGGCGCCAATCGATTTGTACAGCGAGTCGGCGAGGGCAAAACACTTGGTCCGGTATTCCGGCCAGAGGGGCTGCTTCCAGGCTTTTTCCAGAACGGTTTTCGCTTCCCCGATTGCCGCCAGCGACCCGGTTTTTTCGGCCGTTGCCAACCGGTCGCGGGCCTGCTGTTCCAGTTCGGTTTCGTACAGAAACCGGCGTTGGGTGTAGGCATCGAAGTAGGCCCGAATCAGGCCCATCTGAAAACGCGGGTTTTGCAGCACGTTCTGCGAAGCCTGTTTTTCCAGCGCCTGCCACTGCCGCAGGGTCTGGGAAATGACGGAGTTGGTCAGCATCGGGCCGCGCCAGTTGTCTTCGAGCGACACCAGGGCCCGCGCCATTAGTTCGGTATAGTCGGGACCAACGAACAGCCGGACGTAGTCGCGCAGGGTTTCGATCACCGGTTTTTCGGGATTCCAGTCCTGATCGCTCCAGATGAATTTGTTGAGGTCATCATTCGTGCCTTCCGAGTAACTGATGCTGCCCACCCCGTACTCGTCGAGCGCATTGTGAATCGTCTTTTCGTCGTGCGGGCGCGGATTGATGCTTTCGCGGCCGCAGGTCATCGACCAGGCCAGATCCCAGTGCGGAACCGGGTACTGCGAACTGTAGTTGTGCGTGATGTCGGGATAATGCCGGATGGGAATCGACGGATTGACCACCTTCCGGATTTCCTGCACGGGCATTTTCACCCACGGCCCGAAAACCACCCCGCCAAACCACGGATAAGCCTTGTTGACGTGTTTGTAAAATGCGTCAAACCAGGCTTGCGTGGGCCGGAAAACCTGCGGAGAAACCCATATTTTGGCTTTTGGGTGGTATTTCTGCAACACCTGCGCTTCTTTTTCGAGCCACGCAAACAGCACATCGGGTTCGAGCTCGCCGGGGTCACCGGCCGGTACAAACACGTTGTCCAGCTTCGGAACGGTGGCAAAAACCGTCTGACGTTCCTTTAGTTCGTTCTGAACCGAATCCGGATGCTCGTAGTTCTTGCCCAGGTTCGGGTACCACATCCAGACGTCCAGGCCGTATTCCTGACAAATCCGGGACTGCTCCCGAATCATCTGAATGGCCGGCAGTTTCATGTGCCGACTCGTCGCATCATCGTCCGTTCGGGGCGGTAAAATTTCGATGCTGTTGGCACCAAACAGCGCCAGATCCCGGATGTATTGGTCAAACTGCGCTACCGAAAAAGCGTCGTAGGCGTTGGTTTTGGGCCGGTAGCCCAGCTGGTGACCGCGAATCGGATAGCGCGGACTGGTCGAAACCGTAGCCTGGTCGGAAAGCTGGATTTTGCCGGGCCGCATCTCGGCTTTACGCAAGAAATGTCCGACGCCGTACAGCAGACCCCGCGCGTCTTTTCCGACAATTAAAACCGTGTTTTCGCCTTCCTGCACCCAGATTTTATACCCCTCTTGCTGGATGGCGGGCAGGGCGCCCAGGGCCGCCCGGGTTTTTTCCGGAAACGCGGCCAGATCGGTTTCCAGCACCAGACCGATGAGCGCCTGCCGGGACGTTGGGACTTTTTTAGCGATGGGCAGCCGGATTTGCGTCCGTTTGGCGACTTCCTGCTGTAGAATTTCCAGACTCCGGCGGAGAATGGCTTTGTCTTTTACCGGGCAATAGAGTTGCGCGTTGGATAAGTCAATCGAATTGCAAAAAACCGGGATGGCGGTCAGTACAAAAAAGCTGACCAGCCAGAAGCGAATTGGGGAAAAGCGATGCATGAAACGTTTTAAGGGTTAGGGTTTTGGTAGCCAGCAGTTGGCCGGCGACTGCTTAGTTGACGGTTTTAATTCGAACGTCATCCACGTAAAATACGGCCGGGGGGACGGGTTCGTCGGCACCCGGCAGGGGCGGACCCGGTTCTTCATTGGGGGTTTTCCGGTTGGGCAAATCCCGGTACGGCCCGGTTCGGATGGACAATCGCTCCACCGATTTCACGGCTTCGGCCATAGCCGCTTTCTCGACGACTTTTTTGCCGTCAATGGCCAGATCGTAACTGCCGTTCAGGCGGGCATCAACGGTAAACGTCAACTCGTACCACTGCCCGGGTCGGTAGGGTTGTACGGTTTTTTCCTGACTGCCGCTGGTCACCACAATGTGTCCTTTTTCGTCGAACCGCAGCCGAACGGGGCGGTTGCCGTAGCGATCGGTCAGGTCAATTTCCAGGCTGCCCGTATGGTTCTGGGCCGCGCGGATTTTGAGGTTGGTTTCAATCCGGCTTCCTGCCTCGAAAACCCGGATGGCGCGGGCGTAATCGTAGGGGTCCTTGTCGGATAGTTCCAGACAGTTTCCGGTTTTTTCCGGTGTCCGGACCACCGCAACCGGAGCCCATTGGGGCGCATACACGTTCCAGTCGGGAATGCTGCCGTTCTGTTGCAGACCGTCGAAATGATCCGCAACCGGACCTTTGACCGCATACCGGACCGGCGTCGGAATCCGGCTGACCCAGATGTCCTCCTTGTTCATGCTGTAGCTGAGCCAGAGGTCGTTGCCCGGTGGGTTGCCGTTGCCTTCCTCGATGCCGCGAACGTAGCAGGGGCCAAAATCTTTCCAGCGACCAAAAAACCGCCGGGCGGGCACTTCACCCTGGACAATCAGCAGGTTATCGAAAATAATACCGTCGTCGCCCGTTGCCATCGCCAGCGGAAACCGGTGCTCATCCATCTCGATCGGGTTGTAACAGATCGCATACCGACCGTCCTCCGTGCGTTGTCCCCACTGCTTGCCACCCGCCATTATAAAGGTCGGGGTCTTCACCGGTTTGGAAAACGTTTGCCCGTTATCGGACGACAGGGCGCTGTGCGAGCGTTTCCACAAAGCCACCACTTTTCCGTCTTTCCGGTGGTAATACGACAGGGCTTCGCGGGCTTCTTTCCCACCGTAAAAACCGTCGAGCCCCCGGTCTTCATCCCACCACTGGAACGTCACTAGTTTGTCGGTTAACAGGGCGTTACAGGCTTCCAGAAAACCGGCATCTTTGGCGGTTTTGTAAAACGGATAAGCGGTATTGGTTTCGTTCCACTGAACGCCGTTCACGGTTTTGTGACTGCTGTACCGGATAAAGTAAATCGGGCCGTAGGAGCCATCCTTGTACGCTTCCCGCACCACCCGCCCGATGCCGCCTTCTTTGAAAGGGTCTTCCGCGTGGCCGTAGAACGCCAGTACCAGCAACCGGCCGTTGGGCGCGACGTAAAAACCCATGCGCTGGTGCATCATGTAACCGCTGGAACTGTCCGGTAGTTTAACATCAGCCGGGGGCACGTAGGGCGGAAAAACCACAACCGGTTTATTCCACTGCCGACCGTCTTTGGAAGTTGTCACCAGCGTTTGGCCGGGGGCAACGTGCTCATCGACCGGGTTGCTCAAATACTGCTGGTAAAAGGTGTTGTTCCAGTAACAAAGGTTCGATGCGTGATTATACGTCCAGCCGTGGCCGTCGGCCAGTTCGGGGTGGCTGCGGTTGACGCGGAGGGTCTGGCGGCTTTCGACGCCGATGGCGTAGCGGAGCCGGCCGTCGTGGACGTTTGGATCCACGGTTTCGCCACCCACATACCGCACCGGCTCGGCCGGGCTGCCGGTTTGGGCCAAGACCGAGGTTCCGACTAAGAAAAACAGAACAAAAAGGGGAGGGGTTAACAAGCTCATTTTACTAGTGATTCATGGGCGAAAACCGCAGGGTTCGCGCCCGAATTTCGGGCCGGTCGTATTCCTGATCGGTCGTGGGATAGCCAACTTTCCAGGGCGAAGGACCGACCCATTCCGATTTCTTGCCGGCCATTTTAATCACCCCGTCGGTGGAAATTTCGATCACGGTGTACAGCGGATCTTTGTACGGTGCCGTGTATTTAATCCATTTGTAATTTTTATCAATTTCGTCGCTGTACCGAACGTGACCGTATTCTTCACCGAGCCATTTATAAGACATGGAATTGACGCAGACGTACCAGATGCCGTTTACTTCTTCGGCGCGGTCGTAGTGAATATGGCCGTAAAAATTGGCGATGATTCTGGCCTTCTTCGTTTTCGCATTATGCGCTTCCAGAATTGTCCGGATTTCGGCGGAATTGTCCACGCCATCCGGACCTAAACCCTGGTGCGAGAAGATGACAACGGGCGTGGTGGCTTTTGCCAGTTCGGCTTTCAGCCAGGTTTGCTGCGCCGGACCGATGTACTGCTGATAGCCCTTCACATCCGGCGTTTTTTTATCATTGCCGTCCAGCACAATAAACCGAAAACCGTTCTGATCGAACGTATAAAAGGATGACGTCATGTTCCGATACGCCAGCGCCTGCTCGAGCGACGTGCCGCCGTCCATTTCGTGATTCCCAATGACGTTGTATTTTTTACCGGCATAGTTCTTCCAGATGGCGAATGCCGGGGCATACTTTTCGGCGGGGGTAATAAAATCGCCAAGTTCAATGATGAAGTCGGGCCGGGCGGTTTTCATGCTGTCCATAAACGCCGTCAGCCGGGCTTCTCCGTCGTGCATCGTGGGAATGTGGACGTCCGTGAACAAGCCGAATTTTACCTTTTTAATACCATTGTTTTGGCCAAATGAAACGGCAGTAGTCAGACAAAAAATAAGCGTTACGTAAAGGACTTGTTTCATTCGAATTTCCGGTTTTAATCCGCCAGGTTGGTTCAATCCGCGTTCTTCCTGTTAAAGTTTGATGAAAATCTTTTTACGGTATAGCCCATACGCCGGAATAAAGTTGATCGCAACAAAGATCAGGGCGTACACCAGGCTACCAAACCGCGGATCAAACCCCAAACTGGTGATGGCTCCGACCACCCGTTCGTTAAGGGACTGACCCGCGAATTTCAGGTAGTAAAACGGAATGGAAAGCAGATCGCCCATAACGTAAACTGCAATGGCGTTGGCCCCGAAAATGATGCCCAATCGGGTGCCACCGGTACGCCCCCGGACATCGACCAGAAAGTAAACCGCACCGAGCAGCAAGGCCGCAAAACCGGAGGTAATCAGCACGAACGAACTGGTCCAGAGGTTTTCGTTGACCGGGAACACTAGGCTCCAGCCATACCCGGCTGCGGCCGTAAAAACCCCGGCCGTCATCAGCCAGGCGACTTTCTCCGTCCGCGCTAAGGTGCTGATCATCAGGCGTCCGGCCAGCAGCCCGGTCAGCCCGGAAACCGCTGATGGAAAGGTGCTGAGGATGCTTTCAGGGTCCCAGGTTCCCTGCCACATCCGGCCCGGTAGGTACAGATGGTCAAACCAGGCTACTAGATTTTTGCCCGGTTCGAGCATCACCTGTTCGTAACCCGGCGTCGGGATTTGGGTCAGGGCCAGCCAATAGACAATGAGGGTGATGATGCCGATCCAGAACTGCTGTTTCCAGGTGGTATTCAGGAAGATAAGCGAGCAGATTAAAAAGACGAACGCGATGCGGTGCAGCGTGCCGGTCCAGCGGATAGCGTTAAAATCGAAAGTTGGCAGCAGATTCAGAACCATTCCGACGGCAAAAATCTTGGCCGAGCGCACCGCGATTTTCCGGTACAGATCACCTTTGGGCGCCCCACTTTCCAGCCGCTTCGAGTAGGCGAAAACGATGGATACGCCGATGATAAACAGGAAAAACGGGGCAATCAGATCGGTAAACGACAGACCGTTCCACTTCGTGTGCTGCAAAGGATGGTAAACGTGGTCGCCGTCGCCGGGGAAATTGACCAGCAGCATGGCTGCAATTGTAAAACCGCGCAGGGCATCGAGTGAGATCAACCGGCTGGGCCCGGATTCCGGCGCATCGGCGGGCAACGTCAGGGGGTTCGTTTGGGTAAGCATCGAAGCAGACGTGAAAAAGTCTTGGATAGCCAGTGGTATTTTTAGTACTCAATTCCGTAATATTAAGGCTACTTAACTGACCCTTTCATGCGTAACTTTTTTTGTGTCACGGTTTTGCTCGCCGTTTTACTGCTGTTGAATGGCTGCCGATCTTCCAAAAACGAAACCAGCGAAATTGCCGTCACCTGGGAACTGGTGAGCAATTTCACCGAGGTCGAAAACGGTTTTGAAGCCCGGTTCAACCTCGTCAACCACAGCGACCGGGCCCTTGATGACAAAAACTGGGCGCTGTTTTTCAACATGTCACCCCGGCCCATTCTGGCGAACAAAACTCCACAACCGGCTACGGTTCAGCACATTAACGGTGACTGGTATAAAATGACTCCGAATGCGGGCTTTGCGCTGGCGTCCGGCGATTCAACTGAAGTGCGGTATGCGGGCACCGAAGCCGTAATCAAACTGACCGACGCTCCGCTCGGCCTTTATTTTGTTTTCTACGACAAGGACGGAAAAGAGGGAAATATCGTACAGGTTGCCAATTACCGGGCGTTGCCGTTTTCCAGAAAAGAGCAGCAACTGCGCGGAAAAGACGATTTGTTACCGCTCTATACCGCGGCCAAACGGTATCAGGACAATCTGGCGCTGAGCCTGATCGACGCGGGACAATTGCAGAAAATCGTGCCGTCGCCGGTCAAACTGACCACCAGTGCCGGAACGCTGAATCTGGATAACAATCTCTCGATTTATTACGGCAACGGCCTGGAAAGCGAAGCCCGGTTTTTGAGCAAAAAATTGAAGGAGCTGACCAACAGCGACTTCTCGGTGCAGAGCGGGGCGGGTTCCGGCAAAGGCATTGTGTTGAAAACCGGTCCGGTTTCGGTGAACGGAATTGCGAAGGAAGCCTACAGGCTGGGCATCGACGCCAACGGGGTTGCGATTACCGGGGCCGATGCGGCTGGCGTGTTTTACGGCATTCAGAGTTTGCTGGCGCTCGTGCCGACGGAAGCGTACCTGAAACCGGCCAAAACCGTCACCCTCGGTTTTGCCCAGGTTGAAGATGCTCCCCGGTTTCCGTTCCGGAGCATGCACCTCGACGTCAGTCGGAATTTCCAGACGAAAGAAACCGTCTTGCGGGTAATCGACCTGCTGGCGCATTACAAGATCAACCACTTTTTGTTGTATACGACCGAAGATGAAGGCTGGCGGGTCGAAATCGACGGATTGCCGGAGCTGACGCAGGTGGGCGCCCAGCGCGAGCACACCGCCGGAGGCATGGCCGCGTCCGTGCTGCACCCGTCCTACGGTTCGGGGCCGAAAGCCTACGAAGAAGGCAAGTACGGAAGCGGTTTTTACACCAAAGCGGACTTTGTCGAAATTCTGAAATACGCCACCGAACGGCACATCAAAGTGATTCCGGAATTGAATTTTCCGGGCCACGCCCGCGCGGCCATCAAGGCGATGGAAGCCCGGTACGAACGGCTGATGAAGGAAGGCAAGGAAAAGGAAGCCAATGAATACCGCCTGATCGATCCGGACGACAAATCGGTCTATCTGTCGGCGCAGGCTTACAAGGACAACGTGGTGAGCGTGGCCCGCGAATCGACCTATCATTTTTACGAAAAAGTGGTGGACGAGATCACCAAACTGTACGCCGAAGCCGGGCTGAAGCTCGATACCTTCCACGCGGGCGGTGACGAGGTGCCCGAAGGAGTCTGGACGAAATCGCCCCAGGCGGCCCAGTTGCTGAAAGAGAACCCGGCGGTGAAAGACCCCAAAAACCTGCAATCGTATTTCTTCGGCAAACTGCTGAAGCGGCTCGAAAAACGGAATCTGGCAATCCACGGCTGGGAGGAAGTGGCGCTGAACAAATCGCCGGAGGGCAAATACCTGCCGAATCCGGAGTTCGTCAATAAAAAGGTGGTGCCGTACATCTGGAACAACATTTACGACCTGGATCTGGGCAATCGGCTGGCGAACGCGGGCTACCCGGTGGTGCTGTGTAACGTCACCAATTTCTATTTCGATCTGGCCTACAACAACGATCCGCAGGAACCGGGTCTGTACTGGGGCGGTTTTGTCGACACCCGCGCCAACTGGGCTTTTGCACCCTTCGATATGTTTAAAACGACGTATCGCACCTCGATGGGTAAACCGCTGAATTTTGCCGGTCTGGAAAAAATGAAACCGGAAGCGCGTAAAAATGTGATTGGTCTGGAATCGCAGCTCTGGTGCGAAACCGTCAAAGGACGGGATATGATGGAGTACGCGACGCTGCCGAAGCTGCTGGGTTTTGCCGAAAGCGCCTGGGCCGCCGAACGTCCGTGGGAAACCATCGAAAACCGCGACGCCCGCGAAAAAGAAATGCAAAAAGGCTGGAATATTTTCGCCAATACGCTGGCGCAGCGCGAAATGCCGCGGCTGGCGGTGCTCAACAAGGGCTACAATTACCGTTTGCCACTGCCGGGAGCGGTTTTGCAGAATGGCGAACTGAAGGCCAACATCGAGTATCCGGGGCTGAACATCCGGTACACCACCGATGGCTCCGAACCAACGACGCAGTCGAGCCTGTACTCGGCGCCCGTAAAGGTGTCAGGTACGGTTAAATTGAAGAGTTTTGATGCGGCCGGCCGGTCGAGCCGGTCGGTAATTGTGGCCGAGAACTCGAAGTGACCTATGAAGCGCAACGGCCTGATTGTCATCCTGATTCTGCTCATCTTCTTTGTTATTTCGTTTCTGACCAACATTCTGGGGCCACTCATCCCCGATATTATTTCCAGTTTTCAACTCAGCATCGGGCTGGCCGGTTTTCTGCCGTTTGCCTTTTTTGTGGCCTACGGTGTCATGTCGATTCCGTCGGGTCTTCTGGTGGAGAGATACCGGGAAAAACCGGTGTTGCTGGTGGCGTTTTTTCTGGCGTTTGCCGGAGCCCTGCTGTTCGCACTGATGCCCGGTTTTTCGGTGGCGCTGTTGTCGCTGTTTCTCATCGGTCTGGGCATGGCCATGTTGCAGGTGGTGATCAATCCGCTGCTGCGCGTGGCGGGTGGTGAAGCCCAGTTTGCGTTCAATTCGGTGTTGGCGCAGTTGTTTTTCGGGGCGGCTTCGTTTCTGAGTCCGTTGCTATACAGTTACCTGGTGGGCAATGTGCATACCGGCAGAACGTCGGGGCTCATCCCGGTTTTTGACCAGCTGGTGCCGGAAAACCTGAAGTGGGTTTCGTTGTACTGGGTGTTTGCGGTGACGGCCCTGCTGATGGTCGGCGTGATTTTTTTCGTCCGGTTTCCCGAAGTAGAACGGAGAGACGACGAGAAAATTGATACCGGGAAAGCGTTTAAAGACCTGCTCGGCAACAAAACCGTGTTGTGGTTTTTCTGCGGGATTTTCGCTTATGTCGGCACCGAACAGGGCATCGCCAACTGGACCTCCCAATTCCTGCAAACCTACCACGGCGTCGATCCGGCCACGACGGGTGCGACCGTCATTGCCTATTTCTGGGGTTTGCTGACCGTCGGCTGCCTGCTCGGTTTGCTGTTGCTGAAACTATTTGACAGCCGCCGGGTGCTCATGCTGTTTGCCGCCGGGGCCATCGGGTCGTTGCTGGCGGGTTTGTTCGGGCCGGTCGATCTGGCGTTGTATGCCTTTCCGCTAACCGGTTTTTTTGCCTCGGTAATGTGGTCGATCATCGTGTCGCTGGCGCTGAATTCCGTGCCGCACCACCACGGGACGTTTTCGGGAATTCTTTGTACCGGCATTGCGGGCGGGGCCGTGGTGCCGCTCATCGTCGGGGGACTGGCCGAACTGGTGGGGCTGCGGCTGGCGATGTTGTTTTTGCTATTGACGTTAGGGTATATTTTCAGCATCGGCATCTGGGCGCGGCCGCTGGTCAACAACGCCACGGTGAAGAGTTTGAAGGAGCTTTTCGCGTAAATTGGCGTTATTTCGCGGAGTTGAGCAGTATTTTTAGGGATTAGCAGAAGCCCCGCTCAACTCTGCGAAATAACGCTGCTTAAGCATCATGTATAAAATCATTCTCCTGATCGACTTTGCGGAAGAGTACAGCAAGAGCCTGTTGAAAGGGGTGACGAAGTATTCGCGGGCGCACGGGCCCTGGGTGTTTTGCCGGATGCCGCTATTTTACCGCGAAACCATCGGGATCAAAGGGATTTTGCAGTGGGCGAAGGAGTGGGGCGCCGATGGCATTATCGGGCAATTTTACAACGACACCGAAATTTCTGATTTCAGCACCGCCGGCATCGCGGTTATTGCCCAGGATTTCAAAGAGCGATTCGACGAGATTCCGAACATCACCGGAGCCTACCGCGAGGCCGGGGCAATGGCGGCCGATTATTACCTGAAAAAAGGGTTCACCCACTTTGCTTTTTACGGTTTTAAAGACATTGTCTGGTCGCGGGAGCGGGCCGAAGGCTATGAAACGCACATCAGAAAAGCCGGGTTTGCGGTCCATTCGTTTGAACACACCAAGGCGCAGTCGAGCGAGTTGTGGTACTACAAACCGAGTTCGCTGAGCCAGTGGTTGCAGTCGTTGCCAAAACCAATTGCCATCATGGCCTGCGACGACCGCCAGGGGCAGCACATCACCGAAGCCTGTCGGCAAACCGGCATCCGTATCCCCGAAGAGGTGGCCGTGCTGGGAGTCGATAACGACGAAATGATTTGCGAATTGTCGGACCCGCCTTTGTCGAGCATCGCGCTGGATGCCGAAAAAGGCGGTTACGATTCGGCCCGGCTGCTCGACCAGATGATCCGGACGGGCGCGAACGATTATTACGATATCGTGGTGAAACCCACGCAGATCGTGACGCGCCATTCGACGGATATTTACGCTACGAACGACGATTACATTGCCTCGTCGCTGAAATTTATCCACCAGAATATCGACAAAAACTTGCAGGTCGAGGAGGTTGTCAGACAGGTTCCGCTGTCACGCCGGGCCCTGGAGAAGCGGTTTTTTACGATCACGGGGTATCCGATTTATAAGTATATCTTTAACCTCCGGATCGAAAAATTCACGCAGAAACTGCTGGAAACCGACATGACGGTTTTTGAAATTGCGCTCGACATGGGCCTGACCGACAGCAAAAACATTGCCCGGCAGTTTCGGCAGGTGAAGGGCTGCACACCGATTGAATTCCGAAACCGGTACCTGGCCGGGAAGTGAGTGGAGTAGAAAATTGTTTCGCAGACGGGGCCGCCCGTGCGGTTTAGCGGAAAAAAAATAGTTGTGCAGATACCTGCCTGTATTGCCTCCGTTACACTTCGTTTTACGCTGCTGATCTCCGTGAAATAACCCTTACAACCTATGCCAACACCTTCACCGCTGAAAACGATTTTGCTGGCGGGCCTGGTCGCCGGGACGCTGGACATTACCGCGGCCATCACCATTTTGGGCCGGATGAATGCCACTGCGGTGTTGCGGTACGTGGCCAGCGGAGTTTTTGGAAAAACCGCCTTTACGGCAGGCCCCGAAATGATTTGGTACGGGTTACTTTTCCACTACCTGATTGCCTTTTCCTTCACCCTGTTTTATTACCTGATCTTTCCGGCCTTGCCGCTCTTTCGGAAGCATAAGTATCTGAGTGGGCTGTTGTACGGCGGTTTTGTCTGGGGGATGATGAACCTCGTTATCGTGCCGCTGACCAACGTTTCCAGGGCCCCGCTGACCCTGGAAAGCGCCCTGCTCAATCTGGTCATTTTGATGGTCTGCATCGGTCTGCCCATCGCACTGATTGTCCATCGGTATTTTTCTGCAAAAAGGTAAGGCGGTTTTCGGGATACGGTTTACGGTATACGGTTTTCGGTATATGGTGGGCCGACGCTTTGGTAGCGAATGCAATATCTTTTTGAATAGCGAATTATGAATAGCGAATGTTAAACGCCGAATGTCAGTCCTCGCGAAAACCGTATACTGAAAACCGTATACTAAAAACCGGAAACTGAAAACCGTAAACCGTAAACTGAAAACCGTCACTCCTGCTTCAGCAGCCACACGTCCGAGATTTTGGAATGCTGCCGCCAGTTGAGGTGCGACTCCTCGGGTTCGTCGAAGGAGACGGAAATGCGGCCGTCCTGCGTGAGCGCGAGGGGCACAATCCACTCTTTGAACGACTCCAGTTCTTTGTTGTAAACCGTCGGGTGCAGCCGCTGGCCATCGACCCGCAGCAGGGCATCGCCAAAACCGGCGACCCGAATCACGTAGCGAGCGCCGGGATTAAGGTTGGCATATTCCAGAACGGGTTCATTCTGAAAGGTTTGCGTCGATAAACGTTTGCGGCTCGATCCATTGTCCCACCAGGCAATGTCCGTCGCATCCTCGGAAATACTTTTCACCCGCGGGCTTTTGCTGCCGCTCGACACGTCATCGTAAAAACCGCCGGGGCCGGGATTTTCCCAATTGGCAATCACCGCAAGACGCGCGAGTTGCTCTTTCGGCGTTTTCAGAGCCCGGATTTTCGTGAACTCGTCGGTCAGCCACCAGCGGTTGTTGAGCGGATAATCCACAAAATCGAGCAGGCAGCCCCGTTCAAAGTTCTTCGCCCGGTATTTCGGCACGCTGGTTTGCAACCCAATTGACGCAAACAGATCCGCGCACAAGGTTTCGATTTTCTTTCGCAATTCGGGCGAAACCGGCTCCGAATCGGCTTTGTTAACGAGTGTCAAGGCCTGCGCCAGCGTCTTTTCCAAATTCGGTTCGCTGGCCTGAACCAGCAGCGCATTGGCCTTTTGTTCCAGATTTTGCTCGTAAATTAGCCGCCGACGGGTGTAGGCATCGTACGTAGCGCGCAGGAGCAGCATTTGCCAGCGCCAGTTGGTTTTAAGCTGCGGATGAGCGGTTTCCAGCTTGTCCCAGAAAGCCAGCGTGGCCTCGACCCCGCCGTTTTGGGCGAGCGGCCCCTGCCAGTTGTTTTCGAGCGCCAGAATGCCGTCGCCGGCATCGGTCGCCAGCGCCGAGCCAAAGAAAAACCGGCAGTATTCGGCTAGAATTTCGTTGACATCCTTGCCGGGGTCCCAGCCGCGCTGGCTCCAGATCACCTTGTTGATATCATCGTGACACCCATCGGAATACGAAACAAAACCGTCGGTAAACGGCGCGTATTTTCCGTGAATCTGGGCGAAGAAAAACGGCCGGGGGTTGATGGCTTCGCGGCCCAGCGTGAGGGCATACGCCTGGTCCCAGCGTTCGACCGGAAACTCGCAGCGCACGTTATGCGTCAGGTCGGGGTATTCGCGGTGCTGGTAGGTTTTCGGCAGTCGAAACCGGGTTTCGGCCATCGGTGGGCTGCTCGGTCCCGACACGACGCCCTGCAACCAGGTCGGTTTTTTTTCGGCGAGGTACCGGTAAAAATAGTCGATCTGTTCCGTGCTGAAGCCCTGCAACGAAATCCAGATTTTGGCGTTGGGGTGGTGCGAAATCAGGCGGTCGTGCAGGTCTTTCAGAAACGCCATGACTTCGCGCGGGTGGTTGTCGCCGGGATCACCGCCGGGAAAGAAAATGTGATCGAGCCGGGGGCAGGCGCGGTAGAACGTTTCGTGTTTCTCCAGTTCGGCTTTGCGCTGGGCTTCATCGGTCAGTTCAAACGTGGCCGGAGTCCAGACCCAGTAGTCCATGTCGTATTTCTGACACAATTCGCTCATTCGGACCTGCATTTCTTTGGGCGGCACCGGAAAATGCGGGCTTTTGGATTCGCCCTCGTGAAACGGAATGCCTTCGATGGCGTTGGTGCCAAAGATGGCCAGCTCCCGGTAGTATTGCTCAAATTGGGCCACGTTCCAGGCATCGTACGAATTGGCGGTGGTGCGGTACCCCAACTGATGCCCGCGAATCGGGTAAGCCGGGGCGCTGGCGACTTCGACGGGGCCGGGAAGTTCCAGCCGTTTGGCATCCATTTTCAGATTCCGCAGCAGCCAGCCCGAACCAAACAGAATGCCGCGCGCGTCGGCTCCGAGAATCCAGAGGGTGTTGCCTTCGCTCACCACCCGAAATCCTTCCGGTTTTTGTTCGGGCCGGTCGGTACCGGTGCGGGTCGGTACGGTTTTTCCCGCAACGGTCTGATCCGACGATAGCGCCAGGATGATCGTGGTTCCGGCCGATGCGGTTTGGGTTTGCTTCAGCGTGATCTGGGTGCGTTTCGCAATTTCTTCCGTCAGCATCTGGGGCGCGGTGGTGCGCATGGGCGCCGGAACGGAAGGCGCTACCAGAATAGCCGCGTTTTTAAAGTTGATGGGTTGCGCAGCGAGGTGAAAAGGAATAAGGTAGGAGAGGAGGAGAAGAATTTTCATCAGATTGAGGAGAAAGGGCTTTATCGCGGACGGGGCCGCCGGGCGGCTGAGCGGAGATGTTTGAATTAAGCGGAGGAAAAAGGAATAATATTCTCCGCTCAACTTTGCGATACAACCCGCTGGATTTTACGAATGGCTTCGGCGAAGGATTGCATAGCTTCCCGGCTGCCCAGCATCGCGTGCTGAAAAATCCAGACGGCTTCCTCGCGACAGGCGCGCTCGGCCACCGGGCAATACACCGTCGTGTAATCCACCGAGTCGGGAATGGCGTAACACATGAAATTTTTGTTTTGAAAAACCGGCTGTTTGTAGAGCGGGTGCGGATAGCCCGGCGAACACGGAACGCCCTCAGCCGCCAGCCGGGCCACAAAATCCAGCCGGGAAAGTCCGCCAAACGCCGACGAATTGTATTTGAAAATATACAGATGGTAACCATGCCGGGTTTCGGCAACGTCCCGGTTCAAGGGCGTAATGCCATCAATGCCTTCCAGCAATTCGGTCAGGTACCGGCCATTGTCATTTCGTAAAGCCGTCTGTTCGTCCAGCCGTTGAAGTTGGTGCGACAGGAGCACGGCCTGCATCTGGGTGATGCGGTAGTTGCAGCCGGGATTGAAATGGTCGTACCACTGATGTCCTTCCATCCGGCCCACATTGCGCAGCGACGCCATCATCCGGTACAGGTTTTCATCGTTGGTCACCACCATACCACCTTCACCACTCGTCAGGTTTTTGGACGACTGAAAACTAAAACTGCCCGCATCACCGAGGGAGCCGAGTTTTCTGCCCTTGTACTCGGCCCCGTGGGCGTGGGCGGCATCTTCAATGACTTTCAGGTTGTTACGGCGGGCAATTTCCAGTATGGCATCCATGTCGCAGGCCAGGCCGGCAAAATGAACGGGAATAATTACTTTGGTTCGGTCCGTGATGGCCGCTTCAAGGGCGCTGGGATCGAGGTTGTAGGTATCCGGGTCGATGTCGACAAAAACCGGTACGCAATTGACTTCGAGCACCGTCGAAGCGGTGGCAATAAACGTGTAGGGCGGAACAATCACCTCGTCGCCGGGCCGCACACCGCAGGCCATCAGCGCCAGCCGCAGGGAGACCGAGCCGTTGACGCAGCTAACGGCGTATTTCGTGCCGCAGTAAGCGGCAAATTCCTGCTCGAAAGCGGCCACAACATCTCCGCAGTCGGGATTGCCCCAACGTCCGCTCCGCACCACTTCGGCCACCGCCTGCACGTCGCTTTCGTCGTAGATCGGCCAGGGAAACTGAGACTGCACGGTTTTTTCGCCCCCGTCGAAGGCCAGGATTTCCGTCGTAGTAGGATTTTTCATAGTGTTCTGAATCATCCTAAATACGGGATTCGCCAAAATTCAGGCTATTGCAAGCAGAGAAATTTTCGGGCGAATAGCCCGTTTGGCGGGGGCGGTCGTATTACGCCCAAACCCTTTTCCTAAACCGGAATGAATTCGAAATCACTTGCTTACAGCCTGCTCGTTGCGGGCATGTCGATGGGGACGGCCTGGGCCATTCGGGGCCAGTTTGGCCACGAACAGGGTGCGGCCTGGGCCGGAAGCATTGGCGCGGTGGCGGTTTTGCTCGTGGCCAAACGGGGCGACTGGTACGCCCGGCTGTTTCAGGTGGCGCTGGCGGGTGCGATTGGCTGGGGCATTGGCGGCATCATGAGCTACGGCATTGTGGTGGGCTACGGCCGGGGCATCGACTTTGTGAACGTCTATTATGGGTTGGTGATGCTGTTCGTGATCGGCGGGCTATACGGTTTTATTGGGGGCGGACTGGTCGGCCTGGCGCTGGCCGATTCGGCCCGAAACCGGGTGCGCTGGCACCAGCTCATTGTGGAAATGGTGGCCGGGGCGGTGATCGTTTACTTTTTGCTGATTGAGGAGTGGAGCTGGCTGATGACGCCACCCCGCTCGGAAATGTGGGCGGCCTGTCTGGGCATGGCGCTTGCGCTGACCTGGTTTCTGTACCGAACGGAGCAGTATTCGGCCCTGCGCGTGGCGGTTTTTGCGGGCTTAGGGGGCGGGTTTGGTTTTGCATTCGGCAATTTTTTGCAGGTGATGGGCCATGTTTCCGGCCTTAAATTCAATTTCTGGAACGTGATGGAGTATTCCCTCGGCTTTTTTGGGGGCGCCGGAATGGCCTACGGAACCTTCACGTCGGCCTGGAAACCGGCGGAAGAAGCCCCGAAGCGAAGCCGCATCGGGTTTCCGCTGCTGATGGTGGCGCTGTTCATTCCGTTTGTGGTCTGGGATCAAACCTTTGAACTGAAACGACTCGAAGAAACGTATTCCAAAATCAGCTCGGGCGATGTAGCGGGATTGATCGGGACGGTTCGGCTGGTGGCGCTGGCCGCCATTCTGATCACCAGCGCGATCTGGTTCCGCCAGTATTACGGGCGGAAGTCGGCGGGGCTGATTCAGTACGATTATAACGATGTCCGGACGTTTTTTACCGGCCATTTTGCCTTATACACGGCTTTGAGCTTTCTGATTACTGGTGCGTTTATGAGCACGTACCGGGTTGAGCAGTACCTCTACGTTGGCAATCTGCTGGTTGTTTCGCTGCTGATCGGAAAAGCAAAACCGGGTTTTGCCCAGCGGGGACTGTATGCGGGGCGGTGGGCGATGGGCTTCGCGGTGGTGCTCGCTTTTATCGCCCTCATAACGCTGATTGCTATTCATTCGCACGGCGAGTTAAAAGGCATGAACCGGCGGTTTGAATGAAAGTCCTGCAAGCTAGGCTTTCAGTTCGCGGGGCAGATACCCGAATTTTTTCTTGAAGGCGACCGTAAAATGCTGGTGGTTTTTGTACCCGATCAGGTTGGAAACTTCGGCAATCGTCTCAAACGAACCCGTTAAAATCAACGCTTTCGCCTGTTCCATCCGGCAGTCGGTCAGGTAACCGAAAACTGTGGTGTGGAACAGGGCTTTGAAACCTTCCTGCAATTTGGTGCGGTTCAGCCCGACCATGCGCGACAATTGTTCAATGGAGTACGGCGTCGTCAGGTTCTGGCTCAGGAGGTCTTTCACCTCGTGGAGTTTATCAACTTCGGTTTTTTTCAGGCTCGGCGGGGCGGTTTTTTCGTTCGTGATCTGGTCGATTTGCAGCGTCAGCAATTCGCAGACCTTGGCCTCCAGGTAGATGCGCTTCAGGATGCCGACGTAGGGACAATCCCGCAGATCGGTTAAGACTTCTTTCATCCGGGCCGTAATCGGGTAACTGCGGTCGCCCAGCAAACCCGGCCGGTTCTTCTCAATAAGGGTTCCGAACGGACCCAGCTGCTCCAGATCCTGATTAAACAGACGACGCAGGAAATCCAGTGATAGTTCAATTTCAACGCTGGAAGCCAGGGGCGTTTCCAGGTAGGTCAGATTGCCTTTCAGCGCGGGGTAAAAGAGCAGCGAATGACGACCGGTCCGAATGTTCGTATCCGGCTCATACCGGGCGCTGGGCAAATAAACACAGCCGCCGGTAGTTAGTTCGAAATGCATCTGTAAATACGGAAAGTCGCTCTCAATGTGTTGAGTGAAAGCCTGTTCGTGCTTCACCTGAAATAGGGAAATAAACAGTCCGTTGAGGTGAATCCGCTGTGATCGGGAATAAATACCTTTGTAATTGAATTCTCCCCGGTATTCGCTCAGGCCAATCTCGTTTGGAACCAAATAGCCGTCCGTGTATTCTCGAACGTGCTGGATTTCTTCAAGGTCCTCCGATTTAAATACAATTTTCATGGAATTTCTGCTTCTCGCGTCATTAATACTGCATACGACGTTAGTTCTGACCCGAGCGAAACGGCTACATTTGCTGGCTATTAAGAATTAGTCTTAATAATCAAAAGTAATGATCCTTATCGTATTGACCCACAATGAGTAAAAGATTTTTGATTTTATTTCTTTTGTTCATTGCCCGGATCGCCCACTCTCAAAGTCCCGCAACGCGCTGGACCGGCTCGGTCAAAACCGAAAAAGGCGACCCGTTGGCGGGTGCCACGGTGAACCTGATCGAACTGAAAAAGTATACGACCACCCGCGCCGACGGTTCGTTCGAACTGGCGGCAATTCCCGAAGGCATTCATCCCATTCAGGTGACCCATGTCGGTTATAAAACCGTCGTGAAATCCATCAATTCGCTGGGGCAGAAGCGGGTGCGCCTGACGGTGGTTATGGAGGAGGACGCCAGCGAACTGGCGGAAGTGCAGGTTCGGGGCAAGTCCGAAACGCAGCAGGCCAAAGAACTTCCCATCAAGGCCGAAGTAATCAATACGAAAGTTGTTCAGGAACAGCCGTCTACGCTCGTTGAGTTGATGAATCGCTCGGCCGGAATCCGCATCCGGCAAACCGGCGGATTAGGCTCTAACGCGGGACTGATGATGAACGGTTTTCAGGACCGGGCCATCAAGAACTTCAAGGATGGCATTCCGCTGGATTACCTCGGCGCGGGCTACAACATTGCGCTGGTGCCGGTCAATATGCTCGAACGGGTGGAGGTCTACAAGGGCGTGTTGCCCACCGGCTTAGGCGCCGATGCCCTGGGCGGAGCCGTTAACATGGTGACCAAAAAATCGCTCTACCGCTACGCCGAAGCCTCCTACGAAATTGCGTCGTTCAACACCCACCGGGCTTCGCTGAATATGTTGTATTCGGATACCACCCGGAAATTTTTCGTGGGTGCCGATGCCTTTGTTAACCGCTCCGACAACAACTACAAAGTCAAGGTGACGGTCACCGATCTGGAAACCGCAGCCCGCAGCAACGCGACGGTGCGCTTGTTCCACAACCAATTCACGAATTACTACGCCGAAGCCTACGGCGGTATTGCCAACACGCGCTGGGCCGACGAATTGCGGCTGGGGGTCACCTGGTTCCGGATCGACCGGCAAAACCAGTACGGCTCGACGATGGCGCAACCCTTTGGCGCATCGCTGAGCCAGCAGCATTCGCTGATTCCGACGTTGCGGTACCGCAAGGCGTTCCGGAAACTGAGTCTCGACCAGTTTCTGACCACCAGCACCATCCACGTCCAGCAGATCGACACGGCGCGGGGTGTTTACGACTGGTACGGCAACTTCAGGCCGAGTCCGTCGCGCACGGGTGAAACTTCGACGCGCGGTTCGCTGGCCGCAATTGCCTTTTCCTATTTTACCTCCCGCACCAACCTGGGCTACCAGCTTAACGATCACAACAAGCTGGAACTGAATGTCGTATCGACCAGGGCGGTTCGCAACGGGCGTGACCCGCTGGGGCTGACTTTCAAAAACGGTATGGACATTCTGGCCCCAACTGCGCACTACTACAAACTGATCACGGCGCTCGGGCTGGAATCAAAAGGGTTCGATGAAAAACTAGTTAACAATCTGATTGTCAAATTTTATCATTCCCGCGTTGATGCGGTCGATACGGATTATATCGGCACCGAACTACCGCGTTTGCAAACCGCCAACCGCTGGGGAATTGCCGAAGCGGCCAAAGTTTCACTGGGCGCCAACACCTTTGTCCGGGCGTCGGCGGAGGTGGCCACCCGGCTGCCGGAGCAGGACGAATTGTTCGGGGACGGCAATTTTCACCGCTCCAATTTTGAGCTGAAACCGGAGCGTAGCACCAATTTCAACGCCGGTTTTCGGACCGAAAAACCGGGTCGGTACAGTTTCGAGCTAAACACCTTTTACCGGATCACCCGCGACCTGATTTTGCGCGTACCGGTGGATATTTTCTTTACCCAGAATCAGAATGTAAACAACGTCCGCGGGCTGGGCCTGGAAGCCGATGCCGGGTGGTCGCTGACGCGCTGGCTGCGGGCCAACGGCAATTTTACCTGGCAGAACTTTCGGCTGTACGATACCGGAAACCGGGTGACGGAAGGTGCGCGCCTGCGAAATACGCCTTACTTTTTTGCCAACCTGGGGCTGAATGCCACGCTGCCGCACCTGTTTGCGGGTCGCGACCGGCTGAGCGTCTACTACTATTTCATGTTCGTCCGCGAATACTACCTGGATTACATTCCGAAAGCACTGGAACCGGCGGGTTTTCTGGGCTTGTGGGGCCGGGCCCGGTTCGACGCGCCGAACATCATTCCGAATCAGCAATTGCATTCGCTGGGCTTCACCTACCAGCCGGTCAATGAGCGGTTTTCGGTCGGTTTGCAGGCCAAGAATCTTTTCGACAGTCCGGTTTTTGACAATTTCAGGATTCAGAACGCGGGCCGGAGTTTGCACCTGAAAGTCAATTACATCCTGAAATAACGTTTCAATTTTTACCCAAATCCCATGAAGAACGCACTCACCCGATTTGCTCTGTCCTGCCTGGCGCTGGCCGCTCTGGCGGGCTGTTCAACCAGTTCCACCGACGATTCGCCCACCCCGACCGACAAGGCCAAATACGTGCTGATGACCGATGTCGTGCAGTTCGAGCCGCCGGGTTACCTGACGGCTTTCAACGGAATGCCCGCCGGAACGGTCAACGATATCCAGGCGAAATCCCTGCAACTTTCGATGTCGTTCGGCTTCCGGACCTTCGGCAAATGGGTTTTTAACCGGACCAGTGTCGCGGGTGAAGAAGGGCTCCAGAAGTTTACGGTGGCCGACGACGGCAGCATCAAAGACGCCGGTTTTATTGCCGGATCAACGCAGTTTCTGGTGGTGTCCGAAACCAGCGGTTATTACCTCGACGAAACCCGGGGCACGCTGAAACTGCAAAAATTCAACCCGACCACCATGCAGCGGACCGGCGAAATCGACCTGTCGTCGCTGCAAAAAGCGGGCGTGGAATACCAGGTCATCGGCAAGCACACGCTGGCGGCCAAAGAAGGGAAACTCTACGCGGGCATCACGTACGGCACCAAAGCGCTGCAGGGCTTCGGCGACGATCTGTACAATTATGTCGAGTTCGCCGTCATTGACATGGCGACCGACAAGCTGGACAAGACGATCAAATACGACGGGCAGCGGGGCGTTGGCTGGGGGTCGTCCGGCAACAAAATGTGGTCGATGGGCGACGACGGCGCCCTGTATCTGTACAGCTCCGGTTTGACCGACGGTTTTACGAACCCGGCCGTGCTCCGGATCAAAAAAGGAGAGACGGATTTTGACCGCACCTGGAAACTGAAAGGAACGGATTTTCAGACGTCGATGGCCATCTCAACCGCGCTGGTAAAAGGCGGGAAAATCTACATCGAAGTGCCGACCGAGCCGCTGAAACCGGATTTCAGCAACTTGCAGTCCATTATTTGGGAGTATTACGTGGTTGACATGGCCACGATGCAGAAGACCAAAATCGAGGGCATGCCGCTGCACCATTACAGCTTCGCCAACGAGCAGGCCATCACCGAGATTGACGGCAAAATTTACTTCTGGGTAAAGAATAAAACCCAGAAAATTGACGGCTATTACGTGCTGGATGGCACCAAAGCCACGCAGGTGTTCAACAATCCCCACGACGGTTTTACGTGGGGATTTGCCAAATTACAATAAACTCAACCCCATCACTTGATCGCCATGAGCACGACCCAAAGTGTCAAAACCTGGTTTCAGGTTCACAAGTGGACCAGCCTGATCTGCACGGTTTTTCTGCTGATGCTCTGCCTGACGGGGCTGCCGCTGATCTTCCACGAGGAGATTGAGGAACTGGAAGGCAAGCAGCTGGCCCCCGCCATGCCCGCCAATACGCCCAAAGCCAGCCTGGACCAGTTAGTCGAAACCGGTTTGAAAGCCAACCCCAGCAAAGTGATCCGGTTTTTATACTGGGATGAGCACCAGCCGAACACGGTGGCGCTGAGCCTGTCGGATTCCATCGATGCCCCGCCGGATAACTTCAAAACCGTCATTCTCGACGAGCGGACGGCGAAGGTGCTGGAAGAACCGAACTACCAGGAAGGCTTTATGTATGTGATGCTGCAACTGCACGTCGATATGTTCATGGGCATCGGTGGCAAGCTGTTTCTGGGTTTGATGGGGCTGTTGTTTATCGTCGCCATCGTTTCCGGTTTGATGCTCTACGGCCCGATCATGAAGCGGTTTGATTTCGGGATGATCCGGACCGAAAAATCCACGCGCCTGAAGTGGCTCGATCTGCACAATCTGCTCGGCGTGGTAACGATTGCCTGGGCCACGGTGGTCGGTTTTACGGGCGTCATCAACACCTTGTCGGAGGTGGTGCTCGGCTTGTGGCAGATCGGCCAGCTTTCCGAAATGACGGCCCCCTACAAAGAGGTCCCTCCGCTGACGGGCAAGCTCGGTTCGCTCGATCAGGCGTTTGCGGTGGCCCGGAAAGCCGATCCGGGCATGGAACCGTACCTGGCGGCTTATCCGGGTACGGGCTTCAGCAGCAAACACCATTACGCCATTTTTGTCAAGGGCAAAACACCCCTGACGGAGCGCCTGGTCCGGCCCGCGCTGGTGGATGCCAAAACCGGGCAGTTGACCGACATGCGTGAGATGCCCTGGTACGTCAACGCGCTGTTTATCTCGCAGCCGCTGCATTTTGGCGATTACGGCGGACTGCCCCTGAAAATCATCTGGGCGGTTTTTGACCTCATCACCATTGTGGTGCTCGGCAGCGGCTTGTATCTCTGGTTTGCGCGCAACAAAGCCACGAAAGCAAAGATCGAGCGGATGGAAAAAACCGGTCGGGCCAAAAACGGCCAGAACGTGGAGGAATCCGAAATTTTAACGCTCAGCGAGCAGAAAGGAGCCGGGTATGAATCGTAACTTCTGGCACGTCTGGAGTGTTCCGCTGGTACTGGGCGGGCTGAGCCTGATTGGCCTGATTGCCGCCCTGGTGGGTGACGGTTTCATGGATTTGCTGTCGTGGCTGACGCTGGGCATTCCGCTGGCGGTGATCGCCCGGTTTGTCTACCGGCCCCGGGTCCGACGCCGGTAGCTTGGGCGGTTTTTGCGGAGCGATTTTCAAGCCGAATTTTCTGAGTCGGTTGGCATTTTTGGCTCTATATTTGCCGCGAACACGGAGTAGATCGTATTCGGTTTGAAAGTCGTTAGCGCAACGTTATACAAACTTATTGGCAGTCCGGATGAGTTCACGCTCGAAGGGCGTATTTTTCACGGCATTTGTCTGGTAACCATCCTGGTGATGGGCTACAATGTGGTGTTCAGCTTTGCGTTCGGTCTGCCCGAAACGGGCTGGATTTGCCTGGCGCTTTTTCTCACCGGTTTTTACATTTTTTACCTGACCCGGCTCCGCAACCGCTTCGTGCCCGCCCTGACGCTGGCCGGTTTTGGCGTTACGGCGCTGTTTGCCGTCAACTATTTCTACTGCGCGGGCATGGTGGGCTCGTCGCTGCTCGGTTTTATCACGACCCTGTTTTTACTCCTGATTGCCGGGCCGACCCGGCACGCGTTGTTGTGGGTTGCCCTGAACGTGCTGGTCGTGCTGGGGCTGCTGACGGCCGAATACCTGCATCCGGATTTAGTTGTTGAAGGCTACCCAAGCCGGCTGACGCACACCATCGATCTGGCCTCTACTTACCTGATTACCGTCTTTTTCCTGTATTTCGGCACCCGGTTTTTTACCGGAACCTACAAAGTGGAGCAAAAGCGGGTGGAAGAACGCTCGGTGGTGCTGGAGCGGCTGAACGAGGAAAAAGACAAGCTGTTTTCCATTGTTTCCCACGATTTGCGCTCCCCCCTGGCGTCGGTTCAGCAATACCTGGAGATCCTGAAGGAAGTTGATCTGAATGCGGCCGAACGGAAAAAGATTGAATCCGAATTGCTGAATGGCATCAATTACACCCAGGATATGCTGTTCAACCTGCTGTCGTGGTCAACCAACCAGATGAAAGGGACCACGGTTTCGCTCAAACCGGCGAACGTTTCCGAGTTAGTCCAGCCCATCATCGAAATCTACAGACCGCTGGCTTCCAAAAAAGAAATTCAACTGGCCTTTCAGACCGATCTGGCGCTGCCGGTGCTGGCCGATGCCGCGATGCTTCAATTGATTGTCCGGAACCTGATCGGAAATGCCATCAAGTTTACGGCCCCCGGCGGTTTGGTGATGGTGGAAGTGCAGTCGGCGGGGAAAAATGGGCTGATCTCCGTCACGGATACCGGCGAGGGCATTCGGGACGAAGACAAAAACCAGGTATTTTCGCTAAAGGCCCAGCCGACGTATGGAACGAACCAGGAAAAAGGAGTGGGGCTCGGGCTGTTTCTCTGCAAGGAATACGCCGAAGCCCAGCACGGCACCATCTGGTTTGAAAGCGCGCCGGGGATGGGAACGACCTTCTTTCTGGAGTTGCCGCTGACCGTCTGAGCCGCTTCCCCGCCCGGATCACAAAAGGTAAAAGATGCTGTAGGTCATGCCGGCATTGAACCCCGCGTGGCAGCTAATGGCCCCCAGAATTGATCCGGATTGGCAGCGACACTGAAAAAATAACCGGCTTACCCCGTACATGCCGGCCACCCACAACACCGCGGGAACCGGCAGGAAAGTCCATTCGCCCGCCAGATAAACCAATCCGAAATGCGAGATGTGGGTGAGGGCAAAGGCCAGACTGTCGATGATCGATGCTTTGGTGTCGCCCAGGGTGGTGGCCAGACTCGAGTGAACAATTCCCCGAAAGAACAACTCTTCCCCAACGGGACTAAAAAGCATGCCCGTTGCGGCAAAAATGGAAAAATAGATCAGCTTGTCTTCCGGGCTGATCGGATTCGGTATCTGGTAGGTTCTGCCGATGTAGGTGTACCAGTTGTCGGAGGTGTTTGCGTAAAGCCCGTACCCTAAAAAATACAGCAGCAGGCTGCCGGCGATCCCGATCAGAAACGAATAAAAGAGCCAGGAAAACCGCTTCGGTTTCGTGATTCCGCTTATTTTTCGGCCGGATTTGGTGAGAAAAAGAAAGGGAAGCAGCGCCGAAACGACCATGATCAGGGAAAGCGACTGGTAACTGCCGGTCTGGTTGGCGCGGAGAACAACCAGAAACCGCGGAACGCAAACGAGCAGGAGCAGCACGAGTCCAAACGTTTGATCGAATTGAAAAAAACGATTCCAAAACGGTTTAAGGGCGGTTTTCATTCCGGTTGGGGAGGGTTTTGGTTTCTCTGGTCACGCAGTTCGTCGGTCGGTGCCGGTTGGCTAACCGATGGATGACGCAATCGGGAGGGCTGCTTCATGGTTTCTCTAATGCCTCCTGAACCCGGTCCACGAAATCCGTCTGAATGACGTCCACGCCCATCTGGGCGGCTTTCCGGTACTGTTCGGCGTTCTCAAAAAAGCCCAGCGCATCCGAAAAGACCCGAATGCCGCGGGCGTGAATTTGCCGGACCAGTTCGGGAGTAAGCGACGACCACCTTACGTCAAAGGCGTAGGGGTGCAAGTTCTGAATTTTGTCCATCATTTCATCGGCGCTTCGCAGCGAAGGCATGCACTTTGTGCCCGGAAATACCCGTTTCAGCGATCCCAGAAACGCATCGGAACCGTAAAAAACCGCATCGGCCAGCAGGTCCAATTCGGCCAGTTCGTCCACCAGCGGTTGAGGCTGCACGGCTTTGCAATCCACGTAGAGCCTGACGGTCCGGGCGTGGGTTTTATTCCAGTCGCGGAGGAGCCGGCCCACCTCCTTCAAGGTCGGCACCCGCTCGGTTTCAAATTTTCCGTCATACCCTTTTCCGGCAGAAAGTTGTTTTACCTCGGCCAGCGTCCGGTTTTCCACGGGCCCCGAACCGCTGGTGGTCCGGTCGAGCTGGCCGTCGTGCAGAATCACCAGCTGGCCGTCTTTGGTCGTCCGAACATCGATTTCGAGGTAGCTGACGGGCCGTTCCAGAACCGTCCGAAACGTCGCCAGCGTGTTTTCCGGGGCCCCGAGCGATGCCCCCCGGTGGGCGGAAATCAGCGGCTGGGCCATTGCTGGAAGCTGGATAGCGGCCCACACCAGAAGGCGTAAGTACTGGTGCATCGCCCTCATTTCGTTATCGTCAGCGCATCTTTCACCCTGCCGTCTTTGTCAAAAACCGTGTAGACCAGCGTCTTGCCGTCAATTTTCAGCTGCTGGTAAAACGGGCCATTCTTGTAGCGAATCTGGGCGTAATCGGCATCGGGCCAGAACGTATGCTCGCTCGGAATCCCGATTGAAATCGTGTAAATCGTGCCCTGAGCGGGGGACGAAACCGGTTTTTGGGCGAACATCGGTTTGGTGCGCTGGTAGTAATGGACGTGGCCGCTCATCACCATATCGACGTGGTACTGATCGAACAGCTGGCACCATTCCCGGCGAATGTCGGCGTAATCCTCCTCAAAATTGTAAGGCGGAAAGTGGAAAAACGCAAACGTCCAGTCGGCTTTCGAACGGGCGAGCTGCTCCCGGATCCAGGCGGTTTGGGCTTCGACGGGGGAGGTGGCATCGATCATCAGAAAAAGTGCGTTCTGGTACGTAAAGGCGTAGGTCTGCTCCGCCGGAACGTCCGGGTTTTTCGGCCCGTTTTTCGGTAAACTAAACATCTCCTGGTACATCCACGCACCCAGACCGTCCTGACTGTCGTGGTTGCCGGGAATGGGCAGCAGCGGTTTTTGGGCGAAAATGCCACCCGAATGCTGCCAGAGTTCGTCCCATTCGTTGCGGTGCAGGCCCGTGCTGACCAGATCGCCCGCGATGGAATAAAACGCAATTTCCGGATGGCGGACCAGCGTTTGCCGCGCCATTGCTCCCCAGTCCGGCGATTTGTGCGTATCGCCGAACCAGATAAACGAAAAACCGTCCGGCGAAGCCGCCTGCGTCCGGAACGTCGCCGGTTTCGACCAGCTTCCGGTTTTGGAGCCGACCCGGTAGCCGTACGTAACGCCCGGTTTCAGCCCCGTGAGGTTCGCCGTAAACCGGTTCGCAAAGCGGTCATTCTGCAACAGACGATCTTCCATCCGGAACACCGATGCCGTGGCCGAGAGCGTATCGGTTGAACCGCTCGGCCAGTAGTGCACCCGGCCGTCCGGAACCGTGGCGGCTGTTCGCCATTGAATGTCCATCGTTTGGGTCGGATCACCGCTCCAGGTTTGCAGCAGCTGATCCGGTTTTTCGGAGGCCGGCGTGTCGGTTTTGCGAAACGCCCCGACGAGGTGCGCTTCCCGCGCCCGGCCGCGAATCGTCTGGAAAAGCGTCTGCCCGCGCAGTGATTCCGGCACTTCGGTCAGCGTCAGATCGCTCCAGTCGTGGTACGTAAACGCCCCCACCCGAACGGTATCGAGCGTCTGGTGAGCGGGAAAGAGGTTGGTAATCCTGAGGTTATCACCCGGTTTTTGCGCCCCGACGCTGATGAAATAAACCGGCCGGTGTTTGTCAAAGCCGTTGATGCCCAGCGCCACCTTGCCGGCATCGAACGGTTTTTGCCAGACTTCGTAGGTGTATTCCTCGTTTTTAACGACCAGGTCGGTTTTCCGAAAACCGCTGGATTCCAGCCAGAAGGGCGGTACTTTCTGATCCTGGTGCCGCATCAGCGAAACCAGCACCGGTTTATCCACCTCAAAGGTCAGGTACCGGGTGGCCAGGGCGGTTTTTTCGGCGTCGGTCAGAAAATTCAGCACATACGCTGGGCTGATCGTGTCGAGTTGTTCGGGTTTCAGGGTTTCGTAAAGCCGGGTGACGGCCCCGTCCATAACGGTTTTTACGCTGGCATCGGTGGCGGGGGAAGTGGTCTGGCAGGCGGAGAAACAGGAAGAAAATGCAACGAGCGCGCTGCCAAAAAGGACGGTGGGTTTCATTGGAAGGTATTCTGAATTCAAAAAAGCCGCTGCGGGAAACACTCCGGCAGCGGCTGAAAAGGGATTATTCGAATGAACTGGGTTTCAAAAAGACTTCATCGCTGTCGGTGACAAACATCCGGGTGCTTTCGGTATAGGTGCCGCCGTTCGGATCCGCGTATTTTAGGTCGATGTAAAAGGCGCGGTAGCCCGATGCCGGATACGTTTCGGAAACCTCAATTTTGCCTTTGTTTTTCATTCCCAGACTCTTGTTGGTCCAGGTTTCATTGCGGAAATCCGAATCGGTGGAATTGGCCGACCAGACAATCACATCCACCAACGCATCGGCGGTGGTGTTGACCGAAACATCGACGCCTTTTTTGGTGCTGCTGGCTTTCCAGGTGCAAACCGGATACGGTTTTTTCGCCATCGTCAGCCCGAAGAAAGCGCCCAATCCTTCAAAGGCCGATTTGCCATCGCCCAGGCTATGACCCGCGTTGGGAACGTAATGAATCAGGTTCTGGCCCGGAATGTCATCGAAGTAATTTTTGATGTTATCCACCACCCAGTATTCATCGTTCGTTCCCATAAAAATCATTTTGGGCATCGTCAGATTTTTGCGGTACATGTACGGGTCCACCATCGTACTGATCGCATTTCCGCTGGCGGTTTTTGCCGTTTGCGGAATGCCGAGTTCAACGTAATCCTCGATCTGAACGCTGTAATCCTTCCACACTTTCACCTGGTAATCCAGGCTGACCGGCATGTTTAAAATGTCGATCACCATGGGCGCAATGGCCGTGACGCGCTTGTCGTTGGCCCCGGTGAGCCAGGTCGTCCAGCCGCGTTTGGAAGCCCCCGAAACCACAAACCGGCTGAGGTCGTGTTTGAGGGTTTGTTTCGCAAATTCCTGGGTCGCGTCCATCGCCCGCACCGCACTTTTCACCATCGGAAACAGCAGCGGCCACGAATAATCGCCGTCTTTTTTGAAATTATGGAGCGTAAACGAAATCAGGGCGTCTTCCGTCAGGTTGTCGTAAAACGGCTGGTTGGGCGTTTGCCGCAGCAGGGTAACGATGGCCTTGTTCTTAACGGCAATGCCGGCCAGCCCCTGCACCACTTTGTCTTCCCGGCCTTTGGTGTTCCAGTTGGGTTGTTCGCTTTTGTTGGAACCGCCGGTGATGAACAGCAACGCGCCGTCGTGTTTGTTTTCCTGCGGAACCAAAACCGTCAGTTGGTGCCGCCAGGTGTGTTCGCGCCATTTCTGCGAGGTAAGCAGCAGGTTATAGGCTTTGACGCCATCCATCTCGAACGAATCTTTCAGTTCCCACTGAAAGGTTTTGTCGCCGTTATTCAGATAACTTTGCAGCGCATTCTCCGGCGTAACGGGTTCCTGGTTGAGGACGTTAAACGAAAAAAAAGACAGAATTAAAACCGGCAGGAGTGGAATGAACAATCGCTTCATTGGACTATTGGGTTTTGGTTATTGAAGGATTACTTAAAGAAAAAACCGGCTTTCAGGGTTCCGGTTTGGGACTTTCCGCAACGAGTTTTAACGCCTGGTCGATGTAAATTTCGCCGGTCATCTCACCGAGGCTGGTCCGGCTGATGTACTCGTACCGCTTGAAACTGTTAAAATCGACTTTCGTCAGCATATAGCCGAACGCATCGTTGGTCAGGCCGAACAGAAACGGGAATTGGGTGTTCATGTGCCGCTTCACGTAATACCCGATGTTCGGCAGGGCTTCGCCCGGAATGGTCAGCACCTGCGCCGGGCCGATGTTCAAAAGATTCACCTGCGCCTTCACCCGGTCGGTCCCGGAAACCTGATAGCCAAGCGGGGATTTTTTGATGATGTATTTCATCTGGTCCGATTCAATCGGGAACTCAACCTGGCGGGTGGCACAAAAGATTGACGGGTTTTGCAGAACCGGGGCCGCGCCGACAATCCGGAGGGCTTCCTCGCCCAGCAGCTCGCCAATCCGGATGCATTCTTCCCAGGTGTTGGCTTCGGTGCCGCCTTCGCGCCGAACGTCCGCCGTCACCATGCCGCCCTGCGCGCCGTTCATGAAAAGCGCCATACCCCCGGTTTTGGACTCGATTTTGTCGTATAGGGGCCCGCACAAATCCGGACTC
The DNA here is from genome assembly GCF_054780775.1 of Larkinella ripae. Taxonomy (NCBI): domain Bacteria; kingdom Pseudomonadati; phylum Bacteroidota; class Cytophagia; order Cytophagales; family Spirosomataceae; genus Larkinella; species Larkinella ripae. Next base: position 168,713 of record NZ_BAAGVR010000023.1, read on the forward strand.
AAAATCCCGCGTCCCGACCCGATGACTTCCGGATGAATGGCGTAGTTGACGAGCGTGGCAATTGGTTTCCCCGCCGTTGAAAGCGCCTGAATTACCCCGCAACGCGGGTCATACAAGTCATCGGCGTAGTAGTTGAACGCAATTTTGCCTTTGGCTTCCCCGACGGCCACTTTCAGCTGGGCCGGCTGGAGCTTCGTCACGGCTTCCTCCACGGCTTCGGCCAGTTGCTTTACGCACGAATCCAGGTAGGGCAGGTCGGCCAGGGCTTTGCCCGACTGATCCGGAAAACCGTAGGCATCGGGGCCGCTGTGCGTGTGGGTCGCGCCAATCAGCACGTTTTCGCCGGGAATGCTTTTGATCAATGCCCGGGATTTGTTGCCCAAAACCGACGGCCAGCCCAAATTATCCACGCTGACAATGGCGATGCGGTTTTTTCCTTTTTCCAGCACCAACGCCCGGATGAACAGATCGCCCTTTTTCTCCGTCGCCTTTTTGGGCGTCCCGATCCCACCCGAAATGGGCAGCAGCGGATTGGGCGTAATGACCCGCATGGCCGCGCCCGCCCGGAATTGCTGGGCGTGGGCGGATACGGTAAGTATGATCAGGATGAGCGGGAAAAACGTTTTTTTCACGGTTAGAAAACGGATGGAGACCAGGAACTGCTGAATGTAAATTGGTGAATTTTCAAGGTGAAATGATGAACGCTTAATGCAACAGTGAAGGCTACTGGAAACCCTTTTGCATTCAGCATTTTACATTCTACATTTACTATTCTACATCCAGCATCCCCTTTTTTATTTCGATCTGTTAGCCGGTCAGGACTATTTTACCACGGCTTTCCGGTTCCCTGCAACACCCACGGTTTCGACCAGGGGCTGTTTTTGCCGTCGGCTTCCGAATAGGTCGTCAGTTCCAGGCGGTTGAGGGCTGCGTCGGCGTTGGCTTTGTTCAGGTTGCGCTCATCGAGCATGTAAAAAAACCGTACCGGCAGCACTTTCCGTTTGGCGTTCGGACCGGCTTTGAGTTCCGGAAAACCGGTCCGGCGGTAATCGAACCAGGCTTCGGTGGCGGCTGTCCAGCTGGCAATCCATTTCTGCTCGATGATCTGCTTTTGGGTGCCGTTGTAAGCCACGTTTTTCTGGGCCATGTAACCAGCGTAGGCCCCGCTGACGCCCCAGGTTTCCAGCGAGGTTTTAATCCCGGCTTCGTAGCGGGCTTTGGCGTCTCCGGCGGCCCAGCCTTTCTGCGCGGCTTCGGCCAGAATGAAGTTTACTTCCGACGCCGACATCAGCCGGGCTTTCAGCAAGGGACCTTTGGCCTGCCGGTAAATGTCGTTGAGCCACGAAACGTGGGGGTTTTTAGCGGCCTGCTCGCCCGTGTTGCTGAGGTTGTAGGTCGAGCCGCCCACAATGCCGATGGGCAATCCCACGTAATTTGGATCGGTGTTGACGTCTTTGCCCACCACCATGTCGGGCGAAAGCAGCCGTTTGCCGTCCACTAGTTTGTCGGTTTTGGCCGGCAGCGTCGCGTCGACCACCAGCGGAATCTGAACTTTGTTCGCCCAGACCGCCAACCGCGGATCGCTGACCGCCAGCAGGGCTTTCACGAAGGGGTCGGCCATTTTCAACCGGCGGTAATTGCTTTCACTGGCGTCGTAGGTGGTGTTGGCGGGCCAGGAATCGTCGTTGCTGTTGCCCGCAAACGGCATGGCGGCATCGTCGGCCGATGCGGTGATGATCGGATACTGGGCGGCATTGGCGACAATTTTCTCAATACCGGTTTTGGCCACATCCGGTTTTTTCGACGAAAGCCGCATGTAATACCGCAGGGCCAGCGAGTTCGCCAGTTTCCGCCATTTGGCCGGGTCGCCTTTGTAATACACATCGGCCGCGTCGGCGCTGCTGTTGTAGGCGGCTTTGGCCTTGGACAGGAGGGTATTGGCTTTTTCCAGGTCGGCCAGAATACCGGTGTAAATGGCTTCCTGCGTATCAAAAACCGGGAAGGTGTTCTCGGACCCGCCCACTTCGCCTTTGAGCGCCTGGCTGTAGGGCGCATCCCCCCAGATGTCGGTGATCAGGCCGAACAGCATGGATTTCATGACCAGCGCAATGCCCTGGTGCAGCTCAAAGTTCAGCGCCACGGCGCGATCATAAACGTACTGGTTGTTGCGCAGAATGTCGTAATAACCGCTCCAGCTCTGGCTGCCGCCCCAGTCGTAATCGTTGTGCCCGCCACTCCAGCCGTCTTTCTGGGTGTGCTGCATCACGCCCGCAACGTCCTGGTAGCCCAGGTTGACGAAAGCTTTGCCGGTTTCGGTCAATACGGTCGAAAGGACTAAATTGGGGTGAGCCGTCGAAGGGTTCACGCCGTTGGGGTTCACGTTCAGGTCGGTCAGATCCTTGCAGGAAAAAACCGTCAGCGAGAACAGCACCACGAGACCTATGAATTTTTTAGTGATCAGTTTCATGAGAAAAAAGAAGATCAATTAAAACGTTAAACCCAGCCGAAAGCCCACCGGAATCACCCAGGGCGTTACATTATACCGCTCGATGCCTTGTTTGAACTGGATCCCGGAGCCCTGCAAACCCGATTCTAGTTGAAACGCCATTTCGGGGTCAATACCGATTTTGGCCGCCGTCCAGAGAATGATATTCCGGCTGTAAACCGCCACATTCGCGTTTTGCAACCCAATGCGTTTCACCAGATTCTGCGGCAGGTCATAGCCGAGCGAAACCTCCCGCAGTTTCAGAAACGACGCATCGAACAGCATCGCCCGCGAGAACGACCAGGACGTAGAACCCGCCATTGGCAGCGTCAGGGTACCGGGGCCACCGAGGTTTTCCTTGTAACCGGTCGGATTTCCGTTTTCGTCGTAACCCGTGGCAAGCACGCCCGGAATAAACACCCCGCCGTGGGGCAGCGTATAGGGGCCGTATTTAAACGGATAGCCGTTGTATTCGGGCGTGGGGCCACCCACCAGCGGGAAGTTATTGCCGTTGATCAGAATCATTTTGTCCTGATTGGCCACCAGATAATTCCGCAAGTCCTCGCCCGTCAGGCCATTTGGATTGATGAGTTTGTCCAGAAACAATTGTGACCGACCGTCTTCTTCACCGTAGCGGTAGGTTTGCGAAACAAAATCCCCGCCGTTCCGCCAGTCAAACGTCATGTTCAGGCTGAAGCTGCGGTAGGTCAGCGAGGTTTGCATTCCCAGCAAAAACCGGGGGTTAAAATTCCCGATCTTGTTGCGGGTGTTGATGGCGTCGATGGCCTGCCATTTTCCGGTTTGGTCCAGAATCGGATACCCGTAGTAGGGCGAATTCTTGTCCTCGACGGTCACGACTTTGGCATCGTAAATATCCCCGATCTCGTCACCCTTGTACGTCCAGGCACCGCCTTTGGCGTCGGTCCAGAGCGTGAAATAGGGGAGGTCGTCGGAGAGTTCCTGGATGGTCGTGCGGTTGCGGGTCAGGTTGGCGTTAAGGTCCAGCCGCCAGCCGTTTTTCTCGATGGGCGTACCGCCGAGCGTTAGCTCAATGCCTTTGCTGACGAGCAAACCGGCGTTGATGTTTTTGGTGGTGTATCCCGACGAGGGCGGCAGTTTGGTGCTCAGAATCTGGTTGCGGTTTTCCGAAACGTAATAAGTGGCGCTGGCCCGCAGGCGGTTTCGGAACAGGTTCAGGTCAACGCCAAATTCCGTGGAGGTGGCGATTTCCGGCTTCAGGTCCGAGAGCAGCAGCGTTCCGGGGACGTTCAGCCGGGGAATCCCGTCCCAGGTTCCGGCATTGTTCAGCGTACTCAGCAGCATGTACGGGTTGGCGTCGTTCCCGACCTGGGCAATTCCGCCCCGCAGTTTTAGCAGGCTGATGGTGTTTGAAACCGGCAGGATTTCGTTCAACAGCACACTGAGCGAGGCCGAAGGGTAGAAGTAGGAGCGGTTGCTGGCCGGCAGGGTGCTCGACCAGTCGTTACGGGCCGTCAGATCCAGGTACACCATGTCCTTGAAGCTCAGGTTTGCCAGACCGTACAGGCTGTAAATGCCGCGCTGGAATTTCGAGCTGCTGTAATCGAGGTTGGCCGGGGCGATGTTCTGAATCGTATACACGCCCGGCACAATCAGCCCGGTTCCGTTGCGGGTGGCATTGGTGAGGTTCGAGCCGGTCTGGTAGCGGTAGTTTCCACCCGCCGAAACCGACAGCCCGAAACCGCCCAGGTCTTTGCGGTACGTCGCCAGAAAGTCGGCGTTGCTTTCGAAGGAGCCGATGTTGATCAGGCCGTACGCACCCCGCGGATCGTTGGTGTAGCTGTTGGCGATTTTGGTTTCACGTTCCTCTTTATACGTATCGAGCGAATACCGGCCCATCAGGCTAAAATCCTTGGTGATCTGCCAGTCGGCGCGCAGGTTGCCAAAGACGCGGTCGCGCGTAAAACCGTTGTTCACTTCGTAAGCCAGAAAATACGGATTGTTGAAAATGCCGTTGTAGGGAGTGCGTTGCTGCAAGCCTTCCTGACCGGGCATCCAGTAGTTTTTCAGCTCGAGCAGGTCGATGTGGGGTGAGGTGTTGTAAGCCGCCTGGAGTGGGTTGGTGCCCCGGTTTCCGGCGGGCCGGTTGTTGGAGTGGTTCCGGCTGACGTCGATGTTGGTGCTCAGCCGCAGCTTCTCGCTCAGCTTCAGCGACGTACTTAGGTTGAGAGTGTTTTTGAACAGATCCGAGTTCGGAATAATCCCCCGGTTTTGCATGTTCGAATACGAAAGCCGGTAGGTGACCTGCTCCGTGCTGTTAGCGATCGAAATGCCGTTGGTGGTGGTGATGCCGGTTTGCACGAAGTTCCGGACGTTGTTTTTGTGTGACACCAGCGGCATCGGCACCGGTTTTCCGTTGGCATCCAGCGGGCTGTTCCATTGCACTTCTTCGTAACCTTTGTCGAGGGCGGCTCCGTAGGTTGCGCCAATTTCCTCCTGAACCAGTTTGCCGAAGGGGTTGGTCAGCGGGTTTTTACTGACCGAAACCGGAATGGCCGAAAACTGGCCCGAGCCGAAGCCGGTTTGCCAGTTCAGAAATTTATACGGCTGGTCAAAAACCGTATTGGAGGTAATGTTGACCGTCAGCCGTTTCACTTTCGAGCCGCTTTTGGTCGTAATGAGCACCACGCCGTTGCCGGCCCGGGTTCCGTAAAGGGCGGCTGCACTGGGGCCTTTCAGAATGGAAATGTTCTCAATGTCGTCGGGGTTCAGGCCCGAAATGGCGTTGCCGTAATCCACCTTGTTGTCGTTCCCGACCTGGCTGACGTTGTTGAGAGTGTTGGCAATCGGTACGCCATCGACCACAAACAGCGGCTGGTTGTCGTTGCTGAGCGACTTGGCGCCCCGGATCACCATACTGACCGACGAACCGGTGGCACCGGTGGCGCTGATGTTGACCCCGGCCACTTTCCCGGCCATGCTGTTCAGCACGTTTTCCTGCACCACGCGGGTGAGGTCTTTGCCGTCAATTTTGCCGACCGAGTACCCCAGCGAGCGTTCTTCGCGTTTGATGCCCAGGGCCGTCACCACAGCTTCCTGCAGGGTTTCGGTGCTTTCGGTCATCGATACATCGATGATGTTGCGGTTGCCGACCGTCATCTCTTCGGTTTTGTAGCCGATATAGGAATAAATGAGGACCGGATTGGCGCCACTGACGTCGAGGGCGTACCGCCCGTTATTGTCGGACGTCGTACCGGTGGTGGTGCCTTTGATGAGAACATTGACTCCGGGAACGGGGGAGTTGTCGGCTCCCAGACGGATGGTGCCCGAAACCCGGCGGGCCTGTTGCGCCCAGAGCGGAGAAAGCCCCATGACGAGCAGCCATGTGGTGACAAACAAACACCGGAGCATCGGCGGAAGGATAAAGGTTCGGTTCATGGTTTTGAGGAATTGTTAAAAAAATGCCGGTAAATACCGGACAAAGATTGAGTAATCGGTAGGTAAAATTGAGTAGGCGGTTTAGGGCGAAAGCGTGCTGAAATATAATTAATTTACGCGAAAAAGGGTGGACGTGAATCCACCCTTTTTCGCATTTTTTCAGGAAATACTTACCACGGTTTTCCGGTTCCCTGAATAATCCAGGGTTTGGCCCACTGGCTGTTTTTACCCCGAATTTTGGTGTGCGAATTTTCCTCGAGTTTTCCGAGCGCACTCACCGAATTGGCGTTGTTGTAGTTGGTTTCGTTATCGCCGTAAATAAACCGGACCGGCAACACGGCTTCCGGGGAGGCTGGCCCGGCTTTGAAGGCTGGCAGCCCCGTCCGGCGGTAGTCCATCCAGGCTTCGGTGGCCGAAGTCCAGCTGGCGATCCATTTCTGCTCCAGAATCTGGGCCTGGGTGTTGTTGAATTTAACGCCGTCTTTCAGGATGTAGGCGGCATAGGCATTGCTGACGCCCCAGGTATCGAGCGAATTTTTGATCCCGGCATTGTACTGCGTTTCGGCGGAACCGGCGGCCCAGCCTTTCTGCGCAGCTTCGGCCAGAATGAACGACACCTCAGCCGCCGAAATCAGACGGGCTTTCAACAAACCGCCTTTGCTGCCACGGTAGGTTTCCGACAGTTGCGAAACGTGCTGGTTCTGAACCACCTGCCCCGGCGTCGGATTGTAATTGTAGGAACTCGGATCGATCAGACCCGCCGGAACGCCCACGTATTCGCGGGTGTCAACGGCCACCGTGAAGGTGTTCGGGTTGAAGTTGCGCGTGAACTTGTTACCCGCTTTAACATCCGCCAGAAATTTAGCGTCCGTCTGCGAAACGATTCCGGTTTGGAGTACCCCGTTTTTCCGGATGAACGGATCAACCGGCGTCGCCAGCGTCGGATCAGCCACCCACTGGACGTAAACCGGTGCGAACCAGACTTTCATCCGCGGATCATCGACGGTGATCAGGCGGTCCATCAGCAGTTTGCCCGGTTTCCGACGGCGGTATTCCGAGGGGTCGGATTCGAATTCGGCGGCACCCGGCCAGGAGTTGCCGGCCGTTCCACCGACGTATTCCATCACCGCATCATCGCCCGCAGCTTTGATGTAAACCCCCGAGGTATAAATGCTCTCGATACCGGCTTTGGCAATGTCCGGCAGTTTGGCCGAAATCCGCAGGTAATACCGCAGCAGGAGCGAGTTGGCAAACCGTTGCCATTTGGCCGCGTCACCGTTGTAGTAAACATCGTAGCCCGTCCGGTAGCCCGTTACGTCGCCCGTCGCAAACAGGGCCGAAGCGGCTTTCAGGTCTTCGATGATGCCTTTGTAGATCACCTCCTGGCTGTCGTACTTCGGCAGAATGTAGTCGTTGGAAACATCGCCCTTCAAGGCATCCGTATACGGCGCATCGCCCCAGAGGTCGGTGATGTTTCCAAACAAAAACGCCTTCATGGTCAGCGCCACGCCCTGGTGAAATTTGTAATCGAGCGCCTGGGCGCGTTTGTACAGAAAGTCGTTGTTCCGCAGCAGGTTGTAGTACCCGCTCCAGTCGTTGGGCGACCAGTCGTAGCTGTTGTGTCCGCTAAACCAGCCATCTTTCTGGGTGTGCTGCACAATACCGGCTGCGTCGCCGTAGCCCAGACTCAGGTAGTTTTTTGCTGCGTCGACCATCACCGTCGGCATCAGCATGTTCGGGTTGGCCGATGCGGGGTCAACCACGTTGGGGTTTTCGTTCAGCTCCGTCAGCTTATCCTCGCAGGAAGCGAAGATGAGCAGACCGACCACGAAAAGCGCTTTGGAAAATACGTTTATTCGTTTCATAAGAAATTCGTTTATCAGTAGTGCGATTACAGACTGAAACCTAGTTTGAAGCCCACCGGAACCGTCCAGGGCATTACGTTCTGCAACTCGATTCCCTGACGGAACCGGCCGCCGTCGGCCTGGAAGGCGCGCTCGGGGTCGATGCCAATTTTAGAGGCTGTCCAGAGAACGAGATTCCGGGTGTAGACCGAAATGTTGGCGTTCCGCAGTCCGAACAGTTTCGGTACGCTGTAGCCCAGCGACAGTTCCCGCAGTTTCACGAATGAAGCGTCGAACGTGATTTGCTGGTTGAAGCTCCACGGATACGTGTCGGTGATCGGGTAAACGTTGGTGCCGGGACCGCCCAGGTGCTCGGTGTAGGAGCCGTCGGCGTTCTGAATGACACCCGGGATAAAACCGCCGTCGTATTCCAGCACACCGTCGCCGTTGGAGTCGAACCCAATGCCGCCCGTGTCTTGCGTATGACCACCCACGCGCGGGAAGTTTCCATTCTGCGGAATGATGTATTTTTCCGGATCGGATTTCAGCAGCGCAGCCAGATCGGAAGCCGAATTCTGACCACCCGGAATCAGGTTATCCAACTGACGTTGTGACCGCCAGTCCGACTCGCCGTAGCGGTAGGTATACGACTGGAAGTTACCACCACTCCGCCAGTCGAAGCTGGCGTTCAGCGTAAACCGCTTGTAGGAAAGCGCAGCCTGCATCCCCATCATGAACCGGGGGTTGAAGTTGCCGACTTTCACGCGGGCGTTGCGGTCGTTGATGGCCGTCCATTCGCCGTTTTTGCTCAGGATCGGCCAGCGGTAATAGGGAGAATTCGGGTCGGTCACGGTCGCAAAACCGCGGCTGTAGAGGTTTCCGATTTCTTCGCCCACGAAGCTGAACGCACCGCCGTTGTTGTCATCCCAAAGTTGGTAGAAGTCGATGCCCGGCGCCAGTTCCTTGATGGTGGTGCGGTTGCGCGTAAAGTTTACGTTCAGGTCGAGGGTCCAGCCGTTGTCGTTCTTGATCGGCGTGCCGCCGAGCGAAATTTCCCAGCCTTTGCTCACCAGTGCCCCGGCGTTGATCAGCTTGCTGCCGTAGCCGGACGAGTTCGGCGTCGTTACCGTCAGAATCTGGTTGCGGTTTTCGGCGTTGTAGTAGGTTCCGTCAAACCGCACCCGGTTATTGAACAGGTTCAGTTCAACCCCAAATTCGGTGGAGGTTTGAATTTCCGGTTTGAGCTGCGGGTTCAGCAGGGTTCCCGAAACGTTGGTCGTAATCAGGCTTCCCCAGGCACCCGTTCCCAGGGCCGGAACCAGCCGGTACGGATCGGTATCGTTACCAACCTGCGCCCAGTTGGCGCGGAGTTTCAGCAACGAGATTTCCGAGGGCAGGTTAAACGTATAGTTGGCCAGCCAGCTAAGCGAGGCCGAAGGGTAGAAGTAGGAGCGGTTGGCCGCTGGCAACGTGCTCGACCAGTCGTTCCGCGCCGTCAGATCCAGATAAACCTGATCTTTGTAGCCCAGGTTGGCCGTTCCCAATAAGCTGTAAATGGCTTTTTGCGAGGTTCCGTTCGAGAATTGCAAAGCCGTGTTGGGAACGTTCGAAATCCGGTACAGCGCTGGAATAGTCAGCACCGATCCCCCCATATACGATTCACGGTAGGTCTGCGTCATGTAGTTTCCACCACCGGAAACGCTCCAGTCGAAGTCGTTGATTTTCTTCCGGTACGTAACCAAAAAGTCGGCGTTGGTTTCCTGACGGGCCAGGTCCTGCAGGAAATACCCACCGTTTTTCACCCGTGAGTAGCTCCAGGGGATTTTCGTTTCCCGGTTTTCAGCGAACTGATCGTGCGACACCCGGGCGTAGGCCGAAAGTTCGGGCGAGATGGCCCAATCCAGCTTGATGTTTCCAAAAATCCGGTCGCGGATAAATCCGTTCGTGAGGGCATACGCCAGAAAATACGGGTTGTCGCCGTTGGTCGAAGGCGCCAGTTGCTGAATGCCTTCGCTGCCCGGAATCCAGTAATTTTTCAGCTCACGAACATCGACGTGCGGATACAGATAAACCGCTTCCAGCGGATTGGCCCCCCGGTTGTTGGTCGACGGACGGTTGTTTGATTTCGACCGCACAAAGTTCAGGTTCGTGCTCAGTTTGAAATTCTTGTTGATATCAAACGTCACGGCCGATGCCAGCGAGTTCCGGTAAAGGTCGGAATTCGGGATCAGCCCTTTGTTGGTCATGTTGTTGAACGAAATCCGGTAGGTGGCTTTGTCGCCCGAACCCGCCAGCGCAATGTTGTTGGTCGAGGTGATCCCGGTTTCCAGGAAGTTCTTCATGTTGTCTTTGTAAGACACCAGCGGAGTTGCCACCTTTTTGCCGTCGGCACCCACCGGGCTGTTCCACTGAACGGCGGTGTTGCCCACGTCCAGCGCCGGACCTCCCCAGTACGCCGAGCTTTCGTCCAGACGGTTGTTGCGGTCGCCATTGCCGTATTTGTAGTGGAAATCCAGGTATTCATACGGACGCTCGAACACGTTGCTGGTCGAGAACGTGATGCCCAGTCCTTTGCCTTTTGTGCCTTTTTTAGTCGTAATCAGAATCACCCCGTTCCCCGCGCGCGAACCGTAAAGAGCCGCTGCACTTGGGCCTTTCAGGACCGAAATGCTTTCAACATCTTCGGGGTTCAAATCCGAAATTGCGTTGCCGTAATCCACGTTATTGCGGTCACCCATGGAGCGCAGGTTGTTCAGGCTGTTGGCCACCGGCACGCCATCGATCACGAACAGCGGCTGATTGTCGCCCGTCAGCGATTTGGCACCCCGGATAACGACGCTGATGGATGAACCGACTCCGCTGGTCTGGTTGATGGCTACGCCCGGTACGCGGGCGGCCAGGGAGTTGATGGCGTTTTCCTGCGGTACGTTGGTCAGGGCGTCGCCTTTCACGTCCGAAACCGCATACCCCAGTGAGCGTTTTTCGCGTTTGATGCCCAGGGCGGTTACCACCGCTTCCTGGAGGGTCTCGGCGCTTTCGGTCATCGTCAGGTCGATGGTGCCGCGGCTGCCCACCGAAAATTCCTGCGTTTCAAAACCGATGTAGGAAAACACCAGAACCGGATTTGAACCGGTCACGTCGATGGAATACCGGCCATCGCCGTCGGTGTTGGCCCCGGTTTGCGTGCCTTTCAGAACGACGTTCACCCCGGGTAGGGCGGCTCCGTCGGTTTTGGACGTGACCCGGCCGCTCACCTTGCGACCTTGTTTCACGTCCGCGGGTTCGGTCGGCTGACTGCTCTTTTTCCGGATGACGATGTTTTTGTTAACAGCTTTGAATTCGAGCGTCGATTGCTGCGAAATGCTGCCCAGGACGTTCTGCAGGGTCGTGCCGTTGTCGATACGCACGCGTTTGTCCAGATCGGTTTTCAGGTTGTCTTCATACAGGAAAACATACCCGGTAATCTTGGTGATTTTGCTGATGATCGAACTGATTTTTCCTTCCTCGCGGGAAAAATTCAACTTGACATTCTCCAGATCGATTTCCGGCCGGTCGGCCCAGGCTGCCGGGCTACCCATTCCCGCCAGAATCACGAGCGCGAAGAGGGACCTAAGCAGGCGTTTTAAGATAAAGTTCGAGTTCATAAGGGATAAAATTAAGTAGTTGGTATTCGTAGATAGGTGGTGATCTTCAACTGTGATAAATCTACTTTCCGCATCAAATTACGAGGTGTTGCTGATCGTTTTCATCGTTTTACAGTTTAAGATTTTGTTAATTCAGAATCAGGACGGTCCGGCCTTTTATTTCGTAGCGGGCATCAAGGGCGTAGGTGATGGATTCCAGCATCGAAACCAGGCTTTCGTTCAGGTGTTTGCCCGTTAACGAAGCATCATAAAGCGACTCATTTTCAATGATAATATCGACATTGTACCACTTTTCAAGGATTTGTTCAACCCGGCGCAAAGGCGTATTATTAAACTGAAGGGAACCATTTATCCAGCTGCTTTCCTGCTCGGCATTGACGCCGATAACTTTAAATTTTTCGGTTGATTTGTTGAAGATTAATTTTTGGTCTTTCCGCAAGATAACCGGGGTGGATAATTCTGAATTCAGGCTAACGTTGACCCGCCCCGACTGGACGGTTATTTCCACTTCCTGTTCGTCCGCATAATCCTTGACATTAAAAGAGGTGCCAAGCACATTAATCTTTAGGTTTTCCAGCGAAATAACAAAGGGCCGGGACGCATCTCGATTAACGTTAAAAAAAGCTTCACCCCGGAGTGAAACGGTGCGCCCGGTTTTTCCAAACTCACGGGGAAAACTCATTTTCGTTTCCGAATTAAGTTTGACATAACTCCCGTCGCTCAGCCGTAAACTTTTCCGTTTTCCGCGCGGAATGGTTTCTTCTTTGGTCGGAACGCTGGAGTGCGTAGCCAGCCGATTTGGGGGCGGTAGTAATTTTGAACGTTTAGGCTGGTTGTCGGACAGGAAATAATACGCGCTGCCGATCCCCAGTAAAACCGCAATAAAAGCCGCCATGCTGCGATACGGCGCCAACTTCATCCGAAAAAAACGGGGCGTTGGCCGCTTCTCGGCCGACGCGCCACCTTGTTCTGAACCAACCGGCCATTCCGGATTCCGATCATGGTTATCCTGTTCCACCAATTCATTAAAGTATTTTTCCAGAATTGGCGAATATTCCTTCAGCGTCTCATCGTTGACTATTCCCTCCAGCAACTCGTCCAATTCTTTATCGGACAGCGTGTTGCTGATCAGGCGGTTGATTAAATATTCGGCGCGAGACCGTACCATTCCTCGGGTAGTTTGGTAAGTTGCCTATAATACGTTTCGGGGTCCGTAAAAGACTATTGATCAGAGAAATATTTTTAGAGAAAGACCGGCCGAAGCATTGGAAAGAGGCCAAAAAAAAGAACGTCATTCCGGCACGAAGCCGGAATGACGTTTGGTGGGTAACGGGTTAGAAATAGCAGAAATTATAGAGCGGCCATATCAACTTTTTCGCGCAGAAACTGCTTGGCTTTTACCAGTTGGTTCTTTACGGTATTTTTGGAAATCATCAGCATTTCGGCAATCTCCTGATACGATTTTCCTTCTTCAATGTTGAGGTACAGAATCTGTTTCCGCTTTTCCGACAGCAGGTTAACGGCCGTGTAGAGAAGCTGGAATTTGACTTCCTTATCGTCCTGTTCCTCGTCGCGGGCGGCCACCATTTTCTCCAGATAAACTTGCTTGAGCTGGTTGTTTTTCTCCATCTTTTTCAGATAGTCGAACGCCATGTTCCGCAGGCAGGTAAAGAGGTAAGAGGTGAAGTTGAGAGCCGGATTAATCTGGGAGCGACGGTCCCAGATTTTGATGAAAACTTCATGAATCATGTTCTCGGCTTCTTCTTCATCTTTCAGCAGGGTAATGCAAAATTTAAGGGCCGGTGTCCGGTAGTACTTATATAACTCCGCAAAGGCATTCTGATCGCCCTGGATCACTTTGCGGAGAATACGTTCATCAAGACAATCCATTGTTATGGGTGATTAGGAATCGTTTAAATTACGGGTGTCTGGGTACTAGTATTTCTTCTTAGGTATGGATAGGGCTGCTTCGGGTCGTTTTGTAGGTTAAAAATAGATTTTATAAACAAGAATCGCGTCGCAAAATGCGTAAATCTATCCTCAATTTGCGAAATGTGCTTATTTGGTGGTATTATTGGCTTTTTCTGGCTTTGTACGCTTTGAATCGGCGGTTGTATTCTTCCAGTTGTTCGGGCTTAAACCGCTTCTGGTATTCAGTAGGCAAGTCCAGCCGTTCGGGTTTCAGGGCGCGGGTCCGGTCGGTCAACTGGTTGATTCCTTTGCTGTTTTTCGCCAGTTCAAAGGAATCGTACACGTCACCAGTCACCGTATACGATTGGTAGGAAAGCTTATCGCCGTTGATGGAGATAACCTGGTAAAGCTGCGTATTGGAAGCCGCCCGGTCCATCCAGTCCTGCAAACCGATGTCGTACATTTTCGGTCCGCTCACCGAAACGACGTAAATCGGTCCGTCGGGGTATTTCCGGTTTTTACCCAGGGGCATGTTGAGGCCCCGGCCGTAGGTGTGATCGTGGCCCTGCAGCACCAGATCGACTTTGTATTTTTTGTAAATCGGCTCCATTTTAGCCCGCCATTCCTCGTTGTCGCGGCCCGCTTTGGTCGAATAAATCGGGTGGTGATGTGTCACCACCGTCCAGCGGTTGGGATTGTTGCTCAGAACTTTCACCAGCCAGTCGGCCTGCGCGTCCAGAACCGTCGAATCCAGCAGGGCGCCCTGCGAATCCAGCGAGACAAACCGGGTGCCCTGGTAATCGAGGTAATAGGCGGTTTCTTTTAGCTTGTCGGGGCCGTTTTCGGGCAGCACGAACGAGGGCCGCCAGTGCCGAGAAACCTTGCGCTGGTCGTCGTCATCCTTGAAATACTCGTGGTTGCCGGGCGTCGCCAGCGTCGGAATCATGCCGTTGATCCAGCCCCCGGCTTCGAACCATTCGCCCCACTGCCAGTCGGCATTGGAAGTCGTGATCAGGTCGCCCGCGTGAATCATAAAAGCCGCCTGGGGCATGGTGGAATACGCGCCCCGAATGGCCCGCGACCAGAGCGAGCGAATGTCGTTCTGGGCATCACCGAAATAAATAAAGGAAAACGGCACCGGTTGATCGTGGGGGGTGGTAAACTGAAACCATTCGGTCCAGTGGGTGCCGTCGCCGACCCGGTAATTGTATTTCGTCGCCGGTTTCAGGTTTTTGAAGTGAACCGTATGGTACAATTTCGTCGAACCGTCGAGCTTGACGGCCTGCGTGGTGGCCGCGACGGTGGTGGCATTGGTCGCGACTTCGGGCGAGGGATCGGCTTCGGCGATGGCCCCCACGGCGCTGGTCACCGTGGAGTCGGTGCGCCAGTTGACGGATTGCGAGGTAGCCGGGTTTTCCTGCCAGCCCAGCGTCAGCCGGTCCGGATAAACCGAAGGCGGATAGTCTTTATGAAGTTGGGCCTGCACCGCAGCGCAGGGGGCCAGAAAAAGCAGGATAAAGCAGACAAAGGGGGTGAGGGTCAGTCGAAAAGTCATAAACAGCGGGTAGTTGCCACTGGAAATACTGGCAAAGTTTTTAAAAGGACTATCCGGGTCTGGAGAAACTTTCAGAATTAACAAAACCGTAAAATTGCTCCCCACCCCCAATAGCCCGGAATGCTTCCCGCTGAGTATACTGGGAAAATCATCGTTCGTTGATGAAGGATTTTTGCCCTACTCACCTGCTTGTATCCTGCTGCCTGCTTGCCTGGTTCGGATGGTCCTGCCGCCAGCCGGACCAGGCTGTGGGGGAGCAAACCGTCTACCCGGATGCAGCTTTCTGGCAGGAATACCACGAACCGTACCCGATCGGTGCCAATCCGGACCAAAACCAGGTACGCAGCCTGGCCGTTGATCCGGAAAACCGGGTTTGGGCCGCCACGGCCGCCGGGGTTTTCGTGAAAAAACCGGATCAGCGCAACTGGGTTGGCGCGCTGCCGGAAGCTGACCAGGGCCCGGCTTTTGCCGTGACCGTCGATGCGGAGTCGGCGGTGTGGCTGGGAACCTGGAACGGGCTGTATCGGTACAAAAACAGTCAAATCGAACGCATCACCGGCCCGGAATCGCCCATTGCAGCCTTCTGCGTGGCCAAAGAAGGGCTGTACGCGTTGGGGCCCAGGGGTGTCTGGTTGCAGAACGCATCCGGCTGGAAACCGGTGAAATTTCCCAACGTGCGATCAATCCGGAAAGCGATCACCGAAGGGCGGGGCGGTTTGTGGATCGGGACCGACGTGGGCCTGTATCATCATAAAACCGACACAACGAATTATTTCTACGATACCAATCACCTGATCAGCGCGTACGTCAAGGGCGTTGCCTTCGATGCCGAACAAAAGTTGTGGGCGGGGGGCCTGGGTGGGGTAAGCATTCTGGCGGACGGCCAACTGAAAAAAACGCTGAAGCCGGAGAACGGGATTCCATCCATTTACGTCAGCTGCGTCGAACGCGCACCCGACAGCACAATGTGGGTCGGCACGGACGTGGGCGTGGTGCGCTACCGGTCGGACAGCAGCCACTCGTTGCGGTTTAGCCGGCGCTGGTTGCTGGACGATAAGGTGAATGCCATCGCGTTCGATCAGGCCGGCACTGCCTGGATTGCAACCTCGAAGGGCGTGAGTGCCATCAAGAAACGGAAAATGACGCTGGCTCAGAAGAACGATTATTTCTACGACGTGCTGATGAAGCGCCACATCCGCGACCCCTGGATTGCGGGCCAGTGCAAACTGAAAGTTCCCGGCGACACCACGACTTTTGCTCCGGACGATGATGACAACGATGGGGAATATACGGGCAATTACCTGGCGATGGAATGTTTCCGGTATGCCACGACCCGCAGCCCGGACGCCAAGGAGAAGGCCGCCAAAGCCTTCCGGTTTTTGAAGCTCCTGCAGGAAGTGACCGGCACCGACGGTTTTTTTGCCCGCACCATCGTTCCGGCCCACTGGACGGAGGTGGACGACGGAAACCGCGCCTTTACGGCCCGCCAATTGGCCGACGAGTTGGTGAAAGAACCGCGTTTCAAACCGGTGGAAATCCGCTGGCGGAAGTCGAAAGACGGGCGCTGGCTCTGGAAAGGCGACACGAGCAGCGACGAAATGTGCGGCCATATGATTGGCTATTACCTTTATTATGAGCTGGTGGCCGACGAAGCCGAGAAGAAAACCGTCCGGCAGCACGTCGCCCGGATTGTCGATTACCTGATCAAACACCACTATAATTTTGTGGATGTCGACGGTCAGCCGACGCGCT
Organism: Larkinella ripae; assembly: GCF_054780775.1. Taxonomy (NCBI): domain Bacteria; kingdom Pseudomonadati; phylum Bacteroidota; class Cytophagia; order Cytophagales; family Spirosomataceae; genus Larkinella; species Larkinella ripae. The sequence goes on from NZ_BAAGVR010000023.1 coordinate 185,321, forward strand.
GGGCGGTCTGGTCGCCGGAGCAACTGAACCGCGACCCGGAATGGGCCCCCGACCGGTTTCAGAATTCGATGGAAATGCTGGCGTTTCTCAAACTGGCCTACCACATGACCGGTCGGGCAAACTACGAAACCGAATACCGGCGGCTGATCGAAAAGGAGCACTACCTCGACAACATGGCGAAGGTGCCGCAGCAAAACCCGGCCTGGTTTATTTATTTCGATGTGATGTTGCAGGCGTATGTCTACCCGATTCTGATCCGCTGCGAAAAAGATCCGAAGCTGCGGGCGTTCTACGAACAGCACATGGATGCGTGGATGGAACGGCGCCGGAACGACCGCAATCCCCTGGTAAATTTTTTTTATTGCTACGCCCGAAACCAGCAGACGGACCTGGATGCGTCGGTGGAGTTTCTGGTCGATACCCCCCTCGATCTGGTCAACTGGGTATTCGATCACACCAAACGCGAAGACGTGACAGTGAGTCGCCACCCGGTTTTGGACGATCTGCAGATTGACAAACTACCGCCCGCCAGCATCCGGACCGTGGTGCGCTGGGACAAAAACCCCTGGTCGGCCATCAACGGCGATCCGGGCATCGAGCGCGAGCCGGTTTTCTGGCTGCTGCCGTACTGGATGGGGCGGTATTTGAAGATGATTGAATGAGGGGTTATTACACCGAGTTTATCAGAGAAAATCAGCGTGTTTTATTCTCTGCTTAACTCTGATTTTCTCTGATAAACTCTGCGAAATAATTTTTTACATATGAATAAGTTAAACACCTTTTTCCTCTTATTGGTCACCATTTCAAGCGCCATCGCACAGCCGAAAACCACCTATGCCGAGCAGCTTGGGTATCCGAAAGGCAAGAAAATTGTCATTTTCCACGTCGATGATGCCGGGATGTTCCTGTCGGCCAATCAGGGCACGATCAAATCCATTGAGCAGGGGGTAGCCACCTCCACCAGCATCATGATGCCCTGCGCCTGGTCGGCTAGTTTTGTCAAGTATGTCCTGCAAAATCCGGCCATCGACGCCGGGATCCACCTCACGCTGACCTCCGAGTGGAAAGACTACCGCTGGGCCCCGCTGGCGGGCAGCAAGCAGGTTCCGGGCCTGACCGACCCGGAAGGCGCCCTGTGGCCGTCGGTGGCCGAGGTGGTGAAAAACGCCAGCCCCGACGAGGTGGAACTCGAAATGCGGGCGCAGATCGACCGGGCGCTAAAAATGGGCTTGAAACCAACGCACCTCGATTCGCATATGGGCACGCTCTTTGCCATCCCGGCTTTTGTGGAACGCTACATCAAGGTGGGCGTTGCGTACGGCATTCCGGTCATGTTCCCCGGCGGCAACAACACCCTGCTGGTCGATAGCGAAATTCAGCCGGTGATCGACAAACTGAAAGCCCAGGGCAAGTGGAAGGAGGGGATGAACCTGCCCATTCCGGAATCGCTCAAGCAGGCGCCGGCCATTGGCGAAAAAATCTGGAAAGCCGGTTTGCCGGTCCTGGATGATCTCTACGCCGACACTGGCGGCTGGAAACCGAAAGATACCCCAAATCCAAGCCCCGAAGCCTGGGGGAAATACAAAACGCAGCGGTTCAAGGAAATTCTGACGAAGATGAAACCGGGGGTTGCCATGATCATCATCCACAGCAACGACCTGAACGAAACTTTCAAATACATCAGCGGTTCGGGCGGATCGCGGTATGCCGATATGCTCTCGATGATGGACCCGGACCTGAAAGCCTTTATCCAATCGGAGGGCATTGTTTTAACCACCTGGCGGGAACTGATGGAGCGCCGGAAAGCAATCAAGTAACCCATGAAAAAACGGAAGGCGGTTTTTATTGGCTTGCTCCTGATTACCAGCGGGGTACTGGCGCAGTCCAGAACGGCGGTGGTGCGCGAGGAACTGATTTTTCCGGAGCAGAACGAGCACGTTCACGGCAGCAGCCTGGTGGCCCTGCCCAACGGCGATCTGCTGGCGGCCTGGTTTCAGGGCACGGGGGAACGGACCGCCGACGATGTGAAGATCATGGGGGCCCGGCTGGCCAAAGGACAAGCAACCTGGAGCCCGCCGTTTCTGATGGCCGACACACCCTATTTACCGGACTGCAACCCGGTTTTGTTTCTCAACCGGCAGAACAAACTTTTTCTGGTTTGGATTGCCGTGCAGGCCAACCGCTGGGAAGAGTCCATCCTGCGGCTGAAAACCGCCACCGACTATTCCAAAGCCGGGGCGCCGACCTGGAGCTGGCAGGATAATATTTTCCTGAAACCGGATGACCGGTTTGCGGAAGAAGTCAAAAACCGGTTTAAGCAATTGCCGGAAAATACCGCCGGTTGGGCCGAATACGCCCCGAAGTACGACGACATGATTCTGGAAGCGAGCCGCGACGCGCGCAAACGCAGCACGGGCTGGATGACGCGCATCAAACCGCTGCAACTCCCCACGGGACGGATTTTGCTACCGGTTTACTCCGACGGGTTGAATATGTCGCTGGTGGCGATTTCCGACGACGACGGCGCTTCCTGGCGGCCGGGTTTGCCCATTGTGGGCCGGGGACCGATTCAACCGGCGCTGGCCCGCCGGGCAAACGGAACGGTGGTGGCCTACCTGCGCGACAGTGGGGACCAGCCGAGCCGCGTGCACATCAGCGAATCGACCGACAACGGTGAAAGCTGGACCGCAACCGTTAAATCCACCATTCCGAATACCGCCAGCGTCGAACTGCTCGGGCTCGCCGATGGGAAATGGGCGTTTCTGGGCAACGACATCGACGATGGTCGCTACCGGCTCAGCCTGTTTTTGTCGGACAACGAAGGCAAAACCTGGCCGTGGAAACTGCGGGTGGAGGACAAGGCCAAAAACGAAGGCGGTTTTTCGTACCCAGCCCTGATTCAGACGCCCGATGGCTTGTTGCACCTGACGTATTCGTACCATCTGGCGAAAGGCCAGAAGTCGATCAAACACGTGGTCGTCGATCCGGCAAAGCTGGTTTCGCAGCCCGTTCGTGCGGGTTCGCCGGGCGACCGAAAACCCTGAAAACACCCGTAAAAGAAAACCGTATTGCCCGTACCCAACCGCTGTCGGTAGCAGCGAATACAATCCCCGTTTCGTATGAAAAAACCTATTCACCTCATTCTCATTGCGTTATTCTTTGCTTGGGCCCCTGCCAGCGCGCAACCCGTCTATCAGGACAAACCGTTCTGGCAGGATTACAGCGTCAAATATTACGCCGATAAGGCCAACGGCACGCTCCAGGCGGTTTTTGCTGATCGCAACGGCGTCATTCAGATTCTCAATTCCGACGGGGATTTGCTGCATCCGCACGGCGGGCAGTTTTTGTACCCCGGCACGCTGAAACCGGACAATACGTACCGGTTTACGAAAGACAAAAACCTGACGGCTTTGGGCGCACTCGACCAGCAGTTGGTGTACCTCACCGATCAGGTGGTAATGAGCAATGCCTGGGCCGGCAAGCTTTTCTCCGAACACGCCCTGCCGAAAGCCCGGTTTTTCGCCGGCACCCCCGGCTTGACCTTTCTGGTTTCCGACGGCGCGTCGCTGAGCTTGGTGAAGGATTCCAAAAGCCTCTGGACCGGCAGCCTGCCGAATGACGAGGTGATTGGGCTGCGGTTTCAGCCGGGCGCGAATCAGTTTTGGGTGCTGGGGAAAAAGTCGCTTTCGACGGTTCCGTTGGCGTCTCCCAAATTGGCCAAGGTGCTGGACGGAGCTAATTTTAGGGCTTTTGATCTGACGACTCAGGGCAAAAAAGTAGTGATTGGCACCAGCGATGGCTACCTGGAAGTTGACGTAGCGACGAAAAAGCAGGTGGGCGACCTGCGGAAAAAACTGCCCGCGACCGACATCACGGCGGTGGCCGAGGTGGACGGAAAGCTGTGGTTTGGTTCCTCACAAGGCGCGTTTGCGCTGCGCCCCGATGGTAAATTTGATTACTACAACGGCGAGCGCTGGCTACCCGGCGACGAGGTGGTCCACATCGCCAAAGGGCCGAAAAATTCGGTTCTGATTTTGACCAAAGCCGGGTTGGGGCAGATTTGTTTCAAGCAGATGACGCTCCACGATAAGGCGGTTTTCTTTGATAATCAGGTCCGGAGCCGGCACATGCGGGTGGGCTTTAACGCGTCGCTGGAGCGGATGGAAAAGGGAAATCTGGCTACCGGTTACCTGGACGATTCGGACAACGACGGTTTGTGGACTTCAATGTATCTGGGCGGTGAAATTTTCCGGTATGCGGTGACGAAAGATCCGGAAGCCCTGCAAAACTGCCGCGAGTCGCTCGACGCGATGGAACGCCTGTACACGGTAACTTCGGTACCCGGTTTTCCGGCGCGGTCGTTCGAGCGCAGCGGTCACATGAAAGAGCTGTCGGACCCGGAACGGTGGCAACATTCCAAACACCCGGACTGGGACTGGAAATCGACCACCAGCAGCGATGAAGTGATCGGGCACATTTTCGCGTTTGGGGCCATGGCCGAACTCATTCCCGACCAGAATCTGAAAAGCCGGGCGGTGACGCTGATCGACACGCTGATGAGTCACATCCTTAAGAACAACCTGTACCTGATTGATTTTGACGGCAAACCAACGCAGTGGGGGCGCTGGAATCCGGAATACGTCAACGCTTTTCCGACCAATGTGGGCGACCGCAAGCTGAATTCATCGAACATTGTGGCCATGCTGCAAACCGCCTATCACTTTACGAAAAAGGAAAAATACAAAAAGAAGGCGTTTGAACTGATGCAGAAACACGGGTATTATGCCAACATGATGCGTTCGATGAAGGTAATCGGCCGGGCCGCCGACGATGCCGACGACCACAGCAAACACATGTCCGACGGCTGGAACCACTCGGATGATGAAATGTACTTTGTTGGGTACTGGGGCCTGTATCGGTATGCGCTGAACGATACATTGAAAGCAAGTTTTAAGAAACAGATTCTGGACCACTGGCAGGCTGAGCGCCCGGAAAAAGAGGGTGCCTGGAATATTTTCGCGGCCATGACCGGCACGAAGGAATTTGACTTGAAAGAGGCTGTCTGGTATTTGCAGGAACATCCGCTCGACCTGATCGACTGGTCGATTGCCAACAGCCACCGGAAAGACATTGAACTGCTGCCCGAAAATTTCCGGCGCCAGACTACCAGAGAGGTGTTGCCCCCCGACGAACGACCCATTCAGCGGCACAACGGCAACATGTTTACGCTCGACCGGAAAGGCCGCAGTGGCGGTTCGGAGCACAGTGCGGGCGATATCTGGCTGCTGCCCTACTGGATGGGCCGGTATCTGGGCGTGATTTCCGCGCCAAATAAGTAGGGGTGTTATTGCCCAGGGTTACTCAGAGAAAATCAGCGGTTGTCTGGGCTTCTCTGAGTATCCCTGGTATCCTCTGATGAACGCTTTGAAATTTCAATTTTATGAAGCCGGTTTTATTATTTCTTTTTCTGATCCTTGTCTGGCAATCGAACGCCCAGCGGCCGGTTTACAAAGACGTTCCGTACGTGCAGGACTACAGCGTCCGGCATTATCTGAAGGATACATCCTTGGCGGTTTCGAAGGTTTACCGGGATCGCAACGGAACGGTTCAGATTCTGTCGGCAAAAGGATTGTTACACCCGAAAGGCGGGCAGTTTCAATACCCGGGAACGCTGGAACCGGTGCACGCCTACCGACCGATGGCCGACAAAAAACTAGCCGGGTTGGGCCTGTGTCAGCAGCAGTTCGTATACTTAGACGATAAAACCGTCCTGAGCAACGCCTGGGCCGGAAAGGTACTGGAAGACCACGGAATGCCGCAAGCCCGGCTTTTCTGCCCGGCCGCCGACCGCAACACATTTCTGGTTTCGGACGGAACGAACTTGAAACTGATTCAGAATTCGGCGGTGATCTGGACCGGAACGGTGGACAACGACCGGCTGATCGACCTGAAATTCGACGCGGCAAAAAACCGCTTCTGGTTGCTGGGAAATCAATCGGTTTCTGAGTTTTCATTGCCTGATAAAAAATTGAAAACCGCAGTCCGGCAAGCCGGGTTGACCTGCTTCGATCTGGTGAAAAACCAGGTGTACATTGGCACGCGCGATGGCTATTTTGTCTTTGATCCGGAGCAGAACAAAACCGTGTTGCCGGTGCAGAAAAAGTTGCCGGTGACCGCCCTAACCGCCCTCGCGTACCTCCACGGAAACCTCTGGTTTGGCTCAAACCGGGGCGCGTTCATGTTGCGGCCCGATGGAAAATTCAACTACTACTACGGGGAGCGCTGGTTGCCCGGAAACCAGGTGGTGCATCTTTCAGAAGGAGAGGGAAGCAACGTATTGATCCTGACCCACAAGGGCTTGGGGGAAATTAGCTTTAAACCGATGACCCTGTACGAAAAGTCGCTGGTGTATGACCGCCAGGTGCGGCAGCGACACATCCGGTACGGTTTTAATTGCGACGTTTCGACGCTCAAAAACGGCGATTTGTCCACGTTTGAGATGGGGCAGCGCGACAGCGACAACCTCTGGACGGCCATGTACCTGGTAAGTCAGTTGTATAAATTTAAAGTCACCGGCGATCCGGAGGCCCAGCGGAACTGGATGGAGTCCTTCGACGCGATGGAGCGACTTTTCACGATCACCAGCAGGCCGGGTTATTTCGCACGCGGTTTCGAGCGGAAAGGGTATTTCAAGTTTAAACCGGAGAAATGGGATGGCGGACTCACCAACGGCTGGACCCACGCCAAAGACGGCCGCTGGGACTGGCGCGGCACCACCAGCAGCGACCAGACCGTCGGACAGATGTTTGCCCTGACCCAAATTGCCGAACTGACCGGGGGTGAAACCCGCCAGCGCGCCATTGACCTGATCGACAAACTGATGACCTCCATTATCAAAAACGACTGGTATCTGATTGATTTTGACGGCAAACCAACGCTCTGGGGCAAGTGGCATCCCGATTACGTCAACGGTTTTCCGACCATGGTGGGCGACCGGAAAATTAATTCCTCCAACATCATCGCGTTTTTGCAGGCGGCTTATCATTTCACCCAAAAGCCGGTTTTTAAGGAAAAAGCGGAGGAGCTGATGCAGAAGCACGGGTATCTCGAAAACCTTCTGCGGCCGATGGGCGAAATTGGCCGAACGCCCGCCAACGCCAGCGACTGGGCCAAAATGCTGTCGCAGGAATGGAATCACTCCGACGACGAAATGTATTTTCTGGCCTACTGGTGTCTGTATCCGTACGCACTCAATCAGGAACTGAAAACCAAATTCGGCGCCACGATCCGGGAGCACTGGGAATTTGAACGCCCGGAAAAAAACAGCCTTTGGAATTTGTGTTACGCCATGACGGGTGCGAGCGAGTTTGATCTGGACGAAAGCATCTGGCATTTGCAGGAATTTCCGCTGGACATGATCGAGTGGAGCGTGATGAACGGCCACCGGAACGACATTGAACTGCTGCCCGAAAACTTCCGGGGCCAGACAACGATTACGGTGTTGCCGCCCGATGAGCGCCCGGAGCTGAAACACAATCGCAACCTGTTCAAACTGGACCGGCCCGGGGGCAACGGCCTGAGCGAGTTGAGCGCCGGCGATTCATTTTTGTTACCCTACTGGATGGGCCGGTATCTGGGCGTGATCTCGGCGCCGGGCCAATAGGGGCGTTAGTACACCGGGTTAATCAGAGGTTATCTGGGATTCTCTGATTAACCCGGGTATCCTTTGTGCCACAACGCTTCTAGGCGGTTTTTAACATTTTCATGCCAAAACCGGGTGCCGGTGAGGGAATGAGCTTGCCGTTCTCAATTTTATACGCGCCAAAATCCACGTCTTCGCTGGTGGCCGGGACGCCCTCAATGGTCACCGTATTGCCCAGCGCGCCCGTGAGGTGGGCGCAGTAATACGACTTCAGCAACTCCCCAAAAGCGTGCGGTGACGACTGGATGCCCAGCTTTTTGAGTTCCGGCATGATCTTGCGCCAGGGCGTAAAACCGTATCCGATCATGTCGGTCAGGTGAACGTCGATGAGCTTCTGCTCTTCCAGCTGGCGCAGGAGTTGCTGATCGGGATTCGCTTCGCCGTCGGCCAGCAGCGTTTTTACGTGGTTGGTTTTCAGCCATTCCCGCAGTTTGCGGTAGTCGGCAACGGTTTCGGCAAATGGTTCTTCCACCCAGAACAGCGGAATGTCGCCGATTCCTTTGATGTACGCGATGATGCCGTCGGCCGTAAAACCGTCGTTGCCATCCACCAGAATGTCCACGTCCGGGAACGTTTTGGCGACGAGTTTCGTCACTTCGATATCGCGTTGCAGCCCTTCTTCGCGCGGCATCCAGATGTTGCCACGGCCGATTTTGAGCTTGAACTGACGGTATCCCATTTTATAATCCTGGTTGCAGGCTTCCAGAATTTTGTCCATCCCGTTGGCAACGGTTTTCACCGGTCCTTCTTTGGGCTCCAGTTCTTCAAAATAAATCATGCCGCTGTAGCACTTGGTCGTGATCGGTTTTTTGCGGCCCATCAGTTCGTACACCGGTTTATTCAGAATCACGCCCGCCAGATCGTGCAGCGGCACATCGAACGGCAACGCTTTCGGATCCGTGACGCCCTCCGACGGCAGAAAAACTTCCGAAATTCGCTTTCCCCTGAGGTACGCAATCGATTCGTCCTGCCGACGACCGTGCATCCCCCAGCCTTTGGCCCCCTGATCGGTCGTCAGGATGCAGACGCTCACTTTTGGGCCGTAGCCGTGAATATCCCGACGGGCATTTTTCCCAACAAACCGGGGCCATTTAAGCTGGACCTGCGAATACATAATGTCCGTGATTTTGTGGTTGGCCAGTTCGTTGGCGGCCGCGTTATGCAGCAGCCAGTCGGTGGTCTGCGCGCTCAGCGGGGTGCTCAACAGGGCTGCCGATGCGGTTCCGGCGGTCAACTGATTGATGAACGATCTTCTTTTCATGAAAAGGGGATAGGATAAAAAGTTGGGAAAGGAAGTTAGGCGGATTAGGCCTTCATTTCAGCACACGGGCGCATTCTTCCACTTTGTCGGTATTGATGAAATCGACCCCGATTTTGTCGAGCTGTTTCCAGGCGTTCGGATTGTCGGGGGAAGCCCAGAACCGGATCGGCTTGTTCTGGCTGTGCGCCCGTTTAATGAATCGTTTCAGGGTTTCCCGGTCTTTTTCGGGCATTTCGCCTTCGCCGTTCCAGCGCGAATAATTCTGGAACGTATCGCTGAACAGGGCCACGTGTTTGATGGTTTCGTCGTCGTACAACTCGCTGGGCCGCCCGTCGAACAAAATGTAGGTGGGATAATCCACCCAGTTTGCAACCGGCGGGCGGTTTCCGCTCACCACCAGTTGAATGGCCATCGGGTTCATGGACCGGTCGAAGCAGGTTCGGTAAGGGGCAATGGCCTTTTCCAGTTCCTTGATGGCTTCAACGCCGTTGTCTTTCAGATCGACGAGCAGTTGAAACGTGTACTTCCGGTCCGTGCTGACGGCCCCGCTCGAATACCGGCTTTTGTTCTGCCCGAACAGGGCCGCAATCGGTTTCAGATAGAGCGAATCCAGCGTCCGGCCGGGCTGAATTTGGGATTTATCGTGCGCAACGAGTAACTTCCCGTCAACCAGAAAAACGTCCGCTTCGATGGAACCGGCGCGGTGGCGAATGGCGGCCGTGAGCGGTTCCGGTTTTTCGTAGTCGTTGTGGGCGTGAATTTGCTGGGCGATCGTCGGCAGACTGGACAAAACCGTCAGACAGATCAAGGCAAAACGGATCATGGCTATGGGAGGAATTACGGTGAAGAATGCAAGGCGTTGTTGGGCAATCGGAAAATTCCCGCGCATTCCGGATTTTTGAAATGAAAAGTCGGCCAACTCTTTCGAACGTTTCGAGCAAAAGTAGTCGGATGATCGAATATATACTACTATTTTTACGGCCAATCGTTTAAACCTTCGTTACTCTCACTATTACTTCATGGGTTTACTTCAAGGAAAAGTTGCGTTGATTACCGGAGCCTCGCGGGGCATCGGCCGGGCCATCGCCATCCGTTTCGCGCAGGAAGGCGCCAACATTGCATTTACCTACCTTTCAAGCATCGAAAAAGGGCAGGCGCTGGAAGCCGAACTGGCAGCTTTCGGGGTGAAAGTCAAAGGCTACCGCTCCGACGCGTCGGATTTCAAAGCCGCTGAAGACCTGGCTACCCAGATCGTGGCCGATTTTGGCACCATTGATGCGGTTGTCAACAACGCCGGCATCACCCGCGACGGTCTGCTGATGCGGATGAGCGAAGAACAATGGGATGCCGTAATCAACGTTAATCTAAAGTCGGTCTTTAACCTGACCAAAGCCGTGATCAAACCGATGATGAAAGCCAAGCAGGGTTCCATCATCAACCTGACATCGGTGGTCGGTATTCGGGGCAACGCCGGGCAGGCCAACTACGCGGCTTCCAAAGCCGGCATCATCGGTTTTACCAAATCGGTGGCGCTGGAACTGGGCTCGCGTAACATCCGGTCGAACGCCATTGCCCCCGGTTTTATCGAAACCGAGATGACCGGCGAAATCAACGAGAAAGCCATGGAAGAATGGAAGCAGGCCATCCCGCTCAAGCGCGGTGGACAACCGGAAGAAGTGGCCGACTGCGCCCTGTTCCTGGCTTCCGACCTGTCGCGCTACATCACCGGCCAGGTGCTGCAAGTCGACGGGGGAATGCTAACGTAATGATGAGTGTTAAATTATGAATGATGAATTAGTAAAAAGCTGCCGAATCCGTGGTGACTGGTAACTCGTTTTCACTCATAATTCATCATTCATAATCGCACCGGCGACCCGGCCATCATTAAAAAAATATGCGCTCCGAACTTTATTTTCAATCGTCTCCCTGGTGGTTGCTGGTTTGCCTGGCGGTGGGGGCGGCCTATTCCTTTGCGTTGTACCAGCGGAATTCGGGCTGGAGCCAGCGGATGAACCTGTCGCTGGCAGCGTTCCGGTTTCTGGTGGTCAGCGTGGTGTGTTTTCTGCTGCTGAATCCGCTGATTCGGAGCATCCAGACCATTACCGAAAAACCGAAGGTGGTGCTGGCCATCGACAATTCGGAGTCGATGACGGTGGCCGGAAAAGCGCAGCTCGATCGGGCCTTGGAAGCCGCCAGCCAACTACGCGACCGCCTGGCGGGTGAAGACATTGAGGTGGCGGTGCAAACCCTGGGCGACAGCCTGGTGACGGGTGATCTGAAAACCGTTGCCTTTCGCCAGCGCACCACGGATTTATCGAATATGCTCGGCGGCATCCGGAACGCCTACGAAGGCCGGAACCTGACCGACGTGGTATTGATCTCGGACGGCATTGCCAACCAGGGGCTGTCGCCCACGTTCGGGCGGTATAATTTTGCGGTGCATACGGTGGGCGTGGGCGATACCATTCCGAAGCGGGATGTACAACTAAGAGACGCCGTTGCCAACAAAATTGCGTACCTCGGCAACCAGTTTCCCATCCAGGCCGACGTGGCTAGCTACGGTTTTCAGGGCCGGAGCGGTACGGTGGTTTTGCGGCAGAATGGGCGGGAGCTGGGTCGGCAAACCGTCAATTTCAACCTGCCGGAAACCTTTCAGCAACTAACCTTTCAAACCTCCTCCACCCAGAAAGGGATGCAGCACTACGTGGTGGAGGTGTTGCCGCAGAGTGGCGAATTTACCCCTCGCAACAACCGCCGGGATGTATACATCGACATCATCGACGGAAAGGAAAAGATTCTGTTGCTGGCCCTGAGTCCGCACCCCGACATCAAGGCGTTGCGGAGCATCATTGAGAAAAATCAGAATTACGAACTCGACATCCGCATCCTGAACGGCGGAACCGCCGACATTCCGGACAAGGCGTATGACCTGGTGATTCTGCACCAGTTGCCCGATAATCAGAACGCGGGTGCGGGGGCCATTCAGAAGGCATTGCAGAAAAACACGCCGGTTCTGTTTGTGCTGGGAAATCAATCCGGGCTGCAATCGTTCAACGGCCTCAATCCGGTGATGCAGATTGTGGCCGGGGGCGGGCAAACCGACAAGGTAACGGGCCGGTTTAATCCCGATTTCCGGCAGCTGAACCTGGACGTCCAGAAGCTAAGCCTGCTGGATCGGCTGCCGCCGATGCTGGTGCCGTTCGGCGATTTTAAACTGTCGCCGGGCAGCGAGGTGGTGCTGTGGCAGCAGGTAGGCAGTGTTCGGACGAGCAAACCCCTGCTGGCCATCAACTACACCAGCGCCCGCAAAGCGGCCGTTCTGGCGGGTGAGGGGCTTTGGGAATGGCGGCTGGAAGAATACGCCCTGACCGATAACCAGGCCGTTGTGGATGAGTTGTTTCAGAAAGTAATGCAACTGGTTTCGATCAAGGAGGACCGCCGGAAACTCCGGGTCTATCCAATCCGCAACGAATTTCTGGCGGGCGAGAAAGTGACGTTTGAAACCGAGATGTACAACGATATTTACGAGAAGCTGTACGACCGGCCGGTGCGGCTGGAAATCACCAACGAACGGGCGGTTCCGCGCAGTTTCAATTATACCCCGACGGCCAGCAACAGCCGGTTTGAGGTCAGCAATTTGCCGGAGGGCGTGTACCGGTTTCGGGCCACGGCTTCGCTGAATGGCCGGGCGGAAAGTGCATCGGGCGAATTCATTGTTCGGGAGCAGCAGTTTGAAGCCATTAACACCACCGCCGATCACCTGATGCTGCGGCAGCTGGCCCAGCAAACCGGCGGGCGGTTCTACAATGCCTCAACGCTGGCATCGCTGGCCGACGATCTGGTCAGTCGAAAACCGGCCGGGCGGCTGAGCAGCAACGAAGCCCTGAACGAACTCATCAATTTACGCTGGCTGTTTTTCCTGATTATTATCCTGATCAGTGTGGAATGGGGGTTGCGGAAGTATCATGGCGCTTATTAGGAAGAAAGGAGTGAAGGAGGAAGGGAAAAAGGCGGTGAAGAAAGTAATTCTCTTTGCTTTTTTCCTGTTCTCCTTTCCTCTTTTTCTCCCTCCTTCCTTCGCCCAGGATTCCACCCGTCGAGCCGCTGAACCCTGTTACCGCTGCCGCCTTCGCGGTTTGCTGATCGGCGAAACGGTGGTCTATACCGGAACCCTCTACGGGTTGAGCAAAGCCTGGTACGACAATCCGCTGACCAATTTCAAGTTCTTTAACGACAACCGGGAGTGGTTGCAAATTGATAAGGTCGGCCACCTGGTTACGGCTTACCAGATCGCCCGGGTGTCGGCGCAGGCCTACCGCTGGGCCGGACTGACGGAGCGCAAAGCCGCCCTCTACGCCGGCTTGACGGGCCTGATTTTCCAGACACCCATTGAGATCCTGGACGGTTTTTCGCCGGAATACGGTTTTTCCGTTGGCGATATGATTGCTAATATTGCAGGTCCGGCGCTGTATACGGGGCAGTATCTGACCTGGGGAGAGTTGCGGATTCAGCCCAAATTCTCGTTTCATTATACCAACCTGGCCCGGGAGCGGCCGGAGTTGTTAGGAAAAAGCTGGAATGATCGGTGGCTAAAAGATTACAACGGCCAGACGTACTGGTTATCGGTCAATCCGTCGACCTTTGCGGCCAGGGAGTCAAAATTTCCAAAATGGCTGAATGTGGCCGTCGGTTACGGAGTTCATAATATGGTGGCGGCCGAAAATGACAAAAGCATTGAACGGGGGTTTCGGCCCTACCGCCAGTATTATCTGTCGCTGGATGTTGATTTTACGCGCATTAAAACCCGGAGCAAAACCTTAAAAACCGTGTTCTTTTTGCTCAATACACTGAAAATGCCCGCACCGACCCTGGAATACAACGGACGAAAGGGGATGCGGTTTCACGCAATCTATTTTTAAGAACGGACCGCATTCGGTCCGTTGGGACGATAACTCAATGGTATGAATATTGGTGATAAAGTACGGATGCTCCGGGCGAAAGAACAAGGCATTGTGACGCGCTTCCTGCCCGGAAACCAGGTAGAAATAGAGATTGAAGACGGTTTTCGGATTCCGGTTTTGCGGTCGGAGATTGTGGTGGTATCGCCGATGGAAGCCACGCGCTTTCAACCCGGGTCTGGTCTGGAACCGTTAAAAACCGCCAAGCCGGAAATCATCGGCAATGTGGGTTTTTACCTCGCGTTTATTCCGCAGGCCGAGCGGGGCGGGGTCAGGCAGGTGGATGTTTACCTGGTCAACAACACGGACTGGGACCTGCCGTTTACCATCGGTGAAGAACGGGAGGCCCGCTACACCGGCCTTCATTCGGAGGTACTGAAGGCGCGATCGTCCAGCAAACTCACGCAGCAATATTCCCTGTCGACCTTCGAGAACTGGCCGACGTTTCTGATTCAGGCGCTCTGGTTTCGCCGGGGCGGTACTCCGCTGCGGGCACCCTTGCTGAAACGCATCAAATGCCGGGCGCAGACGTTTCAGGCCAGCAGTGGCACCATTCCGGTTTTGAACCAAACCGGCTCAATCTACCAGCTCGATGTGGAGGACCCGGTGGCTCCGGAACCGCCCGCGGCCAAACCCGACCAGCCGGAAAAACCGGTGGATGCCACGGTGCTGCGGGAAAGTTTGCTGGGATTAACCGACAAAAAGGAAGCGTCGGCGGTGGAACGTCCGTCGGCCATCATCGACCTGCACATCCAGAAGCTGCTACCCGGCGGATTCGGTAGCCGGACCAACGCCGAATTGCTGGAGGTTCAGCTGCAGGAGTTTGAGAAAAAGCTGGAAAACGCCATTGCCAGCGGAATGGACGATATTACGTTTATTCACGGCGTCGGCAACGGGGTGTTGCGGAATGAGCTGCACCGGCGGTTGGGCAAGAACCCGGGCGTGGCGTATTTTGAAGATGCCCAGAAGGAAAAATTTGGCTATGGCGCCACCAAGGTTAAGATTAAATAAAAATATTTTCACTACATTGACCCCAATCCGAGGCCTGTTGCTGGCGCTGCTGTTGCTCCAGGCTTGTAAACCCTCCACAAGCACCAATCCGAAGGCGCCCAAAGCCGCCTATCAGGTAACCAAAATGGAAGTACAGAACGACAAATTTTTATCGACTGTAAACATTCCACTTTCCATTGCGCTGGCCGACGTCGAGCGCCAGATCAACAGTCAGGTTACCGGACTGATTTACGAAGACAACAGCCTGACCGACAACGACAATGATCAGTTCATGATCAAAGTCTGGAAGCGGTCCCCCATTCACGTTACGGCGCAGGACAGTCTGTTTCACTTCCGGGTTCCGCTGAAAATCTGGGCTAAAGCCGGGATGAAAGTGCTCGGTTTTACGCAGTATCAGGAAACCGAATTCGAACTGGACATCCGATTTGCAACCCGGTTTTCCATTGATAAAGATTGGTCGGTCAGTACGCAGACCACGGCGCAGGGCTACGACTGGGTCCGAAAACCAACTCTGAAACTGGTCGGGCTGGAGATACCGGTAACGAGCATTGTGGGGCGGCTGATCGACAAAAATCTGGAGAAAGTGACCAAAGCCCTCGATGAGCAGGTGCGGAAACAGATTGATTTGCGGACCCCGGTTTTGAAAGCCTGGAACACGATCCGCCAGCCGTACCTGGTTTCCGAGAAATACCGGACCTGGCTGCTGGTGGTGCCCAAACGGATTCTGATTACTCCGTTCCGGTTCGAAAAAGGGGCGATTCGTGCCACAATTGGTATTGAAGGCTACACCTTAACGCAAACCGGCAGCAAACCCGAAGTGCGACCGGCGGTGGCGATTCCGGAATTAACGGTTTCAAAAACCATTCCCGATCAGTTCCGGATTGGCTTGCTCAGCGAAGCAACCTACGCCGAAGCCGCCAAACTGGTTTCCGAAGAATTTGTGGGTAAATCGTATGAGTTTCGCGAGGGACGGTACAAGATTACCATTACCGGCATTGCTTTATACGGGCAGAACAGCAACCTGATCATCAAGGCGGTTCTGAAGGGCAGCATCAACGGCGCCATCTACCTGCGGGGACTGCCGTATTATGATGCGCAGACCCGAACAATTTCCCTGCGCGATCTGCACTACGATCTGGATACAAAAAATATTCTTTACAAGACGGCGAGCTGGCTGTTGCAGGGTAGTTTTGCGCGGACGCTGGAAAAACAGCTGACCATCCCGGTGGGCGATCAGATCGACGAAGCCCGCAAATCGCTTCAGGCCCGATTAACGAACAATCAGATAACAAAAGGAGTTGTTATCAACGGCAAACTTGAACAAGTAGCGCCCGATCAGGTTTATTTGACACAAGAATCCATGCTGGCGGTGGTCTACGCTTCCGGAAAACTTGATTTGAAGGTCGAAGGATTGTAGTTAAACCGGGATTTGCGCATTTTTTTAGGCAATTGGCTCGAAAAATTTGCAGTTTTTTGATGCCAGGTTTTTAAAGAACCTAAGTATTTATAGATTTGCGGTAATCACGGAATGGCAACCAACGCGAAGTAAATTGTCTTATCGCTCCGGAACGTTTAAACGAACCGGGGAGGAAAGTCCGGACAGCACAGGGTACCATACTTCCTAACGGGAAGGCAGGGGACTGGAAACGGTAATCTGACAGAAAGTGCCACAGAAAAAATACCGCCGTTGGCTGGCAACAGACTGCGGTAAGGGTGAAAAGGTAGAGTAAGAGCCTACCGCCCGGCTGGCGACAGGCGGGGCAGGGCAAACCTTATGGGCTGAAAGATCAAATAGGCATTGGAAAAGGGGCGACCCGTTCCTGTAGTTTCGGAGCAATCCGGAGCGAAGCTGATGCGGGTAGATCGATGGAGTTCCGGAGTGATCCGGAATCGAGATAAATGATAAGAGTCCGGCGCGATGGCTTCGTCAATCCGGCGGAAAACAGAATCCGGCTTATTGATTTACTTCGCGGAACGTTGCTGATGAAGAAAAAATGACTGAAAACGGTACGCCGTAACGCCAACTAACCGGGCGATTGTTCAACGTAAAAGGCTTATGAATTAAACCTGAGTTCTCATGAAGAAAATTTCCATTTTCGCTTCTCTGACGCTTCTGTTACTGACGCAGACCGTTGGGTATGCCCAAACTGACACCACCAACCGCTCCTCCGCCGGAACATCGACACGAAGTCGATCCTATGAAGGCGACTACAAAATGAATACCTGGTCAGTGACCGTCACGCCCGCGATCACCCGTTTCTTTGGCGACCTGGATAATTACGGTTTTTATAAGGCTTTTCCGCAAAAAGGCCCCCGGCAAAAAATAACCGGTGCGGTTGGCGTGTCGATCAACAAACAGTTGACGCACCTGTTCGGGGCATCGGCTGAATTCAACATCGGCTCCCTGCGCGGGTCTAAAGTAGCGCTTTACAACGCCTGGTTCCGCTCCAACTTCCTGCAGGGAACCCTGAATGCCAACGTCAACATGAAATCGCTGCTGTTTGGTACCAAGAAGCTGAAACGCTGGAAATGGGACATTCAGGCGGGTGCCGGTCTGATGTGGTTCGATACCCGGGTGTATGACCTGACGACCGACCAGATGATTCGGTACTCCAACGACCGGCGCGATTACAGCTCGGTTACGCAGGGACGGTGGGAAGCCGACGGTTCGGTGTATACCCGCGAGTTTGTGTTCCCGGTCGGAACGGCTTTGCACTACGAACTGACTCCGCGTCTGGATATTGGGCTCGATGCTACCTTGTATAATGTCAATACCGAAAAACTGGATATGACGGTCGGTGGCGTTGATAACTCAAAAGCCAACAACGTCTACGGCTGGCGCCGTGGGGATTCCGGTTTGGACAAATGGGCCCGTCTGGGCCTGTCGATTACCTACAAAATTGGTAAAGACGCCGTGAAAGTCGGCAAAGACGGTGTATATGATCCGGCAAAAGGTCGCTATCACCTGCGCTGGGCCGATCCGAAAGACCTGCTGAAAGATCCGTATAATCCCACCATGAACGATGCGGATTCCATTGCCAAAGCCAACATGCCAAAACCGGTCGATCCCCGTTTGTATACGGATACGGATAATGACGGTGTAGCCGACTTGTTTGATAAAGAACCGAACACACCGAACGGTAGCGTCGTTTCAGGGGCCGGGGTTGCCATGAACCTCGACAGCATCATCAGCTCGATTCTGCGCGGCAAATTTGCGCCGGAATGTGAAGCGCTGTTCAGCAACATCGAATTTGATACGGATAAAGCCACCATTCGTCCGGCTTCGCAGGATATCATGAAGAAAGTGATTGAACTGCTGAACGTAAAAACCAACTGCGGAATCATCCTCGTGGGACACGCTGATTACCGGGCTTCTTATGGCTACAACGTGCAGCTGTCAAAACGCCGGGTGGATGCCGCCAAGCGGTACTTGACCCGCGCCGGATTGACCGATCCTAGCCGGGTGACCGTCGAATACTACGGGGAATACCGACCGATTGCGCCGAACACTTCCGGGGATAACCTCCAGCGAAACCGGCGGGTTGAGATCAAGATCGTTCCAATGAACATGCTGCGGTCTCCGTACCAATCCGGTCAACGGTTTGATTCCCGCGAACCGCGATAGAAAAGTAAGACTTCGTACAAATCCCCGGCTAGCCGGGGTTTTGTCGTTTAGAGCCAGCCCAATTGTCGTTGGGCGCCCCCGAAAAAAGTAGGATAATTCCTGTTGCCCTTCCGGAAGTGCGGAGTAATTTCCCGAAATAATGTGTACCTTTGCACCCTAATTCATTTGGAGGATCGTGCGCCATTGTGTGCGCAGCGGATCTTTCAGGACAAACAAACCAATAAAATGGCAGTTAAAATCCGTTTATCGCGTCGGGGACGCAAAAAACTGGCTATCTATGATATCGTAGTAGCCGATGCCAGAGCACCACGGGATGGTAGCTTTATTGAAAAAATCGGTTCGTACAATCCAAACACGGATCCATCAACGGTCGTACTGAAAAACGATCGCGCTGTTGATTGGCTGCTTAAAGGTGCACAGCCTACCGATACGGCACGTTCAATCTTGTCACACGAAGGTATTTTGTTGAAAAAGCACCTCCAGGTTGGTGTAATCAAAGGCGCTATTTCGCAAGAGCAGGCTGATAGCAAGTTCGATGATTGGAAGCAAGGTAAAGAAGGCCGCAAACAAGGTTCGGCGGATACCAAATCCCAGCAAAAAGCCGACGCCAAACAGGCTCGTCTGGACGCTGAGAAGAAAGTAAACGAAACGCGTGCCCAGGCCATTGCCAAGAAAAACGTGGTGGAAGAGCCCGTAGTTGAAGCACCCGTTGCCGAAGAAACCGCTGCGGAAGAAACCGTTGAAGCTCCGGTTGCCGAAGCTGCGGTTGAAGCACCCGTTGCTGCCGAGCCGGTTGCGGAGGAAGCACCCGTCGCTGAAGCTCCGGTTGCCGAAGCGCCAGCGGCCGAAGAAGCACCGGTTGCTGAAGCACCAGCCGTTGAAGAAGCACCCGTTGAGGCACCCGCTGCTGAAACGCCAGCTGATGCACCGGTAGCGGAAGCACCAGCCGCCGAAGCGCCTGCCACGGAAGAAGCGCCCGTCGCTGAAGCTTCAGCACCTGCGACCGAAGCCCCAGCCGCTGACGAAAAGGCCGCTGACGAAGACGAAGCAAAAGCCTAGTACACTCCGGACCCCAGTCCGTTGTGAAAGATACGGATTCAACGGGACCGCCCGGCTGTCCATAGGTATGGTTAAATGTAGCAACTGATGGAGGTCTGTTTCTTGAAATGGATTTCTGTCAGTTGTTATTTTATAGGGACTGGTCCCGAATGAAACTCAGGCTATAAACGAAAGAAGTCGTGACGAAAGACGATTGTTTTCAGTTAGGGAAGATCACCAAAACGCACGGCGTTCGGGGAGAAATGGTTTTCTTCCTGGATGTCGATATGCCGGAGCTGTATTCAGAAATGGATTCCGTGCTGATTGAGATAAAAGGTGATCTGGTACCGCACTTTATCGAATCAATCTCGGTAAACCGGAATCGGGGGATTGTGGCGCTGGAGGGTGTAGAAACCATTGAAGAGGCTCAGAAACTGGTGAACTGCGATCTGTTCCTGCCGCTGGACAACCTCGAAGAACTGAAGGAAGGCCAGTTTTATTTCCACGAGATTGTCGGTTTTCGGGTTCATGACGAAAAGCTGGGCGAACTGGGCACGGTTCGGACGGTGTATAATGTGCCGCCCCAGGATTTGATTGCCATGGATTATCAGGGAAAAGAAATCCTGATTCCGGTGAATGACGAGCTGACACCCAAGGCGGACAAAGCACAGCAAATTCTGCACGTTCGGTTGCCGGATGGACTGGTCGATATTTACCTGAATGAACCATCGGCCAAAGGGGGCCGGAAACCGGAAGACGCCGAAGAAGACGATTTACTGGATGAGGATTGATATTTTAACCTGCCTTCCCCGCTTGCTGGATAGTTTTTTTGCCCACTCCATTCTTCAACGGGCTCAGCAGGGCGGTTTTGTAGAAGTTGTTATCCACGATTTGCGGGAGTATTCGCTCGACAAACACCGGCGGGTCGATGACTACGCCTTTGGTGGTGGGGCTGGCATGGTAATGTCTATCGAGCCGATTGCCCGCTGCATCCGGGCGTTGCAAACCGAACGGACGTACGATGAAATTATTTACGTGACCCCCGATGGCGAGCGGTTTGAGCAGCGAATGGCCAACCGGCTCTCGCTGACCCAGAACCTGATCATTCTCTGCGGGCACTACAAGGGCGTCGATGAACGGGTGCGGGAAATGTTCGTCACCAGAGAAATCAGCGTGGGGGATTACGTTCTGTCCGGGGGTGAACTCCCGGCTGCGGTTATTTCGGATGCCATCATCCGGTTATTGCCCGGTGTGCTGAACGACGAAACCTCAGCCCTGACCGACTCGTTTCAGGACGATCTGCTGGCGCCCCCGGTGTACACCCGCCCGGCCGAGTTTGAGGGCCATGCCGTACCCGAAATTCTGCTGTCGGGGCACGAAGCCAAAATCAATGAATGGCGTTTTGAAAAAGCCCTGGAGCGAACCCGCCAACGCCGGCCGGATTTGTTGTCCTGACGAGATCGCGCCCGGCTTATTGGGGTAAATTCGTTTCCTCCTGCTCTTTTTCTTTCCGTCGCTGTTCGCGCCGTTCCCGGCGCAACTGACGGCGCGATTTCGGAACCGAATCCGTCTGAACAGCCGCGCCATTGGCGGTTTCCTGCTGGGGCGTCACCACTTCCGGTTCTTCCCGTTCGCGCCCGAACACCCGCCGGAAAAAGTCATTGATGCCATTGGCGCCTTCCTCTGTTTGCTCATCGGGGAGCATCAGCGAATCGATCTCGATGGAGTCCGCGGGGGCAATCTCCTGCCGCAATCCTTCGCGCAATCGAACGCCGTAAAAACCGTACGCGGTGGTGTCGTAGGGTGTTAATCCCCGCGAAGCCATGATTCGGCCAATCAGCCTGAAATAACCCCGGATGTAGGTTTTGACGGACCCGTCGGGATAAAACCGGCTCAAGGTGGCTTTGGGCGAGGGCACCACGTAGGACAACAGAATGCTCTCGCCAATGTCGAGATTTGACGGACTCTTGGCAAAATAATACCGGGAAGCCTCCCCAATTCCGTAGATGTTACGCCCCCACTCGATGAAGTTGAGGTAGATCTCATACATCCGCTCTTTGGTGATAATGCGCTGATTTTCAATGAGCCAGACAATCAGGATTTCTTCCACCTTGCGGGAAATCGTTTTGTTCCGGTTCAAAAAGGCATTCTTGACGAACTGCATCGAAATGGTGCTGGCTCCCCGCTTAAACTTCTTGGTTTTGAAATTCGTAGCAATGGAAACCCGGAAGGCTTTTTCGTTGAATCCCTTGTGGGTGAAGAAGTTATAATCTTCGGCCGTCAAAACCGCATTACGCAGGTTGGGTGAAATCTGCTGGAGCGGGGTGAAATTGGGATTGGTCGGGCCGACAATGAACTTGCGGACCAGTTTGTCTTTCTCGTAGACCGAGTGCTCAAAAGGTTGGTTCAGCCGGCTGAAATCTTCTTTTCCGAATTGCACGATTTTGAACTGATCGGGGGTCAGGCCCGAATAAAACTGGACCGAATCGGGCAGCGAACTGTCGAGGTGCAAAACCGCATCATACTTGAGTCGCCCGGCCACCTTCATGCCATCAAGCGACTCGAACAGTCCCTGCGGAAAGGCATCAAACATGTCCTGCGCTTCGAGCATGTCGGTGTGCAGTTGCACATCGTAAATCTTGACGGGCGAAACCGTGTATTTGAGAAACGGCCGGGCTTTGGCCCGACCTAAATAAAGGGTCGAGGAACTGTCGATACCAATGTAATTCTCGCCCACAAACAGGTTGGCGTCCATGGCGGCATTTTCGACCACGACATCGCCCAGGGCAATGGCCGGGTGGTGAACGCGCAGATTCCGGACAGCGCCGGCCCCTTCAAGCTTGAATTCGCCGTTGGAGCTGGCCACATCCCGCAACTCGGCCCGGAGCGTATCGACCTGTAATTTAAGCTTATAGCGTTGTTCCAAATACGGCAATTCGAGCGGTTTTCCATCGGCGTAGAGCGAAACATTCGCTTCCTGATCGGAGGCATTGACCAGGCCGTTCAGGTGCCAGACTGACTCGTTGCCGTTGACCCGAATGGTGGAGGTCAGTTCCTCGTCGTCGATGGTGGCGGTTTCGGTCAGAAAGCTGATTTTCCGTTCGTTATCGGTTAGGCGAAGTTCCAGATTCCGGACGGCCATGTTGTCCGGAATTTTCGCCAGCAGGTTATCCACCAGGTTTTCGGCGACTACGGCGAGGTCAATTCGGCGGGTTTTGGGTTCGGTCGTCTCCTGCGTGGCCGCCGAGTCTTTCTTTTGCGATTTGGTCAGAAAATCGACGTTGGTGGTGCTGTCGCGCCGGACTATGTGCGCCAGGCCATTTTGCAGGGTAAGGGATGAAACCGCCACCTGACCGAAAATAAGCGGCCAGATGCTGACGCCCACCTCGGTTTTTTCCAGCCGCAACAAGCTGTCGCGGCCTTCCGGCACCACGGAGACGTTGGAAAAGGCAACGGTCGATAAGCCCGTGAACTGGGCTTTCCCGATGGTAACATTCAGGTCGTAATCGCGCTTGGCTTTGCGGATGGCCCGTTCCAGGCCTTCTTTGAGGAGCGCTTCACGTTTATTATAGGCGATCGTGGCTCCAATGGCGCCCAGAATTAGCAAGCCCAGTAGGACCCCGCCTGAAATGACCAGGATTCGTTTTTTGTTAATTTGCATTGTCTACTAAGGAAAGTAGCCCGTTGATAAACCGGTACTTTCGTGGTGTGGTGCGAATTTACGGCTATTTATCAAAATCCAGGTGGCAATTCCACCAGCCGGTGTCAAAGCGGGTGTCAAATTGCCGGTAAAAATGGATGGCGGGCTCATTCCAGTCCAGCACCTGCCACATCATTCCGGTGCAGTGCGTCTGGCGGGCTTCTTCAATGGTGGCATCGAACAAGGCTTTGCCCAGGCCGCGGCCCCGAAATGCTTCGTTCACGATAATGTCTTCCAGGTACAAGCGTTTTCCTTTCCAGGTCGAATACCGGAAATAATATAACGACATGGCTACTATCTTGTTTTCGACTTCGGCCACCAGCACCCCAAAAAGCGGATTTTCCCCAAAACCGTCTTTCAGCATCTGGTCGGGCGTGTTGGTCACTTCGTGGGGCGCTTTTTCGTACAAGGCCAGTTCCTGAACCAGTTCAAACAACTGCGGAACATCGGTGGGTTGTCCTTTGCGGATGGTCATTTCTATTGTTTGTTATTCGACATTCAAAATTCGCTATTCATTATTAAAGTAGTCAGTCCTAAATATTGAACACCGAATACTGAACACTGAATAACGAAGTTGGCTACCGTTTCTCCAGGTAATTTTCCCATTTCTCCAGAACCGTCCGGAAATCGTCCGGCAAAACCGAGTCAAACTGGAGCCATTGCCGGGTACGCGGGTGTTCGAAACCGAGTGATTTGGCATGGAGGGCCTGCCGCGGAATCAGGGCAAAACAATTCTGGACAAACGATTTATAAGAACCGTTGGCGTTTCCGCGCATAATACGATCACCGCCATACGTAGCGTCGTTGAAAAGCGGATGGCCCAGATACTGCATGTGCGCCCGGATCTGGTGCGTACGGCCGGTTTCCAGTTTGCACTCCACCAGCGACACGTAATGAAGCGGTTTGAGAAGCTTGTAATGCGTAACCGCGTGTTTTCCCTGGCTGCCGTCGGGAAAGATCGCCTGAACCTTGCGGTCGCGGAGGCTGCGGCCAATGTGGCCCCGAATCGTGCCCTGCGGTTCTTTGAGTTCCCCCCATACCAGCGCGTTATAGGTCCGTTCGATGGTGTGCTCGAAAAACTGCCGGCCCAGGTGCGCCATCGCAAACTCGGTTTTGGCAATCACCATCAGCCCCGACGTATCCTTGTCGATGCGGTGCACCAGACCGGGGCGGATGCTGCCGTTGCGCGACGTGGGCAAATTCTGAAAATGGTAAACCAGGGCATTCACCAGCGTACCGGTCCAGTTGCTGTAAGCCGGGTGGACCACCATGCCCGCCGGTTTATTCAACACCAGCACCTCGTCGTCTTCGTATACGATCGTGAGCGGAATATTTTCCGGCAGAAGATCCGTTTCGCGCGGAGGGTGGGGCAGCGAAACCGTCACCACATCGTGCGGTTTGATTTTGTAACTGGCCTTGATGGCGTTTCCGTTCACTTTAACGGATTCGGAATCAATCGCGTTCTGGATTTTGGTCCGGGTGGCGTTGGGCAGGCGCTCGGTCAAGAAGCGGTCGAGCCGCATCAGATTCTGGCCTGGATCAATGGTAATCCGGAAATGTTCGTAGAGCTCGTCCTCGTCCGGATCCGTCAGAATCGGTTCGTCGTCCTGTCGCTCATTTGTCTCAGCAGATAACATCTTACAAAAGTACCAAGAATCAGACGTTTTTAGTAAACGGTCACTTGTTTTTGTTAAAATATCGAGTGACGTATTTACTTTTGTATCGTCGTAAAAAACAACGCAATACAACCTGAACATCATGGCGAGTACTATCCCACCCCCAAGGCGGTCTAAAAAGACTGCGCTATTAAAAAATGTTTTTATGGCCACTGCGGTTCTGATGGGCCTGAGCAGTTGCGAAACCACCGAACTGGCCCGACCTGCCGCCAATTTCGACGGGATTTATACCGTCCGGGAAGCGCAGGATTCGGAGGATTATCTGTTGACGCTGCATAATAAGGCCGACAAAGCCAATGCCGTGACCATCGAAAACCTGGCTAACCTGATCAAAACCCCGCTGGAAGGCGAGGTGCAGGGCGTGCATCTGGTCATCAAAGAACAGCCGTTTGTCAATTATCTGGGCGATCAATACACCATCACCGGCGACGGCAAAATGGTCAACGATGTTCTGGTGCTTCATTATACCATCAAGGGGTTCAATGGGTACGCGGGTGCGGTTTTTGCGAAAAAACAGGGTGGGGGCGGAAAATAAGCTGACGAACGCATTTGCTGACCGCTGCTGAACCTTCCCGACTGCAATTTCTGCCCGATCCGTTTCCGGAACCCGTCGCTTTTCGGCTGTATCTGAAACGGGATGATGAGCTGCACCCGCAGGTGTCCGGAAACAAGTGGCGCAAACTCAGGTACAACCTGGCCGAAGCCCGGCGTTTAGGACACCGGACGCTGTTAACCTACGGCGGGCCGTATTCCAACCACATTTATGCCGTGGCTGCTGCCGGTCGTGAATACGGTTTTTCGACCATTGGCATCATCCGGGGAGAAGATCACCGCGAGCGGGCTAATCCGACCTTAACCTTCGCCCGCCAGCAGGGCATGCAGCTTCACTTCATCAGCCGCCTGCACTACAAAAACCGGTCGGATGCGGTTTTGCAAGCCGATTTTCGGCATCGCTTCGGTGATTTTTACGAATTGCCGGAAGGCGGAACCAATGCGCTGGCCGTGCAGGGAACAGCCGAAATCATCCCCGAAATATTAGGTCAAATCGACCAGCAACCCGATTTTGTTTGTTGCCCCGTCGGAACGGGCGGAACCCTGGCGGGTTTGGAGCAATCCGCGCCAAGCGGGACGCAGGTCCTTGGTTTTGCGGTTTTGAAGGGTTTTGCTGCCGACGATTTTCGCCGGGCCCGGATCATCCCGGATTATCATTTTGGGGGTTATGCGAAAATGACCCCGGAACTGTTGGCGTTCATCCGTACCTTTGAACGCCAAACCGGCGTCCGGCTGGAACAGGTTTACACCGGAAAGATGCTCTATGGTATTTATGATCTGGGTCGGCAGGGTTTTTTCCGGCCTGATTCCACCGTGGTTGCCCTTCATACCGGCGGTTTGCAGGGGAGAAGCCCGGCCCTGTAAACTTCGATGGACCACTTTCAGGATTCGATAGTCGTGATTGAATATTCGCTATTCGTTTTTAGACCGAAGTTTCATCTTATCGGGACTAAAAAACCGTCTTGTCCGCGTTACGGATGAGAAGTGAATGACGAACACTGAATAGCGAATCACAAACACCAGAAGCCGAATCGCGCAAAAAGTAGTAATATTGAGCACGCAAGCACAACCAGTATGAAAATTGTATTTATTACGCAGGACGAACCATTTTATTTAGCAAAAAGTCTGGATTATCTGCTTAAAAAGTTGCCGCCCTACGCCAAAGTTGTTGGAACGGTCGTCGCCGATGTGTCACCTTTCGGGAAGCGGGAAACGATGACGGAAAAAGCCAAAAAAACCTACGACATTTTTGGGTTGCCGTTTTTCCTGCGCTACGGCCTGAAGTTCGTAACTTCCAAGCTGAGCAAAGAAAACAGCGTTCGGCACGTCCTCGAACAGCATCAGGTGCCGCTGATCCAGTTGGAAACGAATATTAACAAACCGGAAAGTCTGGAGAAAATACGGGCTTACAAACCGGATTTGTTGATTTCCATCCTCGGAAACCAGATCTTCAAACGCCCTCTGCTGGACCTCGCTCCCCAGGGCTGTCTGAACCTGCATACGGCTCTGTTGCCCAAATACCGGGGCCTGATGCCGTCGTTCTGGGTGTTGCGGCACAACGAAAAATACACCGGCGTTTCGGTATTTTTTGTCGATGAAGGCATCGACAGCGGGCCGATTCTGGTGCAGAAAAAGGTGGAAATCGGGAACCGGTCGCAGGCCGAACTGATCGAATACACCAAGCAGCTCGGCATGGATTGCATCATCGAGAGCGTGGAGAAAATCCACGCCGGGAATTATCAACTGATTGAAAACGATGCGTCCCAGATGACGTATTACTCATTCCCCACGCGGGAGGATGTGAAAGCATTTTTGGCGGCCGGCAAGCGCTTTTATTGATGAATATCCTGACATTTGACATTGAGGAGTGGTTTCACCTGCTCGATAATCCGTCCACCAAAACCGAGGAGGATTGGGGGAAATACGAATCCCGGATTCACCACAACATGGACCGGATTTTTCAGCTGCTGGACGAAACCAATTCCCGCGCGACGTTTTTCTGCCTTGGCTGGGTGGCCCGGAAATACCCGGATGTGATCCGCCGGATCGATGCCGCCGGGTACGAAATTGCCACCCATTCGGACCTGCACCAACTGGTTTACGAGCAGTCCCCGGCCGAATTCCGGGCTGATCTGGACCGGTCGATCAAGTCGCTGCAGGATGTAACCGGCAAAAAGGTACGGTCGTACCGCGCCCCCGGTTTTTCGGTAAAAGAGCAAAACCGCTGGGTGTTTCCGTATCTGGTGGAACTGGGCATTGAAGTCGACTGTTCGATGTTTCCGGCGCGCCGGGCGCACGGTGGTGATTCGTCGTTTGGCATTGCCGAACCGTGTTACATCGAGGTGAACGGGGCGCTGCTGAAAGAATTTCCGATCAACACCGTCGATTTTCTGGGCAAAGACCTTATTTTCTCGGGCGGGGGCTACTTCCGCCTGTTTCCCTACCAGATGCTCCGGTATTTCATGCGCCACTCGCCGTATGTGATGACGTATTTTCACCCCCGCGATTTTGATCCGCAACAGCCGATGGTGCCGGGACTCAGCCGGATGCGGCAGTTTAAATCGTATTACGGACTGGGTGGCTGCTGGGACAAACTGAAACAGTTGTTGCTGGACTACGAGTTTGTCGATCTGGTCGAAGCGGACAGGCGGGTCAACTGGTCGGGCACGGGAATTCAGCGGTTTAAGGTAACTATTTAATCGAATGCGCGCTTAACGGCAGAGAAAATGGAATATCGGAAATTAGGAGAATCGGACGTGACGGTTTCGGTCGTCGCCTTTGGAGCCTGGGCGGCTGGGGGCTGGATGTGGGGCGGCACCGAGCGCAACGATGCCGTCGCAGCGATCCGGGCGTCGTATGAACTGGGGGTCACGTCGATTGATACCGCGCCGGTGTACGGACAGGGAAATAGCGAGGAGATCGTGGGGGAAGCCATTCAAGGCATTCCGCGGGATCGGGTGCAGATTTTGACCAAGTACGGCATGCGCTGGGACCTGGCCAAAGGCACCCTGGCGTTTCACACGAAAAATAACGACGGAACGCCGATTGATGTCTACAAATACGCGTCGAAAGAAAGCGTGATCAGGGAGTGTGAAGACAGCCTGAAACGCCTGAAAACCGACTACATTGACCTGTATCAGATTCACTGGCCAGATGTTACCACGCCGATTTCGGAGACGATGGAAGCGGTGAGCCGGTTAATCGAGCAGGGCAAAGTCCGGACGGCGGGGGTCAGTAATTACAGCGTTGAACAAATGAAGGAAGCCGGGCAGACGCTCAATTTGGTTTCCAATCAGGTGTCCTACAGCATGGTCAAGCGCGATATCGAAGCCGACCTGGTGCCCTACTGCCTTGAAAACCGGAAGTCCATTCTGGCCTACAGTCCGCTGGAACGCGGGTTGCTGGCGGGAAAAATCAAACCAGGCCACCAGTTTGCCGAGGGCGATCACCGCGTCAATTACAAATCCTTCAAAGACGGAAACATTGACCGGGTTTGGGCCTTTCTGGAGAAAATAAGACCGCTGGCCGAACAGAAGCAGGTGACGCTGAGTCAGTTGGTGATTCGCTGGACGATTGAACAACCCGGTATCACCGTGGCTCTGGTGGGTGCCCGCAATGCCGAACAGGCCGTTCAGAATGCCCAGGCCGTTGCCATTTCGTTGACGGCAGAAGAAACCGCTTTGATCAACCAGCATCTGGCATCCGTCCAACTGGTGTAACCGGCAATTAAAACCAACTCAGTTTCCGTTTAGAAGCTATAAGTAGAACCGTTTACGACCCACGTAAACGGTTATTTTTTGCCTTTTCCTAACCACACTAATCCGTCGATTACCAACTGATTCTGCGTTTCATTTTCAAACGTAAACGACAGTTCTTTATTTGTTTTATTCTCATAATCGATGTCATTATGCCCCATGTTTAAATAAAGCATTTTATACTTTTTATTCGTCCAGACGACCGGATAATATCCTTCGTGCCAGATCTCATGCGGTTTGGGGCCGGTGCCGAGTGGAAAGCTGCCGGGGTCGATGGATAAAAGAATGGTTAAATCCGGATTAACCTTCAAATCGTTGGTCCACCGGTACCATTCATTCGGTGAGGAAGTAAAGGTTTCAGGTACGTTTCTCGTGACGGGATGCTTCCGGTTTTCGACCCGCAAAACCGCCGAAGTGGGTCGCCAGGTGTTGCTTTTATACGAACCGGCTCCCACTAATTTAGTATGGTACCAGTCCCAGTTTTGGGGATAGGCCGAAGGCGTCAGCGCAAAAGCCGCAAAGTGAAAGCCCATCCACGCTCCGCCGTTTTCCATGTACTGCTGAAAGGCGGCCCGTTGCTCCGGCGCTTCCGGACGGGTGTCTAAAAAAATGACAACCTGATAACGGGCCAGAAAACCGGCATTCAGGTTGGCCCAGTTTGAGGTCGAATCATACGTAAAATGATATTTCTCGGCCATTTTGGGGAACCAGCGATTGGCTTCGTGCACGAAGCTTACGTGCGCTTTGTCGTTTTTCCCGGTATAAAAAGCAATGACCCTGAATTGGGGAGGGCGGTTTTGGGCCTGACTGATTTGGGAAAAACAAATCAGGAAAAACAAAAAGACGAACGGCGGGATTTTAACGAAAAACTTCATGGCGAAGGAGTTAAAAGTCGCGGAAAATTAAATTGAGTTCGGATCAAAAGGCAGAAAAATGGTAAAGGATGCACCCTGGCCGGGACTACTTTCCGCGAAAATAAATCCTTTGTGATTCTCGACAATTTTTTTGCATAACGCCAGGCCGATGCCGGTTCCGGAGTATGATTTCTTACCGTTTAACCGGTGAAAAATGGTAAAGATCTGTTCCGCATATTGCTGTTCAAATCCGATTCCATTGTCCGTAAACACCAGTTTGACGTAGGAGTTCCCCGGAGTTAAATGCGGAAAGGTTCGTGCGGTTTCGGGGTGAATAACGGTACTGGAAAGCTGAATAATTGGGTGCACTTCCGAAAACTTAAGTGAATTGCCAATCAGGTTTGAAAAGAGCTGATTTAACTGGAGCGGAATGGCCTTTATAACCGGCAGCGTATCCTGCTTAATCGTAGCTCCTTTTTCCTCAATTAATAATTCAAAATCGGTTTTAATCGTTTCCAGAATCTGGTTCAGGTCCGTTTCAATAAACTCGTCGTCGGTTCGGGAGAGACGCGAATAATTCAGAACATCCCGAATCAGGGCCGACATGCGCTGGGCCGATGAACTGATCTTTTGAAACAGAACCGTGGCGGTTTCCGGGTCCTGCATGCTTTCCTGCAATAACTCGGTGAAGGTCTGGATTTTACGAAGGGGCTCCTGTAAGTCGTGGCTGGCGATATAGGCAAACTGTTCGAGTTCGTGGTTGGTTCTAACCAGCTCTTTGTTGGTATTCTGAAGTTCCAGCGTGCGCTCCGCCACTCGACGTTCCAGATCCTCGGCTGTTTCTTCCAGGTTTTTCCGGGCTTCGACCTGCCTGGTAATGTCAATGGCAGTTCCGAGTAAACGAACGGCGGTTTTTTGCTGATCGAACTGAACACTGCCAACCACCCGCACCCAGTGCATCGTTTGATCGGCGCGTACCAACCGGGCTTCGTACTGCAACCGGCCGGTCTCCTTCGCTTCTTCGTGGGCCCTTGCCCGGAGGGGAAGATCATCGGGGTGAATCGTTCGGCTGAAATCGCTCTGCTGGTGCTTGCGGTTCGGGGACAGGCCAAAAATGGCCGCCAGCCGCTCCGAATAAACAAATTTTCCGGTAGCCAAATTCCAGTCGTACGTTCCCATTTCGGCGGCTTCGATGGCCAGCCGGGAGCGTTGCTCGGATTCATCAATTGCAATCCGGGCTTCAACTTTTTCGGTTACATCATTGACCGTCACCATGATACCCGAAACGCTGTGGTCGGTTTCGAACAGGGGCGCGTATTCAAAATCCAGGTAATATTTGTGCATCCGGCCCCCGGCATTGACGTAGGCCAGGGCTTCCTTGTCCGTATACGGTTTTCCGGTTTTGAGCACGTTCGCCAGAAGGTCCGCGTATTGCTGATCGTTGAGTTCCGGAAAAATATCCAGCAGCTTTCTTCCCCGCACTTCCGACATCGGTCGTTGCCAGAGGGTTTGCAGCATCGTTTCATTGGCAATTTCAATCCGGTGGTCGGGGCCCCGGAAAATCGCCATCGCGATGGGGGATTTCATCACCAGGTTACGAAACTGCCGCTCACTCTCTTGAATCGCGTGTTTGGATTTGACCAGTTCCGTCACGTCGTTGGCCACCACGATAATTCCATTGACCGAGCCATCGGCCTCGCGCAGCGGCTGATAAACAAAATTGAAGTAGACGATCTCGTCTTTGCCAAACCGGTTGAGCGTCACGGGAAATTCGTTGCCGAAAAACGATTGGCCGGTTTGGATGACCTTGGTCAGCAACTCAAAAATGCCCTGATTTTTCAGTTCCGGAAGGGCTTCAAGAATGGGCTTTCCGACGGCTTCCTGTTTGCTTTTCCCAATCAGCATCAGGTAATTGTTATTGGCCGCTTCAAAAACGAACTGATCGCCCTGCAAAACCGCAATGCCAACGGGGGCCTGATCGATGATGCCGCGAATGTATTCTTCGGCCTTGGCCCGGTTTTGATCAATGGTACGCTGCGCCTGCCGGTCGATTTCGGCGATGTGCTGCGCCCGTTTGAATTCATTTTCGTGGGCTTCCAGAATGCCCAGGGCCGTCGCGATCTGCAATCCGGACTGGACAAGAAAATGCCGGTATTCCGCGTCAAACTCCCGGTGTGGATTCAGACCGAAAATCAGCATTCCGAACAGCGCCGACTGACCCGGTTTTTGAATCGGCAGCACAAACGCCTGGTCGGGCAGGCGGCTGGTAAGGGACTGGACAAGGCCCGTTACGCGCGTCGCAACTCCCTGAATTACCATCGGTTGAGTCGTTTTGGTGGCTTCCCCAATGGGCCAGAAATCATCGGTTGGCGATTCCGTCAACCGGACGGTTTCGGGAAACGGGCTTTCCGATTGGGCGGTGCCGGCGTACCGGATCAAGCGGGCTTCCGACTGCTCCGAATCCAGAAAATACAGGGCGCAGAACGGAATGTCTTTGAAATTCTGGGTCAGGACGTCAACGGCAATTTGCCCGACCTGGATGCGGTTTTTTTCGGGAATGATCCGGCTGTTCAGCTCGTTCAGGGTTTGTAACCGCCGTTGCTGCAACACCCGGGCGGTTTCTTCGTGGCAGGCGCAGAACAAACCGCCCACCTGCCCGCTTTCGTCGATAATCGGGCTGTAGGAAAAATTGAAATAGCCTTCTTCCGGAAATTCCTTGCGTTCCAGCAACAGCATCAGATCCTGCCCGTAGATGGATTCCTGTTGCTCAAAAACCAGGTTTTTCATCGGCAGCAGGCTGGCTTCCCAGATTTCGGACCAGAGTTCATCCGCCGGTTTTCCCAGAAAAGCCGGGTGCTTGTTGCCCATCAACGGAATGTAAGCGTCGTTGTGAATATTGATCAACCTGGGACCCCACCAGATGAACATCGGGTAACTGGAACGAAGCACCATGCTGACGGCGGTTTTCAAACTTTGCGGCCAGTCGTCGGGGCTGCCCAGCGGACTGCCCGACCAGTCGTAGGCGCGCATCAGTTTGCCAACTTCACCACCCCCGGTCAGAAATACCGGCGGAGTTCGATCTAGATGATTCATAGAGGGTAACGCGCTAGGGGAGAATTTATAGATGAAAAAAGTCAATAGAGGGAAACGACGCCGGGCGGTTTATTGCGGGATCTCCCGAAAATCCAGTTGCTGAATCAGGGCCGGCTTTTCGGGGGTGAGCGTAAAAAACACTTCAATAGTCGTTTTTTCGCCTTCGATCCAAAACCGCCCCCGCAGTTGATTTTCGGCAACCAACTCACCAATCCGGATGATTTTTCCCGCTTTAGCGTACAAATCCTGTACCACTTTCCGGCGGTTTTCGAGCGATCGATCCGGAAAAAAGTTTTCCGCAAAGAGGTTGCTTCCGGCGGCTTCGGTCCAGTCTGGCAATAACTGAACCAGGTCGCTTTTCCGCTGGGCGAGTAGTTTAGAAACCGGAATCACGCGCGGTTTCAGGCCCGCCGTCGTAATCAGCGTATCCAGAACCGCCCAATTGACCGAACCCATGCTCGCGTACGTCAGGTTTCCGTAGGCCACCACCCCAATGCCGTAGTCGGGCATGATCCACCACTGGCTGCCAAAACCGGGCAACCCGCCCGTATGGCCCACGTAAACGCGCCCTTCGCAGTCGCGGCTCCAGCGCAGGCCGTAGCCGTAACTGCTCACCATCGGGCAGGCGCGTCCGTTCGGGTATTTAAAAGTGGCCGCCAGGTTGTTAAAGGTTGAGGGTTGTTGCATTTCGCGCACCGAGCTCCGCTTGACGGGCGGCCGTTCGGCCTCGCTGCGGGCGGGCCAGGCCGACGCGTGAAAGGCCATGTACTTGCTGAAATCCTCGATGGAGGTAATCAAACCGCCCATTGCCCCGTACGAACCGTCGTGCAGCAGCGGTTCTTCCACCCACTCGTTGTTCAGCCAGCGGTAGCCGTGCGCCAGCTGCTCCGGCGGTATTTTGGCGTATTCCCAAACCGTGTGCGTCATCCCCAGCGGCTTGAAAATGGCGTCGTCGATGTATTGCTGGTACGGTTTTCCGGAAACTTTCGTGATGATCGCGCCGAGCATGGCAAAACCCAGGTTGCTGTATTCGTAGGCTACGCCCGGCACGTTGGACAGCGAGAGTCCGCCCGCAATGAGCCTGGTCAGGTCCGCGGGGCTGTCGTCGAGCTGGCGGTCACCCCAGGGATTATCTTCCGGAAAACCGGCCGAATGGGTCATCAGGTTCCGGATGGTGATCAGGGGCGAATCGGCGGTGAGGTAGGAGAGTTTCTTCAGTTCCGGCAGGTAGCGATACGCCGGATCGTCGAGCCGCAGTTTGCCCTCATCCCGCAGTTTCAGAATCGCCATCGTTGTCACACTTTTGCTCATGGAGGCAATCCGAAACAGCGATTGGGGCGTAGCTGCGGTTTTTTTAGCTACATCCGTAAACCCAAAACCGCCCGAATGCACCAGTTGTCCATCGACCACCAGCCCGAACGCCAGACCCGGAAAATGATTGGCCGCTGCGTAGTCCCGGTACAGGTTTTCTAGGGCCGGCAACACTGCTTTGATCTTTTCCAGCCGCTGCGGATCGGCAAAAACCAGAGCCTGATACGTCGTCGAGTGTGACGCGGGCACATGGTCGCCCGCAGTCGGTTTGGGTTGGCTGTGGGCCAGGCTGGTCAGGAGCAGGGCGCAAAAAAAGAACGGGTTTTTCATGAGCGGATTCAGTCACGCTAAAATAGGACGCAATTGCCGAAAGAACTATTTCTGGCGAACATGAAGTACCTTTGTGCGGAACGAAGCCCCGGCAGTCTTTTGGAACCGACTATTCTTTTTATTACCCCGCCTTTCACGCAGCTCAACACGCCCTACCCGGCGACGGCCTACCTGAAAGGGTTTCTGAACACGAAGGGCTTTCGTTCGTACCAGGCCGATCTGGGCATTGAGGTGATTCTGGACTTGTTCTCCCGGCCGGGCCTGCGGGCGATGTTTGCCGGGCTGGAGGCTTCCGACGCCGAATTGTCGGAAAATAGCTTTCGCATTTTTTCGCTCCGCGACGAGTACATCAGCACCATCGACCCGGTGATCCGGTTTTTGCAAAACAAGAATCCGACGCTGGCCCACGCCATCTGCGACCGCTCGTATTTGCCCGAAGCTGCGCGCTTTGCCGAACTGGACGATCTGGAGTGGGCTTTCGGCACGATGGGTATTCACGACAAAGCCCGGCACCTGGCGACGCTGTACCTGGAAGATCTGGGCGACCTGATCACCGAAGCCGTCGATTCGCATTTCGGATTCAGTCGCTATGCCGAACGGCTGGGCCGCTCGGCGACCCATTTTGAGGATTTGCACGCGGCTTTGCTGGCACCCGAAACCCGGATTTCCGAAACCCTGACGAACCTCCTCGACCAACGGCTTCAGCAGTGGAAACCGGATGTGGTTTGCCTGACGGTTCCGTTTCCGGGGAATTTGTACGGCGCTTTGAAATGTGGTCAATACCTCAAAAAACACCACCCGGAGGTGGCCGTGGTCATGGGCGGAGGGTATGCCAACACCGAATTGCGTTCGCTTAAAGAACCGCGCGTGTTTGATTACGTCGATTACATCTGCCTCGACGATGGGGAAGCGCCTTTGCTGTCGCTGCTCGATTATTTGGCGGGAAAGCGTGATCGCACCGGTTTGAAACGGGTGTACGCCCGCCAGAATGGCGTGGTGACCTATCACAACCAGAACCGGGAACGCGATGTGCCCCAGCGCGATACCGGCACGCCCGATTACAGCGATCTGCGGTTGAACGAGTATTTATCGGTCATTGAACTGGTCAATCCGATGCACCGGCTCTGGAGCGACGGGCGCTGGAACAAACTGACGCTGGCGCACGGCTGCTACTGGGGAAAGTGCTCGTTCTGCGACGTGACCCTCGATTACATCAAGCGGTATGAACCCCTGACGGCGGCCCTGCTCTGCGACCGCATTGAGCAGATTATCGAACAAACCGGCCAGAACGGCTTTCACTTTGTGGACGAAGCCGCCCCGCCCGCCCTGATGCGCGATCTGGCGCTGGAGATCATCCGCCGGAAGTTGACGGTGGTGTGGTGGACCAACATCCGGTTTGAAAAAAACTTTACGCCCGACCTCTGTCTGCTGCTGAAAGCGTCGGGGTGTATTGCGGTTTCGGGCGGCCTGGAGGTGGCTTCCGACCGGTTGCTGGAACGCATGAAAAAAGGGGTGACCGTGGCGCAGGTGGCCCGCGTGGCCGATGGGTTTACGCAGGCCGGCATCATGGTTCATGCTTATCTCATGTACGGTTTTCCGACCCAAACGGCGCAGGAAACGATTGATTCGCTCGAAATGGTGCGGCAATTGTTCGAAGCCGGGGTGGTTCAGTCGGGTTTCTGGCACCGGTTTGCCATGACGGCCCACAGCCCGGTGGGGCTGCAACCGGCCGGTTTTGACGTCATGCGGGTTGGACCGGATGCGGGTTTGTTTGCCGACAACGATCTGGACCACGACGACCCGCTGGGTTGCGACCACGGGCAGTTTTCGGAAGGGCTGCGGAAGTCGCTGTTCAACTACATGCACGGCGTCGGGTTTGAGTTTCCGCTCCGGAGCTGGTTTGAATTCAAAACCCCACCAACGACCATTCCCCCGAATTACATCGAAAAGAGCATTCGCCATTGGCCGGACAGTGAGTTTCGCCCGAATGCCCTGGTGATCTGGCTGGGGAGCCTGCCCACGGTGTCGATTCTGGAAGTGAAGAAGGGCAAGAAAGTAACCGAAGTGGCCGAATTGGTTTTTCATTCCAGGAAAAGCGAATGGGTGCTGGAAACGAGTCTGCCGGTGGCCGAGTGGCTGGAAACGGTGTTGCCCAACGGGCTCATTACCGGACAGGAGCCTTACTCGCTCGACCGCCTGAAAGCCGGATTTGAAACGGCTGGCCTGGGGAGTTTTGCCGCGTTCATGCAGTCGGCAACGGGGCGGTCGCTGCGGCAAAACGGTTTGCTGATTGTGTGAGTTCGCCCGACCTTTTATTGAAGGAGAGGTCACAATTTTCCAACTTCAGTTATCTTTACGCCTGATTCAGCCGGTTTTCTGACCATGACGCCAACGCAACCCAACAATCCGCTTCACGGCAAAACACTCGAGCATATTCTCCATGAACTGGTGGATCACTACGGTTGGGAGCGCCTGGGGCAACGCATCGCCATTCGTTGTTTTACCGAGAATCCAAGCATCAAATCCAGCCTGACGTTCCTGCGAAAAACGCCCTGGGCGCGGCAGAAAGTGGAAGAATTGTTTCTCCGGATGAAAAACCGGTAGTCCTTGTGGAGAGTCCGCCGTATTGATGTTAAAAACCGTATGAAAAAAGCGTATTTGATTCTCCTGAGTGTTCCCATTTTAGTAAGCTGGATGTTGTCTGAAAAACCGGCTCCGAATGCCGACTTTCCACCCGAGCTGGTCCACTTTAAACCGTATCCTCAAAACCCGGTTTTTACCGGAACCGGTGCGGCCACCTGGGACCAGAAAATCCGGGAGCGGGGTTTTATTTTAAAGGAAGGAAAAGAATGGTATCTGTGGTATACCGGCTACCGGAACGGGGAGGACAAAACCAAATACCTCGGCTACGCAACTTCGTCGGACGGTTTTACCTGGAAACGGCACGATAAGAACCCCATTCATACCGCCGACTGGGTGGAGGATATGGCGGTGATGAAGGTGGGGAAAACGTACTACATGGTTGCGGAAGGAAAGGACGACATTGCGCACCTGCTCACTTCGACCGACCGGATGCAGTGGCAGGAGCAGGGGCCGATCACCATTCGGCAGGCCGATGGAAAACCGCTGAGCCCGGGCCCCTACGGAACACCGGCGATCTGGCGGGAGGGGAGTGTCTGGTATTTGTTCTACGAACGCAACGATGCCGCCGTCTGGCTGGCAACCTCGAAAGACCTGAAAAGCTGGACCAACGTGCAGGATGAACCGGTGTTGAAATGCGGCCCGGAAGCCTACGACCAGTTTGCGGTTGCGGCCAACCAGATCATCCGGCATAAAGGAAAGTATTACATGTATTACCATGCCTCGGCCTTTAAGGACTGGCGGGAGTGGTCGACCAACGTAGCCGTTTCCAATGACCTGATTCACTGGACGAAATACAATAATAATCCGATCATGGGCGATAATACCTCCAGTGGTATTTTGGTGCCGGACGGAACCGCCTATCGACTTTATACCATGCATCCGGAGGTCCGGGTTTTTCTGCCCGCCGGAAAAACCGACCATTAACACCAACCCGATTTTTGCTTATTTACATGAAAAAAATCCTTCTGACGCTCGTCTTTTTTGGTTTTGCCCTGAGCGGTTTTCCGCAGGGTGCCACGACTCCTCAAAAAAAAACCGGTAAAAAAGCCATGTCTGGTAACCCGGTATTTCCGGGCTGGTATGCCGATCCGGAAGCCGTCATTTTTGGGACTCAATACTGGATTTATCCGACGTATTCCGCGCCTTATAACCAGCAGGTGTTTATGGATGCGTTTTCGTCGCCCGATCTGGTGAACTGGACGAAGCACCCCCGAATCATCGACACGACGGCCGTCAAATGGGCTTGGCGGGCCATGTGGGCACCGGCCATCATTGAAAAAACCGGAAAATACTACCTGTTTTTCGGCGCGAACGACATCCAGGACGATAAAAAAGACGTGGGCGGCATTGGCATCGGCGTGTCCGACAGTCCGGCCGGGCCGTTTAAAGATTACCTCGGTAAACCGCTGGTCGACAAGATCATCAACGGCGCGCAGCCCATCGACCAGTATGTTTTCAAGGATAAAGACGGTCAGTATTACCTGATTTACGGGGGCTGGCGGCACTGCAACATCGCCAAACTCAACGACGATTTTACCGGTTTTGTGCCGTTCCCGGACGGAACGACGTTTAAGGAAATTACGCCCAAAGGCTACGTGGAAGGGCCGATCATGTTTATCCGCAACGGGAAATATTACTTCATGTGGTCGGAAGGCGGCTGGACGGGGCCGAATTACTCGGTGGCCTATGCCATTTCAGATTCACCGTTTGGACCATTTGAGCGGATTGATAAAATTCTCCAGCAGGACCCCACCGTAGCCAGGGGCGCGGGCCACCACTCGGTTATTCAGGTGCCGGGAAAAGAGCAGTGGTATATCGTGTACCACCGCCGTCCGCTCAGCGAAACCGACGGCAACCACCGCGAAACCTGCATTGACACGATGGAATTTGACGAAAAAGGCCTGATCAAACCGGTGAAGATTACGTTTGAAGGCGTAAAACCGCAGCGGTTGAAGTAACAATTCAGTATACGGTATACGGTTTTTGGTTTACGGTGGCTGGAGCATTCTGCTAACTACCGCAATAGTCCGGCAAGAATTACGCGTCAGCCACCGTAAACCAAAAACCGGATACCGTTCCCTTATTTGCTCGAGGCCCGTTTCAAAATACCGCCGACGAAACTGCCCAGGAAGGTGAGGAAAATAGAACCGTACAGGCAAAAAAGCTCCAGTTCCTTATCCCCGCCGTTGTTGGGAGCGGAGGTGAAAAAGGTGTAACCGATCCAGAGAAAAACCGCCTGGATCACGGCCAGCAGCCAGCCTTTCCGGGGTTCGAGGAAACCAATTACGGCCGCCGATGCTGCCGCCAGAAAATACGGCCAGTGCACCACGTCCGCCCATTTGATCACCAGCAACAGCAGCGCGCTGTTCGCCAGAATTAAGAGGATGTTGAGCAGAAGCCGCCGGTTGAAAAATGGCTCCAGCGTGTACGTTTTTTCGGTAACTGACGATTCGGTCATGGTGTGATTTTTGGCAAAATTACGCACAATCGCCCTTGGGTGTACATACCGGTCCCTCAATCGTAACCGGCGAAACGGTGGCCTTCGCATCCGTCCATTCGCCGAAGGATTTCTTCAGGGCGCCCAGGAAGGTTTCGGGAGCCTGCGCGCCGGAAACCGCGTATTTTTGGTTGAAAACAAAGAACGGAACGCCGGTGACGCCCACTTGCCGGGCTTCGGCAATATCCCGTTTTACGTCGCCGGCGTATTGATGGGTCGCTAAAACTTGCTTCACCTCCGTTTCATCCAGACCGATGTCGGTTCCCAATTGCAGGAGCGTCGCGTGGTCGGCGGTGTTGAGTCCTTCCGTAAAGTAAGCCCGGAAAAGACGCTCTTCCATCGCATCGCCTTTGCCGTGTTTTTTGGCGAGCTGCACCACCCGGTGTGCATCGAAGGAATTGGCTACTACGGCTTTGTCAAAATCGTATTGCAACCCCACTTCGGCGGCCATGTTGGTTACATAATCGTTCATCTGTTTGGCGTAACCGAGCGTCCAGCCTTTGGCTTCGGCCAGGTATTCGGTGATGCTTTGATCGGGGTTCGTCTCCTGAGCCGGGTTGAGCTGAAAACTCTTCCAGACAATCTCAATGGATTCCTTATGATCAAACTGGTCCAGGGCAGACTCAAACTTACGCTTTCCGATGTAGCAAAACGGACACATGACGTCCGACCAGATTTCAACTTTCATGTTCTGAAGGATCAAATTTTGAGGATAAAATTCTTGACGCTGGGAGAGCATTCATCACGTTCTCCGTTCAATGAGTGGCGTTACATTCATAAGGATTTGGGCGCGAAATTGGTTCAGTTTGCCGGAATGGCCCGCCATCGGGTCCGGAGTTCTCCTGAAAATTACCTCAGGCGGTATTTTCTACCGCGTTGGATTGGCGGGCTTTCCGCCCGGTTTTTGTACATTTACGGGTAATTTTGCTTCAAAAACCGGGTTGATGATTCCCTTGCGATGACGTACGAAGACTTGTCTCCACTTTTCTGGGGTATGGTGGTGGCGATGTTTCTGGCCAATTCCATACAATGGTTGATGTACCGCGAGCGGATTTACGGGCTTTATACCATTTACACGCTGGTTTGGGCGTTCTATTTTGTCATCAATCACTTCGAGTTGCCCTACAACCTGGGGAATTTTTATAAACTCTCGTCCTACCTCGGTTACATTATTTACCTGGAACTGGCGAAACTGTTCCTGAATCTGCGGGAGCGCCCCCGGTTTTTGCGCTGGGTAGTGGTGGTGCAGTGGATGCTGGTCTTTTACTGCACGGTCAAGACGTACATTTACCTGTTTACGGATTTCTGGCAATCCAACCTGCACGCCATTTTGCTGCAACCCATCCGGATTGCCATGCTGGCAGTGGGCGGCTACGTGGTTTACTCATTCTTTCGGTCGAAAGACGTGGTGGCCCGGTTTTTTGTGGCTGGTACGGCCTCGCTCCTGATCAACCACGCCATCACGGCCGCCCTGCTGATCCACTCGCCGGATCTGAGCCTATCGCTGCCGTTCTGGAAACATCCCGACTTGTTTTTGCAGGTGGGCGTGGTGCTGGACCTGATTTTCTTTTCGCTGGGGATTTCGTACCGGCACCGGCGGGAAGCCGTTCGGAAAGCCGTGGTTGAGAACGACCTGGAACGCGAACGCGAACAGCGCCACCGCGAAAACCTGGAGGCCGATCTGGCCCTTCAACGGATGCAGCAGGAAAAA
The DNA here is from genome assembly GCF_054780775.1 of Larkinella ripae. Taxonomy (NCBI): domain Bacteria; kingdom Pseudomonadati; phylum Bacteroidota; class Cytophagia; order Cytophagales; family Spirosomataceae; genus Larkinella; species Larkinella ripae. The sequence goes on from NZ_BAAGVR010000023.1 coordinate 227,038, forward strand.
ACCGAGGTGCAGATGCGGGCCTTGCAGAGCCAGGTCAACCCGCATTTTCTGTTCAACGGCCTCAATACGCTTTCGTCGCTGATCGACGAAAGTCCGCGTCAGGCCAGCGAATTTGTCGATGAACTTTCCAATGTCTACCGCTATTTGCTGCGCAGCAACGAACACGATCTGGTGACGCTTGGCGATGAACTCCGGTTTATCCGCTCGTATTTTCACCTGCTGCAAACCCGCTTCGGGAGTAGTATTGCGTTGGAGGTTTTGGTAAAACCGCCCGTCCGGGAGACGTTGATGCCCCCGCTGACGCTGCAATTGCTGGTCGAAAATGCCGTCAAACACAACATTATTTTGCCGGATCAACCGCTCACGATCCGCATCCGGACCACCGAACCGGATCTGCTGATTGTTGAAAATAACCTCCAGCGCAAAAACCTGCGGATCGAGTCGAACGGCGTCGGCTTGTCGAACATCGACCACAAATACCGGCTGCTGAATCAGCCCGCACCATTGGTGGGCGAAGCCGACGGCTGGTTTCAGGTGATTCTGACGTTGCTGAAAAGTCCGCAAACTCAGCTCGTTAATCCGGTTGGCCAGGGCAATGACTGAACACGAAACCGCCCTGGAACGCCTGAAACACGCGGTTTTTCAGGGCCCCGACCTCAATGAAACCATTTGGGAAGCCTTTGCCGCCTGCTGGCACCCGGTTGAATACAAACGCAAAACCATCCTGACCTCGGCGGGTGAAGTGGAACGCTACCTGTATTTTGTCGTGGAGGGGGTGCAGCGGGCGTATTACCTGGGCGATAAAAAACGGGATGCCACGCTGATCTTTTCCTACGCCGGTTCGATGTCGGGCATCATCGACTCGTTCCAGTTGCAGCAACCCTCGCGCTATTACCTCGAAACCCTGACGGCCAGCCGCTTACTTCGGATTTCGTTCAGCGATTTCAACCAGTTGCTGGCGACCTACCCGGCCCTGGAACGCTGGGGGCGCATCGGCACGGCGGCTGCCATGTCGGGCCTGATGGAGCGCTACATTGAACTGATGACCTACAGCGCCGAAGAAAAATTTCGGGTGTTGCTCACGCGCAGTCCGCACGTTCTGCAACTGATCCCCCACAAATACCTGGCGTCGTATCTGGGGCTGGACCCCACAACCTTCAGCAAATTACTCGCGTCAGTGAAATTGTGATGCATACCGAAATCTTGGTCTGGCCCAAGAATTTTCAATAAAAACCGCCTTACGTTTGTGTTCAAAACCGACCGTCGCCATGCCCGTCATTGCCACCAAAACCCTTCTTGATCAGCTTGTGACCGACACGCGATCGCTCATTGAAACGGCCAAAAGCGAGTTTGGTCCGTTGACCGTCGGTGAGCTAAACCGGCAGCCCGCGCCGGGGCGGTGGAGCATTGCGCAGTGCCTCGAACACCTCAACAGCTACGGACACTACTACCTGCCAGCGCTGGAAGCGGCCATTCAAAAAGGAGAAAACGAGCAGCGGACCGCTTTACCCCGGTTTCGCAGCGGCTGGCTGGGAAATTATTTTGCCAATGCGATGCGGCCGAAAGCCGATGGGTCGGTGTCGCTGAAAATGAAAGCGGTGAAGAGCCATACGCCGGCTGCGACGCTGGATGCCGAAGCGGTTTTAGCGGTTTTTCTGGAACAGCAGGACGAGCTGCTGAAGCTCCTGGAGCGGGCCCGGCGGGTAAACATTCAGCAGTTGCGAATCCCTATTTCCATTGCCAGATTCATCCGGCTTTCGGTGGGCGACACCTTCCGGTTTTTAATTGCCCACCAGCAGCGGCACGTCTTACAGGCGCAGCGGGCGGCTTTTAAGGGGATTCTTCGCCCGAAGGTTTCGGTGGAACCGTAATATTTTTTATGTTTGGTCATGCTCCTGACCATCACCATCCTTGGCATTCTTGCCCTCATTGCGCTCATCTCCTTTGTCCGACTGCACACCTTCCTGGCTTTTCTGGCGGTTTCGCTGGGCGTCGGGCTGGCCCTGGGCATGAACCCCCTGGCCATTCTGGATTCGATTCAGAAAGGCATCGGCGGCACGCTCGGCTCCATCACCGCCATCATTGCCCTGGGCGCGATGTTGGGCAAGCTGGTGGCGCAGAGCGGGGCCGCGCAACGCATTGCCACGCACCTCATGGATTTGGTGGGTACCCGGCACGCCCGTTGGGCCTTTCTGGTCACCGGTTTTATTGTCGGACTGCCGCTGTTTTATTCCGTCGGGTTTCTGTTGCTGGCTCCGCTGGTTATTACGGTTTCGTACCGCTACAAACTCCCCGCCCTCTACCTGGGCTTGCCCATGCTTGCGTCCCTGTCCGTGACCCAGGGGTATCTGCCGCCCCACCCGGCTCCGCTGGCGATTCTGAAACAATTTAATGCCGATATGGGACTGACGCTGTTTTACGGCATCATCGTCTCGATTCCGGCCATTCTGATTTCCGGGGCCTTGTTTGGCTCGACCGTCAAACGCTACACGACCCCGGCAAATCCGGCCTTCATCGCCCCCGATCTGCGCGAAGACCAAATGCCTTCGACCCTCACCAGTTTCCTGACCGTTCTGCTCCCGATTCTGCTCATTGGCCTGAGCACCTTTTTAAGTCCGTTTTTACCGGACGGGTCGGTGGTTCAGCAGGTGATTGTTTTTGCGGGCGAACCGGTCGTGGGCATGTTTTTGTCGGTTTTGGCGGCCACCTACACACTGGGCCTTCGGCGCGGGAAAACCATGCCGGAGGTAACCGGTTTGTTCGGGGAAGCCATCAAAGACGTTGCCATGCTATTCCTGATTTTTGGCGGAGCGGGGGCTTTGAAGCAGGTGCTGACCGATGGCGGAGTCAGTGAATCCATTGCCGGCATGATGGAAGATTCGACGCTGCATCCCTACGTGCTGGCCTGGGGAATGGCCGCCCTGATCCGGGTTTGCACCGGCTCATCCACCGTTTCGGGCATCACGACCGCCGGTTTTGTCGCCCCAATGCTGGCGGCTACTGGTGTCGAACCCAACCTGATGGTGTTGAGCATCGGGGCCGGAAGCATGATGTTCTCGCACGTCAACGATACCGGTTTCTGGCTGTTCCGCGAGTATTTCCAGTTGTCGATGGCCGACACCCTCAAAACCTGGTCGGTGATGGAAACGCTGGTTTCGGTGACGGGCCTGATGGGCGTAATGGCGTTGAGCTGGGTCTTGGGATGAAAATTCCGACACTGCCCGAAATGTCTGTCTAACGGGCCTTATTAGCACCTTATTTTTTGCCAGCATTCCCCGCCAGTAAAAAGAAAAAATCAGCCGCCGATGCGGGCCGGAAAAAAAAACTGGATGATTTTGCCACTAAAATAGGAGGGCCGATCCGGTTTTATTACCCTCCCACCTGCACGTCAGCGCCACCGTTCCCGGCAATTATAGATGCTGGGAGAATCCGGTGGGTCAACTGAAAAACCTGGGAAGCGAAACCGCCCTGCCGATGAATTATTACCAGGCCAGGGCGGTTTTTGGGGGACGAAATTACCTTCGATAAGGCCATTGGTAGCCATTTCAGGCATTCCGCAACTCACTGAGAACTTTACCCGGGGGTTGCCAACGGCTGGTACAAACCCGCCAAGAGAGGGTATTTTCGGTAGGGCATCCTGAGCGGTTTTTCGTGGAAGCAAACGGACCTGTTTCTGATAATGGAAGGGTTCTGATGTAGAATTTCAAAACCGCTCCGCTTATTTCGTATTCCATCCAGCCCGGATTGAACGGGAAATTTCCGGCCGGCAGCCCTGATCCGAAATCTCTTTCCGGAAATCGTTCGTATGTATGGTACCGGTTCAAAAACCGGCTCTGTCCTGTCCCCTCATGAAACGAATTTTTTCTCTGTTCCTGCTGATCATGTTGGTCCAAACCGTGCTGGCGCAAAAAGCGACCAGTACGGTTGAGGCCATTCGCTACATTAAACTTGCCAATACGCTGCGGGCGCTCGAAAAACCGCAGGACGCCATTAATTTGCTGGAACGGGCCTTACCGGCGGTTCGGGGCAATAACAAGTATTGGGAAGCCGTAGCCTGCGAGTTGCTGGGACTGGCCTATTACGAAAATAATAATTCCGAGAATGCGGACTATTACCTGAAACTGGCGCGCAGCCGGTACGAAAAGTTGCGGTATGTCGCCAGCGCCTGGGGAGTCAATGAGTTGATTCGGGAGATTTCCGGCAAAAATCTGTACGCCGGTATTCAGTTCGGCGCGTCGGATGTCAAGCTGGCGATTTTCAAAACCCGTTACGAAAGCGATTTCTACGAAAAGGAAATCAAAACCCGGTTTGAGGTGCCCAACGTCAGTTTTGTGGCCGATGCCTCCAAGTCGCTGAAAGCCGGACAGGATGCCCTGCGCGTTTGTCTGGATTCCATCAGCCGCTACAACATTCCGAGCGAACGGGTTTTCATTGTTTTCAGCAATGAAATGAAGGAAGGGCTCGCCAAAACCCCCGCAACCCGCAAAATGCTGTATGATCAGCTCTCGAAAGCGCTGCCGACCGGGAATCTGCGGATCGACACCACGCTCTCGGTCGACCGCGAAGCCGAGTTGTTTACGGTGGGCTCGATTCCGCGAAAAGTATGGCCCACCACTTCCTCGCTGAACATCGGCAGCGACGTGACCGTTGGCGGGTATTTCGATCCCGACAAAACGTTTCACCCCATCGACCTGCCCGTGGGGGTCAATACGTTGGTGAGCCAGATTGAAAACAAACGTTCGCTGAACACGGAAGCGTTTAAAAAGGAAGCCCAGCGGGTCGTAAAAACCGTAGCCGATTCGGAATTGGCTCCGCGTTTCAAGACCGGCGGAACCGGTTTGCAGCAACGCCGGACGGTGGGCCTGGGCGGTGACGTAGCCTGGGCGTTGGTGACGTACCTGCATCCCGAAAAAACCGGCACGACGGCGGTGGCCATTTCGATGGACGATGTGGAGCGGTTTCGGAAGCTGGTGCTGGACGATTACCAGAAGTTGACGCATCCCGAGGTAAAGGAAATTACCGACGCCGGTATTCGGGCGAAAGCCGAGCAGGAAATCAGCCTGGTGCGCGATCAGGTCAGTGAAAAACAACTCATTGCCGGGGCGTTGTGGCTGGAATCCATCGCCAAAACCTATTCGACACCGGGGGCACCGAAGCGGTTTGTATTCATCCGGAATTCGGACATCGGCTGGGTAACCGGCAAATTTCTGGAAACCATCAGTGGCGAATACGAATCGACCATCGCCAAAGGAGCGCTTTATACCCGGTAAAAGGGGAATTATACCTAGAAAATAGGGAATGTTGAATGGAACGTGCTGGATCATGAAACACGTTTCCGTTTATCATTCTCCATTTTCCTTTTATTATTTTCTGCCGCTCAAATCCTGAAGAGGACAGCCCGTTTTCGGCACATTTGCGTATATTCAAATCGCAAATGTGCTTTTTTATTTCCATCCAGTGAAAACCCGAAAAAATCGATGAATTCCAATCGTCGTGACTTTATCAAGGGACTGACAGCGGCTTCGGCGCTGGCGGCTACCCAGAGCGTCGCCAAACCCTTCGTGGCCCAACCTTTTGCTATTATCAGGGATCTGAAAAAGATCAGCCCCAACGACAAAATCCGGATTGCCACCATTGGTATGGGCATTCAGGGAAATTACGATACCCAGGCGGCTTTGCGCAATCCGGATGTTGAACTGGTGGCCGTTGCCGACCTTTATGCCGGACGGCTGGAGCACGCCCGGACTTCTTTTGGACAACAAGTTTTCACGACCCGCGACTACCGCGAAGTGCTTGCCCGGCCGGATGTCGATGCGGTTTTGGTGGTTACGCCCGACCATTGGCACGACCACATCACCATTGCGGCCCTGAAAGCCGGCAAGCACGTTTACTGCGAAAAACCGATGGTGCAGCACCTGAGCGAAGGCAAGGCCGTGATTGATGCCTGGAAAAAATCGGGGAAAACCATGCAGGTCGGGAGTCAGCGGATCAGCAGCGCGTCGTTCAAGGAAGCCAAACGATTGATCGAGGCCGGGGAAATCGGGCAGATCAATTACATCGAATCGAACAACGACCGGTTCAACGCCATTGGGGCCTGGAATTATTCGGTGCCGCCCGATGCCAACCCCCAGACCGTGGACTGGGACCGGTTTCTGGGCGACGCGCCCAAGCGGCCGTTCGACCCGATCCGGTTTTTCCGCTGGCGGAATTTCAAAGACTACGGCACGGGCGTAGCCGGTGACCTTTTCATTCACCTGATTACGGGGGTTCATTTTGTGACCAACACGCTGGGACCAACGCGGGTGTATTCATCGGGCAACCTGGCCTACTGGAAAGAACACCGCGACGTGCCGGATGTGATGACGAGCATCATGGATTATCCGAAAACCGATCAGCATGAAGCCTTTCAGATGGTGTTGCGGGTTAACTTTGCCAATGCCGGAAAAATCAGCAACGTGACCCGGATTATCGGGAATGAAGGCACGGTGGAGTTCTCGGAAAACAACCTGATTCTGACCAAGAAAAAGCTACCCATTGCGCCCGGTTACGGCAATTACGACAGTTTCTTTACGTTCACGGAAGACGTGCAGAAAAAATTTGTGGAGGAATACGACGCCAAATATCCGCAAGACACCCGCACCGCCGAACCCGTGAAGGAAGTCAAGTTTGAAGCGCCGAAGGACGATGACGCCCACGCCAAACACTTCGCCGATTTCTTTACGAACGTGCGGGCCGGTAGCCAGGGAACGGTGGAAGACCCGGTTTTTGGGTTCCGCGCGGCTGCCCCGGTTTTGGCCTGCAACGAAAGTTATTTCGAGAACAAAGTGGTGCACTGGGACCCGGTGACGATGACGAAAAAGAATCCGGAAGCGGCCAAAAGCAAAGCGCCGGGCGCGGGCAAGAAAAAGCTAAATCCGGTCAAAAAAGCCGTCGCGGTGGCGAAAAAATCCTAAAAAACCAGTTTCTTTGCCTTGTTAGCCAATGGCCCGTATGTATATGCGGGCCATTGGAGTTTAATTGCGGTACACGGTTTCCAGTTTTCGTTATACGGTTTTCAGTTTACGGGGGCTAGGCGGGTTTAGCACCGCAATGGCGTACCGTTCCCGACGCTCGTTTCAGCGTGTTGAGTGAGTGCGTCAGTCCCGGCGGAAAACCGCACCGCTTGCCCGGCATAAACCGTAAACTGAAAACCGAAAACCGATTTACCCGTAAAAACCGTACGTGTGGAAAACTACAGCGTTGTTTTATTCATCATGGCGATCATGATTGTGCTGTCAGCCGTCGCCAGCCGCATCAAAATACCGTATCCGATTTTGCTGGTCATGGCCGGCATTGGAATGGGGTATCTCCCGGAAATTCCGGCCATTTCGCTGAATCCGGAAATTGTTTTCCTGATTTTTCTGCCACCGTTGCTGTACGATGCCTCGTTTACTATTTCCTTCAAAGAATTGCAAAGCAACTGGGCGACGGTGAGTTCGCTGGCCATCTCCCTGGTTTTTATGACCACCACAACCATTGCCGTGATCGCGCATTTCCTGATTCCCGGGATTAGCTGGCCGCTGGGTTTTGCGCTGGGCGCCATTCTGTCGCCACCGGATGCCGTGGCGGCTACGAACGTGACGAAGGGCCTGGGACTTTCGCACCGCACGCTGACCATTCTGGAAGGCGAGAGTCTGGTCAATGACGCTTCGGGCCTGATTGCCTACCGGTTTGCCGTAGCGGCCATTGCCGGAGCCGGTTTTAAATTCTGGAATGCCTACGGCCAGTTCCTGATTGTGGTCCTGGGCGGTTGTGCGGTGGGTTTTCTGTTCGGAAAGGTGCTGGCGTATTTTCTGAAACGGGTGTATGGGAACAGCCTAATTGCCATCAGCGCGATGGCTCTGGCCCCTTTCATTGCGTACCTGCTGGCCGAGGAAGTGCACGTATCGGGGGTGCTGGCGGTGGTGGTGCTGGGAATTACGCTGTCGCTCTACACCGGCAAATTGTTTCCGGCTCCGGTGAAGATTCAAAACAAAGCCTTCTGGGATGTGATCATTTTTCTGCTGAATGGACTGGTGTTTATTCTCATTGGCCTGCAGTTTCCGCAGGTGGTCAAAAACATCGACCGCGATTCCATTCTGCCGCTGATCGGCTATAGTTTTCTGATCAGTTTCGTTATGCTGATCATCCGGATGTGGTGGGTGTTTGGGCACAACAATAACCTGGAGAAAGCCATCGCGCGCCGGAATCTGATGCCCGAGCGCCGACGGTTCCGGTTTTATTCGGACGAAAAAATAGACTGGAAAGATTCTCTGATCATCAGCTGGGCGGGTATGCGCGGCATTGTTTCGCTGGCGTCGGCTCTGGCCCTGCCGCTCACCCTGACCGATGGCCGGGCGTTTCCGGAACGGTCTACCCTGATTTTTATTTCAGTGGTAGTCGTGCTGATTACGCTGGTCGTGCAGGGGCTGAGTTTACCGCTGCTGGTACGGGTGTTGAATAAAGAAAGGAGTCCCCGGGCCTGAATGGGGACCCCATACCGGGTGGTTTTACGGCTAAGAATTGAGTTCGGACCTACACTAGTTCGCCACCCATCGCCGGGTCCGTAAAGCCCGCTTTTCCGGTTTCGACCCGGCCCGCGTAGCGTTTTTCAAAAACCGCATTTCCGGCAACTTTCACGCTGAAATCGTACCAGCCAAAACTCTTGCTGAGGTCCAGCAGCAGGCTCCCCTGACCACCTTTGGCAATTGTTTTCTGGCGGGATGCGGTTTTATAGGCGTTGTCTTTCACCTCAAGTGTTACCGGGTTGGATTTGTCCAGGTTGCTGATTTTCAGCTCGATCAAGCCCGTCAGGACGTTGGGTTGGGACGGTTTGCGCTGGTATTCGCACTGAACGTCGAGCTGCGGATCGTTGGGGTTGCCGATGAACTCACGGAAAAACCCGTTGGGGCCGTTGACCCGGAACTGGTAGGTCTCCTTCTCAAATTCCGCCAGATTCCAGCGATCGTTCAGGTGATCTCCGGCCACAACCGCGTAATCCCGAACGGCCATGTTCCGCTCCGGTTTTTCGCTGGCCGACGCATGATTATTCAACGCGTAAACCGTAAAGGGAGAACCGGCCGCCTTCGCCCCGAAAACCTCGTTTTGAGCCTGCATCGTGATGCTGAACGTCTTTTTGTCGGCGCTCAGCTTCCCATCGGCGTACAACTGATACGGAATTGCGCAGGCGGCCCGGATGCCTTTTTCCTGACGCGGAACCACCGCCGAAACCGACGCGCCCCGCCGGGCCTGCTCCAGTTCGTCGGTCGTCAGTTTCCGGAAACCCGACGGCAATTCCTTGAACTGCGCTTTGTGAATACTCTCGACAAATTCATTTTTGGCCACGAAGGTCGGCAGCGGTATTTTCTCGCCGTTGTAGGGCCGGAACACCGAGGTCAGATCCCCGCAAACCGTTCGGCGCCAGGCGCTGATGTTGGGTTCTTCGATTTTTTTGCCGGTTTTCTTGCTTAAAAACACTTCCAGAAATTGCAATACGGAAGTATGATCAAAGACCTCCGACGACACCATACCCCCGCGGCTCCAGGGCGAGGCAATCACCAGCGGCACCCGGTAGCCCAGACCAATCGCGCTGGCGCGGGCTTCTTTCTGGGCGTTGCTGCTCTTGCGCTGGAGTTCGTGGTCCAGGTAAACGTGTTCGACGCTGGTGTCGATGCCCTTGGACGTAAAACCGGTTTCGGGTTTGTCGGGGTGCGGGGCCACGAACGGCGGAACGTGATCGAAATACCCGTCGTTTTCGTCGTAGCAGAGCACAAAAACCGTCTTTTTCCAGACTTCCGGATTCTGCGTCAGAATGTCGAGCATTTCGGAAATGTACCAGGCGCCGTACCAGGCCGCGCCCGGGTGATCGGAGAAATTTTCGGGCGCCACCACCCACGAAACCGTCGGCAGCGTGCGGTTTTTGACATCCGTCCGGAACTGGTGCAGCACGTCGCCTTTCGGAATTTCGACTTCCCGTTCCGTGTTGCCGTCGTAGTATTTCAGCTTCGTCAGTGCGTGGTAATTCGGATCGTTTTTGTTGGTCGTAAACGCTTTTTCGTGCAGATTTTTCGCCCGCTGCGGCAGCTTTTCAAACGTCTCACGGCTGAATTTCTCGCGGTGCTCCCGGCCGGTTTTTAGCTCTGCTTCCCGGCGGGCAAGGTCTTTTTTCAGCTTCTCGGTTTCCGTACCGGTTTCGGGGAGTGTTTTGATTTTATCGGTTAACGCCTGAATTTCAGCCGGCAGGGCTTCAACGCGCCGGGCCAGATGCTTCTGGTAGGCTTCCGAAAAACCGACATTGTATTGCTCGAACCATTCGATGGGATTGTCCGTAAAATTGGCCAGCCAGCCTTCCTGTTCGCCCTCGAATCCAACGGGCAAACTCAGTTCGTTCTGGTAAATTTTCCACGAAATGCCGTGGTCTTCCAGCCGTTCGGGAAAGGTGGTCCAGCGGGCAACATCACCGTAATCCACGTCTTCGTTGCGGACGTTGGCTTTGGCCGAGCGATCCGGTTTTTCGCGGATGGTGCCGGTCCAGAGGTAGAGCCGGTTGGGGGTGGTGCCGGTCAGCGACGAGCAAAAGTTCTGGTCACAAACCGTAAAGGCGTCGGCCAGGGCGTAATAAAACGGGATGTCTTCCCGGTTGTAATAGCCCATAGTTAACGGCATTTTAGCGTACTCCTTGTTGCCGGAACGCTTGGAATCCAGCCATTTATCATACCTCCCGTTGTTGCGGGCATCCACCTGGTTGGTCCACGAATGGGGCAGCGAACTCATCCAGGTGGCTTTGGTATCTTTCAGATTCAGCCGAAACGGCGCGAACGTTTCCCCGGCGGCATTGGTCTGGAACCAAACCGGGTTTTTGTTCGGCAGCGTAATGGCCCGCGGATCGTTGAAACCCCGAACCCCTTGCAGCGTTCCGTAGCAATGGTCGAAGGAACGGTTTTCCTGCATCAGAATCACTACGTGCTCGGCATCCAGAAAGGTGCTGCCCGGCTGCGGATCAATGGCCAGGGCTTTCTGAATTGATTCGGGTAACACCTGAAACAGGCTCGTGCCACCGGCAAGCAGGGCGGCTTTTCGGAGAAATTCTCGGCGGGAGTCAGTCATCGGGGCTGGATCATGAGTACCCAGTAAAGATACTTATTTTCCCGCCCGCTGCGACAAAAAACCGCCTGATTTAACAGAACGATAACTTTTTCATTGGTCCTGCGACCGTCCGGAAAGCTCGATTTAGAGCTTTCCGGTTTTATCCTTTCGGCTTGGCTTCTTTGGGTTTGAGCTGTCCGCGGGCGATGGGTTCGGGCTTGGCTTTCGGGTCCTGGAAGCGCAGGAGCGTGGCGGTAGAGAACTCGGCTTTGGGCGCTTTGGTGATGAGCAACTGGTAGGAGCGGGTGCCGATCACCAGGTTGTAATACGTCATCCCGTCGGATTCCTGCGGCAAACCCCAGTTGGCCACGGGTTCTTTGGCGAGCAGTTTTTCGTCTTCCGCCGACAGCGTCGCATAGGTTGTATCGGGTTGAAAATGCTTGTTGGTCACGCCTTCGATAGCCGCCACAACCGCCGGGGCCGTCGGGGTGGTTTTGGTTTGTGCGGATGCCGACACTCCCGTCAGCAACAGCAGTACGAAACTGATTTTTTTCATGGTGTGTGATTAATCATCGGGTATGCTTATGGAATTTCGACAACGAGCTTGCCCTTAACGTGGCCCGCTTCGCTTTCGGCGTGAGCCTGGGCCAATTCACCGAGTGGGTAGGTTCGCGCAATAACCGGCGTCAGGTGTCCATCGGTTAGCTGTTTCAGCAACCAGTTCATATCGTCCTGGCTAAACGTAAACACCAGCGATTCGGCTTTCTTCTTGGTGAAAATGGTAATCACCTGCTCCAGCAGCTGTTTGGCGGATGGAAGCGTGGTTACGTAAATGCCTTCTTCCGTCAGGATGTTCCGGCATGCATCGAACGAGCTTTCCCCAATGGCGTCGAAAACCAGGTCGAACTGCTCAATGCTTTTGGTGAAATCGGCGGTGTTGTAATCAATGACCACATCGGCGCCCAGTTCGCGGGCCAGGGCAATGCCTTCCGTGCTGCAAACCGCCGTCACATGCCCTTCCAGGATCTTGGCAATCTGAACGGCAAACGTGCCGACGCCCCCGGTTGCACCGTTGATGAGCACCCGATCACCCGGTTTTAAATAGCCTTTGTTAAGAAAAGCCTGCAAGGCGGTTCCGGCCGCAATGGGCATGACGGCAGCCTGCGCGAAGCCGATGGCATCGGGAAGTTTGACCACATTCGTGTCTTTGGCCAGGGCGTATTCGGCATATCCGCCCCCTTCGGGTCCGAGCGATGCCACGACCCGGTCGCCGGGCTGCACGTCCTTGACCATCAGGCCAACGGCTTCGACCACGCCCGCGCATTCGCCCCCCAGAATCTTGGGGAATTCGTTGGACAGGATCAGTTTCATGGAACCGTCCCGCACTTTGGTGTCCATCGGGTTAATGCCGGCCGCGTGGACGCGGATCAGCACCTGGTGGGGGTTGTCAATCGAATCAAAGGCGGGTTTTGGAACTTCCTGAATGTGCAGTTCGTGCGTGTCGCCGTACTGTTGAATAATGGCAGCTTTCATAGCGTTGAGTAAGTCGGAGTTATGAAGTGAATTTTTCCCGAAGCGGGCGGAAAAAGGCGCGGATTTCGTCGGCAAGGAGTTCGGGTTCTTCGAGGGCGGAAAAATGGCCGCCTTTCGGCATTTCGGTCCAGCGCGCGATGGTATAAAACCGCTCGGCAAATTCGCGGGGTGCCGGAACAATGTCTTTCGGGAAAATGGCGGCTCCCGTTGGCACCTCTATTTTTTTAAAATCTTTGGGCGGACCAGCCGCTCCCGTTCCAAAATAGGGCGTAAACGACGATCGAACGGTTTCGGTGGCCCAGTACAGGAAAATATTAGTCAGCAATTCATCTTTCGTAAAGCGGTTTTCCGGGTTGCCGTCGCAGTCGCTCCACGTCCGGAATTTTTCCAGAATCCAGGCCGCCAGCCCCGCTGGCGAGTCGTTCAGACCGTAGGCCAGCGTCTGCGGCTTGGTGGCCTGAATCAGCGCGTAAGCCCCTTCGGTCATCTGCCATTGCTGGCCGGTTTCGAGAAATTTCTGTTCGGGTTTCGACAACTCGTCGGGTTGCGTGGCAAAAATGTGCCAGTACGGAATGTCGGTCAAATGAATGCCGACCAGCGAATCCGGATGGCCCATCGCCAGTGCTTCCGTGATTCCGCTGCCCACATCGCCACCGTGGGCGGCAAACCGGTGGTAGCCCAGCACCTTCGTCATGAGCTGGTGCAACACGCCCGCCGTCCAGGGGGCGTCGGCGCCTTTTTGGGTAATGCGGTCCGAAAAACCGAAGCCGGGCAGGCTGGGCACCACCACGTCGAAAGCATCTTCGGCGCGTCCGCCGTGCGATTCGGGGTCGGTGAGCAGCGGAATCAGTTTGTAAAACCGGTAAAACGAATCCGGCCAGCCGTGGGAAAGCAGCAGCGGAAGTGGCCGTTCGCCTTGCCCGCGTTCGTGGATAAAGTGCAGGCCGTACCCGTCGATTTCGGTGCGGAAATGGGCAAACCGGTTGAGCGCTGCTTCCTGTTGCCGCCAGTCGAATTGGGCCTGCCAATAGGCCACCAGTTCTTTCAGATACGCTTCGTTGGTGCCGAAATCCCAGCCGCTGTCGGCAACTTCGTCGGGCCAGCGGGTTGCGGCCAGCCGCTGCTGCAAATCGTCGAGGGTGGGTTGCGGAATCTGAATGGTGAACGGCTGCGGTTTCATGGGCAGTTGGGGTTAGTGAACGCTCGGTTTTCGGGGCGACTCTTCCGGGGCTGGCTGCGTTTTCCGGATCAGCAGGCGATCGACTTCCAGTTCGCCGATGTGCAGTTTACGAATGGAGCCGCGCCCCACACGCAGTTGACCTACGGCCAGCGCCCCGACGGCCAGTGCGCCAACCGCGAAGGCCCCCAGCGCCAACGCGCCGACGGCTAACTGCCCTACGGCGAGTCTTCCCACGGCGGCTTGGCCGAAACTCCGGCTTCCGATCCGGAGGGGCAGTTTGAATGGTTTCGTTGACATAGTTCGTACTGGATACCCAGCAGTTTCGATGAACTCAATTCCGGATGGTGGCACACGCCCGGTGTACCCTCATTTGCATTAAACCGATCCGGGGGAAAGTGGTTTGGTTGTCTTAGGCTACGGGATGAAAGAAAAGGTCTGGCCGGCGGTTTTCACAAGGGGAAGTTCAGGCATCAAAACATTTTCTCCGAACACCCGGTTAAGCGGCTGTTCAACCAATTAGTCAACGATATGGTGAAGAAAGGAGATTCGGTACGCTGGAAATACGGCAGTGGTCACGCTGAGGGCAAGGTAGTGGAAGTGCACAAGGAAGAAATCGAAAAGACCATCAAAGGTGCGAAGGTAAAACGGAATGGCACGGACGACAACCCGGCTCTGGTCATTGAGCAGGAAGACGACGACCTGGTCTTGAAACTGGCAAGCGAAGTAGAAAAGATTAACTAATCAGATGGGTTATGAACGAGGAAGAAAAAAAAGAGGTGCTTGATGAATTCAGTGATCTGGTGAATATGACGCCATCGGAACTGGAAAAGTGGTTAGAAACCGACGAGTCGAAATCCGTGGGCTGGGACAGTGGCGATGGCGAATCGGTGGGGCACAAATCCGGTGAAAAAATCATCAAAATCAAGCAGAAAAAACGCGCCGACCTGACCGAACCGGATTTTGACCACATGCGTAAAGTGGTGGGCTATATCAAGCGCCACCGGGCCCAGCGTCCGAGTGAGGTAAAAGGCAGCAATTGGGAATATTCCCTTAAAAACTGGGGGCATAATCCGGAGTAAAGCTTACGGTATACGGTTTTCGGTATTCGGTTTTCAGTTTTCGGTAGGCAGTCGTTACGGTTTACTGGGCTAATTTAAACTTCGAATAACGAATGTCGAATATTGAATATTGAAGGCGTTGGAAGGCGAAAACCGTAAACCATTTCAACATTCGATATTCGACATTCGTTATTTGATATTTTAAAACCAACACCTCCGCTACCCCAAATTGCAACTACGGCCTACCGTAAACTGAAAACCGTATACCGAAAACCGCCTGCCGCTACTCCTTATCCCGTACCAGGCGAATCGGAAGGTAGGGCGGGTTGTAGCCGACCGGGTAAGCGCCGAATTTGGCGTAGGTATCGCTCGGCAACTGGATGATTTCGAAGGCAATGGGGATCTCTTCCTGATTGAGTTCCGAGGTCCATAGCAGGCAGTTGGTGCCTTCGCCGTTGGGATTGCCGTTGGTTACCTGCAAGTTGCCGGGCAGGGCGTTGAAGCCGGATTTGTTGGTTGCGTAGCCATCCTGTTTTTTCCAGCCGGTGGTCGCCATGAGCTGGCCTAGTTTTTTCTTCGAGGCCAGATCCTCGCCGTCGGTCGAACCCCATTCATTCAGCGCCAGGCCCTGCGATTCCAGGAGTTTTACGAAATCCTGTCTGGACGGCAACCGCCAGCCCGCCGGAATCCGAATCACCGTGGGCAAATCCGCGTATTTATAAAACGTGCCATACTGCGGTTTTGTCGGGTGTTTCAGGCCGCCCGTGCCGCCGTCGTAGTTGACCGCCATCCACTCCTGACGGCCAATCGTCACCGTCGGATAGTACTGTTTTCCGATCTGGACATACGTTCCGGAAGTCGGCGGTTTTGCGTAGCTGCCATCCCCGCCCGGCGGGGTCGGAAGGCTGTTACCCACTTTGGTATACGCCACCGAGTACTGGTTGCCGCCGTCAAACCGCTGGGCTTTCAGGTGGTTTGTTTCGGTGGGGAAGGTGGTACCCTGCGGATTCCGCAGCACGCTGTAATAGGATTTCAGGCTTTCCGTCGTGATGGGCGACTCTTTATAACCGGCGGTTTTGTTGCTGAAAATTCGCATCACCCCGGACTGGGCGTGAAACGTCAGTTGGGCGGGGTTCGCCTGGTATTCCAGCGTTCCCATAATTTTGTAAAGGTACTGCGTTTCTTCACCGCCACTTTTGCTGTACACTTCCGAGGTGTATTCAATTGCGTTCCGGCCGTCTTTCGTAAAAATCATGGTGCGGAATTCGCGAAAACCGGCTTCCCCCTGAAAGGTCTTTTTCTCCCAGTTGTCGGTCAGCGGATTGGCATTGTGGCTGGCATACCAGGTGCCCACCAGCTCATCGGGGATGGCCGTATACGGGGCATTGGGAATTTCTTCGTTGCCACCGCCGGTTTCGCCGGGAGGCACCGGTTCTTTGTTGCAACTGCTCAGGGCGCCAACCACCAGCGCCAGCAGGGCGGCCCGGGTCAGCAAACTTTTAAACGCGTTCATTTTTGTTGTTTTACGGATTGGTTGGTACCGATCGACCGATCGGTGCTGCAATATTGGCGGGCGACGGGGCCGAATCGAAGTAGCTTGTGCGCCAACTGCGATGCTGACGGTATCAATTGCGCAAAAAACACACTAAAGCGGTTTTTGACTACGTTTGTACCCTAACTAGTTCCCCTGTTCATGCAACGTCGCACCTTTATTCAACATACCAGTTTGCTGGCGGCTGCCGTGGGCACAACCGGACCGGCGGTTTTGGCGTCATCGGCCGCGCCAACTGCCAAAAACAAATTGCCGAAATGGAAAGGATTCAATCTGCTGGATTTCTTTTCGCCCAACCCCGCCCAGAGTCGCCCGGCGACGAAAGAAGAGCAATTCAAATGGATGCGCGACTGGGGCTTTGATTTCGTCCGTCTGCCGATGGCGTATCCCGCCTACGTGAAATTTGACCGCAGCCGGAACATTACACCGGAAGAGGTGTACCAGATTGATGAACAGGCCGTTGCGCGCATTGATGCCCTGGTGGCGATGGCGCACAAACACGGTTTGCACGTTAGCCTGAACCTGCACCGCGCGCCGGGTTACTGCGTCAATGCCGGTTTTTACGAACCGTATAACCTCTGGCGCGATCAGCAGGCGCAGGACGCCTTTAATTTTCACTGGAATTACTGGGCGAAACGCTACAAAAATATATCGTCGCAGAAAATCAGCTTCGATCTGGTCAACGAGCCCAGCATGCGGGAGGATATGAACGACCAGCTTTCCAAGCGCAGCGCGGTGCCGGGTGAAGTCTACCGGAAAGTGGCGAAAGCGGCTGCGGAAGCCATCCGAACCGAAAATTCGAAGCATCTGGTGATTGCCGACGGCAACAATACCGGGTCCACGGTCATTCCCGAAATTACGGATCTGGACATTGCCCAAAGCTGCCGGGGCTACAATCCGGGTATTATTTCGCACTATAAAGCTCCCTGGGCCAACAAAGATCCGGAAAGTCTGCCGTTGCCGAAATGGCCGGGGCAGGTGGGCGATAAATACCTGAGCCGCGCCCTGCTGGAAGAGTTTTACAAACCGTGGATTGCGCTGGTCAACCAGGGCGTTGGCGTGCACTGCGGAGAATGTGGCGCCTGGAACAAAACGCCCCACGACGTTTTTCTGGCCTGGTTTGGTGATGTGCTCGATATTCTGACGAGCAACGGCATCGGATTTGCGCTCTGGGAATTCAACGGAGACTTCGGGGTACTGAATTCCAAGCGTGCCGATGTGGACTACGAAGACTGGTACGGCCAGAAACTGGACCGGAAATTACTGAATCTGATGGCGAAAAAGTGATGGGCGAGGAGCAGGCTGCGGCCAGTCAGTCAACGAAAGCACTTGAAATTGTTTACCAGGCGCCTGATCTGGTCGCCATCAACAAACCGCACGGTTTGCTGGTTCACCGATCAATCATCGCCAGTGATGCCAGCGAATTTGCCGTTCAGTTGCTGCGCGATCAGTTGGAACAGCGGGTGTATCCCGTGCACCGGCTGGACCGAAAAACCGGCGGGGTGCTGCTGTTTGCGCTGAACGAAGCCCTGAATTCGCTGCTGCAACAGCAGTTTGCCGACGGAAAAGTGGCCAAAACCTACCGGGCGATTGTGCGCGGTTACACGCCCGATGAACTGGCTATTGATTACCCGTTGCGGGTTGACGAACGCTCGGCGGGCTCGGGAAATGCGAAAGTTGGCGTTTTTCAGGAAGCTTTTACCCGCTTGAAAACCCTCCGGCGCACCGAAATTCCGTTGCCGTTTGGCACCCACGCCACCTCGCGCTATTCGCTCGTGGAACTGACCCCCACCACCGGCCGGTTGCACCAGCTCCGGAAACACATGGCGCACGTTTTTCACCCGATCATCGGCGACCGGCCGCACGGCTGCAACAAGCAAAACCGCCTTTTCAAAGAAGAGTTTGGCATGGAAACGATGCTGCTGCACGCGCAGCGGAGTCAGTTCCGGCACCCGGTTTCGGGGGAAGAAGTGACTATTACGGCACCGGATCAGGCCGAATTCCGGCGGATGCTGGCGGTTCTGTTTGATGGATAATCGGACGTCAAACGTCGTCGCGCATAAATACCGGCCCGGGCTATTTCTGCGGTTCCAGGTAGGTGAGGGGAGACAGGATGGTGTAATCGGGATTCTCCTTGATCAGATCCTGCAACACCCCGACGTGCGTCTGGCCCATGATGACGAGCACTTTACGGCCCCGGTTTTTGAGCTGCGTCGTGAGGATATTGGAATAAATCTTCAGGTTCCGGTTGTAGAAAAGGCTGATAAACTCGGCCCCGATGTGGGCTTTGTCGAGCTTGCTCCGGTCGGCGCTGTGCTGGCCGGATTCCGAAAAATCACCGTTGATGATCAGGGCCGGGAGGTTGTAAAACAAGCGATGGGTCAACTGAATCAGCTCCGGCCGGTTGATGGCCACCACGTAATCGTACAACGACAGACTGTCCTGCTGAACCGCCTTTTTGAGCGGCCGGGCGGTTTTCTGTAATTTCTGTAACCCTTCCCGGAAGCGTTCGATGTTCTCGCCTGTGCTCAGCAAGGATTGGGAGGTAGCGTCGTAGTGGTCGATCCCGTAAATCCGCGCATGATTCAGCATTTTGCCCAGGGCAAAACCGACCTGATACGTTTCGCTCCGCCCCCCGTCGAGCTCGGTCAGCTTCAGCGAACCGGCCCGGTACCGCCGAAACAAACTATCCAGTCGGGGTTGCTCCCGGGGCTCCACTTCCACCATAATCTGGTCCGGCGCAAAACTTTTCAAAGCCGCGTTCAACTGCGCCAGTTCGGCCTGCTTTTTCGGACTGAATACCTCGGCCTGGGGCTGTCCGGTTGCCAATTGCGACAGGTGGTCAAAGCCGAGAATTAGGATTTCAACCGGGCCGGTTTGCTGGGCAAAGGCGGTTTTTCTCCCCCCAAAAAGCAGCGTAATCAGTATACAATGGAAAAGCAACAGCGGTTTCATGCACGGGAACGTTCGTCGAAGCTACGGAACGAACCCGAAAATACGAACCCAGCGCGGATCAATCGCTAACCCGGGACGATAAACTTACTCAAATACCTTGAACCGTTCGTGGGCCTGCCGTTCCAGCGACTCGCGGTGGTCGGGGTGGGCAATGTTGATCAGCGCGCGGGCCCGCTGGCGGAGGTTTTTGCCGTACAGGTAGGCCACGCCGTATTCCGTCACGATGTAGTGAACGTGGGCGCGGGTAGTCGTCACCCCGGCTCCCTCTTTCAGAAACGGCACGATCTTGCTATCGCCGTTTTTGGTGACCGACGGCAGCGCAATGATCGGTTTGCCCCCCTCCGAAAGCGAGGCTCCGCGCACAAAATCCATCTGACCGCCCACGCCTGAGTACTGGTAGGTACCGATGGTGTCGGCGCAGACCTGGCCCGTCAGATCGACCTCAATGGCGCTGTTGATGGCCGTAACTTTGGGATTGCGCCGGATGATGGCCGTGTCGTTGGTGTAGGTAACTTCTTTCATCACCACGCTCGGATTGTCGTGGATGAAATCGTACAACCGCCGGGTGCCCATCGCAAAGCAGGAAACCAGTTTGTAAGGAATCGCTTTCTTGTTTTCGTTGGTAATGACGCCCCGCTCCACCAGATCGATTACGCCGTCGGAAAACATTTCGGTATGAATCCCCAGCTTCTGGTGATAAACCAGTTCGGCCAAAACCGCATTCGGAATGCCGCCGATGCCCATTTGCAGCGTGGCGCCATCGTCAACCAGTTCCGCAACGTAGCGTCCGATTTTCTGCTCCGTCGCCGATGCGGTTTTCAGCGGCATTTCGTACAAAGGATCGTCGCACTCGATGGCCGCGTGCAGGGTTTTAACGTGAATGATGCCGTCGCCGTGCGTCCGCGGCACGTTCGGATTGATTTGGGCAATGACGTATTTGGCGGTTTTGACGGCGCTCAGCGAAATATCGACCGAGGGGCCGAGGGAACAAAAACCGTGTTGATCGGGGGGCGACACCTGAATCAGGGCCACGTCCAGCGGCAGAATGTTGCGCTGGAAAAGCAGTGGAATTTCGCTCAGGAAAATCGGAACATAATCCGCGATGCCGGAATTGACCTGCTTGCGCTGGTTGGCGCCGATGAAAAAGGCGTTGGGGTTAAACTGGGCGGCATAGCGTTCTTCGCAATAGGGCAGATGGCCTTCCGTGTGCATGTGACACACTTCGATGTTGCGCAGATCGGCGCTGACGGCCCGGTTCACCATAGCCTCAATCAGCCGGTGGGGCGTCTGGGCGACGCTGTGAATAAAAACACGGTTGCCGGACTGAATGACCTGCACGGCCTGTTCGGGACTGACTATGGGAACCAGATTGGTCATGATGTGGAAACGGAATAAAGCTTGGTTTGCGTTTTTGCAAATCTACGCCCTAAACCGGCTCATCAGCGTGAGAAAAATCATCGTGCGCCCGGAAACTTATCCTGGGTGATCAAAAAAAAGCAAATGCCCGCTCAGCGCAAGTGCTCTGACGAAAACCGGAACTCCTGGCTAACTTAAGCAAACATTCCCCCGGTGGAGCGGTTGTAAAACCGGTGCGCGATTGCGGGCATCCGGTTTTTAGTTTACGGATTAATCACTTCTTCGTTATGCAAAAGTTGCCTTTTTCACGCCGGAAATTCGTGCGTCATGTTGGATTGGTGTCGCTGGCGGTGCCGGGGATGGTTTCACTTGCGGGGTTGCAGGCTTGTGGAAATGGGGAGAATAAATCGTCGGAGTCGGAAAAAGAAGCGTCCGCGGCTACGGAAAGCACCGGAGGACGCAAGCTGGGCATTGCGCTGGTGGGGCTGGGAAAATACAGCGAAGGAGAATTGGCTCCGGCGCTGGAAAAAACCAAGTGGTGCCGGCTGGCGGGGATTGTGACCGGTACGCCCGAAAAAGCCGAAACGTGGAAGAAAAAATACAACATTCCGGATAAGAACGTCTACAATTACAAGACTTTCGACCAGATTGCCGACAACCCGGACATCGACATTGTATACGTGGTGCTGCCCAATTCGCTGCACGCCGAATACGTAATCCGGGCCGCCAAAGCCGGGAAACACGTCATTTGCGAAAAACCGATGGCGACTTCCGCCGAGGACGCGCAGAAAATGATCGACGCCTGCAAAGCCGCCGGAAAGAAACTCTCGGTGGGCTACCGGCTGCATTTCGAACCGCACAACCTGGAAATGATGCGGCTGGGCCAGCAGAAAGTTTACGGCCCGGTCAAGAAAATTTACGCCCAGAACGGCCAGAAACAAGGAAACGACACGCCCTGGCGGTTAAACCGCAAACTCGGCGGGGGAGGGCCCCTGCCGGATGTGGGCATCTACGCGCTTCAGGGCGCGATTTATACGAAAGGGGAAATTCCGATTTCCCTGACGGCCAAATTTCACCCGGTAACCGATCAGGAGAAATTCAAGGAAGTGGAAGAGGGCGTGGATTTTCAGTTGCAGTTTGCCGACGGGACAATGGCCGAATGCCGGTGCAGCTACAACGACAAATACAACCTGCTGCGGGCCGAAACCGACCAGAGCTGGTTTGAGCTGTCGCCCGCTTATGCCTACTCCGGTCTGGAAGGCAAGACCAAAGAGGGAAAAATGGACATCGAAAACGTGCCGCAGCAGGCCCGCCAGATGGACGCTTTTGCGGATTGCATCCTGAACAACAAAGAAACGACCGTGCCGGGTGAAATGGGTTTGCGCGACGTGCAACTGATCGAAGCCATCTACCGGGCCGCCGAAACCGGCCAGAAAGTCTCGACCAAAGACGTCAAGCAGATTCTGGACCCCACGCCGAAAGCGTAATTGAATGATGAATTAGGAACGATGAACGATGAATTATGTCGCCTAGCTCATTCATCGTTCATCGTTCCTAATTCATCATTTATTTAATTACTTTCAGCGCCTTCATCTGGCTGCCTCCGGCAATTTTGAGGAGATACAGGCCGGACAATTGCTTGCCAATTTTTAGACGAACCCGTTCCGAAGAGAGCTGGAAATCCTGCGACTGCTCGGCGAGGGGTTTGCCGCTGGCGTCCGTGAGCTGGAAGTTCAGGGATTGGCCCTGCGCTTCGCTCACTTCCAGTTCGACTTCTTCGCCCACCACCGGATTGCCCAAGATCGTGGCGTTCCATTCGCGGGGTACTTCAGCCGACTCAGCCGCCAGCCGGGCCGTGGTGTTCGACGCGGGGGCGTAAGGAACAATCTGGAGCTTGAATGAAACACTGCTGATCAGCCCTTTGTCGTCTTTCCCGATGTAATGCAGCGTATACTCGCCAACTTTGGTGGGCGTTCCGGAAAGCTCGCGGTCTCCGGGTTTGAACACCAGGCCGTTTGGCAAACCAAAATCCAAACCAACCAGGGTGAGCGTAATCGGATCGCGCTCCGGGTCCGTGAATACCGGCAGATTGACCTTCATCGGCTTGTTGACCTGGTAAACGTAATTCTTGACCGCCGGGGCTACGGGTGCCGTGTTTTTCCGCACCGTAAATTTAAAGTTCACCGTGCCCATGTTGATGTTGTCTAAGGCGCGGAGCGAAAGAAGCAGGCTGCGTTCATCCATTGCAATTCCGTAGAGTTTGCGGGTAGTGGGGTCAAAGTGGAGCCAATTGGGCAGTGACTCGTAGGTACCGTTGTAGCCAATGCCGAAACCGAACTGGTAAGTGATCGGGTCATTTTCCGGATCGGTAAAGGCGGGAAGGATAAAGCTGAACGGTTTGCCCAGTTCAACGACCTGCGATTGGACCTTGGGGGCTACCGGCAGGGCGTTGGCTTCGACGACCAGTGAAAACGAAATACTGGTCGGATCGGCTTCCGCCTGCTGGGCTTTGTAATACATTTTGTACGCACCCGCCATCAGTGGCGCTCCGGTAATTTTCCGGGTGTTGGGGTCGAAGCTCAGGCCACCGGGCATTCCGGTCTGCGTGGAGCCGTTGCCATCATACGTCAGGGTGTAGGTCAGGTTGTTGTTTTCCCGATCCGTAAACCGGGGTAACTCGATCTCGGCAAACTTACCCTGCTTGGTATAAACCGGGTTGATCTTGGGCCCAATCGCCGGCTGGTTGTAGGCCGGTAGCTGCCCGCTCTCGGGTTTGATGATGATCTTAAATTGGACGATTCCCTGGTTTCCGACCTCATCCTTGGCCATATACATCACCAGCAGGTTTTGGGCCGGTCCCGAATTGACGGGCGCGGTGCCCGTAATTTTGCGGGTCGCCGGGTTGAAGCTGAGCCACGATGGATTGGAGGTATGACTGCTCAGAAAATTGGCGCTCAGGGTGAGCGGAGCGCTTTCGGGGTCCGAAAATTCGGGAAGCTGAATTGAAAAATTTTGCCCTGCCCGGACCTCCTGAAAACCGACGGAGGGTGCTACGGGCATCAGATTGGGTTTGATGATCAGCGTGATGGTCGCCATTCCGATGTGACCGCTTTTGCCGGCGGCATACATAAACGTATACCGGCCCGCTTTCCTGGGCATCCCGACCAGGTTGCGGAGGTTGGCATTGAAGCTGAGCCCTTCCGGCATCGAAGCCCCCTGATCGTTGTGCGGGGTCCCCGAAAACCGGCGCAGCGTGTAATCCATATAGACCAAACCACCCCCGGTAAATTCGGGCAGGAGAACCGATAACCATTTGCCTTCCTGGCCGATGATGGGCTGAATCACCGGCGCAGCGGGCAGTTTGTCGCCGGGCAGATCAAACGAAAAAACCGGGGCAAGCAAACCGGGTAAAGAGACGAGAAAAAAGATGAAAACCTTTTTCATTGGTGTGAACAGTAGATTTGTTGTTTAAGTAAAATTCGTTACGGTTGCAAAACTAAAATCGAAAGTGGTGGGGGCGTTATCACCCTTGTAACATCCTTTAGCGCGCTCGTAACATCGGGGCGGTTTTATTTAAAAAGTGCTAACAAGGGGCGGGATATTGTACTTTTGAAATGAGTGGATGCGAAATTTTACTGCCACTTACTCAATTCGTTACAAGACATATGACACGATCCGTGTAACTTGCACGTGTAAAACCGGTGGGGCAATGAGAATATTTTTACTACTTCTTTTTTGGGGCATGAGTGGGTGGGCCGTGGCCCAGCAAAGCAAGCGCGACAGCATCGAGGTTCTGCTGAAAAAAGCCGGTCCCGATACCCTCCGGGTGCAGTTGCTGAACGATGCCGTGAGCCTGTACTGGAGCGTCAACATTCAGAAAGCGGAGCACTATGCCGACGAAGCCATGCAGCTCTCGCGACGCCTGAATTTTACGCGCGGAATCGGCCAAAGCTTTTACCTGAAGGGAATTTGTCACTGGTCGCAGGGCCGGTACGCCGATGCCATTCAATCGACCAGGGCCAGCCTGCCTTATCTGGAGCAGGCGAAATATACCAAGGGACTTTCGGCCGCTTACCATAACCTGGGGGTGGATTACAATTCGATGGGTGACTTTTCCCAGGCCATTGATTATTACTTCAAGTCGTTGAAAGCGGCTGAAAAAATGGGTGAGAAAGGGAATTTGGTCATGTCCGGCACGTACAATGCCATCGGCGTAGTTTTCGAGCACCAACAAAAATACGACCAGGCTTTACAGTATTACTGGCTTTCGTACCGCAAAAATGCCGGCACCGATCCGCGCGGGCAGAGTGGGGTGCTCATCAACATCGGAACGGTTCATCAGTTGAAGGGCGATTACGCCAAAGCCATTTCGTATCTGAATCAGGCGCGCTCCGGTTTTGAGACCATCAAAGAACCCATCGGCGTCGCCATGAGCGAGAACCACCTGGGGCAGGTTTACCTGAAACTGAAGCAACCCGCCCGGGCCGAAACGTATTTTCGGCAGGCGTTGAAGGTGGGTGAACAGGCCCATTACCAATCCAGCATTCTGACGAGTTTACTGGGTTTGGGGCAGGCGCAGGTGGAAAACCGCCAGCCAATTCAGAGCCTTGCTTATTTTGAAAAAGCGGTTCAGTTGGCGGAGCAACTCCGGCAAAAAGAAGAACGGTTGCTGGCGTATAAGGGGCTGGCGGCTGCGTATGCCGCCAATGGTAATTATTCAAGAGCGTACGGTTTTCAGTCCAAATGGGTGGCGCTCAACGACTCGGTTTTTAACGAGGAAAGTGCCAAAAAGATCGCCGGGGTGCAGGCCGAATACCAGTCGGAAAAGAAGCAGGCCGAGATTGAACTGCTGAAAAAAGACCAGGAAGTGTCGGTTTTGTGGCGCAACACCATCGGCGCGGGGCTGCTGCTGACGCTGGTGGTGGGTGCGCTGGTGGTGAGCCGGCAGCGGTTGAAAATTCAGAAAAATCAGGCCCTGCTGGAACAAAGCAAGTTGGTAGCTGAAAAAAATGAGCAACTCCAAAATCAGACCCATCAGCTGGAAGAACAGGCTGCAACGCTGGCGACGCAGGCCCGCCAGTTGCAGGAACTCGACGAGGTGAAGTCCCGGTTTTTTGCCAACATTTCCCACGAATTTCGTACACCCCTGACGCTGATCATCGGCACGTTAACCGAAAAAATGCGCGCCCTGACCGACGCCACCGATGCCGCCTTCCGCTGGAACGAAGTGTCGGTGATGCACCGCAACGCCCAGCGGCTGTTGCAACTCATCAATCAACTGCTCGATTTGTCGAAGATCGAATCCGGCAAGATGGAACTGCAACTTCAGGCGGGTGCCATCAACGACCTGCTGATGGTCACGACGGCTTCGTTTTCGTCGATGGCGGAGCAACGGACTATTCAGTACAGCGTCAACCTGCCAAACGATCGGCTGTCGGTGCGCTACCACCCCGATCAGTTGGAGAAAGTCGTCACGAATCTGCTGTCCAACGCTTTCAAGTTTACCCCGAACGGCGGATCGGTTACGCTATCGGCGCAGCAAATCACGAAAAATGACAAACCGTACGTGCAGATTTCGGTGGAGGACAGTGGTACGGGCATTGCCCCGGAGCAGGTCGAGCGGGTTTTTGAGCGGTTTTACCAGGGAACCACCTCGCTGGTGGGCGATCAGCCCGGCACCGGCATTGGCCTTTCGCTCGTAAAGGAAGTAGTCCAGTTACACGGTGGAACCATTCGGATTGAGCAAAAAACCGGACCGGGAGCGCGGTTTGTGGTGGAGTTGCCCTACGTGGAGTCGGTGGAAACCGGAGCGGAAAGCGCCCTTCCCAAACGGGCTTCGGTCGAATCGGTGCCGCTTTTGGCAGAACCGGTTTTGGAAGAGCCCGCGACCGCTGCGGAAGGCCCCGACAACCGGCCAACGCTGCTGATTGTGGAAGACAACGACGATCTGCGGATGTTTATCCGCAACCAGCTCCGAAAACAATACCGGATTCTGGAAAGTGAAAATGGGGCGCGCGGCCTGGAAACGGCGGTTGAAAACGTTCCCGACCTGATTGTCAGCGACTGGATGATGCCCGAAATGGACGGGGTGGAATTGTGCCGGCGCATCAAAACCGACGAGCGCACCAGCCACATCCCGGTTATTATGCTGACGGCTCTGGCCACGCAGGACAACAAACTGACGGGCCTGGAAACCGGTGCGGATGATTACCTGACCAAACCGTTCGATTCGCGGGAGCTGCTGGTGCGGGTGCAGAACCTGATCGAAAACCGGCGGCAACTCCGCGAACGGTTTAGCCGGGAACTGCGCATCGAACCCACCGACATTGCGGTTACGTCCGCCGACGAGAAATTTCTGAAGCGGGTCATGACGATCGTGGAAGACAACCTGGGCAATTCGGAATTTGGGGCCGAGGAATTTGGCCGGGAAGCGGGCCTGAGCCGGATGCAGTTGCACCGCAAACTCACGGCCTTAACGGGCCAGTCGGCGGGGGATTTTATCCGGGTGATGCGCTTGAAACGAGCCGCCCAACTGCTGGGCGGTCAGGCGGCTACGGTTTCGGAAATTGCCTACGAGGTCGGTTTTAACTCGCTTTCGTATTTCTCGAAAGCCTTCCGCGAACAGTTTGGCGTGTTGCCGACCGAATACGCCAGTCGGTCGAATGCGTCGGTGTGAACCCCTTTTAGCCCTTGGTTCACGATTTGACCAAGCGCAAACCCAATGGCGGCAAATGATTGAAATCGTTGTCAGTTGTGTGAAATTCCAGATCCAGATAGAGCGCGGTAGCAGCAATCCATATGTCATTCTTGCCCATATTTCTGGCCGATAAACCCGGAGGAAGCGGTTGTCCCTGTAAATTACCTTGGCTGTATGCATCAATCCGGGCATAGTACGTAGTCACTTCCCGAACGACCTCGATAATCGGGAACCGTTCAAACAGGCGCTGCATGAATAAAACCTTTTGATACCCCCAATCTGCTTTCAGGGCAAAGGCTTCTAACTCACCCACAACGATGACAGGAATGACTGCTCGGGCGGGCAGTTCTTGCTGACGGCGAATGTGTTCAATAAGTAAATTAGTGTCAAAGACCATTGGCTGAAGCTTCCTTCTCCTGGTTCAAGATCTGATCCATTCGTTCGTTCTCTTCATTCGTAAAGCCTAAATCTGGAATTGGAATGGGTTCTTTTTCACAGACTTCATCCAAAAACCGTTGAACTCCCCATCGCTTGATATCGGCCGGAGAATAGCTGTTCCATTGGCCTCGCTTGAGGGGTGGGATGGGATCCGGTTGCTTTTTAGTTTCCATACATCTGGCAATTTAATCTGTGTTGCGATAGACGTTACCAATGTAACAAAAAAACGGTCCTATAAGATTTCAAAACTCCCAGCGGTAGTTCAGAATCGGAATCAGGCCCAGTTGGTACCGCTGCACGACTTTGCCCTGAAAGGCATCGTAATAGCTGTAAAACGCATTTTGGGCGCCGGTCAGGTTTTGCAAATCGAGCGACAGAGTGCGGCTGTAGCGGGCTTTGCTTTTCTTCCAGTAAACCCGCAGGTCGGTCCGGAAATACGCCGGAAATTTGACGCTGAACACCTCACTGCCGTAGACCGTCGTTTGCTGCTGCTGCGACTGGGCTACATCAATGGGCCGGTCGCGAAAACCGCCCGCGTAGGTAATCCGGCCGTTGACGCCCCAGATGCTGCCCCGGTTTTCGCGGCTTTTGCTCCATTCTTTTCCGCCGGTCAGGTTGCTCGTAAACCGTCCGTCGAAGCGCGTGCTCCGCCAGATCCCGTCGGCCCCCTGGTATTGCGAATCGTATACCGAACCGGACGCCAGCAGGTAATAATTCTTCGAGAGGTATTTCTGGTACGTCAATTCCACTCCCCGGTTTCGGCCCTTCCCGGCATTGACCAGCGGTTCAAACACGTACGACTCGATCAGGTTGAGCGTCGAAAAGGCGCTGTTGGGGTTCAGACTGATCGGAACGTCAAACAGCATCTGCGAGTAGGCTTCAAGTTTCCAGTAACTCGCCGGGCTTAACTGGTGCTTGTAAGCCAGCGCAACATGATGGGCTTTGGTGAAGGTCAGTGATTCGTTGCTGTATAGAACACCGGTGCCGGGAATGCCGCGGCTACTGGAAAGATACGCCTGGGGCAGTTGCGGCTGGCTGTGCAAACCGTAAGCCGTCGTCAGGGTTTTGCCGGGCCGAAGCTCCCACTGAACGGAAGCGCGGGGTTCCAGCGATTGGCTCGTGTTATACGTAAAGGTATTGTAGAATAATCCGGCGTTAACCGTCACATTGTCAGTGGGTAACCATTGGTAATTGGCGTAGGGTTGAATCGTCCAGCCGGCTACCGATCCGTCGAAAATACTCCCGTTGGCGGAGCTGACGATGGGTGGAGTGGTTCCGCGCCAGATGCTCACGCCGTTGTCGGCATAGGTCAGATAGACTCCGACTTTAAAACTGTTTCGGTCATTGATCCGGTAATTCAGCGAAGAGGTCAGGGTCGATTTAGAGGCCGTTTGCGCATCCGATTCGTAATTGGGCCGGAAACGGTCGTCACCCGCAAAGTCCTGCGTCCGGCTGCTTCGATTGCCCGACAAAACCAGGGCGGTTTTCCACAAAAACCGGGTGCCTACCGGCTGCGAAAACGTCAGCCCCCCGGCGGCCATGCGGGTGGTGAATCGGATGGTGTTCCGGTCTTTGTCTTCTTCCTGCTCGTCGGTGGCTTTGGCGACGAAATCATTGCTGCTGTTGCCCACTACCCCAAAAACCGTAAACCGGCCGCCTTTGCGGGTCGGGAAATTCAGATTGAACGATAAATCCTGAAACCGGATGTCTTCCCCGCCGAACGAAACCCCCATGGCGCCGAGCAATCCCGTGAACGAATACCGGTAATTTACCAGATAGGAAGACCCTTTCTGCTTCGAAAGTGGCCCTTCGGCTGCCAGATCAAGGCCAATTAGGCCGGCCTGGGCAATAAATTCATGGCGTTCGTTGTTGCCCGGCCGCAGGCTCATATCCATCACTCCCCCGATTGAATTTCCGTATTCCGGCGAATACGCTCCGGTCAAAAACCGGGTGGTACCCAGGAGTTGCGCACTCAGCATGTTGACGCCCCCGCCCGCAGCCGTGGGCCGGTC
This sequence comes from Larkinella ripae, assembly GCF_054780775.1. NCBI lineage: Bacteria > Pseudomonadati > Bacteroidota > Cytophagia > Cytophagales > Spirosomataceae > Larkinella > Larkinella ripae. Next base: position 256,922 of record NZ_BAAGVR010000023.1, read on the forward strand.
ACCGATGGTTCCGGCGTTGCTCTGGTGGTTAGGATTGACCACCTCGACTCCCTCCAGCCGCCAGATCAGGCTGTTGGGCGAATTGCCGCGGATCGAAATGTTGTTGGTGCCATCGTTCGTCGTCACCACGCCCGCGTAGGCCGTCGCCAGCCGGGCCGGGTCGAGGTAGGTGGCCGGAAACCGCAGCACCTGCTCGGTGGTAATGTATTCGGTGCTGATGGCGCGGTCGGTGCGGGAACCCACCACGGTTGCTTCACCCAATTGCTGAACACTGGCCTGCAGTTGAACGTCCAGAACCTGCTCCTTGCCCGATTCTACCAGCACTTCGTTAATAATCGTTGGTTCGTACCCCACGAACGAAACCGTCAACTGGTGGCGTCCTACCGGAACGTTGGATAACCGAAACCGGCCCTGTTCGTCCGTAACGGCGCCCGTGTTGGGAGCCGCCGAATTCTGCAATTGAACCGACGCGCCGACCAGCGGGCGGCCCTGACTGGCGTCGAAAACCGTGCCGCGGATGGTTTGGGTGGGAATTTGCGAAAAACCGGCCAAAGCCAGTACCGTTAAAAGGAGGGATAGGAAGGCAGTTCGGTAGAAAGGTGTCGTCATTGCTTTATTTACGGAATTGAGCCGTAAAAGTACAACGACAATTAACCAACTCTATGAACAATCAGTTGTTCTGACAAAAATCATTTGATCATTTTTCAATGGTGACTGTTGACGCGACCGAAAAAACCGTCTTGGTGCATGAAATCCTGAATGAACACTACGGGATTCAGGAAATTTACGCCCGGCTCGACCCCATGCACGAATTAATTGCCACGGTCCTGTCGCACCGGACGACGCACGCCAACGAGGTGGCGGCTTTCCGGCGGATGAAGGAGCGGTTCAGCACCTGGGAAGGGATTCGGGATGCGCCGATGGACGACCTGATCGATGCTATTCAGCCGGCCAATTACCCCGAGGTTAAGGCGCCGTATATCAAACAGATTCTGGCCCGGATCATCGCCGAGCGCGGGGAAGCGAATATTGATTTTTTGCGGGACTTAAGCACCGAAGCAGCCCTGGCCTGGCTGACGGCCCTGCCCGGCGTCGGCCCGAAAACGTCGACCCTGCTCTTGCTGTTCAATTTTCAAAAACCGGTGCTGCCGGTCGATACGCACGTTCACCGGGTGACGCAGCGGCTGGGAATCATTGGCCCTAAAGTCAGCGCCGATAAGGCCCACGCCATCTTACTGGCTTACCTGCCGCAGGAGGCAACGGTTCTGTTTAATTTTCACAAACATTTTTACTGGCACGGTCAGCGGGTGTGCACCTGGAGTTACCCGAAATGCCACCAATGTGTGCTGAAAGCGCATTGTGATTACTACGCGGAGCGAAACCGGGAAAAGTAGGTTACTAGTAATACGGCTAGCGTTGCTAAGTTGAAGCGCCATCACTGGAATATTGATGCGTCAGGAGCTTCTTAAATAAGATTATTTTTTACCAGGAAACCCTCAGGGGAAAACACAGAACCGTAGTTTCCAAACCGCGCATGCGTTCTTTTTTACAGCATGCCTTGTAAAAAAAGACTGAATCGATTCGGAACTGCCTCTCCATGAAATTCTCCTAAAATCCTTTTTCTATCCCCTTTTTAGGCGGTTTTCGCCTTATGTTACATCCGTGTTACACGATGTTACAGCAGCGTTAGCGCGGTCGCGGCCCGTGGCTTTACCTTTGTTGTGTCGATCGGCGAATTCCGGTTCCCGGCGACAACGACCACACAACAAATACACCATGACTGCTAAAACCAACTGTAACGATGCACGCTTCTGCTGATTCCCGCCTTAGTCAGTACCTGTTCAAAACCCTCTCGCTTTTCGGAATGATGTTGTTCGGCTACGAAAAAGGCCGGATCGTTCGCCGAAATCTGCGTCGCTATTTTCGTCCGGCTCCGGTTCGCCAAACTCCGGGAAATGTGCCGAAACCCGCGGCCGACCAGGCGACCTACCGGCCCGTTTTCAACAAACCGGTTTCGAATTCCTTTTTTCGGCCCTTTCCCGTTTCCTAAGGTCAGTCTGAAATTTAGGATTAAACTTCTATCTTGCTGATCGATTGTCGGTCGTGTTTCTGGCACCGTAACCTGAAATGAGCAACGTAGAGTACATCCTGATTGGATACGCCTTTTTGATCACCTTCATTTCGTTTATCCACCTCGTTCGGCTCGATGCCTGGTGGATTCGCATCTGGGATTTTCCGCACCTGCAACTCACCGTTCTGGCGGCCATCGGCCTGCTGGCCTGGGCGGTTTTTAGCCGCCATACGGAGTGGCCGATGCTGGTGGCGTTGGGGGGCTTACTGGCCGCGCTGGCCTACGAAGGCTGGCTGATCTATCCGTTTACACCCCTCCACCGCAAGCAGGTGCAGTATTTTCGGAAGCGCCAGGAACGGGCGGAAGATGCCAACCGGATCCGGATTCTGAACGCCAACGTGTATCAGGACAATACCCATTGTCCTGATGTCCTGAAACTGGTTCAGAAGCACCAGCCGGACGTGGTGCTGATTCTGGAAGCCAACCAGCGGTGGCAGGACGCCCTAAAACCGCTCGAAACGGATTATCCGCACCAGATTTTACATCCGCTCGAAAACACCTACGGCCTGTTGTTTTATTCGCGCCTGGTGATTCGCCACCATGAAGTACGGTTTTTGATTCAGGACGATATTCCGTCGATTTACGCCCAGCTCGAACTGGATTCGGGGCAACGGGTTCATTTCTACGGAATTCACCCCATGCCGCCCAGCCCGACCGAACATTACCGTTCGACCGAGCGTGATGCGGAGCTGGTGGTGGTGGGCAAGGAAGCCCGGCAGCAGAAAGAGCCGGTGATTGTGTCGGGCGACCTGAACGACGTCGCCTGGTCACACACCACCCGGCTTTTTCAACGCATCAGCGGTTTGCTCGATCCGCGCATCGGCCGGGGACTTTACAACAGCTTTCACGCGCGGTACTTTTTTTTACGCTGGCCGCTCGATCACATTTTTGTTTCGTATCATTTCAAACTGCGCTCGATCCGGCGGTTGCCCAACTGCGGTTCTGATCATTTTCCAATTCTGGTTTCGCTGGCCTACGCACCGGATGCCGCTGCTGAGATCCCGCAACCCGAACGCGACGATCTGGAAGAAGCCCACGAAATTGTGGGTCGGGCCAACGACGATTGACTTACCGGCGGTTCGTAAAACCGATGCCCATCGTGTTGGAGCGCACGGCTGATTCGCGGCCCAGAAAGTCGAGCGTAACGGATTCCTGGTAGTTGTAGTCATCCCCAAAGGAGTCGATCAGCCGCAGAGACTCGCCCGTTGGTTTGTAAACCGCCGTTACCGTGTAGCGTCCGATGGGAATGTCCCGGATAAAATCATCGTACGTTTTCCGGGTCTGGAGTTTCAGGGTCTTGCCAGTCGAACCATCGATCAAGGGGCCAACGGGCTTGAACGTAAATTCAATCTTGTTGATTTCCAGTTCGTAAGCGTTTGGGTCGCGGTGCAGTTCCGCCGTGCCCCCGTAGTACAGATCCAGGCTCAGGTCGGGAACGTGGCCGGTCAGTCTCCACTGAAAATTGCGTACGGGTTTTTCGTTTTCCGCGAAACTATCGGGGTTTTCGGGCTCCAGCTGGATCTTGTACACCCGGTCATTGTATTGCTTCAGGATAAACCCTCGGGCGATCCACTGCCCCAGGTCTTTAACCAGTTGCATTTTGTAGTTGCCATCCGAGCCGGTGTTGACTTCGGCGCCGTGGCCTTTAATAACCGTGTTGTCGATGTAGACGGTCGCGCGCGGAAGCGGTTTGCCCTGCGGGTCAATGACATGGCCGGTCAGGTAGCCCGACTGGCCTTTGGTGCCGGTGCTGGGCTCACCCGGGTCGGGGCCGGGCTCCGGTGAACCGGATTTGCAGGAGGTAAGGGCGCTCAGGCTGCCCAACAGAAAAAGTGTGGTGCAGGCCAGTCCCTGCCAGGTGTTTCGTACGTTCATGGTAGTGCTTGTTGTTCGTGGTAACAAAGCAAAACTACGGCGTCCGAACCACCCGGTTCAACCAACACCCGCGTGGGCGGCAACAAGCCGTGTTTGAATTGCCGAAAAAACCGCCTGATTTGTAAACTATCCCGGAAGCCGGTTGGGGTGGTGCGTCGCGACAACCTGCCGGAACGCCTTGGTCTGGCCGATTGTGCGGGCGGTTTTCTTTGATTTCTTCCGGCGTCCCCACCAGATGATAAACCCGGTGACGGGTAAGGTGGCGCAGGTCAGGCTGGCGCAGAACGCCAGAATTTTGCCCGCCAGTCCGCCAATGGCCCCCACATGGATGTCGTAGTTCATCCGCCGGAGCTTGTCGGAAACCGGGGCATTGGCGTAGAGGCCGGTGAAGGGCCCTGTAACCGGTATTTCTTCCAGCGAATGTTGGTTATAATAGTGGTAATCAACTTTGTAGTAGGTTCCTTCCCGGTAATTGACGTACGAATAAATCGATGCCGTTTGATCCTGCGGGAACGACATATTGATGCCTTTGTGGTTGGGGTAGTGCCGCTGATAATTCATCCAGACCCGGTCAACGGCTTCCATCGACGAGGAAACCTTCCGGACCACGGTGGTGTCGGAGGGCGGAATGACGTACGCATCGGAGCCCTGCCCGCCCGTTGCCCAGTACAGGGTTTGCGAGTACCATTGAAAACTCCAGACCAGACCCGTCAGGGCAAACGTCAGCCCAACCAACAGCACGTAAAAACCGAATACGTTGTGGAGGTCGTAGTTTTTTCGGCGCCAGGCTGCGTTCCATTTGATGCGAAACCGCTGCCGGGCCGCACTGCGGTTTTTGGGCCACCAAAGCACCAGACCGCTCAGGAGCATCACCACAAACAGCACCGTGGCCCAGGCCACAATCGGTTTGCCAACGGCGTCGGGCAGCCAGAGCGAATTGTGCCCGTGCAGCACGAGGTGGAAAAAATCGTCGTCTTCGTTCCAGACGTGCAGCACCTGTCCCGTATACGGATTGATGTACACCACGTAATAGTATTCCGGATCGAAATTATAAAAGCCCACTTCGGCGCTGCGGTTGGGTAAGCTGTACAAAGCACCGTCGGCGAGTTTTCCGGGCAGGGCTTTTTCGGCAATTTTTCGCAATGCCGAGGGAGGGAGCGGTTTTCCGCCAGGCGGCTGATCGACGAACCAATAAGGCTGGGTCAATTGCTTGATTTCCTGCTCAAAAACCAGCACGCAACCGGTTAGGGCCACCACTAAAACCACCAGACCCGACGACAGTCCCAGCCACAAATGTATTTTGCCAATCAGTTTTTTGCCGTTCACAATCATGCCGAGAAGATTCGTCCGTCTGGTCGCTGCCGCGAAATTTGTCAAATTGCCGTTATTAATGAAAACCGCTTTATATTTGTAAATTAATTATAATTAGTCCAAATATTGGAATTTCTACGAAATTTCGTGCGCAAAAAAATGAACCGTTGGCCGGGATTAGTTCTGATTCTGGGGCTGGCTGTGCCCGGGCATCTGCTCGCGCAAGCAGGAGACGGTTTTGTAAAAGGGCTGGTACTGAACGCCGACGGGAAACCCAACGAACACGCCACCATTCGCCTGAAAGACAGTCGATTCGGAACGGCATCCGGTTCCGATGGTGGTTTTGAACTGAAGGCGTCAGCCGGTTCCTATACCCTGGTGGTATCGAAGGTGGCCCACAAAACGGAGACGATTCCGGTGACGGTGGAGGAGGGCAAAACCACGACCCTTCCGGTGGTTGTGCTGACGTCCGACGAAACGCTGAGCGAGGTGTTGGTGATTGGAAAAACCGAGACGCAGGCGGTGCGGGAGCAGTCGTACGCCATAACGGCCATTGACGCCAAAGCCCTTTACAACGCCAATGCCGACATGAACCAGGTGCTCAACCGCACGGCGGGCATCCGGGTGCGGGAGGAAGGCGGTTTGGGGTCGTCTTTCAATTTTTCGCTGAACGGTTTTTCGGGCCGGCAGGTCAAGTTTTTTCTGGATGGTATTCCGATGGATAATTTCGGTTCGTCGCTGTCGCTCAACAACCTGCCGATCAATCTGGCCGAACGGATCGAGGTGTACAAAGGCGTAGTGCCGGTCTGGCTCGGCACCGACGCACTGGGCGGGGCCGTCAACATTGTGACGAACCAGACGACCCGCAATTTCCTCGATGCCTCGTATTCCTACGGTTCGTTCAACACGCACCGCACGGCCTTCAGTGCCGGGTATACGAGTCCGCGCACCGGTTTTCGGGTGCAGGCCAACCTGTTTCACAATTACTCGGATAACAACTACCGCGTAACGGCGCCCGTCCTGGAACTGGCCTCCGGTCAGAACCTCGGCGAACGGCGCGTCCGCCGGTTTCACGATACGTACCAGTCGGCGATGGTTCAGCTGGAGCTGGGCGTCGTGGACAAAAAGTTTGCGGATCGCCTGCTCGTGGGCCTGATTGCGTCGGGCAGTGAAAAGGATGTGCAAACCGGCGCTACCATCGATAATGTGTACGGCAAGCTGTTCCGCACGAACCGGGTTTTCATGCCAACGCTGAAATACCGGAAAGCCAATTTGTTTACGAAAGGGCTGGATGTCAACCTGTATGCGTCGTACAACGCGGGTCGGGAAGAGATTATCGACACGGTGGGCCGGAAATACAACTGGCTGGGCGAGTACGTGGTTCGCTCGAATGCGGGAGGGGAGCTCAACCGCTCGTTTTTTACGTTCCGCGACCGGGTGACGCTGGCCAACGCGAACGTCAGCTACACGGTGAGTGAGCGGCAATCGCTGGCCCTGAACTACGTCTTTACCGATTTTCACCGGAAGGGTAACGATCCGCTCGATCCGGCCAATGAGCTGCGAAACTACCCCCAGCAGGTTGCTAAAAATGTCCTTGGTCTGGCCTGGAAATTCGATTACTCGGAGCGCTGGACGACCACGGTTTTTGCAAAACTGTACAGAATGGAGGCCGAATCGTACAGCATCAAGGATCTGTTTACCGAAAACGAACGCATTGCCAAAGACCGGAGCGCGTTTGTCAAACCCGGTTTTGGGCTGGCCTCGACCTATTTTGTGCTGCCGACGCTGCAACTGAAAACCTCCTATGAGCGCACGTACCGACTGCCGGAGGGCAGCGAACTGTTCGGTGATGGTTTGTTCATCGATCCCAACGTGGGCCTGCTTCCGGAACGCAGCGATAACGTGAACCTGGGCGCGAATTACGTCCTCCGGAAAGGAGCCGACCACCGGATCACCGCCGAAGCCAACCTGATTTACCGCCGGGCCAACGATTACATCCGGCCCCAGATCAGCGGCATCAAAGTGCAGTCGGTCAACCTGCGCGACGCACTCACGACCGGAATCGACGGCGATGTTCATTATTACTACAAAAACCGGTTCAGCGTCGGCGCAAACGTGACCTACCAGAACCTGATCAACAACACCCAATACGAACGGGGGGATTCGTACGTAAGCTACATCTACAAAGATCGCCTGCCGAATATTCCGTACTTTTTCGGAAATGCCGATGCGGGACTGGCGTTCCGGAACGTGGGCGCGGCCGATGCCACGCTGGCGGTCAACTGGAACGTTAATTTTGTGGAAGCGTATTACCTGAAGTGGCCGAGCCTGGGAAGCCGGGACTCAAAAATGGTCATTCCCCGGCAACTTTCTCAGAATTTGAGCGTTTCCTATGGATTGAAAAACGGCAAGTATAACCTGTCGGCCGAATGCCGGAACCTGACCGACGCCGAGCTTTTTGACAACTACCGACTCCCAAAACCGGGTCGGGCGTTCTACCTGAAATTCAGGTATTTTGTGAGTAAATGAGTGGAGTAGTAACTATCTAAATCGCAGAAGTATGTTTAACAAAGGAGTATTGGCACTGGTGACTTTAGGCGCCCTGGTGTCATTGAGTTCGTGTGATAAGGGAGACAATCCGGTGGACACCGATCCGGTTACTTCGGGGGGGTACGTACTGGCGGTGCGGGCGCAGGGAAGCAACAACGAATCGACGGACTACCTGCTGCAGGCCCCTTCCCTGATGGAAGGCACGCTTTCGATTGCCGGACAGGGCATTGAACAACCGGGCTACCGGTCCTACGCGCAGGTGGGCAAAACCATTTTCAGCATTGGTACGAGCGATGCCAGCCTGGGCGTTCCGACGGCGGTAGGCTACACCCTCGACGGCTCGAACAAGCTGACCGAGAAAGGCAGCGTGACGTTTGATAAAACGTTTGAGGTCATCACGACCGTCGATGACAACACCCTGGCGGGCGTTCAGATTCCGCGCACGGCGGCCGAAAACCGGCAGGCCATTTTTTACACCGCCACCGCCAGTGATCTGAAACTGAGCGGCCAGGTGAAAAGCTCGCTGGCCCCGCTGTTCAAAGAAGACCAGGTTTGGCCGTCGGGCATTCGGGTGCGGGATGGCAAGGCGTATGTGTCGTATTACCTCCAAAACCGGGCCGATTTCCAGACTACATTTACGGACACGGCCTACGTCGCCGTTTATTCGTATCCGGCTTTTGTGCTGGAAAAGGTCATCAAGGATACGCGCACCGGCCCGGCGGGTGCATTCAACAGCAGCAACGGCCTGATTAAAACCGAGAACGGAGATATCTATACGGTCGCTTCTTCGGGCTATACATTCTCGCAGCGCACCAAACCGTCCGGTTTTCTGCGGATTAAGAATGGCGAGACGGTTTTCGATCAATCGTACTTTTTTAACCTGGACAACATTTCGAACAACCGGAAATTATACTTCAGCCAGTACGTGGGCAACGGGCTGGTGCTGGCCGAAATGGGCCGGTTTCCGCTGGCAAACGGGCAGTGGGCCTACCAGGATGTGGACCTGAGTGTGGTGCTGATCGACCTCAACACCAAAACGATCAAAGATGTAACGGGCGGAATTCCGGCCCACGCGGGTCAGGGTGGCACGACGCTGACGTTTCCGGTTGATAACGGGAAAGTGTATCTGCCGGTGACCAGCTACACCGAAGGAACGTACATCTGGGAAATCGACATTGCTTCCGCCACCGCCAAACGCGGAGCCAAAGTAGAAGCCAAATACGTTTCGGGAATTTTTAAACTGTAATCCGGTTTTCGGTATACGGTTTTCAGTAGCTGACGCACGATTTGGAATGCGTCAGTCCCGGTGACCCGGTGTAAACTGAAAACCGTATACTGAAAACCGTACCTTATTCCAACGCTTTGTAAACCTGCTGAATAGCCTGTTCAATGCGTTGCCAGCCTTCCTCAGATTTCAGGTCGACGTTCATGAACTGGCTTTGGCTGGGCGCCATCAGCAGCAGCATCGTAATGCCCGAGATGAGAACGGCGCTGACGGCCGTGAGGTCTTCGTTTTCATCCGCAAAGAATTTTTCGATGACCTTCTGGTACGATTCATTGCGGGTGGTTGCCAGTTTCTGACTCACGCACAAACCGGGGTTGCTCATTTCCCATTTCAACATCTCCTGGGCCGAGGTCCGGGCTCTGAGTTCACGCAGTAAACCAATCAGGTAGTTAACGCGGTTCTGGTGGCCGGATGCGCCTTCGCTGACTACCGCACTTTCCAGAAACTGGTTGTTGTATTTGGCCAGAATGCTGCCTTCCTGCAAAAACCGCTGCATCAGACCTTCCCAACCACCAAAGTACCGGTAAATGAGCACTTTGTTAACTCCTGCTTTTTCGGCTACTGCATTGATTCCAATCCGATTGGTACCCCGCTCCGCGATCACTTCACCGACGGCCTGAAGAATGCGGGCCATCGTCTGAGTACGACTTCTTTTTCGAACTTCTACCATTAATTATTCACAACTCACCAGCGTAGATCCTGCCGGTTTTGATCTGATTGATTTCAACAAAATAGGAATTATCACACCAAAGTTAGGGATTACTTGGCGAAATATGCGACCATTATCGGAAAAACCGTCAACAAGTTGTTAATAAAAGGTAGTGAACGGTACATATGATACGTTGTGCAAAACGATTACCGTTCGGGAAACAGCGCGAGTTGTCGGACTAAATCCCGGATGGCTTCGCGGAGTTGAAACCGGGTCAGCGTAACGTCCATCAGCAGCGGAAAATCGGGGTAGGGGTGCCAGGAGGGCGTCAGGGCGTGATCGAGCTGGATCTGTAAATGATAATGCTCATTGGGCAGGCAGGTCGCTTCCACGTTCAAACCCGGTTCGGCAAAGGACACCGTTACGTGGTTGATCGCCCGGTTCCCGAGCAGTTTGAGGCCGTTGATGAGCCGCTTGATTTCCCAAGTATGCAGGGGGGCCGACTGCTTGTGAAACTCTTTCTGCCATTCGGTCGAAAGCTCGCACAGCAGGCTGTTGCGGTCCCGCCAGTTGCTTCCTTTAACGCCGTATCCCTTTATTTGCAGTTCAAAAGAACCGGTAGAGCTGTTCAGTTTCATAACGTTATGGGGAATGGGTTTGAGTTTGATGGATAGTTGGCCTAGTTATCAAATATAGTAAATGGACCGGGTTTGTCCTAGTGAACAGCCGGAATCTTATTCAAAAACCGGGGACAATCTTTTTTATTGATTTCTGGCAAGAACGCGACGGGTCTGGCTATCTTTGCGCGAATTTGTTCAATCAACGATGCCGGCCCATCAACGGTGGGCCACAAATCCTAAACAGTCTTCGATCAATGGCTAAAGTGCTGATTATTGGTGCCGGAGGAGTCGGCAGTGTGGTGGCTCACAAGTGCGCGCTGAATGCAGAGGTTTTCACCGACATTCTGCTGGCCAGCCGAACCAAAACCAAGTGCGACAAAATTGCCGCCGAAATCCGGGATATGCACGGCGTTGAAATCAAAACGGCGCAGGTCGATGCCGACATTGTGGCCGAAGTGGTGATGCTCATCAAGCAGTTTCAGCCGGTTTTGGTCATCAACGTCGCTTTGCCGTACCAGGATTTGCCCATCATGGATGCCTGCCTGGAAACCAACGTGCATTACCTCGACACGGCCAACTACGAACCCAAGGACGTTGCCAAATTTGAGTATAGCTGGCAGTGGGCATATCAGGAGCGGTTTAAGGAAGCCGGAATCATGGCCCTGCTCGGCTGCGGTTTTGATCCGGGAGCGACGCAGGTATTCACGGCTTATGCCGCCAAGCACCAGTTCGATGAAATGCACACCCTGGACATTATCGACTGCAACGCGGGCAACCACGGTAAGGCATTTGCCACCAATTTTAACCCCGAAATCAACATTCGGGAAATCACCCAGCCGGGGCGGTATTGGGAAAATGGCGAATGGGTGGAAATTCCGGCCATGTCGATTCACAAACCAATCGAGTACCCCGGAATCGGCCCGAAAGAATCCTACGTGCTGTACCACGAAGAACTGGAATCGCTGGTGAAAAACTTCCCGACCCTGAAGCGGGCCCGGTTCTGGATGACGTTCGGGCAGCAGTACATCACCCACCTTCAGGTGCTGGAGAACGTGGGCATGACGAGCATCAAACCCATTTCGTTTCAGGGCATGGACATCGTGCCGCTGGAGTTTCTGAAAGCCGTGCTGCCCCCCCCCGATTCGCTGGGCGAAAATTATACGGGCCAGACCTCGATTGGCTGCCAGATCAAAGGCATCAAAGACGGTCAGGAAAAAACGTATTTCATCTGGAACAACTGCGACCACGCCGAAACCTACAAGGAAGTGCGCGGCCAGGCCGTCAGCTACACCACCGGCGTTCCGGCAATGATCGGCGCAATGCTGATGCTGAAAGGAATCTGGATGAAACCGGGCGTCTGGAATTGCGAAGAACTCGACCCCGATCCGTTCATCGAGCAAATGAACCAACAAGGCCTCCCCGTTCAGGACGAAGTCAACCAGCCCCTGAGCGTTGAAAAGGAATGATGATGGATGAATGATGAACGATGGATTGCGAGCGTCAGCCCATTCATCGTTCATCATTCATCAATCATCATTCATCCATCATCCTTTCAGCCATCCTCCCCGAAAACCGGCGCGGAGCAGACCTTTGCGGAGCGTCGGATGTTGCATCATCAGGTTCCAGATCAGGTTGGTGCGGTAATTTTCGGTCATCAGCAGGATGGGGCCATTGTCAATGCCGAGGTAATCCTGATCGAACCACTGACCGGGATAGGTCAGGTTAAAAGCATCTTTAAAACCGTATGGCCCGTAGATTTTGGGGCCGTGCCGGTATTTCATCCGTTGAAGCGCCCGAATGCTCTCCTCGGGCGTAAACGGCATCGAACCACCCGCTGCGGTGGGAGCAATGGTGCCATCATCGACAATCTGGGTGCCTGCGGCTCCGCGGGCGCGGTACGAGAAAAATGCCTGCCCGCTGATCACGGTATCTTTGGGGCCGTCGCAGGCCGTCAAACCCCAGCTGTCGGTTTCGTATCCTTTGAATTTTCCCGGGTTTTGGAGGCAATACGCGCGGTTGGCGAGCGTGGCCCGGCGGCTGTTTTCAAAGTAGTCGCTTCCCTTCTGCTGCATGTAAACATCCCTGATGCTCCGGAAGTCGATCCAGATGTGGGAATACTGGTGCCCAAAAAGGGGATCGAAATTGAGGTGGGTGTAGCCCTGAAAGTCCTGCCAGTCGTAGGTGGCGGTCCAGGCGGTCCAGGCTTCGGGCCCGACCGGATGCGTGGGCGAGGCCAGCGCCAGCACATACAGAATCATCGCTTCGTTATAGCCTTTCCAGTCTGATGGGATAAACCCGGTTTCGGGATGCCAGCCCATCGACACCAGCGGTTTGCGTACCTGCATCCATTGCCAGTCGACCCGCCGGTAAATCCGGTCGACCAGCAGCCGGATTTCTTTTTCCGGGGCGCTAGCATTCGAGAAATACCGCTGACTGCTCAACATTCCGGCCAGCAGCAGCGCCGTGTCGATGGTCGATAATTCGACCTGTTTGAACCGGTGACCGGTTTTCATATCCAGAAAATGGTAGAAAAAACCGCGGTGTCCCGTGGCGGTTTTCGCATCTGCCGATTGGGGGGCGTTGTGAAAAAACCGGAGTGTTTTTAACGTCCGTTCGGCGGCTTGCTGGCGGCTCACATACCCCCGTTCAACCCCAACGACGTAGGCCGTCAGACCAAAACCGGTGGCGGCAATGCTCGCAAACGAAGGCGAGGGATACCGATCCGGAATCAGGCCGTGCGCGTTGTCGCCCAATTCCCAGAAGTACCGAAACGTATCCCGTTGCAGCGAGTCCAGAAACCGCTTCGAATACGCGACACCCCGGGGCTGCGCCCAGGCAGCAGCGCTGAACAGGCAAACCAGGAGCAACCAAATGCCGGGGCCAAACGGAAAAGCACGACGTCTCATCGGAATTAATAGCTGGTTATATACCAAAAAGATTTGGGAAAAACGAAATTACTTTATTGAAAACTTGTATATATAATTTTCTGATATATATTTGTATCACTCTTAATAACCTACAATCATGACACCCGAACAACTGAAGGTTGCCACGCTGGACGACATCGTCTTTGAAAACCGCAACAAATTGTATGGTGCTTACGATCTACGCCGGTTTTACAACCAAAGTGCCAGCCGGGCCCTCTGGCTGGGAATTGCCTTATTTGGTGCGGCATTGGCTACCCCAACCCTCTACAACCGCCTGAAACCGGCTGAAACGCCGGACCAGTTTATGAACGAAGTAATTCTGGAAGACATCAAAACGCTGCCGCAGGAAGAGCCCCCGGTGGTGGTGCCCCCGCCCAAAGTGGAGTTGCCGCAGGTGCCCACGATCCGGAACCTGCCGGTCGAGGTGGTGACCGAAGCGCCGGACGACGTGACGGTGCCAACGGTGGAAGATCTGGAGGACAGGGTGTCGAGTGACAAGACGCAGGAAGGCGACCCGAACGCACTCGATGTCATCGAAGCACCTACCGAAAGCGCCGGCCCGGCCCCGGTGGAGGAAGCCATTAAGGTAGAACGCAAAACCGACGAGGTTTTCATTGCCGTCGAGCAAAATCCGCAGTTTCCGGGGGGCGCCAAAAAAATGGCCGAATTTCTGGAAAAGAACCTGAATTACCCACCCCAGGCGTCGCGGGCCAATATAGCCGGCAAGGTTTACCTGCAATTTGTCGTCAACACCGACGGAAGTATTGTGGATGTGTCGGTGGTGAAAGGCGTCGGGTTTGGCTGTGACGAAGAGGCCCTGCGGGTGGTGAAGAAAATGCCCAACTGGCAGCCGGGCAAACAATCGGGCCGGCCGGTGCGGGTGAAGTATACGCTGCCGGTGGTTTTTGCGCTCTCGGAATAAACGCAGATAAGAAGTGATAGACGTGACTAACCCCCGCTGGCCCGGAACCGGCGGGGGTTTTTTATGGTTAGCAAACCACGGTTTTCCCTATTTTTGTGGTTTAAAAAGCCATCCATCGACGTTTTCCCTTTCTGATGATCGACTTCACCCAAATTCCCTCCCCCTGTTTTGTTCTGGAAGAAGGCAAGCTGCGCGCTAATCTCGCTCTGATCGATTCCGTTCAGCAACAGGCTGGCATCCGGATTATTCTGGCCTTGAAAGGCTTTTCGATGTTTAGCGCCTTTCCGCTGGTGAAGCAATACCTGGGTGGTGCCACCGCCAGCTCGCTCAACGAAATCAAATTGGTGAACGAGTACATGGGCGTTCCGGCGCATACCTATATTCCGGCAATTCGGGACGACGAGTTTGACGAAATTCTGGCGCGCAGCAGCCACCTCACCTTCAACTCGCTGAGTCAGTGGGAGCGGTTTAAAAACCGGGCGCTCGGTACGGGGGTTTCCTGCGGCATTCGGGTCAATCCGCAGTATTCGGAAGTTGCCACGGATATGTACAATCCCTGCGTGCCGGGTTCGCGGCTGGGCGTTACGCGCAATCTGATCGGGGATCGGCTGCCCGACGGAATCGAAGGCATTCATTTTCACACCCTCTGCGAGAACGATTCGTACACGCTGGAACGCACGCTCGAAGCCCTGGAAAGCCGGTTTTCGGACCTGTTGCACCAGGCGAAATGGGTGAACATGGGCGGAGGTCACCTGATGACGCGGGAAGGATACGACACCGATCACTTGGTTCAACTCCTGACGACCTTCCGGCAAAAATACGAGGTGCAGGTGATTCTGGAACCCGGTTCGGCCATTGGCTGGCAAACGGGCGTGCTGGTTTCGACGGTGCTTGATTTGGTTGATAGTCAGGGAATTGATGTGGCTATCCTCGACACTTCCTTTGCCGCTCATATGCCCGATACGCTCGAAATGCCGTACAAACCCCGCATCCTGAATTCGTACCACGAGCCCGTGGCCGGAAAACCGACCTACCGCTTTGGCGGCATGACCTGCCTGGCCGGGGATTTCATGGGCGATTACAGTTTCGATGCGCCCCTGCAAGTGGGTGACCGCATTGTTTTTGATGACATGATTCACTACACAATGGTGAAAACCAGTACGTTTAACGGTGTTAACCTGCCTTCCATCGGAATCTGGCAGGAAGACAACACCTTCCGGTTGGTGAAAACGTACGGCTACGAGAGCTTCAAGGATCGGCTGAGCTAACGGGTTGGCTGGTGGTTCGGCAGCGCAAACGCCAGGATGTAACCGGCCGGATTTTCCTTGCTGCCCCCGACGGACAAGGCCACAAATTGCCGGTTTCCGCTCACGTACGTGGAGGCCGTGGCGTTGGCAATGCCCGGCAGGGTGGTTTCCCAGACCAGTTTGCCGGTCGCTTTGTCGAAGGCTTTCAGCTTCCGGTCTTCGGTGCCGCTGATGAACACCAAACCGCCCGCCGTTACAATGGGGCCCGCCGAACCTTCCAGCCCGGTTTCCGGCGCGCCGGCTTCCTGCAAATCCGGATCATTGCCCAGCGGAACCTGCCAGGCGTAATCGCCGGTGTTGAGGTTAATGGCGCTTAGCGTTCCCCAGGGCGGTATTAGCGCCGGGTGGCCTTTTGAATCGCGGAAATGCCCGTATGCCGTCAGGTTCAGGTATTTGTCGGCTCCTTTCTGCGTCTGCCCAGTTTCCAGTTTGGTTACTTTGCTGGAATTCCGCACGCGGTCGAACAGAAACGAAAGGATGGCCTGCTCTTTCCCTTTCACCACGCTGGCAAAAGCGGGCATTTTTCCGCCCCCCTGTTTAATTTTCGTCAGGGCCGCTTCCCGACTCATGCGGTTTCGCAGGCCGATCAACGACGGATAGGTCGGTTCGTCGCCGTTCTTGTCTTTGCCGTGGCAACTTACGCAGTAGGTCATGTAGAGGCTTTGCCCCTGATCGAAAACCGTCTGGTCGCGGGCTTCTTTTTCAGGATCTACTTTCTGCATCGACTGAATTTCCGGCGAATCGTTGGATTTGACGTAGAGCAAACTCGTACCGGGATCGTAGGCAGCACCGCCCCATTCGGCCCCACCCCGGGTACCGGGCAACATCAGGGTGCCTTTCAGATCGGGTGGGGTAAACAGCCCTTCGTAACGCATGGAGCGAAATTTCTTCACAATCGAGTCATGGCCGGCCGGTGAATAAGCCGTCAGATCCGCTTCCGTCATCCACTGGCGGGCGAACGGTTTGGGTTTGAGCGGAACCGGTTGCGTGGGCCAGGCTTCTTCGCCGGGCAGGTGGGACACCGGAACCTTCCGTTCTTCGATCGGAAACAGGGGCTCGCCGGTTTCGCGGTTGAACACAAACACAAAACCGTGTTTTGTGATCTGGGCCACGGCATCGATTTTTCGGGGTCGACCGTCGGGGCCGTTTCGTACCACCGTCACCAGATTCGGCGGAGCCGGCAGGTCGTAGTCCCACAGATCGTGGTGGACGGTCTGGAAATGCCAGATGTGTTTTCCGGTTTTGGCATCGAGCGCCACCACACAATTGCCGTACAGGTTCTGGCCTTTCCGGTCGGCGCCGTAAAAATCGTAGGAGGGTGAACCCAGCGCCAGAAAGACCATACCGCGCTGCGTATCCACGCTCATACCGGCCCAGTCGTTGACCCCACCGGCGTAGGTGTAGGCGGTTTTCGGCCAGGTTTCGTAACCGGGCTCACCGGGTAGCGGAATGGTGTGGAAGGTCCAGACCAGCTTGCCGGTTCGGATGTTGTACGCCCGGATGTAACCAGGTTGGGCGCCGTACAATTCCGACACCTCCGCGCCCATGATCAGCAAGTCCTGGTAGACAATACCGGGCGAGGTTGGAATGACCGAAATGGTTTTGGGGTCGTCGCGCAGGCCGACATTCATGCTGACTTGTCCTTTTTTACCAAATCCCGGGACCGGTTTTCCGGTGCGGGCGTCCAGCGCAAACAGCACATCACCCCCCGTAACCAAAATCCGTTTGTCGGAACCGTCTTCCCAATACGTCACACCCCGGCTGACGCCACCGCCCAAACCGCCATCGAACGGATCGAACGACCACTTTTGCCCGCCGGCCGAGGCATCGAGCGCGTACACCCGGTGCCGGGCCGAAGTGGCATACAGGACTCCGTCAACGATGATGGGATTGCATTCGCTGCTTCCGGCCCGGGCGTTGGGCAGCGCATCCCGGAACGGAAAGGTCCAGGCCAGTTGAAGCTGACCGACGTTGTCGAGCGTAATCTGGTCTAGCGCCGAATAGCTGGTGCTGGCGGCATCGGCCTTGTAGATGCTCCAGCTGCGGTTGGGAAGTTCGTCCGTTTGGGATGCAGCGAGTAGAATCGAGAAAAGCAGGGACAGAACCAGCAGCAGTTTCTGGAAAACCGGGTCGCTGAAACGGTGGAAACGCTGGCGCATGGAAGAGGCTGACGGGGTTTGGGCTTGGAAGCACAAGATAACCAATCGGCCCGAAAATTACGGCATAGCGGGTCAATCAGGCAGGACTTCCGCCTTGAAACCGTAATGCTGCACGATTTCAATGATGCCCGAAGTATTGACCAAACCGGTGACGGATTGGATGCGCAGAATTTTATCACAGTCTTCGAGGTCAAAGTGGGCCGCATACCCCCGGAACGATAGATGAATCTGGGTGATCAGGCTCGTCGCGTGGCGCCGGTCGTTGACATCGGTTTTAAATACTTCCACCATGCTTTTCGGGCTTTTTCGTTGGCTCGTGGTTTTGATCTGCAAATCGAACCTGGAAGGTCGTATAGACCTTCCAGGTTTACGTTGGCCGGTTTTCGGTAGCCGAGCATTCGGGCGGTTTTCTTTCAGCTATCCGGGCCAGTGGTGTTCATGGATTTGTTGTTACTGTGTCGTCCGTGAGCGATTAGGCCGCGTAATTCTGATCGTAGCTCACCATCCACTGAATGCCGAACTGATCCGTCAGCATACCGAAATAGGCACCCCAGAATGTGGTTTCCAGGGGCATTTCAACCAGACCACCGGCGGAAAGCGCCTTGAATAGCTGATCGGCTTCTTCTTTTGTATCGGCGCTGATGGCAATCGAAACGTTAGTTCCAACGACCAGCTTTTGCCCCCGGCTGTCCAGCGCGTCGGTGGCCATCAGAATGGTGTCATTGCCGAGCGGCAGGGCAATGTGCATGATTTTGTCCCCATCTTCGGGCGACACCTTATCGGCTTCCGTCGTTTCGTTGAATCGTTGGAGCATGGCGAACTCTCCGCCAAAAACGGATTTGTAAAACGTAAAAGCTTCTTCCGTATTTCCGTTAAAATTCAGGTAGGGATTGAAACGTGCCATGCTATAAGGTTTGGTTTGTGGTGATTGATTAACGATTGACGTTGCAAATCTAGCTCGAAACCGGTCCTGAAGCCGTCCGTGATTGCGGCAAGATGCAGGGGGATTTGCGACAATTTTGCCACGGAATGGACCCATCAGGCGCCCTTTGAAAACGGGGTTTTAAAGGTTTTTTTTCGGTGCGGTTTTTTGGATAGCTGACGGATGGTGTCGGCCAGTTCTGCACAGCCTTCGGTAAACAAATGGCCGCGGTGATTCAGGACCCGGAGCGTGGCCGCCGGAATCCGCTCGCCATAGTGAGCCAGGTGTGAAAACGGAACCACTTCGTCGTCGCGGCTGTGAAAAAGAAAAATTCGCGGTACCTGGGCGAGCTGGGGCAACGATTTCCGGAGGGCAAAGTCCCGGCTTTTCCAGCCCGATTCGCCCCAGTACGGAGCCGCGATGATGCACACGCCAAGTACCGGTTTTTTCAGGGGTTCCTCCGATAGGTATTTTACCAGAACGGAACCACCCAGCGAATGACCCACCAGAATCACTTCACCGCTTAAACGGTCGAGTTCGTGCTCCACCTGCATTTTCCAGCGGTCGTAGCGGGGATTGTCCGGATCCGGCAGGGTGGGGTAGTGCACCCGGTAGGCAGGCCCTAGCATTTTCTGCAGGCTGGCTACCAGTTCACCACTGCCCGCGCGAGCCCCCTGGGGACCAGCGCTGTGGATGAACAGGACGTGTTTTTTCATGAGCAGACTGGTACGGTTAAAAACGGGATCGGGTCCCGGCGGTTTTGCCTTGTCGGGTGAATTTACCGCCGGAACAAAAACCGGTTAATCAATTTTCGGCAACCGGTTTTCGGACCATACGACGCAAAAACCGCCTTCCGCTGCGGGCTCGTCACCCCTACAAACCTACCGGAATAAATTGAGTCGGAGCGGGGGTAAACACGGCATTCTGAGGGGTTGTTTACGACAGGACATTCCTTTACTTTTGGCAGTATGAAACATATATCGATCTTAGTTCCCCGGGGAGCTATTTTAGGTAGCCTGGAAGGCACCCGCCAACTGTTTACGCAGGTCAACCAGTTTTTTGCCGCGAAAGGGGCACCTCCCATGTTTCAGGTTCAATTGGTTGGTCTTTCGAAAGAGACCCCCCTGTGTGGCGGCTTGTTTACGGCGCACGCGGATGTAACCATGAACGAAGTCACCAAAACCGATCTGATCATTATTCCGGCGCTCGACGGCGATCTGCGGCTGGCCATCGAAAAAAACCGGGATTTTATTCCGTGGATTACGCAGCACTACCATCGGGGCGCGGAGGTGGCCAGTCTGTGTCTGGGGGCTTTTCTGCTGGCTTCGACCGGGTTGGTGAACGGCCGGAGTTGCGCGACCCACTGGCTGGCGACCAACGACTTCCGCCAGTTGTTTCCCGAAGTCAATCTGGTGACGGAGAAAATCATTACCGACGAACTGGGGATTTATTCCAGCGGGGGCGCGTTTTCGTACCTCAACCTGATTTTGTACCTCATCGAAAAATACGCGGGTCGGGATATTGCCGTGCTGTCGGCCAAGGTATTTGCCATTGAAATCGACCGCGAAAGCCAGTCGCCGTTCACGATTTTTCAGGGGCAGAAAGAGCACGAGGACGAACCGGTGAAGAAGGCGCAGGAGTTTATCGAAAACAATTTTCAGGACAAGATCACCATTGACCAGCTGGCCGACATGAACGCGCTGGGTCGCCGGAATCTCGAACGCCGGTTTAAGAAAGCCACCTCCAACACCGTGGCCGAATACATCCAGCGGGTGAAGATTGAAGCCGCTAAGAAGAACCTGGAAATCAGCCAGAAAAACGTCAACGAGATCATGTATGATGTGGGTTATTCGGATACCAAAGCCTTCCGGACGATCTTTAAAAAGATTACGGGACTGTCGCCAATCGAATACCGAAACAAATACAACAAGGTGGCGGCTGTTGCGTAGGCACAACGTTCGCTGACTGTCAGTCGATTACTGGGTATTGTTAACTTTTTATCGCCCGACGCCCGCCAATTGTCCGGAAATTTCCGTACTTTTATATCCCGTAACAATCCCAATTCGTTTTCAGACATGGCTCCATCCGGTCAGAAAACCGCTAAGTACATTTTCGTTACGGGCGGTGTAACTTCTTCCTTAGGCAAGGGCATTATTGCTTCTTCGCTGGCTAAATTGCTTCAGTCTCGCGGCCTGTCGGTCACGATTCAAAAGTTTGATCCTTATATTAATATTGACCCCGGTACGCTCAATCCCTATGAGCACGGCGAATGCTACGTCACCGACGACGGCGCGGAAACCGACCTCGATCTGGGGCACTACGAACGTTTTCTGAACATCCGGACCTCGCAGGCCAACAACGTGACAACGGGCCGGATTTACAACAACGTCATTACGCGCGAACGCAAGGGCGATTTCCTCGGGCGAACGGTGCAGGTGGTGCCGCACATCACCGACGAAATCAAACGCAACATCCGGCTGCTGGGTGAAACGGGCGAATACGACATCATCATCACCGAAATCGGGGGATGTGTGGGCGACATTGAATCGCTGCCGTTTGTGGAGGCCGTTCGGCAGTTGAAGTTTGAACTGGGCGAAAAAGACACGCTGGTGGTTCACCTGACCCTGATTCCGTACCTGGCCTCGGCGGGTGAGCTGAAAACCAAACCGACGCAGCACTCCGTTCGGATGTTGCTCGAAAACGGCGTTCAGCCCGACATCATTGTGTGCCGCACTGAGCATCCGCTGCCCAACGACATTCGCCGGAAAATTGCCCTGTTCTGCAACGTCCAGGTCAATTCTGTCATTGAAGCGATCGACGCCGAAACGATTTACGACGTTCCGCTGCTGATGCGGAAAGAGAAACTCGATCAGCGGGTGTTGTACATGCTTGATCTCTACAACGATCAGGACGCCGACCTCGATAGCTGGAAGGAGTTTTTGAGCCACCTGAAAAATCCGACGGACGCCGTGACCATCGGGCTGATCGGGAAATACGTGGAACTGCGCGATGCCTACAAATCCATCGCCGAAGCATTTATCCACGCCGGAGCCAAAAACGAGTGCAAGGTGAACATCGAGTGGATTCAGTCGGAAACTCTGGGCGATTATGAGCAGGTGGCCGAGCGTCTGCGCGAACTCGACGGAATTCTGGTGGCTCCCGGTTTTGGCGAACGCGGAATTGAAGGCAAAATTAACGCCATTCGGTTTGCCCGCGAAAGCGGCATTCCGTTTTTTGGCATTTGCCTCGGGATGCAGTGTGCCTGCATCGAGTTTGCGCGGAACGTGCTGGGCTGGAACGAATCCCACTCCGCCGAGATGAACCCAAATGCGTCGCACCGGGTTATCGACATGATGGAAAGCCAGAAAAAGGTGACCAACAAAGGCGGCACGATGCGGCTGGGCGCGTATCCCTGCAAGATCAAGAAAGATTCGCTGGCGTTCCAGGTTTACGGCAAAGCGCAGATCAGTGAGCGCCACCGCCACCGGTACGAGTTTAACAACGAATTCATCAGCCAGTTTGAGAAAGCCGGCATGGTGCCGACGGGCATCAACCCCGAAACCGGCCTGGTGGAAATTGTGGAATTGAAAAACCATCCCTGGTTTGTCGGCGTGCAGTTTCACCCCGAGCTCCGCAGCACGGTGATGGATCCGCATCCGCTCTTTGTGGAGTTTGTGCGGGCGTCACAGGTTCATTCTCAGGATAAACGGATGGTTGACTCCACGGCGAATGTTGGTTAAGCCTTGGCTTATCCGTACTTTTGCGGAATAAATATTACGTTCAAGAGTTAAGGTTTAACGTTTGAAGAGCTCGTTAGCCACGTTAATCCTTAACCCTTGGACTTTAAACCAAAAAAATGGATCGTAATCAAATTATTGGTATTGTCTTGATTCTGGGAATGTTGCTGGGGTATCAGTTGTTGATGCCGAAGCCCGCTCCGGAACTGAAGCCCGAACAGGAAAAAGCAACGTCTGCTCCCTCACTACCAGCCGCTCAAAAAGCCGAAGCTCCCCTGGATTCGGCAGCCTCCCGGAAACTTTACGGTGATTTTGCCACTGCCGCCACCGGCCAGAGCCAGGATATTGTCGTTGAAAACCCCGATATCCGGGTGACGTTTAGTACGCAGGGGGGACGCGTGAAAGAAGTTCTGCTCAAAAAGTATACAACCTACGACCAGAAACCGCTGGTACTTCTGAATGAGCAGAGCACCGAAATGGCGCTCGAACTGCCCACCAGCCGCGGCAAGGTCAATGTGGAGAAATTATTTTTTACCACCACCAGCCCGGCCCAGTCGAGCGTTCAGGGAACTGGACAAACCGTGACGTTCAAACTGGCGCTGTCGCCCACCGAATCGGTGGAACAGACCTACACGATTCCGGCCACGGGCTACGTCGTTGATTATGACCTGAAACTGAACGGCCTGGACAACGTCGTTTCAAACACGGATATCCGGTTTTTGTGGCAGGATAAAATGCGTCAGTTCGAGAACGATCTGGCCGAAAACCGCAAATCCGCCACCATCAATTACCTGTCGGCCGACGAGAATTTCGACGGGCTGACCGAAGGCGCCAGCGATCAGGAAGCGACCCTGGAAGAACCGGTCAAGTGGTTCACCATCAAGCATAAGTACTTTCTGGCCGGTTTTGTGGCCGAGAACAGCCCGCTTAAGAAGGCGGTTTTTAAAACCATCGTGAATCCGGACGATTCCAGCACCGTAAAAACCGCCATTGCCGATGTCCTGATTCCGATGGCGGATGTCCGAAGCGGCAAGGGCAATTACCGGTTTTATTTCGGCCCGAACGACTACCAGCTGCTCGACGAAGTGGCTCCGGAATTCGACCGGAACGTGTACCTGGGGTACGCTTTCCTGAAGCCCGTCAACAAGTACTTTTTTGTGCCGGTTTTCAACTTTCTCGAAAAATTCATTTCCAATTACGGTTTGCTGATCATTGCGCTGGTGGTGTTTGTGAAACTGCTGCTGACGCCCCTGACCTACCGTTCGTACGTCAGCATGGCGAAAATGCGGGTGCTGGGGCCGGAGGTGAACGCAATTCGGGAGAAAGTTGGCGACGACATGGCCAAACAGCAGCAGGAAACCATGAAGCTCTATCAGCAGGTGGGCGTCAGTCCCCTGAGTGGTTGTATTCCGGTGCTGGCCACGATGCCGATTCTGATGTCGCTGTTCTTTTTGTTTCCGAACCTGATCGAACTGCGGCAGAAAGAATTTCTGTGGTCGAGCGACTTATCGACTTACGACTCCTTTATTAAATTTCCGTTCGCGATTCCGTTTCTGGGCTCGCACCTGAGCCTGTTCACGATCTTCATGACGGCTTCAAGTTTGGCGTATGCGTATTACAACAACCAGATGACGCCCGCCCAGCCCAACAGCCCGATCAACATGAAGGCCATGAGCTACGTATTTCCGCTCATGTTCATGTTTGTGCTGAACTCGTTCCCGGCGGGTTTGACGTTCTATTACTTTGTGTCGAACGTGGTTACCATTGCCCAGCAATTGCTGATTCGCAAGTTTGTCGATGAGGATAAGATCAAGACGGTTCTGGAAGAAAACCGGAAGAAGTTTGCCAAGGGCGATGTGAAAAAATCGAAGTTTCAGGAAATTCTCCAGCGCTCGCTCCAGCAGGCGGAGGATGCGAAGAAACAGGCTGAGGAAGCCAAAAAACGGACGAAAAAATAAGCCCCTTTTTCGCCTTCTCTATAACAAAACCAACGCGACTGCGTTGGTTTTGTTAGTTTTGTGCCACGCTTCTTACCCGAATCAGATGAACAGGATTTTTGCGTCTTCGGCCGGTTTCCGGTTTTTCAGTTTGCTGGCACTTTGGTGGGCGAACGCACCCATGACGCTGGCGCAGTCCGACCAGGCTGATCGCCGGTTGAAGGAAGCCGTGCGTTTCATTCAGCAAAAAGAGTACGTGAAAGCCAAAGCGGAATTGCGGCCCCTGACCGATAGCAGGACGGGTGGCATTGCGCCGTTTGCCCATTACTACCACGCCCTGGCCGATTTCGACCAAAAGCGGTTTCCAGAATCGCGCATGATGCTGCGGCAGTTGATCGACCGGTTTCCGGACTGGAAAAAAATGGACGATGCGTATTACCTGCTGGGATCGGCCCATTTTGAAAATGGGCAATACGAAGAAGGCATTGAAAGTCTGAACCGCATCAACGATCCGGCGCTGAAACCGGAGCTCAGTAAACTGCAAACGTATTATTTCGTCCAGATCAACGATCTGAACCGCCTGAAAGCGATGCAGAAAGAGTTTCCGAATAACCGGGAGCTGGCTCTGGTGTTGATCGACCAGATTCAGCGCTCATCGACCTCGACGGCGGATCTGGAGTTGTCGGACCGGTTAACCAACCGGTTTGGCGTGCCGGGTATGGTCCGCCCGGTTTCCCCGGAATCGGCTTCCGGTTCGACGACCAAACCGGAGAAAAACCGCAACAAAGGCTATTACAACGTAGGGGTGCTGTTTCCGTTTCGCGTCAATGAAATCAATCCGCAGGACAACGCCCGTTCCAACCAGTACGCACTGGATTTGTACAACGGCATGCGGCTGGCTAAAATGAAGCTGCAATCGGAGGGCATCACGGTCAATCTGTTTGCGTACGACGTGGACAACGACGTGACGAAGATGACTGCGTTGCTGAACAACCCGGGTTTTGCGCAGAATGATTTACTGATTGGTCCGCTGTATGCCGAACCGAACCGGCTGGCGACCGAGTTTGCCAGCCAGAATAACATCCTCCTGGTCAATCCGATTTCAACCAGCAGCGAACTGATCATCAATCAGCCGCTGGCATTTCTGGCGTCGCCCTCCCTGAACCAGCAGGCGGTGAAAACCGCAGCCTTTGCCCGTACCCTGTCCATGAACCGCAAAGCCGCTATTTACTACGGGAACACCCGCAAAGATTCGACGCTGGCGGCACTGTACCAGAACGAACTGAAGCGGGTGGGGTACGCTGTATCGGATTTTCGAAAGGTGAGTGCGGCCGAGGTTGAAACCATCCGGCTGTCGGAAGCAACCAAACCGGGCCATATTTTTCTGGTGAGTTCCGAGGAGGCCATGGGGCCGAAGCTGCTCCGGCTGCTTACCCAGCGCGCCGTTGCGGTGCCGGTGATTGCCACCTCTTCAGCATTTGATTTCGATAGGGCTTCCTTGTCGGTTTTTTCCAAAAGCGATTTGTACCTGGTGTATCCCGAATTTGTCGATTCGCAGCGCCCGGAACCGGTCGAATTTGGGGAACAGTATTTGGAGCAGCGCAACCTGATTCCATCGACCTACGCCTACCAGGGCTACGATATGCTGCTATTTTTTGGCCGGGCGCTGGCGCGTAGCCGGGGGCAGCTTATCAACCGGTCGCAGTTAAAAACCGTACCCGAAGAAGGCTATCTGCTGTCGGGCTACGATTATTCGACCAGCAACGAGAACCAGGTCGTTCCCATCGTCAAATTCGACGGAACCCGGTTTGTGCTGGCCAAGTGAGTGAACTGAACTTAATTTTGAATGAGTGAATGATCGAATGAGTGAATAGCTGCCGCCGTTAAACGTGTGATCTTCGATCCTATTCACTCAATCACTCAATCACTCATTCACTCATTGAAAGCATGACAACGAGCGAGCAACTTTTTGAGAAAGCAAAGACATTAATTCCCGGCGGGGTGAATTCGCCGGTTCGGGCGTTTCGGGCCGTGGGTGGAAACCCGCTGTTTATCAAATCCGCCAAGGGACCTTACCTGTTTGATGAAGACGGAAACCGCTACATTGAACTGATCAATTCGTGGGGCCCGATGATTCTGGGCCACGCCTTCGAGCCGGTGGAAGAAGCCGTCCGGGAAGCCATCCAGCACTCGTTTTCGTTCGGCGCTCCGACACGGAAAGAAGTCGAAATGGCCGAGTTGATTGTGGAGATGGTGCCGTCGGTGGAAAAGGTGCGGATGGTAAATTCCGGCACCGAAGCGACGATGGCGGCCATCCGGGTGGCGCGCGGTTTTACGGGCCGCGATAAACTGATTAAATTTGAAGGGTGTTACCACGGGCACGGCGATTCGTTTCTAATTGCGGCCGGCAGTGGGGCCATTACGATGGGTACGCCCGACAGTCCGGGGGTTACCAAGGCCACCGCTTCGGACACCCTGACCGCGCCCTATAATGACCTGGGCGCCGTTGAAAAACTGCTGAACGCGAATATCAACCAGGTAGCCGCCGTCATTCTGGAACCGGTCGTCGGTAACATGGGCTGCGTGCTGCCTGATCCCGGTTTTTTGCAGGGCTTGCGTGACGTATGCGACAGACACGGGATTCTGCTGATTTTCGACGAAGTGATGACTGGTTTTCGCCTGGCGAAGGGCGGGGCGCAGGAACGCTTCGGCATCCGTCCCGACCTGACCACCTTGGGCAAAATCATTGGTGGAGGAATGCCCGTCGGTGCGTATGGCGGCCGGAAAGAAATCATGGATCTGGTGTCGCCTGCCGGGCCGGTGTATCAGGCCGGTACGTTATCCGGCAATCCAATTGCCATGTCGGCGGGTTTGGCGATGCTGCGACACCTGAACGAATACCCTGAAATCTACCAGCAGCTGGAAAAAACCGGCGAAAGACTGGTGAGCGGTTTTCGGGAATCACTGGTTAAACTGGGGCTGGACTTTACAATCAACCAACTCGGTTCCATGTACACGCTGTTCATGACCGAGCGGCCGGTTTCAAATTTTGTTGATGCCAAAACCTGCGATTTACCGTTGTTCGGGCGGTACTTTCAGGCCATGCTGAAGCGGGGGGTGTATCTGGCTCCCTCACAGTTTGAAAGTTTGTTTCTGTCGGCAGCGCTGACGGACGAGCTGGTCGATCAGGTCATTGAGGCCAATGAAGAAGCCTTGAAAGAAGTGCTTGAAGCGGCATGAAGCAGGACCTGTTGAAAGCCGTCATTTTTGACTTTGATGGGACGCTGGCCGATACGCTTCCCCTCTGCATCAAAGCCTTCCGGAAAGCCATTGAACCGCATCTGAACCGCCCGGTTAGCGATGACGAAATCATCGCGACTTTTGGGCCGTCGGAGGAGGGAACCATCAAAGAATTGATTCCGGAGCGTTTTGACGAAGGCTTAACCGCCTACCACAGCCACTACGCTTCGTTTCATTCCGATGTGCCCAGCTTGTTTGACGGGATTCCGGAACTGCTCAAAGACCTGCAACAACGACAAATCCGGCTGGCGCTCGTCACCGGAAAGGCGCTCAAAAGTGCCATGATTTCGCTGGCGTTTTACCAGATCCAGGACGTTTTCGAGCAGGTTGGACACGGCGATTTAACGAAAGGGCACAAAGCAAAAAACATCCGGCGCATCCTGACGGCGTGGGACCTGAAACCGGAGGAGGTCGTTTACGTGGGCGACGCACCCAGCGACATCACCGCCTGCCGCGAAGCCGGTGTTCCCGTGGTTGCGGCAGCCTGGGCCGCAACCGCCGAGCCGGAACAGTTGCGGACCTTAGAGCCGGATGCGCTGGTTTTTTCGGTGGAGGAATTAGCGCATTGGCTGGAAGAGAGATTCAACGGATTTATCCCTTTGACATTAAACCGTTTGCCATGACGATTCGTTTTTCCGTCATCATCCCCGTCTACAACCGCCCGGAGGAGCTGCGCGAACTGCTCGACAGCCTGTGCCGGCAAACCCGGGTGCCCGACGAAATCGTGGTGGTGGAAGACGGGTCCGTTACCCGGTCGGACCAGGTAGTGGAGCCGTTTAAAAACCGCCTGAACATTCACTATTATTTCAAACCGAACGGTGGGCAGGGTTTCGCCCGGAACCACGGTTTTAAACGCGCCACCGGCGATTATTTCGTGATTTTTGATTCCGATGCACTCGCACCACCGCATTATTTCGAAACGCTGGAAAACCGCCTGAAAACCGATTGGCTGGATGCCTACGGAGGTCCGGATGCCGCTCACCCGAGTTTCACCCCCGTTCAGAAAGCCATCAGTTACTCGATGACCTCGCCGTTTACAACCGGCGGAATTCGCGGCAGCAAGAAAAATCTGGGTGGTAAATTTCACCCGCGCAGTTTCAACATGGGCTTCTCGCGGCAGGTTTACCAGACCATCGGGGGCTACAAAATCAGTCGGATGGGCGAGGACATCGAGTTTGCCATTCGCATCATCGAACATAATTTCAAAACCGGGCTGCTTCCCGAAGCGTTTATTTACCACAAACGACGCACCAGCCTCGGCCAGTTTTACCGCCAGACCCGGTTTTTCGGCCGCGCCCGCATCAACATCGCCCGGTTTTTTCCGGAAGAACTTCGGCTGGTGCACACCTTTCCCGCGCTTTTTACCCTCTTCGTTTTTTCGGTTCCGCTCTGGTTTTTCGTTCACCCGGTTTTGTTCGCGCTGGCAGTTTCGGTTTTGCTGCTGTTTTCGGTCTTGATTCTGATTGACGCTTACCGGAAAGAGAAGAGTTGGAAAGTGGCTTTCCTGAGTATTGAAGCGGCTTTTGTGCAATTGATGGGATACGGAATCGGGTTTTTAAGCGAGGGTTGGAAACGGTTGCGCGAACCCAAAGGCCATCAGGAAACGGGCGCAAATCTGGAATATCCGTCGTAATCCGGGGCATTTTGTAAATTGCCGTATGAAAATTCTAGTCACCGGAAGCGCCGGCCACCTGGGCGAGGCACTGGTCTGCACGTTGCAGCAATCGAACCGGGAGGTGGTGGGTCTTGATGTGCGGGAATCGCCGTTTACCACGCGGGTTGGCTCGATCACCGACCGGGCATTTGTCAAAAGCAGTTTGGCGGGCGTCGATACGGTTTTTCACGCGGCTACGCTGCACAAACCGCACGTGGCAACCCATCGTCTTCAGGATTTTATCGACACCAACATCACCGGAACGCTGAATCTATTGCAGGAATCCGTGGCCGCGGGTGTACAGCAGTTTGTCTTCACGAGTACGACCAGCGTTTTCGGGGATGCGCTGGTGCCGCCCGCCGGGGAGCCCGCGGCCTGGATCACCGAGGAGGTAACGCCGGTTCCGAAAAATATTTACGGGGTCACCAAGGCAGCCGCCGAGAACCTCTGTCAGCTCTTTTCCCGAAACTTCGGGCTGGCCTGCGTGGTGCTGCGCACCTCCCGGTTTTTTCCGGAAGACGACGACCACAAAGGCGCGCGGGATGCCTTTGCCGACGATAATCTGAAAGCTAACGAATACCTGTTCCGGCGCGTGGATCTGGAAGATGCGGTGAGCGCCCACCTGCTGGCGGCCGAACGGGCCCAATCCCTAAGGTTCGGAACCTACATCATCAGTGCGACCACGCCCTTTCTGCCGGCGGATATGGTGGATTTGCGGACAGATGCGCCCGGTGTTCTGGAAAGGCGGGTGGCGGGTTACAAGGCTGAATACGACCGTAGAGGCTGGCAATTCTTCTCCAGCATCGATCGGGTGTATGTAAACGAAAAAGCCAGAAGAGAACTCGGCTGGCAACCCCGGCACGACTTCCAGGCCGTCATCGACCGGCTGAAAGCGGGCGGAACCGTACAAAGTTCCCTGGCCCGACAGATTGGCGTGAAGGGATACCACGCTACCCGGTTTTCCGAAGGGCCGTATCCGGTCGAAGGTGCCTAGGAAATTACTTTTTACAGAGGTAAATAATTTCTCCGGCGGGTAACGAAAACCGCTGGACTTCTTCTTTCGGCAGCTCGAACACAAACCGGTCTTCTACCACCGTAAAACCGCCTTTGGCCAGCCGCTGGGCATAATCACGACCAAACAGCCGGACGTGGTCACTCTGCCAGAATAGGCGTTCGCGTTCTTTGGGGTCCGTAATGGTCGGATCTTCGAAGGTGGTAGGGCGGTTATAATCAATCGGCGACTGGATGATGGCCCAGCCGCCCGGTTTCAGCACGCGGTACAACTCGCTACTGGCCTTGGCGTCGTCGTCGACGTGTTCCATCACATGGTTGCAAAACGCCACGTCGAACGTGTTGTCAGGAAACGGAATCTGGTGAATGTCCATCTTGATTTTGGCCAGGGGCGATTCGATATCGGCCGTGATGTAATCCAGATTGGGCAATTTCTCAAACCGGTCGATGAAGCAGTGTTCCGGCGCAACGTGCAGCACTTTCAGCGGGTCGCGGTAGAAATTGGTTTTTCGTTGCAGATACAGATTCATCAGCCGGTGCCGTTCCAGCGCCAGGCAGTTCGGACACAGGGCGTTGGGCCGCGGAATGTTCCGGCCATACGGCATAAATTCGCGGAAATGGTGGCGGCATACCGTGCATTCAACCGCGTTGCCCCGGTAAAAAACCACCATCGCTTTCATGGCGTAGTGGCTGATGCGCTGCAAAACCGGGCGCGGTACGGTTCGTAAAATAAAGCTGATGAGCTGTTTCATACCAAGGGAACACACCCTCCACGGAACCGAAAACTAATTCCGTTGGGGGTTTATTGCGCATTTATTGACAGATTAAATGACAAAATGTGATTTAGTCTGTTAAATTAGAGCTTTGATCCATGTTGAAATCGAATCCGATGGCCGTAGCTCCTTCCAAACCGCCCGGTCGACGGCTCATCAAACGGATGAGTACGCGCACCAAATGGCTTCTGCTGGCCCCTTTCAGTTTAGTCCTGATTGGGTATGGATTGTGTGTGTTCAGCGAAGCCGCTCACCTGAAACATTCCGGCGAACCATTCAATCGGTGGTTTTTGCTCGGAACCTACAGCCTGATTGTCATCAATGCCGGTATATCGCTGTTCGGACAATCCGTTATTTTTCGCATCCAGATTGAAAACCGCCGAACCATCCGCCGGTACCTGAAGAAAGTACTGCGCGAACGGCTAAAAAAAGAAAACCCCGTCCGTCGAGCGTAACGAGGCAATCGAATGCTTTCGATCAGTTTTCCAAAAGCTGACGACTCAGAGCTAGGCCTGGGCTTACGCTTCGGTCTGGCTCTTCTTGTCGGCAAAAGAAGCCTTGATGGCGTCAACATCCACATTTTTGATATCCGGACGACGCAGCAACTGCTTGATGCGTGCGATTTTATTGTTAGCCCGGGCTTTATTTTTCTGGTCTTTGCGTTTCAGCGCTGTAACTCCCATAATTGTATGAATTAGTCTATTTATTCCAATTGGTCCGCAAAATTAGCGGAAATCCCGCAGAAAATCAACTTTCAAATCATCCGGCTTAGTATTTTTGCGCCATGCAAAAACCGAGTGTACCCCGCGGGACCCGCGACTTTGGGCCGGAACAAATGAGCAAACGGCTTTTTCTGCTGGAAACCATCCGGCAAACCTTCCGGCGCTACGGCTTTCAACCTATCGAAACGCCAGCCCAGGAAAACCTGTCGGTTCTGATGGGAAAATACGGTGAAGAAGGCGACCAGCTCTTGTTTAAAATTCTCAATTCCGGTGATTTTTCAAATGGCCTGACCGATAATGACTGGCAGGAAAACGCCCGGAAGTTAACCCTGAAAATTTCGGAAAAAGGCCTGCGCTACGACTTAACCGTGCCGTTTGCGCGCTACGTGGTGATGAACCGCCACCTCCTGACCATGCCGTTCAAGCGGTACCAGATTCAGCCGGTCTGGCGCGCCGACCGTCCCCAGAAAGGGCGTTACCGGGAGTTTGTGCAGTGTGACGCGGACGTGGTCGGTACGGATTCGCTGCTGTGCGAAGCTGAAATTGTGCTGATGCTGCACGAGAGCCTGCGAAATCTGGGAATTCAGGATTTTACGGTGAAAATCAACAACCGGAAGATTCTGACCGGTATTGCCGAGGTGGTGGGGGCGGAAGGGCAGGAGGGACCGCTGGCCGTTGCCATCGACAAACTCGATAAAATTGGGCAGGAAAAGGTGGTGGAAGAACTGAAACAACGCGGTTTTTCGGACGATTCAATTGCGAAGCTGACGCCCATGTTCCTGTTCCCGGAAGACGCAAAAACCGCCTTTACGCAATTGAAGACCTGGCTGGCCGGTTCGGAAGTGGGTCTGAAAGGCGTGGCCGAACTGGAGGAGGTCTGGACGCTGGTGGGTCAATATGGGCTGGCGAATGCCCAAATGCAGTTGGATGTAACCCTGGCGCGTGGTCTGTCGTATTATACCGGGGCTATTTTTGAGGTGAAGGCCAACGGGGTGCAGATTGGCAGCATCAGTGGAGGTGGCCGGTACGATAACCTGACGGGTGCGTTCGGAATGCCGGGGCTGTCGGGTGTCGGCATATCGCTGGGCGTCGACCGGATTTACGATGTGATGGAGGAGTTGAAACTGTTTCCGGAAACCGGCTTGCAATCGACGCAGGTGCTGGTGGTTCACCTGGATTCGGAAGCCCGCTCGCTGGGTTTGCCGCTGCTGACGCAATTGCGCGCCGGCAATATTGCCGCCGAAGCGTATCCTGATGCGGCCAAGGTGAAAAAGCAACTCGATTACGCCAACGCGAAACAGATTCCGTATGTAGTTCTGATTGGCTCGGAAGAACTGCAAACCGGCCAGCTCGCGCTGAAAAATATGGTAACGGGCGAACAGGAGAAGCTCACCGCGTTCCAAATTGTGGAGAAATTAGCGCAGGAAGCGGCCCGGTTATAACAAAAAACGGTGCCACGAATTTGAGCCGTGGCACCGTTTACACTTAAAACAGCACTCTACTTAGAACTTAAAGCCTACATTCAGGCCCAGGGAGCGACGTTGTGAATTGTTGAATCCGCCAATTGCGTCAGAGAACCCGTGGTGATACATGATGTCAATTAGGACGGGACCAATATCGAAGCCCAAATTGGCCAGGCCCAGGAACGTTCCGCTCTTGATTTCGTCATTATCAATGTCAATGCTGTTGCTACCGCTTAACCGGTTAGCATATTCAGCTCCAATTCCCAGCCGTACTGCCGAGATACCGCGCTCCGATTGAGCTAGTTTTACACCAACCAGGACTGGAATTTGCAGCCATTTGGTGTCAATCCGTCCCGAAATATCCTGCAGCGTAGAGCCATCGCCCGGGCGGAAGTAGTTGGAGCTGGATGCAAAATATTCTACACCCAATTGTCCGTATAACCGGCCACCACCCCGCACAAAAGCACCGATTTGGTAACCCAGACGGCCTGACGGATTGTCGCCGTCGATGTCTTCACCCCGGTAGCGGGTCGTGTTGGCCCCTACGTAAAAACCGCCGGTAAATGCTTTATACGGTTTCTCGGCCCGCGGACGGCTTTGGCGACCGCTGTATTCCGTGCTTGAGCTGGAATAGGAACTGTTCGTGCTCGGTGTCGTTGAATACGAAGAACTGTTCGTCGGTGTGGTTGTGGTCGTCGACGGAGTGCTCATGGAGGCATTCGTCGAATTGGTGCGAAGTGTCGTATCGGTTCCGGTTTCCGTAATCGTCGTAGTTGTCGTCGTCGATTGTACTTTCGTGGTATCTGACGAAATTCCCTGAGCAAAGGCGCTCCACGTTCCCAGCAGGCAAAGCGCAAGCATTGTACTGTTGCGTTTCATGATTATAACGTTGTTGAAGTTGTATAAAAAAAAGGTGTATGTGAATCATACACCTCTTTAACAACGGGAAACTTGGATTGTTTACGACTCCCGTAAATCTTTGTAATAATTTATCAGTCCATTCGTTGAGCTGTCGTGCGACGAAACTGGCTGGTCGTTGGCCAATTCGGGCAGAATTCGGCTGGCGAGTTGCTTGCCCAGTTCGACCCCCCACTGGTCGAAACTGAATATATTCCAGATGACGCCCTGCGTGAAAATCTTGTGTTCGTACATGGCGATCAGGCTGCCGAGCGTGCGGGGCGTAATCTGTTTCACCAGAATCGAATTGGTTGGTCGGTTGCCCGAAAAAACCTTAAAGGGCATCAGCAACGAAACGTCTTCCTGGCTCTTCCCGGATTTGACCAGTTCGGCCACCACTTCCTCCCCGGATTTGCCGTTCATCAGGGCTTCGGTTTGGGCAAAAAAGTTGGAAAGCAACATCTGGTGGTGGTCACCGAGCGGGCGGTGGCTGATGGCCGGAGCAATAAAATCGCAGGGAATCAGCTTGGTTCCCTGGTGAATTAACTGGTAAAAAGCGTGCTGGCCGTTCGTGCCGGGTTCGCCCCAGATGACCGGGCCGGTCTGGTAGGCCGCCGGCTCCCCGTTGCGGTCCACCGACTTGCCGTTGCTTTCCATATCGCCCTGCTGAAAATAGGCCGCAAACCGGTGCATGTACTGGTCATAGGGCAAAATCGCGTGTGATTCGGCCCCGAAAAAATTGTTGTACCAGATGCCGATGAGGGCCAGCGTGGCCGGAATGTTTTCTTCCAGGGGCGTGTTTCGGAAGTGCTGATCCATCGCGTGACCGCCTTCCAGCAGCTCGGCGAAATTTTCGAAACCGATGTAGCAGGCAATCGACAGGCCGATGGCCGACCAGAGCGAATACCGGCCGCCCACCCAATCCCAGAACCCGAACATATTTTCGGGGTCGATGCCAAATTTTTCGACTTCGGTTTTATTGGTTGAAATCGCCACAAAATGCTTGGCAACTGCCGCTTCGTCGTGGGCGTGATCCAGAAACCAGTCGCGGGCCGAATGGGCGTTTGCCATCGTCTCCTGCGTGGTGAAGGTTTTCGAGGCAATCATGAACACCGTCGTTTCCGGGTCGAGTTGTTGCAGGGTTTCGTAAATGTGTACCCCGTCGACATTGGACACGAAGTAAACCTGCAACTGCGGTTTTCCGTTTTTCTGAACGGCGTACGGTTTCAGCGCTTCCGTCACCATGACCGGGCCCAGGTCCGAGCCCCCGATGCCGATGTTAACCAGCTGGGTGATCGGTTTGCCGGTGTAGCCTTTCCACGCACCCGACGCAATCCGGTCGGCGAAACTCTTCATTTTTGCGAGTACCTCGTTCACTTCCGGCATCACATCTTTTCCGTCAACCTCCACAGGCGTGTTCGAGCGGTTTCGGAGCGCGACGTGCAAAACCGCCCGGTCTTCGGTAACATTGATGCGGTCGCCCGAAAACATCTTTTCGATGGCTTCGTAAATACCCGCTTCGCCCGCCAGCCGACGCAGCAGCGTCAGGGTTTCGTTGTCAATCCGGTTTTTGGAAAAATCAACCAGGATATCGTCAAACCGCAGCGAAAAGTGGTCAAACCGCTTCGGATTTTCGGCAAACAAGTCCCGCAGATGGCGGTCTTTGATCTGCTGGTAGTGGTTTTGGAGTTGCTGGTAAGCAGGCAGTTTGAGGAAAGAATGGGTCGGTAACATGGGAGTTGGGTTCAAAGACAAATTTCGTTCAATCGTTCGGGCTCGCAGACAAAAACGTTAAAATCGACCTTGCCCCGAATGCCGTCGACCGAGCCTTTTTCGTTGTGTTGCCAAAAATACAAGTGATCGGCCTTAAACTTATGCGGGTGATCGGATGAATAATCGGCAATCCAGAGGGGATATTCATCAAAATTATTGGCAATGTAGAGCATATAAAAATGCCGATTGACATAGATGATCGGTTTTGTGCCGTAATGCGCTTCGACACGCTCCAGCCAGATCCGGATATCGGCAATCAACTGATCGGCCGGAACCCGGCCTTTGTCGTTGCGTTCCAGGTCCAGCACGGGAGCAAAGTCGCCGGACTGGAGCGATACGGTTTTGATGAAGTTGCTGGCCTGCTTTTCGGGGTCACGTTTGGGGTGATAAAAATGGTATGCTCCTCGTTTCAGGCCCGCTTTTCGGGCTTCCTGCCAGTTGTGTTTAAACCGCCGGTCAACCAGCGTGGCGCCCTCAGTAGCTTTCACAAAAACAAATTGCAGGGCAAGACCGTCGGCCTGCGGCTGGCAAACGCGTTTCCAGTTGATTCGGCTGTTGTGGTGGGAAACATCGATGCCGTGAATGGTGTATTTGAGGGGCATCCGAATGCCGTAGCCGTTCACAAACCGCCATTGTAATTCATTGACTTTCTCCAGCGAACGGAAGTACCACAATCCGGTCAGCAATACGCAGAGCGCCAGAAACGGCCAGAGTAGCAATCTCCTTTTCCGGTATATAAACAAAACGAGCTGACCCATACTGGGCAAAAGTAAGGAGAAAAAAGCAAGAGAGGACGAAAGAAGAACGGGAAATTAAACCCGGTTTCTTCTTTCGTCCTCTCTTGCTTTTGGCCTTTGAAGGGCTTAATCGTGTCCTTCGAGCTTCACAATTTTGTTATACAATCCTAATAACAAAAACGGTGCGGCCCACTGACCGACAAACAGGGCTTTGTCATTTTCGCTCTGAAACTTATAAAACAGGGAAACACCCATCGACGCCAGGGCCGCCCACAGGAAAACGTCGGACGGTATTTTGGCGGTTTGCTCCTCGATAGCTTCGGCTACGGGCCCTTCTTTGTGTTGGGGATTCGGATTTTTTACCGATCCTTTCGGATGATCGCGTTCTAAAACATTCATAACGTTGTTTAACTTTGATTACACAAAACAAACTGTTACGGAGAAAGAATGTTCCAAATAGTGAGGCAAATTTCCAAAAAAGAAGGAAAGAGAAAGCAGAAAAGGAGGAAGTACAACGAAAAAAGGGAGGAAAGATGAAGGTTTATGACCTTCTTCCTTTCCTCCCTTCCTCTTTTTATCCTCCCTATCTTATTGATTGGGTTGCGGAGTAGTTCGCAGATACGGTTTAATGACGTTGACGCCTTTCGGGAATTTCTTCACGGCATCTTCCGTGCTCACCGCCGGAACAACAATCACATCATCGCCCTGCTGCCAGTCGGCGGGCGTGGCTACCTGATAATTGGCCGTGAGTTGCAGGGAGTCGATGACCCGCAGAATTTCCAGGAAATTCCGCCCGGTCGAAGCCGGATAGGTCAGTGTCAGCTTGACTTTTTTATCCGGGCCAATCACAAAAACCGAACGAACGGTCGCTTTTTCGGTGGCATTCGGATGAATCATATCGTATAATTCGGCAACTTGCCGGTCTTTGTCGGCAATCATCGGAAAGTTAACTGTCGTGTTTTGGGTTTCGTTAATGTCTTTTACCCACTCGGTATGCGATTCGAGCGGATCGACACTGACGGCCAGCACTTTGACACCCCGCTTTTCGAATTCGTCCTTCAATTTGGCCGTGCGACCCAGCTCGGTCGTACAAACCGGGGTGAAATCCGCCGGGTGTGAAAAAAGCAGGCCCCAGGAATTGCCCAGCCATTCGTGAAAATTAATTGTGCCCTCGGTGGTCTCAGCCGTAAAATCCGGAGCAACATCGCCTAGTCGGAGTGCCATACGTAAAATGGTTTGTTGGTTATATGAAAGAGAAAATGCAGGACTAACAAAAAGATTACTGCATGTCAATCTAATAAACCGGTTTTCTGACGGTTAGTTCAACGGCGTGTGCAGATCTATACAATATCCATAGAATTTATGAGTGCATACCAAAACGGCCCTGTATTCAGACGTATAGTCTAAACAGGGCCGTTCACGAAATCTACTAAGGAAGGTTAAATTAATTTTTCTTCAACGGCCATTTTGACCAGCTCGGCAGCATTTTTCACCTGAAGCCGGCGCATCATGTTGGCGCGGTGGTTGTCGACCGTCCGGACCGAAAGCTGGAGTTTTTCGGCGATCTCGCGGCTGCTCATGCCGTCCACCAGAAATTGCAGAATTTCTTTTTCTTTCTTGGACAACTTGGAGCGCCGGACTTTGCTGGTCCGTTCGGTTTTCTTCATTTGCTGCATGTAGCCGTTAAGAATAATGGTGGCTACCGGCGAGCTGAAGTACTTTTCTCCGCTGGCGATGGTGCGGAGGGCTTTCATCATTTCATCGCTCGACGAGTCTTTCAGAATGTACCCAAACGCACCGGCTTCAACGGAACGAAGAATATAATCCTCGTTATTGTGCATCGACAACATCAGGGTTTTGATGTTTTTATACAATCGCGAAATAATTTGCGTCGTCTGAATGCCTGACATGCCGGGGAGTGAAATGTCCATCAAGACCACATCCGGTTGCTGGGATTTTAGTTTTTCAAGGGCTTCTTCGCCGTCGCCGGCTTCCTCCACGATGACAAATTCATCGTTTTGTTCCAGCAGGGAGCGAATTCCGTTACGGACGATCGAGTGGTCATCAACCAGCATCAATTTGAGTGTACTCATGTTCCTGGTGCGCAAGTTTAAAAGGTATACTTACTTGTACTTTAGTGCCTTTGTCGGGCGCGGATGAAATTTTAAACTTTCCGTTAATCAACGCAGCCCGTTCGTGCATATTGTGAATGCCCTGCGAAGGTCGTTTGCTGTCTTCTTTCCGACTTCGGTGAATCCGGAACCCTTTGCCGTCGTCATTAACAATCAAATGTAAGTAATTGTCCTTTTCAAACAAGTCGATCGTTATCTGGGTGGGCTCGGCGTGCCGGAGTGCATTGCTGACGGCTTCCTGGGCGATGCGGTATACGCCAATTTCCACACTTTTATCCAGCCGGGTATTGGTCAGATTCGTGTGAAAAATGATGTCGGTTTTGCTGTCTTTGTCGTGAATGTCGGCCAGCATCTTCACCGCCGGAATCAACCCGAAATCGCTCAGTACCGTTGGCATCAGGTTGTTCGAAACATTCCGGGTTTCCTGAATGGTTTGCGCGATCAGGTTTTTCAGCACCACAAAGCTTTTGATTTCCTTCTCCTTGTCGCTCAGACTTTTCTGAAAGCTTTCTACCTGCAATTTAATGGCCGTCAGCATCTGGCCAATTCCGTCGTGCAATTCGCGCGAAAGCCGTTTCCGTTCTTCTTCCTGACCCGCCACCAGATACGACGTCCGCAGTTTCTGCTCATCCATCTGCTGCTGGTACTGTTGCCGGGTGGCGTCAAAAAGCTGCTGCCGGGTTTCTTTCAGGGCCCGGTTCAACGAAAGCAGCTTGCGGTTGGTGGTGGCCGTGCGGGTTTCGGCTTCCACCAGCTGGACAATGATACCCTCGAATTTGTTGACCGCCGGGCGCAGAATAAACCAGCCCGCAAATACCAGGGCCAGCACCGTAAACAGGTAAATCACAAATTCCAGCAGCCGCGTATGCTCCACGTTCGTCAGCGTTTCCTGCGTATACTGTTGAACCACCGCATCCATCTTTTCCAGAAAGGGCGATTCGTTGCTCATCAGGGCGGTCAGATCAAGGTTCCTGGCAAACTCTTCCGGACTTTTGGCCTGTTCGGCCTGCTGGATAATCTGCTGCATGCTGGACCGAAAACCAAAGTAATAGGGCTCCAGCGTCTGGTAGCGGACTTTTACGCTGTCGCTGTTTTGCAACAGCACCGGATACCCGGGAACCGTTCCCTGCTCAATATGCAGTTGGTTTTTTTCGAATGTGGAAAACAGCGTCTTGATTTCGGCCAGGTGGTTCTGAAACCGGTCGTGCTCGGCCGGGCGGCTGAGCAGCAGAACCTTACTAACCAACCGTTGACTGTGATGACGTTGGGCTGAAGCCATTCGGATGACCATGACCCGTTCGGCTTCGCGTCGGGTCTGATACTGGGTCACAATTTCGGCACCCGTCAACAACACTGCAATGAACACTAAGGTGATCAGGAACAGGCGGTTAAAATGGCGGGCCGAAGGCTGATTGTTCTGAGGTATAACGTTTGTTACTTCCGACACGGTTTTAGTAGGCAACCACGTTGATTAGAGTAAAGGTAGCAAAAATTATGATAGGAGAAGGGGGAAAACGGTAACTTCTGATTGAAGCGCCGAAAAACCCGAACCAAACCCCGCAGACAGTTGTTTTTAAAACGCAAAACGACGTAGATTTGTAAATATCTGAACGCGACCTCCATCATGAAAAAAAATATCAGCTTCATCGCTCTGTTGGGATTCTTAACCTTAGCGGCTTTTACGCCGGGTAACCATGCCGAACGGCGGCTGGCGACCACCGTTGCAGAACCGGTAAAACTGTCGTGGGAAACCCTGCGCGATGTAACTTTTAAGAAAAAATGGTATCCGGAAGAGTCGGTTTATATGCTTTATCCAACGTTTGGGGCGGGTATTCAGAAACTGAGCGGTAAACCGGTCGAACTGACGGGTTACGTGCTTCCGGTGGATATGGAGTCGAACACCTACGTGCTGTCGGCGTTTCCGTACAGCGCCTGTTTCTTCTGCGGTGGGGCGGGTCCGGAATCGGTCGTGTCGCTGAAGTTCAAAAAAAATGGTTTGAAGTTTAAAACCGATGAGCGCCGGACCTTCCGGGGCACGCTCAAACTGAACGCTGATAACATTTACGAACTGAATTACATCATCGCCGATGCTGAAATGGTGGAACAGTAAGGGAAATCTTTAAAAACCGTATTGGTTTTTCAGGAGTTTTTCTTCATCTTTGCACCACCAAAAACGGGGGTATAGCTCAGTTGGCTAGAGCGCTACAATGGCATTGTAGAGGCCGTCGGTTCGAATCCGACTATCTCCACCCGGTTTTTTCAAAAGCCCCGAATCCGCCGGATTTGGGGCTTTTTCGTTGGGCGGTTTTTCGGACTTCTCTTTTTTTTCGTACCCTTGGGTGATACTTCCCCTTTTTTTCGATAAACCCCTAAAAACCGTATGCAGTTAACCGAAAGCATTTCGATGGAGACGGCCCTGCTGGCCGACCGGGCGCGAACGCTGGAGCAGCTCTACGCCCAAACCTACCCGATGGTCCGGCATTACGTTCGCGAACACGGCGGTTCGGAAGAGGATGCGAAAGATCTATTTCACGAAGCCCTGATCCGGTTTTACGAAAAAACCGTACAGGACCACCTCGTCCTGACGTCGTCGGTCAGCACCTACCTGATGGGCATTTGCAAAAACCTCTGGCGGCAGGAAATCACGAAGCGGACGCGCCAAATGCCGCTGACGGAAAGCCAGGTCGAAGCGGTTTGGGGGGAGCCCGAAGCGGACGACGAACCGGCCGCCCTGAAGCTCATGGCCTTTGTGGAGCAACTGGGCGAATCCTGTAAAGCCATTCTGGTGAGCTTTTATTACTGGGGCCACCGCCTGGAGCAGATTGCCGCCCGACAGGGCTACCAGACCGTGCGTTCGGCCACCGTGCAGAAGTACAAATGCCTGGAACGATTGCGCAAAACCGTCCGTCATCTTTCGCCCGAAAATTTCAAATCCTGATCGCCATGCGCCCTGAATTAGAGGAAGTCAAACTACTGGAAGCGTACCTGCAAGGCACGCTGGACGAAGACCAGCGTCAGGAGGTGTCGATCCGGTTGCTGTGGAATCAGGACTGGCAGCAAAATCTGGCCGCTCAGAAACGGGCTTATCAGGCGCTTCGGCTGGCCGGCCGGCAGCAGCTTCGCCGGGAGCTGGATGCGATTTACCTCCGCCTGTTTGGCTGAACCGGTTCGCTGAATCCGTACACTTTTCTAGGCGTTTATAAGGGCTTTTCATGAGCCAGTGGCTACGCCATGCCTTTTCAAACCAGTTTCATCCGTAATTTTCATTGCTTATGTATTACCCCGAACTTAGCAGAAGGGAGTTCCGTAAATTCGCCGTGCACGGACAAAATCTCAACGGCCTCAGCGTCGACCGGTATTTGCATCAGGTCGAAAACATGACCCGGGCGGTTATTGAAGAGCGGCCCATGAACTTCCGGGAAGTAGACGTGTTTTCGCGCCTGAT
The DNA here is from genome assembly GCF_054780775.1 of Larkinella ripae. Taxonomy (NCBI): domain Bacteria; kingdom Pseudomonadati; phylum Bacteroidota; class Cytophagia; order Cytophagales; family Spirosomataceae; genus Larkinella; species Larkinella ripae. The sequence goes on from NZ_BAAGVR010000023.1 coordinate 299,161, forward strand.
GGCCGATCGCATTGTGTTTCTGGGAGCGGCCGTCGACGATAACCTGGCCAACATCATCATCGCCCAGTTGCTGTTTCTGGAATCGGCGGACGCCAAGAAGGATATTCTGCTGTATATTAACAGCCCCGGCGGATCGGTTTACGCCGGGTTGGGCATCTACGACACCATGCAGTACGTCCGGCCCGACGTGGCCACCATCTGCACCAGCGTAGCGCTTTCCTTTGGGGCGGTTTTGCTTTGTGCCGGGGCGCCCGGCAAACGGTCCGCGCTGCCCCACGCCCGCGTCATGATCCACCAGCCGCACGGCGGGGCGCAGGGCCAGTCTGTGGATATTGAAATAACCGCCCGGCAAATCGTCATTCTGCGGCAGGAACTGTACGAAATTATGGCGCGTCATAGCGGCCGGACGGTCGAAGAACTCGAACGCAACGCCGACCGGGATTACTGGATGAAAGCGGAGGAAGCGAAAGAATACGGTTTTATCGACGAAGTGCTGCTGCGGTAATCAAAACCAGTCAGCGATTGGTGCCGGTTTTTTAGGTACGGTTTTCAAAAAATGACCATCTTTGCGCTGCTGCGGACCAGCGGGGAGGGACACTTCCAGAAAAATTAAAAGCCGCAGTCACCCGGTTTTTTTATGCCCAGGCTTGAACTATTTGATGACCAAAACCAGCCGCTGGGCTCTACCAAACCCAAGCGCGAAGTCCACCGGGACGGCGACTGGCACCGCACCTCCGAAATTGTTGTTCTGAACGCGCAAAATGAAGTTTTGCTCAGTCTGCGGCATCCGGATAAGAAGGTGCTGCCTAATTTTTGGGATGTTTGCGTGGGTGGTCACGTTGATCCGGGCGAGAGTTACGAACAGTGCGCCATTCGGGAAGTGGAAGAGGAAATTGGGGTTCGGCCCCGGGCGGATGAATTGCAGTTTCTGGGCGTTGTCGATGTGGTGGTCATCGACGAAACCGTCTCGCTGAATGACCGCGAACACGCTGCGGTCTATTTGTTTCAGACCGATCGGGCGCTTGCTCAGTTTGTGATGCAGGACGACGAAGTGGCTGATTTGCGGTTTATTCCGCTGGAAACAGTACTGGAAGAGTTCCGCTCCGGCAATACCTCCTTGGCGTATACGCCACCCCGCTATTCGTACCTGAAAACGCTGGAGATGGCCGCCGAGTTTCTGGAAAAAAATCGTTAAAAAGGACGAACCGCTTTCACAAACCGGCCTTTGAAGTAATTGGAAAACAGATTGTCTTCCCGCACCCCGCGCGAGGAGGAGGCATGAATAAACCGGATATCAGCCGGGCCGTGTACTTCGGTTACAATTCCGGTATGCGATACGTAACCGGATTTGCCGTCGTCCGGCACGAAAAAGAGCAGATCCCCCGCCTGAATCTGCGGGACTTCAACTTCGTAACCCACTTCCGACTGCTGCCAGGAAACGCGCGGCATCTGCAGGCCAACCGTGTTGAACGAGGCAAAAATGAGTCCGGAGCAATCCATGCCGTCCGAGGTGGTGCCGCCGGTGCGGTAGGGCGTCCCGGTGTAGGTTCGGGCGATTTTGACAACCTGGGGAACGTAGCCCTGCTGGTAGGTTCGGGTATCGACGTTTTTCAGGGGTTTGGCCACCGGGGCCTTGCGATTGGCGACCGCCGGCCGGGCGGTTTTTCGCTGGGCGGGCGGCACGTAATGCGAGGTTTTGAAGAATGAACAGGACGACAAAGTCAACGCCAGCAGAGCGGCAGGCCACCAGGGGCGGATGAAAGTTCTGATCCTAGTTTGTTGCATCAGGTACGCGGCAAGTAAATAACCAATGGTAAGCTATCAAATTTTCATCGTTAAGGCAATACGCTTGCGCTGCAAATCGACTTCCAGCACCTTCACCTGAACTTTTTGATGGACACTGACAACCTGACGCGGATCGGCAACGAACTGGTTGGCCAATTGCGAAATGTGCACCAGTCCATCCTGCTTGACACCAATGTCAACAAAAGCGCCAAAAGCGGTTACATTCGTTACGACCCCGGGCAGGAGCATACCTTCGCGCAGATCTTCCGGTTTCCGGACGCGTTCGTCGTATTCAAACACGGCGAGTTGCTGGCGCGGGTCGCGACCCGGTTTTTCGAGTTCCGCCAGAATGTCGCGCAGCGTCGGCAATCCCACTGTTTCCGTAACGTACAATTCGGGCTTAATCTGCTTTTGAAGGTCGGTTTTTTTGATTAAATCCGAAACCGTGCATTTCAGGTCGCGGGCCATGCGCTCCACCACCGGGTAACTTTCGGGATGGACAGCACTGTTGTCGAGCGGATTTTTAGCCTGGTCGATTCGCAGAAAACCGGCGCATTGTTCAAACGCTTTGGCCCCCAGCCGGGGCACTTTTTTCAACTGGTCGCGGGATTGGAAAGCCCCGTTCTGAGTCCGAAATTCAACAATGTTTTGCGCCAGTTGCGGACCCAAACCGGAAACATAGCGCAGCAAATGGCTGCTGGCCGTGTTGAGCGAAACGCCCACCTGGTTCACGCAGCTTTCGACAACCCGATCCAGGCTGTCTTTCAGTTCGGTCTGATCCACATCGTGCTGGTATTGACCGACCCCAATCGACTTTGGATCGATCTTGACCAGTTCGGCCAGCGGGTCCATCAACCGGCGACCGATGGAAATGGCACCCCGTACGGTTACATCCTGATTCGGGAACTCCTGCCGGGCGACTTCGGAAGCCGAATAAATCGATGCCCCCTGTTCGCTCACCATAAATAGTGGCACGGTTTTGCCAAAAGTCAAACTGCGGACAAAATCTTCGGTTTCGCGCCCGGCGGTTCCGTTTCCAATCGTGATGGCTTCAATCTGGTACTGAGCCACCAGTTTCAGCAAGGTCTGCTGGGCCTGTTCGCGCCGGGTGTCCGGATAAATCACGTCGTTGGTCAACAGATTGCCCTGCGCGTCCAGACAAACCACTTTGCAGCCCGTCCGAAAACCGGGGTCAATGGCTAACACCCGCTGCTGACCGAGGGGCGGAGAAAGCAGCAGTTGCCGCAGGTTGTCGGCAAAAATCTTGATGGCTTCCTGGTCGGCCTTCTGCCTGGAAACGTTGTCAAACTCGGTTTCGAGCGACGGTTTGATCAACCGTTTGTAGCTGTCTTTTATGGCAATCGCCACCTGGTCAATGCTTTCTGAATGGCCAGACCGCAGAAACTGGCGGTCCAGCCGTTCCAGGGCGGTTTCTTCGTCGGGTGCAATACTGACCGCCAGAATGCCCTCGGTTTCTCCGCGCCGGATGGCCAGCAAGCGGTGGGAGGGTATCCGCCGGAGCGGTTCGGCAAACGAGAAATAATCTTTGTATTTAATTCCGGTGGTTTCTTTGTCCTTTTTTACCACTGAGCGCAGAATGGCTTCCCGTTCAAACAGATTCCGGATGCGCTGGCGGGCTTCGGCACTTTCGCTGATCCACTCGGCCATGATGTCGCGGGCGCCCTGCAAAGCGTCCGAAACCGTCGCAACCTGCTCGGTCAGATACGCAGCGGCCCGGCGTTCTACGTCGTTTTCCCGCTGACCAAAAAGCAGTTTCGCCAGCGGCTCAAGTCCCTTTTCAACGGCGAGCGTCGCCCGGGTTTTCCGTTTGGGTTTATACGGCAGATACAAATCCTCCAGCTCGGTGAGCGAGTCGGCGGCTTCGATTTTTTGGCGGAGGTCGGCGGTTAGTTTTCCCTGATCGGTAATGGATTTCAGAATCGTCTCACGGCGTTTGTCCAGCTCAAGCAATTTCTGGTACCAATCTTTGATGGCACCGATTTGCACCTCGTCCAGCTGGGCAGTGGCTTCTTTGCGGTAGCGGGCAATGAACGGAACGGTGGCTCCATCGTCGAGAAGCTGCATGGTATTGACCACCTGGCGGGCCGTGAGGTTGAGCAGGGCGGCAATGCGGGCCGATAACGTACCGGTTTGCTGGGTTGGATTCATGCAGGGAAATGGCGGATTGAAGCCGCAAAAAAACGAGGAAAGGCCGGGTTTTCAATACAAAACCGGGATAAAAACCGAATCGTAGGGATAATGCATTCGTTGTCAGGGCAAAAAAAAACATGCCGAAGGCATGTTTTTCTCTTGTAACTAAAACGGCTCTATCTTTCGATTATACCAGTTCTACGTTTACAGCGTTCAGACCTTTTTTCCCCCGTTCCACTTCAAATCTTACTTTGTCGTTTTCCCGGATTTGATCAACAAGGCCCGTCGAGTGTACAAAAATGTCCTCACCTGGGGCGTCAGGCTTAATGAAACCGTATCCTTTGGTTTCATTAAAAAATTTTACTACTCCTGTTTGCATTGAATTATGATTGAAAAATTTGTATAAAGGACAAGATTTTTGAAATCCAATCCAAATTTTTATATGTTTTTTTATGGAAAGTCGGCTACAAATTGCCCGTCAAAGCACCAGGAACAGACTGAATTCCGGTTTTTTCTCCAGGTCACAAGTCAATCTGATAGTCTCAATCTGGCCTTTAAATGCGGCAATCCAGACAGCTTTGGTAGTCTTCGTGACCCGGTGCATACACCCCGTTGACGTTTACCAGCCGCTGGATTGGAATGGACTCGCCCGAAGCCAGGACAACCGAATCTCCGTCCGGGCCGGAATGCAGAGCCGTCAGAATCGACGTGACCGATAACAACTCATTCAAATCCGTGAAATAAAACAGCTTAACGTATTTTCGAAGGACGATCAACGAGCGGAGCATGTCGATGTACGTTTCCGGGAAAGCCAGCATGGCATTATAAGGATAGTTGCTACCGGTTTAACAAAATTTCGCGTTCCTTGGCTCCCCGTTCACCAACTTTTTGCCTTTACCAAACTATAGTTTTGTACTTTTTAGAGATGTTCAAAGGTTAGAAAGATCATATTTTAATCCCGTTTTAATGACTGAGTGCCGATTTAGTTCATTTTTAAGTACGGTTTAATTTGAATTACACCCCATTTTAATGGCGCTGGGCTAATTTTGTTCCATAAAATTTCCTATCTACATGAAGTACGACGAATTTTTCTGCCTTTCCTGTATTGTGGGCGATGAACTTTATAAATTAAATTCATCCAATAAGGACAAAGTTAGCGATAAGCTGGTTGTTGAGCGCTTTAATCAGGTCTGGGACCAGCCCATTGGTGACTTTTACCTCAGCGGTTTACCTCCCGTAATCCGCCGGAACGCCCGTCGTGTCTACTGTTGATTCGAAATTTATTACCCCCGTACACTTGTTGATGGCTCCAGCCTCCGGTGAGAAGGACGTGCTGATGGGAGGTTGGGGCCTTTTTCTTAAGTAGCCGCATACGCTACCCACCGTAACTATTTTCTGAACTATTGCTGCTAAACCGCCCGGAGGTGTTGAATATAGACATGCTGGATAAGCATGATCGTTTTTCCATCAACAATCTCGCCCCGGGCAATCATCTCCATGGCCTGCGGTAGGGCAATTTCCAGTACATCGATTTCTTCTTCGTCGATTCCGCCCCCAATCCGTTTCTCCGTCAGGTCAGAATAGTCGGCGGTGAAAAAATACAGCTTTTCGGTTACCGAACCCGGACTCATATAGGCTTCGAACACTTTGCGGATGTTGGTGACCACAAAACCGGTTTCTTCCTCGGTTTCCCGGCGAATAGCGTCTTCCGGATTGTCATTGTCCAGTAAACCGGCGCAGGCTTCGATGAGCATTCCGCTGGCATTCCCATTCACATACGTGGGCATCCGGAACTGACGGGTCAGGATGATCGTGTTTTTTTCCGGATTATGAAGCAGGATGGTGGCGCCGTTTCCGCGATCATACGCTTCCCGCGACTGCGTTTCCCACACCCCGTCTTTTCGTAAATAATTAAATGTTACCTTTCTTAGCACATACCAATTGTCAGATAATATTTCCTGCTTGAGAAGTTGAACGCGTGAGTTGTTCATGATTAGTATTGATTGTTTTTGATTAAATTTGCTCAAAATAAAAACAGGAGCATGAGATTTCCCAACAGAATCCCAAATAGTTTCTAACCACTCCGATTATACGCCCCGGTTTTCCCTAAACCGCGTTTTTGCCCGGCCGCTGCCCCGATTGTTCTGGTTACCACCCCAAGTACCAATTTAGTTACCGCAAAACTGGCTAATGATTTTTATTTAGACCAAAGCTAAATTTTGCGTACCCCGAAATTTCCCGTTCTTTTCGGTTAATGAATTTATACAACAAGCACCATGTGTTTCTTGCGAATTTTTTTTGCCGCTTCTGTAAATTATTCAAAAAGACCCCTATACGTCACCTTCCTACTGCCTGGTAAGTACCTGTTTTGTTTGAGTATTTTTTTGCAAGTTTCCGGCTCTGTCAACGCCTATCACACCCGGAAACTGTATGTCTTACTATTTGCTTCACCAGCTTCAAATGCGCTGCGCCTTTAAGTTCAGAAAGACGCGCGCCAAACTCAAAAGTGGCCAGCCGCTCCCCGGCATCATTGCTGTAACCATCTTTCAGAAGATGGGCCGCACTGAATCGATGTTCGGCCCGTACTCCACCGAGATTAAAACCACCCGCGACACCTGGGACATCCTCCACATCCCGGCGCGTAAGAAGCCTAACCGCCCGCTTGACGACGGAACGATGGTTTACGATCCCTCGCTGGACTTTCACCGCAAACTAAAACTCCAGATTGAGCAGTACGAGCGCGAGTTTGAAAACGCCCAGCTACGGCTGGTCCGTGAAAAGCGGCCCTTAACCGCGCCGGTTATTCACGGGCTGACGCTCCTGCTCTGTGCCCAGGACACCGAACTTTCCCTGCTTCGGCACATGGGCGAGCAGGCAGAGGAATTTCGCCGGGCGGCTGCCATGTGGGAGAAAACCACTCAGGATTACCTAGACGAAAAGTCGGCCGGCAAAGACAAAACGCTGAAGGAAGTTTACGAAGAGTTTATTACTTTCCGCAAAAGTCTGGTCAATGACAACCAGTACACCCGCACCGAGGACCAGGTGAGCCAGAACACCTACGATGCCAACATCGCATCCTGGAACCGCATTTACCAGTTTCTGCAATTCCGCCGGGAAGAAAAATTGCTGGTGAAGGATCTTCGGCGCAGTTTCTTCTCTGAGTTCAAAGAGTGGCTCCTTAAGCAGCCGGTGCCACATTTTGGCACCCGGTACAAATCCTCTACCATCCACAAGACGCAGGGCTTTCTGGGAATGCTCTGCGAGTACGCCATCGATAAGGAATACATCGCTACCAACCCCGCCCCGGCTGGTCGCAAGAAAATAGGACAGAAACCCAAACCCAAACCCCTGAGCGTAGAAATGCTGGATTACCTGGAAACCGTGGAATTGCCCGAACACTTCCGGTTTCCGCTGGACTGTTGGCTGATTGCCGGGGAGCTCTGTCTGCACTACGCTGATTACATGAACCTGCCGGTGATGAAGATCCATACCTTTGAAAGCGGCATCCGCTATATCCACCACCCCCGAAAAAAGCAGCACGGCATTGACTTGATGATCACCGCCGATATTACGCCCCGCGCCGAGCGGCTGCTGGCTAAATACGCCGGAGTCAACGGGTTGATCTACCGCAGCGCCAATTACTTTTCGACCGTCTTGAAATCGGTTAGCAAACTACTCAAACTTAAAAAGGACGATGGAACCCCGCTGCGGCTGCAATTCGGCATGGGGCGCGATAGCGGGATGACTAACCGGGCCAAGGAGGGAGCCTCGCCCGAGGTGCTGAAAAACAGCGGAGCCCACAGCAATGTATCTACCCAGGCCAAATACATTGCTGATGCGCCGGGGGTACTCGAGGAGCATTTGAAACGAAAGCGGTTACAGGGCCAGACTCCGGGCAAAGATGCCGCCTAGCGTGGCTACATCGCGGCCGGCGCGCAAGAAGTCAACCAGCGCAGCGGTGGTGCCGGAGAGGGCGGGGGCACCGTCAATTTTAAAGGTGAATACCAACTCCCCCTTGATGCGCTCGGTGGTCAAGGCGACCGTGCCGCCGGGTGTCTCAACGGTATAGGTCTGGGCCGCTTCATCGAGCACCAGGCGCGTCGGGGCCAGTCCATCGCACTCAACAACCGGCAGCGGTGTGCCGTTGTTCTTAACAGTGACGTTCATAGTAGGGGAGGGATATTTTACCGCAAAGTTACATTACAGCAATCAGCTATGAAAATGTTTCAGAAATTAGCCCGCTTTAATGCCGATACCCAGATCTGGATCTTCCCCCTGCTGCTGGTGGCCGTGGCCGCCGTGGTGGGGGCGATTTGGGGGCTGGGGGGTTGAAACGTAAGGCTGTATCCATTACCT
>NZ_BAAGVR010000024.1:0-313073 GCF_054780775.1 Larkinella ripae
GAGAGTAGGTGGCCGCCACCACAGATTACGAGCCCTCACCCTAACCGGTGAGGGCTTTTTGTTGTTGGCAATAAATCACTTAGTTAACCGAACATAGACGTAGTAATTCGGATCGCTGGTTAGCATAGTTACGTCCGAAGTGGGCAAGGTCTGCCATTGTGTCGTAGGCTTAAGACTTTGAACGGGCCCAGTAGTATTCAGGCAAACCTTTAGCGGCATGTTAAAACCGGGTATGCATTCTGTCCAGCGATATTGTAGTTTGTTTTTTACGATTTTGTATTCCAGAACTGGAATCCGGGTATCGCGCAAATACTGATCGAAAATTTTCTGGAAATTGAGGCCTGATTGCTGGCTGATGTATTCTTCAATTTGTTTGCCGTCAACTGTTTGGTGATAAAACGTTTTGTTCATTCCGCGAAGGATTTCCCGCCATTTAACATCGTCGCCAATAATTTGCCGGATCGTGTGCAATAGATTCCCTCCTTTGTAATACATATCACCCGAACCCGAGTGGTTAACATTGTAAATGCCAACTATGGACCGATCATTTCGAATTTGGGCCCGACAACCCATTACGTAAGCCGCTCCGGCTGCTTTTCCGTAGTAATACTCAGTGTATAAATTTTCGGAATAATTGGTGAAACTCTCATGCACCCACATATCAGCCACATCCTTGTAGGTAATATTGTTGGCAAACCACTCATGACCGGACTCATGAATGATGATGAAATCCCACAGTAAGCCGAAACCGGTGCCCGATAAATCCCTTCCCAGGTAGCCGTTTCGGAAGCGGTTGCCGTACGTTACGGAACTCTGGTGTTCCATACCCAAATACGGTGTATCAACCAGTTTGTAACCATCCTCGTAAAAAGGATACGGGCCAAACCAATGCTCAAAGGCTTTTAACATCGGTTTTACCTGCTGAAATTGCCGACGAGCCGAATCCTCGTGTTCACGCAACGCGTAAAAACTCAAATCCAAACGCCCCTTTTCACCCTGAAGGGTATCGGTCCATTGGATGTAATTACCAATATTTAAGTTGACGCCGTAATTGTTGATGGGATTGCTCACAAACCAGTCGAAGGTATGGGTGTTGTCGCTGTTCTCAGTGACGCGACGCAGACGGCCATTGGACACATCGGTTAAGTCTTTCGGGACCGTTACACTGATTAACATGCTGTCGGGCTCATCGTACATATGATCTTTGCACGGCCACCACGAGCTGGCCCCCAGCCCCTGGCAAGCCGTAGCAATAAACCACTGCCCGGCTTTATCCCGTTTCCAGACAAAACCGCCATCCCAGGGAGCCCGCTTGGCTTTTCTGGGTTTTCCCGCATAAAAAACTTCCAGCGACTCGGTTTCACCAGCAACCTGCTTTTTCTGGAGCGTCACAAAATAAGCATTTCCATCCTGCCGAAACCGCAATTCCTGACCGTCCTGAACAATTTTCTGGACTTTCAGTGGACGTTGCAAATCAACCTGTAACGTTTGCTTGGGCTGCAAAACCCGGTATTGAATGGTGGTGCTACCGCTGATGGTGCTGTCGGTTGGATTGAGTTTTACCTGCAAATGATAATAGGCCAGATCCCACCAGACCCGTTCCGGCGTGATGGTGCCGCGCAGCGTGTCATCGTGGGTAAAAGCAAACTTTTGAGCGGAAGCCGTCAGGGTAAGGAAAAAACCGGCCAGCAGCCAGAGCGATTGATGAAGTTTGGTAGTCATAAAGGGAACAGGCTAGATAAAAGTCGATGGATCAGTTCTCAACGCGGACCCGGTGGGCAGTGCTCCAGGAGGTATTTCGTGTAAAGGGTTCGAAGGTGCCGATTCGTGCCCTCGCCTTCCGAGATGCTGTGCGTCCGATTGGGATAAGGCATGGTTTGAAACTGTTTATTGTGCTTAATTAATTCGTTAATCAGTACTTCAGCGTTGGAATAATGAACGTTGTCGTCGCCGGTTCCGTGAATATACAGCAAATTTCCCCGCAGATTCTTTGCGTATGTAACTGGCGAGCCCGCCACGAAGTCCGACCGGTTTTCCTGCGGCAGACCCATGTACCGTTCCTGGTAAATGTTATCGTAAAACAATTGATTGGCGACAGCCGCAACGGAAATGCCGGTTTTGTAAATCTCGGGATACTGAAACAGAAGATGCAGGGTAGTAGAGCCGCCACCGCTCCAGCCCCAGACGGCCACCCGGCTGGTGTCGAGGTAAGCGCGTTGGGCGAACAGTTTTTGGGCACCCATGGCCTGATCCCGGACATTGATTCGTCCGATTTGCCGGTAAATGGCTTTGCGCCAGGCAGTTCCCTTGAGCGTTGGCGTACCCCGGTTATCCAGCGCAACGTAGCAATACCCTGCCTTGGCCATATCTCCGTCAAAAAGAGTATTGCTGCCCGCCGAAAAGACATCGTTCGTAGTGGTGCTGGCAGGCTCGCCGTACACGTAGAAGACAACCGGGTATTTTTTAGTGCTGTCAAAATTGACGGGCTTCTGAATCCAGCCATCCAAAGAAGTCCCGTCGGCGGTGGTGAGGGTGAAGAACTCAACGTTTTGCGGGTTTTGCGTCGTTGATGCTGCGCGTGTGGGTGAAGCCCGCAGAACCTGGTGATCAGGCAGTCGGACCCAGTTGCTTTTCATCGAAGCCCGGTGGCTGTTGAACGAATGCTGGGCCAACTGACCACCCGGTGCTATGTCATATGTATGCGTTCCGGGCTGATTGGCGGGCGAAATCGGCTCCAGTTTGCCCTTGCCGTCCATTTTGGTCCGGAACAAATACCGCTGCGTTGGATTGTTGGGAGAGGCTATGAAATAGATGTACCGGTTTTTTTCGTCGATGGAGCTGATCGTGGCAATGTCGTACGAACCGGGGGTGAGCAATGTCTCTTTTTTGCCATCACGACTTACCTGAAACAATTGCCGCCAACCATTTTTTTCGGACACCCAAACGAAGGATTTGCCATTCTCCAGCCACTCCCAGCCCGCCGGATTCCCGCGATTCCAGCTTTCTTTGGTATCAATCCAGGTTGAACTGGTTTCCCTATGAATGGGAACCGCCGAGCCGTCAGAAGCCTGGGCGACAAAAAGAATGCTTTGATTCTGCTTCCGGTTTACCTGTTGAATAATCAGTTCGTTTGTGCCCGGAAACCACTCCATCCGCACCAGATAATGTTGTTGCGGATCACCCGGAATGGCCAGCCAGCGGGTTGCTCCGCCCGTTACCGGAACAATACCGACGCGGGCCGGCGAAGGCGATTCGCCCACTTTCGGGTATTCAACCGGCACCACCCGCGAGTAAACCGAATCCGTGGTGTTGAGCATCAGGTAATCCCGAATAGCGCTGGCGTCAATTTGCCAGTACGCAATCTGCTTGCTGTCGGGGCTCCAGCGAAAACCGTCGCGGCAGCCAAACTCTTCTTCATACGCCCAGTCGAAGGTGCCATTGATGCGTTTCCGGGTGCCATCGTTCGTAAGCTGAGTAGTTTGTCCGCTGGCGATATCCTCCACGAAAAGGTTGTTTTTGCTCACATAGGCGACTTTCGTTCCGTCGGGCGAGAGTTTGGCGAAGCGCAGCGACTGACCGGGCTGGCTTTTTCCGACTTGCCGCAACTGACCGGTTTTTCGGTTGACCAAATAATAATCGCCCTGGGTGTTGTAGCGCCAGACCCGGGCGGTATTCGTAAAAATCAGGGCCGTTGCCGAATCCGGGCTGAACGCAAAACCGGCTACCGCCAGCGGTTTTCCGGCGCTGGCGGGCGTAAGATGTTCTTTGGAAACGATCTCCGTTTCCTGGCCGGAAACGACGTCGGTCCGAACGATGGCTTCCCGAATCACCGACAAATACGCTTTTCCGTCGGCGGTCCAGCGGATGCCCTGCGATTGGGCGACCACCCCCTGAATAAAACCGGTCAGGAAACAACCGGCAAGAAATATTGTCCTGGTAATCCGTTTCATAGATCTAGAAAATAGCTTTGATGTACTGGCCCGGTGTCAAACCGGTAATGAGTTTAAACTGTCGGTTGAAATTGGATAAGTTGGTATAGCCGCACGAAAACGCAATCTGGCCGATCGGCAGTTTGGACTCCTGCAACAACCGGCTGGCGTGTTCGATGCGCACTTCATTGAGCAGTTGCGAAAAGGTTTTTCGGGTATGAAGGCGGAAAAACCGGCAAAACGCACTGGGCGTCAGGTGCGCCTGGCCAGCCACATCTTCCAGCGTAATGGGCAAGGCGTAATGATTCAGAATATAGGTGAACACGTTGTCGAGCCGCTGGTGATCGTCGGGTCGGCGGGGCTGCTCGTAGGCCGTTATCGACAGCAATTCGCGCCGGGAATCGGACGCCATGCGGTCGAGAACCGTCAACAGCGTCATCAATTGCTCAAACGGCCGAAGCAGGTGCAACTGCTCCATGTGCGCGGTTACCGAAACTGCTTCGTTGAACCGGATGCGGACTCCGCGCCGGGCGTCCTGAAACAGCTGGCTCAGGTGGTTCAATTCGGGCATTCCGAAAAAAGTTTGCCGCAAATGCTCGGGACTGAGGTAAACCGAGTACGATAACGCCCGATACCCGGTTTGATCCGTAAAGTAATCGGGGTCATTGCGAAAAACGTGCGGCAGGTTGGCGCCCAGCAGCAAAAGATCGTAAGGCCGAAACCGGTCGATGCGGTCACCAACCACCTGCGTCCCCACGCTTTCTTTAATCAGGGTCAGCTGCAATTCGGGGTGAAAATGCAGCCGGTCGTAAAAATGCGGGCCGTCATCGACCTGCACCCGAAACGAGCGATCATCGACGGTAGGAACCCGAAACAAGAGTGGTTTCATACCGGTCAAAAGAGGTTCGTGTTGCGGATAACTGGTTTCACAAGCGATGAAGCAGGAAATTCGTACGGTGAAACAAAGTAGTAAAAGAAACGATAAATTGGTACACAATTAGTCGATTATTTAGCGTGGAATCTGTATACTGGTAAAAATAGTATTAATATTAATCAACCTTTGTGAAGTGGAGCCGCCCGTAATTCGCCAAATTTGTTCTGGCTGATTCGGCTGATACTCTTCTTCATTTAACACTGACTTACGCTCAAACTCTTATGGCAACTTCCGTATCCTGGAAAGGGGTTTATCCCGCCCTCCTCACGCCCTTCACGGCAACCGACGAACTTGATCTGCCTTTGTTTGTAAAAAATCTGCACGCACAACTGGAAGCCGGAGTTCACGGACTGATCATTGCCGGATCGCTGGGCGAAGTCAGCACGCTGACCGGGCCGGAAAAGCTGTCGTTGCTGGAGACGGCGCTCGAAACCGTGAACGGTCGGGTGCCCGTCATCATGAATATCGCGGAAGCCGCCACCCGGGAAGCCATCCGCAGTGCGCGGGAAGCCGAAAACGCCGGAGCCGACGGCCTGATGCTGTTGCCGCCGATGCGGTATTTTGCTGACTCCTACGAAACCGTCGAGTTTTTCAAGGCCATTGCGCAGGAAACCTCGCTGCCGATCATGATTTACAACAATCCGATCGATTACAAGATCATGACCAGCGTGGCGATGTTCGAGAAACTGGCGGAATTGCCCAACATTCAGGCGGTGAAGGAATCAACCCGCGATCTGACCAACATTGCCCGGATGCGCAATGCATTTGGCGACCGTTACCGGCTGCTCGGTGGGGTAGATACGCTCGCGCTGGAATCCCTGTCGGCCGGAGCCGATGGCTGGGTGGCTGGTCTGGTCGATGCGTTTCCGCTGGAAACCGTTACCCTGTATGACCTAGTAAAAGCGGGTCGAATGGACGAAGCCCGGAGTCTGTACTTCTGGTTCATGCCGTTGCTGGAACTGGATATTCAGCCGAAGCTCGTGCAGTACATCAAACTCGCGGCTGTCGCTACCGACATTGGTTCTGAATACGTGCGAGCACCGCGCCTGACGCTGGTGGGCGAGGAGCGGGAGCGGGTTTTGGGTGTGATCGAAGCGGCTCTGGCCAACCGGCCCGTGCTGCAAACCGTGTAAATGTACTGAAAAGGTGGTTTTTATGAATTACAACTTTTTTTGCATCGACGCGCACACCTGCGGAAACCCCGTTCGGGTCGTAACCGGCGGGAGCATTCCGCACCTGGTGGGCGCCACGATGAGCGAAAAACGGCAGCATTTTCTGCGCGACTACGACTGGATTCGGAAGAGCCTGATGTTCGAACCGCGGGGGCATGACATGATGTCGGGCAGCATTCTGTATCCGCCGACCGACCCGGCCAACGACGTGGGCGTGCTGTTCATCGAAACCTCGGGCTGCTTGCCGATGTGCGGCCACGGCACCATCGGAACCGTCACGGTGGCGATTGAGCAGGGGTTGGTGGTGCCGAAAACGCCGGGCGTCCTGAATCTGGAAGTCCCGGCCGGTCTGGTGCGCGTCGAATACCGACAGGAAGGTCGAAAGGTGAAATCCGTCAAGATAACAAACATCAAATCGTATCTGGCGGCTGAAAACCTGACGGTCGAATGCCCGGATCTGGGCACGCTGACGGTGGATGTGGCCTACGGTGGTAACTTCTACGCCATCGTTGATCCGCAACCGAATTTTCCCGGGCTACAGCATTTCAAAGCCGAACAACTTATTGCCTGGGCGCGGGTGATGCGGCAGCGGCTGAATGAGCAGTACGAATTTGTGCATCCCGAAAATTCGACCATCAACGGCTTGAGTCACATTCTGTGGACGGGCGAACCGCTGGCGGCAACGTCGACGGCCCGCAATGCGGTTTTTTACGGCGACAAGGCCATTGACCGCTCGCCCTGCGGCACCGGTACGTCGGCGCGGCTGGCGCAGTGGTACGCCAAAGGCTGGTTAAAACCGGGTCAGGATTTTGTGCACGAAAGCATCATCGGCTCCATTTTTACGGGCCGAATCGAGCAGGAGACGGAACTGGCCGGCAAACCGGCGATTGTTCCGAGCATTGAAGGCTGGGCCATCATTCACGGTTTCAATCACCTGATTCTGGATGAGGACGATCCGTATGTACAAGGTTTTCAGGTCATATGAAGCACGTTGGTATTATTGGCGGGGGTGTAATCGGTTTATGCTCAGCTTATTATTTGGATAAGGCCGGCTATCGGGTCACGATTTTCGATAAAAATCCGATCACCGACGGCTGTTCGTTTGGCAACGCGGGCATGATTGTGCCGAGCCATATTATTCCGCTGGCGCAACCGGGCATGGTGGCTAAAGGGATGCGGATGTTGATGCGTTCGACCAGCCCATTCTACATCAAACCGCGTTTGAATGCCGACCTGCTGCGGTGGGGCTGGCTGTTTTACAAACACTCCACGGCCGAACACGTCGAGCGTTCGATTCCGGCGCTGCGCGACATCAGTCTGCTTAGCAAACAACTTTACCAGCAACTGGCCCAATCCGGCGAGCTGTCGTTTGGCTGGCAGGAAGTGGGGTTATTGATGCTGTACAAAACCGCATCGGCCGAACATGAGATGGCCGAAGAAGCGGAAGTCGCCAGCCGGGCCGGAATCGAAGCCCGGCAGATGTCGGGCGCACAGGTGCAGGAGCTGGAGCCCGGCGTTCGGGTGAACGTGCGGGGGGCGGTTTATTTTCCCGGCGATGCGCACCTGAATCCCGGTCAGTTGATTCGGTCGCTGGTTGCGCACCTGAAAAAACGCGGTGTCACCCTGCTGGAAGGGCAGGAAGTTACCGGTTTTGGCAGAACCGGAACGGGGGTTTCCACGGTCCGAACCCTTTCGGGAGAACATTCCGTTGATGAACTGGTGATTGCCGCCGGAGCCTGGTCGCCCACCCTGACCCGTTTGCTGGGTGTTTCACTGCCGATGCAGGGCGGCAAGGGATACAGTTTTATGCTGCCCAATCAGCAGCCGAACATCCGGGTTCCGGCCATTATGCTCGAGGCCCGCGCGACGGCGACGCCAATGGGCAACGATCTACGATTTGCCGGAACGCTCGAAGTGGCCGGAACCGACCTGTCCGTCAACATGAACCGGGTACGCGGCATTGTCAATTCAATTCAAAATTATTACCCGGATCTGCCCGCCAAACTACCGGAGGTGTCGAAGGTCTGGAGCGGTTTGCGGCCCTGTTCGCCCGACGGCCTGCCGTACATCGGCCGGGTGGCGGGTTTCGACAACCTGACGCTGGCGACGGGACACGGCATGATGGGGGTTAGCCTGGGTCCCGCAACGGGAAAGCTGGTGGCTGATGGCATCGCGAATCAACACCCGGTTTTGGAAATTGGGTCTTTCAATCCGGAACGATTCCGGTAAAACCGGCTGATGTCGGGAGAAAATCCGGCAAAAACTGCCCTATAGTAAAAAAAAGCTGCATTTTTCAGGATAAAAGTTTGGAAAACCATTAACTAACGTGTAATTAGCGCGGTATAAATAAGATAATGCCTGCCGATTTCTGATTCACTTGACGTATTTGAAGGGTTAGCTCTACTTTTTTTGTAGTTCTTAATTGTAACGATTCCATGCCATGAAAGTCAGCCCGCCCCCTGTTGGCCGATACTATTACGTCGGAAACGAGCCGACGCTCTTCACGGAAAAGTTGCTGCAGGAGATCCTGCCGCATCATCGTCCCCAACCCATTCGGTTGACCAAGCAATGGTTGATCTCTTTCGGCTTTCAGCAGGATTCTGCGCGTCTTTTCTGGTATTTTCAGGATTTAAAATTGGTGCCCGGCCTCAACTGCTGGTTATGCGTCAGCAGCCGGCGTTACCTCTATTACGTGCACGAGTTGCAGGAATGTTTCTCGGATATTTACCAGACCGAATTGCCGCTTGAAGTTCAGTAATCCCTTCGTAATTACCTCACTAACTCGCTTGTCGTTCCGCCAAACTACCCGCTGCAGAAGGTTTCTAGCACGATATTTGTGTTGGGTCACTGTCTGATAATTAGCGAAGCCCCATCTTCGGTTACTGGTTCAGAATAGACCGATCGTTTCCTTTGCTGCTTTTACGGTCACGCTATCTGGAATATTTCAGAGAAGTTTTATGAAATATTTTGTCTGTTAAATGGCTCAGTTTGTGGAAAAAACCGATGCGGAGAATGGCGCTTTTCGGAACCAACTGCGTATTGATAAAAGGAAATTTCAAACATTTTGATAAATAAGTAACCGTTCGGTATCATCTAGTACATTTTTTGCAGGATAAATACTTAAATGCCCTGGTCTGAAAAACGGCGCATTTTCGTACCCACCTAATTTTTACTTTCACAATCGAATGAAACTGAATCAATCCGTTTACAAAGACCAGGCGTGGACGTCACTATCCGAAACGTCCGGTTTTTTGGCTGAAAATGCGCAGCTGGTGTTGGCGTTCGGGGAGCGGTTTTTACTGGAAAGATCAAACCTGTACGACAATCTCCGGGAGCGGTTTCCGGCTGCCGACATTGTCATCAATTCGACATCGGGTGAAATCTACCTGGACAAGGTTCATGACGATTCGGTGATTGTAACGGCGATTGAATTTGAAAAAACCCGAATTCGGACGGTACAGATTGATATTCAGAAACATACGGAAAGCTTTCAGGCAGGGGAGACGATTGCCCGGAAGCTGGAAGGACCGGATTTGGCGGCTATCTTTTTGATATCGGACGGCAGTTGGGTGAACGGCAGCGACCTGATCGAAGCCCTCAATCAGCTTCTGAAACGGCATATTCCCATTTCGGGCGGACTGGCCGGTGATGCCGCCCGTTTTGAAAAAACCGTGGTGGGGCTGAATCAGAATCCCGCCAGCGGCAAGATCGTCGGGATCGGGTTTTACGGCGAAGACCTGAAAATTGGCCACGGCTCGATGGGGGGCTGGGATGTTTTCGGTCCGGAACGCGAAGTGACCAAAGCCGCCTACAACGTTTTGTACCAGATTGACGATAAGCACGCCCTGGATTTATACAAAGAATACTTAGGGAAATATGCCGAAAGTTTACCGGCAGCCGCCCTGCTTTTTCCGTTATCGATCCGGGTAACGTCATCGTCTGAACCGCTGGTCCGAACCATTCTGGCCATCAACGAGGAAACCAAGAGCATGACGTTCGCGGGTGATATGCCCGAAAAAGCCCTCATCCGGTTTATGACGGCCAATTTCGACCGGCTGATCGATGCCTCCGCCACAGCGGCTCATACCTCGCTGAGCCAGTTGAATTTTACGCCCGAACTGGCCATTCTGATTAGCTGCGTGGGGCGGAAGCTGGTGCTGGGCCAGCGAACGGAGGAGGAGGTTGAAGCGGCCCGGGAAGTGTTCGGCAGCGAAGCGGTCATGACCGGTTTTTATTCGTACGGCGAAATTTCTCCGCTGCAATCCAACGCCCGCTGTGAACTGCACAACCAGACCATGACCGTCACCGTTTTTTCCGAGAATTGAATCCATGGACGCCAATACCCTCCATAAGCTGCTTGCGCGGCAGATTAACAAACACCTGACGGAAGAATGCCTGCAACACGAGCGGTTTCAGCAGTTTGTCAAAGCCGTTAACGAGTCCTATCACAATTTTGATCGTGACAAAGAATTATTCGAGCATTCGTCGTTTCTGAACGAGCGGGAATACGCCACGATCAATCAGAAGCTGAAGGAAGAAATCAGCCAGCGTCGGCAGTCGGAAGAAAAGCTGATCGAAGCCATCCAGTCTATGGAAACGCCGGACGGCAATAAAATGCCGGAATTTGGCCCCGAGAATCTCGTCACCCTGGTCGATTTTCTCCAGCGGCAGATCGAGCATCGCAAGCAAATTGAGCAGGAGTTGCGGTCGGCGAAGGAAATTGCCGAGAATGCCACCATGGCCAAATCCGATTTTCTGTCGATGATGAGCCACGAAATCCGGACGCCCCTCAACGGAATTGTCGGGATGACGTACCTGATGAGTCAGGAGGAAGTGCCGCCCGCGCTGGCCGAGAACCTGAAAACCCTCCAGTTTTCGATTGAACACCTGCACGCACTCATCAACGACATTCTGGATTTCAGCAAGATTGAAGCCGGGAAGGTGGAGCTGGAAGAAAGCAATTTCGACTTTAAACACCTGGTTTCCAATATCAAACGTGCGCATCAGTTCAAAGGTGAAGAAAACGGCACCCGGATCAAATTGATGGTGGACGACGATATTCCGGACATTCTGATGGGTGATTCGCTGCGAATCGGTCAGGTATTGTCCAACCTGGTGTCCAATGCCATTAAATTCACGAAACAGGGGACCATTACCATCGAGCTGTCGCTGTTAAGAAAAGACGACGAAGTGGCTTCCATCTATGTTTCGGTGCAGGATACCGGCATCGGCATTGCCCCCGAGAAGCAGCAGGCTATATTTGAAATGTTTACGCAGGCCAATTCGGCCACAACCCGGCAGTTTGGCGGAACCGGTCTGGGATTGGTGATTACCAAACGCTTGCTGGAACTGCACGGCAGCAAGATTGAGGTGGAGAGCGAAGAAGGGAGGGGCGCTAAGTTTTTCTTTACGCTCGACTTGCGCATCGGTTCGGCCGTCAAGCAGAACTACACGGTGACGGATACGATCAACGACCAAACGTTGAAAGGCGTCCGGATTTTGCTGGTAGAAGACTATCCCGTCAACGTTAAGGTGGCGCTCAAGTTTCTGAACCGCTGGGGGATTCTGGTGGATGTGGCTGAAAATGGGCAGGTTGGTCTGGATAAGTTCCGGGCAGGCTCGTATGATCTGATTTTGATGGATCTCCAGATGCCGGTGATGGACGGCTATACGTCGACGGAGCAAATCCGGGAAACCGACGCCACGATTCCGGTTATTGCGCTGACGGCTTCGGCCACCTACAGCAACCGCGACCGGGCCATCAACGCCGGAATCAATGATTACGTGACCAAGCCGTTCAACCCCAACGATCTGTTTCAAAAGATCGCCAAATACTGTCACCGGCTGAATTAACAAACAAACAATTAAAAGTTCTCTTCACCGTAATTCTAATTTTTAGGAAGAAATGGACCCTTCCGCCGACGCTGGTATCGGCCACCTGGATCGCGATCGTTTGCTCCAGTTGTACGGTGACGATACGCAAATGCTGGTTTCAGCCATCGAAACTTTTCTGGATGAAGTCATTCCCAATTTTCTGGAATTGGAGCAGTTTATTGCCTTGCAGGATTGGGAGGGCGTCATGTATTTGACGCATCAACTGCGCCCCTGGCTGGGAATGGTCGGCTTAACGACCCTGGAAAACCGGCTCTGGGATATCGAAAAACAGGCAAGAGACCAACCGGATTTTGTAACCATTACGCTTTCGTACGCGGTTTTTCAAACCAATCTGGCGCAGTTAACTCCCTTGCTGACAAGCGAAATCCGACAGTAAACAAACTTTAATACTTTTTTAATCGATTCATTGCGTGATTATAGTTTTAGGCTCGAATTGCTAGTAAATAGATTGTGCAATATTAGGAAATGATTAAAATAACCTACCTGACAGTAAATATTGGCTGATTTGAGAGAATTGCATTATATTTATCAGACAAAAATTAATGCTGTCAGAATTATAGTATGATTTTTGTTGTTTCAATGACTGGTTCGTGTTAACTGCCGTTGTCACACCCAATAGCTACTCTGTTCTAGTTGGATAAATTCAGTATTTGTAAACTTAGTCAGAGTTGTTTGTGATACCTATATACGTTTTATGGAAAATCAATACCACGTTCTAGTTGTTGAAGATGATACCTACATTCGGAAGGTGCTGCGGCACACGTTAAAAAATGATTTTGTTATCACGACGCTCAACAATGGCATCGAAGCCATGGACTGGCTGGAAGCGGGCAACCCGGTTGACATCATCATCACCGATTTGCAGATGCCTTATTTAAGCGGTCAGGACCTGATCCGGACCATTCGGGCCAGCTCCTTGCTGCGGCAGGTTCCCATCATTGTCTTGTCGACTTTTACCGATAGCGCTACCAAAATTGCCTGCCTGGAGCAAGGGGCGGATGATTACATGATCAAACCCTTCAATCCGATGGAGGTGCGCGCCAAAATCAACGCCATTCTGCGCCGGTCGGGGGATAAAAGCAGCTCGGCATTGCCCACTTCGTTCTGATTCTTAGCTTCTAATTTGTATGACGACGGCCTTAACGAACAAAACAACGTATCGGGTATTATATGTTGAGGATGATCCTCAAATGGCCTCGGATTTTAACCGGGCCTTCGGAGGAAGCGCTTCGATTACGGTCGTCAACAACCTGGAAGCAGCGCTCTTTTGCGTTGAGGCCGACCCGGAAATCGATCTGGTGGTGTTCAATGACCGGCTGAACAGTACGTCATTTCTGAATGCCATCCGCAGCAAACCGCAGGTCGGCAAACTCTCTACCATTCTGCTGACGGGCAAACCGGCCATCGACATCACCGCCGAGCCCTACCGGGGCCGCGTCATCGATGTGTTTCATTACGGGTATTCGGAAGCGGCTTTTCAGACCCGGCTTTCGTATCTGATCCTGAAAAAACAATACGCCGAAAGTGCGGGACACGAGCATAAAACCATCGCCGTGGGGATGCCGATCGGGAAGCGGATTTTCGATATTGTTTTGTCATCGATCCTGCTGCTGATGATTTCGCCCATTCTGCTGGTGGTCGCCATTCTGGTCAAACTGGATTCGAAAGGGCCAATTTTTTACGGCTCCAAGCGGGTGGGAATGGGCTATAAAGTATTCAGTATGTACAAGTTCCGGACCATGCGGACGGACGCCGATCAGATGCTGGCCAGCATGGCATCCAAGAACATGTACAATGTAAAAAAAGTGGAAGAACCGGCCGATCAGCTTTGTGACGCCTGCCAGCGCGCCGGAACCATTTGCCAGCGCCCGCTCTTCCTGGACGATAAACAGGTTTGCGAAGAGGTTCACTACCGGAACGAAAAGGCGAAAGCCATGTTTTCGAAGTTCAAGGAAGATCCCCGCGTAACTCGTCTGGGCAAGGTGCTGCGCAATACCAGCATCGACGAACTGCCGCAGTTTTACAACATTCTCCGGGGCGATATGTCATTTGTGGGCAATCGGCCGCTGCCGCCCTACGAAGCCGAGAAACTGACCGCTTCGGGTTACGCCCGGCGGTTTGCGGCACCGGCCGGCCTGACGGGGCTCTGGCAGGTCACCAAACGGGGTGGCTCGGCCGTTTCGGACCAGGAACGGATTCAGCTCGACGTACTTTACGCCAAGAAATATTCTTTCAGAACGGATCTGATGATTGTAATACGAACCCTCAAAGCGGTATGGCAAAAGGAGAACGTATGAGCACCGCACCCCTGATTTCGCTGATTACGATCAATTACAACCAGGCGGAAGTCACCTGCCAATTGCTGGAATCGACCCGGCGGCTGAAATACCCGAATTTTGAGGTCATTGTGGTCGATAACGCTTCGGTGGAAGACCCGACCAGCCGCATTCAGCGGGGGAATTATCCGAATGTGAAAATAATCGTCAGTCCCGAGAACCTCGGTTTTTCGGGCGGGAACAACCTGGGAATGAAACACGCGCAGGGCGATTATTTTTTCTTTCTGAACAACGATACGGAGGTAACGCCGGATTTGCTCGATCAGCTGCTGGCTCCGTTTCAAGCCCATCCGAAGATCGGAATTACCTGCCCGAAAATCCGCTACTACGATCATCCGACCGTTATTCAGTACGCCGGTTATTATCCATTGAATCCGTACACGGGCCGCACCTGGTCGATTGGCCTGGGCGAAACCGACCGTCAGCAGCACGATAAGTCCGGGCCGACGGCTTTTGCCCACGGCGCGGCCATGATGACCAGCCGGCGGGTGGTGGAGGAGGGGGGCGTTATGGACGAATCCTTCTTCCTGTACTACGAAGAACTGGACTGGTCGATGCAGATCCAGCGGGCCGGTTTTCAGATTTACTACCAGGCTTCAGCCCTGATTTACCACAAAGAATCGATCAGCGTGGGCAAAGCCAGTCCGATGAAAGTGTATTACCACACGCGGAATCGGCTGTTGTTCATGCGGAGAAACGTCAGCGGGTTGCCGTTGTATGTGTTTATCCTGTATTACTTCGGTCTGGCGCTGACCAAAGCGGCTCTGCTCTACACCCTGAAGGGACAGATGACCTACTTTGCTGCGATGAAAAATGCCGTTCTCTGGCATTTTACCACGAAAATTCACCGACCGGCCAAAACCGTTCTGCCGCCCGTCGTTGCGGTTACTTAACTCAGTACGTATGGAAATTTTACTGATGATCTGCGCGGGACTCGTGCTCTATACGTATTTCGGATACGGTATTCTGGTGTGGCTGCTGGTGCGGATTCGCGGGCGTCGGCCTGCCCTGAAAACCGATGCGGTTTTTGCCCCCGATGTAACGCTGATTGTCCCGGCCTACAACGAATTAGGGTGTTTGCCCGACAAAGTGGCGAATTCCTTTTCGCAGGCATATCCCGCCGAGCACCTTCATTTTCTGTTTGTGACGGAAGGATCGAACGATGGGTCATCGGAATTTTTACGGACGACCTACGGCCCGAAACTGGGTATCATGGGCGGCACCGAACGCCGGGGCAAAGTGGCCGCCATGAACCGGGCCATGCAGCAAATAACCACGCCGATCGCCATTTTTACCGACGCCAACACGGTTTTGAACAGCCAGGCCGTCCGGCGGCTGGTCGATCATTTTCGCGACCCGCTAGTGGGCGCCGTGGCCGGCGAAAAACGGATTCTGACGGGCGATAGTGAATCGGCGGCCGGTTCGGGCGAAGGACTTTACTGGAAATACGAATCGTTTCTGAAGCGGCTGGATTCCGACCTGCATACCATTGTGGGCGCGGCTGGCGAGCTCTTCGCGGTGCGGACCGAGCTTTACGAACCGGTGGAAACCGATACGATTCTGGATGATTTCATTATTTCCCTGCGCATTGCCGGACGCGGTTTTCGGGTCGCCTACGAGCCGGATGCCTACGCGATGGAGCGACCGTCGTTTTCGATTCTGGACGAACAAAAACGCAAAATCCGGATTGCAGCCGGCGGTTTTCAGTCGATTGCCCGCTTGAAGTACCTGCTGAATCCGTTCCGCTACGGCTGGCTGACGTTCGAATACGTTTCGCACCGGGTCATGCGCTGGGCGGTGGCGCCACCCTGTTTGCCGCTTATTTTTCTGGCCAACGCCTGGCTGGCGGTTCAGGAGTGGCTGAGTCCCTCATCCGGACCCAATGGCTGGACGGTTTTGCTTGCGCTTCAAGGACTGTTTTACGCGGCAGCCTGGGCGGGGTATCGGCTGGAAAAGAAAAACCTGCGCTGGAAACTGCTGTTCGTGCCCTTTTACTTTACGTTCATGAACGTTTGCGCCCTGGCCGGGTGGGTTCGCTACCTGAAAGGCAACCAGTCGGGAACCTGGGAAAAAGTGCGCCGGGCGGGCGAAGTAGAATTGAAAACCCGCTAACCATTAAATAAAAATCAAAACCTGCTTCTATCCACCAGTTTGCGGTTTGCCAATCCCCATTTGTTAACAACCGCAAAACCGCCCTCTCCTTACCAAAATACAATTCATAGCCGCCCGGTATCGCTGGTTGCTGTTTGTTTATGTTCTGTATTTCAGGCCATTATATTCGGCTTTGTTTGGTAACCCCGCCTGATCTGTTCCGGAATCTTTTTAGCGAATAGTATGCAGGCATACAATTTTTTTGATGGTAAGGCTCTTAATATCACCCGGTTTGCATTAAATTGCGTTTACGTTTTTACCCTTTAGGGGGTGATTGCCGGATTGATTACATTTTTTTCAACAAACCAAACCTATTTGTATGAGAAAATCATTACTGCTTAGCTGTCTGTTAACCGTATTGGTGTGGGCGTCAGCTATAGCGCAGGATCGGCAGGTGACGGGAAAAGTCACGTCGGCCGACGACGGATCGGCGTTGCCGGGCGTTTCCATTCAACTGAAAGGAACTTCCCGCGGAACGCAAACGGATGCCAGTGGCAATTACACCCTGAGTGTTCCTTCGGAAGGCGGTGCATTGGTCGTTAGTTTCATCGGCACCACCACGCAGGAGGTAGCCATCGGAAACCGCAGCACCATCGATGTGAAACTAGCCAACGACACCCGCGCTTTGAACGAAGTGGTGGTGGTCGGGTACGGAACGCAGCAACGCCGGGACCTGACGGGTTCGCAACTGACAGTGAAAGGCGATGAAATTTCCAAACTGCCGGTTCAGACGTTTGAAACCGCCCTGCAGGGCCGTACACCGGGCGTTCAGATTACCCAGGGAAGCGGAAAACTGGGTTCAGCCTTGCAGATTCGCGTCCGCGGAGCCGCTTCCATTTCGGCGGGTAACGAACCGTTGTATGTCCTGGATGGTATTCCCATTACGTCACAGGACGTCAATACCACCGACACGGAATTGTTCAGTCCGCTGGCCGACATCGATCCCAACGACATTGAATCCATTGAAATTCTGAAAGATGCATCGGCTTCGTCTATTTACGGATCGCGGGCCAGCAACGGGGTCGTGCTGATTACCACCAAACGCGGGAAAGCCGGTCGGACCAATATTCAGGTTGGTTACTACACGGGGATCACGAATGCGACCCGCAAACGGGAATTTCTGAATGCTGCCGAATACAAGGAACTCTTCACGGAATCGCTGACCAACGCGGGGATCGATCCCAATGATTCGAGCGACGGTTTTCCGGGGTATGGCTTAGATCAGAATTCGACCGTTGACAGCGACTGGGCCAGTGCGGCTTTTCGCCAGGGAGCGGTTAATCAGGCTAATTTTGGAATCAACGGCGGAAACGAGAAAACCCGGTTTAGTCTGACTGGGGCTACCAATAAACAGGTTGGTTTTATTGTGGGTAACAATTTTCGCCGGAACAACATGCGGTTGAATCTCGACCACAACGTCAGCAACAAGTTCAGCGTTGGAGCTAGCATTGCCTTTTCCAACATTATCAATAAGAAGGTGTCGGGCGATAATGCTTTTTCGAATCCCATTCAGCTGAACGCCTTACCACCGATTCAGCCGATTTACAGCGCAACCGACCCAACAGGTTATAACCGAGGGACTTTTTATTATAACAACCTGGTTGAATTGGACAACGCATCCAACTACGCCCGCACGTTCCGCACGTTTGGAAACATTTTCGGTCAATACCAGCTTCTGCCGGGGTTGTCGTTCCGGACCGAATACGGATTTGATGTGCTGAATCTTCAGGAAGAAATTTACCAGGGACGGTTAACCGAAGATGGCGCACCGACCGGCTACGGTTACCAGGCCATGACCCGGGTGAATAACTGGACGACGAACAATACGCTGAATTACTTGAAAAGCATCGGTGCCGACCACAGCATCGACGTGCTGGTTGGGATGACGTACCAGGAGCAAAACATTCAGGCGGTGTCGGCGACGGGCCGGAATTTCCCAAACGACAAGTTTCAGGAACTCGCCAGTGCCAGTCAGAAAACCGATGCCAGCTCCACCGAAACGGGTTTCAGTATTCTGTCGTACCTGGCCCGCGCCAATTATAAATTCAAAGACCGGTACCTGATCGGTTTGACAGGCCGGATCGATGGTTCGTCGCGCTTCGGTGCCGACAACCGCTACGGCTTTTTCCCGTCGGCTTCGGTGGGCTGGATTTTGAACGATGAACCTTTCATCAAAGATGCACTTCCGATTCTGAGTCTGCTGAAACTGCGGGCCAGCTACGGATTAACCGGGAACTCGGAAATTGGTAACTTCGATTCACGCGGTTTATACGGCACGATTAATTACGGCGATCAGGTCGGGATTCGTCCGACGCAGGTGGCCAATGCGGCTTTGCGCTGGGAGAAATCGACGCAGTTTGATTTGGGGCTGGAGTTTGGATTCCGCAATAACCGAATCAACGGACAGATCGATTTCTACAACAAAATTACCGACGACCTGCTGCTGAACGTACCACAACCCGCCATCAACGGTTTTTCAACCATCGCCCGCAACATCGGAAGTTTGCGCAACCGGGGCGTCGAATTCAGCATCACTTCACAAAACCTCGTTGGTGCCTTCCGCTGGTCAACCAATTTCAACATTTCGTTCAACCGCAACAAGGTAACGAAATTGAATGTATCGCCGATTCGGGCCAATTCGCGGTTCCTGAGCTACGTAACGGAAGGAAAACCGCTGGGTGTTTTCTACGGTAAAAAATACGTTGGGGTCGATCCGGCAACGGGTGATGCGCTGTATGAAGGCTCGGATGGACAGCCGACCAATGACTACGCATCGGCACCGGAATTGTTCGTGGGCGATCCGAACCCGGATTTTACGGGCGGTTTGAACAACAACTTCTCTTACAAAGGCTTCGACCTGAGCGTTTTGCTGCAATTTGTTTCGGGTAATGATCTGTTCAACGTCGCAGGTATTTACCAGTCGGTGAATGGTGATTATTTCGATAACCAGACGAAGGATCAGATGAACCGCTGGCAAAAACCGGGTGATGTGACGGACGTTCCGCGCGCCGAGTTTGGGGCTGCTAATGGCACCGGTATCTCATCACGCTGGATGCAGGATGGATCATTCCTGCGGGTAAAAACCGCAACGCTGGGCTATAACCTGCCGAGCGGTCTGTTGAAGAAAGCGTTCATTCAGACGGCTCGTGTGTATGTATCGGGGTTGAACCTGCTTACGTTTACGAAGTACACCGGCTATGATCCGGAAGTGAACACGCAGTATGTTAACTCGACCAACCAGACGGCCAACATTGCGTTAGGGCATGACTTCTATACGCCCCCGCAAGCCAGAACCTTTACGTTTGGCGTGAATCTTGGCTTTTAAAAGGCGGTCTTTCTTTCGTTCAAGACTAACAGAAGAAATCCGGTTGACTAAAATCAAAACTTGACAATGAAAAAAACAATCATATCCTTAAGTCTGGCAATGGCGTTGGGTATCACAGCCTGCGACAAGAAGTTGGACCTTGAACCCCGGCAGTCAGTCGATGCCGCAACGGCTCTGTCGTCGGCACAGGACGTTGAAAGTGCACTGATTGGTACTTACGGCGTCTTTTCTGGTACCGGTGGCGGGTTGGCCGACGGTGAACTGTACGGCACCAACCTGAATCTGTTGCCCGAACTGTTGGCTTCCGATAATTACGTAGCCTGGCGCGGCTCGTTTGCGAGTTACCGGGAAGTAACCAGCCGGCAGATGCTGGCGACCAACGCCGAAGCACAGCGGACCTGGCTTACGGCTTACCAGGTAATCAACGTCGCCAATAATATTCTGGAGTCGCTCGATAAGGTATCCGACGCGGACCAGCGGGCGGCTTTTGAAGGAGAAGCACACTTCCTGCGCGGAATTATGTATTTCGAACTGGTTCGTTTGTTTGCCCTGCCCTGGGGTGCCACCGCGGCCAACGATCAACTAGGCGTTCCGCTTGTGCTGCGGGCCACCATGACGCAGGAGCAAGCTGCCGAAACCCGGGCGCGCAACACGGTAGCCCAGGTGTATACGCAGGTGATCGACGACCTGACCAAAGCAGTCGCCCAGATGCCGGAGGAGAATGAATTGCGGGCTACAAAATTTTCGGCACTGGCTTTCCTGGCGCGGGTATATCTGCAGCAATCGGATTATGCCAAGGCATTAGCGGCCGCTAATCAGGTAATCGAATCCGGTAATTACCAGTTGAACCCGGATGTGACGACGGTTTTCCGGAACAGGAACACGGCCGAAAGCGTGTTTGAAATTCAGGAAAATACCCAGAACAACCCCGGAACAAGCAACGACGGGCTGACGACTTTATACGCCAGCATTCCGGCAGGGGGCGCAGCGGTTGGCCGCGGTGATATCCAGGTTCTGAATGAATTTGTGGCTACCTATGATTCGACGGATGCCCGGCGGACGGATTTGTTTTACATTGGCGTAAAGGGGGGCGGCTCCCGGTATTATACCGGAAAATGGGCGGATTTCTACGCCAACATTCCAGTTATCCGCTTATCTGAAATGCTGTTGACCCGCGCGGAATGTAACCTGCGCCTTTCGACCACAACGGGTGCCACGCCCGCGGCTGACCTGAATGCCGTTCGGACCCGGGCGGGGCTGGCGCCGATTGCCGCACCGACGGTGGCCAATGTGTTGAACGAACGCATAAAAGAGTTGGCTTTTGAAGGCCTGCGTCTCCACGATATCAAACGCACCAAAGGCAAAACCGGTGACCTGAACTGGAACGATCCCAAACTGGTGTTGCCCATTCCGAAACGGGAAGTCGACGCCAACAGCCTGCTGGTTCAGAATCCGGGCTATTAAAAAAGAAGGAGGAAAAGGGTGGGAGGAAGAAGGTGGGAGAGGAGGATGAAAAGGCGGTTTTTCCTTTTTCCTCTCTTCTTTTCCTGCTTACGCCCCTTTCCCTCCTTTCCTCCTTTTTTTAAAAATGCCGAACTGCGCAGTTTGGCATTTTTTATTTTGTCTGAACACAACGGTTTTTGAAAAAATAGCGTCTTACTGGGTGTTACATAATTTTTTATATTGTATACATCGGTTGAAACGACTTCATCGTTTATTATTTTGAAAATTAAGTATATTGAACGACTAAAGGGCCGAAGTGGCCGGTGCTTTTTCGACCCGTTCAGTTAAACACCCAGAACCTGTAGATGAGAAAACGGTATACTCTTTTAACGTGTTGGTTCCTACTTTTCGTCCTGACGGGAAGCCTGGCTTTTGGGCAAACCCGCCGGGTAACGGGCCGGGTAACCGCGGCCCAGGACGGATCGACGCTGCCCGGCGTGAACGTTGTTGTGAAAGGCACCACCATTGGGGTCAGCACCGACGCCGATGGCAATTACAGCATCAACGTACCGGATGACAAAACCGTCCTGACGTTTTCGTCGATCGCCCTGGTTGCCCAGGACATCCCGATCAATAACCGCTCGGTGATCAACGTGCAGATGGCCGAAGCGGTCAATGAACTGGCTCAGGTGGTTGTCACCGGCTACAATTCCGTTCAGAAGAAAGACATTACGGGATCGGTGGTTTCCGTGACCAGCGAAAAATTCAAGGAAATTCCGGTGGCCAGTTTCGACCAGGCCTTGCAGGGCCAGGCTGCGGGGGTGCTCGTGACGCAGTCGTCCGGAACACCGGGGGGCGGCATCACCGTCCGCGTCCGGGGTAGCACGTCGATTACGGCCAGCAACCGCCCGCTGTTTATCGTCGATGGCGTGCCGGTGGAAGACGGCTTGTTGTCGAACCGGGATTTCGGGGGCCAAACCGACAACGCGTTCTCCTTGTTCAATCCAAACGATATTGAATCGATTCAGGTGCTGAAAGATGCTTCCGCCAAAGCCATTTACGGTTCGCGGGCGGCCAATGGCGTGGTATTGATTACGACCAAAAAAGGCAAAACGAATCAGAAGACGACCTTCACCGCCGAAGTGCAGCGCGGGATGACCGAGATCGTTAAGCGCCCCGACCTGCTGAACTCCACGGAATTGCTCGAACTGCAACGCGAAGCCGTCACGAACGCCGGGCAGGACCCGGACAAACTGGGCCTGATCAAGGGCGTCACCGACGGGGTGAACACCGACTGGGTCGATGCGATTCTGCGGAAAGGCATTTACCAGCAATACCAGCTTTCGGCATCGGGTGGCAACGAGAAGACCCGGTTTTACCTCAGCGGCAACTTCCGTGACGAAGAAGGCATTCAGTTGAACAACCGCCTGACCCGGATGTCGGGCAAGCTCAGTTTCGACCACAAAGCCAACTCGGCCCTGTCGTTCGGAACGGACATTGCGCTGACCCGGATGCTGAACAAGCGCGTCAAGGGCGACAACTTTCTGGATGGGGTGTACTCTGGAGCGGTAAAATCGCTGCCGTTTTATTCGCCGTACAATGAACAGGGCCAGCTCTACGGCCCCGGCGATCCGAATTACGCCGGTTTTCCGAATTTCAACCCGGTTGCCCAGGCAGTTTTACCCCGGTTTGATACCTACACCGTCAAGATTCTGGCGGGGCTCTGGGCCGAATACGAACTGCTCCAGAACCTGCGGTTTCGCTCCAAAGTAAGCATCGACTACAACCAGGTGACCGAAGACCAGTTTGAATCCTCGGCGACGGCCATTGGCGGGTACCTGGAAGGCGTGGGTGGCCGGGGCTATGGCGTTTTCAACTCAGGGACGTACTCCACGTTCATCAATACCAACACGCTGAGTTATAATTTCCTGCTGAACGAAAAACACCGGTTCAATGCCCTGCTGGGACTGGAAATTCTGCAGCGGCAGGAGCGGTCGGGAAGTGTGCAGGGACGCTTGTTTCCGAGCGACGACTTTACCTACATCACCTCCGCCGGGATTGTCGACAACGGAAGTTCCGCACTGCTCCAGAGCGGTTTGTTTTCCACTTTCGCCGAATTTCGGTACGATTACGACGAACGCTACCTGGCGACGGTGACGGCGCGTTACGACGGTTCGTCGCGGTTCGGGCGCGACCGGCAGTTTGGCTTATTCCCCTCCTTGTCACTGGGCTGGCGGATTTCGCAGGAGAAATTTATGGAGCAGTTCCGGGCGCTGAACGACCTGAAACTGCGGGCCAGCTACGGTTTTACGGGGAACGAACGCATTGGCGATTACCAGTTTCTGGGAACCTGGGCCGCGGTGACCTACAGCGGAGCGTCGGGCCTGGGGCCGTCGGCGCTGGCGAACCCGACCCTGCAATGGGAGCGGACCCGCGAAGCCAACATTGGTCTGGACGCGAATTTCTTCAACGGTCGCCTGAACGTGACTTTCGATGCCTACGACAACATGACCGACCGGCTGCTGTTTGCCCAGCCGATTCCATCGACCACCGGTTTTGGAACCGTGCAGGGAAATATCGGGAAAATCTCCAACCGCGGTGTTGAACTGATGGTGTCAACGGTCAACTTCGACCGGGGCGGTTTTCGCTGGAATACCGATCTGAATTTGTCCCGCAACATCAACAAGGTTGTCGAACTCGCCAACGACGGTCCCCTGTTTCGCGGCTATTCCGCCAACGGAGTCGGGAACACCAACGTGGTGTTGCAGGGTCAGCCGCTCGGGTCGTTCTGGGGACTGAAATTCATGGGGGTCGATCCGGCCACGGGCGATGCCATTTACGAGGACATCAACGGCGATGGCCGGATCACCGCCGATGACGGACAGGTGATCGGCAACGCCCAGCCCAAACTGTTTGGGGGGCTGACGAACCGGTTTGCCTACAAAGGCTTCGACCTGAACGTCTTCTTTCAGGCTTCCTACGGCAATAAAATGCTGAATTTCACCAGCGTGACGGCCATCAATACCGGGGCCGATCTGCAAAGCAACCAGTCGCGGAAGGCGCTGGAACGCTGGCAAAAACCGGGTGATATCACCAGCGTACCGCGGTATGTTTACCAGAACAGCTACAACAACTACCACAGCAGCCGGTTTTTGGAAGATGGTTCCTACCTGCGGCTGAAGAACGTTGCTTTGGGGTACAACCTGCCCAAAAAATACGTCGAGCGGTTCCGGATCGTCTCCACGGCCCGCATTTTTGCCTCGGCCACGAACCTCTGGACGCTGACGCGTTACAGCGGCCCCGACCCGGAGGTCAGCACGCTCGATGGTTCGACCACGGCCCAGGGCATCGACTTTTTCACCATTCCCCAGTACAAAACCATGATGGTGGGCATTACCTTAAATTTATGAAACGATTTGTTCGCTATACTGCCATCCTGGCAACAATCTGGCTGGCTTCCTGCACCACCGTGCTGGAGCCCAAACCGGTGGATTTGCTGGTCGATAACCTGGTGCTCAACGAACCCGCGGACGTCGAACCCGCCCGCATCGGGGCTTATGCCGCCCTGCGGGGCATGGCCGCGACCAACATGATGGCCGGGGATTTTACGGCCGATTACATCCGGCACAACGGCACCTTCACCGACGAGCGGGAGTTTGGAACCAAACAGATTACCGCTTCCAACGGCGCGGTTGCATCGCTGTGGAGCAATATGTACCGGACGGTTTACGTCGCCAACTTCATTCTGGAACGGCTGCCCGGCATTTCGGGAGTTTCGGAAGCGACCCGGCGGCAGGTAATGGCCGAGATGCGGTTTTTACGCGGTTACGCCAATTTCATCGGCGCGAATACGTACGGCGATATTCCGAACGTGACGACCACCGATCAGGCCACCAACCGCACCATTCCGAAGTCGCCGAAAGCCGACATCCTGGCGTCGGTGCTGGAAGACTGGAAGGCGGCCGAAGCCGATCTGGCGCCCATCGAAGCCGGTTCGACGGCCACGGTGGTCAATGGTACCTACGCCAATAAAATCAGTGCCCGGGCGATGCTGGCGCGGTTTTATCTGTACCAGAAAAACTGGGCCCAGGCCGAGCAGTTGGCCACACAGGTGATCGATTCGAAAGTGTATACGCTGGAAACGAATTTCGAGGATATCGTCAGCAAAGACTTTACGAAAGAGTCGATTCTGGAGGTCGGTTACGCCCTGAGCGATGACCCCGGAACGGGGGCCTTTAGTCTGAGTAACTTATACCTCGGTCGCCGGGAAGTCATTCCGTCGGATCAGGTGATTATGATGCTGGTCTCCACCGAATCAGGCAGCCGCCGGGCTACGGCGACGTTCGATCCGGTGAATCAGAGTGGCGACGACAACGGCTGGACGGTTCAGAAATACGGAACGGCTGACAACGACAACAACAACATTGTGTTGATGCGGCTGGCCGAAATGTACCTCATCCGGGCCGAAGCCCGGGCGCAGCAGAACAAGCTAACCGGCGTGACGGGCGCCATTGCCGACCTGAACGTGCTCCGGGCGCGGGCCAAAGCCCCGAACGTGGTTGCGGCCAACCAGGGCGAGATGTTGTCGGCTATCGAACGGGAACGGGTGTATGAGCTCGCCTTCGAAGGCCACCGCTGGTACGACCTCATCCGGACGGGCCGCGTGCAGGCTGTCATGTCGGCGTTTACGCCCAACTGGAACAACCGCTACGAACGCTGGCCGATTCCGCAGGGCGAAATCCAGCGGAACCCGGCGCTGAAGGACGCGCAGAATCCGGGGTATTGAGAAGTTCACCTTTTCGGCAAGACTTGAATTTGGATCATCCATGAGAAATTATAACTACATACTGGCTTGTTTGACCGCGTTGCTGGTCGGCTGGGTGGTGGTGGCCTGTGAAGAACAGGACATCGACCGGACGTTCGAAGGACCTTACTTTGTGCGGTTTACGGATTCGTCGCTGACCTATAAGGAAAGCTACAATAAGGTGATCTCGGTGCGGGTGCATAACGTGGGGCCGCAACTGGACGAACCGATTACCGTCCAGTACACCATTGCCGGTACGGCCCGGGAGGGCAAGGATTTTGCCATCGAAGGCACCAAAGGCACCGTGACGATCCCGGCCAAGCAGAGTTTTGGCGAAATCAAACTGCGGCTGATCAACAACGCCAACAACATTCTGGAAGCCCAGACGGTGGTGTTCTCGCTGACGGACGTCAAGCCCGCTTCCCTGCGCGTCGGGTTTGGCAAAGACGGTTTATTGGGAAAAAACATCACCTTCACCATCCAGGACGACTGCCTGTTTAGCGGCACGTACCGGGGCACCCGGCAAAGCGGGGATTACGTCAGGCTGTTCGATCTGACCACCGCAACGGCCACCCTGGCGGACATCGGCATCACCAGTCTGGATTGCAAAACCTATACCGTGGCCAACTTGAACATCGGTCTGGCCGATGTGTTCGGATACAACGCCATCAAACTGCCGTTTACGTTCGTCGATAATGGCGACAACACGCTGACCATCCCGGTCCAGTCGAGTTCCGGGCTGGGCGGAGACACCCTGAGCGGTTCCGGTTCGTGGAATCCCCAAAACCGGCTGATCACGCTGAATCTGCGCTGGAAAGCCTTGTTTACCACGCAGGCCAATAAAGACACAACCATTCTTGTTACCTTCCCCTTAACCTATACACCGCAATGATGAAGCACACGAAACGATTCAGCCGGTTTTTGGTGTTGTCGGTAGCCTTGATGGGTCTTTTTTCGGGTTGTTCGGAAAAACTGGAGCCGAAACCGTTGACGTATAGCCAGTTGCTGACCGGGGCGGAAAAGAAAACCTGGCGGCTGGTGTCCTTTGAAGTCATTGATGATGGGCAGAAATCCGGCGTTATTCCCATTCAGAATGCCGGTTTGAGCCCCTGCCGCACGGACGATCAGTACATTTTTTACGCCGGTTCCGACCATAAATTTGAGTACAACAACGGTTCGGTCAAATGCAGCACGAGCGAAGAAACCGTCCTGTTCGAAGATAGCTGGTCTTTGATGAACGGCACGGCCACCCTGGAATTTGTGATTCCGATTTTTGCCGGTTCCGTCCTGCCGTATACCATCCGGAACCTGACCGAAACGTCGATGACGGTGGAAATCTATTTTGATAAGATCTACGTCGATCCCATCAATGCCAGTTACCGGTTTACGTTTAATTCCAATACCAAATAACAACGGCGGAATGCGGTTTGGGAAGATCGGGTCGAACAGCCGTCGTTCAGTGTCAGTAAACAGTCTTGCTATTTATGCTTAAACGTATACTATTTTCCGTCGCCACCCTGTTCGGTACGTTTGACTCGTTGTGGGCGCAGCCGATTCCGGCCTGGCAACACCTGGCCAGTCAACCCGCGCGGGAGCAATGCGCCACGATGCAGATGGACAGCGCCCTGCGGGCCAAATTTCCGGAAATGGGCAGCCGGTCTGCGTTCGAGAAAACGCTTCAGGAGCGCATCGAGCAGATCAAGAAGCTCGAGCGAACGGGCCGTCTGGCCGATGCCGTACTGACCATTCCGGTGGTGGTGCACGTGGTTCACGCGGGCGAATCCGTCGGAACGGGGCGCAACATCAGCGAAGCCCAGGTGAAATCCCAGCTGGAAACGCTCAACGAAGACTTCCGCCGAAAACCGGGTACGCGCGGTTTTAACGACAATGCCTCGGGGGCCGATATCGAAATTGAATTTTGCCTGGCCGCCATCAACCCTTCGGGCGGAACCATTGGCGAACGGGGCATCGACCGGGTGAACGGCGCGGCCAATTTTGGCAAAAGTACCTGGAGCAAAGCCGACATCGACGGCGTGCTGAAACCGAATACGTACTGGGACCCCGAGAAATACTTCAACATCTGGGTGGTCGATTTTGCCGCCACCGACGACCGGCTGCTGGGCTACGCGCAGTTTCCGAGCCAGTCGACGCTGCCGGGTCTTTCACCGAACGGGGGGGCTGGAAGCACCGATGGCGTGGTCATCCGGTATCAGTCGTTTGGGAACGCCGAAAAAGGCAATTTCCCGGTGATGCAGGCTCCGTACAACCTCGGCCGGACGCTGACCCACGAAGTCGGGCACTGGCTGGGGCTGATTCACATCTGGGGAGACGCCAACTGCGGCAATGACTTTGTCGACGATACCCCGACGCAGGCATCTGAAAGCCGGGGCTGCCAGAAAGGCCGCGTGAGTTGCGGAGGCACCAACATGGTCGAGAACTACATGGATTACTCCGACGATGCGTGTTTCAATATATTCACGCGCGGCCAGAAAACCCGGATGCGGGCCGTGATGCAGCTGGCGGTACGGCGCGCCAACCTGGCCAATTCCAACGTCTGCGGTACCTCGGTGGTGGCCCGGCCGTCGTCCAATTTCCGGGCGGAAAACCTGAAGATTCTGCTGGGCGGTCAGGTGCGGTTTACCGATCTTTCGACCAATTTTCCGACCCGCTGGGAGTGGACCTTTGAAGGTGGAACGCCCTCAACCTCGACGGAACAGAATCCGGTGGTGACCTACAACACGCCGGGCAAATTCAAGGTGACGCTGGTGACGTCCAATGCCGCCGGTTCGTCGGCCCCCATCGTCAGGGAACAATACATTGAAGTGCTGAACGTCGGGTTGTGTGCCGATCAGACCAACTTCGCCGGAACGCGCACCATCCTTCGCCAGCCGGGCGGAACCGGCTACGTGGCCGGCCAAAACAGCCGCAAAACCAAAGCAGTTTCGGAATTTTTTGATAATTCACTGAGCTACAATAACATGCACGGCGCTTCGCTGCGGTTTGGGGTGGCGAAGGCGGCCAAGGGAGCCGAAACCGAGTCGGTGGTGACCGTTACCGTCTGGAACGCACGCGGTTTTCAGAACGGGCCGGGGGCGGTTTTGGAAACGAAGGCCGTGCCGCTGCGGACCATTCTGGACGACGTCGCCAACAACCGGGCCACGAGCATTGTCTTTGAACGGAACGTTCCGCTGAGCGGATTGCCGTTCCACATCGGCATCGAGCTGACCTACGCGGCTGGCGACACGGTGGCGCTGGTGACGACGAAAAACGGCGAATCCTTGACGGGAACCTCCTGGGAGCAGAACGAGAAAGGCGAGTGGGAGCGGTACCGGATTCGGCAGGGGCTGGACGTGGCCCACGACATTACGGCCCGCGTGGGCATGAAACCGTCGGTACAGATTACAACCTCGTCGCAGTTTGTGCTGCCCGGCGAAGCCGTCACCCTCAACGCCCGGGGCGCTAGTCTCTTTAGCTGGACGGGCCAGAACCTGAGCAGCACGCTGGGAGCGCAGGTGATTGCCCGCCCGACGCAGACGACTTCGTACACGGTGACGGGTTCGGGACTGGATTTGTGCAATACGACGGCCACCGCCCGGATTTTTGTGCAGCCCGGGTCGATTACCGAAGTGCCGACAACCCTGCCGGACCAGGCGCTGACCGTTTCACCGAACCCCAGCGACGGTCTGGCCAAACTGTCGCTCCGCAACACCGCGCGGGGAGTTCTGACGCTCTCGGTGCGGAACGTCGCCGGGGTGGAGGTGCTGAAACAGCAGTTTGAGAAAACCGACGACCGTTTTGAACGAAATCTGGACCTGCGAACGGTGCCGGGGGGACTCTATCTGATTGAAGTCAGGATGGGCGACCAGACCATCCGGAAAAAGATCGTGAAACACTAAGTCAATAACCCGGTCAGCACAAACCCTGACCGGGTTAATTTTTCTGTCCGGAATGAAAGGAGTAGTACGGTTTTGGGCTTTTTGGGTATTGCTCGGGCATTTCGGAGCGTGTTCGCACCGGGACGACCTCCAGCCGCAATCAACTTACACGCAGTTGTTGACGGGTTCCGGAAACAAAGCCTGGCACTTGGTGTCCTACGAGGTTTTCGATCAGGAGATTTCGGCGGGTGTGCAACCGATCGCGAGCCTGCTGGAACCCTGCGAAGCCGACGATCAGTTTGTGTTTTACGCCGACGCGCAGCGCAAACTGGAATTTGCCAACGGCCCGCTGAAGTGCGACGAGCACGAACCGGACGGTATTTTCGCCGACACCTGGACGCTGCGCAACGGCGACTCGGTGCTGGAACTGCTGCTGCCGTTTCTGGCCCGGAAAGTCCCCTGGACAATCCGCGAACTCACCGGAACCTCACTAACGCTGGAGTATTTTTTCGAAGATCAGAACGTGCGGTACCGGTTTACATTCGCGGCTGCGGAGTGAAGTAGAACGCAGAACCCAAACGGAGTAGCCTTCGTACGAATCAAAAAGCCGGACACAGCCTTTGTCCGGTTTTTTGATTCGTCTTTTCAGGAGGGACGCCCTAAGTCTCAATAATTCAGTTTCGCCAGGTAATCAAAATCGTATTTGGCGCTTTCCATGGCGGTTTTTGGGTACTCTTCCTGCTCGACGAAGAAGTATTTCATGCCCGATTTGTTCATGTTTTTCAGCATTTTTACAATGTCGATCTGGCCCTTGCCAAACTCGGTGCTTTCCTTTTTGACCCGGTCCATGTCTTTCAGGTGCCAGAGCGGAAACCGGCCCGGATACTTGGCGAAGTATTTCAGCGGATCGTTGCCCGTCATAATCGCCCAGCCGAGGTCCATTTCCATGTTAACGACTTTCGGATCGCTTTTCTCCAGCAGAATGTCGTACAGGACCTTGCCGTTTTTCTTTTCAAATTCGTAATCGTGGTTGTGGTAGGCAAACACCAGATTGGCGTCCTTGCAGTCTTCGGCGGCCTGGGAAAACGTGTCGGCGCACTTTTCGTAATTCGCCACGGTCTGGCCCTGCGAGGGCAGCGACGAACATACCAGGTACGTCTGCCCGGCTTCGGCGGCCATGTCCACCGAGCGCTGCCAGTCTTTGTCGATGTGTACGTGTCCGCTCCGCACGGTCATGCCCAGATCGCCCGCAACTTTCTTGATTTCTTTCGGCGTCAGACCGTAATAATTCCCTTTGTCGCTCCGGGCCGATTCCAGCTCCTTATAGCCAATTTTGGCCAGTTGCTTCAGCGTACCGACGGCGTCGGCCAGCATTTCCTTCCGGACCGTATAAAGCTGAATGCCTACATTTTTCACTTTGGCGGCTTCGGTTAAAGTGGGCAGCAGCAGCGCACCAGCGGCCAGGCTGCCCGACGTTTTTAGAAATTCTCGTCTTGTTGTCATGGATTCTGTCGAATACGGATTGGTTACCCGAATAAAGAAACGGTTTCTGGAAGTTATCCTATTAAAAGGCAAACTACCACTTTTTAAACACAAAAAAGACCGCCAGCACAATCAGCGCAAATCCGACGATGTAATTCCACTTGATTTCTTCCTTTAGGTACAAAACCGCAAAGGCCACAAAAACCAGCAGACTGACCACTTCCTGAATCGTTTTCAGTTCAAAGGCGCTGAACTGGTAGGAACCGATGCGGTTGGCGGGGACGGCCAGACAGTATTCGACAAACGCAATCAGCCAGCTAATCAGAATCACTTTCCAGAGCGATTCGCCCTTGTAGCGCAAATGCCAGTACCAGGCGGTGGTCATAAAGAGGTTCGAAAAAATCAACAGTACAACGGTTCGCATAACGGTTTTCAGGTGATTGACGGCGGTTTTCGGCCGGAAATGGAAATTTTGTGTAAATCTCTGCGAAGTCTTCGGGGAAACCATAAACCACACCGGTTTTTTTGGGTTAAGTACTTCGTGAAGCCCCACTTCGATTTAACGACCGTCCTGCGCCGGGTGGAGGAAGCCATCCGGCCCTTTCCGAAAGCCGCCATGTTCGACCTGTTCGAGCAGGGGTACAACACGGTTTTTGAGCAACTGCTTTCCTGCATCATCTCGATTCGGACGCTGGACGAAACGACCATTCCGGTTTCGCTGCGGCTTTTTGCCGTGGCCCGCACGCCCGAACAACTTCTTAAACTCGATCCGGCGGCTTTGGCGAAGCTGCTCTACGGCACCCAATATCCCGAACAGAAAGCGTATACGATGCTGGGCATTGCCAAGCGCGCGATTGACGAATTCAACGGCCAGATTCCCGCCGATTTTGAAACGCTGACTTCCTTTAAAGGGGTGGGGCCAAAATGCGCCAACCTGACGCTGGGCGTAGCCACCGGACAGGCCGCCATCAGCGTCGATATTCACGTTCACCGGGTGACCAACCGCTGGGGCCTCGTCCGGACCGGGCAACCGGAGCAGACGCTGAAGGTGCTGGAAGACCTCGTGCCGGTTGCGCAGTGGATCGACATCAACCGCCTGCTGATGCCGTTCGGCAAACACATTTGCACGGGTCGCTTGCCCCACTGCTCGACCTGCCCGGTTCTGGATTGGTGCGAACAGGTGGGCGTGACGGAGTATCGCTGAACGAAGGCGGAAATTAGAATTAATTTCCTATATTTCTGGCCGTCAAAGCCTTATCGCCTGACGCGACGCAACTCCTCCCGACCCCCTTATGGATTCCTTAACCCGTGTGCCCGCCGAGCTTTCCGTAAAACCCAAACTTTATTCCCTGGTTGTGGGCATCAATGCCTACCAGCAGGTTCGGCCGTTGAACGGCGCCGTGCAGGACGCGGAGAATATGGAGCAGTACCTCGCCGATTTGCCGGATTTTGAACACCGCGCGCGTCACCTTAGCGATCACGAAGCGACCAAAACCGCCCTGATCGATGGGTTTCGGAATCACCTGAAAAACGCCGGACCGACCGATACGGTTTTGTTTTATTTTGCGGGTCACGGCGCGCAGGAAACCGCCGATCAAACGCTGTGGCCCACCGAAACCGATGGCAGGCTGGAAAGCATTGTCTGTTTTGATGGCGACGCACCGAATACCTGGGATTATCTGTTGACCGACAAGGAGTTGCGGTTTTTGATTGCCGACCTGAGCCCGACCGGCGCGCATATCGTGACGATCTTTGACTGCTGCCATTCCGGCGACAACACCCGGTTTTTTGATTTGCTGGCCGCGACGCCCGAAGGGTCGCCGTTTCAGGAACGGCGGCTGGCGCAGTCGGCACCGATGCGGCCCTGGGAAGGATTCATTTTTCACGAACAATTTACGGAAGCGGAGTTGCGGCAGAAAGGACTCGACGAATTGATTCCGCTCGGAAACCACATTCAACTGGCGGCCTGCGAATCGGACGAAGCCGCCGTGGAAGACCGGGCGAACCGGGAGGGCGTTTTTACCAAAAATCTGGTGGCGGTTCTGAAAGCGGCCAACCATTCGATTTCGTACCAGACGCTGCACAACCGCGTCCGGCAATACATGCGGTTTGCCTACGAACAACGTCCCCGGATTTCCGCAGCGGGCGACCGGTCCGAGCAATCCCTGCAAGGCGGTTTTCTGAACCAGCCGATCAACACCCAGAGCGCACGGGCTGAGATGACGTTCAACGCCGGCAAACAACAATGGCTGCTCGATGTGGGCGCGATTCACGGCGTTGGGCGGACGACGAAACCCATTCAGGTGCTGGACGAAACCGGAAAACCGGCTTTTTCGGTTACTCCGTCCAAAATCGGTGCCGATTACACGGTTCTGAACGTGGCGGCTGCGCAGGCCGCGGGGCTCGACCAAAGCAAAGCGTACCGGGCCGAAATGGAAGGCCTGCTGAGCGAACCGATCAGGCTCCACTTCATCAACCACAACGGCGATGTGGCCGAGCAGGCCCTGTTGATTCAGACGCTGACCGAACAGGCGGGCGCTTTTTTTAGTCCGGAAGAAGTTGAACAGCAGGCCGATTATACGCTGCACGTTCGGAACGGCTTGCTGTATTTTTCCCGCCCCGAGGATGAAAACCGCCCGCTGATCCGGACAATTCCGGCTGATGAGCTGGAAACGGCGTACGCGGCCCTGGTGGCTTCGCTGCGGCATCTGGCATCCTGGAACTACCTCAAAAAACTGCGGAACCCCGAAGCCACCGAACCGATCCTGAAAATCAGCGTGAGTCCCGAAGCGGCCGAAACCGTGGTGCTGCAAGGGACAAATCCGGCGGCCGTGACTGTTCCGTTGCAGGAAGGAAAAACCGCAACGGGTAAAACCGTGTGGGCCAACAAAGTCAAAATTCAACTGACCAACCCGACTTCGCAAACGCTGTATTGCACGGTTTTGTACCTGTCGCGGGATTTTCTGTCAACGAAGAATTTTCTGCCCATCAACGAACGGATGCAGGCCGGAAACTACCGGCTCGAACCGGGGCAATCGGAATGGCTGGGCCTGCCGAGTCGTAAGTCGCTGAGCGGGCGGCTGGACGTGGTGCGGCTGGGACTGGAAGAAACCGTCCGGCAATACAACTGGCCGGAGGTGACGGAATACTTCAACGTCCTTGTTTCGGTCAATCCGCTTTCTGAATCGACGCTG
This sequence comes from Larkinella ripae, assembly GCF_054780775.1. Classification (NCBI taxonomy): domain Bacteria; kingdom Pseudomonadati; phylum Bacteroidota; class Cytophagia; order Cytophagales; family Spirosomataceae; genus Larkinella; species Larkinella ripae. The sequence continues at coordinate 34,541 of NZ_BAAGVR010000024.1, forward strand.
GCGATGCTGGAACTGGATGCGCTGCCCTCGCCCCACACGCTGGACGAAAAACCGGACACGGACGGGCACCGGGCGTCGGCCTTCGATACGGAAGAAGACGAGGAAGCTTTTCCGGACTGGAGCGCGCAAACCATAACGCTCCGCATTCCGAACCCGGTTTATAATCAGGTAGATGCGGGCGAATTGCACCGGATGCTGGAGCCGGTTTTAACGGATGGCGTTGAGGTCGTCAACCCGATGGCCGATTTTGCGCTGGGTCTGTATTTTCGGCCCGATTCGACGGATTCGGAGCTCGTTCTGCGCGAGGAACTGACGGTGATCGGGGAGGAGCAGCGCGGACTCTGGGGCGATCTGAAAACGTTTGTCAATGACCAGATTGCGCATCAGGTCCGCAACCGGCAGTACCGGCAAAATCTCCTCAAATACCCGGACCGGGTTCGGATGGTGGCGGGGGGCGACGCCTGGTTTCAGTATCCGCTCCTGAGCGATATCGTCGATTACCTGGCGCGGGTTTACGCCGTGAGCACCACCCCGGCGGTGGGCAAATCGTTGAAGAAATACATCGAGAAATCGAAGTTTCTGGAAGTCATCGCGCAGGTCAGTCCGCGCTATTTTCTGCTGAGCGGGGGCGGGGCGGATTTTTTTGGCGACGATTTTTTGACCTATATCCGCGAAAAATGGGAGAACAGCGAACCCGCTCCGCAGCGGTATTTGGCCGACACATTTTCGGGCGCGCTGGACGAACTCGAAGCCAATTTCAAGCGCCTGTTTCGGTTGATCCGGCTCCAGAATCCAAAGGTGCAGGTGTTGGTACACGGCTACGATTACCTGCTTCCGGACCTGGCCGAAACCCAGTCCGGAAAACCGGGACCGGTGACAAACCGCCTGATTGAGCGCGGACTAGCGGAACAGACGGCACGCGAAAGTCTGATCCGTTACATGATCGACGGATTTAACGAACGGCTGCAACGCGCTGCGGCTGAATACGATAACGTAACGTACATCGACCTGCGCGGCACGGTCCGTCGAAACGCCGGGGCACCGAAATACTGGTACGACGAGTTCCTGCCGAACGACAAGGGATTTCTGAGCATTGCCTCCCGGTATTCGCAGGTGATCGGTCAGCTGGAACGCGCGGCCAAAACCACCTGATCAGACAACCTCGGTTTGCTGCTGCCAGAACTGCGAGTAAGCTTTGCCGTTTTGCAGCAAATCCTTGTGGCTGCCTTCCTCAATCAGCCGGCCCTGTTCGAGCACCACGATTTTGTCGGCTTTTTTGACCGTGCTCAACCGGTGCGCGATGATGATGATGGTTTTTCCGGCTTTGCGGAGTTGCTGCACGGTTTTTTGCACAAATTGTTCCGAAGTCGAATCCAGCGCCGAAGTGGCTTCGTCCAGAATCAGGATTTCGGGATCGCGGTACAAAGCCCGGGCAATGGCGACGCGCTGCCGTTGTCCGCCCGAAAGGGACGCACCGTTTTCGCCGAGGTGGGTTTTAAAGCCGTTCGGCATTCGTTCGATGAAATCGGTAATTCCCAGGTGGTTACAGATGTTCAGCACGCGCTGCATGTCCGGAGCCTCTTCGCCCACGGCAATGTTTTCAATGACCGTTCCGGAAAACAAATCGATTTTTTGCGGCACCACACTCACCACTTCCCGCAGACTGTTGGGCAGCAAATGTTTGGTGTCGTACTCGCCGATGTGGATGCTGCCGCTCTGCAACGGATACAGCCCCTGCACCAGCGAGAGCAGCGTCGATTTGCCGGAGCCGCTTTCGCCTACCACCGCCGTAATTTTTCCTTTGGGCAGGGTCAGCGTCAATTCTTCAAAAACCGGGGCGCGGGTGCCGTAGCGGAACGTCACGTTCTCAAACCGGATGTCGCCCACCATATCGGCTTTCAGCGGCACCTTGTTTTCGTCCGATTCGCGCTCCAGATCCATGATTTCAAAAAGCCGGTCGGCGGCAATGATGGCTTCCTGAATGCTTTTGTTGGCCCCGATCAGGCTGGCGGCTGGCCCCGTAAAATAGCCGATGATGGCGTAAAACGACAGCAGTTCGCCGGGCGTCAGTTCGTTGTCGAGCACAAAACCGGCCCCGGCCCAGAGCAGGATAATCGTGAACAAGCGGGTGATGAATTCGGAAGCATTGCCGGCGTAAATTCCGGCGGTTCCGGTCTGAAAAATCGTTTTCAGCATGTTCACAAACCGGGCTTCGGTTTTCTGGCTGGCGTGTTCTTCCAGCCCAAACCGCTTGATGGTCGGCATGGCGTTCAGCGACTCGACCAGTTGAGCCTGCAGGTCGGCGGAGTTTTCCATCAGTTTCCGCTGGTACCGCTGGTTAAACTGGTTGAAAACCCAGTAGATGGCGGCATACAACGGGATCACCATCAGGATGATCAGCGCCAGTTTCCAGTAATACGTGAACATCAGCCCGAACGAAAACAGCACGATCAACACGTTGACCAGCAGCGCCAACGCCGTGTCGTTGATGAACGCCCGGATCTTGACGGCGTCGCTGATGCGGGAGGTGATTTCGCCGACGCGCATGGTGTCAAAAAACGACTGCGGCAGGCGCATCAGGTGTTTGTAATACCCCAGAATCAGGGCGGCATCCATCCGCTGCCCGGTTTTCAGGTTGAAAAAACTTTTGGTGATGTTGATGAAAATCTGAATCAGCAGCAGCCCGATCATGACCACGCTGAGCAGATTGAGCAGATTCCGGTTGCCGTTGACCAGCACGTTGTCCACGATTTTCTGCACGTAAATGGCCGACGACAGGCCCAGAATCGTGTACACCAGCGCCCCGAACAGGGTTTGGATCAGAATGCCCCGGTACGGCTGCATCAACTGCGCAAACCGCTGTAACACCGAAGTCTTTTCGTTTCCGATCTTGAACGTTTCGTCGGGAACCAGCAGGACGAGCAAACCGGTCCAATCCTGTTTAAAGCCCTCGTGCGTTTTCGTATAAAATTGCCCGTCGGCGGGGTCCATCACGGTGACGTGCGTCGGGCTAATCTTGTAAACGACCACGTAGTGCTGCATGGCTCCGTCCCTGATCTGCACGTGGGCGATGGCCGGAAGCGGGACTTTCGACAGACTTTCCAGGCTGGCTTTCACCCCTTTGGCCTGAAAACCCAGCTTCTGGGCGGCTTCGACCATGCCCAGAACGTTGGTGCCTTTCTGGTCGGTTGCGGCCAGTTGCCGGATGCGCGCAACGGGAAGCAGCAGCCGGTAATGGGCGGCCACGGAAGCCAGACAGGCGGCTCCGCAATCGGTAATATCGCGTTGTTTAATCTTGGTGCGGGACGTCATAATTGGTTGTGAGACAGAGATGGAAAAGCGTTACGCTCCTAATTCCAGCCAACGTTTCGGGATTCAGGAGCCGCAGACCTACGGCGTATTACCGGGAACTGCTCACTGCCAACTGCTTGGTTCCGGAAGAATTCGTCGGGTTTAGCCAGTCGTCGGTTTTGTCGTACAGAAGCTGGAACAGCGTACGACGGCTTACTTTAAACCGGGTCAAAACCGTCATTCCTTTTTTCAACTGGCCCTGGTAGCCGTTCGACAAGGTCAGGTAGTTACGGTCCAGTTGACAGCGGACTTTAAAAACCGGCTGCCCTTCCGACATCGTGAAGTCGTTGGCGATGTCGAGCACCTTGCCCGTCAGCAGCCCCCACTGGTTGTAGTCAAAGGCATCGACCTGCAGGCGAATCGGCTGACCGGGCTGCACCAGCCCAATGTCTTTCGAGGAAACGTACGACTCAACGATCAGCGTGGAATCGGGCGAAACCACCGCCAGCACGTCGCCGGGTTGCACGTAGCTGCCCGCGTACCGGCCCGCCAACTGGCTGGCTGTTCCGGCCACCGGCGCTTTCAGGACGTAAAGCGACTGTTGCTCACGAAGTTGCTCGGCTTCGGATTCCAAACCCGTCAGATCGCGGAGGCTCTGCGTGAGGTCGGTTTGCCAGTCGCTGCGCTGCTGTTCGACGAGCGAATTGTAGCGCGCCATCGACGCTTTGTGGGCATACAGCGCATCCTCGTATTCCAGCCGGGCAATCACTTTCTGGTTGAATAACGATTGGCTGGTGAGGTATTCGCGCTTCAATTTTTCCTGCGCATGCCAGCTTTCTTCCACAATGGCCCGAAACTGCGCGTACTGCTGCCGGTAAAGGGGAGCCGTCAAGCCGCTGACTTCCTTCCAGGATTTCGTGGTAAGCTGGTGTAAATCTTTGATGAACGATTGTTTTTCCTGGCGCTGCTGGTCGAGCAGCCGCTGCTTGGTGTTGAGGGTTTCGGACTGGAGCTGGAAGAGCGGCTGGCCCTGCCGAACGGATTCCCATTCTTTCACCAGCACTTTTTCGACGATGGCGCCGGTCGTGGCTTTCACTTCACTGCGTTCCGAAACCGGGCGAACCAGGCCGGAAGCCTGCACCGAAACGTCGACGTAGATAAACGGCAAAGCCAGCAGCGTGATCAGGACGACGGCCAGCACGGACATGTAAATAATCTGACTACGGACACTAACCCGGGGCAAATACGTAATCAGACTCGAGGAAAAGTCTTTGTCATTCATAACACGAAGTAGGACAGATGATAGAAGGCGTATTTTCCAATTCAAATAAAAACCGCCGGTCCGGTGATTTGTTTTCTTTATTTAGTAGTCGGTGCAGACCAATGCAAACAGCAGAAAAGAAGCCCACGGAGGGTATTACCCACGCTGTGTCGGACTGCTTTTCTGCTGATTACGGCGGTTGTACGCTATCCCGGATTCTTAACAGGACCAGGACCGTGAACTGCGGCTGGATTCAAAATCCAGACTCAGGTCGATATCCAGGCTTAAACCGATGCCCAGGAAGCTGCTTTTGCGGCTGCTGTCGCTGCTCTGACTGCCACACCAGGAATGGCAGTCGCCGGAGTTGTTGGAAGGCTGGTTGTTGGTGCCGCCCAGGGTTTCAATTAATTCCTGATCGGTCATTTCGGTAACATCGAGTTGAACAAAATTGAACGTTTTCATCGGCGTAAAAGTGTGAATAAGTGCCTACTCTAGTAGCTTTTCGGCTTTCGCTGACATCCGGCAAATGATGATCTTATCAATTACCATGATGTTGAAACAAAGTTGGTTAATAAAGCGATTCTGTCTGATAACCGGTTTTTATATCTTGATAACTGACGGTTATAAAAAAATAACCCGGGCCGAAAACCGCCGGCTGTCAGCGCGCCCGGTTTTGCTCCGTGTCGGCCGTTGCTTTGCTTCGGTAGGCGGTTTTCAGCGGTTTCCCGAAGCGATAGGTGAGGCTGAGGTTGAAATTGGAGGTGGCGTAGGTGCGGTCAAAATAAATGTCGGTCTGGCCAACGCTGTAGGTGCCCGACGCATTGGTCTGGTGAAACAGATCGTTGGCCGTCAACCGCAGCTTCCAGGTATTTTTAAAGAAATCCTTTTCCAGCCCGAGCGTTACCGTCGCCCGGCTATGGTTGTGGTACAGCCCGTAATATTTGTCGCCCAGATACCAGGCCAGCAGCTGGACCTTGAATAATGTGCTGACCGTGAAGGTGTTATTGGTGTAAACGTACAACTGGGGCCGGGGCCGGACCAGCTCAAAACCGTACTGGTGATCAATCGACTTGCTCTGGCTCAGCGTCAGGGTGTTGGTCGTGTTCCACCAGCCGATGGTCAGGGCGCCCGTGCCGGATAGAAACAGGGTATGGTCTTTTTCGAGGTTGATGCCTTTGAGAACGTACTGATTCGGACCGTCGCCCCGCAAAGCTGCCCCGGAGATGGGGTCCTGAGTATAATTGTAACCGGCCCGAACGTCAAACTGCCGGTAAGTCAGCCCCAGTTCAAACGAGTGGATTTTTTCGGGCCGCAGATTGGGGTTTCCCTGAATGCTCGTGAACGGGTCCTGATAAATTATCCAGGGATTCAGGGCCTGATACCGGGGGCGGGTGATTTTGGCCACGTACGAAAGCCGAACGTCCAGCTCGGCCGTAACGGTTTTGGTCAGCAACAGATTGGGAAAGACGTTGCCATAGCTTTGTTGAAGCACCTGCCCGGCTCCGGCGGTGGTGTTCAGGGTATAGCGCGTCCATTCGCCCCGGATTCCGGCGGCAAGGCGGATTTTCTGGCCGATGGCACCGGTATACTGGAGGTAAGCCGCCGGGAGCAGTTCCGTGTAGGCAAACTGGCTGGACAAGGCGGGATCCAGCGCAAAACCGGCTTCCGGAGCGGCCACCAGGAAATCCGTGGCCGAAGCGGTTCTGGCGTACGTAAATTTCAAGCCGGTTTCGAGTTTTCGGTTGCGGTTCAACACCCGGGTGTAATCGGCCTGCGTGCTCGAAATCGTAATGTGATACGATTGGTTGTTTTTGAGCAGCCGGGCGAAACTGCTGTCGTTGACCCGGTTGCTTTCGGCAATTCCGTCGCGGATATTCGTCCGGAACCGGGCCACCTGGCTGCCCACAAAGAGGCCCGATCCGAGCGAATCCAGCGCACGGTTGTAGTTAAACAGCAGCGAATGGTTCAGCCGCTTTTCGTTTTTGGTGAGCCGGCTCGTATAAAAACCGGTATTCACCGCATCCTCGATCCGGTTTTGGCTGAATTGCTGGCCACCCTGCCGGTCCAGATTTCCCTTGTAGGCCAGCGCGAAGTCGGTTTTTTCGGTTGGTTTAACCTGCATACCAAACCCGAAACCGGAATAATTGCGGAGTTTCCGCTGCCAGTCCGTCGTCAGTTCGGAGCGTAAAAAGATGGCCGAATCCGGCCGGGTGCGGGTGGTGTAGAGCCGTTCGCGGTCGTTGCCGGTGCGCAGCGTATAATTCCCGGTCAGCGTTAGTTTCCCGCGCCGGTAGGTCAGATCGGCCAGCGTATTGCCTTCGCCCCCGGCAAAGTCCGCGTGTGTAAATTGCTGGGTTACCGAGCCCGTGGTGCCCGTTTCGGCATTCGTTCGGGTGATGATCCGGATCACGGCTTTTCCCTCGGCATCGTAGCGCGACGACGGATTGGCTATAATCTCCACCCGGACAATCTGACTGATGGGAATGGCGATCATCTGCTCGTAGGAAATGGCCTGGTTGTTCAGGAAAATAAGCGCTTCGCCCTTGCCCACCACGCTGATTCGCCCCTCGTTGAAGGTGAGGCCGGGCGATCGTTCCAGCACCTGAGTGACGGAAGCGCTGCCCGCCAGCAGGGAACCGGCCACCTGCACATTTATGCTGCCGTTGTCTCCGTAGCGGATCAAGGGCGCCGGGCGGCTGATGCGCACCTCATTCAATTGGACCGGACGCTCCTGCATGACCAGCACACCCAGGTCCTGATGCGCTTGATTCCGGTTTTCAAGGACAATGGAGGTGTCCGCAAACGACAGGCTGCTCAGCCGGAGTACGGTTTTTGTTGGTGGAATCGCCGGAAACGACACCCGTCCATCCGGAAAATAACCGCTTTTCAACAGCGTCGAATCGGGCAGGGAAAGCAATCGGGCGTCCACCGCGATGGGTTCCTGACGAGCGTTGACGACCCGGGCCTTGAATGAAAAGAACGACTGACCGGTAACGGAATGGGCCAGGGTGAAGAGGAAACTAATCAGAAACAGCGAACCGGGGCGCTTCATGGCTGATGGGTGAACGGATTTTGGTAAATCCAAAAATCAGCAGCGGACCGTCGGCAGGGGTTCAGGAAACAGGAATCAGGCGTATGGATTTATAAAACCGTACTCCGATTAAAGGCTAAGCGATTGATTGGCAGCTTGTTGATAGGTAGCGGGCGTAACGCCCTTACTTTTTTTAAAGGCGGCAAAAAAAGTGGATTTGGCGTTAAAGCCCACCTCATACCCGATCGCTTCCAGCGTAAAGCGTGGGTCGGTAGTCATCAGTTTGCAGGCTTCGGCAATCCGGAATTCGTTGACGTAGGTGGTGAAATTTTTGCCCAGATGCTCGTTGAGCAGCGCCGAAAGCTGGTGGCCGGAGATCTGAATTTCCCGCGACAGGTCATGCAGTTTCAGATCCGGATTTTTGTAAACCCCTTTTTCGGTCATTACCCGCTCCAGTTTGGTCAGCCAGATTCCGGCATCGCTTTCGTTTACTTTTTTGGCAACGGGCTTCACAGGCAGGAGCAGAAAAAGTTCGTCGGTATTTTTCCGGTAAAAGAAAAGGGTTGCCATCAGGTACAGGATCAGCGTGAAGGCAATGGCGCCACTGATGTAGGACGCGAACGGCGCGTTGATCAGGGAGGTGAAATAAAACAGGAAGATAACCCCGTTGCCCACGAAAATCATGGCAATCCAGGTCTCCGCCGGTTTCATGCGGTACGACCGGATGAAAAACCGTCCGAGCAGCCCCCGGATGACCCACCCGGCGGCCACCAGAAAACCGAACCATTGCAGGTAAATAACTCTGGCGAAATAGCGGTTCCAGTAAACCGGGAACCCTTCATACGGGAAAGAAAGTCCGATGAGCAGGGTAAGGACCGTCAGCCCAGCGAGTGTCCAGAGCCAGCTTTTCGGTATTTTTTCGGCCGGTTTTAGGGCCGAACTGACAAAAAAGTAGACCAGCGGTCCGATAAAGAAACAGGCCGAAAGGCCAATTTGCAGGTAGATTTTGGGCAGTTTTCCGTCAAAATAAAGAAAAACCGACTTCCCGATGCGGATACCCAGGGCCAGCAGCAGTGCTCCCAGAAAATAGTTGGCGACGTACTTCTTTTGCGCAAAAAACAAGAGGAACAGCCCCAGCACGAGTCCGTTGAACGCACCTAGGGCGCTGAAAAAAAACAGAAGCTCTTTGCCGGTGTTCATCGTAATTTCACAGAATGGGCCGTCAACGGGGCTGGACTTTCTCCGCGCGCGGTTCGGGCCTATGCCCCGCTACGAATTAATCACATTCTGTTCAGAAATCAACCGATTGGGGTCAAAATAAAGCGGTTTTTGTTTATCGATTAAACGGACGCTCATTGATCCAGTGAAACCCCCGGTTTACCAGCAAAAAGTGGTCATCCGCCTGCCGCCGGAGCCGGACAAAAACCGAGTCGTTAGCCAGACGACCGCTCAGCACCAGGGCTCCGGAACCGGATTGCTGGTAGTGCAAGCGGTATTTTTTCGTCGTGTCCTGGTAGAGGGTGGCCTGCCGGTTGACCGTGTCGGTTTCCAGTTGGTACCAGCGAAGCGAGTCGTTGGCCATGCGAATCAGCAAACTGGTGTGTTGCGCCGAACCGTCGACTACGGCCTGTCGCCAGCGGGCCGAGTCGGCCAGTAGCGAATCGCCGTTCAGGTGAAACCGGGTGACCTGATAAAGCCCCCGTAAGCTCGGCTTGGGGTTAGAAGCACGTGCGGCACGGCTGGTCGGAAGAAACTGAATCAGACGCGGAGCCAGAAAACCGCCAATCAGCACCGTTTTGACGACGATGCCCGCCAGCCGAAGCCGCCTGGTGGTAAAAACCGGGCTCAGGTCCCGGGCCGGGGCCGGACGATTCAGCATCAGCACATTCACCAACCGGCCGGCATCGGGCACCAGAATGAAAACCGTCATCAGCAGCAGGTGCATTGAAAACAGTTTGACCGGGATATCAAAAGCAAAATTCAGGGCTACGATGTTGCCGATGACGGCCAGCAGAATGACGCCCGCCAGGGGAGTCGTTCGCCGGAAAAGCAGGAAAAAACCGCCTACGACTTCCGCCGTTCCGGTAAACCAGTTATAACCGGTTGAGTACCCCATGAATGTCCAGGCCAGCCCCATGGGAGAAAACTGACCAAGCGGCTGGGCTAAGCGGAACAGGTTGAGGGAAGGAAACTGGGAGTGGTCTATTTTGGCAAACCCGTACAGAAACATCATCATCGCCAGATAATACCGCAAGAGAACCAGCAGCCAGTACAACGCCTGGCGGTAATGGGCTCTGCGCCGGTCCAGCAAGCTCCAGACCAGGCAGCCCACCAGGGCGACGACCAGAAAACAGAGCACCTGTACGTAGTTGAAGGTAGTGTCTCCGCTGCCGTTGGGAAGGACCGTGATTTCGTAGGGTAATCGAAGAAGGGTGCGCCCGACCCAGGGTACAATATCCGCCCACACGCCTGAATTCAGGGGCAGTAGGTAGACCAGAAAGTAAACGGTAAAAAACCGGAAGGCGGTTTTCTGTCCGGTTGACCAGGGCAGCGGGGCGGGAGGAGCGGATGTCATACCTCCTAAAAGCAATCGGCGCGGAAATCTCCTTAGTGCCCACTGGCTCCGGCTTGGGCCCGTTTTCGGCTGGCGGCCTTTATTTTTCCGAAATGTGCAGCTTACTGCGGTTTTTCCCGTACAGAAAGTAAATCACCAGGCCAAGGGCCAGCCAGATGATCAGCCGCAGCCAGGTGTCGCCGGGCAGCGAAAACATCATCACCGCGCAGGTCAGAATACCTAAAATGGGCACCACCGGCACCCAGGGCGTCCGGAAAGCGCGGGGCGCGTCGGGCTGGGTTTTGCGCAGCACCATGACGCCCAGACAAACTATCACAAACGCCAGCAGGGTGCCAATGCTCGTCATTTCGCCGACCACCCGAATCGGGACAAAACCGGCAAAGAGACCAATGAACATACAAAGCACCAGGTTGGCTTTGTAAGGGGTCCGAAACCGGGGGTGTACCTCCGAGAACACCCGGGGCAGCAAACCGTCGCGGCTCATGGAAAAGAACACCCGCGACTGCCCCAGCAAATCGACCAGAATAACCGAAACGTACCCGATCAGAATGGCACCGATGATGAGTTGCCCCAGCCAGCGGTACGGGGTTTTCTCGATGGCAATGGCCACCGGAGCCGCACTGTTTTTGAATTCGGTGTACTGGACCATGCCCGTCATGACGTGACCGAACAGCACAAACAAAACCGTGCAGACCAGCAGCGACCCAATGATGCCGATGGGCATATCCCGTTGCGGGTTGCGGGCTTCCTGCGCCATCGTGGCCACAATATCGAACCCGATGAACACGAAGAAAACCACCCCGGCTCCGCGCAGCACCCCGCTCCAGCCGTATTCCCCGAACAGGCCGGTATTGGCCGGAACGTAGGGCTGGTAATTGGCGGGATCGATGTATTGCCAGCCGAGGGCAATGAACACCAGCACGACCAGCACTTTCAGCGCGACCACAATGGCGTTCAGCAGCGCCGAACCGGACGTGCCGCGTATGATTACGCCCGTGACCAGCACCACAATCAGCACCGCCGGTAAATTCACGTAGCCGGACACCACGGAGCCGTCGGCAGCGGTGGCGGTTTCGAAAGGCGACAAGCTCAGCTGCGGGGGCAAATGCAAACCGTAGGCGCTCAGAAACCGGGACAGGTACTGGGACCAGCTGATGGCCACCGTGGCGGCTCCCACCGAATACTCCAGCACCAGATCCCAGCCGATGATCCAGGCGAATAACTCACCCAGCGTTGCGTAGGCATAGGTATAAGCGCTGCCCGCTACCGGCACCATGGCCGCAAATTCGGCGTAACACAGGGCGCTGAACGCACAGCCGACGGCTGCCACCAGAAACGAGAGGGTGACAGCCGGACCGGCGTGGTTGGCGGCTGCCAGTCCCGTCAGCGAGAACAAACCGGCTCCGATGATGACGCCGATTCCGATGGCGACCAGGTTAAACGCGCCCAGAGAACGTTTGAGGCTGCTTTGTCCGCTTTCGGCGGCTTCCTGCCGAAGCAGGGCGAGGGATTTGATGCGCATGGGGATTGCCTGAACAAGCTCAGCCAAAAAGTTTACTGAAGATACTGAAAAGAAACTTCCGCCTTCCGGACGGCTAAAAAACCGGTCATCGAAAGGCGGAAGTCGCTGACTTAAAACGTCAGTGCCAGGCGGGTAAAGACAAACCGGCCGTTGAAGCCAAATTGCTGACCCGTGCGGGAATACGGGAAATAGCCCGCGCCCCGGTTGCCGCCGATGGTTTCGTCCGGATACACGTCGAACAGGTTGTTGGCACCCAGCGTCAGCCGCAGATTTTGCTGGAAGGCGTAGCTCAGGCCCAGATCGGTAATGACTCTGGCCCCAAAAGTCTGCTGATCAGCCTCGACATTGGTGGCCGCATCGACCGGTCCGAAATACACATTTCGGAAGAAAAGATCCCATTTGCCAATCGCGTAGCTCAGCGTCAGATTGCCTTTCACGCGCGGAACCGCCGATTCCAGGTAAGTCCGGCTGGCCCGGTCCAGATACGTGCTTTCTTTGCCCACCAGCAGCGGAGACGCCTTTACCGCCCCGACCAGACTCGTGCGCACGAAAGTTCCGGCCAGATCGGCCCGGAAACGGCCCGGTCCCAGCCGCTTGGCGTAGGTAATCACCGCGTCGATTCCTTTGGTTTCGGTGTCAATGGCGTTGGCAAAAAAACGGGCGGTCTGCGCACCGGCCTGCCGCAGCAAATCAAAAATCTCGCGGTCCTGCGGGGAAGCGGTGGCGCCGTTGCTGCCCAGAAACTGTCCGGTATAAATGATGCGGTTGTTGATGCGGATAAAGTACCCATCGACGGTGACTTTGAACGGACCGAAGTTGCCCGTCAGACCGGCGCTGTAGCTGTAGGACGTTTCCTGTTTAAGCGAAGGAATGCCCAGTAATTCCGCCGGGCGGCTGTCGTTGGTGAAGGTTCCGGCGTCGATGATCGCACCATCGACGAACAAATTGGAGGTGGCGCTGAAATACCGCTGGTGGAGCGACGGCGCCCGAAACCCGGTGTTGACGGCGGCCCGCAGCGCGAATTGCTCGCCAATTTTATACCGCGTCGCCAGCTTTCCGTTCACCGTAGAGCCAAAATCCGAATAATTCTCAAATCGCACGGCCGCGTCGATCAGCCAGGCTGGAGTAAAGTTAAATTCGAAATCGGTGTAGGCGGCAATGGCCGTGCGGGACGCATTAACGGCATTTTCGGGCCGGAAACCGGGGAAGGCCTGCGCCCCACCGGCCAGCACTGCCCCGTTGGCGGCAAACCGGGTGGCGATGTTGCCGCTGATGTCGGGGACCAAAATGGGCTTGCCGTCGCTGCCCACGCCAATTTGCAGCGCATTGCCGTAGTTGCGGTACGAATTCTCCTCTCCCTCGACGATCTGGTAGTTTTCGTAGCGGTGTTCAAACCCGAAAGCCACAGTAATGCCGCTCAGGGCTTCGTCGAACCGGCGGTTGAAGTCCAGGTTGGTGGTGTTCTGGGCAAACCGGTAGCCGCCATCGGTAAACCGGGTGGGCGACGCCCGCTGCAACGAGGCATTCAGGCTGTTTTCGGTTGTGAAGTCGATCTGGTTGCGGCCGAAGGTGTTGCTGAAATCCGCGTTCCAGGCCCCGACTTTTCCCCGCAATCCAAACGCGATGGACTGATCGTAATTGTCCGTGACGATGAGCGGCAGGTAGCCCAGCGGATAGATTTCGGCAATGTTCTGGGTAATCTGGGCGGGTTGCCGCCGGAAAGCCGCCGACTCGCCCTTGCGGTAGTTCAAGCCCCCGAAGGCGTAAAACTCCGCCCCGTTTTGCAGCGGAATGATGCTGTTGAGGAAAAACGCGCCCCCCCGGTTGGCCGACTGCCCGATGCGGGAGTTATAATCCGAGCGCGTCTGGCCCCGGCGCTGCAACTCGGCGGTGGTGATGTCGGCCCCCGTTGGCGTGGGATAAAGCGTCGGGTTGTTGTAATCCGAGAAGATCGTACCGGTAAACTCCTTCATGCGGTTGGTCGGATTGCGGAAATCGAAAGACCCGGCCAGGTTGATAAAACCGCCTTTGTCGCCAACGGGCAAACCGTAGTTTACGTTGGCCTGCACGTTGTCACCGTCCAGACCGCCTTCGGAATTTTTGGAGGCAAAGCCACCGGCCGTCAGATTGGCCCGAACCTGGTTGACGTTATCTTCCAGCACAATGTTGATCACCCCGGCAATGGCGTCGGAACCGTACTGGGCGGAAGCGCCGTCGCGCAGAATTTCAATTTTCTTGATGGCCGCAGTCGGAATGGCGTTCAGATCCGTACCGACCGAGCCTTTCCCGAACGTGCCGTTGATGTTGACCAGCGAGGTGGTGTGCCGCCGTTTGCCGTTGATGAGCACCAGCACCTGGTCGGGACCGAGGCCGCGCAGCGAAGCCGGATCGATGTGGTCGGTTCCGTCGCCGAGCACCTGCGTGTTGGCGTTGAAGGAGGGCGCGACGTAATTCAGGATCTGGTTGATGGTGACCTGCGGCACATCCCGGGTAAGGGAACGGATATCGATCACATCGACCGGCACCGGCGTGTCGAGTTGCGAACGGGGCTCCCCGCGCGACCCCAGCACGACTACTTCGTTGAGCGTGGCGCCCTGCAAGGTAAAGTTTACGGTTTGGGCCTGGCCCCCCGAAACCGTAATCGGCTGGCTTTGGGGGCTGTAGCCGGTAAAACTGGCAATGAGCGTGTAGGTGCCGTCTTCGAGTTGTAACTGATACCGGCCGTTCGCATCGGTGATGGTGCCCTGCCGGTTGCCCTGGAGGTAAACCGACGCGCCGGGTAAGGCGGCCTGGTTGTCGCGCACGGTTCCTTCAATGGTTGCTTTTTGTCCAAAGCTCACCAGCGCCAGCAGCGCAAACAAAGTAGTGAGGGACCATTTTACGGGTTTTGCTGTAAAAATTCTCATCGTAATTGGAATGTAAAAAAGTAATAGGTACGCATTTGGCCATACAACAGTGAACCGGAGAGTCTCGTTTCCGAAACCGCAGGCCGTTGACGGAATCCGCAAAGCGCTCACGGTCTGAACCGGGTTTTAAACGAACGGTTGAAAAGTGACGGATAAAGTTAGGTTCGGCGGTTTCGAATGCGGCTGAAAACCGGTTGTGGGCCAAAACTAAAACTTATTTAAGTAGCAAGGCTATTTTGTCTATATAAATACTATAGAAAAAAAGAATAGCCCAGTTACTTAAAAACCGGTCGGGCGATTTCCGGGACTCGGCCCGGGCCGAAGCAAAAAAATCCCTTCCAGTGCGAAGCCGCGGACCGGAAGGGACATAGCGTTATCGGTGTTGTTTACTGTTTAGAACGGGGAGGAGGGCGGTTTTACTGGAGGGCAACCACCCGGTTTACCACGCTGGGTTGCGGGCTGCCCAGGGTGACGGTTTGGGTGGTTTCCTCGACACCATTGGAAACGATTACCTGGTAGATGCCGTCGGGCAGGTTGCTCACGTCCAGCCGCAGCCGGGCAGCCGCCTGACGTTTCCCGATTTCCTGCACGAACAGCTCGGCTCCGGCGCGATTTTTCAGTGAAACCACCACCGCACCGCCGATTTCCTTGTTGATGGCAATCTGGAGCTTGCCTTCGACGGTGGTGTACATGCCGCTCTGGAAGGCGGCTGCTCTCTGGGGACGGCCAATGGGTTTGTGGGGTTCGGCCAGGGAAGTGGTGACGCTAAAAACCGTAAGGGCGAGGGCAGCGAACAGGGTGTTGACGAGCGTTTTCATGGCTATGTGATTTTTTTGTGGTCAGATTGATTAATCCCTTTTGGATGCATCAAAGGTCGGGAGGATGCCGGGAACACGCTGTCACAAATGAGTCAATCACTAGCACTTTTGAGAATAAACCGTCTTTAAGAGCAGATCAGGAATGTTTTGAAAACTTTGCGGGATTCAACCGGGGTTGC
Source organism: Larkinella ripae (assembly GCF_054780775.1). Taxonomy (NCBI): domain Bacteria; kingdom Pseudomonadati; phylum Bacteroidota; class Cytophagia; order Cytophagales; family Spirosomataceae; genus Larkinella; species Larkinella ripae. Next base: position 50,124 of record NZ_BAAGVR010000024.1, read on the forward strand.
CAACAAAAAAACCGGTCGTCAACTGGCCCGGTGAACATGCCTATGCATTCACCTGAGCCGGTTGACGCCCGGATGCGTATGGATCTGAAGCGTACTTCAGCAGCGTTTCTTACAAAATGCCCAGCAGACCACCGCGGTTGCTGCGGCCGGAATCGAAGCTTTTCGAGCTGGATTCTTTCTCGTAGAATAATCCGAAATCCAGACTCAGGCCAGTGCCGAACGAGGTTTTGCTATCATTGCTTTCGTAGCTAAAACCGTTGCCATAACCACCACCTACATGCTCAGTCATTTCTGTTTGGGTCAGCTCCTCTACCTGGAGGTTTGCCAGATTCATCGCTTTCATAACGTTTGTATTTACTGAGTGCCTACTCTATAATCGCTTTTCGGCTTCCGCTGGGCGTCGGCTGTTGTGCCGTTTGCCTGATACAAAGGTGGGGGATAAACCAATGCATACCGATAACTAACATTTATATCTTCATAGCCCGCAGTTATAATCCTATAACCAGCTAAAAAAGAGTTTCTTTTAGGAGAAAGAAGACCGTTAGATAACAGTAGCCTCTTGTCGCCAATCCGAAACATACGGTTCAGTCGTAGGTTTAATTGATACAAATACAAACCGGGAATAAACGGGAAGTAGCTATGTGAAAACGCTTTACTTAATTGAATTGCATCTATTTTAAGTAAACTTTAACCCTGGTACAACTATGCCTGTCCTATCTGAAAAGCTTCGGCGGCTGCGTCAATTATTTGGCTATTCGCAGGAGTACATCGCGTTCAACATTGGAATGACTCAACCGGCTTATTGCAAATGGGAAAGTGGTCAGACGCGTCCCTCAATCGATAAACTGGAAGGGCTGGCCAATATTTATCAATTGAGCATCGGTGATTTACTGACTGAAAATGATGTGGAGATTATTAGAAAACTGATCGCCGACGAACATTTTGCCGAAAAAATACTCGGAAAAGGCCCGGTGAGTTAGTACAATAATATAACCGCAGAAAAAGCTTCCCTGAGCGCTCAGGGAAGCTTTTTTTATGGCTGAAATCGTTTCAGGAAATCGGTTTCGTAGCTCATGCCAATCGGAATTTCCTCGCCCGCCAGCGTAATGATCCGGTTGCGGACCTGCTCGATCCGGCTAAACGGCACGATGTATGACCGATGCACGCGAATAAACCGCCCGGTGTCCGGGTCGGCTTCCTGGAGTTTCTGGAGGGCGGTTTTCATCGTCATCCGGGCCACAATGGGGTGGCTGGTGCTCTGCAGGTGAATTTTGAGGTAATCGTCCAGTCCTTCGATGAACAGAATATCCGCCAGCGCAATTTTGTGCAGGGTGTAATCGGCCCGGATGTAGAGGTAAGCATCCTTCGCGGGTTCGGCCGCGTGGCGCAGGCGATGGTGTTCGGTGGCTTTCAGAACCGCCTGCTGAAACCGCCCGAACGTGAACGGTTTCAGCAGGTAATCGACGGCGTTCAGGTTGAAGCCTTCCACGGCAAACTCGGCGTAGGCCGTCGTAAAAATGACCATCATCGACTCCGGAACCGCCCTGTGAAACTCAATGCCCGACACCGACGGCATGTTGATGTCGAGAAACAGCAGGTCGGTGGGCGTCTGCTGCAGGTGTGCCAGGGCTTCGTCGGGCCGCAAAAACGTCTTCTCCAACGCCACGGCGTCAACCTGGCTGCAAAAATGAGTGAGCACCCGCAGCGCGGGCGGTTCGTCGTCGAGGGCAATGGCTCGGATCATGTCAGATCAATCGTTAGGTCCACGGAAAAACCGTCGGCGGTGTCGTTAATGACCAGCGTATGACGGTCCGGATAAATCAGTTGCAGCCGGGCTCTGGTGTTTTCAATGCCGATGCCGCCCGCCGTTTCGTCACCGTGAAAAACGCGCACTTTCCGGTTGAACACAAACAACTGCAACTTGTTTTCCGGCAACGTGATGGCAATCCGGATCCGGGATTCCTCCTCCGGGTTGACCCCGTATTTAAAGGCGTTTTCGATAAACGAAATCAGGATCAGGGGCGCAATGGGCGTACCGTTGGGGCTGCCGGTGACGATAAATTCAATCAAAACCGTATCGTCCAGCCGCAACTTCTGCAAGTCGATGTAATTCCGGATGTAGTCCAGCTCCTTCGCCAGCGGCACCTGATGACTGCCCGCGTCGCGGATTACGTAGCGCATCAGCGACGAGAGTTTGACCACGGCATCGGCGGTTTTGTCGGACTGCTCGATGGCCAGCGAATAGATGCTGTTGAGCGTATTGAACAGAAAATGCGGGTTGATCTGCGCCTTCAGGTACGACAGCTCGGTGGCCAGTTTTTCCTGCTCGGTTTGCCGCCAGCGGTTGTTAATCTGCAAAAAAAGGCTGACGAAAATGCCGACCAGAAACAGGAAAAGCGCGTGGCTCAGTTCAAAGCCAAAAGGCGGTTTTTGGGTCAGACGGGCCGGAATGGGGCCGCGCGGAACACGGGCCAGCGGGGGAGGACGATGGTCGGGCGCTGGCAAACTGCGCGGAGCGGGCGGTTGTTGCCGGTCCGGTCGGAGAAAAATATCCTGCCGGTCGAGCCAGATAACCACGGCAATGATCACCAGAAAACAGCCGATCACGCTGCTGACGTATCCCGCGTACTTTCGTTCGAAATACAGCCGCGGAATCAGAACGTAATAGTTCAGGTAAAAAAACGCCAGCATGAACAGGTACGACAGAAAGTTGGTCCGTTCGTGCGGGTTCTGAGCCAGTTGGGATAAACCCGGAAATCCGTTCGGCGCAAAAATATAGGGGAGAGCCAGAAAGGCCAGCCCAATCGAAAGATGAATCAGCAGGGGCGGAATCGTTCGTTTCATGGAAGTAGGATTCTCCGCAAACTACAAACTATTGTAAGGCCGTGAAAATGATTGCGGTGGAAAGCGGGAATGTGCCGGAGAAATTGGAAATCAGGTACTAAAATACGTATTTAAGGTTACCTTAACCGTTTCCCTTCCTTGCTGATGCTTAGCCCTTCGCCTGCCACCTGGACCGACGACTTTCTGTGGAACAAACGACGGCTGGGCGACCCGCTCGCCGACGACACCATTGCCGCCATTCTGCGCGATAACCAGAAAGGTGAAATCGACCAGATTTTTCAGATGCTGGTCCAGAACCGCCATTTTCCAAACCCGGCTTTCGACGTCCTGCCCGACCGCCTGAAGCAGATTGTGGAAGATTATTTTGCCAAAACCCGCCACCTACCCGACTGGGCCGAACCGTTTAAACTTATGGTGGCGGCCGATGTTTTCAGGCAGTACGGGCCGAAAATTCTGCTGTTGCTGCTCTGTAAATCGCTGCCGCTCTGTTACACCTGCTGGCGGGGCGCCAAGGTGCTGTACCGCACGGGCCGGTTGCGGGTGCACGACGGCTCACTCGATTCGTTCACCCGGCGGCTGATGGAAACCGCCCAGTTTGTGGTCAACGTGCTGACGCTGAATAGCTTCGAGCACGACGGAACGGCTATTGTTTCCATTCAGAAAGTCCGGCTGATGCACGCCGTGATCCGGTATCACGCCCAGCAGCACCGCTGGGATGTGGAGCAATACGGGATTCCGATCAACCAGCAGGATCTGGTCGGCACGCTGCTGTCGTTCGGGGTCGTGATCATCGACGGTTTAAAGCAGATGGGCATCGAACTCACGCCGGAGGAGCGCGACGGCTACCTGCACCTGTGGAAAGTCGTGGGGCACCTGATTGGCGTTGACGACGACCTGAACACGGCCGATGACGACGACGGGCGGTTTTTGATGAACGCCATCCTGGCGCAGCAGGCCGGTCGCTCGCCCGATGGCGGACGCGAGGGGATTGAACTGACGGAAGCCTGCATCGACCTGATGAATTCCCGGCTGTCGTTGGGTCCGCTGCAAAAACTATCGCCCTACTTCATCCGGTTTTTCATTGGTGATCCCTACGCGGATTTGCTGGAAGTAGCCAAAGACGACGCAGCCGATGACTCGGCGGTTCTGAACGCCATTCAGTGGCTGGACCGGCGGTTTCAGGCGACCGGCGACCGGCATCTGCTCATGGGTGCGCTGGGCCGGGCCTTCAGCAACCAGATGATCGACCTGGTGATGGCGTATTACAACGGCGCGAAAAGCGAGCAGTTTTACCTGCCGTCGGCGCTGACCGACACCTGGGAATCGGAAAAACCGGATTTCCGGATTCCGCCCGCGCAGACCATCGACGAAGTTATTTTTTACCTCGATAAAGTAGCCCGGCACCTGCGGTCGCAGAACAATCCGATGGGGCTTTTTGCCGCCATTTATAAATTGGTGACGCAACGGGTAGCCGAAGGATTACGGCTGGGTTTATTCGAGAATCCAATCGAGATGGAGCGGGTCGATGTTGGTTTCGGAAACCGCTATTTCGAAGCCATCAATCAGTATTTCGATGGGAAACCGGCGTCGGCCCCCTGGCAACTGTCGTTCGACGCGGCCCGGACGGTTATTACGACCGATCAGTATATTTTTTCGGCGGCCAACGCCCATATTTCGTACGACCTGCCCATTGTGGTGGCGGAAGTCTACCGGGGCAAAGACATGGAGCGCTTCAAGAACGATTTTGCAAAAATGAACGAACTGTTCGACGATATGTATGACCAGATGAACGACAATGTGGGCCGGGTTTTCCGGCCGTTCGGCACGCTGGTGACTTATTTTTCGGACAAAATCAAGGCCGTTGAACGGGCTTATATGAAAAAAGGCCGCGATCTGGCGTGGGAGAAAAGCCTCGGTCTGCACCAGGCTAAATCGGAAACCGAGCGCCGGCGGCTTCTGGCGGAGCTGGAAACAGCCTCGGCCACGCTGGGCCGGAAGGTGGCTTATCCGCCGATCCTGCTCCGCCTGCCGCTGGGCTACATCGCCCGCAAGGAATTCGGAACGACGGCCCACAAAGTAGATGTGATGTTGCGGACGGCCCTGCTGCCAGCTGTTTCCTGAACGAAAAACCGGATGCAATGAATCGACTTATAGGGCTTGTCTTACTGAGTCTGCTGCTTTTTTTCCGGGCCGGAGCCGATCCGGTGCGGGTGAGCGATCTGAATCAGGTGTATGAGGTGTTCGGGACCAGTGACCTGCTGGAGGCAAAAGCCGGGGCGGTTTCCATCGATGACCTGCTCCGCAACCCGGCGCAATTCCGGTTTGTTCCGACCGAAAACCGCCTGATCAAGCCGTTTAATTACCAGTTGGGCTACTGGTTCCGGTTTCAGATTACCAACGCAACCGACCAGGCGGTATTCCTGCAATTTATCTACGCCGGCACCGAATACATGCGGGTGTACGAAACCGCCGAAAACCGGGTGCTGGCCTTTCACAAGCTGGGAAGTCTGCAACCGCAATCGGCCGAATCCTTTCGCAAAAGCATTCAATTCTGCCCGGTTCTGGCCCGCGGAGGCCAGACCAGCACCTTTTACGTGTACATGGAAGGCGTACTCACGACGGCCTTGCCCATTCGCGTCCTGTCTACGGTTAAGTTGCTGGAAAGCCAGCACCGGTCTGATTTGTTTTACGGAATTTACTACGGTTTTATTCTGATCATCATTGTGTATAGCCTGGTGCACTACATCCGTCTGCGCGATGAAGGCAACCTGCGGTATGCCCTTTGGGTGTTGTTTATCGGGCTGCAAATGGCCCTGTTCCGGGGGCATACGACCGAGTTTTTCTGGCCCGCGAACCCGTCAATCGAACGGTATGCGACCGCGCTGGCTTCGGTGACCGGGATTTTGCATGTGTTGTTTACGTTGACGTTTCTGCGGCTCCGCCTGCTGGCGCCCGTTTATTTCAAAATCGGAATTGGCATTCTGGTCCTGTATTCCCTTGGATTTCTGCTGAATGTCGCCAAGGTCAGTCTGGCCCGGCAGTCGGGTCAGCAGATTGACGTAATTCCGCTGATCGCTTTGCTGGAAGGCATTTTCAGCATTGTTGCGGGCATCGTCACCCTGCGCGGGGGCTTTCGTCCGGCTTTCCTCTACATCGTCGGAAATGTGTTTTTCTACATCGGTATCTTCGTTTTTCTGCTCTACGTTTCCGGCCAGCTGCCCTACGGTTTCTGGACCTACGAAAGCATTCACCTCGGGGTGGGAATCGAAATCCTGTTTTTTGCCGTCGCCCTCACCTACAGCGTCAACTTGCTGAAAAAACGGCGCCAGGAAGCCGAACGCGAGCAAATCCGGCTGTTGCAGGAAAACGAGCGGCTGGTGAGCGAACAGAATACGGTTCTGGAGCAGAAAGTCCAGCAGCGCACCGAAGAACTCCAGATTGCCAAGCAGCGTTCGGAGGAGTTGCTGCTCAATATTCTGCCGGCGGAGGTGGTCGAAGAACTGAAACTGACGGGCCGCTCGAAACCGCGCCGGTTTGAGCGCGTCACCGTGTTGTTTACCGACATAAAGAATTTTACGAGCACGGGGGAGCAGCTTTCTCCGGAGGAACTGGTGGCCGAAATCGATTACTATTACCGGACCTTCGACGGCATTCTGAGCCGGTATCGCATCGAAAAAATCAAAACCATCGGTGACGCCTACCTGTGTGCGGGCGGTTTGCCGGTGGCCTACCCCGAAAATCCGGTTGAGGTGGTTCGGGCGGCTCTGGAAATGCGGGCGTTCATGCTGCACAACCAGCGCGAGCGGCAGGCCAGCGGGCTGCGGCATTTTGAGTTTCGGATCGGGATTCATACCGGGCCGGTGGTGGCCGGCATTGTGGGCGACCGCAAGTTTGCCTACGACATCTGGGGGGATACGGTCAACCTGGCGGCCCGCATGGAGCAGCACGGCGAAGTCGGCAAGGTCAACATGTCCGCCAGCACGTACCAGTTGGTAAAAGAGTATTTTGAGTGCAGCTACCGGGGCAAAATTGCCGTAAAAAACAAAGGCGAAGTGGATATGTATTTCGCGGACGAACGGGTGCCCATCGCGGAGGAAGCGGTTTAGGATCACCGGCGACCCCGTTGCAACCCTGAACCGCTTGTTTGCAAAACCCGGCAAACCAACAAAAAACCGGGTTGATGATTTGGACAAATCATCAACCCGGTTTTGCTTGAAGCGGGCGGTTTTACTCCGTCAGATTTTTCAGGTACGCAATGCTTTTGGGCACCTGATACGACCAGATGGGGCTTTCGTCCTCGATGAAATAGTGCTTGATGCCCACTTTTTTGGCAGTTTTCAGCACCATCGGCATGTCGATCTGCCCCGTTCCCAGCGTCACGTCGTTTTCCTTCGGCGTGCCGCCGGTGAGGTCACCCTTCACGCCTTTTTTGAGGTCTTTCAGGTGCATCAGTTTCCAGCGGCTGCCGTATTTATTCAGCAGTTTAACCGGGTCGGCACCCCCGTGGGTGACCCACAGAATATCCATTTCAAAGGAGACGTATTTCGGGTCGGTGTTCTTCACGAGGTAATCGAACAGCGTACCGTCTTCGTACGGCTGGAATTCAAAACCGTGGTTGTGGTAACAGAACGTCAGGCCGTTTTCCTGCAACACTTTGCCCACCCGGTTGAAATCTTCCACGGCTTTTTTGGCGTTTTCAAGCGTGAAATTCCCACGCTGATGCGGGATCGAGGCAACCATGACGTATTTCGAACCCAGCTCTTTGGCACTCCTGACCACCGCCATTGGATCTTTGACCAGTTGATCATAGCCCGCTCCGGTGCCCGGAATGCTGATGTTCCGGTCTTTCAGCATTTTCTTGAACGCTTCGGTCGTGACGCCCTCGGGTGTACTACCTTCCATTTCGGTGATGCCCAGCGACTGAATGGTGTCGAGGGTAGCCTCAACGCCTTTCGGAAAACTGTGCCGGTAGGTATACGACTGAATACCAATCGGAAACGTGTAGATTTTCTTTCCTTTCTGGGCAAAGCTGTGGCCGAAATCGAGCAGCAAAGCCGCCAGTACAAAAAAAGCAATTCGCGTTTTAGTCAACATGGGTTTAGTGGAAAAAGTGAATTAATGCAATTTGTCGTTCAGCAGTTTGATGAAATAACCGCCGACCACGGAACGCGCCTGAAAACCGACCTGCTTGCCGTCGGTGGTTTCGTGCCAGTCGCTGAGCGGCACCCGGCTGGGCGTCTGGTCGGCATACTTGAAAATCGGCTGCACCAGTTGCTGAAAATCCTGCGGTTTGTCGGCAATGGTGGCCGTCCAGATGATCCAGTCCGACTTGGTGTAGGTTTTGCGGCTGTCGAGCGGCAGGCCAAACGCTTGCTGTTTGGTGAGGTAATACCGAATTTCTTTTTCGGCCACTTCTTTCGGGAAGATGTTCAGATCCAGCAGCTTATCCCAAACCAGGTTGTACTTCTGGCTCCAGCTTCCCTGCGGTTTGTCGAACGTCAGGGCGTAGTGATCGCCGTCCTGCGCCATCTGTACCCACTTCTGCGCCAGCTCGCGCGCGAGCTTGAGGTGTTGTTCGCCCACTTCGTTTTGGCCCAGCTGTTTCGCCAGATACCCGTACGAGGCAATGCCCATGATGGCTTTGACGCTCAGGTTGGCGTTGCGGGCCAGGTGTCCGGCAAAATCGTCGGTGCAAAGCTGGTTGGCGGGATCAAAACCGTCTTTTTTGAGGTATTCCACCCAGGTCGTCAGCGTCGGCCAGTGTTGTTTGGCGTAATCGGCATTTTTCTCCACGACGGCGAGGGCGGCTGTCAGAATAATCATGTTCCCGCTTTCTTCCACCGGCATATCTTCGCCGTAGGTCTGCCCGTTCGCCAGCGGATACGTCCCGACGTCGTGGGCGGCAAAGGGTTTCGTCCATTTTCCGCTTTCCGAATACTGAAAAATCGGTTCCATCATGCCCTTCAGCAAGGTCGGATTATAAACCAGAAACATCGGAGCCGACGGATACGTAATGTCCACCGTTCCGATGGAGCCGTTGCTGAAGTTTTCCTTCGAGAAAAACAGCACCTCGCCCTTCGGACCGGCCACGGTTTTGTGGGCCGCAATGGTCTGGCGGTACACTAACTGGCAAAGGTCGGCGTAGGCTTTTCCGCCCGACTTTTCGGTGTCGGTATACAGTTGCCGGTCAAACTGGCGGCATTTTTCCAGCAGTTGAGCATATTCCTTTTCGGCGGCTGCCAGCATTTTTTCGGCGGTCATACTTTCGTCGCGACGCCACCAGCCCCGCAGGTTTTTCCCGAAATACTGCACCGAATAAATATCGTCGTAGCCCAGAATGACGTGGACGGTTTTGGGCGTTTGCGCAACGGAACCCAGCGATTGCGAAACCGCCAGCGAACGGTTTTCGGCAGCGGCCGGTTGCTGGGCTTCATCGACTACTTTCCCCTGGCTGACAAAACTGCGGAACAGAGCCGCCGGTTGGCCGATGCCGGTTTGGGTGGTCGAAGCGGCCGGAGCCGCCAGCAGCGCGTAGCCCCAGTCGATCCGGACGTCGTCGCCTTTGCGGCCCAGAACCTTCTGTTCGGTGGTACCGATGGACAAAACCGTTAGCCCGTCGGCGGAAGAGCGTTTTCCGGCCACTTGCTGCATGGGCTGGTGGACGCTCAGCAGACCCGATGCCGCCGTGTAAACCTGCACCGTATGCGGTTTTCCGTCGGTCGACTGGGCCGAGTAGGTGAGGTAAGAAGCCGGGCGGGTGGCCACCTCCAAGTTATCCAGCAAAAACGGCGTCGTGAACGTAACCGTCAGCGCAACCGGTCCGGCGGCAAATTGGTATTCGGTTTGCGTCGCCTGCACCTTTACACTTTGTTGCTTCGCCAGCTCAACCGGCGCGCCCAGACTCACCTTCCGTTCGTCGGCCAGCCCAACATCGACGTACCCTCCGCCAACCGGGTTCAGACAACTGACCGCTAGGACATTGACCCCTTTTTTTAAAGCCGCTTTAGCCGCCGGAGCAAGCGGAAAAACTTTGTAGTCGCCGACGTAACTGTGACCGCTATCGTAGGCTTTTACACCATTAATGTACACCACCACGTCATCGTCGTGGCTCATGTTCAGGACCAGATTTTCAAAATTCAGATCGCTGATGGTGACCGTCCGGCGATACCAGACTTCCTTGGTTTTCCAGATCGTAGCCGGTTTGATGGGGTTGCTGAAAGCACCGTCGCCGATGGGCGCCTGGCCGGTTTTCCAGTCGCCGGAGGGTTTAAAACCGGGTTTCTCCCAGCCGTCGGCCGGTTTCTGGAATGTGTAGGTCAGCTCATACGGGGCGGTTTGTGCCGTCGAAACAACGGGTTTGAGGGTGGTCATGGCGGCACCCATAAACCGGTACGTGCGGTTATCGACCCGAATCAGGCCGTCGATTGGCTGGTTTTTGCCCGTCCAGTGGCGGGTGGGCGAAGCATTGAGCTGGTCGTTGAAGGCCCAGATGCTGGTATACGGATCGAGCGTCACCAAGGGATACGCCGGTGGGCGCTGGGCCAGCACCGGCAGGCAATGACTGGAAAGGAAAAAAAGGAAAAGCAAACGGGTAGCCAGGCGCTTTCGCATCAGAACAGGAGATTAGTGGAGCGTCGTATTGTTCGGGAGTCAGATCCGAATTTTCGGACGCACGAATGTAGTAAAAATCATGGGATGTCGGGGGCTGTTGCCTCGAATTGGCGTTGGTCCACTAGTTTGGAAGACACTGCTTTCAGCTCCCAAAAATTGTCCTGTCCAGAAACGCATTGCGAAATTTGCCTTTCGGATCGTAGTCGGTCAGCATTTTCCGGAATTCGGGCAGTTTCTCGTACCGCGCCTGGAGTTGCGCGGGCGTGATGGTGAACAGTTTCCCCCAGTGGGGCCGCACTCCGAACGGCGCCAGCTCTTTTTCGATCATCGGCAGCACCTTTTTGACGGAATTCCAGTCGGGTTTCCAGGTGAAGTGAATTGCAACCGACGGCTGTTTGTAGCACGGACTCATCCAGAAATTGTCGGCGTCGATGGTGCGGATTTCCGAAATGAACAGGTGCGGACTGATGTGGTCGCGCAGCCGCTCGACGGCCAGAATCGCGTCGACCGCCTGACGGGCCGGCACAAAATATTCCGACTGCAATTCCTTGCCGCTGCTCGGCGTGAAGCCCATCCGGAAGTGGGGCAGGCGTTCGTACCAGGGCCCGGGCACACCCAGTTGTTCGGTGCAGTTGACGGCGGAAAGTTCGGCGATCGGGTGGAGGTTCTTTCGGGAAAGTCTGGCGCCGTAAAAGTCCGGTTTGGCGTCCGGCATTTTTCCGGTTCCGATGCGTTCTTTCAGCCAGACTTCGTTGACGCGTTTTTTCTGCCAGTCGGTAAACAGGCTGACACTGTAGGCGCTCGATTCGATGGCGTCGAAGTGGTTTTTGAGCTGCTCCAGCGGCAGGTTCTCGTAGACATACTGGCGCATCTGGAAAGTCGGCAGGATGTCGAGCGTCACTTTGGTAACCACGCCCAGACCGCCCAGGTGCACCACGGCCGCCCGGAACGTTTCGCCATCGTTGGCCCGCGACAGGGTCCGGATTTCGCCGTTGGCCAGCACGATTTCCATCGCCGAAACCGCCGTCGCTAAATTGCCGTTTTTGACGCCCGAACCGTGCGTGGCCGTAGCACAGGCCCCGGCAATAGAGATGTGCGGCAGCGAAGCCAGGTTGTGCAGCGCGAATCCTTTGCCGTGCAGATACGTCGCCAGGTCGCCGTATTTCATGTTGGCGTTCACGGTAACGGTTTTGGCCTTGGGATCCAGCGCCAGCACCTGATCCATTTCCACCAGCGAAATCAGTTGGGCGGTGCTGTCGGCGATGCCGTTGAAGCAATGCCGCGTGCCCAGCACCTTGAGTTTGTCGAATTTTTTGATCAGTTGCGGCACCTGCGCCAGCGTTCGGGCCTGCTCGAGTCGGCCGGTGCTGTAGGCGTAATTGCCCGCCCAGTTTTTAAGTTTTTCATCCGCCGTCCAGTGCGCCAAGGGGGGCAAAACCGGGGCCGCCAGCAAGGTCGAGGAAAGTTTCAGGAAGGTGCGCTTTTTCATGAGATGGTTTTTCTTCGTGCGGTTTTTTCAATCGGGTGACCGGTTATTGGAGAAAAGCAAAAAAGGCGGTTTTCATACTGTCGGGCGGTTTTTTGGATGCTGTCAGGGAGGGGCGGCAAGGCGGTTTTGGGCAACAGCTCGATAAAAACCGGGATACCTTTGATCAAGTGCCGATCTTTGAACCGCTTGATGAAAACGGAAGCTGGCATTTACAGGCGACGGATTTGGGTGGGGAAGCAGGCATACCGCAGGGTGGCTGGTAACGTCCGCAGAGCGGTTTTGCCCAATGAGCCTCTTCGCTTTTTCGGGAAATGAAAACATCGCTGGACTGGAAGATCTTCATCAGGGCCGGCAGCAGAATCGGATGCCAGAATAACCAAAAAGGGGAAGATCCGCGATAGCCCAACGGAAAGATTCCTAGGCTCCCATCAGGCCGGTTCATACCGCAGCAAAACCAGTCCGGACGCGTACGTTTTGGTTTCCAGGTGTTTCAGATTCGGGCGGGCGAGGTCGGCCGGAAAGAGCGGTTTCCCCTGTCCCAGCGCCGAAGGACAGATCCGAAGCTGGTACTCGTCGATCAGTCCGGCTTTGATGAGATGCTGCGCCAGCGCGATACTGCCCCACAAAACCATGTTTTTGCCCGTTTGCTGCTTCAGAGCCCGAACCGCTTCGGCAGCCTCGGTTTTGATCACGGTTGCTTCGGGCCACGTTCCCCAGGGCGCGCGTTCCAGCGTCTTTGAAAAAACCAGTTTGGGCGTGGTATTCAGGCGGTCGGCAATTACCTCGGTGTCGGTGGTGGCTTTGGGCCAGTACTCGACAAACTCCCGGTACGTAGTCGCCCCCAGCAGAATCGTGTCGATGCCCTCCATAAAAGCCAGAATGTCCTCGTCGGATTCGGTGCTCAGCTCCGGTGCGGTAAAAAAGTCGATTTCGCCCTGGGGTCCGGCGGCAAAGCCATCGACGGTGACCCATTCCTGAAGAATTACGTTTCGCATGACGGTTGTGTTGTTGGTTTTCTGACTTCAGGCCACGACCGGATGGCCGGACGATCCTGCTCACTTTGTTAAAGCCTTCCGGGCGGTTTTTGTTTACTCCCAATCGGGTAGCTAACGGAATCAGGGTCCTGTCACGGCATAAATGCTGTCCTTTCCTGTCCTATTGGTAATCCGTGAGTAGGAATGGTTACTTTTAGCTTTAGAAAAGAACTGACTCAGCATCTGACAGATAGCGATACGCATCGTGCCGCCCGCCGGAAAAAGCCGGTTTCTGGCCGGTCATCGGCAGAACCAGTGCCAGCGGGCCGGACCAGCGCGCCGGGCCGCCGGTTTTTGGAAAACCGGGTCGTCCTTTCCACGCAGCCGGTAAGCAGATTTAGGCCGTCGGATCATGGACTGCAATGGATTTTCTCCTAAATTTAAAAAGAATATTCTTAAACACCTTACGACTGTTTTTATGAACAAATCCCGTTTGCTGATTCCGCTTCTTCTCCTTTTTTTACTCCCCGGTACGGACAGCATCGCCCAGTCGTCCAAGACTAAACCGGCTGTTCAGGATACCGCGAAAGTTGACCGGGAGTATGCACTGGAAGCTACCATGCTGGGTTTTTTTGCCAAAGACGGGGCGCGAAACCCAACCCTGAAAGCCAACAAAGGCGACCGGGTCCGGATTATGATCACGAATGGCGAGGTCATGACGCACGATATTGCACTGGAGAAGCTCAAACTCAAGAGCAAGACCATTCTGGAAAAGGGCGCCAGCACCAGCATTACGTTCAAAGCCGATCAGAACGATACGTATTATTGCTCGGTTCCGGGCCACCGGCAGGCCGGAATGGTCGGCAGTTTTGAAATTGTCGAAGGGGCCATTGCGCAGGCCACCATTGCCGGACAGGTGCCGACCAAAGACGGTCAGCCACTGAACCTGAATTTCGAGTCGGGCAGCCTCAAAGACTGGACGGCCACGGGCGACGCCTTCGCCAATCCGCTGGTGAATGCGGACCCCTCGCCGGTGCACGAAAAAGAAATGAGCATCGGGTTTGGCGGGAAGTATTTTCTGAGCAGTGGCGGAACGGTCAATTACAAGCAAACCGGCACCTTAACGTCCGTGCCGTTCAAGGTAACCCAGCCGTTTGCCGCTTTCAAAGTGTCGGGGGGCGCCTTGCAGGATACGCGCGTTGAGCTTGTGCAGGCCGGCACGAACAAGGTCATTTACCACATTACCGGACAGGGCCGGGCCACGCTGCAACCCGCCGTGGTGGACCTGCAACCGTATCTGAATCAGGAGATTTTTATCCGGATTGTCGACAACGAAACCGGTATTTCGCAGATTCCGTACATTCCGAACGACAAATGGGCGCACATTAATTTTGATGATTTTCAATTTTATGCCACGCGGCCGGATTTTCCGAATGAGCTGAAGCAAAAAGATATAATCATCCTGCCGCCCCTCGATCCGGTTTTGAACGCCGGACTTTCGGGCGTGGAAGCCGCGAAAGCCATGACCCCGCCCAAAGGCTTCAGAGTATCGCTGGCTACCGCCGAACCGGAGATCATCAAACCGATCTGTTTCACGATTGACTGGCGGGGGCGGCTTTGGGTGGTCGAATCCCATACCTACCCGGTTCCGGCACCGGAAGGACAGGGGCGGGACAAGATTTTTATTTTTGAAGACACCAACGGCGATGGCACGCTGGACAAAAAGACGGTTTTTGCCGAGGGGCTGAATCTGGTCAGCGGCATTGAGGTCGGCCTGGGCGGAGTGTGGCTGGGGGCCGCTCCGTATCTGCTGTTTATTCCTGCCGATTTCAAAACCGATAAACCAACCGGCCCGGCCCAAAAACTGCTCGATGGCTGGGGCACGCAGGATACGCACGAAACCCTCAACAGCCTGCGCTGGGGGCCGGACGGCTGGCTGTATGGCACGCACGGGGTCTTTACGCATTCGAACGTCGGAAAACCGGGTGCACCGGACGCGGAGCGGACCAAAATCAACGCGGGGGTCTGGCGGTATCACCCCACCCGGCACGAGTTTGAAGTGTTTGCGGAAGGCACCAGCAATCCCTGGGGGCTTGATTTCAATGATTACGGTCACGCGTTCATTACGGCCTGCGTAATTCCGCATATGTACCACATGATTCAGGGCGGGCGCTATCAGCGGCAGGGCGGGAAGCACTTTAACCCGTATACCTACGACGACATCAAAACCCACGCCGACCACGTTCACTGGCTGGGCGAACGGGGGCCGCATGCGGGTAATTTTCGCTCGGGTTCGGCCGGGGGCGGACACGCCCATTCCGGCGCCATGATATACCTCGGCAATAGCTGGCCGCAGGAGTACCGCAACGATATTTTTATGAACAACATCAACGGCGCCAAGCTGAACCGGGATCATCCGGCCCGCGCCGGTTCGGGCTACAAAGTGACGCACCAACCGGATTTCATGGCCATGAACGACTCCTGGTCGCAGTGGCTCAACATGAAATACGACGCCAGCGGCTCGGTCTGGGCCATCGACTGGTACGATAAAAACCAGTGCCACAGCGCGAATCCGGATGTGCACAACAAAACGATGGGCCGGATTTTCAAGATCACGCACGATAACGACAAATGGGTGCAGGTGGATCTGGCCAAAGCATCGGATAAGGAACTGGTCAATTACCAACTGAACGGCAACGAATGGTACGTGCGGCAGTCGCGGCTGCTTTTGCAGGAACGCGGCCCGAACAAAAAGGTCCACAAAGCCCTGAAGGAAATTCTGGCGACCAACCCCGATGCCACCCGTAAACTCCGGGCGCTGTGGGCCCTGCACGCCACCAGCGGACTGACCGAAAAAGAGCTGACCGACCTGCTGGGCAACGAGAGCGAATACGTTCGGAGCTGGGCCATTCAGTTGCTGGCGGAAGATAAAACCGTCGCGCCCGAAACGCTGAAACGGCTGGCGGCCCTGGCGCAGAATGACCAGTCGGCCCTGGTCCGGCTTTATCTGGCATCGGCCATGACCCGGATCGAACCCGGCCAGCGGTGGGAAGTGCTGGCGGCTCTGGCGCAGAAAGCCGAAGATAAGGACGATCACAACCTGCCGTTGCTGGTGTGGTACGCTTCTGAACCGCTGGCGGCTATCGACATGAAACGTGCCCTGGAAATGGCCCAGAAATCGAAATTGCCGAAGCAGTTGTCGTACACCATTCAGCGCATTGCCGCCATTGGCTCGGAAGACTCGAAAAAGCTGCTGAAAGGGCTGAACGAGCGTGTGGGAAAACTGGATCACACGCACGAAAACCACGAGCTACAGACCCTGCTGGCGAAGGTGCTGGAGGAGTAGCCCGCTGCGCTGCTGGCCGGAGGTGGCGGGGCTATCCCTGGTCCGGGGCGCACCACCTGATCCGGGGGCTGCGCTCCCGGTTATCCGAAGTCAACCCTGAAAGGGTTGCGACGACATAACTAATCATCCGACAACCCTGGAGGGGTTGACTACGAGTAGCCAGGGGCGCAGCCCCCGGCCTCCGTGCAGCCTCCGGGACCCAACGCCATGAAATCAACGATCAAAATCGTCCTGGGTACCTTCCTGCTCTACGGCGGCCTCACAAACGCCCACGGCCAGGAAAAACCGTTGTTTAAAATACGCCAGCAGCAGGCAGCAACGGCGCCGGGCGCCGAAAAACCGGTCAAACCGGTGGTGCCGTCCAACGACTTTAAAAAGACCAAACTGACCGGCGATTTTATTTCGGAGGGCGTCGCCGTGGCCGATCTGAACAAGGACGGCAAGCTGGACATTGTGGCCGGGTATTACTGGTTTGAAGCCCCTTCCTGGAAAAGACACGAACTGGCCCCTTCGCGCGTGTTCGATCCGCGCAAGGAATACAGCAACTCGTTTCTGAACCTGGGCATGGACGTCAATCAGGATGGTTGGGACGATGTTGTGGTGGTCGATTTTCCGGGCAAACCCGGTTTTTGGTTCGAGAATCCCAAAAATCAGCCGGGCGGATCCGGCGGTGCGGAATGGAAAAAACACATCATTGCGGATTCCGTCGGCATCGCGAACGAATCACCCGGTTTTATTGATATCGACGGCGACGGGCGGCTGGATATTCTGTGCGGAGATAAAGACAAAAAGCAGATCGTCTGGCTGAAACCGCCGACCAAACCCGGTGATACGGCATGGCAGCGGTTTGCGCTGAGCGCAGAAAAAGTGCCCGGCACCGAGATTTTCTCGCACGGCATCGGGTTTGGCGATGTGGACAAAGACGGCCTGAATGACGTGGTCGTGCGCGAAGGCTGGTTCAAAGGAACGGCGGACCGGAAAGCGGGCAACTGGGTGTTTCATCCGGCCAGCCTGGGCGAACCCTGCTCACACATGCAGGTGCTGGACGTCAACGGCGACGGGAAAAATGACGTCGTGAGCGCATCCGCCCACGCCCTGGGCATCTGGTGGCACGAGCAGGTAACGGACGAGTCGGGGAAACTCAACTTCAAAACCCACCTGATGAGCAACACCACCGCCCAGACGCACGCGTCCATCATGGCCGATCTGAACGGCGACGGTCGGAAGGATTACATCACCGGCAAGCGGTTTCTGGCGCACCACGGCCGTGATCCCGGCGACAGCGATCCGGCCATTCTGCTGTGGTTTGAGTTTCGGCCCGGCAAAGAACCGTATTACCAGGAGCACGTAATCGACAATGACTCGGGGGCGGGACTCAACATCGTGGTGCAGGACATGAACAACGACCGCCAGCCCGACATCGTGATTGCCAATAAAAACGGCGTTTTTCTGTTTGAGAACCGGATTAAAAACTAGCAGTTTTTGCCTTTTATTTCGGCAGGGCTGCGTCCGCCAGCAGGGCTAACCGCACCGTGAACCGCTCCGGCGACTCCTCGACGCTGGGCGGAGGCAGATTCAGCATCTGGTATTTGGCAACGATGTTCGTCAGTCCGACGCCGTTGGAAAGCGCCCGGCTTGCTTTGCGTTGCAGGGTGTTCTGCACCACCAGCAAGCCCTGCTCATCGATGGTGATTTGAATGGTAAGCGGTTTTTTGGCCGAAACGACATTGTGTTTTACGGCATTCTCCACCAGCAGTTGCAGCGTAAGCGGAGGAAGCTGGGCGGTTTGATGGGGTTCATCAACCGCGATGGTCAGGCTGAGGCCGGCCCCGTAGCGGGTTTGCAGCAAATGATAATACGAATCAATAAACCGCAGTTCCGTGGCCAGGGTGGTCAGGTGTTCGTCATTGGCCCGCAGAACGTACCGATACACCCCGCTCAGTTTATCGACGAACTGTTCGGCCTGTTTGGGGTCTTCGCTGATGAGCGACGACAGTGAATTCAAAGAATTAAACAAAAAATGCGGATTGACCTGCTGCTTCAGCACATCGAGCTGACTTTGCAGGTTGGCAACCCGTAACTTCTCTTTTTCCTGTTCCGCCCGCTCCAGCTCCTGCCGATACCGCGACGAATCCTGGCTGTTGAAGTACAGTTCGTAAATGACCTGATACAGAATGACGAGAATGATGGCGTGGAAAAAGTCCAGCCCATACACATTCATCCGGAAAACGGTACTACCAAAACTGAGCTGGAACGAGCCGTCATTGTGCCGGAAATCGGCCAGGGTTCCGTGGCTGATCCCGTATTGTAGACTGTCGATGAACCAGGAAAACAAGGTCGTGGCGGACACGCAGCACACAAACGTGATGGCCAGCCGTTTGAAGGACTTCGTTTGGGGCCGCCGGGAAGTCCGGAAGTGGGCAATGATGGCCCGGTTCAGATGCCAGGTCAGGGTAATCGAAACGCAGTTAAACAGAATCTGAAGCGCTAGCTCGCTCGTCAGGGGCTCCTGAAAAACCCCGTCGCGCAGAAACGACATCGCAATCAGCAGGCCAATACCAACAATTCGTAACCCGGTGTCGTTAGGAAAACGGCTGTTCATCAACGTAAAAAGCTACGAACTTTTTGTGGGGCGGTTTTTCGAATCCAGGAGCAGACGACCCAGGATAGAAACCAAAATGGATTGAAACGCTACGTTAAGGATGCAAATTACAAAAACCGGCAATAGAATTGAGCCGGTTTCCGGAATAAAGTGGTGGGTTGCCCGTAGGGCCTAAAAGCCAAAACCAACGGTGAGTTGCCAGAGGTTCGAGCGGGACGACGAAACGTTGGTGAGTTCGTTGGCGTTCGCCGGTTTCGATTTGCCCAGTCCGCCTTCGCGCCGGAGGTCGAGCTGCATCCCGGCCAGCGATAACCCAATCCCGGCCTGATAACCCAACTGAGCGGTTTTGGCGGTTTTGCTGAACGGTTGCGTCGTGTATTCCTGAAAGGTCGTTTTCAGCTTGCCGCCCAGAACCGGCAGGGAAGCCATCGGCCCGGCGTTGAGCCGCAGCGGCCCCAGTTTGATACCGACCAAAACCGGCAGATCAATCGTCCCGACTTTTACCTGAATCGACTGCGTGGCCAGTCCTTGCCGGATGATATCGAATTTGCCGCCTTTAACCGAAAACAGGACTTCGGGCTGGATGTAGAATTTGTTGCCAAACCGGGCGTATAAACCGCCCGTAATGCCGAGCGTGCGGGTGTCGTTTTGCTGAAAAAAGTCGTAGACCACCTGACCGCCCGACAGCACGGGCAAGCCATCGACGCCCAGGCGTGGTGTCTGGTAGGACAGATCGTCGAGTTTGGAAAAATTGGCCCCGGCTTTCAGGCCGAACGAAAAGCGTTTGGTGGACTGGGCGAATCCGGCTGCGGAAACGAGCAGGCAGCCCAGTGTCAGGAGTAGGAGGGTAGCGGTTTTCATCCGTAGAATTTGTTGTTTGTGTCGTGATTTGTAAGGCTGAAATTGGGGCAGGAAGGCGGTTTTCGAAACAACTTTCGGAATGAGTTGCGGAGGCTGTTGCGCCAAGTGCGGCAAAAGCGGGTTGGATTGGAGTTACGCGAAGAATTGATTTTGAAAACCGGGTTTACCAGACTAACTTTCCCCACTTGAAAGACCTATACTCAACTTATCCGTATGAAATTAGTGGTTGAAACAACGCCCAAAGAGGTGGAATTGATCCAGACGGCTCTGACCCGGCTGGTGAATGAATTGAAGGGACAGCCCAACGCCCTCACGAAATGGGGACTCACGCAGGTCGATCTCGGCCGGATCGAACGGTTTCGGGATGCCTTGCACGCAACGCCCCTGACGGAGTAACCGCCGTATGAATTCACCCGTACTCAACTGGTATCGGAAATGAAAAGCGTACTGTTTCTCCTCATTCTGGGCTTCCTCTCCTGTCAGGATGAACCCACCTGCGAGCAAACCGATGACGAAGCCACGGGCATCATCACCCGCGTGCTGAGCAATCGCGTAGCCTACGACCAGAGCACCGGCGACCTAGGGACCCGGGGCCTCCTGATCACGACTTCCGAGCAATACCAGCGCGTGTTTGCCAACTGCTGCAACGGAACGCTGGGCGCGGTCAATTTCAACGAGAACGACGTTATTGGCTTATCCACCGTCAACCAGGGTTGCAGCAGCAGTTACCAGCGGGATGTAAAACGGGACGATGCCGCCAAACGCATCGTTTACACGGTGACCGAACGGTATTGCCGGAAATGTTCACCCGTCGATGGGCAGGGCAATTTCGTGGTCATTCCGAAGGTGCCGGGCGGGTACACGGTGGAGTATTTTCGGCGACCGTAGAAACGACGGGATCACTCCCCGGTTTCAAACAGCTCCACGTTCGTGACCGCCCATTCGCCCGCGATCATGGGCATACCGCGCAAAACGCCCCGGTTGTTGGTGCAGATCAGGTACAGATCGCCGGCTTGAAAAATGGCCACAATCGGTTCGCCGGACGTTTCCGATGGCTGGCCAACGGTTTCGGTCAGGCTAAACCCGTTGTCGTCGAACGTGATCGAGTAAATGCGCTGATCGCTGGTTTCGTAGCGGTGTTTCAGCATCGCTTTCCGCAGAATACCGTATACTTTTTCCGCTTCGTCAGGATTTTTGGTGGCAGGAACGAAGAATTTCATATCTTTTTAAGGTTTACAGTTTACGGTTTTCGGTATACGGTTTTCAGGTTCCGGTAGCTGACGCCAGCTAAGGTCGCGGGTTTATCAGGCGCCAGCCACCGAAAACCGTATGCCGAAAACGAAGGTCTATTTCTTCCACATCAACGTATTTCGCTCCTGATCGACAAAGCCGGCGGATTCGTACAACTGCTTGGCGCGGGGATTGTATGTTTCGGTTTGCAACAGAATGGTCGATACGCCCAACTCGCTGGCGAGCTGCTGAATACTGGCCAGCACCCGCCGACCCCGACCCGCGCCCCGGTGGGCTTCTTCGACGAACAACTCGTCGATCAGGGCGGTTTTTCCGCCGAACTCAAACGCAAAACCGTACGTCAGGGCCGCATAGCCCACCCGCTGCTCCTCGTGTTCGATCAGCCAGAGCGAACCCAGGGCCGGATCTTCCACCACCTTCTGAATGAGGTGTTTCCGGAGCGAGCGGTCGAATGGATACTCGAAATGACGGCAAAACGTTTCCATCAGGCGCAGGAGGGCAGCGGCATCGTCGGCGGTTTCGACCCGGCGGAGGAGATCGGTGGCAGGCTGATTGGGTTCCAAGGGCGGTAAAATACACCAAAGTTTAAAAAACTTCATTTTTTTCTTGACTCTCCCCTTACGTCATAGCCTACATTTACAGCGTCCATCACAGTAAGACCGTGAGTATGAGAACGTATTCCGTAAAAAAACTGGCGAGTCTGGCGGGAGTAAGCGTGCGCACGCTCCACCACTACGACCGCCTGGGACTTCTAAAACCGTCCGTTCGCACGGAGGCCCGGTACCGGCTTTACGGCGAAAAAGAGCTGATCCGACTGCAGCAGATTCTCTTTTACAAGGAACTGGATTTTCCGTTGCTGGAAATCCGGCAGGTGCTCGAAGACCCCCATTTCGATCTGATAACCGCGCTCCGGAGCCACAAAACCGCCCTGCGCGACCGTCGGGATCGGCTCACGACTTTGCTGGGGACGATTGACAAAACCATTTCAAAACTAAAAGGAGAAGAAACCATGTTGACAGACGAAGAACTATACGCCGGTTTTCCCAAAGAACAGGCGGAAGCGTACCGGCAGGAAGCCGTTGCCAAATACGGCGAGAACGTCGTGGAAGAATCGGAGAACAAACTCCGCAAACTCAGCAAAGCCGAACTGGCGAACGTGAAAGCCGAAGGCGAGGCCATTGCCCGGACGCTGGCCGAATTGATGGGCAACGACCCGGCCGCGCCGGCCGTGCAGCAGCAGGTAGCCCGGCATTTTGCCTTTATCAAAAAAATGTGGGGGCCGTCGGTTGGCAACGGCGACACGCTGGCGGCTTACCGGGGACTGGCGCAGTTGTACGTCGATGACCTGCGCTACACCAGCCAGAACGGCGAGCCGAACCCCGCCTACGCGCAGTTCCTGAGCCAGGCAATGACGCATTTTGTGGATGCGCAGGGGAAATAGCGTTTGAGGTTTGAAGTTTCACGTTTAACGAGTGCTGACGCGCGAAAATCTGGCGGCAGCCCCGTTAAACGTGAAACTTCAAACCTTAAACGTTTTTATCAAAATACTGTCGCATGAACAGCAGTTGGTAACCGAGGGCGTTGTTCCAGTAGGGCCAGTTGTGGGCACCGGGACGGGTGATGTAGTCGTGGGCCACGTTCCGATCCAGCATCTTCTGGTGGAGGTTGTTGTTGACCCGAAAGAAAAAATCGTCCGTTCCGCAGTCGATGATCAGCGCCAGCGAACCCGGCGTGAGCAGATGCAGCAGGTTGATGACGGTATTTTGCTCCCAGCGGTCGGGATACTGGGCGTACGTGCCCAGCTTTTTGGCCATGTCCCAGTTGTTGGGGAACGGCCGGATGTCGACGCCCCCGCTCATGCTCCCGGCGGCCCCGAACACCTCCTGGTGCTTGAAAGCCAGATACAGTGCCCCGTGTCCGCCCATGCTCAAACCCGTGATGGCCCGGCCTTTGCGGTTTTTGACGGTTTTATAATGGCTGTCCACCCAACTCACCAACTCCGTTGCCACGTAGGTTTCGTACCTGGAGGTCGGGTCGGCGGGACTGTCGAAATACCAGCTTGAGAAATTCCCGTCCGGGCAAACGATAATCGACTGGTACGCATCGGCCGCCTGATGGACGGCGGGTGCTTTTTTGACCCAATCGGCGTAATTCCCGCTGTAGCCGTGCAGCAGATACACCACCGGAAATTCTTTGCCGCCCGCATACGAATCCGGCGTTAGCACCACGGCTTTGATGGTTTTTTTCATGGAGGGGCTGTACGTCTCAACGGTGTCGATTTTGGAGGCCCGGGCCGATGAACAGGCGAATAAAAGAAGGGTTAGGATGCGTACAATGCGGGTTGCAGTCATTGGTTTTCAGAAAGATGTAACGAAAAAAACAGGCCCGGCGGACCCGGCGGTACGCGCGGTTTAGGCACGCATCCGGTGCAAAATAAAACCATTTCCAAACTTTTTGTATCTTCAAAGCGGCATTCCTCTTCAAAACAGACGCATGAAATCATTTTTATTTCTTTGCCTGCTGACCGGCACCGCCCTGGCTCAGCTTCCGACCAAACGCCCGATTCAGCCCGCCGATATTCTCCGGTTGCAAAACATCAACGATCCGCAGGTATCGCCGGATGGGGCGTGGGTGGCCTACACCCTGTCGTCGGTGGACAAGGAAAAAGATAAACGCAACACCGACCTCTGGATGATTAGCTGGGACGGCAAACAGTCGGTCCAACTGACGAACAGCCCCGACGGCGAATCCTCACCCCGCTGGAGTCCGGACGGGCGGTTTTTGTCGTTTGTAGCAACCCGCAACGGGGATAAGGACAGCCAGTTGTGGCTGCTTGACCGGCGCGGGGGCGAGGGCAAAAAAGTAACCGATCTGAAGGGCGAACTGGAAGAGTATGAGTGGGCGCCCAACGGCAAAACCATTGCGCTCGTCATGCGGGACAAGGATTATTCGGATTCGGCGAAAACCAAAATCCGGAAACCGCACGTCATCGACCGGTTTCATTTCAAGGAGGATACGAAAGGCTACCTCGACCGGCGGGCGGCCCATTTGTTTCTGTTCGATGTGGATACCAAAAAGCTCGACACGCTGACCCGCGGAACGTACGACGAATCGTCGCCGGTTTGGTCGCCCGACAGCAAACAGATTGCGTTCGTCAGCAACCGAACGGCCGATCCGGATAAAAATGAAAACTCGGATGTATTCGTCATTGATGCCAAACCGAAATCCACCGCGAAGCAACTGACCAGCTGGGCGGGCTACGACCGCAGCCCGGTCTGGAGCCCCGACGGTTCGCAACTGGCTTATCTGCGCTCCACGGCCGCTACGAATTTCATCATGTACGACCAGCCGGTTTTGTGTTTGATTCCGGCCACCGGAGGAGAACCGAAGTTGCTGTCAACGGCCCTGGACCGGCCGGTTCGGAACCCGCGCTGGTCGCCGGACGGGAAAACCGTAGCGGTTCTGGTGGACGACGATCGCCGGACGTACGTCGGTGCGTATGAACTGGCGTCCGGCAACCTGAACCGGCTCGCCGGGGGTGACTGCGCCTTTGCCGACCTGGAACAAAACCCAAAGGGCGGCTGGGCAACCCTCATGAGCAAACCGCAATTGCCGGCGGAAATTTACGTGGTTGAAAACGGCGAAACCCGGCGGCTGACGACCCTTCAGGATGATTTTGTGGCTCCGTTGCTGCTCGCCAAAGTCGAAGGATTCACTTCGCGCAGCAAAGACGGCACCCAGGTGTCGAACATGCTGTTCCGGCCCGCGCACGTTCCGGCCGGGCAGAAACTGCCGACGATTCTGTTTATTCACGGCGGACCGGTTGGGCAGGATAATTTCGGGTTCGATCTGTCGCGCCAGATTCTGGCCGGGGGCGGTTTTGTGGTGGCCGGCGTCAATTACCGGGGCAGCAGCGGGCGCGGGCTGGCGTTCTGCAAAGCGATTTACGGCGATTGGGGCAATAAGGAAGTGATTGATATTCTGGGCGCTACGGATTATCTGGTGGCCAATGGCGTTGCCGATCCGGCCCGGCTGGGCATCGGCGGCTGGAGCTACGGCGGTATTCTGACCAACTACACCATCACGGCTGACCAGCGGTTTAAGGCGGCCGCCAGCGGAGCCGGAAGCTCGTTGCAGATGACCATGTACGGTTCCGATCAGTACGTGACCCAATACGAAAATGAACTGGGACTACCCTGGAAAAATACCGATAAATGGCTGAAAGTATCGTTTCCGTTTCTGAAAGCCGACCGCATCAAAACGCCGACGCTGTTTATGGGGGGCGAAAAGGATTTTAACGTTCCGATTGCAGGCAGTGAGCAGATGTACCAGGCGCTGCGATCGCTGGGCGTGCCGACCCAATTGATTGTTTATCCGAATCAGTTTCACGGCCTTTCGGTGCCGAGCTACCAGACCGATCGCTTCGACCGGTACCTGAAATGGTTCGATCAGTACCTGAAAACGTCGGTAGCCGCTTTGGAAACCAGCAAAAAATAGTCCATCATTTGTCCGGTTATTAGCGACTTCCTACGCAAAAAACCGTAGGACGTTTTTAGTTACCCTGTCCCCGGTTTTGCACAATCCGGATGATCTGAAACCCGGTTTTTTATGTAACCATTTGGTTCCATTCCCTAAATTATTCTATTGCTTATGCGGTAAATTCGTGTACTTACGTTTAAATCAGGGAGCAATACCACCGCAGGAATGAGGGAAAAACGTATTTTGGGTAT
Source organism: Larkinella ripae (assembly GCF_054780775.1). NCBI lineage: Bacteria > Pseudomonadati > Bacteroidota > Cytophagia > Cytophagales > Spirosomataceae > Larkinella > Larkinella ripae. The sequence goes on from NZ_BAAGVR010000024.1 coordinate 75,832, forward strand.
CTTTCTCCGTATGCCAACCCTGGCAGAATGGCTAATCATCGCGATGAGTGCCGCCCTGACCGGTTTCACCATTCTGACCCACCTGCCCCTGAAAATATACCGGGTTTCCGGTGTTGTGTTTTGCCTTGGTTTTTTTCTCCTGTTTCTGCGGGAAGCGCAAAGTGAGCTACCCCGTTACTTTTACAAATGGCTGTGGGCGCTGTTTGGAATCGTAAAACTGAACGCGAAGCTGGTGAGTGAACTGCTGACCATTCAGACCGGACAATTGTTGGATGTGGTGATCATCGTGGTGTTGTTGCGGTCGATTCACACCTTCAACACCGAAAATAACCGCCTGCCTTTGTTCTTTCGCCGAACGGTTCCTCAGTAGTCGTACCAGTCGCCCCACCAGCGTTGTAGTTGCTTGCGGATCTCGTTTTCACGGGCATTCTGACCCGGTTCGTACAATTTCGTGCCTTTCAGCGCGTCGGGCAGAAAATCCTGGGGGGTGAAATTGCCCTCAAAATCGTGGGCGTACTGGTAATTTTTGCCGTAACCGATTTGCTTCATCAGTTTGGTAGGCGCGTTGCGCAGGTGCAGCGGCACGGGCTGATCGGACGTTTGTTCGGCCAGCGCCATCGCTTCGTTAATGGCAACGTAACTCGCATTGCTTTTGGGCGAAGTAGCCAGGTAAACCGCCACCTGCGACAGCACGATCCGGCACTCCGGATACCCAATCGCTTTGACGGCCTGCATGGCGTTGGTCGCCATGATGATGGCCGTCGGGTTGGCGTTTCCGATGTCTTCCGACGCCAGAATCAGCATCCGGCGGGCGATGAATTCGGGGTCTTCTCCGGCCACGATCATCCTGGCCATCCAGTAGAGGGCCGCGTTGGGGTCGCTGCCGCGCAGCGATTTGATAAAGGCCGAAATGATGTCGTAATGCTGTTCACCGGATTTGTCGTAGCGGGCAATCTGCTGCTGGGCCACGGTGGTCACCAGTTCGTCGTCGATGGTCATTTCCTGGTTGTCCGGCCGCGAAGTAGCTACCAACTCCAGCAAATTCAGGAGCTTCCGGCCATCCCCGCCCGAAAGCCGCATCAGGGCATCGTACGACTGAACGGTAATCTTTTTCTCTTTGAGGTAGCTGTCTTTCTGCAGGGCATTGTCCACCAGTTGCTTCAGTTCGTCCGCGCCGAGCGATTCGAGCACATACACCTGGCAACGCGACAGGAGTGCCGAGTTGACTTCAAAGGACGGGTTTTCGGTAGTGGCTCCGATGAGGGTGATCGTACCTTTTTCGACGGCCCCGAGCAGGGCATCCTGCTGGTTTTTATTAAACCGGTGGATCTCGTCAATAAACACGATGGGCGGGAACAAGCCGGACGGGCGCCCCAGCACGTCGCGGACTTCTTTCACCCCCGAACTGATGGCGCTCAGGCTGAAAAACGGACGTTTGGTGGCTTCCGCCAGCAGTTGGGCGAGGGTGGTTTTGCCGACGCCGGGCGGTCCCCACAAAATCATCGACGGAACGCGGTTGGTTTCAACGGCCCGCCGTAACGCCCTTCCGGGACCAATCAGTTTTTGCTGGCCAATAACCTCGTCGAGGGTGCGGGGGCGCATCCGTTCGGGCAGGGGCGTTGTAATCGGGTTCATGCAGGCTTTGTCGTTTGAAGAGTACCGGTTCTGGTTACAAAGGTAGCCACCTGAAGCGGTAAACTTCAAACAACGGGCAATAGTTAAACCCAAGCGGACAGGGGCGGTTTTTACAACACCACTTTTTCCGGCGAAATGTATTTTTTGAGATTGGTCAACGCTCCGAAAATCAGGTTATAAACCGACTGGATGTTGATTTTCATCAGCGACGAAATCTCTTCGTTGCTCAGGTTCTGGTAATACCGCAGGTAAACGGCTTCGCGCTGACGGCGGGGGAGTTTTTCGATGGCTTTGGCCACGCAGGAATTCACGTGGTCGTCTTCTTCAAAGGAAATAAGCGTTGATTCGTAGGAAGGCGCGCAGCCGGGCAGCCATTCGCGATCGTTTTCAACATCGTCCTGACTGCTGAATTTCAGCTCGGCGTTCAGGTGACGGACCAGCTTGCGCTTGATGGACGCCATCAGGTAAAACCGTACCGAAGTGGTCTGGCCAATGGTTTGCCGGTGTTTCCACAATTCAACAAACAAATCGTGAATGCAGTCTTTGATTAAGGCCCGATCGGCGGTGAAGTGTGCGCAGTAGTGATAAAGCACCTGCACATATTCTTTATAAAGCCGGGCGAAAGCTACTTCATCGCCACTCCGGAACTGATCCCAGAGTTGTTCTTCGTCTATACCGGACGGGGTGCGGTAGCGAGGCATAAGAGTGGTTTAGGATGGGTCAATACAAAGCACTGGACGTAAGGAATGTAAACTTATTAACAAAAGTTGTTAATAAAAAAAGTTGGGATGATTTTTTACAAAAACTTGTATAAATAGGATTATTTTTATTTTAGTATGCGTGCATACGACATGGTTTTTCAGGCCGAAAGGAGCGGGGTAAACCGGAAGTTTTGTCCGTCAAAAAGGCCCTTGTCGCTGAGCTTCAGGGAGGGAATCACGAGCAGCGCCATAAACGACAGGGTCATGAACGGCGACTGGAGCGTACTACCCAGTTCATCCTTGACGAACCGGTCGAGGTTGGTATAGTCGGCGGCAACGGCGTAGCCATCGGCGTCGGTCATGAGTCCGGCAATGGGGAGGGGAAGCAGCCGGTGGTCGTGTGCGCTGGCCACCGCACTCAAACCGCCCCTGGCGTGAACGACTAAATTAACCGCCCGGCAGATGCTTTCGTCGTCGCAGCCCACGGCAAGGATGTTGTGCGAATCGTGCCCGACGGATGACGCGATGGCGCCTTTTTGCAGGCCAAAATTTTTGATGAAGGCGAGCGCGGGGGCCGTGTCCTGGTAGCGGTTGACCACGGTTATTTTCAGAAGGTCGCGCGTCAGGTCGGCCACCACCCGGTTTTCGATCAGGGTGGGGGATACGGATAATTGGTTGGTTATCAGTTGTCCATCAAGCGCTTCGATGACCTGAAGCGGGTGTGGCAACGGGGTCGCCCGGTGATCCGAATCTGCGATGACTTCAAAATCCGCCGGTTTTTTCGGCAGGCAGTTAAACTGATTGACGTGTTCGCTCCGCAGGTCGGGCAGCCGGGAGGTTCCGTTTTCGGCGACCACGGCGCCGTTGATGAACGTCTGGAGAATTGAAAATTCCGATAAGTCAGTGATTGTAATAAAATCCGCCGGATCGCCCTCCCGCAACAGGCCCACGGGCAGCCGATAGTGCAGAACCGGGTTCAGGCAGGCGGCCCGCAGCACGTCGAAGACATCGTGTCCATTCGCCAACGCCCGCTTCACCAGCTGGTTGATGTGGCCTTCGATCAGGCTGTCCGGGTGTTTGTCGTCGGAGCAGAACATGATCTTGTCGGGAAAGTCGGCCAGCAGGGGAATCAGGGCTTCAAAATTTTTGGCCGCGCTGCCTTCCCGGATCAGAATGTTCATGCCGCGTTGTACTTTATCCAGTCCCTCGTCGTAGGTAAAACATTCGTGGTCGGTGCTCATCCCGGCGTCGATGTACCGCTGGGCGTCGTCACCCCGCAACCCGGGCGCGTGGCCGTCGATGGGTTTGTTGAAGGCCTGCGCCAGCGCGATTTTGGCCATCACGTCCGGGTCCTGGTTCAGGACGCCCGGAAAATTCATCATCTCGGCCAGATAGCCTATTTCCTTTAATCCCAGTAATCTTCGTGTATCCCGCACATCAATCGTGGCACCGGCGGTTTCGAAGGTCGTGGCCGGTACGCAGGACGGAGCCCCGAAACAGAACTTGAACGGCGTGCGTTTGCCGTCGGCAATCATGTATTCGACGCCTTCGACGCCCAGCACGTTTCCGATTTCGTGAGGGTCCGAGACCGTCGCCACCGTGCCGTGGACCACCGCCAGCCGGGCAAACTGCGCGGGCGTCAGCAGCGAACTTTCGATGTGGACGTGGGCATCGACCAAACCGGGCAGCAGACACGGTTTTCCGGGGCGCTCGGGACCTAGTTCGTCAATTTGATGAATCCGGCCCTGCTCAATGGTCAACTGGCTGAAGCGGATGGTGCGGTCGAAAAGGTTGAGAAGGTTGCCGGAAACTTGCATGAATGGGTAAAGAATCTTCTTTTTTTTCTTTCAATATTAGCGATAATTCACAGACTTTTGTCCCGAAACGTAAACCGCCTGGCTGAACCGACCCACGGACCGAATTTATTCCTACTCATTTACACTTATGCAGCATAAAGTTCTGAAAGTACACCCCGCCGATAATGTCATCGTTGCTCTGCAAAACTTTCAACCCGGTGACCAGATTGCCTTTGAAGGGCAAACCTACACCTTGCCCATTGGCGTTGGAATCAAACATAAATTTGTAACCGAAGACCTGCAAACCGGCGATTCGGTGATCATGTACGGCGTGTTGGTTGGCAAGGCGACCCAGCCCATCAAACGGGGCGAACCCATCACGACGTTTAACCTCAAGCACGATTCCGGTGAATACGGGATCGAGAAAAAGCAGCCCTATACCTGGCAGGCCCCCGACGTGACGGCCTGGCACAACCGGACGTTCATGGGCTACCACCGCGCCGACGGCATGGTGGGCACGGCCAACTACTGGCTGGTGGTGCCGCTGGTTTTTTGCGAAAACCGCAACATCCTGATCCTGAAAGATGCGTTTGAGCGCGAACTGGGGTACGCCCAATCCGAAATTTACCGCGAGCAGGTGCACGAATTGTTGCAGCTCTACAAAGTCGGTGAGGTGGACAAGGTTCGAAAAATGGAAGCGTTTGCCGACCCGTCGATTGTACGTACGCTGGAAGAACCCAACCTCAAACGGCCGTTCAACAACATCGATGGCATCAAGTTTCTGACGCACGAGATGGGCTGCGGAGGCACACGGCAGGACTCGGAAGCGCTTTGCGGCTTATTTGCCGGTTTTATCAATAACCCGAATGTCGTCGGTGTGACGGTTTTAAGCCTGGGCTGCCAGCACACGCAGACGTCGATGCTGGAAGATGAGGTGCGCAAACGGAATCCGAAATTCAACAAACCGATGCTGATTTTCGAACAGCAGGACGGTACTGAATACGCGATGCTGACGAACGCCATTCGCGAAACGTTCCTCGGGTTGATTGAAGCAAACAAAATCGAGCGAAAACCGGCTCCCCTGAGCCAATTAACTGTTGGTCTGAAGTGCGGTGGTTCCGACGGTTTTTCGGGCCTGTCGGCCAATCCGGCCGTTGGGCATCTGTCGGATATTCTGGTGACGCTGGGGGCGAAAACCGTGCTGGCGGAGTTTCCGGAATTGAACGGCGTAGAGCAGGAGCTGATTAACCGGTCCACCTCGGACGAAAAAGCAAATAAATTCATTTACCTGATGCGCGATTATTCCGCCAAGGCCGAAGCCGTAGGGTCCGGTTTTGACATGAATCCGTCGCCGGGCAACATCCGCGATGGCTTGATTACGGACGCCATCAAGTCGGCCGGAGCCGCCAAAAAAGGCGGAACCTCGCCCGTCACCGACGTCTTGAATTATACCGAACCCGCTACCGTTCCCGGTTTGAGCCTGCTCTGTACGCCCGGTAACGACGTGGAAGCCACCACGGGAATGGCCGGTTCCGGCACGAATATCATCCTGTTTACCACGGGCTTAGGCACCCCGACGGGCAATCCGATTTGTCCCGTTGCCAAAGTTGCCACCAACACCGCCCTGGCTAAACGGATGCCCGACGTCATTGATTTTGACTGTGGCCCGATCATCGAAGGCGCCGAAACCATCGAGCACAATGCCGAACGAATGCTCGAATACGTCATCCAGCTCGCCAGTGGCGAAGTGAAAACCAAAGCCCAGCAACTCGGTCAGGACGATTTCATCCCCTGGAAACGGGGCGTTTCTCTTTAATTGTGAATGAGTGATTGAGCGAATGAGTGAATAGCTCCGCAGGAAGCAGAAAATGGCGAAGCTATTCACTCATTCGCTCAATCACTCATTCACTCATTCAAAAAACCATGTTCAGCTTAAAAGATAAAGTTGCCATCATCACGGGTGGGGCCAGCGGCATTGGGCTGGCGATGTCGCAGACGTTTGCGCAGGCCGGAGCGGTCGTGCACATTCTGGAATTGAACGCCGATCTGGCGCAGAAAGTGGCCGAAGAAATCCAGGCCAACGGCGGTCGGGCGTACGCCCACGCCGTCGATGTGTCGAAGCAGGCGCAGGTGCTGGAAGTAATTGGCCAGATTGCCGCCGGTGGCCCCATCCACATCCTGGTCAACAACGCCGGCGTGTCGCACATCGGAACAGTGGAAACCACCACGGAAGCGGATTTCGACCGGGTTTTTACGGTCAACGTGAAAGGGGCTTACAACTGTCTGTATGCCACCATTCCGCATCTGAAAGCCAGCGGTGGGGGCGTCGTCCTGAACATGGCGTCCATTGCGGCCACGGTCGGGATTCCGGACCGGTTTGCCTATTCGATGACCAAGGGCGCGGTGGTGTCGATGACGCTGTCGGTGGCCAAGGATTACCTGAAGCACAACATTCGCTGCAACTGCATCTCGCCCGCGCGGGTGCATACGCCGTTCGTCGACGGTTTTCTGGCGAAGAATTATCCGGGCCAGGAAACCGAAATGTTTGCCAAACTGGCGGCAACCCAGCCCATCGGCCGGATGGCAAAACCGGTTGAAGTGGCCGCGCTGGCCTTGTACCTCTGCTCGGATGAGGCCGGTTTTATCACGGGCTGCGATTACCCCATCGACGGCGGTTTTGTCCGGTTGAACAATTGAAACCGGTTGACCAGGCTGGGAGACTGCCAGTTTAGCGGCACCGATTCCCTGGACTAAATTTTCTGAAGCGGGCGATCTGGCACAATGCCAGATCGCCCGTTTTCGTTTCAACAGTTCTGATCGTTTCCGCCTTCCCCCGATAAGCCAGATTGCTAAAATTCCGGGCCGTACCAACTCCGGTTTATCACTTATCCCCCAAAATGCGGTACTTAATAATATATTTTATTTTATTAGCTTATATTTTTAAAAAAATTGTTAATCTTGTATTAAATTTCTTGTACTTCATCTTTACCTATTTTTTGTATGGCAAAAAATTTACTTAGGCTTATTATCCTTTTTTGGGTAATAAGCGTTCCTGTATTCGCTCAGTCGATTACGGGAAAGGTTACAACGAGCAAGGATGGTCAGTCGCTGCCGGGCGTTTCCATCCTTGTGAAAGGCACGACTTCGGGTACCTCCACGGACGCCGATGGCAAGTACAGCGTTTCCGCTGGTAAGAATGGAACCCTGGTTTTTTCGTTTATCGGGTACAAAACGCAGGAAGTAGCCATTGCCAACCGGTCGGTGGTTGACATTGCGCTGGAAGAAGACGCCACAATGATTGATGAAGTTGTTGTAACGGCGTTTGGGGTTACGCAGGAGAAAAAGGCGCTGGGCTACGCAACGGCGGTCGTTGGCGGGGAAGATCTCGTGAAAACGGCCTCTCCGAACTTTGCCACGGCGCTGTACGGAAAAGCACCGGGGGTGGTGATCAACGCAACGCCGGGCGGTGCTACCAGCGCGGTGAGCATCAGCATCCGGGGTCTGGCTTCCATCACCGGAAATACGCAGCCCCTGATTGTCATGGACGGGATTCCCATCCGGAACGGGGAAGTGCGGAACAACGACTATTGGGGTGACCAACGTATACGCGGGAACGGTTTGCTGGATTTGAACCCGGCGGATATCGAAAACATCTCGGTGTTGAAAGGCGCTTCGGCGGCTGCGCTCTACGGTTCGGAAGCCGTAAACGGGGTTGTGCTGGTGACGACCAAAAGCGGGAAAGGCAAAAAAGGACTGGGGGTGGATTTCAGCGCCAGCTACAGCGTGGATAAAATCGCGTACCTGCCCCGGTATCAGAACGTCAGAGGACCAGGTTACATGCTGAACTACTCGAACGGCGGTCAGGATGCCAACGGGTTTATCTCGTATGATACCGACGGTGACGGCCGGGGAGATACCCGGGGGCTGCTGAATGCCACGGTTAACTTTGGTCCGAAATTCGACGGACAGCCGGTGATGGCGTTCGACGGTGTCATCCGGCCTTACGTGGCGTCCAACAATAGCTACGCGGATTTGTTCGAGAACGCCAGCAGCTCCAACATCAACCTGGCCATTTCGAAAGCAACGGATAATTCCAACCTGCGGTTTTCGTATACCCGTCAGGACAACGGGATGATCAGCTACAACGCCAAGAACAGCAAGAACATCATGAACCTGACCGCGGGCTTCAACATCAACAAAAAGCTTCGGTCCGAATTGCTGGTGAACTACATCAACCAATACACGCACAACCGGCCGTTTAAAGTGGATCGTATGATCAACAACTTTACGGGGATGATGAACCGGTTTGAATCCGCCGACTGGTATTTCGACAAGTACCAGACCAGCCAGGGCTACAAGTTTGTAACCGGCACCAACCAAAGTCTGACCCCGGGTGAAAACATCATTCGGAACGGTTTCAAAGCGGATATTGGCGATTACGTGTGGAGCACCCGGAAAAACACCTACGATGAGTATAGCAACCGCGTGATCGCGAGCTTTACCCAGCACTGGGACATCGTGGAAGGACTGAGCCTGAGAGGCCGGATTGCCACCGATCTGACTTCGGAGCGGATTGAAGACAAAAAATGGAGCTCGATTCCGCTGGCGTTTGGCTATTCGGGCGACTTCGGAATGGACAACAAACTGTACAGCAGTGTCTACGGGGATGCGTTCCTGACCTACACCAAAAAGCTGAACGAAGCCATGACGGTTTCGGCCAGAGCGGGTTATACGGCCCGGAATGACCTGAATACGTTTGTTACCCGTTCGACCAACGGTGGTCTGAGCACCGAAAACTTCTTCGACGTTTCCGCGTCGGTGAACACCCCGAACGGCAGCACCACCCGCGACCGTTCGATCCGGGATGCCTACATGGGAACGGTGAATTTTGACTACAAAAATTTCTTTTTCATCGAAGGGACGATCCGCCGGGACCGCACCTCGACGCTCGCGCCGGGTAACAACGCCTTTACGTATCCGTCGGTCAACGCCAGCCTGGTGTTCAGCGATTTCCTGACCTTGCCGACGGCGTTTACCTACGGAAAACTGCGCGGTTCGTACGGGGTTGTGGGGAACTATCCGACCATCTACAGCGCCAACAATGCCTACAGCCAGGGAAGCCTGAACGTGCAGCAAATGGGCGGAAGCTCGGTGCTTTATACCAACATCAGCAGTGATTATGGCAACGACAAAATTCGTCCCGAGCAAAAGCGGGAGTTTGAATTCGGTCTGGAAGCCCGGTTTTTCAAAAACCGCTTCGGCTTAGATCTGTCGTATTACAATGCGCAGATTGTGGACCAGATTCTGCCGTTGTCGATTGCCGCCAGCTCAGGAGCCCGTACGGTTTTGGCCAACATCGGAACGCTGCGGAACCAGGGGGTCGAGTTAGCCCTGAATGCAACGCCGATCCGGGGAACCGGCGCCGATGACCTGAACTGGGACATCATCCTGAACCTGGCCAGAAACAGCAACAAGGTGGAGAAACTGGCGAACGGTTCGACGGAATTACTGCACGCGGATTATGACGGCAACGCGGCTCAGCTGCGCTCGGTCGTGGGTCAGCCGATGGGCGACATCTACGCGCACGGCATCCTGAAAGACGCCAACGGACGCAATGTCGTGGGCCCGAACGGTCTGTATCAGCTGGATGGGGCCAACTGGATCAAGGTTGGAAACGCCATGCCAAAACTGACGGGCGGTTTTATCAATAGTTTGAGCTACAAAGGCTTCAACCTGGATATCATCACCGATTTCCGGTTTGGCGGACACATCATGCCGACCGGTATCAACTGGATGACTTCCAGAGGGTTGACCGAAGAAAGCCTGACGGCGATGGACGCCGAACACGGTGGCCTGAACTATTACCTCGACGCCAACGGCAAAGGAGTTCAGACCACGGCGGCTACCGGCCCGGCCGGTCAGGTGGTTTACCACGACGGGATGTTGATGGACGGTGTGCTGACCAATGGCGAACCGAATACCAACATCGTATCGCAGGCGGTTTATTACAACAGCACCTACAACTGGGGTGGCCCGCAGTACAGCAGCTCGCGCTACGAACTGTACGTACAGGAAAATACCTACATTAAAATGCGGGAGCTTTCGCTGGGCTACCGGATTCCGGCAAACATCACCCGCCGGATCGGAACGCAGAATCTGACGCTGTCGGTCTTTGGCCGGAACCTGTTCTTCTTCTACCGGACCATCAAGGATCTGGATGCTGAGCAGACGAACCAGAGTACCAAATGGTCGGATAACATTAATAACGCTGGTAACAACCCGTCTTTCCGGACCATGGGGGTGATGTTACGCGCCAGCTTCTAATTCTAACGCAATCCTGAAATGAAAACTATAGCAACTCTTCTTTTGGCCGGGCTACTGCTGGGAACCGTTTCCTGCAAGGAGTCCGAATTTACGGAAGCCTATCCGAATCCCGCCAAAATTGCGGAATCCACGGTGGAAAAGCAGTTTACGGGCGTCCTGTACACCAGCCGCGACTACGTGCTTCCGGGCTACCGGCATTATTTTGTGACCCTGCGAACCTCCCTCAACCGCTACACGCAGGCCACGGGCTGGGTTAACGCCACCGGACAGTACGTTCCGGGTTCGTCGGGCGTGGAGGATGTCTGGTTTAATTATTACAACGTGCTGGCGCAGTACCGCGAACTGCAAAAAGTTTATGCTTCCAAACCGGCCGATCAACAGAAAGACCGGCGGATTTTCATGCTGGCAGCCGCGGTTTTCGTCTACGACTACACGCAGAAAATGGTGGATGTGCACGGTGCCATTCCGTTCAGCGAAGCCGGAATGCTGAGTACCAATGGGGGGGAATACCTCACCTCCACCGCCAAATTCGATACGGCGGAAGGCATTTATACCTTTATGCTGGATGACCTGAAAAGCATCGCTACCGAACTGAACGGCATCACACTGAACGCCGGTTATCAGAAATCGTTTCAGACGCAGGATTTCCTGAATAAGGGCGATCTGACGGCCTGGAAACGGTATTGTAATTCATTGCGGGTCCGGATGCTGAACCGGGTTTCGGACGTGGAAAGCTTCAAAGCGCGCGCCACGACCGAACTGGCGGAAATCCTGGGCAATGCGGCCAGCTTCCCCATTGTGGAAACAAACGCCCAGAACATCCAGGTCAACGTGTACGATATCAACACGGACATCAATTCGAAAGGGTTTCAGAGCGGGATCGCTTCGACCGATGGCGCCTGGTTCGGTAACACGGCAGGGAAGGCAATCATCGACCACATGAACACCAACAAGGACCCGCGTCTGCCGATCCTGTTCGAACCCGGTGCCAGTGCCGCCGGGAAGTACATCGGCATCGATCCGATGGCGACCGAAGCCGTCCAGACCGCGCAGTACAATGCCGGACAGGTAGCGATCTACAACCGGTACACGCTGAGCCACAACCAGTTCTTCCCGGGCGTCCTCATCAACGCATCGCAAATGAACCTGATTAAGGCCGAATATTACCTGCGGACGGGGAACGATGCTTCGGCAAAAACCGCCTACGAAACGGCGATCGCGCAGTCGGTTGAATTCTACAACAAGATTCTGTCGATTACCAATGCCATCGGAATTACGGGCGCCACCCTGCCGACGCAGGCCACTGCGGCTTCCGTTACGGCCTACATCGCGGGCGATGGCGTCAACTGGACGAAGGCGGCCACCAGCGCCGACAAGCTGAAACTGATCGCTACCCAGAAATGGCTGCATTATAACCTGGTTCAGCCCTACGAAAACTGGGCGGACCTCCGCCGGCTGGACTACCCGGTGCTGAGTTTTCAGGCTGACAATGCCAACAACCAGACCCTGCCGCCCGTTCGCTGGACCATTCCCGGCAACGAAATAACGTATAACACCGCCAATTATGAGCCGGTTCGGTCTGCGGATAACCTGAAAACCAAGCTTTTCTGGGATGTGAAATAAAACCGCAACCCAACCGGTTTTCAACCACGATCAAATAACAACAAAAAGAGGCAAACCGGTCGGTCTGCCTCTTTTTTTGCTCATCCGGCGTTTACTTTCCCTGATTTTCCAGCACCAGCAACTGCGGGAAGGATGTAATGCCTTTGAACAGCAACTGGGTCATTTCGCCGACGGTGTGAAAATACGAACCCAGCACAATGTCGATATCACCGTCGCGGTCCAGGTCGGCGGCTTCCATCGTCAGCCATTTTCCGTGCGCGGCTTCCGGCGTCCCATGCGGCTTAAAGTCTAATTTTCCGGTATTGGACAAATACACAAAACTCTGCTCCGGCTGGGCCAGGTTGGTATAGAAGGAGGTCGCGGCAACGTCCAGATCGCCATCGCCGTCGAAATCGCGGGCCACGGCTTTGCTGGCGCCGTAGAGGGGATAAAACCAGGCTTCTTTAAAGGTATCGTTCCGGTCGTTGAGGTAGATTCGAACACCGTGGTAATTTTTGTTAATCGACGAATAATCCCAGTTGTCGCCGTTTGCCAGCAGAATATCCTGAAAACCGTCCTTGTTAAAATCGGCGAGTTCGAAATAGCTGGACCCGAAAACCGGCGGAAACCGCAACACGGTTTTTTCCCGGAACCGCCCGTTCCCCTGATTGTAAAATATGGACATGGCTTCCTGGGCCTGCGCCATCAAAACCATAATGTCCGGTTTTTTGTCGCGGTTGAAATCGGCAATTTCCACCCTTCGGGCACCGGGAAACGCCTTCAATACGTGTTCTTTGGTGGGTTCAAAACCGTCGTACCAGAACAGCTTTCCGGCCTGATTTCCAAAACCGCAGATAACCGCATCCTCCCGGCCATCGGCATTCAGGTCACCGGCGGCAAACTGAACCGGGCGGGGCAAGGCCCGGATGTTGATGGGAGCAGAACCGGGTTTGGCGGACTTTTCCAGCGTCATCAGTCGGCCCAGTTGCTGATCCGAGGGGCTGAAAATGCCGATGGTCAACAGCCGGGGAGCCGCGTTTTTCGGAAAATCGATGTCCGTGGGCGGGGTGTCGATCCACCAGGTGTTGGTGAGCTGAAACCGGCTGTCGAGCACATAGAGGGCATTCTGGGCGTCGCCCACATACAGCTGAGCGGTGTTCCGGTCGAACTTCAGCAAGGTCGTTTGCGGAACCGGTTTATCGCCCAGGGCAAGTTCCTTCGGTTTAAACAGCGGGAGCGGCTGGCTAACGGGCGGATGCGGTTTTTGCGGCAACGGTTCAGCCGGGGCGCTGCGTTCGTAATAGCGGACAATCCGGTTCCAGTCGTCGAGCGATAGGGCTGCGGTTTCGGGGTAAATGTTGAGCTTGCTGACCACTTTTTCTTCGTCGGGCGGCAGCGGTCGCAGGGTATCCTGACCGGGTTGTTTGATGCCAAGCCGCATCGCCATGTTCGGCAGCACGCCCGTTAGCCAGGTCTTTTTATCCAGCAAAACCGGTTCCGGAAATTGGTGGCAGCTTCCACAATACCGCAGCGCCAATTGCCGGCCGGCCGCGAGAGAGTCGTGGCCGGTGTCTTCGCGGATGCCGGTTTTGCTACCCGTCCTGGCTTGTTCCAGCGTGGAAAAGGCAACGATGCCCAGGGAAGCAAAAAGGATCAGGCCGGTTTTTAGAATGGGCATTTCGGGGTAAAATTATTGGCGTTTGGGCTCGCAATCGGGAGGTGAGGGCTGAGCCGCAAACGCTGCCACCAACCCCGGTTGCTAAACTATATCAAAGGTACCGCTAAAGTTAAATTTTCAGGATTTTTATCCGCATCCAACTAGAGCAGAAACCGGATTTGATCCACTGCTTCAAGAGCGAAAGAGGCGCTTGGGCAGCCCGGCCACTGCACGAATCAGGTGCTGCAATGGCGCGGATGGACAGGAATAATTATAAATGACGGAAACAGGCTGAAAGTCGTCAATTGCGGCAATTCGTGCCGTTAAAGTAGGGAAAGGCACTAAAACCGGTTAGCGAATAGGCGATAAGGACAATTTAATAAAAGAACAATCTTAATTTAACATTAATTTAAAATTAATTCGTCTATTATTAAATTTTTTAAAAAAGGAATATATTTGCAGGGTCACCACACCGCGCAAAATCTTTCCCCTGTTTTTCTAGAATTTTCAGTAAATTATAGCTGCTAATTCGGTTTTTCTGCCATTCATAGGCGAAAACCGGGGTGCTGTTGTAAAAGCAGTACGGAAGAAAATGGAATACGCTTTTTAATTATATTCAACCTAAAACAGTCCTATTATGAAGTTTATGAAACAAAAACTACTTAAAACCTGCCTGAAGGTATTTGCCTTTTCGACAGTCTGGCTGCTTTTTGCTGCCTCGCCTTCATTTGCCGTTGACAAGGAAGTCACGGGGAAGGTTTCAGACGAGAAAGGCAATGGACTGGCGGGGGCGACGGTGACCATAAAAGGAACGACAAGAGGCACGAATACGAACGGGGACGGAAATTTCCGGCTGGTGGTGCCCGATGGCAATGCTGTTCTGGTGGTTTCGTACATCGGGTATGCCCGGCAGGAAATAACCGTAGGTAATCAGTCGGTGGTCAACGCGCAGTTGCAGCCGGGCGATGGCACGCTGGAAGAAGTGGTGGTAACGGCTCTTGGGATCAAGCGGGATACGCGGGCCCTGGGATACTCCGTTACGACGATTGAGTCATCGGCGCTGAACCAGGCCCGTGAAACCAACGTGATCAATTCGTTGCAGGGTCGCGTTGCCGGTTTGAGCATCACGCCCGGAACCGGTGGTCCTGGTTCTTCGTCGCGGATCAACCTGCGGGGGGTCAGTAACTTCAGCGGGGGGAGCCCGCTGTTCGTCATCAACGGGGTTCCGATGGACAACTCCTCGCGCGGAAACGCCGGAGAGTGGGGCGGTAACAACAACGGGGACGGAATTGCCAACATCAACCCGGACGACATTGAAACGATGACGGTTCTGAAAGGAGCAACGGCTGCGGCTTTGTACGGTACGCGGGCGGCCAATGGCGTTATCCTCATTACGACGAAAGGCGGCAGCAAAAACGCCGGTCTTTCGGTGGAATACAACGGCAACATGCAGTTCGATCAGGTCATTAACTGGACGGACTTCCAGTATGACTACGGCCAGGGTACGCAGGGCAAACGGCCGAGCGACGTGAACAGCGCCCGTAACTCCGGTATTTACAGCTGGGGTGAGCGCATGGACGGCGCCATGTATACGCAGTTCGATGGCAAGCAGTATCCGTATTCGCCGGTGAAAGACAACCTCGAGCAGTTCTACCGGACCGCGCCGACGCTGACGAACACGGTGGCGATGTCGGGCGGGAATGAGCAAACCAACTTCCGCCTGTCGCTGTCGTCGATGGATGCCAAGACGACGGTTCGGAACAGTGATGTGAAGCGCAAAACCATCAACCTGAGCATCAATCAGAAGGTGACCGAGAAATTCGACGTGAGCGTGATGGCTAACTACATCGATCAGCGGGACCGGAACCGGCCGGGTCTGAGCGATGCCCCCCAGAACCCCAACTACGGGATTATTTTGTTGGCCACGAGCTTCAACCAGGAAGCCCTGAAACCGGGTTTCGATCCGGCAACGGGGAATGAGCTGACCTTCAGCGACGACACGTATAAAACGAACCCCTGGTTTGTCGTGAACCAATACCGCAGCAAACTGGAACGGAAACGGCTGATTTCGGCGATTACCGGTAAATACCAGTTTGCCGACTGGATTTATCTGCAAGGCCGCGTTGGGTACGACCTGATCAACGATGCCGGTTTTGGTGTGACGCCCTACGGAACCGCTTATTCGCGGCTGGGCAGCGTGAGCAACAGCAAGGAGCAGCGGAACGAGATGAACGTCGATGGACTGCTGGGCATCAACAAAAAGCTGTTTGCCGATTTGAACATGAATGTGGCGCTGGGAGCCAACCTGCGGAAAAACCGGTTTGAAAGCGTGGGGGTTTCCGGCGGAAGCCTGAACATTCCGTACCTGTATACTTTATCCAACACGCTGACCAAAGGGCAGTCGTACGGTTTCAACGAACGGCAGGTGCAGTCGGCGTATTACACGGCGGATTTTGATTATAAAAACTTCCTGACGCTGTCGACCACCGGCCGGTATGACGTTTACTCCACGCTGCCAGCCGCCAACCGGGGCATTTTTGCGCCTTCGGTATCGGCCAGCTTCGTGTTCTCGGAATTGTTCAAAACCCGCGCGCTGGAGTTTGGTAAGTTGCGGGCTTCGTACGCCCAAACCAGCGGTGAAGCCTTCGATGCCTACCTGACGAGCCAGTATTATTCGCTGGGCAACGCCATCAACGGTCTGCCACAGGGCGGTTTTGGCTCTCAATTGCCCAACATCAATCTGAAACCGTTCCGCTTGTCGGAAATCGAAGTCGGTTTTGAAACCAAGTTCCTGCAAAACCGCCTGGGTGTCGATTTCGCTTATTTCAACCGGGTAACCAACGACGAGATCGTGAGCGGTCCGTTGTCGCCCACCACCGGGTATACAGCGCGGGTTCTGAACCTGGGATCGACCAAAAATACCGGGATCGAGTTGTTGATCACGGGTACGCCGGTGGTGAGCAAGGCCTTCAAATGGGATGTATCGTTCAACCTGACCCATGTGAAAAATACCATTGTTGACATCGACGGCGATGGTGGAACGACCACCCTCGGGCTGGGAACTTACCGTCCGCTGAACGGAAACATTGCCCACGTAAAAGGCTTGCCGGCTGCGCAGATCATGGCGTATGATTACAAATACGACGCCAGTGGTCGGGTTGTTGTCGGGGCTAACGGGGTACCGGAGCGCGGTGCTTTGACACCGATGGGCTCGGCCATTCCAAACCTGTATGGCGGTTTGAACAACAGCTTCAACTACGGTAATTTCTCGCTGTCATTCCTGTTTGACTACAAATTCGGGGCGAAAGTGCTGTCGGCAACCAATCACTACGCCATCGTAGACGGTCTGCACAAGATGACGCTGGAAGGTCGCGAAACCGGCGTGGTGGCCAGTGGCGTACTGGCAACGGGCGAAACGAATACGCTGAATGTTCCGGCCTATACGTACTACCCGGCTTTGGTGACCAACATCTCGCGTTTGAACGTATTCAGCGCCGACTTTATCAAACTGCGTCAGGTTGTGGTGAGCTACCACCTGCCGGACAAATTGTTCACAAGCAGCAAAATGCCGTTTGAATCCGTTTCGATTTCGGCGGTGGGCCGGAACCTGGCCACGTTGCTGCGCCACACGGAAAACTTCGATCCGGAAGCCGGTTTTTCTTCCGACCTGCGGTATGCCGGAACGGAAGGAGCGCAGTTGCCCTCTACCCGTACGATCGGTTTTACTTTAAATGCCCGCTTTAAAAAATAATTTGAGAATCATGAAGAAAACTTCCCTCTATATAGTTGCGCTGGTATTCGCCTGTGTAACCGGGTGTACCGATAAGTTTGACGAAATTAACACCGACCCGACGCAGTCAGATGCGTCAACCTGGGATCCCAACTTCTTTTTGCCCAACGTTCAGAATAATTACGCGAGCCCCGGGTACAACGGTCTGCTGTATGCGGGACCCGCTACCCAGGTCATTGCTTCGACGTTCAATTATTACGGAAACGGCGATAAGTACGTCAACACGCAGAACTCGACCAGTTACCAGGGCGGTATTTTCAGCCAGTCCTACTCAATTGGTACTCTTCTGGCCGAAATGATGAACCTGTCCCAGGGTAAAGAGCAGTTCGCGAACCTTTATAACGTGGGCCGGATTATGCAGGCCATGAACATGCAGCGGGCCACCGATATCTACGGTGACATTCCGTATTCCGAAGCGTTCAAAGTGAAAGAAGGCATTTCCAACCCGAAGTACGATACGCAGCAGTCGATCTATATGTCGATTTTAACCGAACTGGAGCAGGCAACGGCGGCTCTGGACCCGGCCAAACCCAAACCAACGGGGGATCTTTTCTACGGTGGTGACATTGCCAAGTGGAAAAAATTGGGTTACTCAGTCATGTTGCGGGCGGCCATGCGTCTGACCAAGGTGGACCCGGCCATGGCCAAGACCTGGGCTGAAAAAGCCGTGGCGGGTGGCGTATTTACGTCCAACGACGACAATGCCAAAGTTGTTGGGGATGCTGCCACAGCCAATTCCTGGATTTACGGAGTGTACCAGGTGGCCGATGATTTTCGCGAAGTGCGGTGGTCAAAAACGTTTATTGATGCGCTGAAAACCGCCGGTGACCCCCGCCTGAGCGCGATTGCCGAAGTGCCCCAGGCTGGTGCGGCCAGTAATGCCAACCAGACGCTGGTGGGTGTCAACGATGCCGCCGTACAGATTGGCTTGCCGAATGGCTACGATCTGACCGGTGGTGCCCGCGATATTCGGCAGGCCGCCGGCTATCCGGGAGCGACCGGAACGGGCAATGACGTTGCTCCGCTGGGCAAATATTCCCGGCCGCGGATTTCGGTCTACCTGAAACGGAACGGTACGCTGGAAGTCCTGACCTACGCCCAGACCGAACTGTTAGTAGCCGAAGCCAAAGTGCGGGGCTGGAACGTGCCGGGTACGGCGGCCGAACACTATGCCAACGGTGTAACCGCAGCCATCACGTCACTGGCGCAACTGGATGCAACGGCGGCAATCCCGACGGCAACAGCCACGGCTTTTGTGGCCGCTCATCCGCTGACCACCAGCTCGACCGAAGCATCGTTGCGAGACATCAACACGCAGTACTGGCTGGCAACGGGCACGTATTTCGACTTCGTGGAAACCTGGATCAACTGGCGCCGGTCGGGCTTCCCGACGCTGACCCCGGTGAATTACCCCGGAAACATAACGAATGCCACCATTCCGCGACGCATGATCTACCTGTCGACGGAAATCATTAACAACCGGGCCAGTTACACGGAGGCCGTTGGCCGGTTGACGGGTGGCGACCTGCTCACCAGCCGGGTTTGGTGGGATAAATAATAGTCGATAAAACGGTAAGGCGCCCACGGGCGCCTTACCGTTTACTCTTTCCGAAATTAGCCCTAACTTCAACAGCTAAGTTGAAGTTTTTCGTTTTAAGCATACCATGATCGTCCGTAACTCTCTTGGTCACATCCGCCCGGCTGTTGGTAAAGCAATTTTAGTGGGCAACGTAGGACTGGTGTTGACGTTCTGCCTGTCGGTCTCGGCTATCCGGGCGCAAACTCCACTTTTTCAGCTCCTGTCTGCCAAACAAACGGCAATCGACTTCAGCAATACGATCGACGAAAACGAAAGCCTGAACGTCTTGTCGTACGAGTATTTTTACAACGGGGGCGGGGTTGCCGTTGGCGACCTGAACGGCGACGGACTGGATGACCTCTTCTTCACCGCAAACATGACGCCCAACAAACTCTACCTGAATCTGGGCGGATTGAAATTCAGGGACATTACGAAAAGTGCCGGTCAGGGGCTGGCGGGGCGCTCCGGCGGCTGGAAAACCGGCGTCAGCATGGCCGATGTGAACGGCGACGGCAAGCTTGATATTTACGTCTGTTATTCCGGGAAAGTTGACGACGACAAACGCCGGAACCAGTTGTTTATTAATCAGGGCGTTTCGAAAGACGGAACCGTCCAGTTTGTTGACCAGGCGAAGCAGTACGGTTTAGACGATCCGGGCTACAGCACGCAGGCGGCTTTTTTTGATTATGATAACGACGGCGACATGGACATGATGTTGCTGAATCATAACGTCAAGAAATACGACAACATGGAGCTGGCCAAACTCAAAAACGAAACCGACGAACTGGCCGGTAATAAACTCTACGAAAACCGGGATAACCGCTTCGTCGATGTGTCGAAAAAAGCCGGTATTCACCAGTATCCCTTAACGTTTGGGCTGGGGCTTGCCATCGCCGATGTAAACCAGGACGGCTGGCAGGATATCTACGTCACCAACGATTACAACGAATCAGATTACCTCTACATCAACCAGAAAAACGGCACGTTTAAAGACGAAACCCAGCACTGCTTCCGGCACCTCGCGCAGTTTTCGATGGGCATCGATATTGCCGATTACAACAACGACGGGCTGCCGGATCTGATGTCGCTGGATATGCTGCCGGAAGACAACCGGCGGCAGAAATTATTGCAGCTTCAGGAAAACTACGAGTCGTTCGAACTGATGGTGCAGCAAAAGCTTTACAAGCAGTACATGCGCAACATGCTGCAACTGAACAACGGCGACGGAACGTTCAGCGAAATTGGCCAGATGGCCGGGGTTTCGAACACGGATTGGAGCTGGGCGCCCTTGCTGGCCGATTTTGATAATGACGGCTACAAGGATTTATTTATCACCAACGGTTATTTGCGGGATTATACCAACAAAGATTTTCTGAAATACTGGGGCGATTACAAAGTACAGAAAGCCATCAAACGCGAGTCGGTTCAGCTAATGGACTTAATTCGGGCAATGCCTTCCACCAAACTGCCGAATTACATTTTTAAAAATAACCGGGATTTAACTTTTGCCAATAAACAAACCGACTGGGGCTTTCAGACTGCGTCCATTTCAAACGGTGCGGTTTATGCCGATCTGGACAATGACGGCGATTTGGAACTGATTGTCAATAACATCAACGAACCGGCGTTTATCTACCAGAATTTCAGCCGGGAACAGGGAAAAGCCGCCTATCTCCAGCTAAAACTCATTTCGGAAAGTAAAAATAAAAATGCCGTCGGGGCCAGGATAACGGTTTACACCAAAGACGGTTTGCAGTATCAGGAAGTGCAACCGGTTCGGGGGTATCTTTCTGCCCAATCCACCCGGCTTCATTTCGGACTGGGTGAAGCAACTTCGGTCGACTCCATCAAAATCAGCTGGCCGGATCAGACCCAGCAGACCCTGCTGAACGTGGCCGCCAATCAGCTATTGACCGTTCATCAGAACGCTGGCGGAAAGAAATCAAAACCGGTCACTGCTGCAAAAAATCCGGCAGGTATTTTTCAGAAAACCGCTGATATCCTTCCCTTTCAGCACGAAGGATACAGCGAAAATGATTTTAAACGACAGCCGTTGATGCTGTTTATGTATTCGCAGGTCGGGCCGGTTTTGGCGAAAGGCGATGTGAATAAGGATGGGCTGGACGACCTGTTCATTGGCGGGGATAAAAATACGAATGGCCGGATCTGGGTGCAGCAAAAAGGCGGTTCGTTTAAAGTTATTGAGGACTTGACCATCGGCGATGAGACGACCTCGGCGCTTTCGGCGGCTGTTTTTTTTGATGCGAACGGCGATGGCTTCGATGATTTATACGTAGCCAAAGGCGGGTATTCCCTGTTCGAACCCAACACACCCTCGTTGCAGGATGCGCTTTACATGAACGATGGCAAAGGGAATTTACAACTGGTAACGACGGCGTTGCCGGTTTTGAATGCGGGCAGTAAATCCTGCGTTCGGGCGGCTGATTACGACGGGGATGGCGACCTGGACTTGTTTGTGGGCGGCCGCGTTATTCCGGGCCGGTATCCGGAAGCGCCCACGTCGTACCTGCTGGAAAACAACGGGAAAGGTCAGTTTAAAAGCGTGAAAACGCCGTTCTCCACGGTGGGGATGGTGACGGATGCGCAGTGGGAGGATCTGGATAACGATGGCCGGAAAGACCTGATTGTATGCGGAGAATTTATGCCGGTTAAGGTGTTCGCCAATACGAAAGACGGTTTTGAGGACCAAACCAAACGCTACTTTCCGGAAGAGGAAAAGGGCTTTTGGTTTTCGCTGACCCTTGCCGATGTCAACGGCGACGGGAAGAATGATATTGTGGCCGGTAATCTGGGCCGGAATTCGCAGATTAAATTCTCGGAGAAGGAACCGGCCGAGCTGGTGTATGCGGACTTTGACAACAATGGCTCAATCGATCCCTTTTTTACTTTCTACGTACAGGGCGCTTCGTATCCGTTCGTCAGCCGGGACGAACTGAACGATCAGATCTTTCCGATGCGCCGGAAATTCGGCTATTACAAAGACTATTCGACGGCCACAATCAACCAGATTTTCTCGCCGGAAGAGTTGGCTAAAGCCAAAAAAATGACCCTTACGGAATGCAATTCGGTTTGCTTTCTGGCGAAAAATGGCCGGTTCGAAAAACAGGTTCTTCCGTTGCAGGCGCAATTCTCGCCCATTACAAAAACACTGGCGGAAGACTTTGATCACGACGGTTTTGTCGACTTGTTACTGCTGGGGAATAAATCGGACAACCGACTGAAAATCGGCAGCCTGGATGCCAATTATGGCTGTTTATTAAAAGGGGACGGAAAAGGCGGTTTTACGCCCGTTGACCAAAAAACCGCCGGACTCTCGGTGCTCGGGGATGTAAAATCAGTGGTTGAGATGACGATTCAGCAGCAGCCGTATCTGGTAATCGGGGCCTTCAATGAACCGGTTCAACTTTATAAGAAGTAAGTCGAATGCGCTATTTCATTCTGATTGGTTTATTCATCATTCATTCGGCCAGCGGTCAGACCGTAAAAGCGGATTTGGGGCGCCACCTGCAACCCACCATCTTTGCGCTGACGATGGTGATGATTCACGATGTGGCCAACCCGCCAGCCGCCAGCCGGTTTTATACGTATTGCTTATTGGGTGCCCACGAAATTGTCGCCAACCGCAATCCGTCCGTTCCATCTTCCGCCGGTTTGGTCAATCATTTCCGGAAAATACCCGTTGAAGCCATCGCCGATTATCACTACCAGATCGCGGCTCTTTTCTGTTTGCTGGAAACCGGCCGACTGATGCTGCCGTCGGGCTATATGCTGGAAGAAGAGCAAAAGAAGCTGATGGAGACGCTGAAAAAAGACGGTTTTTCCGAAAAGATGATCAACGAGTCGATCCGGGTTGCGCAGGCTGCGGCTAAGAACGTGGTGGCGTTTGCCGCTACCGATAATTACCTGAAATTGAGCACCCGGTTGCGCTACCGACCCAGCAAAGGCGACGGTTTCTGGTATCCGACCCCGCCGGGGTACATCGAAGCCATCGAGCCCCACTGGCGCACCATCCGTCCGATGCTGCTGGACACCTGTAATCAGTTTAAACCCGAGCCGCCCGTCGCCTTCAGCAAAGACTCGTCCAGCGCTTTTTACAGAATGGCCTATGAAGTGTATCAGGAAGGGAAAAATCTAACGGAAAAAAAGCGGTTTATCGCTTCGTACTGGGATTGCAATCCGTTCGCCATCAACACCTCCGGGCACATGTCGATTGGCTTCAAAAAAATCAGTCCGGGCGGGCACTGGATGAACATCACCAGCATCGCCACGCGCAAAGCGAAGCTGAATTTCGATAAAACCGTACAGGTTCATCTGCTGGTTGCTGCGACCCTAATGGACGCCTTCATTAGTTGCTGGGACGAAAAATACCGCAGCAACCGCATCCGGCCCGAAACGGTCATCAACCGCTACATCGATGCGCGCTGGCAGCCCCTTTTGCAAACCCCGCCGTTCCCGGAATACACCAGCGGGCACAGCGTGATTTCAACCGCCGTTGCCGAAGTCCTAACGTACCTGATTGGCGATAACTTTGCCTTTACGGACGACACGGAAGTGCTGTTTGAATTGCCCACCCGGGATTTTAAATCCTTCCGGCAGGCGGCTGAGGAAGCCGCCATTTCCCGGCTCTACGGCGGTATCCACTACCGCGACGCGATTGAGAGCGGGCAGCAGCAGGGGAAAGCCATCGGTGCGTTTGTGGTTGCAAAACTTAAAAAAGCCGGTATTCAGCCAGCGCGCTGATCGGTGCCGGGCGTTTACCTCATTCACCGCCAAATCAGAAAAAACGAACTAACCAACGAATCCATGAAGCATAAAATTATCAGTTTCAGCGTCGCGCTTTTCTGGTCCCTTTCCGTTTTCGCGCAGCAGCACTCCGAACAAAACCACTCAAAATACGTCTGGCCGAAAGACAGTCTGGTAAAGAAAAAGCTCGATCAATGGCAGGAGGTAAAATTTGGCTTGCTGATGCACTGGGGCACCTACAGCCAGTGGGGCGTGGTCGAATCGTGGTCGTTGTGCCCGGAAGACGAAGGCTGGACGGTGCGCCGGGGGCCGTACGCCAACGACTGGTTTGGCTACAAAAAAGCCTACGAAAACCTGCAAACCACGTTCAATCCAACCCGCTTCAACCCGGAACGCTGGGCCCAGGCGGCCAAAAACGCCGGGATGAAATACATGATTTTTACGACCAAGCACCACGACGGTTTTTGCATGTTCGATTCCAAACAAACCGACTACAAAATCACCGGAGCTAAATCGCCGTTTGCGTCGAATCCGCGCAGCAACGTCACCAAAGAAATTCTGGGCGCCTTTCGGAATCAGAACTTTATGGTCGGAACCTACTTTTCGAAACCCGACTGGAACGTGGATTCGTACTGGTGGCCGTATTTCCCGCCGAAAGACCGCAACGTAACGTATGATCCTAAAAAATACCCCGAACTCTGGAAGAAATTCAGCGATTTTACCTACAACCAGATTCAGGAATTGATGACTGACTACGGGAAAGTGGACATTCTGTGGCTGGATGGCGGCTGGGTGCGCCCGGCCAGTACAATTGACTCGACCATTAGCTGGCAGCGCACGATTCCGTACAGTCAGGACATTGACATGGCGCGCATTGCGGGCATGGGACGGCAAAAGCAACCCGGTTTGCTCGTCGTTGACCGGACGGTTTCGGGAGAATTTGAAAATTACGTGACACCCGAGCAGCAGATTCCGGATCATTACATGCCGATTCCGTGGGAAACCTGCCTGACCATGGGCGATAGCTGGTCTTACATCCCGAAAGAAAACTTCAAACCGGCCCGCAAACTGGTGCAGACCCTGGTCGATATTGTGGCCAAAAACGGCAATCTGCTGCTGAACATCGCGCCCGGTCCCGACGGCGAATGGCACGAAGAGGCCTATACGCGCCTGAACGAAATTGGGGCCTGGATGCAGGTCAACGGCGAATCGGTTTACGGCACCAAACCTCTGGCGCCCTACCGGCAGGCTCAGTGGGCTTTCACAACCAACGGGAAAGCGTCGTATGCTTCGTATCTGCCCACCGAAACCGAAACCGTGTTGCCTGCCACCGTTACGCTGCCCATCGCGCCGACGCAGGCCCGGGCAACGCTGACCATCCTGGGCACCAAACAGGCCCTGAAATGGAAAAAAGCGGGGAATGGCGTGGAAGTAACGGTTCCGGAAAAAGTCCGGCAGCAACTGGCCGGCAAACCGGCCTGGGTCTTCAAATTAAGCTAATCGAACGTGGCGTTATTTCTTTTTTTATGAAAAACCGGCTTTTGCTCAGTACTCTTTATTTTCTCTTATTGTGTCTGACAAGTCGGGCGCAGCAGGTTCACCATTTTACCCAGGGCCTGTCCATTGGCCCCTGTCACCAGTACGGACGCGAGGCTTTGTACACCGATCAGCTGGCGTATCATCTGTACCGGGGTGCTTTGAAAAAACCGGCGGAAGGGCAAGGACTGACCGACAGCAGCGCCGATTCGCTGCGCTGGCAGGCGGTAAAACCCGATCAGCAGGGCAAATTTCGGGGGCGGTCCTTCAACAATGGGTATCTGTATTTAACCTACACCGCCGACCGCGCGCAGGTGGCTTTACTGCACGCAACGGGGCATAACATGGGGTATGTCAACGGTGCTCCGCATGCCGGTGATCCGTATGCGCTGGGCTGGCTGTCCATTCCGGTCGCGCTGAAAAAAGGGCTCAACGAAATTTATCTCCGTACTTCACAATTCTCCCGGTTTCAGGGCCTGACAGCCAAACTGATTTTTCCGGAAAAACCGGTTTGGCTGCAAACCGACGATCCGACTTTGCCAAGTGTGGTCATTGGGCGTCAATCCGAACCGTTATGGGGAGCCGTCGTCCTGATGAACACGACGAATAAAGCCTTGACCGGCTTGAAACTGAAAAGCCGGTTGTCTGGCAAAGAGCTGACGACGGACCTGCCTGCGGTTCCGGCGATGGCGACGCGGAAGGTGGGTTTTCGAATGGATGCGTCGGGCGTTACGAAAAAAGACGACGGGAAAGTGACGCTTAGTCTGCTGCAATCCGGCAAATCGGTTGACGAGAAAGAACTCAGCCTGAGCGTAGCCGCGCCGGGCGAACACTACAGCCAGACGTTTATCAGCGCCATCGACGGCAGCGTGCAATATTTCGGCGTGGCTCCGCAAGATAAACCGGACGGCAAAGCCCCCGCCCTGTTTCTGTCGGTGCACGGCGCGGGCGTCGAAGCCATCGGACAGGTCCGCGCCTATCAACCGAAAGACTGGGGCGTTCTGGTGGCGCCCACCAACCGCCGGCCGCGCGGTTTTAACTGGGAAGACTGGGGGCGTCTGGATGCGCTGGAAGTGTTTAATCTGGCAAAAAAGCAGTTTCAGCCCGATCCGCAGCGGATTTACCTGACCGGTCATTCGATGGGTGGCCACGGCACCTGGTACCTGGGGGCCACATTTCCCGGAAACTGGGCCGCCATTGCGCCCTGTGCGGGTTATCCGACCCTGGCCGGTTACGGATCGCACGATGGCAAAATTCCGGAAGAAGGCGGGAATGAGATGGAAAAAATGTTGCTGCGTTCGAGCAATCCGAGCAATGTGCTCAGGCTGGCTTCCAACTACAAACCGCTGGGGGTGTACATTCTGCACGGCGACGCCGACCGCACGGTTTCGGTAGAATACGCCCGCCAGATGCGGAAATTGCTCGGCACGTTTCATCCGGATTTCACGCATTACGAATACCCCGGCGGTTCGCACTGGTACGGAAACGAAAGCGTCGACTGGAACCCGCTTTTCGATTATTTTAAGTGGCACAAACTGGCCGCCGACAGCGCCGTCAACACCATCGACTTCACCACGGCCAACCCCGCCATTTCCTCGTCCATGCGCTGGGTATCCCTTGAGCAGCAGGAACGGCCGCTGGAATACAGCCGGGTGCAGTTGAAGCGGGATAAGAAGGCCAAAACGATTACCGGAAAAACCGACAACCTCCACCTGCTGGCGTTGAATCTGGCGGATTTTGCGCCGGGCGAAACCGTGACCATTACGCTGGACAGCCTGAACGCCATTCAGTATCCGGTTAAAAACACGGCCGAAAAGCTGTTTCTGGTCAAAAATGGACAGTGGGAAATTGGCGGGAAACCGGCGGCCCAGCAGAAGGGCGCGCACCGAAATGGTACGTTCAAAGAGCCGTTTAATCACCGGATGGTTTTCGTGTACGGAACCGCTGGCACGGCGGCCGAAAACGAATGGGCTTACAACAAGGCCCGCTACGACGCCGAAACCTGGTATTACCGGGGCAACGGTGCCGTGGATGTCGTTGCGGATAAAGCCTTCAGCCCGGCGCAATTCGCCGATCGGGGGGTGGTGTTGTTTGGAAACGCCACAACCAACCGCGCCTGGGCCGGTTTACTGGCGAATTGCCCGATTCAGGTCAGCCGGGGGCAGTTGACGGTTGGCACCGAGCGGTACACCGGCGAGGACATCAGCGCTTATTTTGCGTGGCCGCGCCCGGATAGCCCGACTGCGTCGGTGGCCGTCATTACCGGAACCGGGCTGGTGGGCCTGAAAGCCGCCGAAGCGAATCAGTATTTTGCCGCCGGAAGCGGTTTTCCGGACTTTATGATTTTCGGCCTGGAGATGGCGAAAGACGGCATCAAGGGCGTTCGCAAAGCCGGTTTTTTCGACAACAACTGGAAACTGGAAAACCGGGAAGTGGTCGGGCAGGTTAAGATTGATTGAAGATTTCTTTAATTCCGATCCGAAAACCGCTGATCACTTCGGATTCCAGAAAACCGTCTTTTAGTTTCTGAGCCAGTTCGAACACGTTTCCGTTGAGTAAATACTGTTCGACGGTTTCGTGTTCGACGTCCACAACCCAGTATTCCTGCACACCGTGCAGGGCGTAGTCGGTCATTTTGATGCCGTAATCCCGTTCTTTAGTGCTTTCTGAAAGAATTTCAACCACAAAATCGGGCGGAGGGAAAGCCGATTGTTTTTGCTCGAACTGATCCGCTTTTTCTTTTTTCCAAAAGCAAATGTCCGGTTCGTAGTCATTGCGGGTCATGCGAACCATTACTTTTTCGTAACCGATCTTGCCTAATCGCTTATCATAGACGTAGGGAAGTAACCAGCGTGAAAGATTACTGGAAGCCATCCAGTGCCGCCCGTATACCGGTGAATGATAAATGATTTCGCCCAGAATAAATTCGGCTTTTTGGCCTTCGTCTACATTGGCCCAGAACTGGTGACGACGACGCTGTTCTTCCTGCCAGGCGGTTTCCAGTTCGTCGAGCAATTCACGTAAGTTGGGCGCTTTCAGAAAGTCGTCAATCGTTATCATCCGTGGTTAGGGTGCTTTCTTACAAATATAAGAAGATTTCTCCGGGGCTGTGACAATCCGGTTTTGACGTTTTATTTTTGCGCGCAAGGTTATAAGCCGCCGGTTTTTCTCTTTACCTAAAAAAGAAACCCTCCACCATGAAACTATTTCGCTTTGGCTCGCCGGACAATGAGCGCCCCGGTGTTATGCTGCCTTCGGGTGCCAGTCTGGATGTATCGGCTTTCGGACACGATTACGACGAAGCCTTTTTTACCAATAATGGGCCGGAAAAACTGGCTGAATGGTTAAAAACCAACGAATCGAGTTGCCCCGCCGTGTCCGGTAATGTCCGGCGGGCGTCCTGTGTCAAACGCCCTTCCAAAATTGTATGTGTGGGTCTGAACTACGCCAAACATGCGGCCGAGACCAACGCGCCGGTTCCGGCCGAACCCATTCTGTTCTTTAAATCGACGACGGCGCTGGTCGGTCCCGACGATGATGTCGTGATCCCCAAAAGATCCGAAAAAACCGACTGGGAAGTGGAACTAGCCATCGTAATTGGCAAAAAAGCCACGTACGTTTCCAAGGAAGAAGCCTTCGATTACATTGCCGGCTATGCCGTCCACAACGACTACAGCGAGCGGGCGTTTCAGCTCGAACGCGGGGGGCAGTGGGTCAAAGGCAAAAGTGCCGACACCTTCGCTCCGCTGGGACCGTTCATGGTGACCAAAGACGAGGTGCCCAACCCGAACAAACTGGGACTCTGGCTGCGCGTCAACGGCGAACCGTTGCAGGATTCCAACACCGACGACATGATTTTCGACGTGCCGACGCTGGTCAGTTACATCAGCCAGTTCATGACGCTGCTGCCCGGCGATGTAATCTCGACCGGTACGCCCTCCGGCGTGGGCATGGGCCTCAAACCGCAGCGTTTTCTCAAACCCGGCGATGTGGTCGAACTCGGCATCGAGGGACTGGGCACGCAGAAGCAAACGGCCGTTGCGTACAGTTAAGGGTTATGAGTTATGAGTTTTAACAGCGCTGAATTTTATGGAGCGTAAGGAAGTATCATTCAAGGTAAAGCATTTGCGTTTGGAGTGCGGACAGTGAATCTTTACAAATGGTTAATTGACACTAAAGTCCCTTACAAAATTGCTGAACAACTTTTGAGAAGTGGTAGCTCCATCGGCGCAAACGTTGAAGAAGCAGCGGGCGGGTATAGTCGAAAAGATTTTGCCGCCAAAATGGGTATTGCTTCCAAAGAAGCTCGTGAAACACGGTATTGGCTTCGATTACTTCAGGCTACTAATTACCTGAATGAACGGTTGGCAACTTCAATGTTAGACGATTGTGAAGCATTACTCAAAATCTTAAGCTCAATCTTACTCACTGCTCAGGAAAACAGTGGCCTGGTCCGCGAGGACGATCCCGGGTATTTAACTCTTAACTCCTAACTAATGATCGACGCGCACCAGCATTTCTGGTTCTACAACCCGGAACGGGACAGTTGGATTACGGAGGACATGCAACGGATTCGGCGGGATTTTCTGCCGGCCGATCTGGAACCGGTTTTGCGGCAAAACGGCATCGACGGCTGCGTGGCTGTGCAGGCCGATCAGTCGGAAGCGGAGACGAGTTTTCTGTTGCAGCTGGCCGAAGCCTACGGTTTTATCAGGGGGGTGGTGGGCTGGGTCGATCTGCGGTCTGACAAACTCTACGACCGGCTGGAATATTTCTCGCAGTATGAGGAACTGAAAGGATTCCGGCACGTCGTACAGGCCGAACCGGAAGACTTTATGACGCGCCCGGAGTTCATTCGCGGGGTGCGGCAACTGGCGGCTTTTGATTTTACGTACGACATTCTGATTTACCCGAATCAGCTGAAAGCCGCGCTTCATCTGGTGCGGACGGTTCCGGAGGTGCCGTTCATCATTGACCACCTCGCCAAGCCGTACATCAAGGATCAGAAGATCAACACCTGGTCAAATTACATGGCTGAAATTGCCAAGCAGCCGCAGGTCTACTGCAAGGTGTCGGGCATGGTGACGGAAGCCGACTGGCAAACCTGGAAACCGGACGATTTTCGGCCGTATCTGGATGTCGTTTTTGAGCATTTCGGTATCGACCGACTGGTTTTTGGTTCCGACTGGCCGGTGTGTCTGGTGGCGGCCGAATACGATCAGATGAAAGCCATTCTCGAAGAATACGTAAAACCGTGGGGCGAAACCGGGCGGCAAAAGGTGTTTGGCGACAATGCCGTGAAATTTTATAAGTTGTGAGTTCCCACGGGCGGTTGTCCGTGGACGTTGGTTTACCGTAATTTTTTACTTCTTAAACACGGACTACGGTCTGTGGGTACCTGTATGAACCTGAACCTGAGAGAAAAAGTCATTATTGTTACGGGGGGCGCCAAAGGCATCGGCGAAGGCATCTCGACCGTCCTGGCCGCCGAGG
Organism: Larkinella ripae; assembly: GCF_054780775.1. Lineage (NCBI taxonomy): Bacteria > Pseudomonadati > Bacteroidota > Cytophagia > Cytophagales > Spirosomataceae > Larkinella > Larkinella ripae. The sequence continues at coordinate 106,709 of NZ_BAAGVR010000024.1, forward strand.
GGGCGATTCCGGTCATTGTGGGGCGCAACGAAGCGGACAACCTGAAAACCGTAGAAGCTCTGGCGGCCATTGGGTCGCCCGCCTTCCAGATCGCGGCCGAACTTACCAAACCGGAAGACTGTAAAAACGCTGTAGACCAGACGCTGGCCCGGTACGGGCGCATCGACGGTCTGGTGAATAACGCGGGCGTCAACGACGGCGTTGGGCTGGAAAAAGGGGATTATGAGCGGTTTATGCAGTCGCTGCACAAGAACATGATTCATTACTACCTGATGGCCCACCATGCCTTGCCCGCTCTGAAAGCCTCCAAAGGCGCGATTGTCAACATCACGTCTAAAACCGCCGAAACCGGGCAGGGAAACACCTCGGCATACGCGGCCGCAAACGGGGGGCGCAATGCCCTGACGCGCGAGTGGGCGGTGGAATTGCTGCCCTTCAGCATTCGCGTCAACGCCGTGGTGGTGGCGGAATCGTGGACGCCCCTGTACGAAAACTGGATCAAAACCTTCGACAATCCGCAGGAGAAACTGGACAGCATCGTCTCGAAAATACCGTTGGAAAAACGGATGACCACGCCGGAAGAAATTGCCAACATGGTGGTCTTTCTGCTGTCCGACAAATCCAGCCACACGACGGGGCAGTTGATTTACATCGATGGCGGCTACGTGCACCTGGACCGGGCGCTGACCTAGTGTGAATGATCGGGCCGCCGTCGCGGTGATTGAGTCAACAAAACCGTATAACTCCCTATACCCATCCATGGCATCTGTTCCTTCTTCTACCGCAGCCCAGACTTCCGGCTCGACGCGCAACTATACCGTGGCGTTTGCGCTGGTGACGAGCCTGTTCTTTCTGTGGGCCTTTGTCCATAACCTGGAACCGATTCTGATTCCGCACCTGAAAAAAGCCTGTCAGCTGACGGATTTGCAGTCGGCGCTGATCGACTCGGCGGTGTATCTGGGCTACTTCCTGATGGCGCTTCCGGCGGGTTATGTGATGAAAAAATACGGTTACCAGCGGGGCATCATTGCGGGCCTGATCATGTACGCAGCGGGCGCGTTTCTGTTTGTGCCGGCCGCTGACACGCGGATGTACGGTTTTTTCCTGGGGGCTTTGTTCATCATCGCGTCGGGGTGTGCGTTTCTGGAAACCGCGGCCAATCCGTACGTTACCATTCTGGGGGACCCGGCCACGGCCACGACCCGGCTCAACTTCAGTCAGTCGTTCAATGGCCTGGGGGCGTTTCTGGCTCCGGTGGTGGGCGGACGGGTCATTCTGAGCGGGATCGAACACTCGGATGCCGAGCTGGCCGCCATGTCGTCGGAACAACTCAATACGTATCTGCAGTACGAAGCCGATCAGGTCAAATTGCCGTACGTCATCATCGGCGTGGTGGTGATTGCCGTGGCGGCCTTGTTTATGTTCACCAGGTTGCCCGACATCAGCGAAAGCGAGAAGAAAGCGCCCTCGACGCTGGTTTCCGTGTGGCGGCACCGGCATTTGCGCTGGGGCGTGATCGCCCAGTTTTTCTACGTCGGCGCGCAGGTGTGCGTCACCAGTTTTTTCATCCGGTTTGCCAAATTTTCCAGCGATGTGCCGGAAAAAACCGCTGCCGAATGGCTGGGCTGGGCCATGCTGGGCTTTTTGATCGGCCGGTTTATCGGAACGTACCTGACGCGCTTTATCGCGGCCAACCGCCTGTTGACAATCTACTCGCTGATCAGTGCCGTTTTGCTGGCCATCGCCATGACGATGCAGTCCCAGGTTGCGGTTTGGGCCATTTTTGCGGTTCCATTTTTTGAATCGATCATGTTTGCCACCATCTTTTCGCTGGGCATCAACCGGCTGGAAGAAGACACCGAACTGGGTTCGTCGTTACTCGTGATGGCCATTGCCGGGGGCGCCTTATTTCCCGTTCTGATGGGCTACATCTCCGACCAGAGCAACATCAAAATCGCTTACATCGTCCCCCTGCTGTGCTTCCTGGTCGTTGCGTATTACGGCTGGAAAGGGTATCAGCCGGAAAACAAAACGATGCGCTATGAATGATGAACGATGACGTAAAGTCAGAATTCCGTAATTCATCGTTCATCATTCACCATTCATCATTCCCTTTATGCGTTACTGCTTTGCGCTTGATCTCGTGGACGATCCGGTGAAAATTGCCGAATACGAGAAATACCACGAAAAACTTCGGCCCGAAATCGACGAAAGCATCCGGTCGGCGGGCATTACGGAAATGGAAATTTACCGCATCGGAAACCGGCTGTTCATGATCATGGAAACCGACGAGACGTTTTCGTTTGAGCGGAAAACCGCCATGGACGCCGAAAACCCGCAGGTGCAGGAATGGGAGAATTTGATGTGGACCTACCAGCAGGCCCTGCCGATGGCCAAACCGGGCGAAAAATGGCTGCGGCTAACTAACATTTTTAAACTTTAAAGATCGGAATGCGAGCCAATCGGTAAGGAATGGGATTTGTGCGTATTTTTGGCAAGAATCAACTCTGCGGAATTATGCGTAACGTTCTGGCGCTTGTTGTGCTGCTCATTGGAATTTTTCAGGAAACGAAAGCTCAGTCAACCCTCACGGTTTTAACCTATAACATTCACCACGGCACCAACGAGAAGGAGCACAACACCATCGTGCAGATTGGCCGGTTAATCCGGGAATACAAACCGGATCTGGTGGCCCTGCAGGAGGTGGACAGCGTGACCACCCGCAGCCGGAAACAGGACCACCTGAGCCAATTGGCAAGGCTGACCTCGATGAATCCGCTGTACGGGAAAGCCATCGATTTTCAGGGCGGTAAGTACGGGACAGCTATCTTATCGAAGTATCCTATCATTGCCAGCCAAAAGATGATGTTGCCCAATCCGGACCGAACCGAGCAGCGGATTTTGCAGTGCGCGTACGTGGAGTTGCCCAACGAGAAGACCATCCGGTTTTGCAACGCCCACCTCGACCACCAATCCCCGCTGAACCGGAATCTGCAGCTGGCGTTTGTGAATACGACGCTGGAAAACAGCATTCAGCCCGTGATCTGGTGTGGTGATCTGAACACCGACCCCGACGACCCGGACATTGAGAAATTGATGGGCCAGTGGTCGGATGCCGGCCGGGATTCGCGGACGCCCACGCTGGTGGGTTCCGGAGCCCGGATCGACTACATTCTGAGCCTGAAAAAAAGCGAGCTGGAACTGGTTCGGTACCGGGTTCTGAATGTGCCGAAGTACTCGGATCATTTGCCGGTTTTGGCAACGTATCGTTTCCGAAAACCCAAAAAATAAAGGGCGTTGTGTGGTGGAAGTAGCTGAAAATTTTGTTACTACTTCAGACGCATTAACGTCCGCAGAAAACGGCTCACTACGCATGAAAGTCGCACTTTTTCTACCGTGCTACGTCGATCAGTTCTACCCGAAAGTTGGCATTGCAACCCTGCAATTGCTGGAAAAACTGGGGTGCACGGTTACGTATCCGCTTAACCAGACCTGCTGTGGCCAGCCGATGGCCAACTCCGGTTTTGAGCACATGGCGCAGGATTGTAACGAATTGTTTGTCAATAATTTTGGTGATAACTACGACGCCATTGTCTGTCCCTCAGGTAGTTGCGCCCTGCACATCAAACACCACCTGCATTCGGAGAAACGCGAAAATGACGCGGCCCAAATCCGTAGCCACATTTACGAGTTGACGGAATTTCTGACGGACATCCTGAAAGTGGACCATCTGTCGGCCCGGTTTCCGCACAAAGTCGGTTTGCACCAGAGTTGCCACGGGCAGCGCGGTTTGCACCTGTCGCAGATGTCGGAACTGGTGGCGGCTCCGTTTTCCAAACCGGAACAGCTCTTGCACATGGTCGATGAGCTGGAGTTGATCAACCTTGACCGGAAAGACGAATGCTGCGGTTTTGGCGGAACGTTCTGCGTGTTTGAAGAAGCGGTTTCGGCCCGGATGGGCGTCGATCGCGTGGAAGACCACGTCCGGAACGGGGCTGAGGTGCTGACCGGGGGTGATATGTCGTGCCTGATGCATCTGGAAGGCATTGTCCGGCGGCAGAAATTGCCGGTAAAAGTGATGCACATTGCCGAAATTCTGAATCAGGAGTAGCCGTTTGCTCAAAAGTTATACAGTTTTCTTGACAAGATGTAAAATTTGCTTTACATTTGGTCAAGAAAATTTGATATGACGATGAAAACACACTGGTTATTTCCGCATTCGTACCGGCTAATGGGCTGGCTTGTATTTATTCCGGCTGCGATTTTGGGCATGGCCGCCCGGTACGCTGAGTTTGGCTTTGAATGGCTGAGCTTCTCCTGGAAGGCCCCGACGCCGGATGCCGATTTGGGCCGTCGATTGATCTGGTGGATTACGGGCGGAGGAAGTTTGCTGGTTGATAATTACAATTTGATTAATTTAACCGATGAGGCTGCCGCCATTGGCATTATTATCGGTTTGTTGTTGATCGCTTTTTCCAAGGAAAAAGTGGAGGACGAGATGATCAGTCGGTTGCGGTTGGAATCCCTGCAATGGGCGGTTTATATTAATTATATGGTTCTTGGGGCGCTGATTCTGATCGTTCACGGCGGCCTGTTTCTGGAAGTGATGATGTACAATATGTTTACGGTTTTGATTGTCTTCATCATCCGGTTTCGGCTGGCCATTCGCCGGAATGAACGAACGGTTTTGATGGCTTTATGAAAAACCGGATCAAAGTGGCGCGGGCCGAGCGCGATCTGTCGCAGGCCGACCTGGCCGAACGGATTGGCGTGAGTCGGCAAACGATCAATTCCATTGAAACGGGTCGGTATGTGCCTTCCACGATTCTGGCGCTGAAGCTGGCGCTGGTGTTTGAAAAAAACGTGGAGGAAATTTTTCAACTGGAGGAAACCGACTGAATGAGCCCAGAAGCAAGGAATTGATCGGCATTTTAATGTGTTTATACAGAAGAGACAGCCCAGAATTAAACCCGAAAGCAGTCAAGTCGCCACTATATGATGAATCATTCGCAGGCCGCCGAAGAATTTACCCACGACGTTGACCGGACCACCTGGCACGACAAAACGCTGTGGTTTGTGCGCGAGAAACGTGACAAGGCGGTTTTTCAGATCCCGGAATGGGAAGCCTTGCGCGAAACCGCATCGCGGATCAAACACAATGCCTTGTCCAACCTGGACGAATACCTGCTGGAGTTTGAGCAGAATGCCATCAAAAACGGGGTAAAAGTGCACTGGGCTGCCGACGACAAAGAGCACAACACGATTGTGCTGCAAATTCTGCGGGAAACCGGGGCCAGCCAGATGGTGAAAAGCAAGTCGATGCTGACGGAGGAATGCCACCTGAACGATTTTCTGGCCGAGCAGGGCGTCGATGTGGTGGATACGGATTTGGGTGAGCGCGTGGTGCAGCTCGCCAACGAAGCGCCCAGCCACATTGTGATGCCGTGTATTCACAAGAAAAAAGAAGAAATCGGTGAGTTATTCCACGAGCATCTGGGTACCGAAAAAGGCGCTTCCGATCCGAAATACCTGGCCGAAGCCGCCCGCCAGCACCTGCGCGAAAAATTCCTGACGCGCCGGGCCGCGCTTACGGGCGTCAACTTTGCCGTGGCCGAAACCGGCGGTTTTGTGGTCTGCACCAACGAAGGAAACGCCGACATGGGCGCGCACCTGGCCGATGTGCACATTGCCAGCATGGGCATCGAGAAAATCATTCCGAAAGCCAGCCACCTCGGTGTTTTTTTGCGGCTTCTGGCGCGCAGTGCCACCGGACAGCCCATCACGACCTATTCGAGCCATTTCCACCGGCCGCGTTCGGGCCAGACGATGCACATTATTATCGTCGATAACGGCCGGACCACGCAACTGGGCCGACCGGATTTCCGGAATTCGCTCAAATGCATCCGCTGCGGAGCCTGCATGAACACCTGCCCGGTATACCGCCGGAGCGGGGGGCACAGCTACCACAACGCCGTGGCCGGTCCGATTGGCTCCATTCTGGCGCCGAACCTTGACATGCGGAAAAACGCCGACTTGCCGTTTGCTTCCACGCTTTGCGGTTCCTGCTCGAACGTCTGTCCGGTCAAAATCGATATTCACGACCAGCTTTACAAATGGCGGCAGGTTCTGGCGTCTGAAGGGTACGTAGACAGCAGTAAAAAGCAGGGCATGAAGCTGATGGCGAGCGTGTTATCAAATCCGAAACTGTTCCGGTTTTCCGGAAAAACCGGTCGGACGATGATGCGGTTTGTGCCGTTTTCGGTTTCCAATCCGCTCAATCCCTGGTATAAACAACGCGAAATGCCCGAACCGCCCAAGGAAAGCTTCCGCGAGTGGTATGTAAAAAAAAGAAACAATGACTAATCAACAATGAACAATCAGTGCCGAACAACAGCGGTAACAGGCCAATGGGTTGTTTAGTATTGATTGTTTATTGTTCAGAAAATGAACAGTCGCGAACGTATTCTTGCCGCCGTCCGTCAGAATAAACCGGATTTTCAGGCTCTACCCGAAACAACCACTTTTCAGTCGGATTACCCGGATCTGCTTGCCAAATTTTCGGAGATCCTCCGCTTCATCGGCGGAACGCCGGTGGTTGTGACCAACTACGAAGAAGCGGAAAAATACATCCGCCAGACGTACAGTGACTTACCGATTGTGGTCAGTAAGGTTCCGGCTTTGCATCACCTCGCCACGGCCGAATCGGAGGTGAATGATCCGCACCAGTTGGAAACCGTCGATCTGGCCATCATTCAGGGGGTGTTCGGCGTGGCCGAGAATTCGGCCATCTGGGTGCCGGAAGAGCGGGGTGGGCAGCGGGTTCTACCGTTTATCTGCCAGCATCTGGTATTGGTCATCAATACCTCGGATCTGGTGGCCAACATGCACGATGCGTACGAACGACTGACGGTGGGCGAAGCCGGTTTTGGTGTTTTTATCGCTGGACCTTCGAAAACGGCTGATATTGAGCAGGCTTTGGTGATTGGTGCCCACGGTGCCCGGAGCCTTTCAGTCGTATTAGTACAAAATTCGTAACCAAATAATGAAAAGCCGTGTTCTAAAAAGCGTATATTGGCCAAAAACGCGCAGTAACGTGGCAATCATTTATCTGGATACCTGCACTCTTCGGGCCTGGCGCGATGGCGACGAGTTTTCGTTATCAGAACATGCCAACAACCGAAAAATCTGGGACCGTGTCCGGGATTTTTTTCCGCACCCCTACACCGTACGCGATGCCAGCTCCTGGATCCGGATGAACCGGTCGTATCAACAACCGGTCAATCTGGCGATCGACATTGGGGGCCGGGCGGTCGGTAATGTCGGGTTTACGATCAAAGAAGATATTTACCGCCATAATGCCGAGATTGGCTATTGGCTGGGTGAGTCGCACTGGGGGCAGGGAATCATGACGGACGTTTTGCCCGCGATGGTGAACTACATTTTCACGAATTTTCAGGTCAATCGCCTGTTTGGCTGCGTGCTCGAGGGAAACATTGTGTCCATGCGGGTGTTGAAGCAGGCGGGTTTTCGGGCCGAAGCCGTTCTGAAAAAAGCTGCCATCAAGAATAATCAATACCTCGACGAACACATCTTCGCCCTGCTTCGCGAAGAGTTTGTGACTCAGCAGGGGCGTGTTTCCCTGGCCGAAAAGCAATAGGGTTCTTCAGAAAGTTGTTTCTTTGCACTCATGCCAAAAATTGTCATTGCCATCGACGGCTTTTCCAGTTGCGGAAAAAGTACGACGGCCAAGCAGGTTGCCGCCCGGATGGGCTATGCCTACATTGATACCGGTGCCATGTACCGGGCGGTCAGTTTGTATTTTATTCAGAACCATGTTGCGCTGACGAATCCCAAAGCGGTTCAGGACGCGCTGGACGGTATTCACGTAACTTTCAATTTTAACCTCAAAACCGGTCGGAACGAAACCTGTCTCAACGGCCTGAATGTGGAGGAGGAAATCCGTAAAATGTACATCTCCAACATTGTGAGTGAGGTCAGTGCCATTCCGGAAGTACGCTATGCGATGGTGGCACAACAGCAGCGGATGGGGCGCCGGAGGGGGGTTGTTATGGACGGGCGCGATATCGGAACCAAGGTATTTCCAGACGCAGAATTGAAAATATTCATGACCGCCGACCCGGTTATCCGGGCGCAGCGCCGGCAGATCGAGTTGCTGCAAAAGGGCGAAATGGTGGGGCTCGATGTTATCCTTGAAAACCTTAAAAAACGGGATTTTATTGATAGCAACCGCAGCGAAGGGCCACTTCGCAAGGCCGACGATGCCATTGATCTGGATACGTCCTACATTACCCTCGATGAGCAGATCGAATGGGTGGTTCAGCTGGCCGACGAAAAAATTTCCAAATTACACCGCAAAGGCCATTTCAGACCCATCGATGCATGACCGCCGATTACTTGATTATCGGACAGGGAATTGCGGGTTCGGTGCTGGCCTGGACCCTGCACCAGCGCGGTGAAAAAGTGGTTCTTGTCAATGCGTCCCAGCGGCCGTCGGCTTCGCTGGCGGCTGCCGGAATCTTTAATCCGCTGACCGGTAAAAAACTCGTCCGGACCTGGAAGGCCAATGAACTCTTTCCGTTTCTAAAGGAATTTTACCAGCAGGCTGGGCAGGATCTCGGCAGGCGGTTTTTGCATTTTTCCTCGATATATCGGCCTTATCGTTCCATCGAAGAGCAGAATACCTACCTGGCCCAGACCGCTGATTCGGCCATCAGTTCCTACGTGGCGGAATCGGTCGATCATCAGCACTACCGGCCTTACATCCACAATCCTTACGGCGGACTCGAAGTGACCGGGGCGGGCTGGGTCGATGTACCGGTTTTTTTAGCGGCCATTCGATCATTTTTTCAGCATCGAAACCAGTACGTCGAAGCTGATTTTGCGTACGAGCAGCTGGAAGTCAAGGCGGAAGGCATTCAGTGGCAGGGAAACACGTACCGGAAGTTGATTTGCTGCGAAGGTCCGCACGCCCGGCAGAATCCGTATTTTGACTGGTTGCCCTATAATCCCGTGAAAGGGCAGATTCTGGATGTCGAAATAGACAATTATCCCATCACTCAGATCGTTAATCAAGGGATCTTCATCCTGCCCGTTGCCGCAAATCTTTACCGGGTTGGGGCCACCTACACCTGGCACGACCTCGACTGGCAAACAACTGAAGATGGAAAAGCGTTTTTAGAACAGAAATTAAACGGCTTGCTGAAAGCGCCCTACCGGGTAATCGGCCAGCGGGTTGGGATTCGGCCAGCCACCAAAGACCGGCGGCCTTTGATCGGTTTGCACCCGGCTTATCCGGCGGTTGGGATTTTCAACGGATTGGGTACCAAGGGCGTATCGCTGGCTCCATTTTTCGCCGGCCAGTTTGCCGACTTTCTGAAAGGTCGGAAAGAATTAGACCCGGAGGTGAATATTGAGCGTACCTTTTCGTTATATTACAGTGGAAAAAAAGTGGATTGAGGTTCAACGGCCAGCATTCACCACAGCGACTGCCGTTAGACCGAAATCAGATCTATAAAGTTGCGTTTTTATGAGTAATCGATTTATACTGTACATTGCCGGAATGTTGCTGGTCCTGAACGGAGCGATGGCGCAGAACTATCCTTCGCAGGAGCAGTTTGGCCGAAACCGCATTCAATACCGCAAGTTCGATTGGAAGGTAATCAAGACCTCCAATTTTGAAATTTACTTTTACCAGGAAGGGAACCAGATTGCGAATCTGACGGCGCAATACGCTGAAACCGATTTTGACCGGATCACCGAAATTCTGGGCTACACCCCGTATAACCGCATCAAGGTTTTTATCTACAATTCTCCGCAGGAGCTGGCCCAAAGCAACATTGGCCTGAGTGCGCCCAGCGGAACGAATTACAAAGAACTTAGTCTGGCCAAGTCGCGGCTGGAACTGGCTTTCACGGGCGATCAGATTAGTTTCCGCAAACAATTGATCCGGGAAGTGTCGCTGCTGTTTGTGTACGATATGTTGTACGGCGGCAGTTTGAAAGACGCCCTGCAAAGTTCGCTTTTGCTGTCGCTGCCCGAATGGTATATGCCCGGCATTGCCTCCTACATTTCGGAAGGCTGGAGCATGGAAATGGACGATTATCTGCGCGATGTGGCCTTGACGCGTCCCGTGCGAAAACCGTCGATGCTGGTGGGCGAAGAAGCCCGGTACGTAGGTCATTCCATCTGGAATTACATTGCCGAACGCTACGGAAAAGACAATATTTCCAATATCCTGAACCTAACGCGGATCATTCGAAACGAGCAGAACAGCATTGCCAGTACGCTGGGGGTTCCGTATTCCCGGTTTTTGCGGGAATGGCGCGAATACTACGCGTCGATGGCAAAACCGGTGGTTGATGCCTACAAACCGGGTGACGATACGTTTCAGCTGACGGTTTCGACGCTGAAAGAACCGGCCCAGCTTACCAGCCTGAAGCTGAGTCCGGATCAAAGCCATTACGCCTACGGAACGGTTTGGCGGGGGAAATTTGAAGTAACCCTGGTCAACACGCAGACGCAGAAAAAGCAGGTAATCCAAAAAGGTGGCTATAAACAGGATGAGTCGCCGGTCAGGCAGGCTACTCCGCTGGTCACGTTTCAACGCGATAACCTGTTGGTGTTGACCGAAGAGCGGGGACAAATTTATTTATATATATATAGTGAGCTGGATAAAAAACCGAAGCTCAAGCAGCGGATAATCGTCCGCGGTGTTGGTCAGGTGGTCGATATGGACGCTTCCGATGACGGGGCAAGCGTGGTGTTCAGCGCCGATCGGCGGGGGCAGAACGATTTGTACCTGTTTAGTATTGGCCGGGGAACCGCTCAGCAGATTACGAACGATCTTTACGACGATCTGTATCCGCAGTTTGTGGGTCGGACGCGCCAGATCGTGTTTTCTTCCAATCGTCATATCGATTCACTGGGTACCGATAAAGGAACGTATAAAACCATTCGCAACCAGCTTAGCCTGTTTCTGCACGATGGAACACCGCGCGCCGAAGCCGTAACCCGGCTGACGGACTCGCTGAACACCGCCACGCGTCCGGTGGCCTCGAGCGAGAACACGGTTTATTTCCTCGACGACGCAACAGGCGTCCGGAACCTGGCCCGGCTGGACCTTGAAAACAAAACCAAGGAATTTGTGACCGGTTTAAGCCAGAACATTCGTCGCTACGATCTGAATCCTACGTCGGGGGCCATGGTGTACAGCCAGTTGAAAAACGGGGGTGAGGTCATTGGATTTCGGTCGAGGCTGAACCTGAGCCAGACGCTGCAATTACCACTCACCCGCCGGGCGACCATCCTGGAAGTGCCAAAAGCCGAAGTGGCCAGCAAACAGACGAGCCCGGCGGCCAATGCAGCAGCTCCGGGAAAAACCGCCGATTCGACCGCGGCTACTTCGGCTCTGCGGCTGGCACCCGGCGAAGTCGATACTGACAATTACCAGTTCGACAGCGACATTGCCAAATCCATTGAATACCGGCAACGGCGGAGTGCAAGCACATCGGCTTCCGTATCCATTCCGCGGACCCGCCGACGGGAAAACGTGACGATTCGCGGACCTTTCAAATACCAGGGCTTATTTGTTGCCAGCGATGCCAGCTCCGACTGGCGGATCGATCCCATCCGGGGATTTGGGTATTTCCAGTCCCTGACCATGAATGACCTGCTGGAGAACCACATCATTCGGGCCGGTTTGTTCATCACCACCAACCTGCGGAACAGCGACCTGTTTACCGAATACCACAAGCTGGTCAACCGAATCGATTACAGCGCCCGTTTCGACCGGAAAACCATTTTTTCCGATGGCGGACAATACCAGAAATACCGGTTTAATAAAGTAACCCTGTCGGCTTCTTATCCCGTTTCGGTCAATAGCCGGTTTACCGTTGCGCCGTTTTACGTGGTTACCCGGTACCTCGATTTATTGCAACCCGGCGGAAGTTCGTCCGATTACACCGGTGCGCGCGCGGAATACGTTTTCGACAACACCAGTCTGAACGGGATGAACATGATTGAAGGAACCCGCTTCAAGCTGAAGTATGAAAATTATGTCGGTCTGACCGAGCGGGTCGAAGGCGGGGTTCGCCGGGGCGCGGGTAGTTTCGACCGCATCACCCTTGATCTGCGCCATTATCAGCGGATCCACCGCGATTTTGTGCTGGCCGTCCGCTTATCGGGCAGTCATTCGGCGGGTCGGGCTCCCAAGAAAAGCACCCTGGGGGGCATGGAAAACTGGATCGGTATTTCGGAAGGCATCAAAGATCCCAAAGCAAACAATCCGCTGGCGATGCCGGTCGATCGTGATAACCGGGATGTCTTCTTTCTGGATCTGGCCGCTCCTCTGCGCGGTTTCAAGCTGGGCAAGCTGACCGGAACCAGCCATATGCTGGCCAATGCCGAATTCCGCCTGCCGGTAATCCGGTATTTACACCGGGGACCGGTTACGTCGAACTTCCTGCGCAACTTCCAGCTGGTGGCCTTCAGTGATATTGGCACGGCCTGGGCGGGCAAAGGACCTTTCAGCCGCCAGAACAGCCTGAACACGGAAGTGGTGGGCGGGGCCGGTGATCCTTTTCAGGCGACAGTTACCAATTTCAAAAATCCTTTCCTGATCGGTTACGGGGCCGGTGCCCGAACGATGCTCTTTGGCTATTATGTTAAATTCGATTATGCCTGGGGTATCGAGAACGATGTAGTCGGAAAACCAATTGCCTATCTGACCTTGGGGTACGATTTCTGATCCTCTCTGACGAACGCAAAAAACCGCCCCCGGCGGTTTTTTGCGTTTACAGCCGTATAGTTTCTGTTGCGGTATGGCGATGGCATAACTTTGGCTTTAAATTTGTATACACAATCAAGTCTGTGTCCTGTTGCGTGCCACTCGTGAAGACGAATAGTTTGGCAAGGTATCCATGATTTTTGGTGGGTTCCTGCCAAAACAAAGTGACTTTTATCGCCCTGGGAAGTCTGAAATAGAGGTATACTCCGTTTGCTGGCAATACGGTTAGAAACAGGTATAAAAAGTTATCAGATGGAAAGAACATCTACGTTGATTACAGCCAATTTTCGGGAAACAATTGTTCAGAATAACGGCAGTCTCAAAGGCCCGGCCCGTCGTCAGTTGATGCAGGCCGGTACGCCAGGTGTGTCTCCTCGTCAAGATGATCATCTTCATTCGAATCCTCACCACATCATGTATTCATCGAACGTTCAGGGGAGTGCTGCCTCGCAGGATTCAGGAACTCCGAAAGAGCCAATTTTTATTGGTTTGGCAGTTTTTAATTGTTTGTCAAAGCAATATAAAAAACCGTTCGTCTCACTAGTGGCTTCGATCAACCGGCGGCTATGGCAAACGCTGCTGGTGCTGGTGTGCAGTGTGGGAATGGTGGTAGCTCAAAATCCAAATCTATACATTCACAAAAAGATCAATACTTCCAATCCGGCCCTGAATGACCTGGTTTCGTATACCGTCGTGGTGGGGAACGATGGTAACGCTGCCGCAACCGGGGTGGTTGTAAAAAATGAATTGTCGGTTGGAGCGCAGTACAACGCCCATACGGTATTAAGAGGAATTAATTCCTTCACACCGGCAACTGGTAACTGGAATATCGGCTCGATTGCCGCGGGTGATTCGGTGGTGCTGGAGTTGAAAGCAAAAGTTGTAGCCAGGGGCGTGTGGTTCAGTACGGCCGAAGTAACCGCCAGCCAGGGCACAGATCCCAATTCGGTACCCAACAATCATGATCTCTCGGAGGACGACATGGCGCTGGCGTGTTTTTCGGTACCACTCGAATGGTATGACGGCGATGAATTTACGGTTACGATTCCACTCGCCTTGACCACTGTTCAGTGGACCCGAAACGGCCAGAACTCCTTTCCCGCCGAACAGGCCGTGGCTTCGGGTAGTACCCTGGTTATAAAATCGCCGGGTCTTTATTCATTTACGGGAATGCTCGGAAGCTGCCCAGTGGGTGGCTGTTGTGCAATTGAGGTAATTCCCGGACCGCCATGCCAGATTATTCCGCTGGCTACGGCAAATCCTACCTGCGAAGCCAGCCCATTGGTCTTAAATGCAACTGCTCAGGGCGGTGCTGCGCCATACCAATATGCATGGACCGGGCCCAACGGTTTCAATCAAACCGGCCAGAGCCCGACCATTCCGGTGGCAACAACGGCAAACGCCGGCGTTTATACGGTTAAAATAACGGACGCCAACGGTTGTACGGCACTGACCAGCGCCACGGCTGTGGTCGGTACCTTACCAACCGCGGTATGCAACTCCCCGGTCTGCGAGGGAGGCACCATTCTTTTGTCGGCAACCGGTGGGGCCGCGAGCTACCAATGGTTCGGGCCTAACGGATTTACAAGCACTTTGCAGAGCCCTACCATTCCAAACGCAACGTCTGCCAATGCGGGCAGTTACACCGTTGTGATTACGGGAACTTCAACTTGTTCCGGTACGGCCATAACCAGCCTGATTGTGCTGCCCAAGCCAAGCGTTCAGACTTTTGCCAGCGCCAGTGCCTGCATTGGTGGAAGTTTCAGTTTATCAGCTACCGCCAGTGGCGGCACCGCACCCTATCAATACGTCTGGACCGGTCCGAACGGTTTTTATGAAACGGGGCAGACGGTTATCGTCACTAACGCTCAGGTGAGTTATGCCGGAAGCTATACCCTTACCGTCTATGGTCAAAATGGTTGCGGGAACACGGTTGTTACAGAACCCGTCCTTATTCAGAACTGTCTCTGCAATCCGGTAGCCGGAGCTTTGCCACCAACCGTTTGTGCGGGCGGAACCGTGAGCCTGACTGCCAATAGCGGATTTACTAGCTATAGCTGGAAAGGCCCGAATAATTTTACATCAAACGCACAGAACCCGGTTATCAATAATGCTCAACAGTCGAATAGTGGCAGTTATACCTTGACTGTGACCGGGCAAGCCTGTACGGGAACCGCATTTGTGAACATAGTAGTCAACCCGCTGCCGGTGGCGGTGGTGAGTTCGGGCACGGCCTGTGTGGGGGGCGTGGCCCGGGTTCAGCTGACGGCCCAGGGGGGCAGCAGCTACAGCTGGCGGGGTCCCAATGGGTACGTAAGTAGTGTGCAGAGTCCGATCATCAGTCCGGCTACGGCCGCCAATAGTGGCAGTTACACTGTGGTGGTGAGTACCGCCAGTGGGTGCACGGCAGTGCAGCAGACCCCGGTGAGTGTGGGCAGTTGTGTGCCAGGCTGTAGCCTGACGGCCAGTGTGAGTGCTCCCTCGCCAATCTGTGCGGGGGGCAGTGCGGTGCTGACGGCCAGCGGGTCGGGGGCTGTGGGCAGTGTGAGTTATCAATGGAGTGGTCCCAATTTGTCTTCCAGCAGTGGCAGCAGTGTAACGGTTTCAAACCTAACGGCGACTAGCACATTCACCGTAGTCATCACCGACAGCGGTGCTCCGAACTGTAGTGTAACCAAGACGGTAACCGTTCAGGTCGTCTCAAAACCGGCTGTGACAGTTGTATCCTCAACAAATCCAACGTCGTGCACAGGAAGTACAGACGGCTCGATTACACTCGGGAACTTAACGGCTAATCAAAATTATGAAATTAGTTATCGCCGTAATAATGGTGCCCTGGTAACGAATACCCTGAATGCGAATAATAACGGACAACTATATTTAAATACACTACCCGCTGGCGCTTACAGCGTTACGGTAACAAATGGATCTTGTAGCAGCGATCCGGTGACGGCAACCCTGGTGAATCCCGGTAGTCCGGCGAAACCCCAAATAACGGTTTCGCCATCGGTAACCAGCTGTCTGGGGGAAACCGTAACGTTGACCGCGACCGGTTCGGCAGGTGCCACTTTCCAATGGACTGGTTCCGGTTTATCCGCATCGACCGGCTCGGTCGTAACCGCTACGCCCACGGTAGTGGGGAATCAGTTGTACAGGGTTACGCAAACCGTTAACGGCTGTACCAGTGCAGCGTCAGAAAGCGTGACAATAACGGGTGTTCAATGCACAACCTGTACGGTAGAACCGCCGGTTATTACTTGCCTAACAACTGATGTGTGCCCCGGCGATGCGGTGGTGTTACACGCTTCGAACTGTACCGGAACTGTTATCTGGTCTACCAACGAAACCGGTGAAAGCATTGTGGTTTCACCCACGGTTTCGACCACCTTTACGGCTCAGTGTAAAGTAGCTGGCTGTATCAGTGAGCGGTCAAAACCGGTTAGTATCAACGTATCTAATCCGCAACCGCCCGTCATTAGCGCCACCGCAGTTGAGGTGTGCGTCGGTGGTTCCGTGACCTTAACGGCTACCGGCTGTGAGGGTAAGATCATCTGGTCAACGGGCGCAACGGGTTCTGCGATTTCAGTTACACCGGAAGGAGCAACGACGTATTATGCCAATTGCCGGGTGCGGAATTGCATCAGCGGACCGTCGCAAAGCCTAACGATTCAGACGGGCCCCATGCCAAAACCGGTCATTACAAGCACGGCCGCCACCGTATGTCCGGGCGAAAACAGCGTACTTACAATTGGAAACTGCACCGGTATTCCGCAGTGGTCAACGGGTGAGTCGACGGCCAGCATCACGGTTTCGCCCGCTGCAACGACCTCTTATACCGTTGTCTGTAAACGCAATACGTGCATCAGCCCGGTTTCGGACGTTCACACGATTACCGTAGTAAAACCGCAGGCACCATTGGTTGATATCAGCGCAGATGCGGTTTGCCTCGGCAGTTCGGTGAACCTGACGGCCATGAACTGTTCCGGAACCGTTGTCTGGTCTCATGGTGCCACGGGCGCTGCGATCAGTGTTTCGCCAACCAGCAACACCACCTATCGTGCTTCCTGTAAAGTGGGTACCTGCACGAGCGAGGCATCAAAGCCGCTTTCGGTAACCGTAGTTAATCCGGTAGCGCCCATCATCAAATCCGACAAAACGTTGATATGTGCGGGTGATATGGTCACCCTGACCGCGGAAGGTTGTCAGGGCGGACAGGTCGTTTGGTCCGATCACTCAACCGGTAACAGCATTTCGGTCCGGCCCGGTTTAACGACCGGCTACACGGCCCAGTGCAAAGAGCACAATTGCACCAGTGGCGTTTCCAATGCGATTACCGTCAACGTCACCAACAGCAACGCACCGACCCCGACGATCACGGTTTCGTCGACCGAAATTTGTAGCGGCCAGTCCGTAACGCTGACAGCCGCCGGTTGCGGTGCCGGAACGGTGGTTTGGTCAACGAACGCGACCGGCAACACGCTGGTTGTAAATCCAACCCACACAACGGAGTATCATGCGGCCTGTAAAATGAGCGAACAGTGTAACGGAGCACCGGCCAAGGTGACCGTGCGCGTCAATACGCCCGAAAAACCCGCGATCCGGGTGTGCAAATGTACGGACGGACACATCTGCCTGGGCGATGAAATTCAACTCACGGTAACCGGTTGTTCGGGCGTCCCACTGTGGTCCAACGGGGCAACCTCAACCAGCATTCTGGTTTCACCGGCGGAAACAACCGTGTATACCGTCGCTTGCCAGAAACAACCCTGCACCAGTGCTCCTTCGGAAGCTTATACCGTGGTGGTAAGCACCCCAACGGCTCCGGTGGTTACGGCTTCGAAATCGGAGATCGAACCGGGTGAAACCGTTACGCTGTCGGCAACCGGTTGTGCGGGTGGACAAATTATCTGGTCAACCGGGGCAACCGGTAGCAGTATTAATGTGCATCCGACGACAACCACGAGCTATTACGCCCATTGTAAAATCAAGGGCTGCCTCAGCGATCCGACCCCGATCATCATCAAAATCAAAGGCGAGTGCGACGTGCCCGTGCCAACGGTTTCGGCGTCAACAACCGTGGTGTGCTACGGAGGTTCGGCTGTCCTGACGGCTTCAGGATGTACAACCGGAACCATCGTCTGGTCGAATGGAGAAACGGGGGCGAGCCTTTCCCTCAGCGCTCTCACCGCCAATCGTCCCTACACGGCAATCTGTAGAATCAGTGATGACTGTGAAAGTGCCCCATCAGCTCCCATCAGCATCTCGGTGACAACCCTCAATCCGCCGACTGTAGCGGCCGATAAACAGATTCTGTGTCCGGGTGAAACCGCTAAACTGATGGCAGTGGGCTGTCCGGGTGTCGTTACCTGGTCCACCGGCGCAACCGGAATCAGCATCGACGTACAGCCAACGGCCACCACCGATTATTGGGCCACCTGCTCGTTAGGAAATTGCATCAGTGAGAAATCGCCCCTGAATACGGTAAAGATCGGAACCCCGGTTTCGCCAACCATTACCGCCAGCGCCCCGACGGTCTGCTTCGGGCAGGCTGTAACGCTACGGGCGCAGGGATGCGATGGTGGCAATATCATCTGGTCCAACAATCAGGTTGGCGCCGAAATCATCATAACGCCGGCTTTGTCGGCAACGTATTCGGCAATTTGTTGTACTTCAGACGCTTGCAAAAGTGGTAAATCAAATGATGTGGTTGTCACGGTTTATTCAAAAGTGAAAAAACCGGTTGCGGTAAATCTGACCAACGATTGTCCGTTTGCAACGGCCGATCTGACCAAAGCGGTCAGCGGATCGGTTTCGCAGACGGGTAGTGTTTTCGAGTTCTACACGGGCGCTGCGCTAAAACCGGATCAAAAAGTGGCGAATGCCAAATCGGTCGGCGCCGGAACGTATTACGTCGTGGAAAAAACCGCCAGTGGTTGCTACAGCCTGGCGAGTCAGATTCTGGTCACCATCATTAACTGCAACGACGTCGTGCTGTGTACGACCAATCCGGCCACGGCTTCGGCGGGTCCGAATGCTACGATCTGTTCCGCCAAAGAATACAAGCTGAACGGAACCATTGGCGGAGCCGCAACCAGTTCGGTCTGGACCAGCAGTGGCACCGGAACCTTCGATAACGCGGCCTTGCTGGATGCCACCTATAAACCCTCGCTGGCCGACGTCAGTGCCGGATTTGTGATTCTGACGTTCACGACGAACGACCCCGACGGCAATGGTTCGTGCCAGGCGGCTCAATCGTCTATGAAACTGACGATTGAAGGACTCAAAATCCAGCCAACCATTGGGCAGGTCAATACGGTTTTGTGCCACGGCGATTCGGTCATCCTGAGTGCGTTGCCGGATGGGTACAAATACCGCTGGAATACGATGGCGACGACCCAAAGTATCCTCGTCAAGGCCGGTGGAACGTATTCGGTGCAGTTGATCGACAACAACGGGTGTTCGTCCGTCGCTTCCGAAGGAATGACGATAACGGTGAAAGACCCGGTCGAATCGCCAATCGCATCGATGATGGTCCGGAATACGTGTCCGAACTTCACCGTTGACCTGACCAAGGTGGTGGAGAACGAGCCCTTTACGGCAGGTGGTGTTTTTGAATACCACATTGGCGAAAAACCGTCTTCGGCCATTGTCATGCGGCCTGATTCGGTAGGACGGGGCGTGTTCTACGCCTTTGAGCGGACGAGTTCGGGATGTTACAGCCCGGCAACGATGATCGACGTGGCCATCTTCGATTGTCAGTCGGATACCTGCCGTTCGGATCTGTACGTCACTCATACCGTGGATAAACCGAATCCGAAAGTTGGAGAGATCGTTACCTTCAATGTCAAACTGGGGAACAGGGGGCATTGTACGGCCACGCACAGCGACATCCGGATTATTCTGCCGGCCGGCCTGGAGCTGGTATCGCCGGGTAATTTGATCGTGGATGCGCACGGTCACCTGGGGGCCTGGATCTCGGTGCTTCCCGCCAATGATGAAATTTCGTACCATTATACGGCGCGGGTGCTGACCAAGGGTGCCATTGCCAATCTGGTTGAGATTATTTATCTCGATCAGGTCGATCCGAACCTGGCCGACAACAAGGCCACCGTTACGGTTCAGGATACCACGCTGGCGCAATCGATGATGCTGGGTGTCGCCAAAGCCCTGAAGGGCGTTGAGCAGAAAGAGGAAACGCTGTTTGAGTTTACCTACGACATCGCGGTGACCAACTACAGTAATCAGGATGCCACCCAGGTGCAGGTTTCGGACGATGTGCAGTCGGTTTTCGACCCCCACGTCATTGAATCCGTTTCGGCTAAAGTAGACAATGGATCGATGCTGAAGCTGAATCCCGGTTATTCAGGCTGGGTTGGGAACACGCAGCTGCTTATTCCGGAAAGCGTCGTGAAAGCCGGAAAAACTGAACATATCCTGTTAAAAGTCAACGTTCGAACGCATCCGGATGGTAGCCTGACAAAAACGTTCTTTAACCAGGCGTATTTGCTGGCAAAACTAGAAGGACAAACCGTCGATGATGCTTCCAGCAATGGGAACAAGGCGGACCCGGATAACGACGGCAATCCGAATAATAACAGCGAACCGACTCCGGCTACATTCAACTCGGCACCCCCTTCGCAATTGGGCGTTGCGCTGGCAATAACGGATGTGAAACCGCAAACCGACAGCAGTTACAACGTAACCTATCAAGTGATCATCAAAAACTACGGTAGTTCGGATCTGACGAAAGTCCAGTTAGCGGATAGCCTTGTGGCGGGTTTTGATGCCCCGGTTTCGTACAGCGTCGTGGGGGCTCCGGTGGTGGGAACGGCCAGCACGTTGATCCCGAACACTCAATTTGATGGAAAGGGGCTGTCGTCGCTGTTGGACGGTACAAAGAGCAGCCTGGCCGCTGGCGTATCCGACACGGTTTTGGTCACGGTGAACATCAAGCCTAATAACGCCCAGGGACCTTTCTATACGCAGGTCATCGGAACCGGTTTCCACGCCGATTCGCTCGTTACCGATCTGTCAAACAATGGATTCAATCCAGCACCGCTGGGAGCTGCACCAACGGGTGTCCGTTTCGACCTGCCGCCTTCAGTGCTGGGCGTTGCCAAGTCGGTTACCCGGCTGGAAGATCTGGGAGCAGGGGTTTACAACATCACGTACTCCATCAAGGTAAGTAATCTCGGCTCGAACGATCTGAAGAAGGTTCAGGTGGTCGATAACCTGACGAACACGTTTGGCAGTGACGTGCTGATTGGCCCCGGCAAGCCAGTCCTGACGGCCGACGCCGGTCTGACGGTCGATACGACCTATACGGGCCAGGGCCAATTAACGAATCTCCTGGTTGATTCGCTGAGCAATCTGCCGAAAGGAGCTTCCCGAACGATTACCCTGAAAGTTTTCGTCGATGTGAGCCACAGCAAGGAGAGCGGTTATTACAACATCGCGGTGGCCAGCGCAACGACGCTGGATGGCGGCACGATGCTGACCGACACCTCGACGGCCGGTTCGAACGTCGATCCGGATAATGACCTCGATCCCCGGAACAATGGTACACCGACCGGCGTCATCCTGCCCGGCCTGCCGACTCCGTCGAACATTGGGGTTGCGATGGCGGTGAAAGATACGGCGCGTCAGGCCGACGGGACCTACCGGGTAACCTACCAGATTATCGTCAGGAATTACGGATCGCGCGAGTTCACCGAGGTGCAGCTGGTCGACAAGCTAGCAGATGTCTTTAACAGTACGTCGGGGGCGACCTACAGCCTGACGAGCCCACCAACGGTTTCGGCCGGAAGTGGCCTGATCGGCAATCCGGACTACACCGGTGATGCCGACGCCAACCTGCTGGCGTCGGGCAGTAAACTGGCCGCGGGCCGGAGCGATACGCTTTTACTGGCCCTGACTGTAAAAACCAATGGACAGACAAGCCCGTATCTCAATACCGTCTTTGCGCAAGCCGTGGCGGGTTCGGATACCCTCCGCGACGTATCAACCGACGGTTTTGAGCCCGACCTGAATGGGAACAATGATCCGACGGAAAGTGACGAAAGTGTGCCTACTCCGCTGATTTTGAACGCCAATGCGGACGAAGTGATCATTCCGGAAGGGTTCTCACCCAACGGTGATAACATCAACGATCGGTTCGTCATTCAGAATACCGGTGGGGCCACCGTAATGCTGGAAGTATTCAACCGCTGGGGCAGTACGGTTTACCGGAACCACGACTACAAAAACGACTGGGACGGTTCCACCAATACCGGTGTGCGGATCGGGTCGAATTCGAAAGGACTGCCGGAAGGCACTTATTTCTATATCGTTGAATTGAGCGATGGCCGCAAGTTCATACGATTCATGACGATTAATCGCTAAAAACAATGATACGCAGGTTTACCAGAAAATTCGGAAAAGTCGCGCTACTGCTGGCCTGTATGGCGGGCGGTAGTCAGGTTCAGGCGCAGCAGGACCACATGTTTTCGCAGTATATGTTCAACATGATGGCCATGAATCCGGCCTACGCCGGAAGCCGCGATGTGTTGAGTATGACGGCGTTGTACCGCAACCAGTGGGGCGGAATCGAAGGCGCACCGCAGACGACCACGTTCACCATCGACATGCCCCTCAATCGCGAACGAATTGGCCTTGGTCTGCAATTGTTCAACGACCGGATTGGCGAGTACAACACCACGGGGGCCTATGCCTCCTATGCCTTTCGGATCAAGGTAGGGGCCCGCTCGACGCTGGGACTGGGGATTCAGGCCGGAGCCAGTAGCTTCCAGGCCGATCTGACCAAAGTGCGGACGGGACAGGTTGGCGACCCGGCTTTTCTGCAAAATATATCCAAGATTCTGCCCAATTTCGGGACCGGGATTTATTTGAGCAATGACAAATCCTACATCGGCGTTTCGGTGCCGCAATTGATCAAAAACAAACTCACGGATTACGATTCCGGTTTGCAACAAGCCGCTCAACGCCGGCATGCTTACGCCATGGCGGGGTTTGTGATTCGGCTGAGCCCGGTCCTGAAACTGAAACCATCGACCCTGGTGAAATACATAGAAGGTGCTCCGCTGGGCATTGACGGTAACCTGAATCTGTGGATTGCCGACCGGGTTGCGGTGGGCGTATCGTACCGCCGAAACCAGTTCAACAGCTATGAAAGCGCCCTCACGAACGGAAAAATTTACGATCAGGATGCCATTGTCGGCATTGTCGAAGTGCAGCTGTCGGATCAGTTGCGGCTGGGCTATGCCTACGACCAGATGCTGAATAAATTGCAGACCTTCAAATTGCCTTCGCACGAAATCATGCTTCGGTACGAACTCGGTTTCGGTAAAAACAAGATTTTGACGCCCCGGTATTTTTAACGTCTGGTAAACGAAAATCCGCAGCAGCGAACGACAGGGCCGGAAATCCTGCCGGGCGTCTGAACAATTCTCCAAATTTCCACGTATGCGCGGTTTTTACCTGTTGTGTTGTTTTGTCGTCTGCTTAAGCGGGTCGGCGGTGGCGCAATCCTTGCTCAAACAGGCCGATCGCCAGTTCGATCTGCTGGCCTACAGCAACGCCATCGAGCTGTACGAACAGGCCCTGAATCGTACGGAATTGTCGGAAGAGGACCGGCTGGCAACCTTTTCAAAGCTGGGCTATAGTTACCGGCAGATTCGGGATATGCCCAACGCAGAACGGGTTTACCGGACTATGCTGGGGCAACTCAGGGAGCCGAAAGCGAACTATATTCCCTGTTATCTGTATTTCGCCCAGGCGCTGGCCAGCAACGGGAAATACCGGGAGTCGCAGGAAGTTTACGAATTGTACAGCAAATACCAGCAAGACGATCAGCGCGGAAAGCAATTCTCCAAACTCTATAATGACGTCAGTATTCTGTCGCGTAACGTCGGAAATTATAAGATCGAGTTTCTGGAAATCAATACAAACCGGGCGGAATTCAGTCCAATGTATTACAAGGAAGGGCTGGTTTTTGTGACGAACAAACGCCAGGGGAACGCTTTGAAGCGGGTTTTTAGTTGGGATGACTCCTCCTTTCTGGATTTGTACTACATGCCTGACGCTACTGTGATGGGCGAAACCGTTGCCAGTCTGGGCGGAGCCTCCGAAACCCGGAAAAAGAAAAAAGCAAAGCGCTTCCGGACCTTGGGCGAAGACGAATACACCGGACCCACGGCCAACGATACCAAAACGGTGGGCTTTAATGCCGGCGCCAATGGGCAGACCGGTGCGGTTTTGGAAGAAGGCGAGTCCTCGGAAAGCCGGCGGTTTTCCCGAACACTGAACACCAAATACCACGAAGGTCCGGTGGCATTTACGAAGGATGGCGCGAAAGTGTTTTTTACCCGTAATAATTACACCAACGGCAAATACCGCGAAAGCTCCGATGGCATCAACAAACTGAAACTCTATGTTGCCGAAGAACGGAAAGGGACCTGGGGCGAAGCGCAGGAACTGCCATTCAATAGTGATGAATTCTCAACCGGGCACCCGGCGCTGAACCCCAACGACAAACTATTGTACTTTGCCTCCGACCGCCCCGGCGGTTTTGGCGGTACGGATTTGTATGTTTCCCGGTTTGCCAACGGCCAGTGGTCCGAACCGGTCAATCTGGGCAAAGGTATCAATACGAAAGGAAACGAGCTGTTTCCCTTTGTCGATGATCGGGGCAACCTGTATTTTTCGTCGGATGGCCATCCGGGCCTGGGCGATCTGGATATTTTTTACGCCCAGTTAACGGACGGTACGGCGGTGAAGGCTGTGCAGAACATCGGAGAACCGCTCAACTCCTCAAAGGACGATTTCGGGATTGTGACCGATGGGGTACGCATGTTGGGGTACATCAGCAGCAACCGGCTGCGGGGGGGAGCCGACGACGATATTTACCGGTTCCGGCGGGAAGGATCTTTGTATGCCTGTCGCGAGTTGACAATCAACGTTGTTGATGCCCAAACGAAGCAGCCGCTGGGAAATGCCCAGCTCGACATTGATCAGAAAGACGGGGTGAATGGAAAACGGCAGGCGCAGACCGACGGCGAAGGCAACCTCCGGATTTGCCTGGACCCCGACACCGATTTTCGAATTGCGGCAGTCATGACGGGCTACCAGACCAACCGGCTGGGGTTTTCAACCAGAGGATTGTCGGATGATCAGCCGCTGCGGCTGGAAATACCGCTCAATCCGGCCCGATCGCTGACCGCCAAACCCTTGAAAACAACAATCAAAGGGCGGATTCTGACGCATACAGAAAGGCTGCCCATCGACGGCGTGGCGGTTATTTTGCGGAATTTGTGCGACAGTACGGTTTTGGAAATGGTAACCGGACCGGATGGAAGGTATGAGTTTTCGGTCGATCCCGGGTGTGAATACATCGTTGAAGCGCTGAAAGATTGCATGGGCACAACGGGCGCCCGCGTTTCGCCGACGACCAACGCCACGGCGGAATTGACCATGTTCCGCGAAGGGGACATTATCGAAATTGATAACATTTATTACGACCTCGCCAAGTGGAGCATCCGGCCCGATGCGGCCGTCGAAATGAATAAACTGGTCGCGTTGATGAAGAAATACCCGGCGATGCGGATTGAAATGCGGTCGCATACCGATAGCCGGGGGGGCGCTGTTTACAACAAAATGCTATCGACAAAACGGGCCAGGGCCGCCGTTGCCTACCTGAATAAGGGCGGTATTTCGGCCAGACGGATGAAAGCCGCCGGCTACGGGGAAAGCCAGCCGCTCAATAGCTGCAAGGATGGGGTACGATGCACCGAAGCCGAACACCAACGGAATCGCCGGACCGAAATTAAGATTCTTCAGGTTGAATAGCTTTAATTTGTACTTTCGTACATCCAATCCCCCGCGTGAATGATTCTACGGCTTGTCTGGAAAACGGCACTGAGTATTGGCTTACTGACGGCCGGCTGTTCGGCCGGTTGGGCTCAGCGTGAAGTTTTGTATTCACAGTATTTAACCAATCCCTTAACCATCAACCCGGCTTTCTCCGGCAGTCGGGAAAGTTTGACCATGACGGCTATTTTTCGCCGGAAATGGATTGGGCTCCAGGGGCCGGGTTTTAATCGGATCACGCAGGCCTTCGGGGCCGACGGACCCCTGACGGGCGGAAAAGTCGGAATCGGTCTGCAGGCGCTCAACGACCGGATGGGACTTTACTCGGCCACCGGTTTTCACGGCAGTGTGGCGTACCGGATTTCGTTGCCGTCAATGGCGAAATTATCGTTTGGCGCGTCGGGCGGTATCAACGTCCTGCCGATTTATGACGCGGCCAATGTCTCCACGATCAACAAAGCCGTGCCGAGTTTCGGGGCGGGTGTTTATTACGAAGCCGAGCGGTTCTGGGCGGGCGTTTCCATGCCCGAACTGGTCAGTCGGCCGCTGACGCTGGGATCGGGTCAGAGCCTGGCGCTTCGGTACCAGCGGCCGTTGTTCATCAACTTCGGAGGGCGTCTCGACGCGGGGGAAAGCATCGTCTTTCTGCCGTCTATCCTGCTCACCCAACAAACCGGGTATCCCCTCGGGATCGACCTCAACGCCAAAGTCTGGATCGAAGAAAAGCTGGGCCTGGGACTGTCGTACCGCGCGAACAACAGCACCCTGATCAGCACCCTGAATTATTTCGTTATTCTGGCCGCATATGAACTTTCACCTAGCATTCGGGTGGGGTATAACTACAACAGCCAGCAGGTCGAAAATCCATTTTTCGTCCAGAAAGGCGTTCACGAACTGGTGTTCCGCTACACGCCCAGTCCGGTAAAATTCCAGTATCACTAATTTTGGTGTGCGGTTTTCGGTATACGGTTTTCGGACTGGTTTTGGTGAGCGCACGATACCGAAAAAAAGCACTTCCGTACCGAATACTGAAAACCGTATACCGTATACCAAAAACCGTAAACCGTATCCCGCTCCCTTATGAAAGTTTCCGGTTTTAGCTTCATCCGTAATGCCATTCAGTACGATTACCCCATCGTTGAAGCGATTCAGTCCATTCTGCCGCTTTGTGATGAATTCGTCGTTGCCGTTGGCCGGTCTGATGATGCAACGCTGGAACTGATTCAGTCCATCCGGTCGGATAAAATCCGGCTCATCGAAACCGTCTGGGATGATTCGTTGCGGGAAGGCGGGCGAGTTCTTGCCGTAGAAACCGACAAGGCCCTGGCTGCGGTTTCGCCGGATTCGGACTGGGCGTTTTACATCCAGGGCGACGAGGTGCTGCACGAAATGTACTTGCCGGTTATTCGTGAAGCCATGCTGCAGGACAAGGACAATCCGGAAGTTGAGGGGCTGTTGCTCAACTATCTGCATTTCTACGGTTCGTACCGCTACGTGGGCGATTCGCGCCGGTGGTACCGCCGGGAGGTCCGCATTGTTCGCAACAACGGCAATGTGGTGGCCTATCGGGATGCGCAGGGGTTCCGCACCCGCGACCACCGCAAACTAACCGTCAGGCTCGTCGATGCAACCCTTTATCATTACGGCTGGGTAAAACCGCCGGACAAGCAGGCGGACAAACTGGGTAATTTTGGGCGGTATTGGCATACCGACGAGCACATGTCCCGTACCCGCGACGAACTGAAAGGGTTTGACTACCGCGGAGTCGATTCGCTGGCGTTGTTCGAAGGAACGCACCCGGCCGTTATGCTGCCCCGCATCGAGCGCATGAACTGGCAGTTCGACTTCGATATTCGGCAAAAGAAGTTATCGTTCAAAAACCGGTTTTGGAAGGGAATCGAGAACCTGACGGGCTGGCGGGTTGGAGAATACCGGAATTATAAACTGCGTTGAATACGCTAAGCGTGCTTTTTTTTGCGGGGTTTAGCCTTCTGGGTTTCCAGCTTCTCCTGATGGCGTTCTTCCGCTTCTTCCACCGAGTGTGAAGCCGTTATTTTTTCGTCTTTTTTCGACCGTTCAACCAGAATGGTGAAGTAGCGATGCAGCGCCCGAAGTTCTTCCTCCGATAAATCTTCGATATTCAGCAGGCGGTTGCTGGCCCCGTCGTGAGCGGCAATGAGCTCATTCAGTTTGAGTTGAATGGCCATCGAATCCTTGTTCTGCGACTTCTGGATCAGAAAAACCATCAGAAACGTAATGATGGTCGTGCCGGTATTGATGATCAACTGCCAGGTATCGGAATAGTGAAAAACCGGGCCGGTAATCAACCAGACGAGGATGGTAACCAAAGCCAGTAAAAAAGCTGTTGAAGTGCCGGTCGCTTTGGTGACAGCGGTTGAAAAATGTTCAAAAACGGCGGTGAACCCTTTCTTTTTCATGTTGAATGCTGCGATATCGTACCAGCTGCCTGCTGGCGCTGTTAAAACAACAGTTAAAATCAGGATTTAGCTAGTCGTTCTCATTAAGATCTTATTAAACCCTGTTTCGGTCAGACACTGATCCCGATCCGGCAGAGAACCAATTCCGCGGGGCCGGTGTATTAAGGTATGGCAAAATCTCCAGTCCCCGACTTTCCCGGGCGCGTAAACCGTGATGCGGAAAAAACGGAACTTTCGTGGAAAGACCGGTTTTCGGCGCTTCGGAATCTGCCTGCCTTTTTCAGGATGATCTGGCAGGCGTCACCCGGTTTATTTCTGGGGAATGCCGCCGTGCGACTGGTCCGGGCTGCAATGCCGGCCCTGACGCTCTACATTGGCAAACTGATCATTGATGAAGTCATTCGCCTGTCGAACCAGCCCGGAACCGACACCAACTGGCTCTGGACGCTGGTGGCGGCTGAATTCGGGCTCGCCATTCTGGCAACGGCTCTGGGGCGGCTCACCAGCCTGATCGACGGTTTGCTGGGGGATCTGGTTACGAACCGTACGTCCGTCAGGCTGATGGAACACGCAGCCACGCTTGATCTGGAGCAGTTCGAAGACGCCACGTTTTACGACAAACTCGAACGCGCCCGGCGCCAGACCACCGGTCGGTCGTTTCTGCTGTCCGGCGTTTTCGGCCAGGTGCAGGAGTTGATCTCGATTGCGTTTCTGGCCGCTGGTCTGGCGGTTTACAACCCCTGGCTGCTGCTGCTGTTGCTGCTGGCCGTCATTCCGGCGTTTATTGGCGATAATTACTTTAATCAGAAAAGCTATTCGCTGTCGCGAAGCTGGACGCCCGAACGGCGCGAACTCGATTATTTGCGGTTTGTGGGCGCGAGCGATGAAACCGCCAAAGAAGTGAAAATCTTCGGGCTGTCGAATTTTCTGATCGACCGGTTTCGGACCTTATCCTGGGAGTATTACCGGAAAAACCGGTCGCTGGCCATCCGGCGGGCGGGCTGGGGAACGGCGCTCACGATGATTGGAACCGTTGGCTATTACGGGGCGTATGTCTGGATTGTCGCCCGGGCGGTCGGCGGAACCATTTCCATCGGTGACCTGACGTTTCTGGCCGGTTCGTTCCGCCAACTGCGTTCGTCGATGGAAGGGATCCTGCTGCAATTCAGCAGCTTGACGCAGGAAGCGGTTTATTTGCAGGATCTATTCGATTTTTTTGAGATCAAACCGCTCATTCATTCCACGGCAAAACCACTGCCGTTTCCGGCAAAAATTCAGAGCGGTTTCGTGTTTGAGAATGTCGGGTTTAAATACACCAATTCCGAGCGCTGGGCGCTTCGCAACCTGAGTTTTTCGCTAAAACCGGGTGAAAAGCTGGCGCTGGTGGGCGAAAATGGCGCGGGAAAAACAACCCTGGTAAAACTGCTGGCCCGGCTTTACGACCCCGCCGAAGGCCGGATTCTGCTCGATGGGCGCGACCTCCGCGAGTACGACCTGCTCGAACTGCGCCGGAACATCAGCGTCATTTTCCAGGATTACGTCCGCTTTAAGATGTCGGCGGGCGTGAACATTGCCGTGGGCGACATCGACGAACGCACCAACCAGCCCCGGATTGAAAATTCGGCGGAACGCAGCCTGGCCGATACCGTGATTGCCAAATTACCGGGCGGGTACGAACAGCAGCTTGGCCGGAGTTTTGGCAAAGGCGTTGAACTGTCGGGCGGAGAATGGCAGAAAGTGGCGCTGGGCCGGGCGTACATGCGCGATGCGCAGGTGCTGATTCTGGACGAACCGACGGCGGCTCTGGATGCCCGCGCCGAGTACGAGGTTTTTCAGCGGTTTGCCCGACTGACCGAAGGCAAAGCCGCCGTCATCATCTCCCACCGGTTTTCGACCGTTCGCATGGCCGACCGGATTCTGGTCCTGGAAAACGGGCAATTGCTGGAAATCGGCAGCCACAACGAATTGCTCGAAAAAGCCGGCCGCTACGCCGAACTGTTTCAGTTGCAGGCGCGGGGGTATCAGTAAACATCACCCAGACAAATGAAGCCTTTATCTGGGTGATGATTTTCAGCTTTCCTTCGGCATTGGTCCCCGAAAAGCGTCTTTTTTCGTGATTTCGGGGAGTTTCACCGGGCGGTTTTCCTTCGCTGACTGGTAGATGGCCTCCATAATCCGCTGATCCTGCAAGCCTTCTTCGCCGGGCGTAAACGGTTGCTGGTTTTGCCGGATGCAGTCCGAAAAGTGATCCATTTCGGTCGCAAACTGATTCTTTTCCGTCAGCTTCGGTTGTTCCGTATGTTCAATCTTGCCTTCGGCGTACGACGTTTGCATCTGAATTCCTTTGTACGGAAATGCGGGCGACAGTTCCATCCAGCCCCGCTCGCCGTAAACCCGGTAGCGCCGGGCTTCGTGAACACCGTAATGCGTCGCGCAGTTGGCGTGCACACCACTGGGAAATTTCATCTGCCACGACATCAGTTCTTCCACTTCCCGAAACCGGGCGTCGCCGGGCGTACTGTATTGATAGGCAAAGACTTCGGTGGGCTCCTCGCCCAGCAAAAACCGGATGGTATTCAGGCAGTACAAACCAATATCGGGCAGTGCGCCCCCGCCAGCCAGGGCTTTGATGTGCCGCCAGTGCTGCGGATTGGCCGAATTCTGGTTGTTAACGGCTTCAATGAATTTTACCGTTCCGTATTTCTTGTCCTGTACCAGTTGCCGAATCATCCGGTTATTCGGCTCATACTGAATCCGATAGGCCACCATCAGTTTTCGGTCCGCCTTTTTACAGGCGTCGATCATGGCCTGACACTCGCCGACGGAATTCGCCATCGGTTTTTCGCACAGAATGTGTTTGCCCGCCTGCGCTCCGCGAATGGTGTATTCGGCGTGCATGGAGTTGGGCAACACGATATAAATCGCCTGCACCGCCTGGTTATCCTTCAGTTTGTCGTAATCCTGATAGCTGTAGCAGTTCTCGGATTTGATGCCGTATTGTTGGGCCGCTTTTCGCATCTTCTCCGGACTGCCGCTGACCAGCGCCATGACTTTCGATTTCCGGCATTGACCAAAAGCCGGTAAAATTTCGTCGAGCGATAAATGGCC
This sequence comes from Larkinella ripae, assembly GCF_054780775.1. Taxonomy (NCBI): domain Bacteria; kingdom Pseudomonadati; phylum Bacteroidota; class Cytophagia; order Cytophagales; family Spirosomataceae; genus Larkinella; species Larkinella ripae. The sequence continues at coordinate 137,924 of NZ_BAAGVR010000024.1, forward strand.
CAGCCCGACAATGGCGTAACCAACGCGCTGGTCGTCCGGCAACGGAGCCGGGGTTTCGGTTTCCCGTTCGGTTTTGGCCTTCCATTCTTCCAGCTGGATGGGTTCTTCCGGTTTTTCGGGTACTTTGGCCGGGGGAGTTTCCCAGGGCGAGGAGGGCACGCGGGCGCCATCCGGTGCGGTATAAACGGTTGACTGGGAACGCGCAGGAGCCTGGCTGTTCCGGCAGGAAGCGGCCATGCCGCCCACTACGCCGGTGGCAAGACCCCGTCCGGCCCACTGTAAAAACTGCTGACGCGACACCTCGCCCGAAACCGGGTGATGCAGCCAGTCCATAAACTGATCCAGTTGTTTCATAACGTTGAGTTCAATGCTCTACGTTGGGCAACCGATCGTTTTAGCGGATTGTTTGTTATCGGCCGGAAAACCCAGATACAGGCCCGGAATGAAAAACAGAAAAGACGGTTTTGGAAACTCCGCCGAAAACCGGTCAGAAACTACATGACTGGCACTAGGCCAGAAAACCGAGGAACAGACCGGCGATGATCAGCAAATAGGGCGGTATTTTTGAAAACTCCAGCAGCAGAATGGTCATCACCACCACGACAACCGACAGCCAGTTTTCGGCCATCGGCTGAAAAAATGAAATTGCGGCTGAGGCTGTCAGGCCGGTGCTGGCGGCATTGATGCCTTCGAGCGACGCCCGAACGGCCCGGTAGCGTTTGAGCTGGTTCCAGAACCGGTAGACGAAGAAGATCAGAAACGTGCCGGGCAGAAAAATACCGGCGGTGGCCGCCAAACCACCAAGAAGCTGACCACTCAGCCCGTCGTTGCGCATCGACAACAGGCCGATGTAGGAAGCAAACGAGAAGTTCGGTCCCGGCGTTACCTGCACAATGGCCAGCCCCGACAAAAACTCCTGCCGACTGAGGTAGTGCTTGAACTCGACGAACTCGTTGTAAAGCATAGGCGTCAGCACCTGTCCTCCGCCGAACACCAGGCTGCCGTTGCGGTAAAAGTTCTCAAACAAACGCAGGGGGAGCCATTTGGTAACCGCCCCGAGGGCAGCCGCCACGATCAGGACGCCAATCCAGAGAAAGAAGTTGGCCCATTGAATGTTGAAGGGCGCTTTGTCCATCATCTCCTGCTTTTTGTAAAAAAAAGCCGTGGCAAAACCGCCCGCGACGAGCACGGCGGGGGTGATGTACGGGGACGGAAAGGAGTAGGCAACCAGCGCCGAAACCGTTGCCAGCGCAACGCCCATTTGATTGTGAACCACCTTGCGGGCAATCCGGTACCCGGCCACGATCAGGAAGCCAACGGCCATCGGCTGGATAAACCGGGTGAAATTCAGCGAAATGGCGTTTTGCTGGACGTAGTAAATGCCAATACCGGCCAGCGTCATGATCAGCACGCTCGGGAACGCCCAGACGATCACCGTCAGGTAAGCCAGGTTCGGGCCACCAACTTTAAAACCCAGGGCCGTAATGGTTTGGGTCGATGTCGGACCCGGCAGCACCTGGCAAAGGGCGTTCAGCTCCATCAGATCCGCTTCGCTCAGGTAGCGTCGTTTGGTCACAAACCGGTCGAGCATCATCGCCAGGTGAACCTGCGGCCCCCCGAACGACGTACAGGCCAGAATCAAGACATCTTTGAGGAAAATAAAATAGCGTATGCGCCTTACCGGAGCGATAGGAGGGAGCGTAGGAAGGTAAGAGGCCATACACGAAATTCTTAGTTCTGCTGCATCGTGATCAGACAGGTACTACCGTACAAACATCGTATCACGATGCAACAAAACGGAACCGGTTAATCGAATTATATCAATCCTTTTTCAAACCGAGTTCGCGCAGCCGTTCGTCCAGAAAAGCCCCGGCCGTCATGTCTTCGTAAATTTTCGGATGGTCGGTCGAAACGCAGCTTTTAAGACACGTCAGATTCATATCGCCCCGGGGGTGCATGAAAAACGGAATCGAATACCGGGGGCTGTTCATCTTTTCACGGGGCGGATTTACCACGCGGTGAATCGTCGATTTCAGTTTGTGGTTCGTCAGCCGGTCGAGCATGTCGCCCACATTGACAATCACCTGATCCGGCAGGGCCGTAATCGGAATCCATTTGCCATCGCGACGCAGCACTTCCAGCCCTTCGGCGCTGGCGCCCATCAGCAGTGTAATCAGGTTGATGTCGCCGTGGGCCGCGGCCCGAACCGCCCCTTCCGGCACCACGTCCGGATTCAGCGGGAAATAATGAATGGCCCGCAGAATGCTGTCGCCGTGCGCCACCTTGTCTTCAAAATAAGCCTCCGGCAGTTCCAGGTACAGCGCAATGGCCCGCAACAGCGTCCGGCCCGCATTTTCCAGGGTTCGGTAGGTGGTCAGGGTGTTTTCTTTAAACGCCGGAAACTCGTCGGGGAAGATATTTTCCGGCATGCCGTTGATGGGTTCCGGCTGGCCAATGTGGTAAAACTCCTTCAGGTCGGCGACTTTGAAGCCTTTGGCCGTTTCTTTGTTTTTGCCGACGTAACCCCGTTGACCGTGCAGTTCCGGAAATTCGTACTGCTGCTTGGTGGCGCTTTCGGCGGAGAAAAAATCTTTGACCGAGTGGTATAAATTGTCCGTCAGCTCATCGGTCAGGCCGTGGTTTTTAATGGCCACAAAACCGATGTTGGTAAACGCCGATCCTAAATCCCGGACAAAATTTGCCTTCCGTTCCGGATCGCTGGACTGGAAATCGGCCAGGTCCAGCGACGGAATTTGGTCATATAAAATCTCACTCATGGTGTTGATGCGCTTTCGTGTCTACGCTAAATTAGTAAAAAAGGCTTTCAGGTATACCGGTTTTTTCGGAAGGCTGCCAAACCGACTGGTGCAAACCCTCCGAAAACCGGTATACCTGAAAGCCTGATTCGCCTGTTTATGCCTTCATGGCACCATTGTATAACTCATTGACCTTGCCCCAATTAACTACGTTCCAGAAAGCCGTTACGTAATCGGGACGGCGGTTTTGGTACTTCAGGTAGTAGGCATGTTCCCATACGTCCAGCCCCAAAACCGGGGTGCCTTTTTTCTCCGCCAGCGCCATCAGCGTGTTGTCCTGATTCGGCGTCGAAACGATCTCGATGTCTTTGCCGCTCACGATCAGCCACGCCCAGCCCGAGCCAAACCGGCTCGCTGCTGCCTTGCCAAATTCTTCCTTGAACTTATCGAAGGAGCCGAATTTCTTGTTGATGGCATCGGCCAGGTTGCCGGTGGGTTGTTTGCCACCGCTGGCCCCCAGTATGTTCCAGAAGAAGGTGTGATTCCAGTGACCGCCACCGTTGTTGCGCACGGCGGCCGGGGTGCTGCCGTCAATTTTCTTCACGAGTTCGTCGATCGACAGCGACGCCATGGCCGAACCGGCCACCGCTTTGTTCAGGTTATCGACATACGCCTTGTGGTGTTTGCCGTGGTGAATTTCCATCGTTTGCTTGTCGATGTGCGGTTCCAGCGCGCCCGCGTCGAACGGCAGGGGGGGCAGCTTGAACGGACCTTCGGCCTGGGTGAGTCCGGCAACTGCTGACGACTGCAAGGACTTCAGGGTGAGGGCGGTGCCAAAAGCCAGTTTTAAAAAATCAGCGCGATTCATATCCAAATGGTTTGAGGTGAGATACTTGGTTTGTTGAAAAACACGCCCGAATCGGCAATGTTTTCGCTCGGCGCAAAGAAAGCGACTTTTTCGTAACAATTGACGCCCAAACCGGTTTCCGTTCGCACAAGAGCCGCCATCGGTTGACGGGCGAATCAACAAAGTTGGCTACTTTTGCGCACCAGTAAACAACGCCGGACATGAACCGTTTTTCCTCTCTGCTAATGGCAACCCTCGCGGTCGTCGTTAGCTGTTGTGTGCATCCCAAAGCCTATTCGCCCGAAACGGGTCGTATCCGGACGGTTTCTTTTTCGGCTTCACCCGCTCTACTGGAACGGGGCCGGTACTTAACCCATCACGTTGCCGTCTGTCTGGACTGCCACTCCAAACGGGATTACAGCCGGCTGGCGGGGCCGGTGGTGCCGGGAACCTGGGGCGCCGGGGGTGAAGAGTTTGGCAAAAATTACGGGCTGCCCGGAACATACTACGCCAGAAACATCACGCCATTTGCCCTGAAAAACTGGAGCGATACCGAGCTGTTGCTGGCGATGACGGCCGGCGTTTCCAAAAATGGAAAACCGTTGTTTCCGTTGATGCCGTACGCGAACTACGGAAAAATGGACGAAAACGATGCCACCGCCATCCTGGCCTATTTACGTACGCTGGAACCGGTCGAAAACGTGGTACCAGCCTCCAAACCCAGTACTCCGCTGAAACTGGCGATGAGAATGATGCCGCACAAAGCACGGTTTCAGCCCAGGCCAACGGAAAAAAATAGCGTCGATTACGGCCGGTATCTGGTCACGATGGCGGGCTGCGCCGATTGCCACACGAAACGGGCGATGGGCGGTCTGGCCAAAAAAGCCGCCTTTGCGGGTGGCACCGAAATCGTGCTGAAAACCGGTACGCTGCGCACGGCCAACATCACCCCCGACCCGGAAACCGGCATTGGGACGTGGACCAAAGCGGACTTCATTCAACGCTTCAAAACCTACGACCCGGCCACGTTTAAAGCCCCCGAAGTGGGGAGCGGTTTCAACACGGTGATGCCCTGGTCGATGTACGCCGGAATGTCGGAGCAGGATTTGGGCGCCATTTATGATTATTTAAAAACCGTGAAGCCCGTGCGGAATACGGTGGCGGTTTTCAGCGCGGGGAAATAATCCGAAGCGATGCCGTATGAATTTCGGGTTTTTCGGAAAAACCGGTCATAAGCGGTTCATAAAAAAACAGACAACCCGGTGGATTGTCTGTTCGGCTGCGGTTTTTTGCCGCATGACTATTCGTACGTAATCCGGCTGAGGATGCTGCGGCCCAGCGTCACCTCGTCGGCGTATTCCAGATCACCGCCGATGGGAACGCCCCGGGCGATGGTCGAAATTTTGACGGGAAACGCCTTTAGTTTTTTCTGAAGGTAAAAAGCCGTGGTGTCGCCCTCCATCGTGGGACTGAGGGCCAGAATGATTTCTTTGATGGCGTCACTGTCCGGGTTCCGGAGCCGTTCGACCAGCGAATCAATTTTCAGGTCGCTGGGGCCCACGCCTTCGATGGGCGAAATGATGCCCCCCAGGACGTGGTACATGCCCTTGTACTGCGCCGTGTTCTCGATGGCCAGTACGTCGCGCGTATCTTCGACGACGCAGATCAGCGAACGGTCGCGCTTGTGACTGGCGCAGATGCTGCACAAGTCGTTGTCCGACAGGTTGTGGCACTTCCGGCAGTGTTTCACCTTCGACCGCATGGCCACCAGCGTGTCGGCCAGACTCTGCGTTTGTTCTTCATCCCGTTTCAACAGGTGCAACACCAGCCGCAGGGCGGTTTTTTTGCCAATGCCCGGCAACTTCGCCACTTCATTGACCGCGTCTTCTATTAATTTGGAAGGGAACTCCATTCAGATAAGGATGAGTTAGGAAGGATGAGGTATGAATGGGCTGACGCAATAACCGCGCGGGCGGCCCCGTCATCCTTCATCATTTATTTTAAGACTTCCGCGGAAATGCCCCGGCGGCAGATTTCGTTGCGTTTCGGAACCAGCTCTTCCCACGAACCATTTTTAACCCGGCATTTGCCTTTGTAATGAATGATGATCGTGCATTGTTCGGCCTGCTCGGGGGTATGCTCACAAACATCGATGAGGGTTTCGATGACGTGATCGAACGAATTTACATCATCATTAAAAACTACCAGATTAAACAGGTCGGTTTCAATGACTTCCTCCAGGACTTCAACGTCGTTTTCTTCGAACGGTTGCATTACACGAAATTTCTTGTTTGATTGCAAATTTACGAAATTTTGGCCGCTTTTGCCACGTTTTATGAAAGTCGTGGACCAACAAAACCTCCCAGAAGAATAACCCATTGTTTACCTAAAAAGTTGCCCCAGGCGGTATGAATCCCAACATCGCGTTAACAATACTGGTAGCCTACTTTGCCATGCTCATTCTGGTTTCCTGGTATACCGCCAGGGGAGCCGATACGAATACGTTTTTTACGGCTAACCGACAGACGCCCTGGTATTTGGTTGCATTCGCCATGATTGGGACCTCCCTGTCGGGCGTTACGTTTATTTCGGTTCCCGGCGCCGTGGGCGGCAAGGCGTTTTCCTATTTTCAGGTCATTCTGGGCAATGTGGTGGGGTACTACGTCATCGCCACGGTTTTGATGCCCCTGTATTACCGGATGAACCTGATTTCGATTTACGGCTACCTCGAAAAACGCTTCGGGTTCTGGTCGTACAAAACCGGGGCCGGTTTTTTTCTGCTGGCCCGTACGGTGGGCTCGGCCATCCGGCTGTACATTGCGGCCGGGGTGCTCCAGATCGCCATTTTCAACAGCTTCAGCATTCCGTTCGAGGTTTCGGTGGCCATTACCATTCTGCTGATCTGGCTCTACACGTTCAAGGGCGGAGTGAAAACCATCATCGTCACCGATACGCTCCAGACAACGTTTCTGGTGACGGCCGTGGTGTTGACGATCATTCTGATTTCGCGGCAATTGGGCCTGGGCTTCGGTGAAATGGTGTCGACGGTGGCCCAGAGCGATTACTCCCAAATCTTTTTCTGGGATGCCAACGATCCGAAAAACTTCTTTAAACAGTTTATCTCCGGCGTGTTCATCGCCATTGTCATGACCGGTCTGGACCAGGATCTGATGCAGAAAAACCTGACCTGCAAGAACATCGGCGAAGCCCAGAAAAATATGCTCTGGTTTACGGTAACGTTCGCCATTGTCGTATTCCTGTTTCTGTCCCTGGGCGCGTTGCTCTACATCTACGCCAATTCGAAGGGGATTGCAACGCCCGCCAAAACCGACGATTTGTACCCCATGCTGGCCCTCGATCACTTTGGCATGGTGGTCGGCATCACGTTTTTGCTGGGCATTACGGCGGCTACCTACGCCAGTTCCGACTCCGCCCTGACGGCCCTGACCACTTCCTTCTGCATCGACTTCATGAACGTGGAAGGGCGGCCCGAAACCGAGCGGGCGACGATCAAGCACTGGGTGCACATCGGTTTTTCGGTCCTGTTTTTCGTCGTCATCATCATCTTCAACCAGCTCAACAGCCAGGATGTGGTCACGGCGGTTTTCGATCTGGCGGGGTACACCTACGGGCCGCTGCTGGGTTTGTATGCGTTCGGGCTGTTTACCCAACGTCCGGTGCGCGATGGCTGGGTTCCGCTGATTTGTCTGGCGTCGCCCTTCCTGACCCTCTACGTCAACAACCATTCGGCCGAGTGGTTCAACGGCTATAAATTTGGTTTTGAACGGCTGGTTCTCAACGGTTTATTTACCTTCCTGGGCCTGTGGGCGGTTTCGCGGAAGAAAGCTAGTGCCGACCCGGTAGCGGTGTAGGGGAATACCCCCGTCTCCTTTTCAAAACCTGACGGTTGTGGGCAGTGTCAGTTCCCACGAAAAGCCGTACCTTCGTGTATAAATGCGTTCGATGATGAAACCCATAGCCTTATTTACCATACTTGCCTTGGTCAGCTCCCTGGCGGCATTCGGTCAAAAAACCGTACCCGTGAAAAGCACCTGGACTGCCGCCGAGCCGGTTAGCATCGGTAGTGGATCACCCAACGAGGTTTACATTGACAATGCTAAAATTCACCTGGTTACTTCCAACAACGCCGACAAACTGTTTCTGACGTTTCAACTGGACAACGATCAGGATCAGTTCAAAGCGCTGCTGTTTGGCAGCACCATCTGGCTCGATCAGAAAAGCAAGAAGAAGTCCCGGCGCGGCATTCAGTTTCCGCTGCCCGAAGAACTCGATCCGGCAACCGGGCGACCGGTGTCGATGGGCCCAAAAACCGGACCCACCGATCGGGGCATGATGATGAAACACCTGCTTGATCGCAAAATTGACATGAAACTGATTCACCTGGTGGCCGAAGACGAAATGCTGGTGTCGGCGAGCAGTGACCCGTCCGGCATCACCGGAAAAATTGAAGACAAAGCCGGGCGGCTGGTGTATCAACTGGCCATTCCGCTGGCGCTGATCGACGGAAAACCGGGTTCGGACACTCCGCTGGCCATCGGTTTTGAAACCGGCGTGCCGGAGCGACCCAAGGCCAAGTCGTCGGATGCCGGCAGCATGAGCGGGATGGGCGGTATGGGAGGTATGTACGGCGGGGGTATGTATGGCCGCCGGGGGATGTACGGTGGAGGAGGGGGCGGTTTTAGCGGTCCGACGATTGCGCCAACCCGGTTTGCCGTGGCCGTGCAACTGGCTGCGCAGTAAATTTTTGGGTATTTACCCCGTCCGCAGAAAACCGCTTGCCTTGAAAATTTCAACAATAAGTAGCAAGATTTTGGGAAAATTGTATCTTTGAATAAATTTTGCCGAACATAAAGGTTGTGAAACGGTTTATCTCCTTCGGTTTATTCGTTATTCTGCTTTACCACATGCTGGGGCACCTGCTGGTGCTGCTCAGTGTGCAGTGGCAGGAACAACACGAACTGTCGGAACGATTGACGGTTTATTCGTCGGTAGATCACCTCGTTGAGTTTCAGATTCCGCTGCAGAAACACCCTAATGAAGCCATTCTGACGCAGCAAAAACAGGAAGGTTTCAAATACCGGGGCAGTTTTTACGAAATTGTCGACCTGGATGTTTCCGGCGACACGCTGCACATCACGGGTTACGTTAACACAACCAAATCGTTTTTTCAGCGGGATCTGCTTTCGCTGGTAAAAGAACAGTTTGCGACCAGTTCTTCCGAAACCGCTAAAAAAGCCAACAACCTTCTTAAACTGCTGCTGAAGGAATACTCGCCCATCAGCCGCGCCCGCACCTGGTTTTTCCTCTACGACTGGGCCGAAAAGTCCGTGCGGATTCCTTCGTTCACGGCGCATCTGTCGAGCCGGAGTCTCCCGGTTTTTTCTCCTCCCCCTGAGCTTTTTGCCTGATGCCGAATACGCCGGTTTGCACCCTTGCAGATCCGCGTATTTATGCCATTCCTTGCCATCCGGGCTGTTGATCCGCTCTGCGGAGCCGACCGTTGCGTCTGCCGTATTCGGCTGGCGTTCCAAAAACCGTATTGAACCGCTCTCAGCGGAAAAACGAACGGTTGAGGGTCGCCAGACGTGACCGATGACCGCCGGTTTGGGATTCCACCAGGCTAAGCTAGATTTCCAGTTACCCATCTCTGCCGGTGGCTAGGCGTTGCCACGGACGGTCGTTTTGCCGTCCGGAGTTGACGCGTCGCCGGTTTTAAAAGCTCATTATGCGGTCTTTCCGACACGTATCCACCTTTTCTATAATGAAAAAATTTACTGCCTCATTCCTGTTTTTATCGTTCTTGATTGCGGGAAAAACCTGGGCGCAAATGCCCCACGACGCCATTTACATGGGCAAAGGCTCGGTTTGTGTCGCGGCCATGTACGGCAAAAGCACCTGGGACGCGTACTGGGAAAACTCCCTCAAGCGCTCCAATTCCAACATCGGCACGCACACCACCCAGAACGTTTCCCTGATGCCGGCCATCGGAATTGCGAAGGGTCTGAATGTTATCCTGAATCTGCCCTACGTCTGGACCGAGACCAGTGCCGGAAACCTGCTGGGCCAAAAAGGCTTCCAGGATCTGTCGGGCTGGCTGAAATACCGGGTGCTATCGACGCACGGTTTTTCGCTGCACGCCGTTGCGGGCGCTTCGCTGCCGGTGGGCAATTATGTGCCGGATTTTCTGCCCATGTCGATCGGTTTGCAGTGCCGGACCGTTTCGGGGCGGCTGATTGCCAACTACAAACACCCGTCTACCGGTATTTACATCAACGCCCACGGAACGTACCTGTGGCGGAGTAACATCAAGATCGATCGGGACGCCTATCAGGCCGATGACCGCGTGTATAACACCCACGAAGTAAGCGTACCGAATGCCTACGACATGGGCCTGCGGCTGGGCATTCTGCGGAAAAAATTCCAGACCGAAATCTGGGCCGAAAAGTCTTCCTGCACCCAGGGCGATTACATCCGCCGGCACGACATGCCATTCCCGACCAACAACATGCAGTCTACAATGGTGGGTTGGTACGGTAAATTTCAGCCGAATAAAGTTGGGCTAAACGCCCGGGTGGGCTACGTGACCGAGGGGCGGAATGTGGGGCAAAGCACGAGCTTCATGGTCGGCGTGTTGTATCAATTCAAGGTGTGGAATAAACCGGCGTGAGTGGACCGGGCCAACATTCAAAGGCGGTTTCAAACTCACCTAAAAAAATAGTCCAATGAAAAAATACGTACAAAACATAAAGTCAATTGCTCTGGTAGTAAGCGCAGTCGCCGTATGGGCGGCCTGTACGAAAACGATTGATGAACCGGTGCGCGACAGTTATGCGCCGGTTTCGACCGACGAAAAAGCCGGGACCTGGAAAACCTATCTGCTAACGTCGGCCAACGACGTGGCCGTAGCGGAGCCGAAGGCGGTTTCTTCCCCCGAGTACATTGCCGAACTGGCCAGTTTGAAGCAAAAGTCGGCTGGCCTGACGAAAGAACAGCGGGAAGCGGTGGAATACTGGGGCAGCGGGGCCGTATACCGCTGGAACGAAATCGCCCGCGAGCTATCGGCCCGGTACAACATTCCGCCGGCCTACAACAAAGATGGCAAATACCCGGTGCCCGATGCGGCCAATCCGCTGGCCGATCCGAAATTTCCCTTTGCCAATCCGCCCTACGTCTCGCGGGCGCTGGCCTACCTGAGCGTGGCGCAGTATGATGCGCTGGTGACGGCCTGGAATTACAAATACAAGTACAAACGGGCCGCTCCTTCCAAAACGGATGCGACCATCGCAACGGCTTTGCCCGTTTCCGACATTCCGACCTATCCGTCGGAAGATGCCGTGGTGGCGGCTGCTTCGGTCACGATTCTGAAAGCCATGTTTCCGGGTGAGGTGCCGTTTCTGGAAGCTAAACTGAAACAACACCGCGAAAGCCGTCAGTGGGCCGGTATGAACGTGGAAAGTGAGCTGGTGGCCGGGGTGGAGCTGGGCAACGCCGTGGCCGCTAAGGTCATGAGCCGGGCCCGGACCGACGGGATGGCGGCTGCCAACAACCAGGCGCTGACGGCCGGAATGATTGAAAAAGCCAAAGCGCGCGGGCTGCGGGAAGCCTGGATCAGTCAGGAAACCCCGCTTCGGCCGCCGATGCTGCCCAATTACGGGGCGGTTTTGCCGTGGAATTTCAACCCGGCAACAGTTGTTACGCTGCGGGCCGTGCCACCCCCGGCGCTCGATAGTCCGGAGTTTAAAAAAGACCTGGACGAGTTGAAGAACATTCAGAAAAACCAGACCCGCGAGCAGGCCCGGGTGGCCAATTACTGGTCCGATGGTGCCGGAAGCTACACGCCCCCCGGTCACTGGCACCGCACGGCGGCCAACGTCAGCCACGACCTCAAACACAGCGAGGTTCGGATGGCGCGCACGCTGGCCCTGCTGGGAACCGCCCAAATGGATGCCGCCATTGTTTGCTGGGATACGAAGTACTACTACTATTATCCCCGTCCTCAGCAGTTTGGCGTGAAAACGTCGGTGGGTTTGCCGAATTTTCCTTCCTATACTTCCGGCCACTCGACGTTCTCGGGCGCTGCGGCAACTATTTTGGGCCATCTTTTTCCGGACCAGGCTGAAACGTTTACCAAACAGGCTCAGGAGGCTTCGGTGTCGCGGATTTACGGGTTGATCCACTACCGCTTTGATTGCGAAGTTGGCATGAAGGCTGGAAACGAAATCGGAAAATATGCCATTACCCGCGCGAAAGCCGATGGGTCGGGCTTATAACCAGACCGGTAATGAGGATCAAATACATTTCTGGTGCGTTTGCCGGTGTCACGTTGCTGGTAACCAGTGGCTTCGCGGGTGTGGCTCAATCCCCAAAACCGGCGGCCGATACGTTGCGGAGCCGGACGCTGGAGGAGGTAAACGTAACGGGCCACCGGGAAGGAACGACCCAAGCGCTGCCCGATGTGCAGGGAACCTACCTGCTGGGCGGGAAGCGGAGTGAAGTGATTCGACTGGGCGAGATCGACGCCAACATCGCCGAGAAAAACGCCCGGCAGGTGTTTGCGCGGCTTCCGGGATTGTTCGTCTACGACATGGACGGTACCGGCAATCAGATGAATGTTGCCACCCGCGGCCTCGACCCGCACCGGTCCTGGGAATACAACATCCGCCAGAACGGGATTCTGACCAATTCGGACATGTACGGCTATCCGGCGAGTCATTATTCGGCCCCAATGGAAAGCATCGATCGCATCGAACTTGTGCGCGGAACGGCTTCCCTGCAATACGGCGCGCAGTTCGGCGGAATGCTGAATTACGTCACCAAATCGGGCGACACCACCCGCCGGTTTGGGTTTGAAACCGTCAATTCAGTGGGTTCCTACGGGTTACGCAGCACCTACAATGCCCTGGGCGGGCGGGTCGGCAAACTAACCTACTACGGGTATTACTACCGGCGGCATTCGGATGGCTACCGGCAGAACGCCACGTCCGATTCGCAGGCGCAGTTTGTCAGCTTGCAGTATCAGGCCAGCAGCCGGTTGCGGCTGAGTGCCGAACTGGGCCGTTCGGAATACGTTTACCGCATTCCGGGGCCGCTGACGGAGGAAATGTTTGCCCAAAATCCGCGCCAGGCCACCCGCAGTCGGAATTATTTCAACCCCGACATCTGGGTGCCGTCGCTGCGCTTGGACTGGCAGCTTACCGACCGGACCCGCCTGATGGGGCTGGCGTCGGCGGTGCTGGGCGCCCGCAGCAGCGTGATGTTCGACGCCCTGGCGAACGTGCCGGACACCTTGATCCGGGCCACGGGACAAGCCCGAAACCGGCAGGTCGATATCGACAACTTCCACAGCTACACCAGCGAACTGCGGTTGCTGCACACGTATTCCATCGGGACTGTGAGGGCGACCGGCGTGGTGGGCGTGCAGGGGATGAACAACGACCTGAACCGGCGGCAGTTGGGAAGGGGGACGAGCGGTTCGGATTTCGATTTGACCCTGGTTGCGCCCTTTGGCCGCGATCTGCACATGTACACCAGCAACGTGGCGGTTTTTGCGGAAAGCCAGTTTCACCTGACCCCAAAACTGACGGTTTCGCCCGGCATTCGGGTGGAAAGTGGCCAGACCAAAGTGCGCGGAACGATTAGTTATTACGATCCGCTCCAGTTGCCCAACACCATTGACCACCGGTTTGCCCTGCTCGGCATCAACGCCCAATACCGGTTTAGTCCGGAACTGAAACTCTACGGCGGCTGGTCGCAGGCGTATCGGCCGGTGATTTTCAAGGACATCATACCAACTTCCGTGTACGAGCAGGTGGATAAAAACCTGAAAGATGCGACCGGTTTTAATGCGGAAATTGGTCTGGACGGCTACTGGCAGGGCCTGCACGTCAACGTCAGTGCGTTTTATCTGCCCTACCGAAACCGGCTCGGAAGCCTGGTGCTGACCACAGCCGCCGGCCAGAACACGGTTTTCCGCACCAACGTGGGCGACAGCGAGACGAAAGGCGTTGAAGCGTTGGTGGAAACGCAGGTCGTCAAAACCCATCACTTTAGGCTGACCGGTTTTACCTCGACGGCCTACGTTGACGCCCACTACACCAACGCCCGCGTTTCGACCGGCACGGACAACCAGACCATCAATGGCAACCAGGTGGAGTCGGCTCCGCGCTGGACCAGCCGCAATGGACTGACGGCCCGCTACCGGACGATTAGCCTGACGGCGCAGTTCAGTTACGTCAGCAAGACCTTTTCCGATGCGCTCAACACGCCCGTTGCGCTGCCAAACGGCGCGAAAGGCCCCGTTCCGGCTTACGGCATCTGGGATCTGAACGGCACCTGGCGAATTAACCGGCATTTCACCCTGCGGGGCAGTATCAATAACGTCCTGAACACCGCCTATTTTACCAAGCGCCCGACATTTTATCCGGGACCGGGCATCTGGCCGTCCGACGGCCGGACCGGGGTGTTGACCGTGGGAATCAAGTTATAAATCGACGACCGGACCGGTTTTGGTCCAGTTTTATTTCATGTTTAGACCGTATTGCGATGCCCCATATTCCGCTTCCTGACCATTTGCCGGGAATCACCGGCCTGCTCGAATAGCGGCTCGACACGGCCTTGCCCATCCGGAAACTGATGCATTAAAAAAACCAGTCTTTAACAGAAATACACTCTTTTCACTCCTACGGTGCGGTTCCCCGCTGGGACTAACGCATTCAATTCCAAATAGCGAATAGTGAATAACGAACAAAAATGCGCCCGTTCCGGCGGCCCAACGAAAACCGTATACCAAAAACTGTAAACCGTATCCCGAAAACCGTCAACCATGAACAGCATGCTTTCTTTCCTCGTCGGGATTCTTCTGCTGGCGGCTCTGGAAATCGCAAAGGTGTATTTCATTATGCCCATGCCGGGGAGTCAGGAAGCGGAGACCATCAGTTTTGCCTACTGGATTCACCAGAACGTCTGGTTTATTCGGGCCATCGGCTGGCTGCTGCTTTTGGCCCCAACCTTCCGGTTGCTGACCGATCCGAAACGCCGGTGGAACAAACTGACGGTGCTGGGCCTGCTGATCGGCTACGGCATGATTTATTACCAGTTCAACTTCCGGCTGCTGGCCGAGAAGATGTTCTACCAGCCGGAAAAAACCGTAATGCTGAATCTGAAAAGCAGTAAAGTGCCGACGGACAAGGTGGTGCTGGGGCTGGTGGTCAACGGTCAGGCGCGGGCGTATCCGATTCAGTTCATCGGGTACCATCACCAGGTTCGGGATACGGTCGGTGGCAAGCCTGTCATGATTACGTATTGCACGGTTTGCCGCACAGGGCGGGTGTTTGAGCCGCTCGTGGAGAACCGGCCGGAAGCGTTTCGGCTGGTGGGCATGGATCATTACAACGCCATGTTTGAAGACCGAACCACCGGAAGCTGGTGGCGGCAGGTCAGCGGAGAAGCCATCATCGGACCGCTGAAAGGGCACATCCTGCCGAGTCTGCCGGTCGAGCAGATGACCCTGCGCGCCTGGGCCGAGCAGCATCCCGAAACGCTGGTGCTCCAACCCGACACGACCTTCAAAAAACCGTATGAGAAGATGGCCACCTACGAACGGGGCAAAAATAAAGGTTCGCTCACCCGGCGCGACAGCCTGGCGTGGCAACCCAAATCGTGGGTGGTGGGCGTGGAGCACAACAAAACCGCCCGGGCCTACGACTGGAATCAGTTGCAGAAACAGAAAATTACCAACGATACCCTGGCCGGAACGCCCCTGATGCTGATGGTTGCGGCCGATAGCGCGTCATTCCACGTCTGGAACCGAACGGTCGATGGAAAAACGCTCTCCTTTGCGGCTGGGGCCCCGGATACCTTCCGGGACCGGGAAACCGGCTCGGTCTGGAGCCGGCAAGGCGTCTGCATCGAAGGCCCGCTGAAAGGCAAACGGCTTGCCGTGATTCCGGCTTCTCAGGAATACCTGCATTCCTGGGAGACATTTCACGCCGGTACATCGCGCTATTTGTAACGAATTTTTGAATAGGTTAACAGCTAGTTGCAAAGGATAGGGGCGATGCCGCTATCCTTTATTTTTTGCGGTTTTGAAACCGAAGGCTTCCTGAAAAACCGGGCCGCAACGCATCCAGCGGGTCTAAATTACGGCCAAACCCGACACGCATTTGAGAAATTAGGTTATGTTTGTTAAAAAAAATCGGCCAGAACCATACCGGTGGCGGACTGGGTTTCAAAACCGGGTAGATGGCAGATCGTAACGTACCGTACTGTCTTGACCCATTAATTTATTGATGAGCTCGAAATCCTCAAAGAAAAACGCCGTAAACCTCCCTTCGCTGCCTAAAACCCCAACCGGTATTGAGGGATTGGACCAAATAACCCAAGGCGGCCTGCCCAAAGGCCGTCCAACGCTGATCTGTGGGAGTGCGGGTTGCGGAAAGACCTTGTTTTCCATTGAATTTATTGTTCATGGGGCCATCTCCTTCGGGGAGCCGGGTGTTTTTGTTTCGTTTGAAGAAAAATCGGAAGAAATTACGCTGAACGTGGCATCGCTGGGCTATGATCTGAACCAGCTGCAAAAGGATAAGCTGATCCGGCTTGATCACGTTCATATCGAGCGGAGCGAAATCGAAGAAACCGGCGAATATGACCTGGAAGGGTTG
Organism: Larkinella ripae; assembly: GCF_054780775.1. Lineage (NCBI taxonomy): Bacteria > Pseudomonadati > Bacteroidota > Cytophagia > Cytophagales > Spirosomataceae > Larkinella > Larkinella ripae. The sequence goes on from NZ_BAAGVR010000024.1 coordinate 154,207, forward strand.
TTTATCCGGCTTGGGTACGCCATCGACAGCATTGGTGCCAAACGCGTGGTGCTGGACACGATCGAAAACCTGTTTTCCGGTTTGAGCAACGAGAGCATCTTACGGGCCGAACTCCGGCGGCTTTTTGAATGGCTGAAAGAAAAGGGCGTCACGGCGATTATTACCGGCGAAAAGGGCGACGGCACCCTGACCCGAAACGGACTGGAAGAATACATTTCCGATTGCGTGATTCTGCTCGACCACCGGGTGGCCAATCAGATTTCGACCCGGCTGCTGCGCATTGTCAAATACCGGGGATCGGTGCACGGTACAAACGAATATCCTTTTTTAATTGATGAAACCGGTATTTCGGTGTTGCCGGTGACTTCGCTCACGCTGAATCACCAGGCTACGTCCGAACGCATTCCGTCGGGAATTCCGGCGCTGGACAGAATGCTGGAGGGAAAAGGATTTTTTCGGGGAAGCAGCATCCTGGTTTCGGGAACCGCCGGAACCGGAAAAACCAGCATTGCCGCCAGTTTTGTCGATGCCGCCTGCCGGCGGGGAGAGCAGTGCATGTATTTTGCGTTCGAAGAATCTCCGCAGCAGATTGCCCGCAACATGCGTTCGATTGGCCTTGATTTGCAGAAACACATCGATCAGGGGTTGTTGAAATTTCACGCGGCCCGCCCAACGCTCAACGGCCTGGAAATGCACCTGGTATCGATTCATCAGTTAATCGAAGAGTTTGAACCAAAGGTGGTGGTGGTGGATCCGATCACGAACCTGATCACGGTTGGCTCGGTCAGCGAAGTGAAGTCGATGCTGATTCGGCTCATCGATTTTCTCCAGGCAAAGGAAATTACGGTCCTGTTTACGGCCCTGGCCCTCTCCACCATTGTCAATGAGCAAACCGACGAGGGCGTTTCGTCGCTGGTGGATGCCTGGATGCTGGTGCGGGACATCGAACTGAACGGGGAGCGGAATCGGGGTTTGTACATCATGAAGTCGCGCGGCATGAAGCATTCCAACCAGGTGCGCGAGTTTGTGATGACCGACGAAGGCGTGGATCTGGTGGATGTGTATCTGGGTCCGGAAGGCGTCCTGACCGGATCGGCCCGGGAGGCCCAGCAGTTGCAGGAAAAAACCGGGGTGGCGCTGCGCCAGTACGCCGTCGATCGGAAAGACCGGGAAATTGAACGGAAACGACTCGTGCTCGAATCCAAGATTACCAGCTTGAAAGAAGAGTTCGAATCGGTGCAGGATGAATTGAATAAAACCTACGTGGAAGAAGACCTGCGGAAGGATGTACTGGAGCAAAACCGGGAACAACTAATCAAGAATCGCCACAACGAACAATAGCGACTTTCGGACGACCAATAAGGGCATGGAAACAAAAGAACAAATTTGGGAGTTAAGGCTATACGTTGCCGGAAAAACCGTCAAATCCGTAACCGCCCTGAACAACCTGAAACGGTATTGTGAGGAACATTTAAAGGGCAAATACGTGATTGAAGTTATTGATTTGCTGGTGCATCCACAACTGGCGGAAGGAGACCATATTCTGGCCATTCCGACGCTGGTTAAAAAAGTGCCGGAACCGATTCGTAAAATAATTGGCGATTTGTCGAACGAGGAAAAGGTTTTGGTGGGATTGAATATTCGTCCGGCAAAATAATAAAATGACCGAACACAGTATAACCGGAGACATAAGTGCGGAGGGCGATGATGAGCCCTATGAATTGCGTTTGTTTGTAACCGGAGCTTCGTTCAATTCTACCCGTGCCATCGAAAATCTGAAATGCATTTGCGAAAAGCATCTGCCGGGAAAATACGATCTGGAGATTATCGATGTGTACCAGCAAAAAATGCTCGCCGAACAGGAGGAGATTATTGCATTACCCTTATTGATTAAAAAATGGCCCCTGCCTCAGCGAAGGCTGATCGGCGATATGTCGGACACCGAAAAAGTGCTGAAAGGACTGGGCATCTCTGATACCATTGAATGAATCCGGCAAAAACCTACGATCAGCTTGTTCAGGAAAACGAAGCGTTGCAGAGCCAGTTGGAGGAAGCCACAGACACCATTCACGCGATCCGGACGGGTCAGGTGGACGCGCTGGTCGTTGAGGGCAGCAACGGGCACGAACTCTACAGCCTGAAAACGGCGGACCATACGTACCGGGTTTTTATTGAAACGATGAACGAAGGCGCCCTGACGCTAAACAACGAAGGGCTGATTCTGTACTGCAACTCGACGTTTGCGTCGCTGGTCGGCTTGCCCATCTCGAAAGTCATTGCCTTGTCGTTTGAGGTGTTTGTCCCGCCCGCTTGTCTGGAACTCTACCAAAGCCTGTTTAACCAGGGCTGGGCCGAAAACCGTAAACTTGAAATTTCCATTCTGGGCAGCCGGGGCCTGGTGCCCTGCCAGCTTTCGGTCACTCCGCTGGAACTGGACGGCGGCATCCATTCGCTGAGCGTCATTATCACGGATTTGTCCGCTCATAAAGAAACCCAGAAACTGCTGAAGTCGAACAACGAGCAACTGGCGGAAATGAACGGAGCCCTGGAAGCCAGCAATCACGACCTCCAGCAGTTTGCCTCGGTGGCCTCCCACGATTTGCAGGAACCGCTGCGCAAGATTCAGATGTTTTCGGAAATTCTGCGCGATCGGCACGCCGATGAACTGCCGAAGGATAGCCTGCGGTTTCTGGAAAAAATCGTTGATTCGTCCAACCGGATGCGCACCATGATCATCGACATTCTGAGTTATTCCCGGCTTTCGTCGCAGCCGACCGGCTTTGAATGGACGGACCTGAACGAGCTGGTGCGCGAGGTGCTGAAGGACTTTGAACTCCTGATCGAAGAAAAACAGGCCCGGATTCAGGTTGGACCCTTGCCCCGGCTGGAAGTGATTCCGGGGCAGATCCGGCAGGTGTTTCAGAACCTGATCAGCAATGCGCTGAAATTTTCAAAGCCCGATCAGCCCCCGGTCATCGAAATCGGTTGCGAAGAGACGCCCGCATCGGTCGACACCTTGTGTTTGATTCGGGTTTCCGACAACGGAATCGGCTTCGATCAGCAATACGCGGACCGGATTTTCTCCCTGTTTCAGCGGCTCAACACCAAAGATGTTTACGAAGGCTCGGGCATTGGCCTGGCCGTTACGAAACGCATAATTGATAAACATAATGGTCAGATTAATGCTTTTAGTCAGGAAGGCATAGGGGCTACATTCACTATTCAGCTGCCTTTGAGGCAAAACAGACCGCTTTGAGATGACTTCTGTCGTTGCTAAAAAGAAAATACTACTGGCAGAAGATGATGGCGATGACCGGGATTTTTTTGTTGACTTCCTGAGCCATCGAACCGATATTGACGTGCTGCCCTGCGTAACGACCGGCGTTGAGGTGATGGAATACCTGAACGCCAGTCCGACGCCCGCCGATTTGCCGGATGTGATCATTCTCGACCAGAACATGCCCAAGCTGACCGGGCTGGAAACGCTGGAACGCATCCGGTTGAATGACTTGCTGGCCAACGTCGTGGTGGTTGTTTATTCGACCTACGTTGGGCCGGAGCTGATCGATTCCTGTTTGCGGGCCGGAGCCGCCCTGGTGATTTCCAAACCGGTTTCGTACGAGGGCTACCACGCCATGATGGATGAGATCATAGCGGTATGCAAACGCATATCGATGGATTAACACGGTATTATTTGAGCTTATTTATGGCTACCCGCACCAAACCCAAATCAGCCGCTGCGGCTTATAAACTTGCGAATCTGCCCACCGACGGTCAACGCCGTGTGGTAATCGAACGGGTTTCGCCGGAACTCGATGCCGGACGGTTCCCGATCAAAGCCGTTCCCGGCGATCCCCTTGCGGTAGAAGCCGACATTTTTCTGGATGGGCACGACAAACTGGCCGCCCGGCTGCTGTTTCGTCACACCGATGATCCGGACTGGAGCGAAGTGCCGATGGTTTTCATCAACAATGACCGCTGGGGCGCTTCCTTTTCGATTGAAAAACCGGGTGTATACCGGTACACCGTCGAGGGCTGGGTCGATCACATTGCCTCCTGGCAACACGAGGTTCACCTGAAAGTAGCGGCTGGTCAGCGGATTACGAGCGAACTCAAAGCCGGGGCGGTTTATGTAGACGGCATGGCGCAACGGGCCGAAGGAGACGATCAGGCGACGCTGGTGTGGCTGGCCGGATTGCTGCGGGAGGGAGCCGAGGAGTATAACGAAATTCAATACGGCCAGGCCCTTGAGTTTGTGCATTCCGATTCGTTCACCGATCTGTTCAAACGCTATCCGGAACGGAATCACCCCGCGCGGTACGCCCGCGAACTGGTGGTGGACGTGGACCGGCCCAAAGCCGGTTTTAGCACCTGGTACTGCCTTTTCCCGCGTTCGGCCTCGCCGGAGCCGGGGCAGCACGGCACCTTTCGGGATGTTGAACGGCTGTTGCCGCGTCTGGAAAGCCTGGGCTTCGATGTGTTGTATCTGCCCCCGATTCACCCCATTGGCAATGCGTTTCGGAAGGGGAAAAACAACAACGTGGTGGCGCAGCCGGGCGAACCGGGCGTTCCCTACGGCATCGGTTCGGAACTGGGCGGACACACGGCGATTCACCCCGAACTCGGTACGCTCGATGACTTTAAACACCTGATTGCCATTGCCCGGAACCACGGCATGGAAGTGGCGATGGACCTGGCGATTCAGGTGTCACCCGACCATCCCTGGGCCAGCGATCATCCCGAGTGGTTCAAGAAGCGGCCCGACGGCACAATCCAGTACGCCGAAAATCCGCCCAAGAAATACCAGGACATCTACCCGGTTTATTTCGAAACCGACGACTGGCAGAGCCTGTGGCTCGAAATGAAGGAGACGATGCTGACCTGGGCGTCGTGGGGCGTCCGCATCATCCGGGTCGATAATCCGCACACCAAACCGTTCCAGTTCTGGGAATGGCTGATTTCGGAGGTGAAAAAGCAGTACCCGGACCTGATTTTTCTGTCGGAAGCCTTCACCAAACCAAAGGTGATGCAGCAACTGGCCAAGCGTGGTTTTGCGCAGTCGTACACCTATTTCACCTGGCGCAACAGCAAACACGAGTTGCAGGAGTACCTGACCGAGCTCACCCAGAGCGAAATGAAGTACTATTACCGCCCGAATTTCTGGCCGACAACGCACGACATTAACCCGCACGTTCTGCAATCGGGTCACGAACCGCAGTTTTTGATCCGGTTTTTGCTGGCGGCCACCTTGTCGTCCAACTACGGGATTTATGGTCCCTCGTACGAACTGATGGAGCACATCCCGTTTCCGGGGAAAGAGGAATACCTCGATTCGGAAAAATACGAAATCCGGCATTGGGACTGGGGCCGCACCAACCGGCTGACGTACCTTATCGGACTGGTCAACCGCATCCGGCGCGAAAATCCGGCCCTGCAAAGCACCAACAACCTGACGTTTTGCCGGATTGACGACGATGCCCTGATGGCGTACCTGAAAGTGACGGACTCCAACCGGCTGCTGATGGTGATCAACACCGACGCCTACAACCGGCGGGCCGCCATGGTGCAGGTTCCGACCTGGCAACTGGGCATTGGCGATGACCAGGAATATACCGTCCACGATTTGCTGACCGGTGCCTACTATACGTGGAAAGGCCAGTGGAACTACGTCGAGCTGGACCCGTATCTGTTGCCGATGCACCTGCTGAAAATCGAAAGCTGAAAAACCGGGTTTTACGGACGGGTCTGTGCACGTTGGGCCGTTGCCTAACTAAGCGGTGCATTATTGCGGTCGGTGAGTTTACTTAGTGGTGAGGCCCAAAAACCGCCATTATTTACGTTATGATTCAGCAAGCGATTCAATACCCGGCCCTGATAAAATACCTGAAAGGATTTAGCAATTATTCGTGGTTATACTATTGTGATGGTCGTAAGCTGTTGGTGGCCAAATCTTTGTGCTATTTCGAGGAGCGATTGCCGGGCTTTTTCCGGGTGCACAAAACCGCCCTGGTCAATCCACACTACATCATGGATTTTAAAGCTCCGCCGGGGCATAAAATGTCGGGTTCCATTCGGTTGAAAGATGGCGAAACCTTGCCCGTCAGCCGTCGGCGCTGGAATCAGATCATTGATCCGATGCTCGTGATGATGATGAAATCCTCCGCGGCTTTTCAACCCGAAACGGCTCCGGAACCGGGCGAAGCCGCGCCTGCATTCCCGACTCCGGTAAAAAAAGCGGTCGTGCCGAAAAGCTTGCCGACGCGGCAGCTTTGGGTGGTGATGGCCGACGAAACAAAGGGCAATCTGCTGCGGCAGTTGATTAGTGAAAAATGGCCGAAATGGCAGCTACAACTCTTCGAAACCGGCGCCGGACTGCAAAAAGCCCTGCCCGGTATGGCCGATGCGGAGATGCCCGGCATGATTATTCTCGACGGCAGTGAAACGAAAAGCGTTACAACGCTGCGGTCGATCAAGACCAGTTCTCGCTTCCGGTTTATTCCGACCCTGTTGCTGACGTCGGCGGGCAACCACGACCTGACGGAGCAGGGCTATGAATCGGGGGCCAATTCGGTCATTATGCACCCGGCCGATCTAACCCGGTTTATTCAGGTCCTGGAAAAAACGTTTCGGTATTGGTTGTCAATGGCCACGGCGCCTTATTTCCTGGCAAAAACAAATTCGTCGGTTCGATAAGACTTCAGGCCGGTCGGGCACCAGCCCGACCGGTTAATACACGGACTGTCGGTTGGGCAGCGTAACGGTTTCCCACCAGTAATCTTTCAGCGTCTGAAAATAACCGACCCACTCGTTGAAGTCCGTTGGCTTGACTACGTAGGAGGTGACGCCCCGGTCGTAGGACTCGGTAATGTCTTCGGGAAACTCGGAGCTGCTAAAAACCACAACCGGTATTTGTCCGATTTCCGAATTTTTACTCTTGATCATTTTCAGCACCTGCCACCCATTTTCCCGCTCGGGCAGGTACAAATCCAGCAAAATGAATTGGGGCAGACGCAGGCCGGTTTGGATGCATTCGTCCAGGTAATGGATGGCTTCCTGCTCGCTGGTAGCGGTTACCGTTTCTACGCCCGTAAAACTCTGTTGAATGGCATTCTTGATTAGAAGCAAATGGTCGGAGTTATCTTCTATGAGGAGAATTCGGGCGTTTTTTAGCCGATTCGGACTTGTTTTGGATTTGGAAAAGTTCATGAGACTTGGGTTTACATATTTCGTACACTATACAGTTAACCCGATAGATGCGAAAATGTCTAATAAAACACTCAGAAATGTAGGGTTACTGAACGAATATAACTCCGTTTGCCCGATTCATTTACAAGTTACCATTTATTTATCTAAAAGCTGTTTGCAAATCGATTGAATGGCCCTTGATCCAACGTATCTACTTGATAGTCAGGTGGTAGACTTGGTTTTTCTACAGCAGCGACTCACTTTTCTACGGCTGATTGATAGCCAGCCGCATCGGGCTTGATTAAAGGGCAATCGACCGGCTTACGCTCGCAAGTTTTAACAATAGCGAATGGAATCGTGTTACCCTCATAAGTTTTCACCGGGCGGTAGGGCGGTTTTCCGGTTGCCTGATTATATCAAAAGAAATCCGCTACCGGTTTGCGTATACGCTCCGGGAAAAACGAAACGGAAAACAAATTAACTGACTCAACAACAGAAAAATGAAAAAGATAGCGATCTCCCTGGCCGTGCTGGCCGCCGTAGTGACAACGACCTTATCGGCGCAGGCCCAGACAACAACCTCCGAAAATAATGCGGCCAATTCGGCCCAGAGCAAATCCGGGAATGTGAAAGCGGAAGACGCCGAATCCGGCAAATCCCGGGCGGGCGTCAGCCGGGTCGTTACGGGCTCGCGTCCGAAAGAAAACAGCACCTCGGACAAATTTGACAGCAGCAACCAGACCAGTCGGGAAAACCGGGCCAGCTCCGATGCCGACGGGAAGGTATCTGTGCAGAAGGGCCGGGTAAAAGCCGACCCGAAAACCAAGCAGAAACGTAGCAACGGCCGGACGTTCGGGAACACCAACCCCGACAACTAAAAACCGCCTGCTTTTCCGATGTACTCGGAGCAGCCCGGCCCTGGAGCCGGGCTGCATTTCCGACGAGCCCTGTTGAACCTGTTTCCGAAAACCGTATGAAGATCAAGAAAGTCATTGATTCAATCCGGCACGGAGTGGATCTCATAAAAGGCGAAGAATCGACTGACAAAACGTTTTGCAGCGCCCGGCAGCACCCCGACGAATCAACGGCCCGGGCGGCTTTTTCGGTGGCCCGGGAAAAACTTTTTGCGGTCCACCAATGGTCGGACATTTCGAGCATTACCGCCAATTTTTTCCTGCATGATCGGGCGGGTCATCCGAAGCCGACCGGCCGGCCGGAAGTAGGCGACTGCATCAGGGTGGAACTGCCCGGCCCGACTCCCGAAAACTGGGTACGGCTGATCCAGCTTGTTGATGAGGAAAACCGAGCCGCTTTTACGGCTCAACCCTGCGCGGATCCGCGCGCGGAAGGCGGTCAGACCGAGCATTTTTTTACTGATGACTCAACCAGTGAGTTCCGCGTGGAGCGGGAGGGCACAACGATTAAGGCCTGCCAGGTTGGCCAACACGAAAGCGTGAACAACCAGGAGCCGGAAGCGGGTGACCGGGCCGTGGTCAACACCCTCATTGCGGGCGCGGGCTGGCTTTTTTACCAGCGAATCCAGTGGAAAACCCTGACGGATTATCTGGTGGATAAGTAAGCGGTTTTCCGGTTATAAAAAGACTTATTTTCCCGAATCACTTTGTATCACTATGGGTAAAGCCGCTTTGCCTGTACCTGACTTGTTTACATGCTCGACTCAACTGCTTCAATCCTGACCAGCCGGCACTCCTGGCTTACGCTGACGCAGGACAACGATGCGATCCGGTTTTTGGAAACAACGGTTTTGCCGCCATACCTGAATTCCTGCCGCTGGTTTGCCGGAAAGGCCAGCCAGCAGAAGCAGTTCCGGATTCGGTTCATCCACGAGATATTGCTACGAGTGGAAGATCAGGCCGATGACAAAGCCTTTCTGTTGCTTATTGACGTGAGTTACGCGGACGGCGAGAAGGAGAGCTACCAGCTTCCCGTATCCTTTGTGGAAACCGATCGGTCTGACGCGCCGGAAATACCGTCCAAAGGCATTCTGACAACCGCCGAGTTGGACGAAAAACCGGGTTTGGTGGTCGATGCCATCTACGACGAGCGGTTTCGGCAAACGATATTCGCCAACCTGAGTAGCCAGCAAACGCTGAAACAAAAGGCGGGACAACTGACCTTCCACCGCGGGCGCGGGCTGGCGGCTGAGGACGTTAACCGTCCGGTCACGAGCCGAGTTTTGCCGGTTGACTCGAGTAACTCGGCGCTGGTGTTTGGGTTTCCGGGCGAAAAGGAAAAATACTTTCTGAAGCTCTACCGCAAGCTGTTTCAGGAAACGAATCCGGAAGTGGATCTGGTCAGTTTTCTGACGGAGAACAGCGAATTTTCCCACATTCCGGCTTACGCGGGCAGCCTCATCTGGCAACAGAAGACAACGCCGGATGTTACGCTTGGGATGATGCAGTTACTGGTTGAAAATCAGCAGGATAGCTGGAATCAGACCGGAGACTACCTCAACGATTTTCTGTATGCGGTTCCGAACCGCCTGTTCACAATTCGGGAAGACGTGTTTGATCGGGTGGAATTGCTGGGCCGCCGGACGGCCCAGATGCACCTGGCGCTTTACAGCCCCGAATCGAACGATCTGGCTTTTCTGCCCGAAGAGTTTACCGACGATTACCGGGCGTTTATTATCCGGCGCTTTGAAGAGTTGCTGGAAAAACGGTACGCCATGGTGATCGATAACTACACCAAACTGGATCCGCTGGCGCAGCGGCTGGCCTGGGTATTTATGGAGGCCAAGGAAATGATCGACGAGTTTGTGGAGGATTTTCGCAACCGCCCGATCGACTCGCTCCGCATCCGGATTCACGGCGACTACCATCTGGGGCAGGTGCTGGCCACGGGTGACGACTTCATTATCATCGATTTTGAAGGGGAGCCGGAAAGCAGCATTGCCGAACGGAAAATCAAACATTCGCCCCTGAAAGACGTGGCCGGAATGATCCGTTCGTACCACTACGCGGTTTCGGCCAAGCTTTTCGGGAGTGTCGAAACGGAAAACATTGCGCCCGACCACCTGCAGCGGGTATCCGAACGCTGGTTCAAATTGATTCGGGATACGTTTATGGATGCTTACCTGCAAACCATCGGGAGTCCGCACCCGCTGTATAAAAACAGCAATGAAGTTAACTTTTTGTTACTGATTTACCTGCTGGAGAAAGCGGTTTATGAACTGGGGTACGAAATCAGTTACCGACCGGCCTGGGTTAAAATTCCGCTGAAGGGGATTATGGATGTGATTCACGAAATTGAAAAAATACGAATTGCTGATCCGAACCGGAATTCGGAGATTCCACGGCTGCAAACGGGCTTGTTGCAGTCGAAAAAAGAGTAAGTTTGTGGAAATGCACCCGGTTATGGAAATAACAAGTTTGGACCAACTGGATTTGACCCGACAGTATACCTACGCCGATTACCTGACCTGGCGAGTGCAGGAGCGCCTGGAGCTGATCAGGGGGTATATTTGGAAAATGTCGCCTGCCCCCAGTCGTCGGCACCAGCAGATTGTCGGTAATTTTTACGGACTTATCTGGTCGCATCTAAAAGGAAAACCTTGTCAGGTGTTTATGGCTCCGTTTGATGTGCGCTTACCACGGACAAATAAAATTACCAATGAATCAATAATAACCGTTGTTCAGCCGGATGTCTGCGTCATTTGCGATCCGGCTAAGCTGGACGATGCCGGATGCCTGGGCGCTCCGGACCTGGTAATCGAGGTGTTGTCTAAAGGCAACACCAAAAAGGAAATGAAAGAAAAGTTTGATGCTTATCAGGAAGCCGGGGTTCGAGAGTACTGGATTGTTCAGCCTGAATATTCGAATGTTCTGGTGTATAGGCTGATGGAGGAGAACCAGTTTGTCGGACAACATCCGTATGACGAAAGCGACACCATTACACCCTTAATCTTTCCGGATTGGTGCATTGACCTCCACGAAGTTTTTGAAGAATAATTACCTGCTGGATCAATTTTACCCATCGGTAAAAAATTGTCTATATTTCACGTAAAACGATAGAGCTTTCCTATGGCAAAACGTACGACAAAAACCAACACCACTGTTTCGGATGAAAAACCGGAATCATCGCCCCTTGTGCAGCCGTCGGCCCCGGCCGAAGAGGCCCCGTACAGTCGGCTGACCGAATTTGACATCTACCTTTTCCGGGCCGGAAAACATACCCGCTTATACGAGAAACTAGGGTCGCACGTGGTGGAAGTGAACGGCGTCGTGGGTACGTACTTTGCTGTGTGGGCCCCGGCGGCCCGCTATGTGTCGGTGATCGGGAATTTTAACGGCTGGAACAAAGGCAGCCACCCGCTTAATGTTCGCTGGGATAGTTCGGGCATCTGGGAAGGCTTCATTCCGCACATCGGTCGGGGCGAAGTGTACAAATATGCCATTACGCACAGCGGTGGCCGGGAAGTCGAAAAAGGTGATCCGTTTGCCCTCCGGTGGGAAACACCCCCCAAAACCGCATCGGTGATCTGGGACACCTGGTATGAGTGGAAGGATGATTACTGGATGCGAAACCGGGGCAAATTCAACGCCCTGAACAAGCCGTTTTCGGTGTACGAAATCCACCTGAATTCGTGGCGACGCGATCCGTCGGAGCCAGCGCGGCAGCTGTCGTACAACGAGGTGGCCGATGTACTGGTGCCATATATCAAAGAACTGGGCTTCACGCACGTTGAATTCATGCCCGTAATGGAGCACCCGTACGATCCGTCCTGGGGCTACCAGATTACCGGGTATTTTGCCCCGACCAGCCGGTTTGGCACCCCGCAGGATTTTATGAATCTCGTTGAACGGCTGCACCAGGAAAACATTGGCGTGATCCTGGACTGGGTGCCGTCGCACTTTCCGGGCGATGCCCACGGGCTGTACGAATTCGACGGTTCGCACCTCTACGAACACCCCGACATGCGGAAGGGCTATCATCCGGACTGGAAAAGCTACATTTTCAACTACGGGCGCAACGAGGTTCGGGCGTTTCTGCTCAGCAACGCGCTTTTCTGGCTGGATCGCTTCCACGCCGACGGCCTGCGGGTCGATGCCGTGGCATCCATGCTTTATCTGGATTATTCCCGCAACCACGGCGAATGGGAGCCTAATATTTTTGGCGGCCGGGAAAATCTGGAAGCCATTTCGCTTTTCAAGGAACTAAACGAAGCGGTTTATAAAGAGTTTCCGGACGCCCAGACGATTGCCGAAGAATCAACGGCTTTTCCGGGTGTTACGCGGCCCACGTACACGGGCGGTTTAGGCTTTGGCATGAAATGGATGATGGGCTGGATGAACGACACGCTGCGGTATTTCCAGCGCGATGCCTATTACCGCCGGTGGCACCAGGATGAGCTGACGTTCAGCACGGTATACGCTTTTTCGGAGAATTTCATGCTGCCCTTCTCCCACGATGAAGTGGTCTACGGCAAAAAATCGCTGGTCAGTAAAATGCCGGGTGATGAGTGGCAGCGGTTTGCCAATCTGCGGCTACTGTACGCCTATATGTTTACCCATCCCGGCACCAAACTGCTGTTTATGGGCAGTGAATTCGGGCAAACATCGGAGTGGAAATTTGAGGGCAGCCTCGACTGGCACCTGCTCGAATACGCTCCGCATCAGGGCATGAGCGAGTGTGTGAAAGCGCTGAATGCCTTATACCGGAACGAGCCGGCCCTGTATGAACAAAGCTTTGTGGCCGAGGGCTTCGAGTGGATCGATACGACGGACCGCGAAAACAGCATTCTGGTCTATGCCCGGAAAGGCACCCGCACCAAAGAGCAGATTGTCGTGGTGCTGAACATGACGCCGATGCCACGCACCGACTACCGGGTTGGAGTGCCGGTTCCGGGTACCTGGGCCGAGATATTCAACAGCGACGAAAAATCGTTTTACGGCAGTGGTTTGCTGAATACTGAACCGCTGGTGTCGGAACCGGAACCCTGGCATGGTCGTCCAAATTCCATCCTGGTAACGATTCCGCCCCTGGGGGCCGTGGTGGTAAAATACCAGAATAACTAACGCAGATAAACGCCATTTTGAGAAGCAGAGCATACCGGTCGGTTAAAACCGGTGCGTTTTGTTCCTCAAAATGGCCGTATTATTTCCGCAACCCGGTGGGAGGTGAAAAGCCGTCTGTCCGAATTCGGTGGGCCGAAATTGATTCCCAAAGTACCTCTTCCGGTGCGCTATAGCTTTCAAAATCAGTGGACGCGAAAAAATGATAAGACCGCTCCCGAACAAAATAATGGCCTTTCCGTTTATCCGATTAACTTTGCATTACAAAGTAAGTCCACTTTATGAGAAAAATAGTAACACTGGTTTTTGCCCTCATTTCTGCTGCCGCTTTCTCCCAATCTTCCACCTCCAGTCGTCTCAGTAGTGGACTTGATCTTGGAGCCGCTTTTAAAAATGATTACCTGGCCCCCTCGCTGACGTATTTCGAGATGCTGAATCTGGACGCTAATCAGTTATTTTCGATTGGCTGGACGGTTCGCCTTGGGACTTTTTACGGCGATAATCTGAATTACATAACCGCTCCGGCCCGGCTGACCCGCGAGAAAACCGGTTTTGCCGCGCTTGCGGCTCCTTTGGTCGAAGCCAATCTGGATACCATGCGGTTTGATTGGGTGACCATGACCACCGCTAATTTGGGGGTACGGGCGCAGGTTCGGCTGGGACCGGTCGAAATCGGTGCCGGGGCCGACTTGCTGGGATTCGGTTTTGGAAAAACCCGCAGCGGTCGTTACCGATCATCGACGGGGCGTTATACCGGAACCAATGCCGCGGGTGTGGCCGATACGCTGAGCTTTCGGCTTGGCAACAACTCCACCCAGCCCGCCCAACCGCAACGCGTCAATGTCCGGTTGTTGGGAGACAATGACCTGGGTTCGTTGTCCACGGAGGTATACGCCCGGCTGCGGGTGATGCGCCGACTGGGCATTAAAGGTGGCTATCAGTGGATTACGACCGGAATGCGGGCCAGCAACGAGAACATTGACGACAAAAACCGGCGCTTCCGAAACCGGGCTTCCATGGCCTACGTCGCGTTGACATTTCCATTCTTCAAATAAGTAGTCCAAACCCGTACCGGCTTTTAGCAGCGGTATCTCCCGTGCGGGTTTGGAAACTGACTGGCTTAGGCTTCGACCGGTTTCAGGCCGAAATACGTTTTATAAACGGCTTTGGCCACTTCGTTATTCCGCGTCTGGAAACGGTCGAGGTATTGATGCAACCCGGTTTTGAACAACTCGGAGGTTTCGGTAAACTCAATTTCCGACCGCAGTTTGCTCAGTGTTTTCTCCGCTTCGTTTTTAAAACCGTTGGTGATCGGGTTTCCCGAAATTTCGTACAGCGAAAGCTCGGCCTGCCGGATGCAGTGCGCGACCGAGCGCGGAAAGAGCTTGTCGAGAATCAGGAATTCCACGATGGTCGACGAGCTGATCATCCGGTGCTGCTGCCGGTACATATTATAGGCGCTGACCGATTTCAGCACCGCGTTCCAGATCATCAAATCGAGGGTCGAGCCCACGGCGTTGGCATCCGGCAGGAGCGTAAAATACTTGACGTCCAAAAACCGGGAAGTCTTGTCGGCCCGTTCCAGAAACCGCCCCACCCGCCCGAAATGCCAGGCTTCGTTGCGCGTGATGGTGCAGTCGATAACGCCGTAGAAATGCTGACAGCCATTTTTGACATCGATCAGAAAATCCTGCAGGCGGTTTAGGTTCAATTGTTTTTTCGTCGTTGTATCCCGCACCCGCAGGTAGAGGTCATTGATATTTTCCCACATTTCCTTTGAAATGCTTTCCCGGATCGTTCGGGCGTTTTCGCGGGCGTTGTTCAGGCAACTGACAATGGAGTTCGTATTTCGCTTGTCGAACGTCATGAAATCGATGACGTTTTCGCGGGTCGGTTCCTGGTAGTAATTGTAAAACAGGTAGTTGTCGGCCGTGGCAATCAGGAGCGGTTCCCATTGTTCATCCACGTTGGGCGGTAAGTCCAGCGCCAGGTTAAAATTCACACTCATAAAACGGGAGTAATTATCCGCCCGCTCGATGTAGCGATTCATCCAATAGATTGAGTCTGCAACGCGACTTAACATAAAATCAAAATTAAATAGAGGTTGTACGGGTGTAAATATAGTTTTTTATCGGAGGAAACCGGCTTTATCGAAATTATTATTAATCGAATTATTCTGGTGGGCAATGCCTATTTTTGTAGTCCAACTAATCAAGGCGTACCCATGAAACTACTCCTATTAACCTGTACCCTGTTGCTAACCGCCCTCACATTCGCCACTGCCAATGCGGGGCAAAAACCGGGTACTCCTGCCGATCCGGGCCGTTTGTACGAGATGCGGATTTACTACCCGACTCCGGGCAATTACGAAGCCATTGTGGATCGGTTTCGGAAATACACCTGCCGCATTTTTGAAAAACACGGCATGACCAACGTAGGCTACTGGGTACCAACGGATGCCTCGCAGGAAAAAATAATTTACATCCTTTCGTATCCAAACCGGGAAGCCCGTGATGCCTCCTGGAAAGCCTTCGGCAGCGATCCGGAATGGAAAGACGTGGTGGCTAAAACCGAAGCAAATGGCAAAATTGTGGCCAAGGTCGATCAGATTTTTATGACCGAAGCCGAGATTTCGCCCGCGATCAAACCGTCTAAAAAACCGGGTCGTGTTTTTGAACTGCGGACCTATTCACCGGCGCCGGGCAAGCTGAATGACCTGGTGGCCCGGTTTAAAAACCACACGATTGATCTGTTCACGAAACACGACATGACCCACATTGGCTACTGGCTGACCACCCAGCCGGATGAAAGCGGCCAGTCGAAACTGGTGTACATTCTGGCGCACCCGGGCGAAGCCGAAGGCAAGAAACATTTCGATGAGTTTCGGACGGACCCAAAATGGGTGAAAGCAAAAGCAGATTCGGAGAAAAACGGTCCGCTGACCACGAAAGTGGAGTCAGTGTATATGAAACCCACCGATTATTCGCCGATTCAATAAGGGAAAGAAAAGGAGGAAGGGAGGAAGGAGAAAAGAAGGGGTTGATCCGCTACTTCTTTTCTCCTTCCTCCTTTTTGCTTTTATTGTTCATCATCCCGCTCCAGGTCCAGGCCTTCGGGCTGGCGACGGACGGAGGGCCGTAAGCCGTTGACCGGGCGCTGATTCGTGAATTTTTTCTCGGAGGGTAAGCGATCCTGATCGCCCGAAGAACGGGCTTTGCTGGCCAGATTCGAGACAGAGAAAAAACCGTTCCGGAACTGGTTGTATTCTTCTTCGCTCATGGCTTGCCGGGCCGCCAGACCTTTCTCGTAGCCATCATTGTACGACGCAATCCGGCTGTCGGTGCGGGCCAGTTTACGGTCTTCGATGAGTTGATCAATCTCGTTCGTCAGTTGTTGCTTGCGCTGGCGAAGTTCGTCGATCGACGGCAGAATTTCCAGCTCATGATCCATGATGTTCTTCTGAGTCAGGTGTTTGGCGACTTCCTGCTGGGCGACCTGGTGTTGCTTTTCCAGCTTTTTCCGCCGACGGCGCAGCCGCCACAGGCGCGGGTCGGCCTGAAGCCAGCGAAACCAGAATTTCTGCAAAACCGGCAAACCGATGCCGAGACAAACCGCCCCGGCCAGTGCAAACAACACACCACTCAGCACAAACGACAGCAAAGCCCACGGGCTGTTGACCAGTTGCAGGTTCAGCTCATCGGATTGTTGCAATTGTTGCTCGATGCGCTGCAACACCTTCTGATCGGCCACCGGATTCGGATTGGTGGGGTCGAGGGGCGTTGCGTTCAACTGAATGTTTTTGATGCTTTTGTTGATGGCTTCTTTCAGCTTGTCGGTGCGGTAGGCGTCGTACCGGAACCAGCCCAGAATCACCAGCGTAACAATTGACAGAATCGCCAGCCCCATCTTAAACCAGCCGTAACGTTTGGCGGCCTCGGGCGACGAATTGGAAACATACGGTTCTTCTACCAGCCGGTCGTATGCCGGTTTGAGCAGAATGGAAACCATTGCCAGACCCACCGCAAACATCCAGGCTTCCACATTATTGCGGATGTTCAGCGCGTAGGCCACAATTTCGTGCGAGATGATCAAATCGCCGGCCACGAACGAGATCCCGGCGGCCACAAAGATCAGTCCGGCAAACAACGAATATTCCGACGCCGTGTTTTGCCGCCGTTCTTTCAGTTGGTCGCGCTCGGTTTCAACCGTTTGGATTTCGGTTTCCAGCCGTTCGGTTTCCTTGCCGGCCAGCGTCGTTTGCATGACGTGATCCTGGAGCCGGTCGTAGGCCGACCGCCGTTGCGCCGTCGTATCGGCTACCTGTTTTTCAATTTGCCGGATTTCCTCGCGTTTGTGCTCGACGCGCTCATTGATCCATTCGTCGCTTACCTGACTCGACAGATACCCTTCGTACGTCTGGCGATCGGTGCCTTCGATGCCGCTGGTGTATCCATGGTTAAAATCCGGGTTGTTTCCTGGCTGTTGTTCATTCATACCCTGTTCGGTTTGTCTACGTAATTTCCCGCCAAAAACCGGGCGAGGTGGAATTGGCCGTTAAAGAAAGACATCAATCAACACATCCCAATGAACTGCGATTGACGAGCTCAAAATCTTTACCGATCCGACACGATTTTTATAACCGCTTTTACTTAAATGAATACTGATTAGTAGTAGATTAACCGCATTCTGCCAGGTTTGTGTTTTTTGTTTTGTTCCGGTTTTCTGCCGGAAATTCCGTGGGCTGATTGGTAGGAAGGTATACCGTTGAGTCGTTTTGTACTCCGTTTTAGGTATTCAATGCTGAGTAAAAAACCGGTCAAATCGCTATAATATTGTTTAACAACCGAAATTTCTGAATGGTTCAGGGAAATTTAACGAACGGCTGGACGTAACAGCCGAAAAATCAGCAGTGAAACCGCCAGCAATCCGGCAAAAATCAAACTCAATCCCGGGTTGTAATAAACAATGGCAATCAGGCAGACAGCGGATAAAACAAGCGCAATGGCCGGAACGTACGGATAAAAGGGCGCCACAAACGGCCGTTCCAGCTGCGGTTCTTTTTTGCGAAGCTGAAACAGGCTGATCATGCTGCTGATGTACATGATGACCGCACCCAGCGCTGAGAGAATGATGATGTCACCCGTCGTACCGGAAAACAGGGCGATGAAACCGATCAAGCCGCCCATGATAAGCGCCCAGTGGGGCGTCTGAAACCGGCGATTGACCTGCGCCAGAAAACCGGGCAGATACCCGCTGCGGGCCAGGGCGAAAATCTGGCGGGAATAGCCGAGGGTGTTGCAGTGAAACGACGCAATCAGGCCGAACAGCCCCAGACTGGCGAAGACTTTGGCCCACGGGCTGCTGCGGCCCAGCACCATCGCCAGCGTTTCGGGGAGCGGGTAATCGATTTCGCTCAACAGCCGCCAGTCGCCCACGCCCGCCGTGAGCAGCATGGTCCCGAGCGCCAGCACTACCAGGGTGCCGATGCTGAGCAGGTAGCCGCGCGGGATGGTTTTCCTGGGATTTTTTACTTCTTCGGCCAGCATGGCAACACCTTCAATGGCCAGATAAAACCAGATCGCAAAGGGAATGGCCGCAAAGACTCCGTCCGCACCGAACGATTCATTGTGCGCAACCAGATTTTTGGTTTCATACGCGGGAGCCACCAGCGCCATATACACCAACAGTTCCACTACGGCGAGGGCCGTCACGATCATGGAAAAATTGGCGGATTCCCTGATACCCAGAATGTTGATCGTAATGAATACAACGTAGGTTGCTACGGCCACCCCCAAAACCGGCAAGTCCGGATTCAGAAAATTGGCGTAGGCGCCCAGAGCCGCAGCAATGGCTGGTGGGGCCATCAGAAAATCGACCAGCGTGGCAAAACCGGCGATGAAAGCCGCCGTTGAACCGAAGGCGCGTTTGGCGTAGGAAAAGGGGCCGCCCGCATCGGGAATGGAGGTGGTGAGTTCGGTGTAACTGAAAATAAAAGCCAGGTACATGATCGTAACCAGCAGCGTAGCCACCAGAAAACCGATGGTACCGGCAACCGCCCAGCCGTAATTCCAGCCGAAGTATTCGCCCGAGATGACCATGCCGACGGCAATGGACCACAACTGGGCGGTGGTGATTACTTTTCGCAAACCGGGTTGGTCCGCCGATTCGCCAGCCTGAATCGGCGCAGGACCAGTGGAGGAATCAACCATCTGGTGATCGAAAAAGAAAGGGGAAAAATACAAGCCTTACCGCCGGAAAAGGGAGCCAGCGGATGGTATTCTAAATAAAAGCCATTTTGCGTATTAATCCAAAAATACTTTTTTCAGAGTGGCCCACAACTTTCGCTTTAGTTTCTGGTCGGCTTCAATGGCGGAAAGCGGATCGGCCAGCAGGAACGTTATGCCAAAAATCCGGATGGGTTCATACCGGTCCATCTGGATGTTCAGGTGAATCGTTTTAAACGGAACGCCGAACGAAATGAAATGGTGAAGGGTCTTGTTTTCCAAAACCGCATGAAAATCCACCAGTCCCGAACCGGCCAGATTCAGGATGTCGATCTCGTTGAGGTTCAGATGGATGGCTTTGAGAATGTTTTCCAGGAAAATGAGTTCGCTCGGGCTTAGCTCCTCATCAATCAGAATCAAAACTTTGGGCTTCCCGGCCGCCGGGTTGGGGGTGGAAGGTTCCAAAACCGGCACGGGAGCCGGAGGGGCTACCGGTTCGACGACCGCACTGGCAAGGGGTTCCGGCGTTGGTTCCGGTACGAAAACCGCCGGTTGAAATTCGGTTTCGACGGTTTCCGGTTCAGGCTCCGCAACGGTTTCTTCCCGGATGGCTTCCGGCTGAACAACGACCTCAACCGCCGGAGAACGCCGGGGGACGAGCGGCTTCGGATCAACCGCCTGATACAGCGTTTCCTGCCCGAAAAGGTACTGATACGCGGTTTTTTTCATGGGGTAAACCTACAATTTATACCACTCCACGGCGGGCAGTGGTTTGCGACGGCCGTCGAACGACTTCTGCTCCGGGCCATAGTATTTTACCAGATAATCGAGCACCACCGGCTCGGTTTCGCCCAGGTCCCAAAGCTTCTGCGTGCGTTGCATCCAGCGAATTTTCTCCTTCCAGCCATCCCGCGTAAATCGGTTTTGCAGAATCAGTTTGCTGGAATGACAGGCCGTGCACTGGGCAACCACCAGCGTCAGGCGCTCATCCACGACCAGGCCGGTGTTGGCGTCCAGTTTCAGCGAGTCGGTCGCTACCACGACTTGGGCCATTGACCGGGAAGTCGCCGGACTCAAGGCCGACAGCACCAGCCAACCCGTCCATAAAACCGCCAGACTTAGGCTAATCGTTACAAGTTTCATACGCATCCAGGTTGACGAAACACAGGAAAAAGAATTTAAAATGATGAATGTGAAATGTAAAAGTTGTTCAGCAGCGTTCACTTTTGCATTCATCATTTGGCATTGACCATTTTCAGCTTTTGAGGCAACCGATCAGTAAGAACGCCCAGCCCGCCAGCATCAGCAACCCGCCGATGGGCGCGACGGCCCCAAACTTGGTGATGCCGGTGAAACAGATGGTGTAGAGGGAGCCACTGAAAATTAAAACGCCGAACAGGTACGCGTAGCCTGCCCAGCCGTAAAATTTTGCCGAAGCCGCCGAAGTGGCCGGCAGTTGCAGCAAAATTCCGATGGCAACCAGCGCCAGGGCGTGGTAGAACTGATACCGGACGGCGGTTTCGAACGTGTCGGTTCGTTTGGCAAGTTCCAGGGTGGCCCGGAACGCATGGGCACCGAAAGCGCCCAGCGCAACACCCAGAAAGCCCAGAATGGCACCCGATTGAATGAAAAACTTATGCATGGATCGGTTTTGTCAGTTTCGTGCTCCAAATATCGCACTTCCAACCCGTACCATTGTGCTGCCTTCGTCAATAGCGATTAAATAATCGCTGCTCATACCCATGGAAAGCTCCCGAAACTGCACGTTGGCCCGTTGAAGCCCGCTCAGCCGGTCGTAAAATTGTTTGAGCGAGCGAAATTCCTGGCGAATCCGGTTTTCATCGTCGGTATTGGTAGCCATTCCCATCAGGCCCACGACCCGAACGCTGGTCAGCGGCTCCAGATCAGCGCCATTCAGCAGGGTTTCGGCTTCGGTTTCGTCAAAACCAAACTTGGTTTCTTCCTGCGCAATGTGGATCTGGAGCAGGCAATCGATGACGCGCTGGTGGCGGGCGGCCTGTTTATTGATTTCCTGCAGCACCTTCAGGCTGTCGACCGAATGAATCAGGCTGACAAACGGCGCGATGTATTTGACCTTGTTGGTTTGCAGGTGACCGATCAGGTGCCATTCCAGGTCGGCGGGCAGCAGCGGTTGTTTCTCGACCATTTCCTGCACCTTGTTTTCGCCAAACCGCCGGCAGCCCGCTTCATAGGCTTCCTGGAGCAGCGCAACGGGTTTGGTTTTGGTTACGGCAATGAGTTTGGTTGGCGCGGGCAGTTGGTTTTCGATACGCTGGATGTTGGCAGCAATTGTCATGATGTTCTTCCTCAATTTAAGGGCAAAGATAGTGCATCCTACCTAAACCACGGAAGGGTCGATGGCGGGCAACGGTTACTGGAAATTTGTTGAGAAAATGGCCCGTTTTATTGAAATACGTACAGGAAACCCTTACTTTACATCCCATAACGCTCACCCAATCAAGTAATACTATCCATGGAGTCGTATAACCAGGACCGTCGTAACAACCGTAAAAATTACTTATTAGTCGCTCTAGGAATTCTGGCCGCTCTGAATCTGTTGCTGCTTTATTTTTATTACCAGGAAAGACAAACCAACAAATCGCAGCAAACGACGCTGGCGGATAAAACGCAGGACATGTTGATTACCAAAGCGCGGCTTGATTCCATATCGACGCAGCTGGATGCGAAAATTTCCGAAATTCAGTCGCTGGGCGGTCAGGTTGATTCACTGCTGAAAGTAAAAGAACAACTGGAAGCCGACAAACGAAACCTGCGCAACGTTGCCGCTTTTGATGCCAAAAAGTACGATGCAAAAATCAAGGATTACCTGGCGCTGCTGGGTGAAAAAGACAAGGAAATCGGGCAGTTGAAAGAAGAAAACAGCATTCTGACCTCGCAGAACCAGACGTTAACGGAAGAAAACACCAACCTCAAAAACGAACGGCAGGCGCTGGCCGACACGGTCAACCGCTATTCGGAACAAAACCGGGAACTGGCCGAGAAAGTGACCATCGGCTCGGCGCTGAAAGCCGAAACGGTTGAAGTGAGCGCCATCAACCGGCGCGGCAAAGAAAGCGATGGGGGCGAATACCGGTCCCGGCGGATTGAGAAAATCAAGATTGCCTTCCGGCTGGCGACCAACCCGCTGGCGCAGCAAAACGAGAAAGAGATTTACCTGCGGATTCTGGACCCCAGTGGCTCGGTGATTGCCGACAATGCAACGGGTTCGGGCCAGTTTATCATGGGTGGGCAGGAAATGGTATACACTGCCAAACAGACCATCGCGTACGACAATTCAGGGCAGCAGGTGTCTTTTGTCTACGGCCGGGGTAGCATCCCCTTCAAAGAAGGAACGCACCAGATTGAGCTCTATTCGGAGGGGTTCAAGATTGGCCAGGGCGAGTTTGCGGTGAAATAAAAGGCGAAAAGCCAAAGCGTGGCAAAGGAGGAAAGGAGAAAGGGATGAAAGGACTAAAAAAATCCTTTCATCCCTTTCTCCTTTCCTCCTTTATTCTTACCTTTGCGTCCTCATTTTGAAATCATTATCCATTTAACACAATTGTCATGCAGTTCACAAAGAACTATGAGACGGTGTTCATTTTAACTCCCGTTTTATCTGAAACTCAGATAAAGGACACTGTCGACAAGTTCCGCAAGGTTTTAACCGATAACGGTGCGGAAATTGTAAATGAAGAGAATATGGGTCTGCGCAAACTCGCCTACCCGATCCAGCACAAAAACACAGGTTATTACTTCCTGTTTGAATTTTCGGCGGAGACGAAAGTTCCCGAAGCCCTGGACGTTGAATATCGCCGGGATGAGCGCATTATTCGTCACCTGACCACCGTTCTCGACAAGCACGCGTTGGCGTACAACGAGCGTCGTCGGAAAGGACAACTGGGTAAAAACAAACAAACCGAAAAAGCAGGAGAGGAGGCCAAATAATCATGAGTCTGCAGAACGAACCCGTTAGCAAAAACGAAAACCGCAAAAAATACTGCCGTTTTAAAAAGTCCGGTATTAAATACATCGACTACAAAGATCCCAACTTCCTGCTGAAGTTGCTGAACGAGCAGGGCAAAATTCTGCCCCGGCGGATCACCGGAACAAGCCTGAAATACCAGCGTAAAGTGGGTCAGGCCGTTAAACGCGCCCGCCATCTGGCTTTGTTACCTTACGTAGGCGATTCTCTGAAATAGGTTACGGTTTACGGTTCCCGGTTTACAGTTTACGGTGGCTCATCCGAGCGGAAAACCGGGAACTGGCGACCCAGAACCGTATCCTGAGAACCGACAACTCATTCACAATCATGCAAATCATACTGAAAACCGACATTGCCGGACTGGGTTTTAAGAACGATACGGTTGACGTAAAACCCGGCTACGGCCGTAACTACCTGATTCCGCAGGGCTATGCGGTCATGGCAACGGAATCCAATAAAAAAGTGGTCGCCGAAAACATCCGGCAGGCCGCTCACAAAGCCGAAAAAACGAAGAACGATGCCCTGGCGCTGGCCGAAGCCCTGAGCCAACTGTCACTGACGGTTCCGGCGAAAGCGGGTGAAAGCGGTAAAATCTTCGGTCGCGTAACCAACACGCAGGTAGCGGACGCCCTGAAGGAAAAAGGATACGACATCGATCGGAAAAAAATCACCATCGACGAAGCCAAAGTGCTGGGTTCCTACAACGCCATCGTTAACCTGCACAAGGACGTGAAGCAAACCGTTAAGTTTGACGTAGTAGCTGAATAAATTATTGGTAACCAGTGCGTTATCCTGAAAAATAATTTGGAGCGGTTCGGAGTTTTTCGAACCGCTTTTTTGTTACTATAGTATGGACTTTCGTACTGAACTGATACCGGAAAAACTCCCGGTTTTGATCCGGCCCGACGCCCGGGTTGTGACCGTTGGCTCGTGCTTTGCTGAGGTGCTGGGCCGCCAATTGACCGACAACAAAGTGGAGGTGGTGAGCAACCCGTTCGGAACTTTGTTTAACCCGGTTTCCATCGACAAACTCCTGCGGGCGGCCCTGCAAAACGGCGAACCCGATCCGGATTTGTACGTCGAGCGCGACGGCTTGTGGTTTCATTACGATTTTCATTCGACCTTCTGGGCCCACTCGCGCGACGAGCTGCACCGGCGGCTGACGACCTGTCTGGCCCAAACCGGCCAGGCTTTGAAACAAGCCAGCTGGCTGGTGCTGACGCTCGGAACCGCCGTGGTGTACCGGCATCTGGAAACCGGAAAAGTGGTGGCCAACTGCCAGAAAATGCCCGGTTTTTTGTTTGAGAAGTATCTGTATGCCTACGAACACGTGCAGACGACACTGGCCGGTCTGCTGAAGGTGTTGAAACGAGCCAATCCGGATTTGCAGGTTCTGCTGACGGTTAGTCCGGTTCGTCACACGAAGGATTCGCTGCCGGTCAATCAGGTCAGCAAATCCATGCTGCGGACCATTAGCCACGAGCTAACCATCTGGAATGAGCAGGTTCATTATTTTCCGGCTTACGAGATTATGATGGACGATCTGCGCGACTACCGGTTTTACGAAGCCGACCTGATTCATCCGAACGCTGTGGCCGAAGCTTATATTTTTGAAAAATTTGCCGAATGCGCCTTTGATGCCGACCTTCGCAGGTTTATAACCGACTGGCAGAATTTGCGCAAGGCGCTGGCCCACCGGCCCTTTTACGAAGGAACAGACTCGCACCGGCGATTTCTGGAAAATCTGCTGAAGCAACTGGAAGCTTTTTCCAAAAAAACCGATGTGGCTCAGGAGTGGAAAGAGGTAGAACGGCGCCTGCGGGCTTTCCAGACGATTGACCCCGGCGCGAACCAGGCCGCCTGATTCGCTGTTACCCATCAGAACCGTACTTTATGTCAACGTATAGACTTACTAAAGAATCCGTACTGTACGCCCTTGGGCACGTGGAAGAACCGGACTTGAAGCGTGACCTGGTGACGCTCAATATGGTGAAAGATATTGAATTAGGCGTCGATCAGGTGCGGTTTACGGTGGTGTTGACCACGCCAGCCTGCCCCTTGAAAGAGTTGATTCGCAAACGCTGCGTGGATGCCATCCACGCCCACATCAGCCCGGATATTGAGGTTAACGTGAACCTGACGGCCGATGTTAGTTCGACCCGTTTCAATGCACCGGTTTTGCCGGGCGTCAAAAACATCATTGCCATTTCGTCCGGAAAAGGTGGGGTCGGCAAATCGACCGTTACGGCCAACCTGGCGGTGGCACTGCACAAATCCGGCGCGAAAGTCGGGATTATTGATGCGGACATTTTCGGTCCGTCGATTCCGGTGATGTTTGGCGCCGAAGAATTGCAACCGGCGGTGGGGCAGGTAGAAGGCAAAAACATGCTGCAACCGATCCAGCAGTTCGGGATTAAACTCATGTCGATCGGTTTTCTGACGCCCCGCGACAACGCGATTGTCTGGCGGGGACCGATGGCGAGTCAGGCGTTGCGCCAGTTTTTTGCCGATACCAACTGGGGTGAACTGGATTACCTGCTGATTGACTTGCCGCCGGGTACGAGTGACATTCACCTGACGCTGGTGCAGACCGTGCCGGTGACGGGCGCCGTCATTGTGACCACCCCCCAAAAGGTCGCGCTGGCCGACGCAACAAAAGGGCTGGCGATGTTCCGGCAGCCGCAAATCAATGTACCCGTGTTGGGCGTCATCGAAAACATGGCGTATTTTACACCCGCCGAGCTGCCCGACTCGAAATACCATATTTTTGGCAAAGGCGGTGGGCAACTGCTGGCCGATAAGTACCAGGTGCCGTTGTTGGGCCAGATACCGCTGGTACAAAGCATCCGGGAAGCGGGCGATGAGGGAAAACCGGTGGTGACCGAAAATGATCCCGTGACGTCCGGCGCCTTCCGGGAAGCCGCTGAGGCTCTGGCGCAACAGATTTCGGTCCGGAACGCGACGCAGGAGAAGACCCGGCCCGTTGAAATTGTCCGGCAATAAACCGATTTGATTGGATTTAAGCGGGAAAAAACGTATTTTTACCTTCAGTCATTAGACCACCTTTTGTTATACGACTTTTAGAATGGGAACTGTATTAGATACCGAAATATTAGTAGATCGTGTCGAAAAAGCGCTGAACAGCATCCGGCCTTACCTGGAAGCGGATGGCGGCAACGTGAAAGTGCTGGAAGTGACGAGTGACAAGGTGGTGCGTCTGGAACTGGTCGGCGCGTGTGGCTCCTGTCCCATGTCGGCGATGACGTTCAAAGCAGGATTGGAAGAAGCAATTCTGAAATCCGTTCCGGAAATTTCGCGGGTAGAAGCGATCAATCTGACGCCCGCGTTTTAAAACGGTAGCAACGTACGCATTCAAGGCTTTTGAAGACTTCAGCCGCTGATCCATCGGATTAGCGGCTTTTTTGTTATTTTGCGCCCGCAGCCACGGGCTAATGTCCGTGCGATTTTAAAAGTCTGAAGTAGCAAATTTATAACGCGGCCTTGGGTCCGTGGGTCCATAAAATGAAAATAGGTATCTTCTTCGGGGGCCCGTCGCGCGAACGGGAAGTCTCCTTTGCCGGTGGTCGTACGGCCCTGAACCACATCGATAAAACCTTGTTTCAGCCCGTTATGGTGTTTGTGGACGGGCTGGGAAATTTCATTCTGATTCGGGAGGAACTGCTCACCCAAAGCTCCATTCGGTCTTTTTATCCGCAGCAGACCGATCCGCGCTTCAGCGTGTACATCGAGTCGCTCGCGAATTCGCCCGCCGAAGAACTCGAAGCGCAAATCAACGCCATTGGTCAACGCATTCAGCCGCCGGAGTTCAGCCGGTATTTTGATTTTGTGTTCCTGGCCATGCACGGTCCAGACTGCGAAGATGGCGGTATTCAGGGGTTGCTGGAATGGTATAAAATACCGTACAGCGGACCGGGGCTGATGGGCTCGGCGGTTGGGATCAATAAAATTCTGCAAAACGAACTGATTGCGCTCGTTAATCAGCAGGATAAGAAAACCGCAACGGTCAGCCGCCCGGCCTGGGATCAGGCCGACAAAGCCGGTTTTTTCGACTCCCTGCAAACTCGGCTTGGCCTGCCCATTGTGATCAAGGCGCCCCACCAGGGATCGTCCATCGGCGTCGTGATTGTTCGGGAAAACGATCTGAGTCAGTTCATCCGGGGCGTGGACCAGTGCTTTTTCCGGCAGGAAATTGATCTGCAAGCCTGGAAACAATGGTCGGAGGAAGAAAAAATTGCTTTTGTGCAGGCCGTTACGGAGCTGGATTCCGGCATCGGTTTTCCGGTGGTACTTGAAGAAACCGGCGAACTGATCAGTCATCCCGGCGATTTGCTGGAAAAAGCCAACGCCTGGGCCGACTCCGGTTTCCAAGCTATGCTGATTGCGTCGGTCAATTCGGAAGACGATGTGTTATTCGAAGCGTTCATCAGCGGACAGGAATTTTCGTGCGGGGTTATTCAGGACGACGATGGCACGGCGGTTGCTTTGCCGCCTACCGAAATTTACAACGTCTCAAGTTTCGATTTCAAATCCAAATACCAATCCGGAAGCACCACCCGGAAACAGATTCCGGTGCGGACGAGTCTGGAGCACAACCGGGAAATTCAGGTAAACGTGGCCTCGGTTTTTGCAAAATTGGGCATGAATGTCTGCGCCCGCATCGACGGTTTTTTAACGCCGGATCGGGCTGACGAACCGGGGCGGGTGTTGCTCCACGATCCGAATACCATTCCCGGCATGTCGCCAACTTCGCTTATCTTCAAGCAGATGGCCGAAATTGGGTTGAACGTCACGCAGGCCATTACGTATTTCATTCGTCAGTCCGTGCGCGAACGCATCCGGACCGGGAAAGACATCATCCGTCTGCGCCAGCAATTGGCTGATCTGGACACGCGCATGGCCGATCGGAAAAACCTGCACCTGCCGACCGAAGAATTTGTGCTGGATTTAAGCGCCGACGCCCCCGAAGCGGCCTGGCTGGAAGCGAAAACCTGGTACGGTTTTCAGGCCGCTCAGGGGTTGACCCGGCCGGCGGTGGTGTTAAAAACCGGGGAAGAACGGCACGAATTGCCGCTTAATTTGTTGTTCAAAGACACCGTTGCCGACGCGCTGGAAGCGCTGGCGCAGCCGGTTCACCCGCTGATTCTGGAAACCCGGGAGCGGGCCCGGGCGATTACGGAGCGGTATACTTAAAAAGAACAAAAGATGGATCTACAAGTAAGCGGAAAAACCGCCCTGGTGACCGGCTCCACCGCCGGAATCGGGCTGGCCATTGCCAAAACACTGGCGCAGGAGGGCGTCGAAGTGATTCTGAACGGCCGTAACAAAGAACGGGTCGAAGCGCTGGTGCAGCACTTGTCGGCCGAGCTGCCCGGCACCCGGTTTCGGGGCGTTGCGGCTGATTTTAGCAAGGTAGAGGAGATTAACGCGCTGCTGGCCGAGGTGCCCGAAGTCGATATTCTGATCAACAATGTCGGAATCTTTGAGCCGAAGGAGTTTACGGACATTCCGGATGAGGACTGGTTTAAATTTTTCGAAGTCAACGTCATGAGCGGGGTGCGGCTGTCACGGCACTACTTCCCGAAAATGCTGGCTCAAGGCTGGGGCCGCATCATTTTTGTTTCCAGTGAATCGGCGCTGCAAATCCCGACGGAGATGATCCACTACGGAACGACGAAAACCGCCCAGCTCGCCGTTTCGCGGGGGCTGGCCGAACTGACTACGGGCACCGAAGTAACCGTTAATACGGTTCTGCCGGGTCCAACATTTTCGGAAGGCGTCGGTGATTTTATCGGCAGCATGGCCGCCCGAAACCAGGTATCGGTGGAGGAAATGGAAAAGGACTTTTTCAAAAACGCCCGTCCGACGTCCATTATCAAACGCTTTGCCACCACGCAGGAAATCGCCAATCTGGTAACGTATCTTTCCAGTCCGCTGGCATCGGCCACGAACGGGGCCGCCGTTCGCGTTGATGGCGGAGTTACCAAAACCATTGCGTAATTTTTATCAAGGCGGTTTTATACCCGTAGCTATCTCGCTAACCTGCGTCTTGATTCGGTACCGATGAAATCAGCAATTGGTTTCATCGGTACCGAATCGAAATTGGCAAACAAATTGAAATGGTTGCTTTTCGTCCATTCAAGGGGGCTTATTTGCTGATCGAACGCTACCGTCCGGCTTTCTTTTCGAAGGCGGAGTGGGGGTTCCATCTGGCGATGATTGTCCTGTTGCTGCCGGTCGGTAACTACCTCAACTTCGGGCCGTATTACCTGTCGGATGGCCGGGTTTTTCTGCTGGGAACGCTTTGCGGAACCTTCCTGTATGGTTTCTCAATCGTTTTTCTAACCCTGCTCAGCCGACGCATCATTGCGTTGTTTCCTACTTATCAGCAGACGATCCAGCGAACGGTGGTTTTGACGCTGCTGGTCAATGCCGCAGCCCTGATTTTCAACGCGCTTGAACTGTACATTTTCAGTTTAATCCCGCTGTTTACCATTTCATTTGACTGGAATACGCTGCGGCCTATGTGGCTGATCAGCGTGTTTTTCGTGACGGCCTTGTGCATTATCGCCAATTTACTCCACGCTTACGCGTACTGGATGAATGAACAGACCGAAGTGGAGCAGCTTAAACACCAGTCGATGCAGCAACAGTTCGATGCCTTAAAACAGCAGGTCAACCCCCATTTTCTGTTCAATAGTTTAAGCTCCATTTCAGCCCTGGTGGGCGAAGACCCCGTCGAAGCCGAACGGTTTGTCGACAAGCTGTCCAACGTGTATCGGTATATGCTTCAGGCAAAAAACCGCGAATTGGTGCCGCTGGCCGAGGAATTGGTTTTCATGCAAAACTACGCTTACATTCTGCATATTCGCTACGGAAACCATATCCGTATTACGTGTCCGGCTCCCCCCACCCATTTGATCGACCAGTTGCCTCCCCTGAGTTTACAGACGCTGATTGACAACGCCATCAAGCACAACAGCATGTCGGCCAGTCGCCCGTTACAGATCGCTATTCAGTACGCTGACCGGTTATCAATTCGGGTAACCAATCCAGTTCAGCGGAAAACACGTCGGCTCGATGTGACGCACGACGGGCTGGCAAACCTAACGGCGGCCTACCGCCAGCTTACGATTAAGCCGGTGGAGGTCGAAGAAGTCGGTGGAACGTTCCGGGTTACGCTGCCCTTGCTGCAAACCGCGGAGTCGTAAAACCGGTTGGTGGCTGGATTGGTGCTTACGATTTCTCCTCCCAGACCTGACAGAGGTTAACGATCACCTCGACGGCTTTTTCCATATCCTGAATCGAAACCCACTCCAGCCGCGAGTGGAAGGCGTGTTCGCCCGCGAAGATATTCGGGCAGGGCAGTCCCATGAACGACAGCAGCGAACCGTCGGTACCGCCCCGAATGCTCCGGCGTTCGGCGTTGAGATCGCTCCGGCGGATGGCTTCGAGCGCATGTT
Organism: Larkinella ripae; assembly: GCF_054780775.1. Lineage (NCBI taxonomy): Bacteria > Pseudomonadati > Bacteroidota > Cytophagia > Cytophagales > Spirosomataceae > Larkinella > Larkinella ripae. The sequence continues at coordinate 185,135 of NZ_BAAGVR010000024.1, forward strand.
CCACCACGGCCGGGTGCTGATCGAGCACTTCTTTCATGTTCCGGTATTGCTCCCTGACTTCAAAAGTGGCGCTGGAGTTCGGATAGGACGCCAAAACCGTATCCACTAATTTTTGGAGGAACTGTTCTTTCTCGTGTAAGCCGCTGACGCTGAAATCGCGGATGATAAATTCCACCACCGCCTGATCCTGATTTCCTTCCAGGTGGCCCGGATGGATGAAGCCTTCGGAGCCTTCGGTTGTCTCGGGCGACAGTGAATCGTTGGGCAGCGCGGCCAATAGGTTGGCGGCAATCTTCAGGGCATTTTCCAGTTTGCCTTTCGCAAAACCGGGGTGCGTACTGACGCCCCGAATGGTAATTTTTACGGCATCCGCCGAAAAGGTTTCATCCTCCAGCGTTCCGAGCATTTCGCCATCGACGGTATAACCAAAATCGGCGCCCAGTTTATCCAGGTCCACTTTTTCCGTTCCGCGGCCCACCTCCTCGTCGGGCGTGAACAGCAGCCGGATCGTGCCGTGTTTGATGACGGATTCGTTTACCAGCAGTTCGGCAGCGGCCATGATTTCGGCGACGCCCGCTTTGTTGTCGGCCCCCAGTAAGGTCGTTCCGCTAGCCGTAATGAGGTCATTGCCAATCTGATCGTTTAAGTCCGGATGATCGGCCCGCCGGATCAGTTGCGTGGGGTCGTCGGGCAGCACAATGTCCGAACCGTCCCAGCCGTGGTGGACGAGCGGTTTTACGCCTTCGCCCGTTACGTCGGGCGAGGTGTCCATATGGGCGCAGAAGCACAAAACCGGCACATTCGGCTTGTCGGTATTGGCCGGAATGGTGGCATAGACATACCCGTAGTCATCCAGCTCGGCATCAGTCAGGCCAATTTCGTGCAATTCCCCGACCAATAAACGACCCAGGTTTTTCTGCTTTTCAGTCGATGGGTTGGTTGTGGAACGCGGGTCCGATTGCGTATCGATCTGAACGTATCGCAAAAACCGCTCGGTAACGGAGGTGTGCATGAACTGGGCTGATTAAGATGATTTAAACCGTATAATTACCACTTTGGCGGCTAATAATAACATTTCCGCCGAATAATCGCCGAATAACTGAGCGATTGAATACATTTGGCCGACCAACAAAAATGAACTTATGAAAATTTATTTTTATCCACTGCCAAAAATAGCGTCGCTCATTCTTTTTCAATTTCTCCTGACAACTTCGGTTCTGCGGGCGCAGGATGGCGGACGAAACAAGGCCATTTACGTCGAAGGGCTGGGTAGCGGCCTGATTTTAAGCCTGAATTATGATTTTCGGTTTAAACCCACGCAGGATGGTCTGGGCATGCGGGTGGGCATTGGCGGAGCCCGTATTTCGGACCGTAATTCTGATGCGCGGGCCGGGGCTATCACGATGCCCATCTTAGTTAACTATCTGATTGGTAAACGCCGGGCTGCTTTTGAAGTCGGAGCGGGTGTTACACCCATCTACATCAGTGCATCCGGCACGGACGATGTGTCCGGCGAACTGATCAGTGGAAAAGGGGTCGGAGTTTTCGGGTCCTTGAATGCCGGATTGCGGTTGCAACCCGTTCGAAATGGCGTGATTTTCCGACTAAACTGGACACCCATCATCACCAGCGAAGGGTTTCAGGCCCGCTGGCTGGGCCTTTCGCTGGGGTACGCTTTCAAATAAACGGTTCTGCCTTGGGGCAAAAAGCAAAAACCGGTTTGGCGAAACCGGTTTTTGCTTTTATGGGCTTATCAGGCTTCCACCGCCGTCTTGAACTCGGACGTAAAGTGGAACTTGATGTCGGGATTGTTCTGCATGTTCATCCGCAGAATCCAGTCGGATTCGGCCAGAAAAACCGGGTTGCCGTCTTTGTCGTACGCAATGGCGAGACCTTTCAGGCGGATAAACTCGTCAAGTTTCTTTTTGTCGTCCGACGTGAGCCAGCAGGCTTTGGAAACCGGCATGGAAACCCAGCGGCATTTGGCGCCGTATTCGTGTTCGAGCCGGTACTGAATCACGTCAAATTGCAGCTCGCCCACGGTTCCGACAATTTTCCGGTTTCCGCTGGTCAGCGTAAACAACTGCGCAACTCCTTCGTCGGTCAATTGCTGAATGCCCTTCTCCAACTGCTTGGATTTCATCGGGTCACTGTTGATCAATTCCTTGAAAATTTCGGGCGAAAAACTCGGAATCCCGGTGTATTGCAGGTCTTCGCCTTCGGTGAGCGTATCGCCAATTTTAAACGAACCCGTATCGTACAAACCGACCACATCGCCCGGAAAGCCTTCATCCACAATGCTTTTGCTGTCGGCCATGAAGCTGAACGGACTCGAAAACCGCACGTCTTTGTCCAGCCGCGTGTGGTGGTAAAACTTGCCCCGCTCGAAGGTGCCCGAGCAAATGCGCAGGAACGCAATCCGGTCGCGGTGGCGTGGGTCGAGGTTGGCGTGAATCTTGAAGACAAAACCGGTAAACTTTGCTTCTTCGGGTTGCACCACGCGTTTGTCGGTGGCGCGGGCGATGGGCTCCGGCGAAATGTCGCAGAAGGTGTCCAGCAATTCCTTGACGCCGAAGTTGTTGACGGCCGAACCGAAAAAAACCGGGGCGACCTGGCCTGCCAGATACGTCTGCCGGTCAAACGGGTCGTACACACCTTCGATCAGCTCGGCATCTTCGCGCAACTGCTCGGCATCGCGTTCGCCCACTTTCTGGTCCAAAACCGGGGTGTTGATGTCAATTTCCAGAATGTCTTCTTCTACTTTCGTTTTATTGACGCGGAAGAAATTCATGGTTTTGTCGTACAGGCTGTAAACGCCTTTGAAATCCGAGCCCATGTTCACCGGCCAGGTCAGCGGGCGCACGCGGATGTTGAGCTTGGCTTCCAGTTCGTCGAGCAGATCAAAGGGGCTCTGGCCTTCGCGGTCGAGTTTGTTGATGAAAATAATCACCGGCGTATCGCGCATCCGGCAGACTTCCATCAGCCGCTCGGTTTGTTCCTCCACGCCCTTCACGCAGTCGATGACGAGAATAACGCTGTCGACCGCCGTGAGCGTCCGGTACGTATCCTCCGCAAAATCTTTGTGACCCGGCGTATCCAGAATGTTGATTTTGAGATCACGGTATTCAAACGTCATCACCGAGGTGGCCACCGAAATACCGCGTTGTTTTTCGATTTCCATGAAGTCCGACGTGGCCGACTTCTTGATTTTGTTCGACTTGACGGCCCCGGCGGTCTGGATGGCCCCGCCAAAGAGCAGCAGCTTTTCGGTCAGGGTCGTTTTCCCGGCATCCGGGTGACTGATGATGGCAAACGTTCGGCGCCGACTGATTTCCTGTATCGTACTCATTCTATAGTAGACGACCCCACGCGGGGGCGTTTTTTTCAATGGATGGTAATAAAACACAAAGATACGAATTTTTCAGGGGCGGGTTGAACAACATTCCGGTGACTCACGGAGTTGACACATGGTGTTTTCGTCAGAATTAGTAGTTTTGAAAAAAAACGCTTTGCTTAACCCAAACTCATGAAGAAAACTCTGTACCTCGTCCGGCACGCCAAGGCCGAAGATCGGGCCAGTTTCCAGCGCGACCACGACCGGGAGCTGGTTCCGGAAGGCATCATGGCAGCCGCGCGGGTGGGTCGTCATCTGGCCGGACTGGGCATAAAACCAGATTGCCTGATCAGCAGCACCGCCAACCGGGCCAAAGATACCGGAAAGGTGATGGCCGAGCAGCTGCACCTAAACCCCGAACACCTGGAACTGGAAGCCAAGCTATTCGACGGCGGGCCGAAAGCGTACATGGCCGCGGTCAACGGCATGAACCCGAACTGCGAGTCGGTAATGCTTTTTGGTCACAATCCGGATATTTCGTATTTCGCCGAATTTCTGACCCATGCCGACGTGGGTTCGATGAGCAAGGGAGCCGTGGCTATTATCGAGTTTGAAGGACTGGAATGGGCCGAAGTGTCGGGGCGGACGGGGCGGTTGGTTGATCTGATATCGCCCAAAAAAATAAAAGAATCATGAATCGAAACCGGCGGATCCTGTTTGTGGTAGCCATTCTCTTTACCATCATTGTGGCTTTGCTGGCCATCGACATGGGCCGGCGCACAACGGCGCCCTGGAATAAAAAACGGCAACTCGAACGGGCGCTCCCGACCGAACCGGACGGCACCGCCATCGATACCGCGATGCTCGATTCGGCCGATACGCTGTTTGTCGAGGATAGCACAAACCGGTAATTTTTCAATTAAACAAGGCCGTATGGGTGCCATTACTTCTTTTATCAAGCGCAAAATTTTCCGCATCGACCGCGACCGCTGGAATTATCAGTACGACAAAGGTTTGTGGGAGGGGCTGAAAGGACTGGATGAACTGGCCCGTTTCAGCGTTATTGTCGGCTACATCAAATACCTGAAACCGGGTCAGCCCGAAATTCTGGAAATCGGTTGCGGTGAAGGATTGCTGCAACAACGGCTGCAATCACCAAATTACGGTCGGTATGTAGGGTCGGATATTTCGGATAGCGCCGTTCAGAACGCCCAGGCGCAGGCCGATGAAAAATGTACTTATCTGGTCGGTGATATGGATACCTTCCAGCCAGCCGGCACCTTTGATCTGATTATTTTCAACGAGTCGATTTATTACAGCCGCCACCCCCTCAAAACGCTGCAACGATTTGCCACCCATCTCAACGCCAACGGGTTGCTGATCGTCACGATCAATAACCACAAGCACAGCGATACGCTCTGGCAGGGCATCAAAGACGGTTTTGAGCTCCTCGACGAAGCCACCACCGTCACCAACAAATCCACCTGCGTCTGCAAAGTCCTGCGCCCAAAGCCAGGTGAGCGTTAAGAAGAATGCACAAGTAGCGTCAGCCCGATTCAGCGTTCACCCTTCTCAGCATTCCGTTTGGCACACGGTTTGCTAGTTGTTGTGCAAGCAATAATACTCTTTGTTCTGTTTTATGCATACCATGTTGGGGATCGGCTCGCGGGTGCGACACGCTGAATTTGGCGTTGGCGTTGTGATTAATGTAAAATCGACGGGTTACGTTGTGACTTTTGTCGAAACCGGCGTCAAAATAGTAAAGTTAAATACCGAATTGGACGTCATCGAAGGGGTAGAGCCTGACCGTGATCTGGTTAGCCTGTTTGATGTGGAGCAATCCCTTTCCCGGATTTTACAAAAGTGGGCGGACGTAACGGAAGTCGTGCCGCTGGGCGATAAATGGAAGGGTGGCAAGATGATTCTAAAACCGGGTCGGAACGATCTGGCGTCCAAGGAAATTCCGATCGACGTGTTTTTCCACAAAATCGTTATGATGCGGGATCGGCTGCGGGTGCTGGAACAACGCATCAACGCCAGTGCGATCGACGATGAAGAGAAGGTGAATATTCAGCAGTACATCACCCGGGTTTACGGCAGTATGACTTCCTTCAACCTCTTGTTTAAACAAACTGAACATTATTTCTCGGGCGAAAAATCGACCGTGGAAGCCTGACGATAGAAAATTAAAATGTGATTTGGGTTAGGGTTAACCGACGAGACGAGTACCCGCTGTTGCTGATGGCGGGTACTCTTGTTTTTTACGAACGCGGGTGAAAATCCGTAATGATCTGTTTCAGGTAATCGCGGTCGAGGTGGGTGTAGATTTCGGTGGTTGTAATCGACTCATGACCAAGCATTTGCTGCACCGCCCGCAAGTCGGCCCCGCCCTCAATCAGGTGCGTCGCAAACGAATGCCGAAACGTGTGCGGGCTGATTTCCTTGTGAATACCGGCTTCCACCGCCAGCTTTTTGATGGTTTTAAAAACCGAAACGCGCGAGAGTGTACTCCCCCGAAGGTTCAGAAAAACCGTATCTTCCGCACCCTTCTGAATGTCCAGTTGGTTCCGAACGTGATCGACGTATAGGGTGGTGTGTTTAATCGCATCTTTCCCGACGGGCACCAGGCGCATCTTGTTACCCTTTCCGGTGATTCGGATAAAACCGACTTCAAAATAGCAACTCGTCAGCCGCAGATCGAGCAATTCGGAAACCCGCAGGCCGGAGCTATACAGCATTTCGATCATGGCACGGTCGCGGGTGCCGCCGGGTGTTGACAGATCAATGGCGTCCAGAATGGCTTCAATTTCGGGAAAACTGAGCGTGTCGGGCAGTTTCCGGCTCAGCTTCGGCCCTTCCATCTGTTGCGTCGGATCGGTCTGGATCTCGTTTTCCAGCAACAGAAATTTGTAAAAAGCTTTCAGGCCGGACAAAAACCGGGCCTGCGAAGGCGCCGACAAGCCCAGATCGGTCAGGTAAGCCAGAAAATCGAAGAGGTGTTCTTCCGTCACCTGGAGGGGCGAAACCGCCGAACCTGCCAATTCCAGAAACTCACGCAATTTGTTTACGTCCCGCAGGTAGGCCTCTACCGAATTTTCGGCCAGGGAACGCTCCAGTTTCAGGTAATTTTTAAAAGCGTTGATGTAACTTTGCCACACAGCGTCGAGCACGGTTTACGGATTACGAAGCACGAATTACGGTTTTATTTGGAAAACCGCAATCCGGTTTTTGGAATTGATGATCGCTCCTGAACTGAACACTGCATCCATGAAGCAAATCCTTATTCTGAACGGCCCCAACCTCAATCTGTTGGGCAAACGGGAACCGCACATTTACGGAAACCGTACTTTTGTCGATTACCTGGAAACGATTGAACGGGCTTTTCCGGACGTTCAGATCCGGTATTTTCAATCCAATCACGAGGGCGAACTGATCGACAAAATCCACGAACTGGGCTTTACCATCGACGGCATCGTGATCAATGCCGGGGCGTATACGCACACCTCGATTGCCATTGCGGACGCGCTGTCGGCGGTTCCGGCCCCCACGGTCGAAGTACATATTTCCAATGTCCACGCCCGCGAAGAATTCCGGCATCACAGTTACCTGTCGGCCAAATGCAAGGGGGTGATCGTGGGACTGGGGCTGCTGGGGTATAATCTGGCGGTGCAGTATTTGTTGAGTCTGGAAAAGTAAGCGGTTTTTAGCGCATGATTACGTTTTATCCCGGTCCCTCGAAGGTTTATCCGCAGGTAGCCGATTACGCGCAGGAGGCCATTCGGTCGGGCGTGGTGAGTCTGAACCACCGCAGCCCCGGTTTTATGGACCTTGTGCAGGAAACCGTGCGGCTGCTGCACGAAAAACTGGCGATTCCGGCAGACTACCACATTGCGTTTGTCTCATCGGCCACGGAATGCTGGGAAATTGTTGCCCAATCGCTGACGGTGACGACCAGTCTGCACCCGCACGGGGGCGCTTTCGGTAAGAAATGGATGGAATACGCCCACCGGATCAAACCGATGATCCTGCCGGGGGAAGCCGATGTGCTGTGTGTGGTTCAGAATGAAACCTCGAACGGGACACAGGTTCGGATGGATACGCTGGCCCGGTTTCGGCGGGAATTCAGCGGACTGATTGCTGTCGATGCGGTTTCGTCGCTGGGTGGTTTGGTGTTCGACTGGACGCTGGCCGACGTCTGGTTTGCGTCGGTCCAGAAGTGTCTGGGCTTACCGGCGGGTCTGGCGGTTTTAATTTATTCGCCCAATGCCCTGAAACAGGCTGAAATCATCAACGACCGGCAGTATTACAACAGTCTGCTGTTCGTTCACGAGAACATTGAAAAATTTCAAACGCCGTTTACCCCGAACGGTCTGGGAATTTACCTGTTGATGCGGGTATTGCAGCAGGTCCCGGCGATTTCGGAAGTCGATACGCTCATTCGGAAACGGGCCGCCGACTGGTACCGGTTTATCGCGGAAGCAACCGACTGGCACCTGCTGATCGATCAGCCGGAGCTGCGGTCGGATACGGTTATTGCCGTTCAGGGCAGTGAAGCCGAAATCCGGGCGGTAAAAACCGCTGCGCAGCAAGCCGGTATTACCCTCGGCAACGGGTACGGCAACTGGAAATCCACCACTTTCCGGATTGCCAATTTTCCGGCCATCGAGGAGTGGGAAATTGAGAAATTGAAAGCGTTTTTGCGGGTCCGTGATCACGGAATGCCGGGCGGCCCCGCTTAACCTGTGTATTATTGTACGCATTCATAACCTTCAACACGGACGAACGTCGGTGGGTACGATGCTGAATTTCAAAGAAATCATCTCGGTTACGCTCATTCTGTTTTCGGTCATTGATGTCATCGGATCGTTGCCGGTGATCATTGACCTGCGTAAGAAAGTCGGCAAGATCGAATCCGAGAAAGCCACGCTGGCGTCGGCTCTGCTCATGATTGCGTTTCTGTACGTCGGCGAATCGATTCTGAAATTATTCGGCGTCGATGTGTCGTCGTTTGCCGTAGCCGGGGCGCTGATCATCTTTCTGTTAGGGCTGGAGATGATTCTGGGCCGGAACATCTTCAAATCTGATGAGCACAGTACGGGGGCGGCTCATATCGTACCGATTGCTTTTCCGCTCATTGCCGGAGCCGGAACCATGACCACCATTCTGTCGCTGAAAGCCGAATACGCCACGGCCAACATTCTGGTCGGAATTCTGATCAACCTGATTCTAATCTATGCCGTCCTGAAATCGTCAGAATGGCTTGAAAACCGGCTGGGGCCGGGCGGCACCAACATTCTCCGGAAGGTTTTCGGAATCATTTTACTTGCTATTGCCATCAAACTGTTTAAAAATAATTTCTGATGCAAACCCCCGATTCACTAAACGCCGTTGCCGAATTTCACCGCACCTTTCACCACCCGGTTTTGGAAAAACCGCAGATTCCGGCCGAAAACCGTTGCCAGCTTCGGGTGGCGCTGTTGGCGGAGGAGTTGAAAGAACTGGAAGTCGCGATTCTGGAAAAAGACATTGTGGAAGTGGCCGATGCGCTCTGCGATTTGCAGTATGTGTTGGCGGGTGCCATTCTGGAGTTTGGGCTGGGCGAACAATTCAAGGCTTTGTTCGACGAAGTACAGCGTTCAAACCTCAGCAAAGCCTGCCCGACGGTGGACGAAGCGGAAGCGACGGTGAAACACTATCAGGACAAAGGCGTCGAATGTCATTACGTGGAATCCGACGGGAAATACCTGGTATACCGAACGGCGGACAACAAAACGCTGAAAAATGTGAAGTATTCGCCGGCCAATCTGGTCGGGCTGCTGTCATAGGGCGTAACAAGTCCGACCGGTCACATGACCGGTCGGAGCTTACAATAACCTACTAAAGTATTGAAGATTAATGAATTGACAGGGGTTGGTTTTGCCCGAAGCCTGTTCAAACACCCGGTTCTCTAAAACTTCGATTGGGTCCGGAAAACGAATCAGCCAAACCAGTGCTCACGTTTTGGTTTACCAAACGCGTTATTTTGGTGATAGTCGAATTTTAGCGGTTTTTGATGGCGGTTGCGCAGCCAAAGCGCCAGCAGCACCAGCCCAACCAAAGCGGTTCCGGCTATTCCGAGGTAGGCCAGGGGAGAAGTAAGCTCCGAAAGCGACGTCAGATCTGCGACATACAAAGCCGTTACCTGGGCGGTTATTTTCAGAAAGAGGACCGGAAATAAACCGATTGCCAGGATGCAAAAACCCGCCAACATCTTCGGCATACTCATGTCATCCGAAACTTCTTTGGCCTGAGCAGCCGCCATTGAACGAGCCCTGCCTAAAAAAACCGTATTGAAAGTTCTGGAAAAGACAATCAGGGATAAAACGCTGATGAGCAAAAGACCCAAAATGATAGCCGCCAGCAGAAGATCGACCGAGCCGGTTGCCGATGGAAAGCTTTTGAACAGCCCCGAATACATCAGGAGTCCAGAAATAAATCCGTTGAAGGGAGGTAAGGCCAAAATGCCCAGCAAACCGATTAAAAAGGCGATCGCGGTTTTCGGCATGACGTCGAGAAGGCCGCCCAATTGGTCGAGGTTCCGGGTATGGGTTGCCCGGTAAACAGAGCCAATGCTGTAGAACAGCAGCGACTTGGACAAGGCGTGACTGGCGATGTGGATAATGCTCCCGGTCAGACCCAGCGCTGCCAGAGTCGGCAGGTTGAAGGCCATTCCCAGCAGTCCGGCACCAAGGCCAATACCAACGATTCCGGTATTGGAAACGCTGCTGTAAGCCAGGAGTGATTTGCCGTCTTGTTGAACAAAAGCCGCCCGAATGCCAACGATCCCAGACAAAAGTGAAACAACCAGGATGACGCATCCAACGGCAATCAAATCCCGGTGGACATAGGTCAAAACCCGCAAAATGCCGTACAGCCCGATCGGAAGCAGGGCGCCGGACATGATGCCCGAAACGTGTGAAGGCGCGGCCAGATGCGTGGGCGGAAGCCAGGTGTGGAGCGGCATAAAACCCGCATAAATGCCAAAACCCACAAACAAAAGCAGAAACAAGGGCAACAGATTGTGGTGGCTGAAATAGATACCCAGCCCATCGAAGCCAAACGGTTGACCATCTGCCCGGACCACCAGGAACGCGGCCGCAATCAGCGCAAAACCGGTCTGCATCTGAACCAGGTAGGTCAGGCCGGTTTTCAGAATGCCCTTCCGTTCTCCTTCGAACATCACCAGACCGAAGGCCGAAATCACCATCAATTCCCAGACAATCAGAAAGGCCGTTCCTTCGCGTAGCGTGCTGACGAGGATCAGGGAAATGTGGAGCCAGAGCAGCGCCAGATGGTGCCGGGAAAATTGCCCGTCAGACCGGGTCTGACGATAGAGTTGCAGGTAGCCGTGGGCGTACAGGGTGCCGGTGAGAAACGTCAGGCTGATGATCGTCAGGAAAAAGGCAGACAAGCTGTCAATGGTGATGGTCAGCGATAAACCGGTTATTTCCAGAAGGTTGGATTGCATCAGACCGCCCGTTGACAACGCCCGGTAAGCCCATGAGGTTGCCGTTACGATCAGGAGGATATGCAGAAAGAGACTGAAAAAATATTTCGTTTCACCCCGGAATAGAAACACTCCAAGGCTCCCAACGGCGGTGAAAAGAAAAACGGCAGACTCCATGCGAGGAAATACGAACTGAAGTCAAAAGTCTTGTAAAGCCGTTAAAAGAAAATTAATGCAGTGTTAAAAACCGGTTAAATCGGCTTTTAATTTATTCGTCGAGTTCGAAAGCCAGCGGTTTTTCGGCGGGGGCGGTTTTTCGAATCGACATCAGCACCTCAACGGAAGTTCCTTTGCCTATTTCGGATTCCACCCGGATTTGGCCCTGGTGAATGGTGATGATGCGGTGAGTCAGGGCCAGCCCGATACCGTGGCCAATGATGCCGGAGGTGGTTTCGGAACGGAAAAAGGGCTCGAACAAATGGGGGAGGTCCTGCGGTGGAATCCCGTAACCGTGGTCGGTGAAAGTCAGCAGGATCTGGTCGTGACCCGCGTGTAGTGTGACCACAATGTGGTGGTCTTTGGAATATTTGCAACCGTTTTCCATCAGGTTCTGGAAAGCCATCTGCAAGAGCGATTCTTCGCCCATCACAATCAGGTCTTCTTCATTGCCGGGCGGTTTTTCGTATTCGATGTCGATGCGGTATTCCTGGTTTTTTTGCAGCAGCCGGCTGCGTCCCTGCCAGAGGACTTCGTCGATGCGGACCGGTTTGAACGACAGCGTGGCGGCATCGGCATTGACGCGCGCCAGTTCGAGCAGGCCGTTGACGAGGTTGTTCATTTTCTTTCCTTCTTCCAGCACACTCTCCAGCGCCTGTTGGTATTCGGCCTCGTCGCGGGGCTGCATAAGCGCAACATCAACCTGGCCCATCATGACGGTTAAAGGGGTCAGCAGTTCGTGGGATGCGTGGGAAACAAAATTTTTCTGAAGAATAAAAGCCTGTTCCAGCCGGTCGAGCATGGCATTGAAGGTAGCGGCCAGCTTGGCCAGTTCGTCTTTGGGTCGTCCAATCCGGAGCCGGGCGTAGATGTTGGTGGCCGAAATATCATTCACCTGATCGATGATGTCGGAAACCGGCCGGAGCGCATCACCTGCGAAGAACCAGCCCGCCAGCAGGACAATGCCCATACTGACCACCCAGGTGATGATCAGGATATCCCGTAACCATTTAATCTTGGTAAAACCGTAGCGGTCGATGGCGGTTGCCACCACCACCAGCGTTCGTTTGTGTTTATCAGCATAACGCACGCCAAGCGTTTCGACCTCCCCGTTGCGAATAAAGATTTCTTTGCCGTTGCGCACCTGCTCCAGAAACTGGGGAGAGATTCGCTCGTGGTTTGAATCCGTCGAATGCATAATGCTGTTGTCGGGCAAATAAATCGTCACATGCCCTTTGTACAGCGACATAAAACTCAATTCGATCTGCTGGAGCATTTCATTCGTGATGCCACTCACATGCACGTTTTCCAGCGACTGGGCGGTAGCAAAAGCATTCTGACGAAGCCGGTCGTAGAATTCCCGTTCCCGGTATTGATCGAACAGGTAGTAAATAGACAGGGAGAACAGCAGGATGATCGAGCCAACCAGCAGGGCAAAGAGGACCGTTAATCGAGCACGAATGTTCATAAACGAAGGAGGAGGGGAGTAAAGGAGGAGATGTACCGGAATCTCTTTTCTCCATTTATTCCTTTCTTCTTTTACTCTTCTTTCAGCATGTAACCCATCCCAATGACTGTATGGATCAGCTTGACCGGAAAATCTTTATCGACCTTTTTGCGTAAAAAATTCACGTAAACGTCGATCACATTAGTGCCGGTATCAAAATGAATATCCCAGACTTTCTCCGCGATGTCGATCCGGGAAACTACGCGACTCCGGTTGCGCATCAGATACTCCAGGAGAGCAAACTCTTTGGCCGTCAGTTCGATGCGTTTTCCGCCCCGGCGGGCAATCTTTTCGTTAAGGTCCAGCTCGAGGTCCGCAACTTTCAGCAGGTTAGCCTGCAGGCTGGTATCGATTGTGCGTTTGCTCAGCGCCCGCAGCCGGGCCAGCAGCTCGCGGAACTCAAACGGTTTGACGAGGTAATCATCGGCCCCGGCTTCAAAACCGGCTACTTTGTTGTCGAGCGAGCCCATGGCCGTCAGCATCAGGATCGGCGTCTTGATGTTCTCGGATCGCACGGATTTGGCCACATCATAGCCGTTCATTTTTGGTAGATTCACGTCCAGCACAATGACATCGTAATTGTTGCTGAGTGCCATATTCCGTCCGATCTGTCCATCGTACGCAATGTCCACCTCAAAGGATTGTTCTTCAAGACCCTTCTTTACAAATGAAGCGAGTTTAGGTTCGTCTTCTACTACCAGGATTTTCATAATTGTGTGAACTAAGATATCCGAACCTGAACCGGATCGATTCAGGCTTGCTATAATAATGCAAAAAAACAAAAAAGCTACCCGAAACATATCTTCGGGTAGCTTTTTTCATCCTATCCACACCATTCAAAGCTAATTGTGACACCAGCTTTGACGTTCAACCTCCCTTTTGTAAGAAACTTAGCTGACTTACAGCGGAATTTTGATCACTCAAAAGTAGCCGTATCAGATTAAACCGAAGTTAAAGAGAGGTTAAAATCAGGTGAAAACAAGACATTTATAAACAAAAAAGCTATCCGAGATGATCCCGAATAGCTTTCCGACTATATCCACACCATTTAAAAACAGCCACCTGTTCAGGCTTAGGCTGCCTTTAGTTGCGACCCGGTTTTAAACAGGTCAATATTTTTTAACGCGTTGATCCTAAATGAGTATGCAAATATAATGGTTGTTTACAGCTTCAACATCAAAATTTCTGCAAAAAAATCAAAGAAAACTACTTAGTATTTTTTTTGCGTCAGGTACGAGCGTCACTTTTTTGCCGAAAAACCGCTCTGATAATTCAGGAAAGCCGTTTTAAGCTTCCAATTATATTTAAATAAAATTAATAATAAGCGAGGCAATGATCATATTTTTAAAATAAACTGAGTAACAAAAAAGCGAAACGCCTGGTTAAAAGCGTTTCGCTACTTATCATAATGTTGAGTAAACCAATTTTAGTGCCTGATTATCAGGCCTCGGGTTGATTACAACCTCGGGTTATTCTACTTTGGCTGATTGCTTTGCCGAGTCTACACCACTGTGGGCTTTATCGGCCAGATCATCAACTTTGTCGTTGAATTTGTCTTTGGCGGGCTCGCCTTCGTTCTGCAGTTTGCTGGTCCACTGATTGACCTGCGATTTCACCTGATCAACCTGCGATTTTACCTGATCAACGCCTTTGCTCCATTGATCCTGCAAATCCTTGGTGCGCTTGTCTGCTTCATCCTGAATCCACTGGCGGCTTTCCTGACCACTTTTTGGAGCCGTCAGAATTCCTGCAACAACGCCAGTAATGAATCCTAACAGAAAATCTCTTGAACTTCTCATGATGTTTCCTAATTTATGTTTGCGACTTTTGGAGGTAGCAAATAGATTTAATTCTATTCAATTAATATTTTGAATTGCGTTCAACGCGCTAAATGGCACCTTTTGACCGCGAAGCTACCGTGTCGACCGCATCATTGTATTTCGAAGTCAGATTATCTCTGGCATCATCATACTGGTTCCGGATGCTGTTGAATCCATTGGCAATGGTATCCTGAAGATCCTTCAGAAACTTGTCTGAGTCATTCGTAATTTTCTTGCGGGTATCTTTCCCACTGCGTGGTGCCAGTAACAAACCCAAGGCAGCCCCTGTCAATATGGCAACTACAAGTCCACTGAAGTTCGATTTCATAACCTTTACAACGGTTTAAGTGAATAATACCGCTCACGGCGGATAACGGAACTGGTATAGAAAAATTCATACCACTTTATCCTTTATCAAGAGTAAACAGCTGTTAAATGACTGATTGTCAGTGGTTATTATTTATTGTTTCGCCCCATTTGCCAAAGGCAATCGCGCACTACGGTGAGGAATATTTTCTACAAACTGTAGAACCAAACTGAATACCCCGGCTAAACACTGGTGATAAAGGGGAAATTGAAAGCGTATCAATTTTTCATTTTTCGATCTGGTCATCCCCAAGAAGTTGGGAATAAATAACAAAAAATCCCTGCACTCAAATTTGGTGCAGGGATTCCGTACCCACCGTAACTTGTACTTAACCTAAAATGAAACCACCTAAACCTAAACGTATCGCTAAGTCAACTTTTATCAGCGATCATATCGACACTGGCTTGACCCGAAGATCAATGGCATTTTTAAATGATGTGCGTTTGTCAAACGCCCCGTCCACGAATCAGACGGAGCAAAATGGCAACAATGGCAATGACTAATAAAATATGAATCAGGTTGTTACCGGCTAATCCTGTACCGAGTATGCCAAAGAAACCAAGCGCCCAGATAATTACCAGAATCACTGCGACGGTATAAAGTAGATTTCCCATAGCGAACGGTTCGCACCAAATGGTTTAAACAATAGATGCTTCTGTACGCTTTACATGAAAATGTTATGCCAAAAGTTTAATAATAAATAGAGTATCTCTAAAAAATCCAATAAATGATCGGCAATTAGAAACTTTCCTTGAAAAATGACGAAGAGTTGATAAGTAGTCCTTCAAACCAGGTAGAATGTACTGTGGAATTTTTTCCACAATTGTAGAATTATGTGTGGAGAAAAAACGTCTGTTTTAAGAAATATGAAATTATTTTTACCGTTCTGCGATGGACTAAAAACCGGTTTTTTACTTACTATTGCCCTAATAGGATGTAAATACAGCCAATTCGGGCTTAGTCAAGAGTTGAGATGAGTTTTAGGCACATTATTATCTATAGAATACTGTTATCGCACATTGTATAGAATGAAAAACGGGAAACTATCGTGGAAAGAATGAGGGGCTGGCAAACCGGAAGTCAATATGAACCGGTTAAATCGAACATGACGAATGCAAAGAAGGTACTGATCGTTGACGACGAAGCTGATATTTGCCTTTTATTGTCCGGTTTATTAAAACGAATGGGTTACCAGCCAACCTGCGCAAATTTTTTGGAAGAAGGTCGCCAGCGACTGGCCCAACAAGCCTATGATGCGGTTTTTTTAGACTTGAGCTTGCCCGATGGGGTTGGGTTTGAACTACTGTCGCACATCCGCCTGATCGAGCCGGCTACAAAAGTTATTATGATCAGTGCTTTTGACGGACTTGCCGAACGGAAACGGGCTTCGCAGGAAGGAGCCGATTATTTTATCGGTAAACCTTTTAATCGCAAGACCATCGAACAGGCTTTACAATATATCCAAGTTTAGTTAACTTTATCCCCTCATTAGTATTCGGACACTGTAACTGTCCTTTTATGGAAAGAATCTTAATCGTTGACGATAACACGGATATATGCCTGCTTTTAGAACGATTTTTGTCAAAACAAGGCTATAAGACGGCTTCTGTTCAACGAGGAGATGACGCCTTAACTCTGCTGCGAAAAGACCCGTTTGAACTGGTTATCTGCGATTTCAAACTGCCGGATGTCGACGGACTGGAGATGTTGCGTCGCATAAAAATCCTCAATCCGACCACCGCTGTCATTATCATCACCGGTTATTCCGATGTTCGAATGGCGGTGCAGACGGTCAAGCACGGGGCCTACGATTACGTTACCAAGCCTCTCTACCCGGACGAAATTCTGTATACGATCAAGAGTGCGCTTGATCGGCGCAGCCAGCAGATCAATGCCGGCGTTGGAGCGGGTCCGGACCTGTTGGAAGACGACGATCTCCCTGAAATCACCCCCGCCAAAGCTGCTACGCGCGTGGCCAAAACCACAATTATCACGGGTGGCAAACGCTTTATTTTCGGAAAAAGCCGGGCGGCTGAAATGCTTCAGAAACACATCGAACTCATTGCCCCAACCAACATGTCGGTCATCATCACCGGCGAAACCGGCACCGGGAAGGAGTTTGTGGCCAACGCAATTCATCAGAAAAGTAAACGGGCCGGAAAACCGTTTGTGGCCATCGACTGCGGAGCCTTGTCGAAAGAACTGGCCGGGAGCGAGTTGTTCGGTCACACCAAAGGATCCTTTACGGGCGCCATGTCCGACAAAATGGGGAGCTTTGAATACGCAAACGGCGGTACGTTGTTCCTCGATGAAATCGGCAACCTCTCCTACGAAAATCAGATTAAGTTGTTGCGGGTTTTGCAGGAACGAAAAATCCGGCGGATTGGCAGCAATACCGATATTGTTGTTGATGTTCGAATTCTGGTAGCTACCAACGAAGATCTGCGGGAAGCGGTTCGGCAGGGGCGGTTTCGGGAAGATATCTTCCACCGGCTCGACGAATTCCGGATCGAACTGGCTCCGCTGCGCGAGCGGAAAGCTGATATCATTCTTTTTGCCGAACATTTCCTGGAGATCGCCAATGAGCAGCTCGAAAAGAACGTTCAGGGATTTGATGATGAGGTCAAGGATAAACTAAAGGAATACTATTGGCACGGTAACTTGCGGGAAATTCAGAACGTTGTGAAACGGGCCGTCCTGCTGGCGCAAACTGATTTCATTACGCTGGATTGTCTGCCGTATGAAATCATCTCGCCCACTTACCTGATGGACGATAGCGGTTCGACGGTTACAACAGTAGCCCCGGCCAATAACCTCAAGTCAGTATCCGAAAATGCCGAACGGGCTGCCATCATCAAGGTGCTGGAAAAAACCGGGTATAACAAAACCAAAGCGGCCGAAGTCCTTAACATTGACCGCAAAACCCTTTATAACAAGCTGAAAGCCTACGATATTCATCTGTAGAAAGGAAGAACTATCTAATAAATACGGGCGACTATCCAACGATGGTCGCCCGTATTTATTTTTTATTTTATCGTAAAGCCCAGCGAGACCTGGCCAACCGCATTTTTCGCTTTGCCCATCAAAAGCCGGGCTCCGCCGTCTTCGGCCACCGGTTGTAAACCCTGCCCGTACCGCAATCCCAGCAATACCGTTCCGAAATAAATGTTCAGTCCTCCGGCAATTCCATAGTCGAACGCGTTAAAATTGTCCCGGTTGATATTCCGGTAATCCGCCCCCAGATCACCATCGGTGGTTACTTTTGAATTGATCAGGTAGGAAGCGTACGGACCCGCCTGCAAGTCGACCGAGTTGCCTAGTTTGAACGTTGCCAGAACCGGTAATTCAACGTAATTAAGTTTGAACGTATTCCGGCCGTTGGCACCCAGTAAATTATAGTTGGCCGAAACCCCCTTAGTCGTATATTGAAGCTCTGGCTGAATGGCAAAAAAACTGCCAACCGGTATTTGCGTAAAAACGCCCACGTGAAAACCGATGCGCTCATTCCGATCATCAACATTATCAAGGTAAAGGGTGCTGGCATTCAAACCGCCTTTGATTCCGGTCCGTGGTGTCGTTTGGGCAACTGCATTTGAATGCAACACACCATTGATAATCGCTGAAAGAAGAAGTAACTTAACAATCGGACGTTTCATAGAACTTAATTGATTTGGTAGATGCAGAGTTAATTGATAATAATGTGCCAAATGTTATTCTAAGTGGAACCGGTTTTGTTAAATAATTTACTATCAATAGATTAAGAAGTTTTCTATTTGTTGTTTGCCAATAAACCGCACGGATGAATTTTACTTTTTTGTAGAAGTTACTACTCAAAATGGGGAAGCTTTGAATTAAAAAAATGCGTTTGCAAAACACCTGAAAACCAAACTTGTTCCTATATGGACGAAAAGATAAACTACCTTTACTATTCATGCTTTTGATGGACCAGCCTTAAATCATACTTATCAGGATGTCGAATAAAGAATATAAAACCAGTATCTTGATCGCAGACGACGATGCGGATGATCGCATGCTGCTCGAACAGGCTTTCCGGGAATGCAACCTGAAATCAGAACTGTATTTTGTGGAAGACGGGGAGGAACTGATTGATTTTCTTCATCAGCGCGGCCCCTACACGTCGGTCATCCGACCCAGTCTGATCATACTGGATTTAAATATGCCGCGGAAGAATGGTATCCAGGCGCTGCGCGAAATCAAGGCAAACGAGCAATTCCGGCAAATTCCTGTCGTTGTATTAACAACTTCGACGGCGGAAGAAGACATCCTGCGTACCTATGATCTGGGCGTGAGTTCGTACATCTCCAAGCCATTCGATTTCAGTACGTTACTTGATATTACCACAACCATTAAAAAATACTGGATTGACACCGTTTCCTTACCTGATGACTCAACCCGATGAATTGTCGGAGAAGTCCATCCGAGTTTTACTGGTTGAGGACGATGAGGATGATTTTGTGCTGACAAAATCCCTAATCTCAAGCCGGGACAATGCAAACATTCACCTCGACTGGGTTAGTGATTACGATACGGCTCTGGAGCGGATTCACCAGAATGCGTACGACGTTTATCTGGTGGATTATCGCCTGGGCGAACGAACCGGTATTGAGCTGATTCAGGAAGCGTTCGTGGCCGGTTTTCAGACGCCAATGATTTTGCTGACGGGTCAGGATGACCTGGAGGTCGATTATTCGGCTTTGAAACTGGGCGCTGCCGATTACCTGGTGAAAGGCCGGATTGATGCCCAACTGCTGGGCCGCAGCATTCGCTACGCCTTGCGGCAATCCTTGGTAATGGGGGAGCTGGCCGAAAAAGAAAACCGGTACCGTTCGTTGTTCCAGCGATCGATCGACGCCATTTTCATAACGAACCGCACCTTCGAGTTTCAGGAAATCAACCCCTCGCTGGAGAAACTGACCGGTTATTCGGCTGACGAATTGCGGCAGATGGAGGTGCGCGAATTGTTCGATAAATCCGACGTTTACGATCAGTTGCGCCGGCAAATTGATGAGCTCGAACACGTTAAAGACACCGAAATCGTCTTAATCAGTAAAGACCGCAAAAAAATTGATTGCCTGCTGTCGGTGGTCGCCATACCCGACAAAAGCGGAGTTACCAACTGGTATCAGGCCATTGTGCGGGATGTAACGCAGCAGAAAAAGGCCCAGCGCGATTTGCTCATTGCCGAAAAGCTCAGCATGACCGGTCAGATTGCGCGTAGCATTGCCCACGAAGTGCGCAACCCGCTGACCAATCTGCACCTGGCGCTGGAACAGCTCAAGGAAGATTTGCCCCCCGAAGACCCCGGTTTGGCCCTTTACATCAGCATTATCCGCCGAAATGCCGAACGCATTGGGCAGTTGATAACGGAAATGCTCAATTCGTCGAAACCCCGCGATCTGGAGCTAAAACCGTATGACCTGAACGAAGCCGTTCGGGAAACGCTGTATCTGGTGCATGACCGCTTGCAGCTGAAGGGCATGAAACTGATTACGGACTTCACCACCGAAAGCAACGCCGTTCCGCTGGACAAAGAGCAGTTCAAAACCGCCTTGCTGAACATTCTGATCAATGCTGTTGAAGCCATGAAGGAAAATACCGGGATGCTAACCGTCAAAACCATCCCGTTCGGGGAGCGGGCCATCATGGTCTGCGTGGAGGATAACGGTTCGGGCATTTCGGAAGAAAACCGGCAGCGGCTGTTCGATCCGTTTTTCACGGGGAAGCAGGGCGGGATGGGGCTGGGCCTCACCACCACGCAGAACATCATCAACAGCCACCGGGGCTCGATCGAGGTTGAAAGTCAGGAAGGCGTTGGTACAACGTTCCGCCTGATTTTTCCCAAGTGACCCAGGATAAAACGCACGTAAAAACCGCCTGTGGCCTCCGATTGATCGGAGGCCATTTTTTTTTGCGGACGGCTGTAGATTTATTTACACAGTGGGGAAAGGGATTTCTACAGAGCCAAAGGGCGAGAATTTTATTTTATTGGATTTTACAAAGTGTATCAAGAAGTAAAATGCTGATTAACAAGTCTTTGCTTTTAATGTTGTTGCTGCTTGTCAAAGGATTCAGAACTGGCATAATTATCTCAATATACCTGGCATTACCAAGCGAAAGAAGATTATGCTCTGGAAGCCAACTCACTTTCCCGCTGCGATGCGTTCGTTACCTCCCAGTGTTCGGGATAAAGCCATTGAAATCGCGAACACCCTGCTGGAACCCGGAGAGCCCAATAATAAAGAGGTAATCTCCGCCAGTATTCAGGAAGCGCGGACCTGGGCCCGTAAGCGGTTTATGGAATCGGGCAACCGAGCCATTAGTTAATCGTAAAACCGTATTGAGTTATAGTATTCATCTGAAGTTTATTAACCCCGATAAAGCGAAACGGATATGATCTGGAAGAAAAACATTTACGACACGCTGGTTGCCTGCGCTACGGCATGTGATGAATACGCTACGGAATGTTCCCGGCAGCAGGATATCGAAGAATTATACCGCTGCATTTTTCTGAGCCTCGATTGCTCCGATCTTTGCCGCCAGGTGGCCGTTCTGTACGTTCGCGGTTCCGAAAACACGCGACTGATGGCCCGAACCTGCATTGAGGTCTGCGAAAAATGCGCCGATGAGTGCGAGCGCATGAGTGCCGAACGGGCCTGCCAGATCGCGGCTACCTGTCGCCAGTGCATCCGGGTTTGTATGGCCATTCTGGAGATGGGCCTGGTCCCGGAAAGCGAATCCGAAACGTCACGGACGTTGTTCGGAGCGCTCGGCCGGCAGGAAATGATCTACAATTAATCGAACCTTCTGAACCAGCAAGTGTCAAAACTGATTAAAACGGTGCTGGTTTCGCAGCCGGCCGGGCCATCGGTCATCAAAAGATTCAGTCAGAGCGTACCGTCGCGAAACGTGTAGAAGACATTGAAAAGCGGTTTTTCTGTAAAACCGACACGTTCTGAAGGTGAACTTTTGGTGTAAAAAAGCTCTTTTTCTGACTATAGGAACTGCGTCAGATTGGCAAGAGCCTTAAAACGGATGAAGACCCGGACCAGGTAATCGGCACCGTCTATAAATTATCATCTGTGAATGGCCGATTGTTTTAGCACGAACTAAACACAATCGGCCTTTTCGTTTACTTTAAATACTCAGTATATGGAAACCAAGGAACAACAGAATGCGGATATGGAAAAGGTTGGTAACCTGATCAACGACATTCGGATTGGTATGTTAACAACGCAGGACGAAACCGGCAATCTGGTTAGCCGCCCGATGGCCGTTATGAAACTGGATGAAACCGGAAATTTGTGGTTTCTGACGAAGGAACATTCGCCAAAAACCGAACAGATCGACAAAAACTATAAAGTAAATGTGGCCTTCGCCGATGCCGGTGATGCGTCGTATGTTTCGGTCAGCGGAACCGCCGAAGAGTTGCAGGATCGGGCCAAAGTGGAAGAGTTGTGGTCGCCCATGGCAAAACCGTGGTTTCCCGAAGGAAAAGATGATCCGACCCTTTCGGTATTGAAAGTCCACATCGAAACCGCCGAGTACTGGGATTCAACCTCCAGCCGGATGGTACGGCTTTTTGAAATGGCGCGGGCTGCTCTGACCGGTGATACCTACAAGCTCGGTGAAAACAAAATAGTTGAAAACCGTTGAACAGCGGAAATCATGCAAAAAATGCCGGACTGAAAAGCCCGGCATTTTTTGCGTACAATTGACTAGGAATCGATTATGATTGTTAAGAGTAAAGATTTTGGCTGGGAGGTGATTCACCAGCAGGCGCACGGCCTACTGGCCGTCAAAATCGCCACGCATTGGAATTTGACCGAAAAAACAGACCGCTGGGTTGAAACGCTGGTGGCTCTGACCGAACACGACGATGGCCAGGAACCCTGGGAAGGCAGGAACCACCTGACGAAGGCCGGGGCTCCGATGGACTTTCGGATTGAAGAATATTCCGTAGCGCAGGCCCGTCGAATGGTTGAAATTGCGCTTGAAAAAAGCCGCTGGAATGCCCTGATGGTTTCCAGACACGCCATATTTTTGTATAAGGGGCTGGCCGAAACAAACGCCGAACTGGCCCAGTTTCTGGAAGATCAGGAGCAGAATCAGAAAACGTGGATCAAGCAACTGAAACTCTCTAAAAAAGAGGTCGATTTTGCGTATGCGTTTGTGCAGTGGTGCGATGCCTTGTCGCTTATTCTCTGCCAGGGTCGTCTGCCCGAAAACGAGCGTCGGCTGGAAGTGAGTCCCGGGCCGGATGGCATATTGTACTTTGTGTTTCAGCGTGCCGATCAGTCAGTGGGGGTTGATCCCTGGCCGTTCAGCCAGCCGGAGTTTTCCTTACACATTGAAACCTATCAGCTGCATCAATTGAGTTTTAAAGACGACGGCGAACTGTACAATTGCATTCAGCAGGCACCGATTGAGGAGAAAGAATGGAAGTTCAGGAAAGAGTGATGGGTTATGCATGATGAACGATGAATGGTGTGTTAATCCATCTATCGTTCATCATGCATAACCCATCGTTTGCTTTTACGTTATTTCATTTGCAGCAGCACCAGCGCCCGGCCTTTGATTTCGAACGGATCGCGGGCCGACACCTCGTAAGGAACTTCGGCGTCCAGATCCGTATTCACCAACACCTGCCAGGTATGCTTCCGGCCCATTTTGGGTAGTTTAAACGGCACCGATTCCCAGAAAGCATTCAGAATCAGCAACAACCGGCCTTCGCCAATCGGTTCGCCATTTTCATCCTGCTCGTCCACTTTCGTGCCGTCAATCAGTAGCCCAATGCAGCGGGTGATTCCGTCGTCCCAGTTGGTTTCGGTCATGGGTTTACCATCCGTACGCAGCCAGGTCACTTCTTCGGCCTGGTAGAATTTCCGCCGGCGCAACAGCGGCAGCTTATTTCGCAACTGCGTGAGGTGGCGCGTAAATTCAAACATCGCCTGCTGTTCGGCGGTCCATTCCCAGTTAAACCAGCTAATTTCGTTGTCCTGCGAATAGGCATTGTTGTTGCCCTGCTGCGTCCGGCTGCATTCGTCGCCCATCAGCAACATCGGCGTTCCCTGACTCAGCAACAGGGTTGCCAGAAAATTCCGCTTTTGCTGCTCCCGCGCCCGCCGAATTTCCTCGTCGTCGGTGGGGCCTTCAGCGCCCATATTCCAGCTTTCGTTGTCGTTGGCGCCATCCCGGTTTTCTTCGCCGTTGGCATCGTTGTGTTTATCGTTGTAGCTGACCAGGTCATTGAGCGTAAAACCGTCGTGGGCCGTGATCAGGTTGATGCTGTTGCCGGGCTGCCGACCGTCGTTGTACAGATCCGGACTCGCCAGCAGGCGGGTCGCCAACTCACCGATGAGCGTATCACCTTTCCAGTAGCGCCGGATGCAATCCCGGTATTTGCCGTTCCATTCCGACCAGTTCACCGGAAAATTGCCAACCTGATAGGACTGAATATCCCAGGGCTCGGCAATGAGCTTCACCTGCGACAAAACCGGGTCCTGCTGAATGGTTTCGAGAAAAGCCGACAATTGGCCGGCCGCAGTCAGGCTGTGGGCCAGTGCCGTTGCCAGATCGAACCGAAACCCGTCGACGTGCATTTCCGTCACCCAGTACCGAAGGCTGTCCATCACCAGCTGGAGCGTACGCGGGTGGTTCATGTTCAGCGTGTTCCCGGTTCCGGTATAATCCATGTAAAACAGCTCATTTCCTTCCACGAGCCAGTAATAAGCCGGATTGTCGATACCCCGGAACGAGAGCGTCGGGCCGTGCTGATTGCCTTCGGCGGTGTGGTTATACACCACGTCCAGCACCACTTCAATCCCGGCTTTGTGCAGCGCCTTCACCATTTCCTTGAACTCCCGGACCGAGTGGCCGATCTTATCCTTGGAAGCGTATTCGCTGTGGGGGGCAAAATACCCGATGGAATTGTAGCCCCAGTAGCTCTCGCCGGTAAACTGGTGAACCGGCATCAGTTCAACCGTCGTAACGCCCAGCGACCGGAGGTAATCCGTAATTTCGGGGCGGCCTAAACCGGCGTAGGTTCCGCGGATTTTTTGCGGCAAATCCGGATGCTGTTTTGTAAAGCCCTTGACGTGCAGTTCGTAAATCACCGTACGGCTGAGCGGAATGTCTGGCCGTTGGTCGTCCTCCCAGTCAAAGTTCGCATCAATCACAACGGATTTGGGCACGTAAGGGGCGCTGTCCTCTTCCTGCGGTTTCGAAAACCGGTCCTCATCCTGATTGTCCGGGTCGAAGGTTAACTGCGCCAGATGGCTGTCGATGGGGCCGCTGATGGCTTTGGCGTAGGGGTCCAGGAGCACTTTTTTGGCATTGAACAACAAGCCCTGCGCCGGTTCAAAAGGTCCCTCGACGCGGTAACCATACAATTGTCCGGCCGGAATACCTTGCAGGTAGATGTGCCAGATGTGTTCCGTCCGCTCGGTTAACGGAATCTGCTGCGTCTCTTTGGTTGGGTCGTCGGCATCAAATAAGCACAGGGTGACGCCGGCTGCGTGTTCACTAAAAAGGGCAAAATTAACACCTTCTTCGTCCCAGGTTGCGCCCAAAGGATAGGGCTTCCCCGGTCTGGAACGGATTTCGTCCGAGTTTTTTACAGTATTTGTGGGTTCCATATTGATAAGATGACTGACCGGTGAAACAAAACGATTAACCCCAATGGGTGGTTTGGTGAAAGTAGAAAGCGGTTTTCGGGTGTTTCATGCGGTTTATTAATCAACTCGGCAACGATTTGGATTGTTTTTATGGACAAAAAAAAGTCCCTGAATTGTTATTCAGAGACTTTTTAGACGAATGATGCGGTTTTTTTAGACCACATTGGCCAGCCGCGCCATAGATGCGTGGGCCGACTCGATGCGTTCTTTCTGCCGGAGCAGCAACTCGCGGGTACTCGCCATCAGGTTTGTGCTTTGCAGAATTTCCTGATAATCGTCCAGGGCCTGTCCGTCACCGCGTTTGCATTCCTGCACCACGGCTTTGTCGTCGTTGCCCGTGAAGGTGGTTTTGATATTGATCCAGGCCCGGTGTAAATCAGCCGCCAGGCTTGTGCTGGTTTCCGGGTCACCGCCCAGGGCGCGGATTTCACGATCGATTTCCGTCGCATATTCGCCCCGCTGCCGCGATTGAGCCAGGAACAGGCTTTTCAATTCCGTGTCTTTTACATTTTCGGCGGCTTCCTGATACCCCCGCTCGCCGTCGCGGGTCCGCGTCAACAGCGTATTCAATCGATTCAGAATTTCGCCGGTTGTGTTATTAGCTTCCATAACGTTTCTACTACGATAAAAGTGAATAAAACTCTCTCCTACGTAACCACGAAGCGGAGAGAGTGTTTTTTATTTTCGCACTCAGGCATTAATGTTTCCAATCGTTCCGCGTTCGGCGGCTTTGCGAAGCTTGTTATTGGCGTAAATGGCCACTTCGACCCGGCGGTTTTGTTGACGACCGGACAAGCTGCCATTGTCGGCAATGGGCTGGCTCTCCCCGTACCCTTTCTCCACCAGACGGTTTCCCTTAATGCCTTCCGATTGCAACAGGTTGGCTACGGTTTTGGCCCGGCGTTCCGACAGTTTCAAGTTGTGCTGGTCTGATCCGGAGTTGTCGGCGTGGCCTTCAATCAGGACTTCGGTATCGTCGTATTTTTTCAGTGCTTCCGCCAGCTTGTCGATGTTTTCCCGATTGGCGGTTTTAAGATTAGCCTTGTCGACATCGAACAGGAAATCGGAGTCAAAGGTGATTTTGATGCCTTCACCGATTCGTTCGACGCGCGCGTTTTCGAGGCTCCGGCGCAACTCTTCGGCTTGCTTATCCATACGCCGACCAATCAGAGCCCCACCAGCTCCCCCCACAGTGGCGCCCAAAATGGCCCCGATGGCTGTATTTCCGGACTTCCGGCCAATCAAGCCACCAGCTACGGCACCTGCTCCGGCCCCGATGACGGCACCCCGTTGCGTATTGTTCGTTCTTTCCCGAATTGATTTACATCCCGTGAATGTACCGGCCGTTAGCATACTTCCGGCTAATACCAGTGTTACTGCTCTTACCTTTACACTTCCTAAAGATTGGCTGTACTTGATCATAGTGCGTTTGACACATTAGTTCTGCCCGTTAGAGGGCCAAATGCTGTACCATTCGCTGATAATTCATAATTGCCAATAGTGATTTTGTGTTTAAGTGCAAGATTTTCAGAGAGTTATTTCTGAATTGATAAAATTGAAACACTGATTGATACAAATACAGAAGTGGGGAATTGAAGCGAATGAAATTAAAATTTGTGGAGATCTTTCTACAAACTATTTAAGCGGTTTTGATTCGCATTTTTTACGGTTAGGTATAAATAATTAGGTATTTTTTGAAATGTTAGTTTTTGGTGAATCGCCCATAAGATATTTTACTTATTATTGCTATATTTTACTAAACGGTTACAAAAAGGTAATATTTGGCTTGATTTGTGCACGAATTAAGGTAAATTGACTTGTTTACATTACGTGTATGTATTCTCGAGATTCAACTGTTACATTGCGATTAAGGCGAAGTGTGGCTTTTCCACGGCTAGCCGAAATGTTAAAGGAAGCACGCCAGTCCGAATTCAAAACATTGATGCAGGCCATCGATTGCGCAAACAATCGGTACGTAAAAGGGAATGATCACTGGATATTGCGAGGGGACAACGGGGTTTATTGGGTGGTTCGACCGAGGGTGGCGGAATACCTGGTGAATGCCGGTTATGAGTTGGCATTTGGAAGATAACGAACGGAATTGCCGTTAAATGGAAGGGATGAAAATTGAAAAGGAGCGAAACTTTTTCTATTTTCATCCCTTCTGCTTTTAATTTCGTCAACATGGAACGACGCCCGGGATGGTGGATCAGTATCGCAGTTGGGTGGCTCATGACGGGATGCATGGCTTCGAACTGCCCAATCAAGAGCTGTCATGTCCGGATGGAGCACCAACACGGCGGGCGGGTGTATCGGGGAACTGTCTTCGGAACAATGCACAGTCCCACCTGGTGGCTATCGAACCGCAAAGGTGAGGGCGCATCCTCCTCGATGGCCAGCGACCGCAAAGGACTCAAAAAAGACAAGGGCAACGGCAAACAAAAGAAAGTGAAAAAGCAATTCCGCTGGGAGCGAGTGTAGTGAAATGATGCATTAGGGATGCTGAACGATGAATAACTCTGCGTCAGCCCATTCATCGCCCAGCATCCCTGATGCATTATTATTTAATAAACTTTCACTGTATGGCAGCCGCGGGCTACACTGATTTTGCCCGGCATTTTTTCCAGAGACGGTTTGTCGCCTTTGGTAACTTTCCAGAACTCGATGGCTCCCGAACGATCCCCGTAGTCTACGTATTCGGAAACCGCCACGGCAATGGCGGCTCCGTTCTTGTCGAATTCGACGCTTTGCGGCAGAACGCCCTCAAACGGATATTCATTCGCCAGCGTCAGCTTGCCTTCTTTATCCAGTGAATACACCGAAAGCGAGCTTTTTCCGGCAGCAGCATTGCTGAAAGGCTGATACGACTGACCGGCATTGGCGACAATCACCATCGAGCCGTCGGGGCTGATCGTCAGGGCTTCAGCACTTTCACCTGCTGCGGTTTGGGACACCACTTTGTGTTCACCCGGCGTATCTTCCGTACTGAACTGCACAACGAACAGTTCCCCTTTTCCGGCTCCCTGCGCGTTAGCGCCCTTCTTGATATCCGACACAATAAAGAACTTGCCGTCGGGCGAGAATTTGCCGGTTGCGGGCAAACCGCCTACTTTGATGGGCTTGCCGTGCGGAACGATATTCGGTTTTTTGGCCGCATCGAGCGAGTACTTCATCACGCCTACTTCCTGCGAATCTTCGATCACGTAGGCAATAAAATCACCAGCCGGACTCCAGCTCAGATCCGTGATGCGGGCACCCGGAACGGGAGATGGGGCCGTAATGACCCGCTTGGGCGTTCCGGTATTGTCGAATTCCACCAGCCGCAGTTCTTTACCGGCTTCACCGGACGCCACCGCCAGCGTGTTGCCCTGCGGATTGATGGTGACCGCCGTCGGTAGGTTACCGACACTAACCACCTTGGCGGTTGGTTTGGCCGGAGCCAGATCCACAATAAACATCCGGGCAGCGGCTGGCAAGCCTTTTACGCCATCTTTCAGCGTCGAAACACTATCGCCCAAGGCGCCACGACCTTCGAGCACAAACGCAAACCGTCCGTTGGGCGTGACCACGGCGGCTTTGTCGTACAGGGCCGAGGAGTTCGAAATAGGGGCGGTGGCAATGTTCTGGCCGCTGCGGTCGAGCGGAAATTTAACGACCGTCAGCGCGTCCCGACCGGTTTTACTTTTGTACAAATTACCATCCGCCAGAGCGGAAGCGGCCATGTCGGCGTCGGACAGTGCCACAATTCCTTTGGCGGAAAACTGAATGGGTTCCTGAGCGAATACCCCGGTGCTTACAAAGGCGGCAAGCGCAAGCAAACTCTGTTTTTTCATGCTGGCAGTAGAAAGGTTGTAGTTTTGGAGGTTACGCAAATATAGACGAAAGTCGCTTGTTTTATCAACGACTTTTGCAGGAGCACTACTTTATTTTGCGATTACAGCAACAGGCGAAAGCCGATTCCGTGGAGATTTTCGATCCGGATGGCCGGGTCCTGACTCAGGCGTTTCCGGAGCCGGGAAATAAACACGTCCAGGCTCCGACCCATAAAGTAATCGTTGTCGCCCCAGATGGATTTCAGGATGTCGTCCCGGCGGATCAGCGTGTTCGGGTGCGTAATCAGGTATTGAAGAACTTCGGCTTCGCGGTAGGTCAGGGTTTGCACCTGCCCGGTTTTTTCCAGAGTAAGATTCTGGAAATTAAACTGATAAAGGCCGATATACTGAACCGGACCCGTGGATGCCGAAACCGCCGGTTTGCTCCGGCGCAGGAAAACGTTGATTTTCAGAATCAGTTCCTCGATGCTGAACGGCTTGGTCAGGTAATCGTCGGCACCCAGCCGGAGCCCCTGCAAACGGTCGTCCTTATCGGCCCGGGCGCTCAGAAACAACATGGGAATGTTGGCGTCGACCTGCCGGATCTGCCGCGCCAGCGTAAACCCGTCGCATTGCGGCATCATCACATCCAGAATGCAAAGATCGAACGGCTGCTGCTCAAAACACTGCCAGGCTTCGACGCCGTTGGTGCAGTGAACCACCTGAAACTGCGCTAGTTCCAGATTGTCTTTGGTGACAAAACTCAGGTTCACATCATCTTCGACGTAGAGCAGGAGCGGTTTCATCGGGTCATCAGGAGTTTTGAAAAGGCGGTTTGTCTGGCCTCCCGAATTTTCACCGTAAAGATGCTGCCCGCGCCGGGCACGCTCTGAACCCCGATTTGCCAGCGATGCGCCTGGATTACTTTCCAGACGTAATACAAACCCAGGCCGAATCCTTTGACGTTGTGGACGTTGCCGGTCGGTACGCGGTAGAACTGATTGAAAATGAACGGATGGTGCTCGCGCGCAATCCCGATGCCGTTATCCTGC
Organism: Larkinella ripae; assembly: GCF_054780775.1. Classification (NCBI taxonomy): domain Bacteria; kingdom Pseudomonadati; phylum Bacteroidota; class Cytophagia; order Cytophagales; family Spirosomataceae; genus Larkinella; species Larkinella ripae. The sequence goes on from NZ_BAAGVR010000024.1 coordinate 215,423, forward strand.
ACCGACCACACCAGCCGGTCGTTTTCGGTGCGGGTCTGCAGGCGGATGTTCGGCGTCGTGGTGTTGTACTTTAAGGCGTTATCGATCAGGTTGTTAATAACGTTTTCCAGATGGTAGCGGTCGGCCCGGATGTGGGCGTTGCTGGCCCAGAATTCCAGCGTTACATGCGGATGGAAAACGGTCGCAGCTTCGGCCAGAAGCTGGTGCAAATCCACTTCGGCGGCATTCATGGTGAAATGCATGCGTTCCGAACGCGACAGCTGCAACACGTTGCTCACCTGTTTCTGAAGCCGCAGACTTTCCTCGTGCACAATCCGGGCGTACTGGCGATGGCGTTCGGGCTGATCGAGAATGGAATCCGACCGGAGCACATCGGCGGCAATCCGGAGGGTCGCAACGGGCGTTTGCAATTCGTGGGTGATGTTGTTGATGAAATCCCGCTGCACCTCGGTCAGTTTGCGCTGCCGCAAAACCACCACCAGCGTGTAGCCAAAAAAGAGAACCACCAGCAAAACCGCGGCTGACGAAGCAATCCAGCCGTCGAGGTGGCCGGCAATGAAACTGGTCTGACTCGGAAAGTGAATGCCGAAATAATACGGATTTTGGGAGAATTTCGGGAGATTCTGACTGGCCTGCACCACCCGGCGGCTGGCATTCGGACTGACCAGCGCACCGTAGACCATGCGGTCGCTTTCGCAATTGTAAATACCGTATTCAAAATCCGTAATCAGGTTGTGGTCGTGCAGCGAGGTCTGGATGTAGTGCTCGAGCGTCGCGGGGTCGATGGGGGAGTTGGTTTTGACCACGAAATAATCCGGCGAAAGCTGGGTGACCGCCGTGCAGCTCTGCGTGATTCGGTTGAGCTGTCCCACCCGATCGGCCACGTCCTGTAAGGCAATAAAGGCGGTTTGCCGAAACTGGCGCTCTCGCAACGCATACGCCTTGCGCACCCACACAATCTGTACGGTAACGATGCCGATGATCGAAATGACCGACAAAATGATCAGAAGGCGAAAAACCCGTCGGGACATGGGTTGGTGTTTAGAAAACCGGAACCCAAAAATCGGCGTCTGACCGGTAAAAATCAAGTCATTAACATCTCGTTAACAAGCATTCGCTACCCATTAACAGCCCGCAGTGGCCGGAGCCGGTAGATTTGTGTCGTTGAAACAATTCTTTTTCACCATTACACAAAAACACCATGAAACGCATCCTGATTATCACGTCCTGCCTGTGGCTGGTGGCCGCAAGCGTCTTAATTGCCCATTCGCTCCTGGCGGTTTTCAAATGGGAGGAAACCACCCATGATTTTGGCAAAATCCAGCAGGGAAAACCGGTGGTGGCCGAGTTTAGCTTTGAAAACAACGGCGGGGTTCCGCTGGTCATCAGCAGCGCCCGCGGTTCCTGCGGTTGCACGGGCGTCGAATACCCGAAAGAAGCCATTCTACCCGGGAAAGCCGGTAAAATCAAGGCCACGTTCAATGCGGCTTCCGTCGGCACGTTCAACAAAACCGTCACCGTCGAATCCAACGCCGAAGGCGGAATCAGCGTGCTGACGATCCGGGGCGAAGTGATGCAGTAAAGCGGTAGGCAAGCCGCCCATACAAAAAACCGGCCTGAAACGGGGAAGTTTCAGGCCGGTTTTTTGTATGGATCGGCATCTGCACCGCGCAAGGGTAGAATCGTTTAAATCCTGGCGAATCCCGCGCCGGCGGCCCGGTTTAATCCCTGCAATCCAGGTTCAGACAAGTCAACCATCAGTACTTCATAATTCCCAGTTCTTTCTCCACCGCCGAACGGCCCTGCTTCATCCAGGCGGGTTCGGGTTGGTCTTTGAGGTAATAATCGAAAAACTGATACATCCGGATGCTGAGATCCTTGGAGTTGTGGCGCTGCGTCAGGTTGTGATCTTCACCGTTGTAAACCAGCAGCCAGGCCGGTTTACTGAGTCGGCGCAGGGCCGAATAAAACTCAATGCTCTGGTACCAGGGCACCGCTCCGTCCTGGTCGTTGGCCATCAGCAGCAGCGGAGTCTGGATGCGGTTGGCGTAAAACAAAGGAGAACTTTCGATGTAATTCATCGGTTTGTCCCAGAGCGTTCCGCCGATGCGGCTTTGCGTTTTTTCGTACTGAAACATCCGGCTCATGCCCGTTCCCCAGCGAATTCCGCCGTAGGCGCTGGTCATGTTGGCAACGGGCGCTCCGGCCATCGCGGCTTTGAACAGATTCGTTTTCGTGACCAGAAAAGCCGTCTGATAACCACCCCAGCTCTGGCCCTGCAACCCGATGCGGTCGCGGTCTACGAAGCCTTTTTCGATTAAGTTCAGCACACCCGGAACAATGGCATCGTAGGCGTTTTGCCCCGGCATCCCGGTGGTGTACACAATGTCGGGCACGAACACCAGATAGCCGTTCGAGACGCAATACGACATATTGATCGTCGAGCGGCTGGGCGCGGGCGCTTTGTAGTCATTCAGAGTTTCGGCGTTGCGTTCGTAATAATACACCAGCATCGGGTATTTCTTTTTCGGATCGAAATCGTCGGGTTTGTACAGCAGTCCCTCCAGCCGGACGCCGTTGTTGCCCATCCAGTGGACCAGCTCGACACTTCCCCAGCGAATGCTGTCCTGTTGCGGATTGATGCGCGTGAGTTGGTGCGGTTCGGCAAAGGTCGTGTCCGTTAGATACAGGTTGATCGGGTCGCGGAAGTTGCCTTTGTGGAACGTCAGCGTTGGCCCGTTTTTGGCTTTCGATAGGGTAGAAAACCGGTAATTGCCCTGCGTCAGCACCACCGGTTCGGCGGTTGGATTGGCAATCGGTTTTCGGAGAATGCCGGTGGATTTGTCGTTTTCCCAGAAACCGGTCAGCCAGAGCTCGCCGGTCAGGTCAACGAATTTTTCGTCCGGGTCCAGGTTGGCGCGACGCAGCCGGATGCGGTTTTTGCGCCCGTAGCCCGCCGTCAGATTTACCGGTTTTTCCTGCCCCGTCGGGTCGATGCGCCAGAGGTCAAAGCGGTCGTAAATCAGGACGTAACGGTCGTCTCGGGTCCAGCCCGCGGCCCCGTAGCTGCCGGGTAAATCGGGCGTATCGTGTTCTTCGTCGAAAAACCGGGCCGGAATGCCGCGCGTTAAATCGAGCCGTTTGCTGTCGGCAATCGACCACGCCCGCCAGAGCGAATCGCGCTCGTCGTACCACCAGGCGTATTTTCCGCCCGGCGACAACTGGGCGTACGACACCCGGGCGTCATTGGCAATCTGTTTTTTCTGCCCGGTTTTGGCGTTGATCAAATACAAATCCGACTGGCCGGGGTCCCACATGCTGTTGATCTGGTACGGCAAAGTGCTCGTTCCAACCCAGTACGGATGATCGAATTTCGGATCAATCTGCACGTTTGGCATGTCGCGGTTGCCCAGCTGCGTGATGCCGCCGGTAGTCAGATCGCAGACGGCCAGAAAACCGCGTTCTTTTTCCTGCTTCAACTGCTTGAGCTGCATCGGCTGAATGGTCGGGTCGTTCCAGCTCCAGATGTCAACCTTCACCCGTTCTTCGTCCAGCTGCGTCGAATCCTTGATGGGTTTGGGCGGCAGAATGGAGGTGGCAAAGTAAAGCCGGTCGCCATCTTCGGAGAAGGTCGGGCTGCGGAATTCGTTCACGTTCCAGCCTTTCGGATAGGCTTTGGTGAGCGTGTCGGCCAGCACGACCATCTGCCCGGCCAGACCCGCAAAAACCGGCAGGCGGTTCCGTTTGCGGGATTTAGGGGGCGCCGTGGGCAACAAGCGTTTGTAGTAGAGTGTATACGCCCGCACGTCGGCTTCGGCGCTGTCGGCGGTGGCCATCCACGCCAGCTGGGACCCGGTTTTATCGACCGCCAGCCCTTTATACACCTTGCGTTTCGAGCTGGTGTCGATCAGCATTTCGTTTTGCTTCCGGGTGTCGAACGCAAAAACACCCGCTTTTTTCAGCGTATCGTTGACGGCTTCTTTCGTGTAAAAAACCGTGTTGCCGTTGTCAGAAACCGTCACGTAAGTCACATACCGGAACGATTGCGTGGCTCCGGTTTCCAGATTCAGCAAAATCAGGTCATCGCCTTTCAGTTTTTTACCCGAAAGCGACGCACGGGCACGGTTGGCCGGTTTGGCCGTCAGCGAGTCTTTTTTAACGCTTTTTACGTCCTGGTGCTCCTGCAAAATTGCCGCCCAGGAGCCACTGTCTTTCGGCAGTTGGTACGATTTGACGTTGGCAAAACCGATCCGACTGCCGGTTTCAAGGTTGAACACCAGCAGGCTGTCTTTCGGTACTTGATCGGCTTTTACTTTTTTCTTTTTGGCCTCGCGCGTCAGTTTGAAAGGCGCCTTCAGCCGCATGACCAGAAACCGGCTGTCGGGCGTAAACTGCGCCAGGTAACCGCGTGGAAAAACGTACCGGCGGGTTTGAACCCGTCCGGGTTGGGTGCGATTCGTAGCGATACTGGATTGGCCCGCACTGGCTTCTAGTTGCGGCTGATTTTTGTTCCGAGACTGGGCGGACGGGCTTGAGTCCGCCGGTACGCTGACCAGTTCCAGAACGCCGTCGCCTTCCTGCGGATCGATCTGGTAACTGAGCCACTGGCCGTTGTTGGCGTGCTTCTCAAACCGGACGCTTTGCCAGCGGTCATAATCGGCGTGGGTCAGCGGACGTTTCTGGGCCTGCGCAAGAACAAAGGAGAAACTGGAAAGAGCAAAAAATAGCCAGCGAAAAGCTCGGAACTTCATAGGTGGAGCGGGTTAACAACTGACTAATTTACGAAAAATACGTTGGCGATGTGTCCGATTCTCCGTAAAATGCAAGAAAATGGACTTCTGCTGATGAAAACGTATCTGCTGTGTCTGCTTTGCGCCGGGCCGTTGATTGGCCTTGGTCAAATCAATCTGCCGCTCAAAAAAGAACTGGACAGTCTGTATGTGCTGGATCAGAAATACCGGGAATACATGATGGAAGTTCCGAAGAACAAACGGCTGGCCGACAGCCTGATGGCCGCTTTTCGGATTCAGGAGAACCTGAGTGGCACGCTCTGGACGTATCAAAACCGAATTGACAGCCTGAACCTGATTCGGGTGAAAGAAATCATCAGGACGCACGGGTATCCGGGAAGTTCGCTGGTGGGCAAACCGACCAACGTGGCGGCCTGGCACATCATTCAGCATTCGCCGGAAATTTCCATTTATTTTCCCATCATCGAAAAAGCCGGTCGGGCGGATGAGCTGCCGCAATCGCTGGTGGCCATGATGCAGGATCGGCTGTTGATGGAGCAGCGCAAACCCCAGCTTTACGGCACCCAGGCCGCCTGTTACCCGCTCCAGGCCGATCAGAATAAGCAGGAATGCTTTATCTGGCCCATCGAAAACCCGGCCGCCGTGAACGACCGACGGAAAAAAGCCGGTTTTACGCAAACCGTCGAGGAGAACGCCAAACGCCTTCAGGTCGACTACAAGGTGTTGACAATGGAAGAAGCCAGGCAACGTTTCCGGCTGTAAGTCTGAACTCGGATTAATCTGTGAAATCCGAGTTCAGACCCCTTGGAAATAAAAGAACGTTCGTTTATTTTTGTGGCATGCGATTACGGGACGAAGCAAAGGAACTGGCGATTCGGGAACAGGCGATGGAGATGATCGTCCGGGAGGGATTTGACGGCCTGAGCATGCAGAAACTGGCGAAAGCTGCGGGCGTATCACCGGCTACCATTTACATCTACTTCAAAGACCGCGAGGATCTGATTCGGCAAATCTACTACGAGGAAATGGCGCTGATGAGCGCGGCCACCCTGAACGGGTTTGATCCCGACATGCGTTTTGAAGAAGGGCTGCGCATTCAGTGGCAAAACCGGGCCGATTACTGCCTGAGGTTTCCGCTGCGGATGCATTTCATGGAGCAGATGCGGCACTCGCCTTTCCACGAAAAATTTCAGGGCGACGCCCGCAATCCGTTTTCGGCCGTGATGAAAACCTTCGTCGGCAACGCCATCCGGCGCAACGAACTGATCCGGCTGCCGATTGAGATCTACTGGTCCATCGCCTTTGCGCCTTTGTATCAGCTCATTAAGTTCCACCAATCGCCGGGCTGGGGCAAGTTCGTGCTGGACGAAGCGTTGCTGAACGAAGCCCTGAAGCTGGTCCTGAAAGCGTTAAAACCCTGAATTTTCCAGACCTGTCCGGTTTTGAAAACCGGACAGGTCTTACTGATCTTTCAAAACCGGATAGGAAGTTCCCGAAACCACGTATGCAGAACGCAGAACAAAAAACCGCCTTTACCCGCTACGAAAAAGCCATCATCGGCATGCTGGCGTTTATTCAGTTTACGGTTATTCTGGACTTCATGGTGCTTTCTCCGCTGGGCGCGCAACTCATGGAGGAGCTAAAAATTACGACGGCGCAGTTCGGCTGGGTGGTGTCGGCCTATGCCTTCAGCGCCGGAACCGCGGGCCTGCTGACGGCCGGTTTTGCCGATCGGTACGACCGAAAGAGCCTACTGCTGTTCTTTTACAGCGGTTTTGTCGTCGGCACGCTGCTTTGCGGCATCGCACCCGACTACCACTTTCTGCTGATTGCCCGCATCGTTACCGGTATTTTCGGTGGGGTCATTGGCTCGATCGGGTTTGCGATCATCACCGATTTGTTTGCCTGGCAGGTGCGCGGCCGGGTGATGGGCATTGTCCAGACGGCCTTTGCCGCCAGTCAGGTGCTGGGTATTCCGCTGGGTCTGTACCTGGCCAATGGTCTGGGCTGGCACGCGCCGTTTCTTCTGATTGTGGCCGTGAGCGTCATCGTCGGCGTTGCGATTGTGCTGTACATGAAACCGGTGAACGCGCATTTGCAAGTCAAATCCGGGCGAAATCCGTTTCAGCATTTGTTGCATACGGTTTCGCGGCCGAGCTATCTGCGCGGTTTTGCCAGCACCACTTTGCTGGCTACGGGCGGTTTTATGCTGATGCCGTTCGGGAGCGCGTTTGCCATTCACAACCTGGGCATTTCGCAAACCGACCTGCCGCTGATCTACATGGTGACCGGGATTTCGGCCATTATCATCGGGCCTTTCGCCGGGAAACTCAGTGATAAGATCGGAAAATTCCCCTTGTTTCTCTACGCGTCCCTGTGGGGCATGGTGATTACCGTTATCTACTGCAACCTGGGCTTCACTCCGCTCTGGCAAATCATGCTCATCAACGTCTTGCTGTTTGCCGGGATTTCGGCGCGGATGGTGTCGTCGGGAACTCTGGTTTCGGGCGTTCCGGACCCGCAGGACCGGGGCGCTTACATGGGTATCAATTCGTCGGTGTCGCAAATTTCCGGCGGCATTGCCTCCATGGTGGCGGGTTTGATTGTTGTGCAGGCTGCCGACGGGACCCTGGAGCGCTACAGTCTGCTGGGGTACATTGTGGCCGCATCGATGGCGCTTACGATTGTGATGATGTACATCATTAACCGGGATGTGACGAAAAAGCAAGCGGCCGAAGCCGCGAAAGAAGTTGCCGTTTGATCAGGATTTTAAATCCCGATCAAACGGGTTCAGGTTGCGATAAATTTCGACACCTACCCGGTCGATGTGGTCAATTAATGCCTGATTGGTAAGGGTGTGGTAGTTCAGTAGATCGAAACGATAGGGCAGTATACTTTCTTCGTTCAGGAGGTAATTGATGCGGTTAATAATCCCTAAATCGAGCAACCGGCCTTTTAAGGCAAGATCGACGTCGCTACCGTTCCTGAAGTTTCCGTTGGCCCGGCTACCAAATAAATACGCTTTTTCGATTTCAGGCTGTCTCCCCAATACCTCAAGAATGGCCTGAAGGTCTTTCTCCTGAAGTCCAAATCTAGTTTGCATCAAGTCTTTGTTGAAAACCGGTATACAGTTCTTTTAATAACGGAAAGTATTTGTGATGGATCAGGTGTTCTACTTCAGTCGCTTTTGCTTCGTCGTACGTATGGGCGGTTAGATTTCGATCGATTAATAACTCCATCCAACTGTGTCCATCGGCAATAAGACCAATTTCAAACCCTTTTTTCAGCGCGCTCCGGGGTGATTTAACATCGATGAAGCCCTGCTCTTCCAGATAGTCTTTCATCACATTCCAGGAAAGCTCGAAACTCATTTCAAAAAGCTGAATGATCCCGGCTTTTTGCAGAAAATCAGGTTCTTCGATAGCCAGTGCGGCTTCCAGATGCGTCAGGGACTTTTTTAGATTCTGGAATCGTTGTTTCCAGCGAACATCGTTGTTTTCCATTGGGTAACCGCCTAATGCGTCTGCTACAAATGACAGGATGTCAGTGAAGCATGGTATTTGGCAAAAATAACGGTATTTCGAAACAGTGCAGTCGCCCAGCCGGATTTTAAATTCTGATCAAACGGGTTCAGGTGCCGGGCGATCCGTAACCTTTTACTAAAAACCGGGTCCAATAGAAACCCAAAATCGGCTGGGAACGTTTTCTGTTTGACAACCAAGGTTATAGGTCTGTGCAGCAACAACGTTTCTTTTTTTCGAGTACCCTGATTAGTCTTCTTTTTCTCTCCGTCGCGACGACGGCGCTGGCGCAGCGTTCGGCCCGGAACATGCCGCGAAAACCGGCTACCCGGACGGTGCCGGTGTCCAAACCGGCGGGTGTCAATTTTTGCGGGGAGCTGGTTCCGGTGGAAAGCGGGGCCGTGGCGCATAACCTGTCGATGGCGCTGATGCGGAATGTATCGTCGCAGAACCACCTGATCAATTTCCGCCGTCGGGCCATCGCGCAGTATTTTCCGGTTATCGAATCCATCCTGAAAAAACACCGGATTCCCGACGATTTCAAATACCTGGCGGTGGTCGAAAGCGGCTTGAAGGCCGATGCGGTTTCGCGCAAAGGAGCGATGGGCTACTGGCAACTCATGCCCGAAACCGCATCGGAACTGGGGCTGAAAATTACCGACCAGGTGGACGAGCGCAAAGACCTGCTGAAATCGACCGACGCAGCCTGCCGGTACCTGCGGATTTTGCACCGCAACCTGGGTTCGTGGACGATGGTGGCGGCTGCCTACAACGGCGGCATTGGCCGGATGCAGTCGCACATGAAAAAACAGCGCGAAACCAACTACTACTTCCTGTCGATGAATCAGGAAACGAGCGACTACCTTTACAAAATCGTGGCGGTCAAGGAGTTTTTCCAGTTTCCGGGTCAATACCTGACCAGCAACCTGATGGCGTCGGCGGGTAATTCCTACGAACGGGAGCGCGCGGAAGCCATCGCCAAAGGCATCATCCCGACCGAAGAACCGGAACCGCTCGGATTCGCCATCGAAACCAAAGAAAATCTGGAGCTGCGGATTGAAAGTGCCTCGGTCGACAGTTTGCTGGGGGCGTTGTCGCGGTCCAAAACCGTGCCGTCCGTGTTGTTCAAAGGCGATGTACAGACCCAGCTCGTTAAGCCGGGCAAAATGGCGATCGGCCAAACCTGGCAGTTTAAAGTGACGGAAGCGACGCAGATCGGTGACCAGCCGCTGGGCAAAGACGATGTTTTGTTCGCCGTGGTTGACGATATTGATCCGCGATCCGGCCAGGTATTCCTGCGGTCGACCCGACTGGTTTCGGCCACCCAGCAGCCGTATAAACTGACGCTGATTTGCCTCAATCCGCAAACCGGTCTGGCGGGTGTGCCACTGCCGAAAGCCGATCAGCAAAAACCGGGTGGACGAAGCTGGATGGTGAGTTGGAAAGTGTTGTAAATCACTGCCATCCCGGCGGTTCGACTATGGGGGACTGATACCCGTAGGTAGCGCGGCAATCGCCCTGCGGAACGATGATCGAACTGATAAAACCGTAAATCGCCGGGCCGTAGGTGTCGTTGCCCTGCTCCCGAAACCGTTTGCGCACCAGCGCCGACGCGCCGAAAAAACCCAAAGCCCGATCTTCGGGATCGTTCACGTTTGAAATATTGCCAATAACGGAAGCCGGTAGCGGATCAAAGATGGTGCCGGTGCGGGATTGCTGCTCCTTGTAGAGCTTCCAGAACTGGTACGCTGCGGGCGTCAGGCAGTACTGCTGCACCTCAACCAGCGTGGGACCGGGATTGTAAATGGGCGAGCGCATCACCAGCCGTTGGGGCAGCCGATTTCCGTTGACGCCCTGATCCGACAAAATATTCACATCCTGACTGGCGTATTGCAGCCAGCAGCGGTCGTAACAGCGTCCCGGACAGCCCAGGCAACAGGGAATACCGACCGCAATCCGGCTCGTGTAGGTGTAGGCCGTCCAGCGGTAATAATTGGTTTCGGTGGCCGGGTCGGTGATGTCGGCGTAAAAGTAATACTGGTAGGGGAGGGTTATGCTTTCGGTGGGCGTAAACCGGGCGTAAACGCTGTCGATTCCCGGATTGGCGGGCATTTTTTCCGGCGCGGAAACGTAGCTTTTGCCGTCGGCCAGCCGAATGTGGAGCGTGTAGGTGCGGCCCGGTTGACCGATAAAGGACGAATCGGTGCTTCGGTAAAAACCGGGTTTGAACGGATCGTGACGCATCGCCGTCGAACGGCCCGCATCGTCGCTGAGCGTCACCGTTGCGTTGCTGATCGTCTGATCCTGCGGGGTTTCCTGGCCGAAAACAAAGCTGCCCGAATACGAAAGCCGGACGCTGTAAGGCGGTTTTTCGTTTGTGATCAGGCCATCGACCACCAGTTGCGGGGCCTCGTTCCGGATCGGCAGGCTGACCTGATCGATGCAGGAAGAAAAAAGGCTGACAAGGGCCCAGAACAGCATAATTCGTTTCATAGGGTATAACTGGCCGGTCTTTAAAAACCGGGTGAAAGGCTTTGCTTAAAAATGAAAATTGTAGGCAACCGACGGAATGATGGTGCCAAAAACCGCCAGCCGGTAGGCATCGGTCCGCGAATTCGCGCGGTTGAAATACACCGAATACGGATTTTTGCGGGCGTACACGTTGTACAAACCGATGGTCCAGATGCTGTAGCGGGTCTGGCGGTTGCTCAGGCGCGTGTCCTTCGAAAAAGCCAGATCCAGCCGGTGGTAGTCCTGAATGCGGTCGGCATTGCGCCTGGAATAATTCAGCGTGGGCTGGTTGGCAAACACGTACTGACCGTCGGGATACGTGGCCGGAACGCCGGTGCTGTACACAAAATTGGTCGTAAAGGTCCAGTTGTAGCGCATGGCCAGCCGGGTCTGAATGTTCAGGTTGTGCGGTTTGTCGAAATTCGACGGGTACCACTCGCCCCGGTTGACCTGCAACTCACTGAACGGCGTTTGCACGGCCACCAGCGAGCGGGCGTACGAATAGTTGAATTGCCCCGTCAGTTTGCCCCGGTTTCGGGCCACGCTCAGTTCGATACCATAGGCCTTGCCGTGCGCCCGCAGCAAATCCGTTTCCAGTCGCTCGTTCAGGAGCAGCGTCGCGCCGTTGCGGTATTCCACCAGGTTATCGATGTTTTTATAATAGCCTTCAAGGGCCAGTTCGAAGGCATTGTCGTTCAGGTTCTTGAAAAAACCGACGGCCAGTTGATCGGCCACCTGCGCGGGCACGAACGCGTCGCTGACTTTCCAGAAATCCGAGGGGGTGATGGCCGTCGTATTCGAAATCAGGTGGATGTACTGCCGGTTACGGCTGTAATTCACTTTCAGCGACAAATCTTCCGCGAGTTGCATCCGTATCCCCAGCCGGGGTTCAAAACCGCCGTAGGGCTGAATGGGTTTTCCAGAGCCGTAAACCGTTGAATCGACGACGGTTTCGGGGGTGCGGGGCACTTGCCCGGCGTACCGGTACACCGTCTGCGGCCCCACCTGACCGAACGACGAATACCGCAAACCGGCCTGGACCGTCATGGCGGGCGTCAGGGTCCACTCGGTGTTGACATACACACCCAGCTCACGGCCGTTTTCGGGTTCGAGCTGCTTGGGGTTGATGCTGGAAGGATTGCCCGTCGGTTGCTGATCGCCTTTCTGAATCCGGTACAGAATGCCGTTGGCCCCGACCTGCAGTTTGTGTTTCTCGAACAGGGTGTAAAACAGGTCGGCCTTGGCTTCGCGGTGCTGAATGTAGGAAGTCAGCCGGAACGTGTAGCCTGCGGTTTCTCCATCGACATGATACTGGTAACCGCTGTATAAAGCGTTGACGTTCAGTTGCAGATTCGGGCGCAGCAGACTGCTCCAGCGGCCCGACACCACGTTCGACTGCCAGCCGTAGGTGGTGTCGCCCGGGAACTTGAAATGATCCGCACTGCGGTAAGCCGAGAGCGAAAAAGTGTTGATCGCGTTGGGCGAGTAGTTGAGTTTCAGGTTGCCGTCGTAGAAAAACGCCCGGCTTTCTTTGGCCGTGCTGCGCTCCGGAAACGACTTCAGAATCCAGTTCGGATACGCCACCCGACCGGCCGCCATCAGCGTTAGTCCTTTGGCGATCGGGCCATCGACCATCACCCGTCCGCTGACCGGGCTGATGCCGCCCGAGAGCCGCCAGCGTTCGCTGTTGCCGCTCCGGGTGTTGACCAGCAGCAAGGACGAAATCCGGCCGCCGTACTGCGACGAAAAGCTGCCTTTGTAGAGGTTGACGTCCTGCACCACGTCGGCGCTGATGTTGGTGTAAAAACCGAGTAAGTGCGAGGTGTTGTACATCGGTGCCCCGTCGAGCAGCACCAGATTTTGGTCGGTACGCCCCCCGCGCACATTGAAACCGCCCGCGCCTTCGCCCGCCGTTGAAACACCGGCCTGGAGCGTGAGGGCTTTCAGAATGTCCGGTTCGCCCAGAACGACCGGCATTTTTTTGAGTTGCCGGACATCGAGCTGAATCTGGCTCATCCGAATGTCCTTGACGTTCTGATCGGCGCGCCGGTCGCGAACCTCCACTTCGTCGAGTTCGAACGTTTGGGAGATGAGTTTGAAAACCGCCGTTCGGTTGGCGTTGACGACAATAAACGGACGGTCGGATTTGAAACCGACGGCGGAAAGGTTGATGTGGTAGGAACCGGGTCGCAGCGAAAACGAAAACCGCCCCTGCTCATCGGTGGTCGTTCCGGCGCCGGATTCTGTTACGAACAGGCTGGCCCCCACTACGGGAAGGCTGGTGTCCGCCCGCATGACGGTGCCGCTGAGGGTAACCCGTTGAGCCACAAGTATCTGAAAACTACCAAAAAAGAAGACAAGACAGAAAAGGTACAAGTTACGCATGCAATCGGTTCTGGGGTTGTATTCGTATAGACAACAAAAGCGGCCCGGGCGTTGGAATGATCCAAGTTACAATTTTATGAATACTATTTTGACGCTATTGCCCGCGCGCCAAGCCTTTTTTGTAAACGTCGATGGCCCGGTTGCGCGCCAGGGTGTGCTCAACCATCGGCGGGCGTTCGTCGGGCGTGTTGAACTCAGGCACCCAGCGCCGGATGTACGCGCTCTGGGGATCAAATTTTCGGGCCTGCAAGGTGGGGTTGAACACCCGGAAATACGGGGCCGCATCCGTGCCCGAACCGGCCGCCCACTGCCAGCCGCCGTTGTTGGCCGAGAGGTCGTAATCGCGAAGTTTACGGGCAAAATACGCTTCGCCCCAGCGCCAGTCGATCAGCAGGTGTTTGCAGAGAAAACTGGCCGTGATCATCCGGACGCGGTTGTGCATCCAGCCGGTTTCGTTCAATTGCCGCATCCCGGCGTCCACAATCGGATAGCCCGTTCGGCCTTCGCACCAGCGCTCAAAATCGCCTTCGTGGTTGCGCCAGAGAATGTGGTCGTAGGCGGGTCGGAAGGCCTTTTTTTCGACGTGTGGAAAATGGTCGAGCACCTGAAAATAAAAGTCCCGCCAGACCAGTTCGTTCAGAAAGGTGCCGTTGTGTTCGCGGGCCTGCCGCGCCAGTGCCCGAATGCTGATGGTTCCGAACCGCAGGTGAATGCCCAGTTCGCTCGTTCCCGGTAGCGCCGGAAAATTGCGGGTTTCGGGGTACTGTTTCAGCAATTCGGGGACCACGGTTTTTTCCGGGAAAAGGTCGTCTGCCGGTTTGAAACCAATCGCTTCCAGCGCCGGGATGGGCCGCGCACCGGTTTTCAGGAAGTTGCCGAAATACAGCTCGGTGGGATAGGCTTTAAGCGAAAAGTCCGTCAGGTTGCGGTGCCAGGTGCGGCTGTAGGGCGTAAAAACCGTATACGGTGTGCCGCTGGCGGTCAGCACTTCGTCGCGGTCGAAGATCGTCTGGTCTTTGAACGGGCCGAACGTCGCGCCGTTTTCGGCCAGCAGTTCGGCCACGGCCTTGTCGCGTTCCTTGGCGTATACTTCGTAATCGTAATTGGCGTAAACCGCCTGAACATCAAACTCGGTCAGGAGTTGTTTATACACGTCCAGCGGGTTTCCATGCCGCACGATCAGCGTGGTGCCGAGCGCCCGCAGTTCGATTTGCAGGGCCAGAAGTGTCTGATGGATGAACGTTATCCGCCGGTCGTGTCGATCGTCCAGTGCGTCGAGGATGGCTGGGTCAAAAATAAAAACCGGCAAAACCGGCAAACCGCTCCGGAGTGCGTGGTAGAGCCCGGCATTGTCGGGCAGGCGCAAATCCCGGCGGAACCAGAACAGGGCGATGGGTTCTTTGGCAGACTCAGGCATACGGTTTTTCTTCGGGCAACGGGCGGTTTAACGAAAATGTTACGGTGCCCCGGACTTTTGCCCGTGATATTAGTCAGCCGTATCTATATTTGAAAGTCAATACGGTTTTTCGGCGGAAGCCGGAGAAATCTTCTCAGAATCAAACACGGACGAAACGGGAGCGCCCGCCGGTCCGTGGTACAACTATGCTTGCTCTTCCGATATCTTTAGTTCTGGCGGTTAGTTTTGTGGTCATTGGCGTTTACCTCGAACGAAAGGTTTCGGCGTTTATCCAGGACCGGCTGGGCCCGATGGAGGTAGGCAAATACGGGTTGCTGCAACTGATTGCGGATTTGCTGAAGCTGCTGCAAAAGGAAGACATTGTGCCCCAGGCCGCCGACCGGCGGTTGTTTCTGCTGGCGCCCATGATCATTTTTGCGTCGATTTTTGCCGGGTATGCGGTTTTGCCCCTGACGCCCGATTTGCAGGGCGCCACCACCAGCGTCGGTGTTTTTTACCTGATGGCGATTGTGTCGGTCGATGTGATCGGAATTATGATGGCGGGCTGGGGTTCCAACAACAAGTATTCGCTCCTGGGGGCCATGCGCTCGGTGGCCCAGATTGTTTCCTACGAAATACCGCTGGGGCTGACGATCCTCTGCGTTGTGATGATCGGGCAGACGCTTAATTTGCAGGAGATGAGCTTTCAGCAGGGCATTTATACGGAAGAAACGAATTATTTGTTTGGCCTGAAATTCCTGAATATTGACGTGACCAACTGGGGCGGTTTTTTTAGCTGGAACATCGTTCGCAGCCCGTTTCTGCTGATTGCCTACGTCATTTTTTTCATCACGACCCTGGCCGAAAGCAACCGCGCGCCGTTTGACCTGCCCGAAGGCGAATCCGAACTGGTGGGGGGATACAACACCGAGTACAGCGGGATGCGGTTTGCCCTGCTGATGCTCTCGGAATACGCCATGATGCTGCTCGTCTCCTTTCTGGGGGCCATCTTGTTTCTCGGAAGCTGGAATACGCCCCTGCCCAACCTGGGGCCGCTGCGGCTGGCCGACTGGACGAGCGGTTTGCCGGGCACGGCCTGGGGCAACATCACCGGTTTTTTCTGGCTGTTTGCCAAAGCCATGCTGGCCGTGCTGGTGCAGATGTGGGTTCGCTGGACGTTTCCGCGCGTACGCGTCGATCAGATGATGTTTCTGTGCTGGAAAGTGCTGACGCCCGTTGGCCTGATTCTGCTGTTGATTTCCGGCATCTGGCGGCTGCTGATGGTGTGATAGAAATTCGTGCAACCAATAGGAATGCGAAATGTGTTTACCGGAAAATGATCAGCTATGACACCTACTGAGAAAACCTATCAATCCATTTTGCAGAAACTTAGCCTGATTCCTGTTGAGTACCTCGTACAGGTAGACGAACTTCTGGCCCAGTTCAGCCCTGACAGGCATCATAAAGAAGAGACACGGCAGACCATTCTAAACCTGGCAGGTTGCTGGAATGATATGTCCGAAGAGGATTTTGAGGATTTCCGAAAAGAAGCTAAGAAAACCGGAGACGATCTGTTTAACCGCGCGGTTGATTTATGAAACGAGCGATTATTGATACCGATACACTGTCTTATTTTTTTCGAAACCATCCTTCGGTTGTGGCTAAAATAGATTCTTATTTACGAGAGCATGGCTACCTGCACTTGAGTGTCGTTACTTATTACGAAGTTCTGAATGGACTTTATTACAAAGATGCCCGTAAGCAATTGGATCGGTTTCTGGAGTTCGCTCGTGTGAATTCCGTGCTTCCGCTTAGTCAGGAAAGTGCTCAGTGCGCTGCTGAGATTTTTGCCGAATTACGCAAACAGGGACAAATTATTGGTCATAATGATATCTTGATTGCCGGGACCGCTATCGTCAATGATTTGAGTTTGGTGACCAACAACGTAAATCATTTTGATAGAGTCCCCGGATTGTCAGTTGATAACTGGAGTGAATAGCAGGTGTTGCTGGTATAATGGCACTTTATTTGTCCTGAAACGGTTGTACGGATACAAGTACCTAAATTTACCACATGTCTTTTACGAAATTACCGCTTATTGAGCCGATTCTGAAGGCGCTGAGCACCGAAGGTTATACCACTCCCACCCCCATTCAGGAACAAGCCATCCCGATTTTACTGGAACGCCAGGATTTGCTGGGTTGCGCCCAGACCGGCACCGGAAAAACGGCCGCCTTTGCGATTCCCATTCTCCAGATTCTGAGTGAACAAAGACTGTCGGATCGCGGTCCGAGACCCATCAAGGCCCTGATTCTGACCCCCACCCGCGAACTGGCCATCCAGATTGGCGACAGCTTTACGGCCTACGGCCGGTTTTTGACTTTGCGCCATACGGTTATTTTCGGCGGGGTGTCGCAACACGCCCAGACGCAGGCCCTGAAAACCGGAGTCGATATTCTGATTGCAACACCGGGGCGGCTGCTCGATCTGATGAACCAGCGGTTTGTCGATCTGCGGCACATCGAACTGTTCGTGCTGGACGAAGCCGACCGGATGCTGGATATGGGCTTTATTCACGACGTTAAAAAGGTGATTGCCAAGTTGCCGACGCAACGTCAGTCGTTGTTTTTCTCGGCAACCATGCCGCCCGACGTGGCTAAGCTGGCCGATACCATTCTGAAAAAACCGGCCAAGGTGGAAGTAACACCGGTTTCGTCGACGGCCGAAACCGTGAAGCAAGCGGTTTATTTTGTGGACAAAGCCAACAAAAAACGCCTGCTGATTCACTTACTGAACGATCAGACCATCGGCTCGGCGCTGGTGTTTGCCCGCACGAAACACGGTGCCGACAAAGTAGCCAAAGACCTGGCCAAAGCCGGTATTCAGGCCGAAGCCATTCACGGCAACAAATCCCAGAATGCCCGGCAACGGGCCCTGAGCAACTTTAAAAACCGCCAGACGCGCGTCCTGGTAGCCACTGATATTGCCGCGCGGGGAATCGACGTGGAAGAACTTTCGCACGTTATCAACTACGAACTGCCGAACGTGCCCGAAACGTATGTTCACCGGATTGGGCGAACCGGTCGGGCGGGCAACAACGGAATTGCGTTTTCGTTCTGCGATGCCGAGGAAAAAGAATACCTGCGGGATATTAACAAGCTGATTGCCAAGAATATTCCGGTTGTCGATAACCATCCGTATCCGATGGGAACAGCCCCGGCGGTTGAAGCGCCCGCTCTGCCATCGCGGCCCCAATCGGCAAACAGTTCGAACGGAAACCGCAACGAAATTGCGGGCAACGGTTTTCGGAACGGCAACCGGCGTCGGTTTAGCCGCCGTTAAATGTGAACGACGGCATTTTTCTTTTTCGAGGTGGTCAGATCGGCGGGCAGATGCGCCAGGATTTCCTGTTTCAGCGCGTCGATCAGTTTCCGTTTCAGAAAGCTGCGGTGCATCACCAGACTCACTTCCCGCACGGGTTGCGGAGCCTCGAAAGGCCGGATGCGCGCCTTGCGGGCGTTGTCCATGTCGATCGTGGCCAGGTAAGGCAGTAAAGTAAAACCGTCCTGTTTATCAATCAGTTTGATCAGGGTTTCGAGCGATCCGGTTTCGTACCGGAGCGGTTGGCTGCCGTTCTGTCGTTTGTCGGTTCCGCACAGGCTAACCACCTGATTCCGAAAGCAATGGCCTTCCGTTAACAACCACAAGCCTTCGGTTTTCAGGTCGGTGGATGAAACGACGGTTTTTTGAAACAGCGGGTGCGAATTGGCCGCATAGAGCACAAACGGTTCGTAAAACAACGGAATTTCGACCAACCCGTTTTCGTCCAGCGGAGTGACAATAATCCCGACGTCGATCAGGCCATTTTTGAGTCGCTCCAGCACCTGCTCCGTCATCATTTCCTGAATCTGAACCGTAACGGCCGGGTACTGCTCAATGAACGGCCCGATGAAGTAAGGAAGCAGGTACGGCGCCAGGGTAGGGATGATCCCAAGCCGGAGTTCACCACTGAAATCCTCGCGGGACTCTTTCACAATTTCCGGAATCCGACGGGCCGCCCGCAACACATCGCGGGCCTGATTCAAAATGATTTGGCCGGTTTCGGTCGGCACCACGGGCTGCTTCGATCGGTCGAACAGCAACACGCCCAACTCGTCTTCCAGCTTCTGGATTTGCATACTGAGGGTGGGCTGCGTAACGTGGCAATGATCGGCGGCAGTGGCAAAATGGCGGTACGTATCAACGGCAACGATGTATTCTAACTGCGAAAGGGTCACGATTGGATGGTTGTAATGGTGAATGGCAAAAGGGCTGAACGGGTCAGGATGGGTAGAGGGGAATGTATAAGTCCGAAATCTGCTGTTTATACAACCCTATCTGACCATTAGAACCGTCCAGCCATCCAGTAGTTATCGATACTATCGATGTAAAAATAAAAGATATTGATTGAGTTGATACCATTTGCGTTGTAATTTTGATCAGCCAACTCGCTATTTAGTTATGAACGTATCCGATCGGGATATATCTGCCATGCAACACGCTCCGGCTGGCCGGAGATCCGTCGGCAAAACCGGCGTTCTGATTGTGAACCTGGGAACACCGGATAGCCCGTCGGTGCCGGACGTCCGAAAGTACCTCCGGGAGTTTTTGATGGATGGTCGGGTCATTGATGTGCCGTATGCGCAGCGGTATTTTCTGGTCAATGGCATCATCGCGCCCTTTCGTGCGCCCAAATCGGCCAAGGTATACCGGGAGTTGTGGACCGTTAACGGTTCGCCTTTAAAGTATTACGGCGAGATTGTTGAGCGTGACCTGCAAGCCAGTCTGGGCGACGACTATGTCGTCAAACTGGCGATGCGGTATCAGAATCCGAGTATCGATGCCGGCCTTTCGGCGTTCCAGCAACTGGGTTTGACGGATATTGTCGTCATTCCGTTTTTTCCGCAGTACGCATCGGCCAGCACGGGTTCGGTATACGAGAAAGTAATGGACATTGTGGGGAAATGGCAGGTCATTCCGCGCGTTGCGTTCACGAATAGCTTTCTGGATCACCCAAAATTTATCGAAGGGTTTGCCCAGCGCGCTCGGCAGTACATGGCGCAGGAGTCGTTTGATCATTACCTGTTCAGCTACCACGGTTTGCCCGAGCGTCAGATTCTGAAAGGTGATGTAACCGGCCACGTTTGCAAACTGGGCGATTGCTGCTCCTCGCTGCACAGTATGAATCAATATTGTTACCGGGCGCAGTGTTTTGAGACCACCCGTTTGCTGGTGCAGGCGCTTGGTATTCCGGAAGGAAAATATACCACCAGTTTTCAGTCGAGGCTTGGAAAAAATCCCTGGATAAAACCGTATACGGACGAAGTGATTCCGGAATTAGCCCAAAAAGGAATCAGCAGTGTGCTGGCTTTTTCGCCCGCCTTTGTCGCCGACTGTCTGGAAACGACCATTGAGGTGGGCGAAGAATACCGCGAATTGTTTGAAAAACACGGTGGAAAACGCTGGCAACTGGTCGAAAGTCTGAACGATAGTCCGCTCTGGATCGAGCTTTTAGTCGATCTGGTAAAGCGAGCGGGGTAGGGCAGATTTTGCGTTTATTGCTCAAAAAGGATTATTTTATGTTCAGCTTGATTTCGAGAACCGTAGATTATTAACGCGTTTGACAACAAAAGGCCTGCCTGCTGAAAAAAAATACTATTCCCTCGAAGACTACTTTGCTCTGGAAAAGGGGTCGGACATTAAGCACGAATACCTTGACGGTGTAATTTATGATATGACGGGTGGAAGTCCGGCACATAGCCTGCTTGCCAACAATGTTGGTGCTGAACTCCGGAGCGCTTTGCGGGGAAAACCGTGCTTGGTATACAACTCAGACCTGGCGCTGGCCGTTTCCGAAACCCAGTATGTTTATCCGGATGCCAGTATTATTTGCGGGCCAGTACAGGGATTTGATGTTAATAAAAAGGACGCCAATAATCCCCTTGTCATTATCGAAGTGTTTTCTCCCTCGACGAAAGGATACGACAAGCGCAGGGAATTTAGTCTTTACCGGCAGATTCCTTCGTTTCGCGAGTAGGTTCAAATTAGGCCCGATGGCGTTCTGGTTGAAGTTTTTACCAAAGTTGAAAATGATTTATGGCGGATTGCTTCCTACTGGAAACTAACGGATGTGGTTCGGCTGGAATCCGTCGATGCCGGGATTTCATTGGGTGAACTATACCTCGGAGTGGATGTTCAGGAGGAACGGGAATAACCCAGCCCCGCCATCTGGCGGGGCTGGGTCGTCATCGCCCGTCTTGTTCAGTGACTGATGCCAGCGGTTTTTACCTTGCCGTAAAAGAGGACTTACTCCGCCGAAACCGGGTCAATAATGGTCGATACCTTGCTGATCGAATTTGCCGGAAAACCGCCCAGCCGGGCGTGCTCCCGAATAACCTCCTCGTTGGGACTATTGTAAATGCAATAGATTTTGTCGTCCGTCACGTAACTGTGAACCCACTGAATCTGGGGTCCCAAACCGTTGATAACGCTGCAGGAAGTCTGCGAAATCGCTTTTAACTGATCGGCCGTGAGTTGACCTGCGCCGGGAATTTCCCGTTCAATAACATACTTTGGCATGGTGTTTTAGAGAATTGATACCGTGTAATCTCCTACTCGTGTGGCTTTTCGGTTGCGCCCCGTTTGTGCGGTTTCCGGACTCCGCCCTTTCCCAACCCGGTTTTTGAACGTAAGCCCGGAACCGGTGGGATTGCAACTACTGATACAAAGGTCCCGGGTTTCTTGGCAAAAAAAATCACCGAAATCCGGGATTTTTCGGTCACGGATTTCGGTGATTTTTGAGAAAAGATCGTCTTTGCAACGATGAAAAACCGGCCGCGCGGCCGGTTTTCGCCTGTTTAGCGGGCGGCTACTTCCTGCCCTTTTGGCGTGAATTTCACAACCGCATTTTTTACCGGCTTGACGGTTTTCAGATACGTGAAAATGGCGCCCAGATCTTGGTCATTCATGCCGGCATACATGATCCAGGGCATGATGGTGTTAAATTCCGGATGTTCGAGCGCCGTTGGATGGGTAAAATCCTTTTGCCGGGCCGCATCAAAGCGGGCAATAAACGCCTGTTTGGTCCAGGAGCCAAGGCCGGATTCGGAATCCGGCGTCAAATTTGAGGATTTCACCGTTCCGGACGGCATCGGGAACGACCGGCCACCGGCAAAATCCATTCCCGGTAATTTTTGTCCTTTGTCGTCCACCGGCGTGTGGCACTCTCCGCAACTGGCCAGCGTGACCAGGTACTTGCCGTAAGCCAGCGAATCCGCCGGGTCCGGGCGTTTGCCCCCTTCCGATTTCGCCGGGATCGTGTTGATAATCAAATTCATCGGAAAATCAGATTCGGGTTCCGGAATGGCCTTGTTCTCAATGGGTTTGAGCGTGCGGACATACGCAATAATGGCCTTGATGTCGTCCGGATCGGCCTGCCCGAAATTTCCGTAGGGCATAACCGGAAACAAGGCCCGCCCGTCTTTGCTGACACCGGTGGTAATGGCCCGGTAAATTTCGCCGTCGGTCCAGCCGTTCAGATGAGCCGGCGTGATGTTTCGGGCGTAATAGCTGCCGGGGAATCCCATTTCGCGCGTGAAGGCTTCACCGCCTTTTCCTTCGGTGCCCGCCACCACCGGCCCGCTCGAAATTTTCCAGTCCCGTTCCGAGTGGCAATCAATGCAAACCGCTACGTGGTTGGCCAAATACTTTCCGCGGGCAATCTGGGCCGAATCGGTGCTGATGGTTAGTTCGGGAGCCGGACCAACATTGGGGAGAGCCGTTTTGATGTACGCAACACTACCGGCAACCAGCAGGACCACGACGCCCACCAGGATGCCGAGAATCCGTAGAAACTTTTTCATGCTATAGTTTTTGAAGAGGGAGTAGGTATTTTTACCCGCAAAACTATCTAAAAACCGCCGGAAGTAAGTACTTCAAATCCCTTGATTTATTTATTGGCAAAAAAAAGACCTGCAAGGCCGTAAAAGCCCGCAGGTCCAGTCGATGAAGTGTACAGAATTCCCTTACAAAAGCGTAATCAGCCCTTTGATGACGGAGGCCAGCCGGATGGCGTCGAAAACCCGGGCTTCCGTTGCGCCGTGTTTCAGAACGCTTTCTTCGTGCGAATTAACGCACAACTCGCAGCCGTTGACGGCCGAAACCGCCAGACTCATTAATTCAAAAAATTCTTTGCCCAACACCGGATTCATCATAATGCTCATCCGAATGCCGGGTTGCGTTTGCTGGTAGTACTCTTTTCCGGTAAAATGCCGGAACCGGTAGAACACATTGTTGGTGCTCAGCAGCGACGTACAAGCCAGCGTTTCGGCAATTTCGGCGTCCGTTGCGCCTTCCTGACGGGCCTGCTCCGAAAGGCTGTCGATCAGCGGCTGGTATTTTTCGTTGACGGCTACCGACAACGCCAGCAAACGGGCTTCTTTCTTCGTCAGGTTCTGGCTGCTGTTGAGGACGTTGCCAACGTTAATTTTCAGGTCGCGCAAATACCGGTGGTCAACCTGTCCGAGCGTTTCTAAAGCCGGATAAGAAGCCGTCGTATCCAGCCCCAGGTTGGTCAGCAGCGACAGAACGGTTTCGTTTTGAATGGAAGTGATCATAGTTTGAAGGAAGAAAGGAGAGGGGGAGGGAAGGACGAAAGGAAGGGGCGGTTTTGCCTTTTCCATTCCTCCTTTCCTCCCTTTTCCTTGATTAAGCATTCAGCGTTTCTTCGCCTTTCACCCAGTTGCAGGGGCAAAGTTCGTCGGTTTGCAGGGCGTCCAGCACGCGAATGACTTCGTTGACGTTCCGGCCAACGGACAGGTCGTTCACGGATACCCAGCGAACAATGCCTTGGGGGTCAACGATGTAGGTGACGCGGTAGGCTACTTTTTCGTTGGCTTCCAGGATACCCAGCTCTTCGGCCAGTGATTTTGACGTATCGGCCAGCATCGGGAATCGTAGACCACGCAGGTCATCGTGGTTTTTGCGCCACGCCAGGTGAACAAATTCGCTGTCGGTTGAAGCCCCAACCACCATCGTGTCACGGTCTGCGAAATCTTCGAATTTGTGGTTGAACTCGGCGATTTCGGTCGGACAAACGAACGTAAAATCTTTCGGCCACCAGAACATCACCAGCCATTTGCCAGCCGATTTGTGGTCGTCAGACGAAATTTCGTAAAACTCGTTGCCTTTCTCCAGGGAAACAACGGCCAGTTTTTTGAAGTCCGGAAATTGTGAACCGACGGATACAATATGATTTTTCATAGTTTCTTTAATTTTGTGCAGGTTGTATGAAAATGATTTCTGTACAAAAATGGGAAGAAAATCGACGCGAACCTCATCGTATTTATTGATTCGATATAGATAAAAACGATGAGGAATGTCATTGTGTACGGTATTTAGGCGCATTCCGGATTTCTGTATACCTTCAAATTGGGAATAAGCCAATCATGAATAGTAATAGTGCTATGGCGGATTTGAAAATATAAAAATAAAAAGATCGGATATGACTCGCTGTCTGGCGAAAATCATATCCGATCTGGTAATCGAAAAGAATATTTTTAATAAATCCGTACTTCCATCAGCGCTGCCGGGGCTGGGCCGTTCATGGCTTTTAAATGAATCGTCAGACTGCGGGTTTCGATCGCCTGGTCAAACCGGATTGTGTTGCGCGTCTGGTGATTGTTCGTCTGCTGAAAAACCGGTTCTTTCCGGTCGTTGCAGAGCGTGTAATCACGAACGCAGAAGGGCACTTCCGTTTCCGGATGCGTCATGATAACGGTTTCGAGCGGATGGTCGAAGTCGCCGTCGAAGAACAGTTCCACGCGGCTGATGCGCTGCGTATCCGGCCAGCTTAGCGTCACCGTCGGGTTCGGATCGGTCGGATCGGCCACAAAACCGTTCGGCTGATTCGTGGGCCGCTGCACGCCGTTCCGCAGGTTTTCGACCCCAAACAGCGCAATACCGGGATTGACTTTCAGCGCCAGATTCTGGCCTTTGGGCCGCCGTTCCGGGGTCCAGAACTCAAACGCATCCACGCCAATGTCTTCGGTCGGTTCCTGCTTTCCGAAATTGGAAACAGCCGCGTTCACTTTGTTGAAAACCGACAAAACACCCGTCACCCGCAAGGCGCTGTATGGCAGGCGGATGTGCTCGTTTTTCATGAACAGGACAAAAACGTAAGCCGGTTCTTCAAGCACGGCTTCAAAATTCAGCACCACTTCCTGACGACCTTTCGCAACCGGAATGGTCAGCGTCTGGAGCGTCACGTCCGGCGTATGGTTTTCCGGTTTGCTGCTCCGGCGCAGTTCCACCGTCAGCGTGGTGTCCTGGTCGGCGCTGGCCCAAACCGTCAGGTGCGGAACGGGGCCGGCGGGCAAGGGCAGCATCTGACCAACGGACGACGTCAGTTGCGTTAAGGGACCGTCGGCGGGTAGCTCATTCAGTACCAGTTCGCTGGACGCCGTTAGGGTGGCTGTCCGGGCCAGATCCGCGCCGTCGAACAGGTGCAAACCCGGAATGTGCTGACCGGTTTTGAGCAGTTCCTGCTGCAATTCGTGCATCCGAATGGGTTCAGTCAAGTCGCGGGGAAGCAGGCCATCCCGCGCGCACAGGGCGGCTGCCATGCCCACGGCCTGTCCGCCGTGGGCGCTCGTTCCCATTACGCGCGACGACGCAAAGGCCACGTGCGAGGCACTGATGATCCGGCCGGCAATGAACAGATTTTTAACGTTTTTGCTGTATAAACAGCGGTACGGAATCTGGTACAGGCCCTTGCTATGCCACTGGTTGCAACCCGGTTTTTCGGAAAAGATACCGTCGGCGGGGTGTAAATCCAGCGACCAGCCCCCGAAAGCCACGGCATCGGGATGCGTCCGCTGTTCCACCACATCCTGTTGTTTCAGGATGTAATCACCCTCAAACCGGCGGCTTTCGCGTTTGCCGGGAATCTGCCCGACCCATTCGAGGGTCATGGTTTCGGCTTCGGGAAACTGGCCGGAATTTTTGATGTGGTTCCAGACGCCGTACACCACTTTCCAGAGTTCCCATTTAATGGTTTCCGTATCGTGCACGGTATCCAGCCGCCCGCCGTATTCGATCCACCACAACTGGCAACCAAATTCTTTGGCGTTAAACCGCCGGTAACGCGGGATTTTGGTGATGTCCTGCAAGGCGTAGGAGGGCGGCACAAACCGCACGGGCTTACCGGTATCTTTCGTGTAGAAATACAGCGAATGGCCGAGCAGTTCGCCGTATTCGGCGGTGGGCGCAAACTTCTCGCCAAATTCTTCGGTCGATTCGGCGCCCATCCGAAAAGCCGCTCCGGCCTGAAACGCCACAATGCCGTCGCCCGACGCATCGCAGAACAGCGGAGCCGCCAGGTCGTACGCCGTGCTGTTCTGGGAACAAAACGCTTTGATGCCGCTGATGGTTTCCGGCCCCGATTTTTCAACGTCGTACACCGCCGTGTTCAGCAGGAGCGTAATGTTGGGTTCCTCGACCACTTTTTCGAGTAGAATGGTGTCGAAAATCAACGGGTTGCCTTCGGGGTTGCGGTACAGATTTTCCAGTAAAACCTCGTCGATAAAACCGCCTTCGCGGGCCCAGCGGTTGTTGTTACCCATGTGCGAGGTGGCCCCCAGCACCCACAGCCGGACTTCGCTGGACGAATTGCCGCCCAGCACCGGACGATCCTGTACCAGCACCACGCGGGTGCCGGCGCGGGCGGCCGTAATGGCGCAACAGGTCCCGGAAAGCCCTCCGCCTACCACAATCAAATCAGCTTCGTACCGAACGGTTTTTGGCGTTCGTTTATCGGTTGCTTGTTCGCGTATCATTCGTTAAATCAATCGTTTGTGCCAGAATAGAGAAGCCCGTTGGTTTTAAGATTTCGACGGTTAGGGTTTTATCAAAACCGCTGACCGGCAGCGTAAAGTCCGCCGATTGTCCCGGTTGCAGATCGGGTATGCGCAGGGTTGACGGCCCCGTTTTTAGTTGGTACTGTTTAAGGGCATACGCCGGAAAATCATTCCGGGCCGTTACCCGAAGTTTGAGCTGGTGAACGCCTTCCGGGCCGGGTGCCCAGCTTAGTTTTTCGATGGTTACGGGCGCCATACCGCTGCGGTGGGCGTCGTACAAGGGACGTTTCGAGCGGTCGTGCCGCACCAGGCCCCAGGGGCGGGTGCCGTCGGGGTTGGTGCCGTCGTGCCGGCTCAGGTAATCGTTGTACGACCACCACGACGCGCCGATCACGTACGGCAGTTGGCGAATGTCGCTCAGAAACTTCTCGAGGTGCGGAACCTGCCCCGCTTCACCGTCCTTCCCGTCGGCACGGGTACCGTACTCACTGATAAAAATCGGTTTGTCGGGGTAGAGCGAATGAATGTGTTTCAGAATCGGCGCATGGTTGCCGTAGGTGTTGGTCGAAATGAAATCGCAGTACTGACTGGCTTCGTCTTCCGGTTTTTTGGGCAGAATGTTCAGGCGCATGGACGCGAAGGTGTACAGCCGCGTGGGGTCGAGTTCGCGGGCGTAGGCAATCATGTCTTTGGTCCAGCGCTGTCCGGCGGGTTGTTCGGAAAGGTACTCATTCCCAACGCTGTAGGCAATGATGGAGGGGTGGTTCCAGTCGCGCTCGGCCATCTCGCGAAACTGCTGCCGGAACTTGGTGCGCATGGTGTCGTTGTCCATCTGCCGGGGCGTTAGCTGCCAGTTGCCCGCTTCCGAAATGATGAGCATCCCGTTGCGGTCGGCCCAGTCGTAGACGGTTTCGGAGGGTGTGTAGTGCGTCAGGCGGTGCAACTCCATGCCCGCTTCTTTCATCAGCCGCAGGTCTTTTTCCACCAGCCAATCCGGTTCCAGCGATCCCAGCTTCGGATAATCGACCACCCGGTTTCCGCCCGCAACCCGGATCGGCTGGCCGTTGAGCAGTAACTGGGTTCCCTTTACTTCCACTTTCCGGATGCCAAAATGCGTGCGGACGGTATCGGTCGCGGCCACGACCTGAAGGTCGTACAAGGTCGGCTGGTCAACGCTCCAGAGCTTGACATCGGCGGCTTTTAGGGCCGTTTCGGCTTCCCAAACCGTGGTTTGGTTGGTTGCCTGACCGGATTGCTGTTTCCAGGTGACGTTGACGGGTTTGCCGGTTTGTTCCAGCCGGAACGCCAGTTTCGGGGCCGTTGCGGGGCTGCTGGTGTTGCGGATCCGGGTTTTGACTTTCAGCGTCGCCGTGCCTTTGGCCAGATCGGGTGTGGCTTCCACTTTGACGTTTTCGATGTAGACCGCCGGTTCGACGGTCAGGTAAACCGGACGAATCAGGCCGCCGTAATTAACCCAGCCGGGGAACGGGTCGTTGGGCTGGTTGTTGTCCTTCGAACCGGGAATGGTGGTCGTGCGCCAGGTGTTGTTGTTGACCGAAACGGCGATGGAGTTGTTCCCCGCTTTCAGGTAATCGGTAATGTCGAAATGAAAGGGCGTGTACCCGCCTTCGTGCGTGCCAACTTTCCGGTTGTTGAGCCAGACGACGGTTTCGTAATATGCCGCGTCGAAGTGGAGCAGAACCCGTTTGCCGCCAATCGGTTGCCAGGGGAACGACCGGCGGTACCAGGCAGTTCCGGTGTAAAATTCGTAACGCGGATCAACCGAGAAACAATGGGGTACGGTGACCTTATTCCAGCGGTTGATCGGCAGGTCGTCGCGGTACCATTTGCCGGTTTCGCCCACCTCGTTCGGGTCCATCGCAAAGACCCACTCGCCATTGAGCGGGATGGCCTTCGGATCGTGGATGCGGTATTGCCCAAACGAAGCCGTGGTCAGGAGCAGAAAAAAGAAAACCGTTCGTATGATTTGCTTGTAGTTCATGTAAGAAGTTATTGGTTCACAAAGCCGTTCCGCTTTGTGTTATATTTGTAAAAAAGGATGACCATGGCGACTTCACAAACGGCCTCCACCCAGTTGAGCAACCTTCAGTTGGAATTACTGAAACTTTATCCTTACACCGTTTCGGAAGAGGAATTAAAGGAAATACGGCGGTTGCTGGCGGATTATTTTGCCCAGAAAATTGATGAGGAAATGATCCAGTTAAGTCAGGAGAAAAACTGGAATGGACAAACCCTTGAAAACTGGAAAAGTGAACATTTACGGAGCCACAATCCCCAATGAGAGTTGTTCTGGATATTAATGTTCTGCTGATTGCACTTCCTGTTGCCTCGCCGTATCGTCCAATTTTTGACGCCCTGAAAGCAGAGCGGTTTGAGCTTGTCGTCAGTAACGATATTCTTTCCGAATACCACGAGAAATTTTCCGAAAAAACATCGCCCGGCGTTGCAGACAACGTTGTTAAACTCATCCTCTCGCTTCCAAATTGCACCTTACAATCCGTACACTTTGAATGGAAGTTAATGCACAATGATCCCGACGATAATAAATATGTCGATTGTGCCTTAGTCGCCAATGTCGACCATCTAGTATCAGAAGATCGCCATTTCAGTATTCTTCGTGACATTGTTTTTCCTAAATTATCCGTGATTCGAATTGACGAATTTCTCCGGTTGCTGCAATCCTGACGGTATGTGAACTTTTCGGGACGCCCGCCAGGGAATCAAGGCTGCCACCAAAACGACAACCGAAATGACGGCGGTAATGCCTGCTCCCTGCGTGGTCAGAAAGCTCAGGCCCAGCAGCATCATCGCAGTAAAAGCTAGCGATACGGCAATAATCTGCAACCCAAACCGGTTTTGTTTTTTAACTTCAATGGCTTCTTCCGAACTGACGGTTTCGGCAGCTTCTCTTTTCTTTTGCGCTTTGGCTTGCTGATACGACAATTCTTCAGCGGCTACTTGGTTGCCCGACCGCGCCGAACGTTGGGCCGCCCAGAGTTCATACGCCAGCAACAGCAGCAACGGCAAGCCAACGCCGATGATGGTTTCGGCCCCGCGCGTTAGTTTGAAATCCAGCAGCCAGGGTGAAACCGCTTTGAAAAACAAGTTGACCACGAGCCCGATGCTGGTAATCCAGAGCGTGGCTTTGCCAGTCAGGCGTTTGGAAA
This sequence comes from Larkinella ripae, assembly GCF_054780775.1. Classification (NCBI taxonomy): domain Bacteria; kingdom Pseudomonadati; phylum Bacteroidota; class Cytophagia; order Cytophagales; family Spirosomataceae; genus Larkinella; species Larkinella ripae. The sequence goes on from NZ_BAAGVR010000024.1 coordinate 245,069, forward strand.
ACAGCGCCCAGAGGGGCGGAGCCAGCAGCGGCCCGCCCGAAATAGAAGAAATACTGAGAACAACCTCGACAATTCCACCCGCGGCCGGAACCAGCAGTGCAATGATGATCATGCCCAGGCCGAAGAACCAGGAAGAACCGCGCGCTATCCGCATCAGTTGCTTGTCGGATGCCTTTGGGTTGACGAGCCCCTTGTAAATGTCATTGGTGAAAACCGCCGAAACCACGTTCAGAGCCGTGTTGGCGCTGGCCGAAGTCGAAAAGTACATGCCTGTCAGCATCAGTCCCAGCAAACCGGGGGGCAGCACCAGTTTGCAGATCATCAGGTAGGCATTTTCGGTGTCCAGACCGGTCAGCGTGGGATTGATGGCTTTGTAAATCATCGGCGGCAGCATCCAGATCACCGGGCTGACGAGGTATAAACCGGCAAACAGAAACGCCACTTTCCGGGCCGATTTCGGGCTGTCGACGCTCGTATACCGCTGCACGAACGTCCAGTTGCCGCCAATGTAACAGATGTGGTAAATTACAAAAGCCGCCACGAAACCAAACGTGTATTCGCCATTGAGCAGGTTAAAAAAATCGTCGGGAACGGCGCTGGTGAAGCCCGCAAACCCGCCCACGCGATCCAGTGAAAGCGGCAGCAGAATAAATACCGCAGCCGACAGCACCACAAACTGCAATATGTCGGTGACCATCACCGCCCAGAGTCCGCCAACGGCGGTGTAGGCAATCATGAAAATGCCCAAACCGATCGTACAGGGCACCAGCGGCAGGTTCAGCGACGAACTCACCAGCTTGGCCACCGGATACAAGACCGAACCTTTGATGAACAGCGAAACGAGCGTAAAAATGAAAATGTATACTTTCTGAACCGTCGCGCCCAGCCGCTCGCGGATGAACTCGGCCGCCGTCAGCGCACCGGTCGCTTTCCAGCGGGGAGCCAGGTACAGGCCCGTTACCAGTGCACCGATGCACATCGTCCACTGAATCGTGATGGCCACCCAGCCGTGTTTGTAAGCGATCGAGCCCCACGCCACGAACGTTCCGGCGGAGAAAAAACTCATGAACAGCGACAGCCCGCCGATGAACCACGGCACGGCTTCACCGCCCGCAAAAAATGATTTCAGGTTTCGTCCGGTCCGGGCAAACAACATCCCGATGCCCAGCACGAAGGCCGAAAAAACAAAAATGACGAGGGAATCAATGGTTGTATTCATTGGAATAAGTTACTTATTCGCCAGCGTAATTACTTCAAAGCCAAACGGCGGCAGTTGCTTGCGGGTAGCCGCCTGTCCCGGCGCCGTGATCTGAAAGTCGGCCGCCTGGGCGCTGTTGTTCAGCAAAATGGCGAAAATTTTACCCGGTTTTTCCGATTTCGCCAGAAGGCAATCGACCGATGGGTTATCAATCTTCACCCGGTTTTCGTCAATCAGCAGCGTCGCCTTTTCACCGTTGACCGTGCCGGCGGCAAAACCGTAGGTCTGGTGCGGCCCCACTTTGGGCGTAACAAAACCGCGCGGGAACGTGACTTTTCCGTTCGAGCGCAACTCCACTTCGGCCAGCAGGTAGTCCGTCAGCCAGCCGATCTGCCACCAGGCGTGGTGCGGGTACGGCCCCGCGCCCCGGTTCATGGCCTGCCAGTAGTACGAGGCCACGCTGGTTTTGGTGTCCACAAACGCATCGCGACCAATGGCGCCGGCGCGGGCCATGTCGGCAAAAATCGGCTCCTTCGTCATGCCGTACATCCGGATGAACAAACCCGCGTGGCTGCACAACTGAATCGGACCGTGCCGCCCCGCCGAGCCAAAAATCCCGCCGTGTTCGAAACTCAGTCCCGTCTGGCTGATTTCCCAGTCTTCGCGCGGGGTCCCGTTGACGGTTTTGGCTTTACGGCTGGCAATCGGGTGCGTATAAATCGAGGTCGTGTAAATCTTGGCGCAGGTGATGGCGGCTTGCTTGTACCGTTCGTCTTTCGTCAGGTCATACAGGTCCAGAAACGCCTGGGCCGACTGGCCGGTGGCAAAGTCGGGCGCGTAGCGGGCATCGCCACAGACCCCCAGGAAGCTCCCGGTTTCGACGGCGTTTTTAATCAGCCAGTCGGCGCCTTTGCGGGCAGCCGCGAGGTATTTCGGGTCGTTCAGCAGCCGATGCGCCACAATCATTCCGTAGAAGGTGGGCCGAACGTCCTGAATGTCCTTGAAAATTTCCTGCTCGTTTTGTTTGTCGTAGGCCACCGCCCAGCTACCGTCCGGTTTTTGCCAAGTCAGTAGCCGTTCGGCTCCGAAGCGCAACCGGTTTTTCAACTCCTGATCGTCCGGTTCGAACAGCATCATGTTACCAATGTCGAGCATCGTGTAATACGTCAGGGCTATCGGCTCGACCACGGCGCCCCATTCCTCGACGAACTTCTTCGATTTCGCCAGATAATACTGGCCCTCGACGGCCCCCTTGAAAAAATTATTGGCGGTTTCCTGCTGCACCAGCTTGAAATTTTCGGCGTAGGGCAGCACGTTTTGGGTCAGCAGCGAGTCGCCGGTGGCCGTCGCCAGCATCCACATCGCACCGTAGTCCGAGTTTTTCATGGCGTCCTTGTTCGACCCGACCACCCCGCCCAGGTACGATTGCGCACCAATTTTCTTTCCTTCAAACTCTTCGACGTTCCAGAGCGACGTTTTGGGGTCGGTCAGATAGTGGTGCATTTGCTGGATGCGGTTGGTCAGCGATTGTTTACTTTTCCGCAGCGCCAGCGTCTCCTTAAACTGATAAATGTCGTAAACCGTATGATTCAGCGCTTTGAACCAGTCGCCGTCGGTGAGGCTGTAACGGAAGGTGTAGCTGATGGTTTCGCCCGGTTTCAGCGCCGATTTCGGTTCACCCAGCACGGGGAAATACAGCGTCGGCGAAAGCTGCGCCCTGCGGTTCATGTGCGACAGGCCGATGTTCCAGTCGAGCTGCGTGATTTTGTCGTTCGCCCACGGATCGCGCGCCAGCCCCGGTTCCGGGATCACCGAAAGCGTCAGGCCATTTTGGATGCTGATCATGGGCGAAAGCGTACTGGCGCAGCGTTCACGGTATAAAACCGGCAAAGTTGGAATGCCGTGACCGTAGGCGTAGGCCAGCACAAAGTTGGGCTGGAGCTTGTTGCCCTGAAAATACCCCGGAACCGTCGCCCACGTCAGATTTTGTTCGGGAATGTCGGCCAGCGTGGGTGTCGCTAAGGAGAAAAAACCGCCTTTTCGGGCCGTCAGCGTTTGCTTCACGATCACATCCTGCGGGAATTTCGGGTCGATGCTCCACTCGGTGCTGACCGTGCCTGCCTCGGTTTCCTGCCGGAACGTCAGGCGGTTTTTACCGGTCTGCCGGGCTTCTTTCGGAAAAAAATGAAGCGCCTGTCCGGCGGTATTCAGCGAAACCGGGCTGGTACATTCGGCCCATTGCACCTGCTGGTAATGGTATTCTTTCTCCGGGAAATCAACGCCGGTAATCGTCTTGAAAGTCGTTTCGGACGGTCGGCCGCTGCTGTTGTCCGACGGTTTTTCGGCGGCAAACAGCAAGGTGTTTTCGCCGGAGGGCTTGGCCAGCGTCTGCCATTGTCGGCCTTTCTGGGCGGCTACCTTCTGTAACCGCCAGCCGCTGGCCGTCGATTCCCAGACCAACTGAATCCGGTCGTTCGACAGACTGACGGTTTTTGGTTTCTGGGCAAAACCGCCGAGACTAATTACGATGAAGACTAAAATTAGGTTGTATTTCATGGCAAAAACCGGGTTGTCAGTTTCTTTTAAGCGCAAACTGATCGATTTGAATGGAATCACTTACGGTTTGGCCGGAGCGGGCTCATCTTTGATGATCGCCATAAATTCCGGCAAATGTTCCTGATAAACTCCGCGCGGTGACGTATTGTATTTTTTGGCCACGTAAGCCGCAAAACCGACCACTTCGCCCATCATCCCGCAGGTCCGCATGACGCGGGTACTGCCGAAGGCGACGTGGGTGGTGCTGATGTTCCGCCCGGCCATGAACAGATTCGTGATGTTTTTGGAATACAGACAGCGGTACGGAATGGTGTACGGCGCTACTTTGATGTGCTTGGTTCCGGCGAAAAACTCCTGACCCTCAAAGTATTTGCTGTTTTTGGTGTCCGGAAAGTGCAGGTCGATGGTCCAGGTGGCCGTCACGGTGCCGTCCGAATACTGCTTGCCTTCCTGAATATCCATCTGGTTCAGAACGTAGTCGCCCAGCAGCCGCCGGGATTCGCGTTTGCCGCCGATGTAGGCCACCCACGCCAGCTGGCTCTTGCCGTATTTATTTTTCTTGTTGTTTTTCAGGTACGACCAGTTGCCGAAGATCGCCCGCAGGTTGTGATCGCGGATTTTCTCCGCGTCGGTGATGGTGTTGAAGTTACCAAAACCGGTTTCCCACTGCCAGTCCGACCGCCCTTCGTCGATGTGGTATTCGTCCGAGAAGGGCAGCGCCCAGGGGACTTCGGGAAACGAGGTGGCCGTATCGCGTTCCAGCGACGCCCAGAGGTTGGAGGTGCCCAGCGTGAAATTATCGGATTTTTCGGCCGCCAGCGACTCGCCGGTTTCGGCTTTGCTTTCGCGGCCAAAGCGGTAGTCGGCCCCGGCCAGATGGCCCAGCGTGCCGTCGCCCGTGCAGTCGGAGAAATACGTGCCCGTAAACCGAACCTCTTGGTTGGTGGCAATATCCCGACCGACGACGGCGGCAATAGCGTTACCTTTTTTCTCTATTTTGTACACGTGGGTGTTCAGGTACAGCGTCAGGTTCCGCTCGCCTTTGACAATCTGGGTTTTCCGGACATCGCCGTATTCCTGCCCGTCCGGGTGACCGTTTCCGGGGTCGCCATTGTCCATTTCGCGCACAATCCGGCCTAGTTTCGGGTAGTGATTTTTATCCACATCGCCCCGCAAATGCACCCGAACTTCGGAGCTGTTGTTGCCGCCCAACACCGGACGGTCCTGAATCAGGGCCACTTTCAAACCCATCCGCGCGGCTGAAATGGCCGCGCAGGTTCCGGCAATACCGCCACCGACCACGACCAGATCGAAGTTGCCGGCTTCGGCGGGTTTGTCGGTCAGGTGCAGCAATCTGTTCCGAAAAGCCGTCAGGTCGGCGGGTTTGTCGGGGGGCGTAAACTTCGGCGCGTTGGTAAACAGAATGGCGTCGCAGCGGCCGTTGAAACCCGTCAGGTCGTGCAGCGCGAGTTTAAGCTGGTCGGTTTTGACGTCAATTTCACCGCCCGGATACCATTTCCAGGCTTCCGAACCGCTCTCGCCAAAAACCGTATTGACCGGTTTGCCGTCGAGAACCAGCTGAAATTTACCCGGACCTTTCGGAAACGGCGCCCAGTCTTTGGTCCGCACCCAGACCTGGTATTTGCCTTTTTTGGGGAAGTTCACGGTGGTGGTCGCGTCCTTGACCGGTCGCCCCAGGCCGTGCGCCATCAGATACGAAGAACCGATGACCACAAACGACTGCTGGTCAATGACCCAGCCGCCCTTGTTTTCAAACGATTCGGTGTCCACCAAAACGTGGTCCTGGGCGGCCAGTTGCCAGGAAATGAGCAGGCTAAAGAGGGTTTTGAAGAAGGTTTTCATGCGGATCGTCAGGTTGTGTCGGTTTAGGTGTTGGGTTTAGGGATGTCGTTTGGATTACAGATCCCGCCCGGCGGTACTGGTTTTATAAACTTTCATTTTCGCTTGAACCGCCGGATTTTTCGGTTTTAAAGCCGTCAGAACGCGGTAGATTTCAGCCGTATAGTCCTGATTGGAATGGGTCAGATGACTGGCCAGCGTCAGCACGGTTTTTTCCGGCAACTTCGGTTGCGCAGCCAGCAGATTCAGCATCAGGTTAAATTGTTCCGGATTGGCGTTGACCACGCTTTGTGCCAGTTGATGGGCCAGCGGAGCCTGAAAAGGAACCGTCGCCAGCTTTTTCAGGATGGCGATTTGAATGGGATAGGCGGCTTTCGCGTAAGTTTCCCACAGCCAGGTTTGCCGGTCCGTGCCCGTAAAAAACCGGCTGTTTACTTTTTGCAGCGCATACCGGGCCGTGAAAACGTTTTTGGCCCGCATGATCTGCATCAGGTCGGGGCTGAACGACGCGGAAACCTGGCCGGTTTTGTCGATCACGCGCTCCATCGCCCAATACTGGTAATAATGGTTGTTACTGGTTAGAAATTCGTGCAGCAGCGCGTCACTCCGGTAGGTCTCGGTGATTTTCAGCATTTCGGCCCCAACCGGGCCGTGCGCCAAATGCCAGAGGGTATAGCAGGTGTAGACGGCACCGTCAATCACCTCGTTTTTGATGGTTTTCAGGGTGACTCCGGCCTTTGCATCCACCGAGTCGGCCAGGTTTTCGGTGCCTTTCCCGATCAGGTCTTCCATCGCCACGTCCTTCAGCAGCGAGTTTGGGTTGCTCAGAATGTCCTGCAACTTTTCGTAATCGTCCGGCTTGAATTCCCGGTGGTCCATCTTGGTCAGCACCTCGCGGGGCGGAAAGTCGAACCGGAGGTAGTTGCCCAGCAAATCCCAGTAGAAATTAATGTAAACCGGTTTGCATTCGCCCGTCAGGCAAACCGGCGTGAACACGTTCCGGAAGAAATAAGCCGGTTTTTCCGATTCGTCCAGCGCCAGTTTCAGCACGTAGGTCGTCGTATCGTTTTCGGTGATGGTAAACTCCCGGATTTTGTTCGGGCGGAAAAAACCGGGCACCGGCGGTAGGGCCGCCAGGCCGTCGTTTCCGGCGACGACCAGCAACAGGATCAGGATTCCCAAACTACCGCTTTTGTTTCGCATACGTTGAGCACCGGTGAGGCCCGGTTAGTTCGTTTTCAGGGGAATATGCACGTTAAACGATTGAGTCGGGTCCACATCGGCCGCCAGCAGCAAAACATGCGGTTTTCCGTCTTTTAACCACAATTGCGGCCGTTCCAGGTGCGCCACTTTCTCGACCCGGCCATCGTCCCATTTAATTTCCAGCTTCGACACCAGCGGATGTTGCGCCAGTTGCCAGTCGAGTCCGTCGCCGGACTGAAACAGGGCGAGCGATTGGCCGGCTTTGGTGAACGCGCCGTGCATGTCTTTCACGATGGCCCAGTACTGGCCCGACTGGTACCAGATGAAAGGGTCTTCTGCCGGAAAAGCACTGCCTTTGGCCCCGAAAATCGTGCCGGGCTGTTTCCGGAACGGCCCCAGCGGACGGTCGGCAAGCGCCACTTTATGCACTACCGGGCCGCCGAAGGGCAGCGGTTTTTTCCGGCCAACGGCTTTGTAGACCATCAGAAACCCACCGTCCGGTTTTCGGGTAATGGACGGGTTGTTGACCACCAGCGCGTCGTCGGCCGTTGAATCCGGACTGACATCGATCAGGGGTTTGTCGAACCGTTTCCAGGGACCATCCGGGCTGTCGGCCACCGCCACGCCGATGCGCTGGTTGTTGCGGTGAACGAAATTTAAGCCTTTTGGGGTGACTTTCCCATCGCCGGTATTGCCCATGTAATAGAGGTAGTACTTTCCGTCAAATTCATGGACGGTTGGGTTGTGCGTACACAGGCCGTCCCAGTAGCCCGGGCCGCGCGGAGGCAAGGTCACGTCTTTAAAGGTATACGGTCCCAGCGGTTGATCGGCCACGGCATGGGCCACCTCCGAGTGCGTCACCCAGGCGCTAAACCCCAGTTCGCGCTTAAACCGGGAATAAAACAGGTGGTATTTGCCTTTCTGGTCGGCCACCATCGTCCCGCACCAGGTGTAATACAGACTATCTTTCAAGACCGCCCGCGTCGGAACCGGCTGCATCAACTGGCTGAAATCCAGATCGACGGCGGCCGGTTTCTGCTTATCCGACTTCGGCCGGACGGCGCACGACAACAGCCATGCGGCCGTCAGGCCGAAAATCGTGAGCGTATGGAGACGTCTGCTCATTTCCAGTCCGGATTCTGTTCCAGTTTCGGGTTGGCGTTCAGCTCGTCCTGCGGAATCGGGAAATATTTGTTTTTGGCCGTTACGTTGCGCACCGGATACACGTCGTTGACCGCTTTCGGGATCACCGTCAGGAATTTGCCGGTGCGGGTCAGGTCATACCAGCGGTCGCCTTCGGCAAAAAATTCCCAGGCGCGTTCCTGAATCACGGCGTCGATGAAGGCATCTTTCGACAGCCCGGTTTTCAGATCGGCCAGTCCGGCCCGCTTCCGGACCGTATTGATAAAACCGTAGGCCGTAGCCGTGGCGCCGTTCAGGCGGGCTTCGGCTTCGGCAGCAATCAGGTACAGATCGGCCAGCCGCAGAATCGGAATGTTCGGAATGGAACCGATGGTCGAAACCGGGTCCTGGTATTTTTTGACCAGAACGCCTTTCGTCGTGATGGGCGTAATGTCCTTCTGCGCCACAATTTTCCCGCTCTTGTTCAGGTAGTTCGTATCCAGCAGCGTGCGCCGTTTGTCGGCGGGTTCAAACGAATTGAAAAACGACTGGTAGGCAAACATCGAACCAAACGAGGTCCGGGCGTATTCGGCGCCCGCGCTGCCACTGGGGCCGTACAGACCGACGAGCTGGTGGCTGCGGCCCGGCGAAATCGGGTCCACTTCGTAGGCCCACAGGTTTTCGATCCGGGCTTCGTCTTCCTTGTCGTAGCGGTAGAGGTCCTTTACTTCGGTCATCAGTCGGTACTTGCCGGAAGTGATCACGGCGCGGGCTTTTTCCAGGGCTTTGGCCCAGTCTTCGTTGTAGAGGGCGGCTTTGGCATACAGCGCCGTGGCGACTTCTTTGGCCGGACGCCCTTTTTCAACGGCCGGGTAGGAGAGCAGACCGGCGGCTTCGGCCTGATCCAGATCGGCGTAAACCTGCTTGTACACCTCGGCTTTCGGGCTTTTGGCCGTCAGGGCTTCTTCTTCAGTGTAGCTGGGCCGGATCTTGATCGGAACGTCGCCGAAGTTTTTCGTCAGCAGAAAGTGGTAGAAGGCCCGCAGAAAATACGCTTCGCCGATCACCTGCTTCTTGCGGGTTTCGTCCATCGACGCTTCCGGCACTTTGGCGATGATCCAGTTGGCTTTTTCAATGCCGCTGTAGGCCGCTGACCAGACCTGCTGCGGGGATTCCATCACCCGGTTGTTGCTTTTCTGGTTCGTGTAGTTGACGTCGTAGGTAAACAGCGTCAGGGTGCTGCGACCCACCACCGAACGCGGATACGTCTGGTCGTCGCTCATGTCGCTCAGCAGCGTCAGGGCCGGGCCATTGCCCAGATCACCCATCGGGGCGTAAGCGGCAATCAGACCTTTTTCGGCATCGGCCGCGGTTTTGTAGAACGCTTCGGTATAGATGGACGAATAAATCGTTTCGTCCAGTTCGCAGGCAGTCAACGCAAGCGCTGCAAGTATGGGAAGGAATGTCTTTTTCATTGTCTATTGAAGGATTGAGCGATTGAGTGATGGCGTGAGTTTATTCGCGCAATCGCTAATTCGCTAACTAAAGGGTGATCTGAATACCGCCCAGAAACGATTTGGCCTGCGGATACACCAGGTTGTCGACGCCGATAACCGTGTTGGAACCGGCGTAGGTGTTGACTTCGGGATCAAAACCGCTGTAGTTGGTGAACGTGAACAGGTTGTTGCCACTCACGTAGACCCGGATGCCCTGAACCCCTTTGATGCGGGGCAGGTTGTAGCCGAGCGTGATGTTTTTCATCCGCATGTACGAACCGTCTTCGACGACGTAGCTGGAAATGGGCAGGCGCCCGGCCACGAACGCGCTGGCGTACTGGTTGTTCGGGTTGGTGGGCGACCAGCGGTTGACCACGCCTTTCAGCATGTTCCGCTGCCCGGCCGGATTTTCGAACGACAAACGGGCCGCATTGTAAATGTCGTTGCCCTGCGAACCCGACAGAAACGCGCTCAGATCAAAGCCTTTATAGGAGAGGTTGGTGGAAAAACCGTAGATGAAATTCGGGTTCGGATCGCCGGTGATCGTCTGATCGGCCGCCGTAATCTGACCGTCGCCGGTGACGTCTCTGACTTTATGCCCACCGACCCGACCGTCGTAACCGGGCAGGATGGTTTCGCCCGTCTGGTTGATGCCGTCAAAAAGGTAGGTTTTGAACAACCCGAGGGGCTCGCCCACTTTCAGAATGGTGTAGGTGGTAATAAACCGTTCGGTGGTAACCCCGCCGTCGAGACCCAGCACTTTGTTGCGGTTGATCGTCACGTTGGCCGACGCATCCCATTTGAACGCACCGTCCAGAATCCGTCCGTTGGCGGCCAGTTCAATTCCTTTGTTTTCCAGCGAAGCAAAGTTTCCGGTCAGGGTGCTGTAGCCGGAACTCAGCGGCAAGGCCTTGACATACAGGAGGTCTTTGGTGTTTTTGTGGTACACATCGGCAATGAAACTCACCCGGTTATTGAACAGACTCAGGTCAATACCGATGTTGGTCTGGGCCGAACGCTCCCAGCGCAAATCCGGGTTGGCAATGCCGGTGGCGCCAATACCGGTCGCAAACGCATGGTTCAGGTTATAGTCGAAGCTGAAATTGGGCGTGGTAGCCGATACCGTCGCCAGCGACTGATAGGGGTTGATTCCGCCCGCGTTGCCGGTGATTCCGTAGCTGGCCCGCAGCTTCAGATCCGAAACCCAGGTGACGGATTTCAGGAACGGTTCCTCGATCAGGCGCCAGGCCGCCGACACCGCCGGGAACACGCCGTATTTGTGATTCGCGCCGAATTTGCTCGACCCATCGACGCGGGCCGTGAAATCCAGGAACAGCTTATCCTTAAACCCGTAGTTGACGCGCCCCATGTACGAATCCAGCCGTTGGCGGTTCCGGCTGCTGCTGACGGTTCGGGTCAGGCCCAGCTGGAGGGCTTCGTTCTGGGTGGCGTCGTTCGGAAAACCGGTGGCGCTGATGTTGTTGTCGTTGTATAATTCGGCCTGGGTGGCAAAAACGGCGGTTCCTTTCAGCGTATGATTTTTTCCAAACGCGGTATTGTACGTCAGGATGCTTTCGTGCAGCATCGCCAGGTAGTTAACGTTGTTTTTGGAGGCCGAACCCGAGTTGTCGTTCAAATCGGTGCGGTTGATGATCGAACGGGGGTTGTAGCCGTTAAAAAGTTCGGCGCGCTGATCGACGTTGAACGACGCCCGGTAGGTCAGCCCTTTCACGATGTTGGCTTCACCGTAGACATTCGCCAGCGTCCGTTTGATGCTCCGTTCGTTGAGGGCCGCGGCAAAACCGAGGGGGTTGGAAACTTCGCGGTACTGCGTCGCCTGTTCACCAAAGGGAAAAACCGTGCCATCGGGGCGATACGGTTTCAGGTTTGGTGGTGCGCCCAGGGCCGCTCCCAGGATGGAACCCGTTACCACGCCCGCGTCGCCGATGGTCTGGCTGCCGGTCGTGATGCCGTCGTTGATCGAATAGCTGCCCAGAATGCTGGTTCCGACTTTGAACCGCTCGCCAATCTTGTGATCCAGGTTCAGCCGCAGCGAATACCGCTGGAAATTCGAGCTGATGATGATGCCGTCCTGGTTGAAGTAGTTCAGCGACAGCGCCAGTTGCGTTTTCTCATTGCCGCCATTGATCGAAAGCTGGTGGTTCTGAATGGGAGCCTGCCGGAAAATCTCGTTCTGCCAGTTGATGCCTTCGCCCAGCGACGCCGGATCGGGGTAGAAGTTATTTTTAAAAACCTCATTTTCCAATTGCGCAAATTCGGCCGCGTTCATCACCGGCAGCGTTTTGTTTACTTTCTGAACGCCGTAGTAACTGTCGAAGGTCACCCGCGTGGCCCCGCTTTTTCCGCGCTTGGTCGTAATCAGCACCACGCCGTTGGCGGCCCGGGAGCCATAAATGGCCGAAGCCGAGGCATCTTTCAGGATTTCGACCGATTCGATGTCGTTGGGATTGATGGTCGACAGCGGACTGACGTCCGTGATGCCGCCCCCGTTGGAAATCTGAATCCCATCGACCACGTACAGCGGTTCGGAGTTGCCGTTGATGGAGTTGGTTCCGCGCACCCGGACGCTGACGTTCCCGCCCGGTGCGCCGGTATTCTGGTTGACCTGAACCCCCGCAATCCGCGATTGCAGGCCCTGCGCGACGTTGACAATGGGCGTTTGAACCAGTTCATCCGCTTTGATGGACGCAATGGAACCGGTGGTTTCTACCTTGCGCTGCGTGCCGTAACCGACGACCACCACCTCGCTGAGGGAACGTTCGTCCGATTGCAGCGAAACATCGATGGTGCTGCGGTTTCCGACGGCGAGTTCCTGCGAAACGTAACCGATATACGAGAAGGTGAGCGTGGCACCGCTATTCGGAACCGCCAGGTTATACTGACCGTTGACGTCGGTCGTCGTGCCCTGTTGCGTGCCTTTGATAATGACGTTGACACCCGGCAGCGCTTCCGAACCGGAGGTAACCCGTCCGCGAACGGTCAGGCCGTTGGTTTGCGCAAACGAAGGAATGGTGATTGAGAGCACGAAAAGCCACAACAGACTTTTTACGGCCCGAACGGGTTTAGTGAATACCATACGTAAAGTCGGACATCGTCCCTGAGGTTAAAGGTTGGTAATAGAAAATGTGCAATTTTTATAATTTTACTGGTGAGCAATGCAACCAATATGATTTACGGGCGGTTTTTCGGGAGGAATCGTAAAAAGCCAGTAAAACCCTTGTTTTTTGCCACTTTTCCTTGATATTACTGTGAGATCGTAATTTTGCAAAGAAAAAATTGACTTATATTTTTGGGAACATTCCCAATTTTATGGGAATGTTCCCAAAAAGAGTATCATTGTGATGGGAAAACCGGGCGGTTTTTCTGGATAGTCATTGTTGAATATTTGGATAGTACAATTTAATGAGAAGTCATCAGACCACCATCATCGATATTGCCCGGACGCTCGACCTTTCCAAATCGACGGTTTCGCGGGCGTTGACGGGTCACCCGAATGTCAAGGCAAAAACCCGGGAACGGGTGCTCGAACTGGCCGGTCAGCTTGACTACCAGCGGAACCAACTGGCGATTTCGCTCCTGACCAACCGGACGCAGACGATCGGGATCATGGTGCCGGAATTTTTGAGTTTTTTCTTCCCGAAAGTGATCATTGGCGCGCAGGATGTGCTGGCCAAAGCAGGGTATAACATTGTGATTTGCCACTCGAATGAGTCCTACGAAACGGAAGTTGCCAACACGAAGCTGCTGTTGGCCAGCCGCGTAGACGGTATTCTGGTGTCGCACACGAAAGAAACGCGGAATTTTGAGCACTTTAAGATCTTTGAACGCAAAGGCATTCCGGTGGTTTTTTTCAACCGGGTAATTGATGAACTGGCGGTTTCGAAAGTGGCCGTGGACGACTACGAAGGCGCTTACCAGGCGGTCGAACACCTCATTAAAACCGGCAAACGACGCATTGCCCACCTCTCCGGTCCGGATTCGCTGCTGAACAGTCGCTACCGCCTGAACGGCTACCGGGATGCGCTGACGGATTACCAGATTCCGATTGATCCGGCGTTGATTATCTCGTATGATCTGACGCTCGACAAGGCCAACATTTACGTCAATCACTTGCTGAATCTGCCCCAGCCGCCCGATGCCCTGTTTGCCATTAACGACCCGACCGCCATCGAGGCCCTGAAAGTGATTAAAAGCCGGGGGCTGCGGATTCCGGACGATATTGCCGTCGTTGGCTTTAGCGACGACCCGATTTCGGCCCTGATCGAACCCGGTTTGACGACGGTTTCCCAGCCGGTCGATGACATTGGCCGGCAGGCGGCTCAACTCCTTCTCAATCAGCTGGCGGCCGAAGACGAACGCCCGCAACCCGAACTGGTGGTACTCCCCACGCGCCTGATTGTCCGCGGCTCCACGGTGGGCTAGTTTAGTTTATCGGGCCATTCCCGGCGTCTGCCCAAACCCGTTTTACCCGAGATGCCCCCCAATTCTGGTTAACGGCTTTGGGTGCAGTACACATCTGCGGCTTTCTCCGCGTTAATTCCTGTTAGCTATTTAGTAAATAGTCGGTAGAAAATTTTTATATTCGAACTATTGATCCTAATTTGTATTGTAAATTATGCAAATAGGCAAATTTTATAATATTCTCCTCTCTGCTTCAACAAAGTTCATAGTCGCTTAACAATTACGCAATACGAGGCCGGTACCTTTGCGGTTTTGCAACGAATTAACGCTATCCCGTACGATTTTTTAACCCTTCCGCTTGCCGGAACATCTCCCATTTCTCGTATGAAAAAAAAGCTACTTCTTTCCGCTGCCGTGCGAAGGTCCAGTTGTCGTCGAGCCCTTCTGACGCTGACCGTTTTGCTGTTGGGCTTGCCGCTGCTGGCGCAAACCATTACCGGAAAGGTGGTTTCGTCCGAAGCCGGTCAGGACCTGCCGGGTGTTTCCATCGTCATCAAGGGCACCACTTCCGGCACCACCACCCGGAACGACGGCACCTACTCGCTGAACGTGCCGAATCCGTCGGCGGTTTTGATTTTTTCCTTTATCGGTTTTGAAGCTCAGGAAATTCCGGTCGGTACCAAAACCGCCATCAATGTGACCCTGAACGCTTCCACCCAGGCCTTGAACGAAGTGGTCGTCACGGCTTTGGGGATTTCCAAACAGCAGCGTAACCTCGGTTACGTCACGCAGAAAATCGACAACACCGCTTTGTCGCAGGCCCGGGAAACCAACCTGGTCAGTCAGCTGGCGGGCAAAATTGCCGGTGTAACGGTTGTCAACAGTCCGTCGGGGATCGGCGGTTCGTCACGGGTTACGATCCGGGGCGAAAAGTCGCTGAACATCAACGCCAATCAGCCGCTGTTTGTGATCGACGGTTTGCCAATCAACAACAACTTCGTGGGCTCGTCGGGCCGCAACAACCAGGATGCCGATTACGGCAACGGAGCCGGTTTTATCAATCCGGACGACGTGGAAACCATGACGGTTTTGAAGGGCGCCAGCGCCACGGCCCTGTACGGTTCACGGGCGGCCAACGGCGTGGTGGTAATCACGACCAAAAGCGGAAAGGGAACCAAAGGCATCGGCGTGACGGTCAACTCCAACCTGAGTTTTGAATCGGTGCTGCGCCTGCCGGATTACCAGAACGTCTACGGGCAGGGCCTCAACGGGGAGTTTGCTTTTAAAGACGGTTCCGGGGGCGGTTTGCGCGATGGCGTCGATGAAAGCTGGGGACCGAAAATGGACGGTCGGCTGCTGGTGCAACACGATTCGCCCACCGACAAAGGCTTCCGCGCCGGGGATACGCGAGTGCCGGGTGGACCGGGGGTGGCAACGCCAACGCCGTTTGTTGCGCATCCGAACAACATCCGGGATTTCTTCGAAACCGGTCGCATCCTGACCAACAACGTCGCCGTAACGGGCAGCAACGACAAGGGCGATTTTCGCTTATCGTTCACCAATCTGGATCAGAAAGGCTTCGTGCCGAACACCGATCTGACCCGGAACACCTTCAACGTCAACGCCGGTTACAAACTGACCGACCGGTTTACGGCCCGCACGAACGTGAGTTATATCCGTAACCACAGCGACAACCGCCCGAACCTGAGCTACGGAACCGAAAACATCATGTACCTGCTGAACTGCTGGTGGGGGCGTCACATCGACATGGCGTCGATGCGGAATTACTGGCAGCCGGGTCTGGAAAATATTCAGCAGTTCAACTTTAACTACAACTACCACGACAACCCGTACTTTAACCTGTACGAGAATACGAACGGCCAGGACGTAAACCGGGTGATCGGGAACGTCACGCTGTCGTACCAACTCCTGGACTGGTTGTCGGTGCAGGGTCGGACGCAGGTCGATTACCAGGATGAACTCCGGGTGCGGCAACGGGCGTTCAGCACGCAGCGGTATCCGTACGGTTCGTACCGCCGGGAAGCCGTCAAAACGCTGGAACGCAACACCGACCTGTTGTTTCTGGTCGATAAGCGGCTCAACGATTCGTTCACGCTCAGCGGAACGGCGGGTGGCAACCAGCGGCTGAACACCTACGATTACATCGATAATTTTGCTCCCCAGCTGACGGTTCAGGGCGTCTACAGCCTGAACAACAGCCGGGTGCCGTTGGAGTATTCGCAAAACCTGTCGGAGCGCCGGATCAACAGTCTGTTTGCGTCGGGCCAACTGACGTACCAGGATAAACTGACGCTGGAGCTAACGGGCCGCAACGACTGGTCGAGCACGCTGACCCTGCCGACCGGCGCGGTGGGAGCCGCCGATAATTCGTATTTCTACTGGTCGGGAACGCTGAGCGCCGTGGTGAGCGATTGGGTGAAGCTGCCGGGCTGGGTATCGTTTGCCAAGCTGCGGGCGGGGTATGCGCAGGTCGGGAATGACACGGAACCGTACCAGTTTTCGCAGCCCTACAACCCGGGAACGCCCTGGGGAACAACGCCGACCTTCAGCGAATCGACGCGGATTCCGAACCTGAGTCTGAAACCGGAAATCAGCAGTTCGCAGGAATACGGTTTTGATATCCGCTTCCTGAAAAACCGGGTGGGTCTGGATTTTACGTATTACAACACGATCAGCCGCAACCAGATCATTTTCCTGCCCTTGTCGGGGACGACCGGCTACAGCCAGATTGTGCAGAACGCCGGCCGGATTCAGAACAGCGGGATCGAGGTTATGCTGAACCTGACGCCCGTTCGGCTGGATAATGCCGGTTTTCGCTGGGACATGAATGTGAACTTCTCGCGCAACCGCAGCAAGGTGCTGGAACTGGCCGACGGCGTTTCGACCTACGAGCTGGCCGACCGGTATTTCTCGGTGCAGGCCCGCGTCAACGAGCGCATGGGCGATATGTATGGCTATGCCTACGAGCGCGTGAGCAGCGACCCGCAAAGCCCGTATTACGACCCCACCGGCCAGAACGTTGGCAAAATGGTTATCACCGCCGACGGTCGGCCCATTTCAACGAACACCCTGCAGAAACTGGGCAACTATAACCCGGACTGGCTGGCGGGCATCAACAATTCCTTTACCTACAAAGGCATCAACCTGAGTTTCCTGTTCGACATCCGGAAGGGGGGCGAAGTGTATTCACACACCTACGTAGTGGGACGGGAGGCCGGTCAGTTGGTGGAAACCTTGCAGGGACGCGAGACGGGTTATTACGACAACTCGGTGGACAAGGAATTTACGAATGCGCCGGAAGGAACCTATTACGTGGTGCCGGGCGTGCAGAAAACCGGTGAAGGGCAGTTTACGGAAAACCAGCGCCGGATTTCGGCCCGCGAGTGGCATTCGGCGTTTACGCTGGGCCGCCGGGTGCTGGAAGACGCCATTTTTGATGCCTCGTTCACCAAACTGCGTGAAGTGAAGCTGGGCTATACGATTCCGAACCGCATCATGGGCAAGAAAATGCCTTTCCGCAACGTGACGCTTTCGCTGGTAGGTCGCAACCTGTTTTTGTGGACGAAGGTGCCGCACATCGATCCCGAAACGTCGTCGGTTTCGGGCGGAACGGTCATCCCGGGTGCTGAGTCTGTGGCCATTCCATCGGCCCGGAATTACGGCGTCAACCTGTCGTTTAATCTTTAAAAAGCCGACTGATTCATACGGGTTCAGGGGGTCAAAGGGCGGTTTATCCGGATTTTGAAAATCATCCAACCCGTTTTAATCAGTCAGCCTAATTCCAAAACTGCCAGATTCATGAAAAAAACATATATCCAGTTGTTCGCCTGTCTGACGCTGCTGATCGCGGCCGGCACTTCCTGCGACAACAATTTTGAGGAGGTCAACACCAACCCGAACGTGCCGAACAGCGTGACGCCGGATTTGCTCCTGCCGAACATCATTCGCTCGACGGTCAACGAGAACATGGGAACGGCCTGGGGCATCGGCAACAGCGTGATGCAGTACACGGCCAAAATCCAGTTCGTGAACGAAGACCGCTATTTGTGGGGCGAACAGAACGGCATCTGGAACACGACCTACTCGACCCTGCGCGAGGTCCAGAATATGTACACCATTGCCACCAACTCGTCGCCGGTTCAGAAAAATTACCAGGCGGTGGCCCTGATCATGAAGTCGTGGATGATGTCGCTGGTGACGGACGCGTACGGCGATGCGCCCTATACCGAGGCCACCAAAGGCAAAGACAAGGCGTATTTTCCGAAATACGACACCCAGGAAACCATTTACAACGGGATTCTGAAAGATCTGGCCGATGCCAGCGCCTTGCTGGCGCCGGAAAACGGGAGCGTCAACGGCGATGTTCTGTTTGGCGGGGATGTGACAAAGTGGAAAAAAATGGCCAATTCGCTGCGGCTGCGGTATTTGATGCGGATTTCGAACAAACGGGATGTGAAAGCCGACCTGCAGGCCATCGTGAGCAATCCGACGGCAACCCCGGTTTTTGCTTCCAATGCCGATAATGCAGCGTTGCGGTATTTGCCGACCGTACCGAATCAATTTCCGCTGTATACGTCGCGGGTGGGATCGTTCGACGAGTTTCGGTTGAGCAAAACGCTGGGCGACAAACTGACCCAGCTCAACGACCCGCGACTCGGCATTTTTGCCCGCCCAACGGTGGCGTCGGTGGCCGCCGGAAAACCGGCTTACGTGGGCGTTCCGAACGGACTGGACGACAATTCGGCCCTGACCTACAACGGTGGTGCCCAGAACGTTTCGCGCGTCGGCGGTAATTACTACATCGATGGTTTTGGCACGCCAACGGATGGCAACCTGAACATCGCCAAGGGCGTTATCATGACCTACGCCGAACTGCAGTTCATTCTGGCCGAAGCGGCCCAGAAAAAGATGATTACCGGCGATGCCAAAGCGTACTACGAGAAAGGGGTGACGGCATCTTTTAATTACTACGCCCTGGACGTTCCGGCGGGGTATCTGGCGCAGCCGAACGTGGTTTTCTCGGAAGCAAAAGCCCTGGAACTGATTGGAACTCAGAAATGGATTGCGTTATTTTACAACGGGCTGGAACCCTGGTTCGACTGGCGCCGGACGGGCATTCCGGCCATTACACCGGGTCCCTCGAACCTGAACGGTAACAAGGTGCCGGTGCGGTTTCAGTATCCGAGTTCGGAGCTGAGCCTGAACAAACCGTCCGTCGACGAAGCCGTCCAGCGCCAGGGCCCGAATGACATTAACACCTTGGTATGGTGGGACAAATAATTTAATTGTGAATGAGCGAATGAGTGATTGAGTGAATAGAATCGAAGATCGCGCTTTTTCTGATCGCGGCAGCTGTTCACGCAATCACTCAATCACTCATTCGCTCAATGAAAATGACAAATCCCGAGGAGACGATTTCTGAACTTACAGCGCTGTTTGAGAAGCACGGTTCGGATGATTACTACGGTGAACCGGTTTCGCAACTGGAGCACATGCTGCAATCGGCGATGCTGGCCGAACGCGCCGGCGCCGACGACGAAACCGTTATTGCGGCTTTTCTGCACGACATTGGGCACTTGCTGCCGTCCGATCTGGCGGAAGACCACATGGATGACTACGGCCGCGTCGATCACGAAAAGCTGGGGGCCGACTGGTTGCGCAAACGCGGTTTTTCGGAGAAAGTGGCGCAACTGATCGAACACCACGTCAACGCCAAACGCTACCTGACTTACAAACATCCGGCCTATTTTAATAAACTCTCGGAAGCAAGCCTGAAAACCCTGGAATTTCAGGGCGGTCCGATGACGGAAGCCGAAGCGCAGGCGTTTGAGCAAAATCCGTATTTCCGGGGCATTTTGCAGGTGCGGGGCTGGGATGAACTGGCCAAAGAAACCGATCTGGAAATGCCGCCGGTGGGTCAGTACCTGGAAATCTGCAAACGCTACCTCGAAAAAAGAGATTGATGAGGTCTTGGAAACCTCATCGGTCTGACAAGCAAAAGCCCCGCCGAAATCCGGCGGGGCTTTTTGATCTATACTGAATGCGGACTGAATTAAGCCGCCAGGCGCAGCGTCTGTTCGCCCGATTCCAGCATCGGCTCGATGACGTTTTGCAGGCGTTCCCGCAGAAAACCCTCCTGAAGGTACGATGGCAGTTTCGCAATCAACTGCTTGTAGCCCTGAATACCCAATGCCTTGGCAATGTACGCTTCGTGAACGGCATTGATGTGTGAAACAATCTTTACTAAACTTTCGTGAAATAACCGGACATCGATCTCCGACTCGACAAACCGCTCAATTTCGCGGTTGTTCGACGAAATCCGCAGGCGACTCAGGGCGTCGAAATACGTGGTGTACCCGATTTGTTTGCCCAGTTGTTTGTATTGCTCCTGCCCGAATTTCTGCAGCACCTTGCCGGTTTTGGCGCTGCGCAGCGCCGTTTTCGGGTTGTTCTGAATGGCCTGCCGCAACGCTTTGATGCGCCGGTCGCGGGAGGTTTTCAGAAACTGGGCGATTTCGATCTGGGCCGCCGACTCGCGCGAAGGCAACGTCAGGTCCGGTTTCGTAATGTCAAATTTCGCCAGCGGGAGCCGCATCGTCCGGTAGTTATTCAGCGGACCGGAGGCATAAAAACCGACGGAAGCCGGATAATAACCCCGAACCACCATGTTGCCAATGCGCCGGCGGATGATCTCTTCGTTGCTGACGGGTTCGCCCATCGTATGAAGAAACGCCCGTACGCTGAACAGAACGCTGTAATACGCCTGCGGGAATGTCCAGTGCAGCGAACTTTGCAGGTACTGGTTATCATTGACCACCGGGGTGATCCGGAGCGCGTATTCGGCACTCCAGCTGTTGAGCAACAGCTTTTCCAGGGCCTTCTGCTGTTCGGCAGAAACGGCCGGCGCAAAATCCTGAAACAGCGGGAAACGAGCCAGATCGAACAGGTCGTCCTGCCGCTGAATGTGGAAATCAATTGCAAAAAAGTGATTCAGAAATACCTGAGCCGGAATGGATTTCCGCCAGGTTTCGTCCGAGGATTGCCCCGGTGTAAACGGGACCAATTTGCCTTCCGTGTTCATCGTATTTTCTGTGTTCGTGTTCATGTAAATAGAACAAAAAACCGTTTCGCCGTGTTCCGGTTTTTGCAATTATTTTAGGGTTGTATTCTGTTGATTTTTAGCGATTTACGAATAATTTTTTTGGCTCGAAAAGGGTCGTGAAAAGCAATCCGGATTTTTTGGTTTTCAGGCGCCGGAATCTTTGGTTTTTGCCTGAAAAAAGAAACCCGGTTTTAACCGTTAACGTATTTTAACGTTATTTAACGAATGAAATAGTTGAATAACTGATTTATCCGTTGTACGTTTGCTGCATGGAACCATTAACGAAAGCGGAAGAGAAGGTGATGCAGATTCTGTGGGCGATCCGGAAGGGATTTGTCAAGGATGTCATCGACGAAATGCCGGAGCCCAAACCGCCCTACAATACCATTTCCTCGCTGATTCGAATCCTGGAAAAAAAAGGATTTGTGGGGCATAAAGCCTACGGCAAAACCCACGAATATTTCCCGGCGGTTTCGAAACTGGCCTACCGGAAATCGGCCTTTAAAAATTTTCTGGCCAACTATTTTGAAGGATCACCGGAAAAAATCGTGTCGTTCATGGTGAACGAAGAAAAGCTGGAACCGGAAGAAATTCAGCGGATTATGTACCTGCTCGACCAGACGGAAACCGCTTCTAAACGCGACGACCATGCTGATTAGCTTTTTTGCGTACCTGATTCAGGCAACGGTATCACTGGCGGTTTTTGCCCTGGCGTATCGGCTGTTCTTTTCCCGACTGACCCATTTTCACTGGAACCGGGCTTACCTGCTGGCCAGCGTGTTCATCAGCGGCCTGGTTCCCGCAGTGCCCACGGCCGGTTTGGTCAGTTCGGCGGTTCCGACGGCGCTGGCGTTCCGGTTTGATCCCGGTCTTTCCGGACGTGCCGCGATGACGGTTTCGCCGGCCGTTCAGGCCGGCGAAACCGGGGCCGGCCTGCACCTGATCGCTCCGCTTTTGCTGGGTTTGTATCTGGCCGGTTTTCTGTATAAAAGCGGGCGGCTTTACCGGAACCTGGCTGCGATCTTTCGCCTGCTCCGGACGTACCAGAAAGTAGAAGAGAATCCCGTCTATTCGGTTTATTTTCAGTCGGATCTGCCCACGTTTTCGTTCTGGCGCGCGATTTTTCTCAATTCGGACGATGAGAAGCTGAGTTTGGAAGAGCAGGCGCAGGTGTTGCTGCACGAAGAACTGCACGTCCGGCACCGCCACACGCTCGATTTGCTGCTGTTCGAACTGGCGGGCGTGGTTTTCTGGTTCAACCCCCTTGTCGCGTACCTGCATGTTTCCATCCGGCAGGTTCACGAATACACCGTCGATGCCATCGTGACCCGGACCTGCGGCACGGTGAAACAATACGGGTATCTGCTGCTGAAACTGACTTCCCAAACCAACCAGCCCCTGCTGGCTACGTTCTCGGACAAGCAGGTTTTTCGCCGTATTCAAATGCTCACTCAAAAACCGTCCAAACCCATGCAAAAGCTAAAATTTCTGCTTGTTCTGCCCCTGCTGGCGCTTCTTCTGATTTCGTATTCCTGTTTCGATACCCCGGAACGGCCGGTGGCCCAAACCGAGGCACCAAAACCGGCAAAAGGCCTGCCCATTGGTCAGATTACCTGGAAAGGAAATACGGTTTTTTCCGCCGAGCGCCTGACCAACGTTCTGGGCATGCAGCCGGGCGACCGGTACGACAAGAAGGTGTTTGCGGATCGGCTGATCAATCAGGCGGGAACGGACGTGGCTTCGCTGTACATGGACAACGGCTATTTGTTTTTTAACGTGGAGGTCAGCGAAAACCGGGTGGGCGACCGGGTCAATCTGGTGTTACAGGTTTCTGAAGGAAAACCGTTCAGGACGGGGAAGGTGACCTTTAAAGGCAATCAACACGTCTCTGCCGCACAACTGGCCCAAACGATTACCGTTCGGCCGGGTGAGCTGTTCAACCGCTCCCAACTCATCAAATCGCAGCAGATCCTGGCCGAATCGGGCCACTTCAAACCGGGAACCATCGGCATCAATCCCCTGCCTGATTTCGACCACGGCACCGTTAACCTGGAGTTTACGCTGGTTGAAAAACCGTAACGTTCAGGCGGTTTTCCGGCCTTTCTGAAACTTGTCGCGCTGCGCCAGATACAGGCCCGCCAGCACCAGCGCCGTGCCCACGTAGGTGTAGAGGGTTAAGGGTTCATCGAGCAAAACGGCGGAATAGGCAAAGCCAAAAATCGGGCAGAGCAGCAGCCAGAGCGATGCCTGAACGGCGTCGGCCCGAACCAGGTAGAACCAAAGCTGCAACGCAATGACCGAAACCGGGATGATGAGCCAGAAAACCGCCCCCCAAAACCGGGTGTCGTAGTGGGAATGGTCAAAATCGGCGAAAATCAGGGTAAACGGCAACAGCAACAGCCCGCCAATGAGCACCTGCCACCCATTGATGACCAGGTTAGGCAGCCGCCACGTAAACTGGGCGTAATACACCGTTGCCGCCGAAACGGAGACCATTCCGACCAGCAGGATCAGCAAACCCGGAATGGTGGCATAACTATTCTGAAGGAGCGGATACGTCGCCAGCCCAATACCGCTCATGCCGAGGGCAATGCCGGCGGCTTCGTACCAGCGGGTGGGCCGCCGGAGCCAAACCGCCGAAATCAAGGCGATGAACAGCGGGCTGGTCGCGGTGGAGAGGCTGCCAATTCCGGCCGATACCAGCCGGAGCGCCAGCACGAACGCGCCAAGGTAGATGGTGGTGTTGAGCAGCGCAAAAAGGGTCAGGCGCTTGAATTCGGTGCGGTTGGGCAACGGGCTGCGCTGAATCCCGTAGGCCACGAACAGCATGAGCGGTCCGGCAATCAGAAACCGGGTTTGGGCGAGCAGGAGCGGGTCGGCCGACAGCACACCGAATTTGGTGGCGGCCGATGCGGAAGCCCAGAGGGCGGCAAAGAGCAAACCGGGTAAAACGAATTTCATGCCGCAAAGGTAGGGCGAACTTCCCGTTTGAAAACCGAACGCAAAAAGAATCCCCGGAAACGACCGAATGCGGCTCTTTTCCGGGGATGGTTTAGAATGGGCCGGTTGTCTTCGTTAGCGGCCTCCGGGGCCGCTGCTGCCGCCCGCCTGAGTGACCATGCTGCTGGCGGTAAAGGTGGAGGACTGCGTGCCGGCGGCATACGTTCCACTCGTGTACAGGCCGTTGACGTTTGTTCCGCCCGTTACACTGCCGCCGGTGATGAGCTTGTACGTCTGACCGGTTTTGAGTTTCGGACTGGAAAACAGCATCGTTGAGTAATTCCTCGGAATCTGGAACGTCAGCGTTTCGGTGCCGTCGCTGGACTGGATGTGAATCAGTTGATTGGCGGTGCTGCCCCCGAGCAAAACGGAGGGCTGGGTGCTGACGCTGGCCGTGGGAACGCTGCTGGCTCCGCCGATGCCGACCAGAATTCCCCCGGTTATTTTGAACGTATTGCGGTCGCAGTCGAAGCCTTCTTCCGGCGATGCGGCCCCGACCGAGACGATTTTGCCGCCGGTTACCGTGAGCGGGCCGTTGGAGTCGATGCCGTCGTTGGACGTTGCATACGAATAAATCGTTCCACCGTTGATGTAGATGGCTTTGCCCGCGTTGATGCCGTCGTCGGCGGTTTTGATCACAAACGTACCGTTGTTGATCGTCAGGGTGCTTTTGCTTTCGATGCCCTCGCCCGCCGTCGAATTGATGGTAAACGTGCCGCCGTTGATGGTCATGTACGGATCGATGGTGTTGTCGGTATCGTACGAGGCCGTCAGGGCCTTGTCGGCAACGTTGATCGTGAACGTGCCGTTGTTGATAACCACGTACCCTTCTTCACACTGAATGCCGTCGGCCGAGGTGGTGATGTTGAACGTGCCACCGTCGGCAATGAAGGCGTCGTTGGTGTGAATGCCGTCGGAAGCAGCCGCCGAAACCGTGATGGTCCCGCTGATCACCCGGACGTAATCGTCGCTGCAAATGGCGTGTTTGGTTTTTCCGGTGAGGTTCAGGCTGCCGTTGCCGCTGAAAATCAGTTGCCCTTCGCTGAACAGCGTGGCCTTCATGTCTTCCGTGCCGCTGGGCGTATACGTCGCCCCGTCGGTCAGGGTGTTGGTCGTGTTGTCCGCCAGCACCACAAACGCCCGTTTGCTGGACTGAATGTTGATGGCCGGCCCGTCGTTGTTCGTGATGGTAACCCCGTTGAGCGTCAGCTTGAACTTCTTATCGCTGTAAATCTTGACGGAACCGTTCGAAGTCGTTCCCGACAGCACGTAAGCCACTTCGGCCACGGTTGAGGTGATGACGACATCGCCGTTGGCTTGCGTAATGGTGACGCCTTTATCCGCCAGCGGATTCGTGATGGCAACGGAACTGCCAAACGCGATCGCGACCGTCGAGGAAAACGTGGAATTAGCCAGGATATCTTCTTCATTAGCGGCTTTGCCGGTATTGCCCTCAACTTTGGCCGAAACGGTGGCCACGCTGTCGATGGAAATAGAGCTGCTGGTGGTGGTACCATTGCCCGTTCCGGTGCTGGTTCCCGGTATTAGGTCGTCGCTTTCTTTGGAGCAGGAGAGGAGGGTCGCGGCCAGCAGAAAGGAAGCCGTAAGCCGTCCGATGGAGCGTCGTTTAAAAAAAATGTAATTCATTGGGGTGTCGTGTTTTACTCGGTTTTCTACTGAGTAATACGCCGACCAACCGGCAAACGTTGCTCTGACCGGGAAATTTGAGGTAAAGAATGGATTTGTCGCGGTGAAACCGGAGTTAAGAACTTTAGTCCGTGAAGTTCATCGTCCTTCTTTCGAGTGACAACGCTTTCACGGACTAAAATTCCTGGATCCGATTAAAACCCAATTTTCCCCTTGCGGCCCCGGCCTTCGTTGCCTTCGACATACTCCTTCAGCTCGGCGAGTTCTTTTTCAAAACCGCTGCTCAGGATCGGGAATCGACACCAGGTTTTGGGGTCCACGTTTTCATCATCAACGTGAAATGAAGGTGCATACCGTTCGCGCTTCCACTGGTTGCGGCTCCAGAGCCGGAAAAACCGGTCGACGGACGTGTAGAGCACCTCACGGTCGTACTGTCCGTCGAACACCACCTCGACCTGCTGCATGACTTCCTTCGGGGAGAGCTTGTCGCGAATGCCGAATTTCTCGATGGCGTTCAGCACATCGTACGGCATCAAATCTTCCTCGTCGGTTTGCTTTTTGTCGAGCGGGCGCAGTTCGGCGGTTGGTTGCAGGTTGTTCACGTTCCGCAACCCTTCCACTTTGATTGTACCGCCCACGCCGACGGTTTCGAGCCAGCGCAGCCAGCCGCGCAGGTAATGCTTGTCGATGCCCGCAATGGGGGAGATGCTGCCCGCCGTGTCGCCGTCCATCGTGGCATAGCCGACGGATGCTTCCGAGCGGTTGGAGGTCGAAAGCAGCAGCGCGTTGTTGATGTTGGCCAAAAGCCAGGCACTCGGCGCCCGCACCCGCGCCTGAATGTTTTGCAGGGCCACATCGTCGGTATCCCAACTCAGTTTGCGACCCAACTGCTCCTCAATCAATTGGGTGTAGGTTTCCACCAAACCGTTGATGTTGATGTTGTAGAACGTCGCTCCGATGGACCTGGCCAGCGATTCGGCCGACTCGTAGGTGTCCTTCGAACTGTTTTCGGTGCCCTGATAAAGGGTCGTCAGCAGGGCTCCGCAGATTTCTTCAACGGTTTTTAGTTTCTGAATGCTTTTGATGTAACCCAGTTTCTTTTTGAATTCATCCAGCCCGATGCTCTCGTCGGCCATCCGGATCATCAGCGAAATCAGGGCCGCAATGGCCGACGAATCGGCTCCCCCGCTCAACGACAGCACAAAACCGTGCGACCGGCTTTTGCGCAGGTAATCAAACAGCGCCAGCGCCACCGCCCGCGCAAATTCTTCTTCCTTCAAATGATTGCCGTGTTCCCAATACTCCAGTTCGGCTTTCTGAACCACCGGTTTGACGCGCGGAAAATCAAACTGGGCCGCCACGCGCAGGTTCGGAAACAGGTACGCCAGGTTGACTTTGGTCTGCACCTGACTCAGCCGGGTATCGTCCACGTCGATGACGGCGGTAACGATCAGGTGATCGGCGTAGCTGAAACGCGGCCCCGACACCAGCAACTGACCGTTGGACGCAATCATGGCGTCGCCGTCGAAGATGGCCCGGCCCGATTCGTTGCCCAGCAAATTGCAGTAGATGTAACTGACCCCAAACGCCCGCGAGCCGTCGATCACAAACCGTTCGCGCACGTGCGATTTGTAGAACGCAAAATGGCTGGCACTCGGGTTCAGGATAATGTCAACGCCCCGTTCGTGGAGGCTGCGGCCCGGCCGGTTCGAAATCCAGGCATCTTCGCAAATCTCAAAACCGATTTTTACGCCCGACACATCGAACAGCAGATCGCCGACGGGATACGCAAATTCGCCGATCTGGATTTCGTCGCGCACCCCGGCCGTCCAGGGCTGAAACCAGCGGGTTTCGTAGTGAATGCCGTTGTTGGCCAGCACCTGCTTGCAGACAAAACCCAGAATCCGTTTGTCGGCAATCAGGCAGGCCGTGTCGTAGGTGCGGTTGTTGGTCAGGCGCAGCGGCAGGCTGAGGGCGACAATGATCCCGTCGGTATGGGGCACAATCTCCAGTAAACTTTGTTTGGCCTGCTCGATCAGCTCGTGCGAATAGAACATGTCTTCGCAGCCGTAACCCGTGATGCACAATTCGGGTAAACATAAGATGCTGACTTCCTGTTTTTTAGCTTCTTCAATGGCGTCGATGATTGTCCGGCGGTTGTGTTCCCAGGCCATTGGGATCTGGTTGACAACACCGGCGGCAACTTTTATCAGCTTCATAGATGGGGTTCTGTTTTAGTCAGGTTTCGGTTCAATGGACCGGCAACGGTTTTCAAAGCAAGGGCTCTCATTTACTGAAACGCATTTTGAAAACCGAAAGTTGGCCGGTTTTTAGGGTAAGAACCGCAAATTAACGGTTATGGCCTGATTCCGGTAAAAAAACCGAGTGAGCTGGGCACTTCAACGACTGCCACGGCAAACCCGGTTTTTTCCGGTTGTCGGCCCGGCTGCCGGCGGGCAAAAAAAAGTGCCAGCCTCTATTCGCTGTCAATCGCCCGAATTCGGTTATTTTGTGCATGAGACAACGACTCCCGGTTTGGATTTTCCTGTTCCTGCTCGGCGCCTGTACGGCCAAAAAACAAGCTGATAAAACGGATTTTGAGACCCTGCCGGTTTCGGCACTCTCCGGGAAGGAGCTGGCGATGGCGCACTGCAGCAGCTGTCACGCTTTTGTGAGCCCCGAACTGCTGTCCAAAACCAATTGGCGCGATGTGCTTCCGGCCATGGGGCACCGCATGGGAATCTACAGCAGTGGCGCAAGACCCGATAGTTTGTTTGATCCCGGCCTGAGCGGCACCCTGGTCCGAAACGCCGGAATTTATCCGGAAAAGCCGGTTTTGGCCCTGGAAGACTGGCGCAAAATCGAAAAGTATTACCTGGAGAACGCGCCGGACACCATCCTGCCGCCCCTTCGCCCGACTAAAATCCGGATCGGGCTGCCCCATTTCAGGTACCGGGAAACCGCCTTTTCGCACCGGCCCGCCCTGACCACGCTGGTCAAAATTCTTCCCGATAAGCGGGGCATCGTGTTCAATGATGGCAAAGGAGCCCGCAATGTTTTAACCTTTCTAACGCCCGATCTGAAAGAGAATTACAGCATGGGACTGGGCGCTACCCCGATTCAGTTTGATGAAAAAGCAAGCGACCTCTACATCACGACGGTCGGAAAAGGCATTTTTCCGAATGACGCCCCCGATGGCGCCCTGTTGCGGTGGGTGAAAAACGGCTCGGAACTTGGTTACAAACTGGGCAATGTGGCGATTCCCGGTTTACGGCGACCGGTTTTTATGGCCTTTGGCGATTTGGATACAGATGGGGCCGAAGATGTCGTGGCCTGTGAATTTGGGAATCAGACCGGGCAATTGGCCTGGTACAAAAACAACGGAAGAGGGGGCTACGACCGCCGGATTTTGCGGGAAAAACCGGGTGCCATCACGGCCATTATCAGAGATGCCAACCACGACGGGCTGCCGGATCTTTATGTGCTGATGGCCCAGGGTGACGAAGGCGTTTTTCTGTACGAAAATCAGGGATCGGGGGTATTTCGGGAAAAACGATTGCTGACCTTCCTGCCCCTCAACGGGTCGCAGCATCTGGAGCTGGCCGACTTTAACAAAGACGGTTTTGATGATATCGTCTATGTCAGTGGCGACAATGCGGACAAAACCCCGATTCTAAAGAAATCCCACGGTATTTATATTTTTCTGAACGACGGAAAAGCCAACTTCAAACAGGCGTATTTCTATCCGTTGAATGGCGCCTACAAGGCGATGGTACGCGATTATGATCTGGATGGTGATCTGGACATCGCGGCCATTTCGTTTTTTCCGGACTACGCCCGCTACCCGGAAGAAAGCTTTATTTATCTGAAGAATAAGGGAAACCTGAAATTTGACGATTATTCGTTTCCCGAAGCCCCGAAAGGGAGGTGGGTTGTCATGGATGCCGGCGACATGGATGCCGACGGTGATGTAGATTTAGTTTTAGGGTCGTTTGTGTATTTTACCCCGCAGGGTGACACCAGCGGACTCGGTGAAAAATGGCTGAAAACCGGTCCATCGGTCGTTGTTCTGGAAAATACGACCCGCTAGCCTTCACGGGGCGGTTTTTGCCGGTTTTTTTCGCCGAATAGCCTAAAGCGGTTCAGAATTACTTTTCGCTCTTTTGTCCCTGATTATAGCCAGTCCACACTTTTTTAGTTGAACCGTGCAACGTGCTGGCTCATCTTTGCATCACTACGTGACAACTGGCCCCGTGAAAAACCGCCCGTTTACCAGTCATCATTGCAAAATGACCATCTGTGTAAGATCAGGTTCTATGTAATGCACACTACCTAATTTTGCCACGTACTCTTTAGGGAGCCGAACAGTAAACAACACTTTTGAACACGTACCGGAGTAAACAACAACCTACTACTAACTCATGAAAACGTTTATCACTGCCGTGTGTGCATGGCTGTTTCTGACTTCTGCCATCGCCCAGAATCCCACCAAAGGCAAAGTGCGCGGGGTGGTTATCGACCCGGCTCAAAAACCCTCTGAATTTGTTACCATTCTCCTCTTAAAAGCCAAAGACTCCACGCTGGTTAAGGGCGTTGTGACCAACGACAAGGGCCAGTATGAACTTGATAATGTCGCCGAGGGCGGTTATCGGGTGGCCACATCGCTGGTTGGCTACAAAAAAGTATATTCCGATCCGTTTACGATCGACGCGGCCAATCCGGAGGTGCAGGTCAGAACGCTGACGATGGTGGAAGAAGCCAAAAGCCTGAACGAAGTAAAGGTAGTGGCGAAAAAACCGTTCATCGAGCAGGAAATCGACCGGACCGTTGTCAACGTCGAGAACAGCATCGTGGCCAGTGGCAACACGGCCCTGGAAGTGCTGGAAAAGGCACCGGGCGTAACCATCGACCGCCAGAATGATAACATCCAATTAAAAGGCAAATCCGGTGTGATCGTGATGATTGACGGGAAACAGACGTACCTGTCGGGTCAGGAGGTGGCTAACCTGCTGAAAAATACGCCGAGTGATAACATCGAGAAAATCGAAATTATCACGAACCCATCCTCCAAATACGATGCGGCCGGAAACGTGGGGATCATCAACATCCGAATGAAGAAAAACAAGAACTTCGGAACCAACGGAACGGCCATTGCGGGTGTCGGCTACGGGCGCTTTGAGAAAGCGAATGCCAGCCTGAACCTGAACCACCGCGTCGGCAAGATCAACGCCTTTGGCAACTACAGTTACTTCCACAACCGCCGGTTTCAGGAAAACGAACTCAACCGGGTGATTCCGTACAACGGCACGGTGACTTATTTCGATCAGAAATCGTACCGCCCCAACCGCTTCGACGGGCATACGTTCCGGACCGGGGTTGATTATTTCATCAATAAGAAAAGCACGATTGGTGTTCTGGCGACCGGTTTTATCAACGACTGGCAGCAGCCCAACGGGGTCAACAATGCCGTGATCCGGAACGAGCAGGGGCAGATCACGCTGAAACCGACGACCGCCGTTTCGGTGAAAAACAAGTGGTCGAACGTGACCGGGAATGTAAACTACAAGTATGATTTCGACGGCAAAGGCCGCGAGCTGACCGCCGACCTCGATTATTCGCGGTTCAACGGCGACTCGTACAATAACCTGAACACGACCTACCGGAACGCCAACGACAGCATTGCGCAACCGGCGGCCCTGGTTCGGAACGACATGCCGTCGACCATTGACATCTGGGCTTTCAAATCGGATTATGTGCATCCCCTGAAAAAAGGAGCGAAGTTTGAAGCCGGGGTGAAAAGCAGTTCGGTTCAGTCCGACAACAACCTGGTGTACGAAGACTATGTGGATGGCCGCTGGGTGGTGAATCCGGGGCAGAGCAACCGGTTTCAATACACCGAAAACATCAACGCGGCTTACGTGAACTACGCGGGGAAACTGGGCCGGAAAACGACGGTACAGGCGGGGCTGCGGCTGGAGCACACGTTCTCCCGCGGTAACTCGCTGACGCTGAACAAAGTTGTTGACCGGGATTACACCAACCTGTTTCCGACGGTTTTTGTCTCGCGCCAACTCGACACCAACAACGTGTTGAATCTGTCGTTCAGCCGCCGGATCGACCGCCCGAACTATCAGAACCTGAACCCGTTCCGGTTTTATCTGGACCCGTACACTTACCAGCAGGGGAATCCGTACCTGAAACCGCAGTTCACCAATTCGGTTCAGTTGACGCACGTTTACAAAGGCAAATTTTCGACCACGCTGGGCTACAGCCGCACCACCGACGTTATCGTGCAGGAAGTGCCGGGCCAGATTCCGGAAGAAAACATCACCTACGTGACGACGGACAACCTGGCGACGCTGGATAATGTGAACCTGACGATGAGTTTCCCGGTGGCGGTGACCAAATGGTGGAATATGCAGAACAACGTCAACATTTTTTATAATAAATACGACTCTCCGTACCTGGGAGCACAGTATAATGTCGACTTTGTTTCCTTTAATGTTTATACTTCACAGAACTTTGTCCTGCCGAAAGGGTTCACTGCCGAGGTTTTCGGCTGGTATAACTCAAAAAATATCTACGGTTTTTATACGTCGCAACCCCAGGGGGCCTTTGGATTGGGTGTGCAGAAAACCCTGATGAACAAGAAAGCGACGCTGAAACTGAACGTCAACGACCCCTTCTGGCTGAATAAATTCCAGGGATACGCCAAGTATCAGGATATCGATTTCAGAATTCGGGCGCGTTGGGAAAGCCGGATTGCCCGTCTGACGTTTACGTATCGTTTCGGCAACCAGAACGTGAAAGCCGCCCGCCAGCGGAGCACCAGTACGGAATCTGAACGCAATCGTGCCGGGGGCGGAAACAATTAAATAAACGTTAAATAAAGCAAACGGCGGACAGTTTTCCACCGATCCGCCGTTACTCTAATAGATAATTAGTTTAGGTTAAGAAAGCAGAAAGCCATTCCCACCTTGTGGAGTGGCTTTTTCGTTTTCTAAAAATAGTGTACCAACAATCAAATTCAAAATATTGTTTGGTAAAATAAATTTTTCTCCGTTAATAAAATGGCAGTTTTTGAGGAGTGAAAATTAAAAAATCATAAAAAAAGGTCCCTTGAAAGGACCTTTTTTGTGATTATCGGAATGATAAATTAGTATTTGGCTAATTTCGGTTTTCTAGTCCAAAGCCGCAACGCCCGGTAAGGTTTTGCCTTCCATGTACTCCAGCAAGGCACCACCGCCCGTCGAAACGTAACTGACGCGGTCGCCATAACCGGCATTGTTGACGGCCGAAGCCGAGTCACCCCCGCCGATGAGCGAGAAGGCATCGTTTTCTTCCGTGGCCTTCACCACCACATCCGCAATGGCGTTGGTACCGACCGCAAAATTCGGAAATTCAAACACGCCCATCGGGCCGTTCCAGAGAATGGTTTTTGACTTTGCCAGCACATCGGAAAACTGCTTGATGGTTTCCGGGCCAATGTCGAGCCCTTCCCAGTCGTCCGGAATTTGACCCGTTGCCACGGTCTGCCGGTTGGCGGTATTGGAAAAATCATCGGCAATCACGTTATCGACGGGCAGGTAAACCTGAACGCCTTTGGCGTTCGCTTTTTCGAGCAGTTCAAGCGCCAGATCCTGTTTGTCGGCTTCGAGCAGCGATTTTCCGATGTTCCCGCCTTTGGCTTTGGCGAAGGTGTAGGCCATTCCGCCCCCGATGATCAGGTTATCAACTTTGTCGAGCAATTTCTCGATGATCAGGATTTTATCCGAAATTTTGGCACCACCCATAATGGCCGTAAAGGGCCGGTCGGCGTTATCCAGCACCCGCTGCGCGTTGTCCAGCTCGGCCTGCATGACGTAGCCGCACACTTTGTCGGTGAAAAACTGCGCAATCACCGCCGTGGAGGCATGGGCGCGGTGGGCCGTTCCGAAGGCGTCGTTTACCCAGACATCGCCCAGTTTCGACAGTTTTTCGGCAAAACCGGCATCCCCTTTTTCTTCTTCCTTGTAAAACCGCAGATTTTCCAGCAGCAACACCTCCCCCGGTTTCAGGGAGTCGGCCTGTTCTTTGGCCGATTCGCCAATGCAGTCGTCGGCAAACTTCACGTCCACACCCAGCATGATCGACAGCGGACCCACGAGGTGTTTCAACGAATACTTATCTTCCGGACCGCCTTTCGGCCGCCCCAGGTGCGACATCAGAACGCAGGAACCGCCGTCTTTCAGAATTTTATTGATCGTCGGTAACGTCGCTTTCATGCGGGTGTCGTCCGTAATCTCGAATTTACCGTTCAGCGGAACATTGAAGTCCACCCGAATCAGGGCGCGTTTACCGGAAAAATTATAAGCGTCTAAGGTTTTCATACGACAGATTTCCTGTTAGTTGGCAAAATTCGCCCGAACTTAGGAGTTTTTACTTAAATGCCGTAACCAGACGATCAGCTTATTGAATTTGTGCTAAAATTAGCGGCACCGATCCAATTTCGTGATTTTCCTAAAAGGGGATCAGACCACACGGTAAGGCGTGGCCTGATCCCTCAGTTTTCGTACGGTTTTACATTTTTGCGCCACTCAATTTCAGATGAATGTCGATGGCCGGCAGGATATACCGCTCATCGGGCAGCGTGGGATCGGAACTGTTAGTGATTCCCCATTGGGTGCGGTCGATCTGGAGCTTGGCTTCCACCACCAACTGACGGTTGCTCACCTGAATTTTGGCGGGGAAATTAACCGGGTGGGTTTTACCCAGAATCGTCAGCTCGCCGTTTACCCGGTAGTTCGCGCCGGGCAAGCCCTCACTGCCCGAATAGGGCACCAGGCTGGTAATGGTATAGGTGATGCTGGGATGCAGAGCTATGTCGAAAAAATTGGCGGTTTGCAGATGATGAACCAACACCGGTTTCCCTCAAACCGGCACGCTCGTACTCAGAATCGATGAAACCGGAATGGTGAACGAACCACCGGTTACTTTACCTTCTCTGACAATCAGCGGCTCGCTTTTCACACAGATCGTTCCTTTGGTAGAGGTTGAAGGCAATGAACTCGCTGAACGCAAAGAAGATGCACTGACCAATGGAGACCCGCTGGTCGGGCACGGAAGCGGTTTTCCAGTCCCGGATGTGACCAAACAGCGTCTCGCTCAGGCGGTGATCGTTCGCCAGCTCATCAATCAGTTGCGCATGGTGTTTCTGAATGTGCGGCAGAATAAACCGGTCTTCGTGCTCGGCGTGTTCATCAAAAACCGGAGCAACTGCTCCAGTTGCTCGACCGTCGCGCGGGCTTCGGGCTGCGCCAGATCGGTCTGCTGCAAGCGGATGGCCGTGTCGAACAACATGCCCCGCAAGCCCTTGTGAATCGGATTAAAAACGTTATAGCGGTTTTCGGACATGGCTGCGGTTAGTTAACGGCGGTGGCTTCGATTTCGATCATTAATTCCGGCAAGGCCAGTGCCTTTACGTCAAGGAGGGTGCTGGCGGGCCGGCAATTGTTTGCTTTCAGGCGGTTGGTGATCTGATCATAAGCCGCAAAAAACGGCTCGATTGAAGTCGTGTAATAAGTGAGCCGCACGACGTCCGCCAGCGAATACCCGGCCTGTTGCAAAACCGTTTCCAGGTTGTCGAGGCACAGCTTGATTTGTTCGTCCATCCCGACCGCAACGGGTTGGTCCTCTGCGTTCATGGCCGCCTGACCGGCGCAATAAAGCGTGTGGGCCGGGCGCCCGGTATTGAAGAAATGCGACAGAAATAAATTTTTCACGTTCTCAATAAGGGGTTGTCAGCAAGCGGCTTAAGATTTGACTTCCCTGAAACTAGGAAGGTGGGAACAGCGCATGGCGGATGAGGAATAATAAATGTAAAATAAGGAATGCTGAATGGAAAAGGAGGCTGGCGCGCTTTGAACACGTTTACATTCAGCATTCCTTATGTATTATTGGTAGATTCTAAGCGGTTTTGCTAGCCGAAAAAGCCGCTAATACCGGTCGCCACTGCCTCCTCCGCCGAAATCGCCCCCCCCAAATTGCAGGTCGTCCTTGGGACCGAGCTGGCCCGAGGTAGCCTGAATGGTGGCAAGCGCTTCGGCATTGAGCAGAAACTCTTTTGGTGAATCTTCGTCGGGCCGGTCGGTAAACCCGTTGTGGGGCGCGCGCAAATACCGGATGAGCAAAACCGCCCCCAGAATAAGCGACAATCCGTTGATCACCAGGTAAAACTCCAGCGGGAAAAGCGGATGATAATACCGCCAGGTTGCCAGCGCAAGTCCCCAGCCAATAGCGCCCATAATCAAGAGCGGACGCTCTTTTTGCCGAATGCCGACATAAAGCATCGCAACCGGAACGGCGGTGGTCAGCCCCCAGAAGAGCGTTGCCCCGGCAATTTCCGGCGCTTCAGCGGGGCGCTGGTCCAGCAGCCAGTAATTGAGTTGCCGATTGGCGAAATAATTGCAACTGATCAGCAACAGGCTCAGCGACAGCCACTCCAGCAGAATAAAATTATCCCGCCAGTAAAGCAGATGATCCCGGTTTTCGTACAGCCGGGCCAGCACGTACAAACCCACGGCAACCGCCATCAGCACAAACGGAAGCACTTGTCTTCCGCCCGAAAATTCCAGCAACCCGTCGAACAAAACCGTGATGAGCGTGGCAAAGGCCGCCATCGTCAGCAGCAGGTCGCTGTAATACGCGATGCCCACCAGCAGAACGGGCAAGACAAACAAACCGTACTGCCAGGTCGGCAGGCTGTCGGGGAGGAGTCCGGTGAGTCCAACGGCAATCAGCGCCACCGTCGCGATCACCAGCGCATTGTCGATGCCCGATCGGTAATAGTTGCGGGTGTTGATCAGGTGGTAGGCCAGCAAACCGATGGCGAAACCGAAAAGCAGGTTGAAGACGTCGAAAACAACCCGGTTGCTCAGGGCATTGGACAAAAGCGAAAACAGGAGAAAATAACTCCCGCTGATGGCCACGATGGAAAAGACAAACAAACCGACTTCGATAAACCCGTTGGATTCGCGAAAACCGACCGGAAATTTCTCCTGGATCTGCTTCAGCTTGGCGTCATCGACCAAACCCTGCCGACGCCAGCGGGCGGCTTGTTCGAGGATGTGTTTGTTCCGGACCCAGGTTTCATGGTATGCTTTCATCCCATTGTGTGATTGAGTGACTTAGATTTTACGGCTGTTTGAGAGATAAACCGTGATCCCAATGCCGGTTATGATCCAGTACAGGTAGGTGGCTTCGTCGCGGAAATGCAAATAATGGAACACCAGATACGTCACGCCGATGTATCCGTAGAACGTACTCATCAGTAAAAACAGGAAGGAATGTTCCCGCCGGGCGTACCAGTCAAAACCGGCGCAGGCCACCGCCAGGGCCACGGCAAACGGGAGGTGCAGGGTTTCAAAATTAAATAAACCGGCGATGAGGGCAACCAGCAGCAGGTTCCCGGCAAAACTCAGGGTGGTGATCGTGAAATGGCGTTTGATGCGCCGGCGATCCAGTACCAGCGCGGCCGCCATCAGCACCAGGCTCAGGGCAACGGCCGACAGCAAAACCGTCATGTCTTTCAGGTTGCCTTTGAAATAGAATTCCAGCGGGCGAACCGTCACGCCAATCCACGAAATCAGGGCGGTCAGGCCCATCGCCAGCACCCCCCGGTGATCGAACAGGTAGGCCAGGCTCAGAAACAGGATGGCCGGCAGAAACGTTACCAAACCGTAACGGGTGCCGAAAAGCGTATATTGGTATTGTAAATAACCCTCCAAGGTCAGAAAAAGCAGGCAGCCCAGCAGCAGGGCATAGTCACCGAAGGGCGAGCGGCTGTGGCTGCGACCCGGGGTGAGCGGACCTTTGTAGCGAACGGCAAACACAAAGCTGGCGGCACAGACCACCGAGAGAACCAGAATAAGCAGGTTGTGCCCGATGCGGTCGATGTATTGGTAAATCAGCCAGCCCGTTCCGGTGGTGAACAACAGAATTCCGACGTAGAGCAGCGACCGTAATTCCCAATGGACGGAAAATAGTTTTTGGTCCTCAACCGATTGAATCACAGATCGTTGTTTCGGGTCAATGACGTGCTGATCGGCAAGTGCCTGTAATACCCGTTCCGGGGACATATTGACGAAAAATGGTGTTATAGATATAACAGTAAAGATGAACAAATGGATTGAAAAAAGGAGGAAAGGAGGAGGGAATAAACGCAAGATTCTGATTGCATCGGCTTATTTTCTTCCCTTTTCCTTCGCTCTTTTCTCCCTTTCCTGCTTAAAAACATGGCAACCAATACGCAACAGGTCGAACTCCCTCCGAAATATTACCTCGATTATTTTCGCTACCTGATCGGGTTTGTCCGGCGGATGTACGGACATTTGCTGAACGAAGCGGAAAAAGACTTTATTCGCCGGTTTGGGGACCTGACCGAAGATGCCCAGTGCATGTACGTGCGGTTCAGCAACCGCCGGAGCACCTTTTTTCGGATTCAGAAATTGCAGTACAAGGAAATTGACGACCTGCCGGCCGCCGTGGGCGAATTGCTCATCCACGGTTTTATCGAGCGCCTGAATCCGCACCACGAGGTGTTGGGCGAAGCCGTGCTGAACACGTTTACGAAGCCCGAATTGCTGGAATTGCTGCCGCTGGAACCGGAAGAACTCAAACCGCTCGGCAAGGCGAAAAAGGAAAACATTGTGCGGTATGCGCTGCACGAGCTGGCGTTCGACCGAATGGTGGAAAGCCTGACCCGGCACGAAACCGTCATTAAGCCGAATTTCGACGCGGAAGTGATGATGCTGAAATACCTGTTTTTCGGAAACCGCTCGGCCGATATGACCGAGTTTGTCATCCGCGACATGGGCATGGTGACGTTTGAACGGTATGACGAGTCGAAGCTGACAGCCCGGTTTGCCAACCGCAAAGAAGTGGAAGACAAGCTGCTGATTTCGCTGACGAACGAGGAGTTTCGCGAGCTGCGGGATTCGGTGACGCCCCCGGAAGACGTGTTCAACTGGTTTATGAACTGGGACGAAGTCAAGCCGAACCTGAGTGAGATTGCCCTGCCCGGCTACGCCAAACTGGTGACCCACGTAGGCGGTTATCTGGAACGGCAGAAAATGCCCGAACAGGCCATGCAGGTCTATAACCTGACCGACCGGGTTCCGGCCCGCGAACGGCGTGTGCGTTTGCTGTTCCGGTCGGGTCTGACGGAGGAAGCTCTGGCACTTTGCGACGAAATCGCCCTGAATCCGCAGAACGCCGATGAGCGGTATTTTGCCAACGATTTTCGGGAGAAGATGATGAGCGCCGGGGAAAAAAAACGCAGCCGGAAAGCGACCACCCGGTTTTTGTCCGACGCCGAAAGCGTCGGCGTTCCGGCCATTTACCGGCACCACGTTGAAGCGGGGGTCATGAATCACTTTCTGGAAACCGGCTGGGAAGCGGCTTTCACCGAAAACTACCCCTGGCGCGGGCTGTTTGGGCTGGTGTTCTGGGACATAATTTACGACGCGAACGTGCAGGCCATTCACCACCCGCTGCAACGCGCCCCGTCGGATTTTTACCTGCCCGATTTTTACGTGAAGCGGGAAGCGCAGTTGAAAAAACGGTTGGCGGATCTGGCAACGCGGGCCGACTGGAAGAAACACATCGAGACGGTTTTTTTCGAGAAATACGGCATTACGAACGTGCTGGTCGACTGGAGCGAAGAACTGCTGAACCTGAACCTTCAGATGGTTGAATTGCTGGAACCCAAGCAGTTGGGTCTGATTCTGCTCGAAATTTCCCGCAACCTGCGCGAAAATACGCGCGGTTTTCCGGATCTGCTGATCTGGAACGAAGCGGGCGAGTACGAATTTGTGGAAGTCAAATCACCGACCGACCACCTCGGCGCGCAGCAGTTACACTGGCTGGAGTTCTTCCAGATGATCGGGGTTAACGGGCGGGTGTTGCGGGTCATCTGGACCGCTTGAGTCGATTTTATGGAATAATTCGTGCGAGACGGTTTTTTCCGGGCACGAATTCCCCAGGTCATTATAATAGAATTAGTCTAAATAAATGATTTTGTCTACTTTTGTTGCTTCGGACTCATACTCCGTTTACCATTAACCAAACCATTCCAAGTAGATGAAAATCCTCCAAATGCGCCTGTTCATGGCGGTTTTATTTTTCGGAATTTCGGTATCGCCAATTTCGCCGGTTTTTGCGCAGGCCAAAAAAGGGCCGGTCGTTCTGAGCCTGAACGGAACGGACGCTATGCAGTTTGACAAGAAAGAGTTTAAAGTCAAAGCCGGACAAAAAGTAAAATTGACGCTGAAACATACGGGTAAATACGCCAAACAGGCGATGGGCCACAATTTCGTCCTGTTGAAATCCGGCGTCAATATTGCCGACTTTTCGTCGAAAGCCAATCTGGCGCGCGACGACGAGTACATTCCCAAATCGGAAGCCGCCAACATCATTGCCCATACCAAGCTGCTGGGTGGGGGCGAAAGTGATACCATTGAATTTACGGCTCCCAAGAAAGGAACCTATCCGTTTATTTGCAGCTTTCCGGGTCACTACGGATTGATGCAGGGAAAGTTTATCGTCGAATAAGGCAGTCAATTGGCATAATGGGGCCGGATCGGTGGGGGTACATCCTTGCGGGTCCGGCCCTAATTATTTTACGAAAAATTAAACCTTCGGGGCAAACCATTGTCATAACAGGGAGAGATGCGGAAAAAGCCGGTCGAGTGTTGGCGGATATGATGCAGCCTTTTAACTTTGCTAGCCCAAGTCCGTTGGTAATCATAACTCATAGCTTTAATTGTATTTACATGAAAAAAACGTTTGGATTGCTCATTGCGGTTGCCCTGACCGCAATTGCCGTCGACAGTAACGCACAAACCGTGATCCCTGACGACATCAAAGGGTTGCTGCAAAAGAACGCTTGTCTGGCCTGTCACAATCCGGACAACCGTTTGGTGG
This sequence comes from Larkinella ripae, assembly GCF_054780775.1. Lineage (NCBI taxonomy): Bacteria > Pseudomonadati > Bacteroidota > Cytophagia > Cytophagales > Spirosomataceae > Larkinella > Larkinella ripae. Next base: position 285,657 of record NZ_BAAGVR010000024.1, read on the forward strand.
GTCCTCCTTACAAAGAGGTAGCAAAGAAAAAATACACCGACGCGCAGATTGTCGAACTGATTTATGACCCAAAACCGGAACACTGGCCCGGTTATCCACCGATGGCTCCGCTGAAAAGCGTCCCGAAAGACGAAGCCCTGAAAATGGCCAAGTGGATTAATTCGCTGGACGGGGGCTCGAAAGCACCTGCTAAAAAAGCGGCCGCCAAGAAAAAAGCCTAAATTCTGAAGCGTAACCAATACCTGGAATCTCTGCCGAAAGCAGGGATTCCGTTTTTTATGCCCGGCCGGTTTTTCGTTAAAAAGGCGGTTTTAACGGCCCCAGGTTGCCAAAAATAAGGAGAACGGAAGATGAAAAAATACGGATTTGTCCTGATCGCCCTGACGTTGATTGCGGGCGGCTGTCTGCAAAGTAATGTTGAACAAACGCCCTGCAATCCGGCGCCGGTAACGGTGAAGGCTCCTCAGGCCGAGATTACGGCGCTGAAAAACTTTATTGATACCAGCAAGATCACAGCGACGGCCGACGATCGGGGGTTTTATTACACCATTCATGCCCCGGGAACGGGCGAAAAACCGACGGTCTGCTCGGCCGTGACCGTCAACTACGTCGGCCGGTTGACCACCGGGAGCACCTTTGACAGTGGCAACGGCATCCGTTTCGGGCTGGGGCAATTGATCACGGGCTGGCAGGAGGGGATTCCCCTGATTGCGCCCGGCGGCAGCATTACGCTCTACTTACCTCCCAGTCTGGCGTATGGATCTCAGGCGGTGGGCAGCATTCCGGCCAACTCGATCCTGGTCTTCAAGATTGATCTGGTTGGCGTGAATTGATAAAAATGATGACGGTTTTGAAAAAAGCGCCGTCCATAAAAACCGGTAGCGGTACGCTGAACGTACCGCTACCGGTTTTTTGTGGATTCTATCTGGTAATTTCATCCCAGATTTTCAGAATTCGTTGAGTTCGTAGACTTGAAGTAGCTGGCTCTAAATGCACCGAAATTCCTTCATAAATGCTGGGATGAGCCAACAACTTTTTCAACTCGTCAACTAAATACAGCCGCACCGAGTCGGGACTCTTTTTAATTTCTCCAGCAACTTCCTCGCGGTTGTCAAAAATATAGATCATATCTTCAAAATCACTGTTTCCGCGAATATCGTGTCCGTGCCGGTGGGACTTAAATGCTTCCAGTTTCGAAGCTAAGAAGTAAGGCGCTGTAAAAATGAAAACCGTATGGTCGGCATCAATTTCATATGGTCTGGCCTGTTCAACTCCTTCCGGATACCATTTATTGCTAAATCCCAGACTCGATGATTCTGTCGGCATTACATCCACGATAATGTTCTGGTAGATATACCGGCAAATTACACCCGATAGGATGTCGTTCGAAAAACCGAGTTGTACTAACTTCTGCTCTAGCTCGGTAGTGTCGCTGTAGCGGACCAGTGCAACCACGACATCAATATCCTGGGTAGGTCTTGGTTCGGCCGCAGCCGGATCTGTCGCGTATAATTGAACCGTAGCTCCGCCTACAAAAACAAACTTTTCAGGCAAATTAGCCAACGCATCGGCCACATGACACAAATGTGCCAGATTCACATCCTGAGGCATCAGTTGGGTAGTAGGCGTTTTTTTAATTCTTCAACGGCAATATTCACTTCGCGGGATTTCCCAATTCGGATTGCATCGGTCAATGCCAGTAGTTCATACAGTTTTTCGTCATTTTTAATGGCGATGTCAACGGTATGGTATAGTGGTTCAATGGCCTGGCCCCGGGCCGGGCCATCGGCATTCGGCCATACATACACTTCAGTGGATGAAATGATAGCTGAAAGCGGTTTCGCTGAATGCGCAGTCGGAATTCCCCGGACGATCGCGCCGGGTTGTTGCGGAAAGACGTATTTCAAACCGTATTGCAGAAAATCCAGTAAAGCGAGCGATCGTACTTGTTTATTCGTAGAATCGTATAATCCCGCGTAAGCGGACCGGGCCAGGGATTCGGTCACTTCAGCCGGGCTGATGCCAAGCTCAGTCGCAATATTTTTTTTTATTAACGGGCTATTGAAAAAAAGTTTTCCTGGACGATTTTTTATATGGGCAGATACCTTTAGCAGAATCATAACGTCCTGCGGTCGCATACCATTATGCTTTTTCATAATTTGCGATTTGCAAATCGCAAATTATGAAAAAGCTGGAGAATAAGTGAGAAAATTATTCGACGGAAATTCCCTTACGAATTAATAAGCACCAATAGTAAACACCTAATTTGCTAATGTCGGTGCTGATGTCTACCTCAATAGTAATTCTAGGAGGAACATCGGTGTATTCTTTGAAATTTTAGCTGGAGTCAAAATCTGTTGATCGTAGACTCTAATAGCATTCGAAATAATACTTCGGTGATCCGGATGAACGCCGGATTCACTGCCAAAAACGGCCTTTCTTAAAACCCTTCATCGACGGGCGGCTCGCTGAAAATCCGCTGGCGAACGGCTTCGTACAACACCACTCCGGTGGCCACCGATACGTTCAGCGATTCGACCTGCCCCACCAGCGGAATGCGGGCGTGGTGGTCGGCCAGTCGCAACAAGTCGTCCGAAATACCGTCGTCCTCCGAACCCATGACGATCGCCGTCGGGCCGGACATATCAACGTCGTAAAGGTAATGGTCGGTTTTTTCGGTACAGGCCACGACTTTAATGCCCGACTCTTTCAGGTATTTTATCGTCTCTTCCAGATGCACCTCGCGGCAAACCGGCAAATGGCTCAGCGCGCCCGAGGACGTTTTCATGGCGTCGGCGTTGATCAGGGCGGTTCCCCGAGCCGGAATAACGATGCCCTGCGCCCCTGCGCACTCGGCGGTCCGGGCAATGGCGCCGAAGTTGCGCACGTCCGTAATCCGGTCGAGCACCAGCAGCAGCGGCACCTGGCCCTGCTCATACACCCCCGCAATGACATTCGAGAGCTTGGCGTAGTGAATCGCCGACACGAAACAGATGGCTCCCTGGTGGTTTTTGCGCGTAATCCGGTCCAGCTTTTCGGCCGGAACCCGCTGAATGGTCACGCGTCGTTCGAACGCCAGTTGCTGAATTTCGGGAAAGCTGCCTTCTTTGACCAGATACAGCCGATCGATATCCTTGCCCGAACGCAGAATTTCGGTAACGGATTGAATGCCAAACACCATCTCCTCGCTGGAGTATTGTTTGGGCTTACTGTGATGATACGGATTTACTCGCGAATTGCGCCGGTTCTCCATGCTTCGACGACGGGATACCAGACGGGTTGATATTCGACATATCGCACCAGTTCGTAGTGATCCTCAACAAATTGATTGGGTTTTCGATTAAATGTAAAGTTGATTTCCGACACGTTGGCCCGCTGGTTATAGACCCATACCTCACGGTCGCGGCTGCGCTGCACCCGGTCGGGCGGACCCAGCACAATGTAAATCATGCCTTTGTCGGTTTTCCAGCCTTCTTTATAGGTCGTAAATAAGCGGTTGGCTTCTTCAACCCGACCGTAATAGGCCCGGATAGCGCCCCGTGCCAGACTCTGGTCACCGCCCATCATCGTGAGCCAGTAGCGGTCGAGGGCTTTTTTGAAGTCCGCAGCCGAGTTGAGCCCGTTGATTTCGGTGTTGGTGCTCACGTATAAAACCGGTTTGACCAGTTTTTCGGGACGGGTCAGTTTCGGAAACCGGTTGTCGGTCACCATCAATCCGAGTCCGTAAGCGTCGGCGGTGTCTTCCAGAAAATAATACAAACCCTCATCCGGCAGCGAAAACGGCTGGTTGGTCGTCACGCTCAGGGTCGAATCGATGTTCAGTGTTTTGGCCGCGGGGCGGGGCGTGGTGTTCATCGGCGACTGGGCGGGGTCGAAATCGTGCCGGTAGCGGTAGAGGTGCAGCGATTTGGAAACCGCCCCGTTGACATCCCGGATGACGACCGTATCACCGGCACCGACAAAATGATGCTGGTGCGGCAGGTTGGTTTTGGGGTCGAAAAGCGCAAACCGGTCGCTGAGTTTTACCACTCTGAACCGAATGGGCAGATCGTTCAGCACTTTCCGGCCGGAGCTGATCTCGGTAATTTCGTTCAGCATCACCCCGTTAATGGCGTTAGCCGGTTTTTTGACGTCAAAGAAAACCGTCAGCACATCGCCCGATTCGGGTGACGTTTCCCGGATCACGGACTCGGCCGTCAGCGGTACGTTGCCGTAACCTAGCCGTTCGCGGCTGTTGTAGTCCGGATAAATGACGTAGTTGAGCATAAACCGGGAGGTGAAATCCTCGACGGTAGCATGCTCGGTGCCTTTGCGCACCATCAGGTTCATATACACCCGGATGGATGAAGAGTCTTTGCCCAGAAAGCGTCCTTTGGTTGACACCACGCGCCAGTTGCTTTGCGCGGGAGCCGATTGGGCTGTCGATTGCGCCGGTTCCGAAGCCGGGCGGCCCGGCGAACGCTCCGGTGTGCGATCAGCCGTTCGTTGACCCGACCGCTCGGTCTGGCCAACGGTGTTTTCCGTGGTTTTGCTGCGTTTACCGGAAGCACAGGCCCCGAGCAAGGTCGCACAAAGCAGGATAATTACGATTCTCATACGGTTCATATACTAGTCTTCCATACAACGAACAAAACCGCCAATCCCGTTAAAGCCAGTCGCTTATTTCTTTGCCAGGTAAAAAAAATCCAGACTTCCGGCGGGCGTGTTCGTCAACTGATAATCCGTGTACTGGATTTCGGCCGCCAGACTGTCTGCTTCCAATAACTTATTTCGGTTCAAACGGTTCAGCAGATCGTACGGAACCTGGAGCATCCAGCGGGGCAGGCGGTGTTGCAGGTCGAAAACATCGTACCGCGTAATTTTCTCGACCGACTTCTTGTTCTGCTCGTAGTAATCCATCACCTTGCCGTTGCCGTGAATCCCCTGCGTTTCGACCTTTGGAAAATACCGCAGTATCAATTTTTTCAACTCTTCGGCTGTGTATTCCCGAACGTGCCACGGATTGCGCGTGAGCGAAAACAGGCGGTTTACGGTGGTTAACAGCAGGGTGCCCCCCGGTTTCAGGACCCGAAAGGCTTCTTTGATAAACAGATCGTCGTTCTCAATGTGTTCGATCACCTGAAACGTCACAATATAGTCGAACGAATTGTCGGTCAGGCCGCTCAGGGGCGGAATGTTGGCCTGAATAAACGTCGATTTTGGGTATTCCTGCCGAAGCGACTGAATCAACTCGGTGTTTTTGTCAATGCCGGTATAGTGCGCAGCCGCCTGGGTCAGCAGTTGCAGTCCGCGTCCCCAGCCGCAGCCGATTTCCAGCACCTTGCCGCGCACGATCTGGGCAGCTTCGACGTACGGAAACAACAACCGCTGGTGAACGGGGTTGTCGGAGGCAATTTCGGCGGAGGTAATTTCAGTGGTTTTATACATAGGTCGTGAACTCGGATTCCGCGGATTAGAAGATGGCCAGGCTGTAAAACCAAGGAGAATTCCGTCGCAAGGGAGTCGCCGTTGTGGTCAGGCCCATCAGGTATACCGTACTTCAAAGATACGGCATTTACCAGAGCTTTAAAATCTTTCGGATCTTAGCTTTCCTCCTTACCGGCTCGGTTGGTCTGTTTGATGGCTTTACCAATGGCATCCCATTGCTCCGAACTCACCGAGTCCAGGTGATTGAATTCGCCCGCAGCCAGCACCTCCCCGCCGTCGATTGTGATGCATTCGCCGGTCATGTACGCTGAATAATCGGACAGGAGATAAGCCGCCAGATTGGCCAGTTCCTGATGGTCGCCCACCCGTTTGAGCGGAATCCGGCTGCCGGGGTCCAGCAGGTTGGCGATCGGTTCCGGAAAAAGCCGGTCCCAGGCGCCTTTGGTCGGGAATGGCCCGGGCGCAATGGCGTTCAGGCGAATGCCGTACTTGGCCCACTCGGCCGCTAACGATTTAACCAGGATCAGGGCGCCCCCTTTCGCCACCGCCGACGGCACTACGTACCCCGAACCGGTGGTGGCGTAGGTGGTTGAAATGTTCAAAACCGTACCCGGAATGTTGTGCTCAATCCAGTATTTCCCGACAGCCAGCGTAAAATAATACGTGCCACGCAGGACAATATCGACCACCACATCGAAGGCTTTGTACGACAGCCGCTCGGTCGGACTGATAAAATTACCCGCCGAGTTGTTTAGCAAACCGTCGATTCGGCCAAACCGTTCGATGGTTTGCGTAAGGACAGCCTCGATTTCCTGCGGATTCCGGACGTCGCAGGCCAGCGCCAACACCTGACCACCGGTTTCGGCCATCAGCTCGGCGGCCGTGGCTTCCAGAACGGGCAATTTCCGGCTGCAAATGACGACGTTGGCGCCCAGCTGCAAAAAATACCGGCTCATCGATTTTCCCAAGCCCGTTCCTCCGCCCGTCACAATAATGGTTTTATCTTTTAATGCATCCTCACGGAGCATTCCCTCGGCTTTGATCATCCGTTTGCTGGTTAAGGGTTGATTGGTTTTCAGTTGCCGTTGATCGGATGTGTTGAACGATAAACCATCAACGATAGACCATAAACCATAAACTAACACTATTTTCGCGCGTAAACCAAAACCGTATGCATCCCGAAACTCTCGCTATTTACCAAAACCGGGTGGTCGACGCCAACGCCGGGGCTGTTGCTCCGCCCATTTCCCTCAGCACGACGTTTGAACGGGATGCCGACGGGACCTTTCCGCACGGCCACGTTTACGCCCGCACCAGCAACCCCAACCGAAACGCGCTCGAACTCGCGCTGGCCCAGCTCGAAGGCGGTTTTGACGGACTGGCGTTTAGCTCGGGACAGGCCGCGACCATGACGCTGCTGCTGGGACTCCGGCCGGGCGATCACGTCATCATCCCCGACGATGCGTACCACGGCACCCCGGCCCTGCTGGAAGAACTGTTTCATCCGTGGGGACTGACCTACACCCGCGCCGATTTTACGGACCTGACCCATATTCAGGCGTCGATTCACGAAAATACCCGGCTGATCTGGATCGAAACGCCGTCAAATCCCCTGCTGAAAATCGCCGACATCCAGGCCATTGCCGCGCTGGCGCACCAGGCCGGGGCGTGGTGTGTCTGCGACAACACCTGGGCAACCCCCATTCTGCAACGTCCACTCGACCTGGGCTGTGATGTGGTGATGCATTCAACCACCAAGTACATCGGCGGCCACAGCGACGTGCTGAGCGGGGCGCTGGTGTTCAGAGAAGATGGTGAGCTCTACCAGCGCGTTCGGCGGTTTCAGCTGCTGGGCGGGGCGGTGGCGGCTCCGTTCGACTGCTGGATGCTGCTGCGCGGTATTAAAACCCTGACGACCCGCATTCGGGCGCAATCGGCCACGGCGCTGCAACTGGCGGAATTTCTGAACCGGCACCCGGCCGTCGAAGCGGTGTACTATCCGGGGCTGGAAACCCATCCGGGCTACGCAATTGCGCAGAAACAGATGGCCATGTTCGGGGCCATGCTGTCCGTGCAGATCAAAGACGGAGCCGAGGCTGCGATGGCGGTGGCCGGTCACGTCCGGCTATTTACCCGGGCCACGAGTTTAGGCGGGGTTGAAAGTCTGATCGAGCACCGGGCGTCGGTGGAAGGCCCGAACACGACGACGCCCCAGAATCTGCTGCGCATTTCGGTGGGTCTGGAACACGCCGACGATCTGATTGCCGATCTGGAACAGGCGTTGTTGCACGCAAAACCGGCTTAAACCGTCAGCAGGCGGTTTTGGAGTTGCGTTAACTGTTCGCTCAGCGTCCAGAGCTGGCGGGCGTTGTGGTCACTCTGGGCCGCTGCACTGGGCACTTTGGGCCGGCTTTTGGCAAAATACAAACCGGTTTCGTTGGTAATCTCCGGCGAAGATGCCAGGTAGATGCTGGTTTCGGCGCCCTTCTCGGGACTGATGAAAAAAGGCCGCATCAGATTAAAGACCAGGCTTTGAAAATTACCGATGGTTTGACCAAAATTGGTTTTGACAGCACCCGGATGCAGGCTGTTCGAGGTGATGCCATCGGTCGCCAATCGCTTGGCTAATTCGTTCGAAAACAGAATGTTGCACAATTTGGATGCCCCGTAGGCCCGCATACCGTCGTACGATCGCGGCTTGGCCAGTTCTTCGAGGATAAAACCGCGATCCCAGCGGTGGGCTTCCGACGAAACCGTGATGATGCGCGACTGGTCGCCTTTCCGAAGCAAGGGCAGCAACAGATTGGTGAGCAGGAACGGACCGAGGTGATTGGTTGCCAACGTCAATTCGATGCCTTCGGGCGAATACTGCTCGCTGCCAATGTACAAACCGGCGTTGTTGAGCAGCACATCGAGCCGGTCGTAGCGATCCGTGATTTCGTGAGCCGCCTGCAAAACCGACGTCTGGCTGGCGGTATCGCACCAGATCAGATCGACCCGCCCGGTTTTGCTGACCTTCTTGATCTCCTGACGAACGGGCCGGGCCTTGTCCATATTTCGGCAGAGCATAATGAGATCGAAGCCTTTCCGGGCCAGTTCCAGGGCCGTTATTCGCCCGATTCCGGAGTTCGCACCGGTGATCAGACACGTTCGCGCTTGCATACGACTTGATTCAGGTTACGTTAGTTGGTACTACCAGTAACCCGGAAGCAAAGGAGAAGTTTAGTGGAAAGTTGAAATAGCGAGTCTAAGCTCCAAGCCTGAAAGGCTTGGTAGCTCAGTTTATCTCACGGCTTCCTGTTCGCGCTGGAACAGTTCGACCAGGGTGTTAACGGCGTAGTCCACTTCTTCTGCTGTCGTGTACTTGCTGAATGAAAACCGGATGGCGCCCCGCTCAGGGTCGTTGTGGGGGAGGGCCGACAGGACGTGCGAGCCGAGGTTGGAACCGCTGGTGCAGGCGCTTCCGCCCGAAGCCGAAATTCCGGCAATGTCGAGGTTGAACAACAGCATGTCGCTCAGGTCCGAAGCGGGCAGGCCGACGTTCAAAACCGTGTACAAACTTTCGTCGAGGTGGGCCGACCGGCCGTTGAACGAAACGCCGTCCAGCCGTTCGCGGAGTTGGGCGATCATCCGGTTTTTCAGGCTTTCGATGGCTTGCCGGTGCTGGTCCATCCCGGCGTAGGCCAGTTCCAGTGCTTTGGCCAGACCGACAATGCCGTAGACGTTTTCGGTGCCGCCCCGCATGTTTCGTTCCTGCGAACCACCGTGTACAAACGGATGGATCGGCCCGCGACCCGATTTAGAGTTGGCGTTTACGTACAGAAAACCGACTCCCTTGGGGCCGTGAAATTTGTGGGCGGCTCCGACAATAAAATCGACCGGAAGATGCTGTAAATCATGGCGATAATGGCCCATCGTTTGAACGGTATCGGAATGAAAAACCGCCTTGTGTTCCAGGCAGAGCGTACCGACGGCTTCCAGATCGAGCAGGTTGCCGATTTCGTTGTTGCCCTGCATCAGCGAGACGAGTGTATCCGGGTGTGCGCGCAGCAGTTCCTCCAGATGGGCCAGATCAACGCGGCCGGTTTCGTCCACGTCCACCAGACTCAGTTTGATTTGGCCCTGCTTCGCCAGGTATTCCAGCGTATGGAGCACGGCATGGTGTTCGAGGGGCGAGGTGATGGCGTGCGTCAGACCGTAGGTTTCGATGGAACTGCGGAGGGCGGTATTATCGGCTTCGGTGCCGCCGGACGTAAAGAAGATTTCGGCGGGGGAGGTGTGCAGCAGCGTCGCGACGGTTTTCCGAGCCCGCTCAATGGCCGTCCGCACTTTTCGCCCGTGCGAATGAATTGAGGAAGGATTGCCGAAGTCTTCGGTCATTAACGGAAGCATGGCCTCCAGGACCTGCGGATCGAGCCGGGTCGTGGCAGCATTGTCAAGGTAAGCGCGCATGGGATGTCGTGTAATACCCCGCAAAGGTACAAAATTAGGAAGCGACCCCAAAACTGGCTTTCGTTGGCTGAAAAGCCGGTTTTGGGGGTCCATATACGGGCTTTTAACGCTTATCGGCGATCACTTCCTTGATATCCGAAATGATTTTATTGGCCAGGTAATCGGCCGTTGAGAGCGTGTCGGATTCGGAATAAATCCGGATGATGGGCTCAGTGTTCGATTTGCGCAGGTGAACCCACTCCTTATCGAACTCGATTTTAACGCCGTCGATGGTGTTGATGGGATTTTTGGCGTATTTGGCCTTGATCCGATCCAAAACCGCATCGACGTTAATGTCGGGCGTGAGTTCGATTTTGTTTTTGGAAATGTAGTAATTCGGGTAAGTCCGGCGGAGAATCGAAGCCGATTTGCCAAATTTGGCCAGGTGGGTCAGAAAGAGCGCAATCCCCACCAGCGCGTCACGGCCCAGGTGCAGATCGGGATAAATAATGCCCCCGTTGCCTTCGCCCCCGATGGCGGCATCGACTTCTTTCATCATTTCGACCACGTTAACCTCGCCCACCGCCGACGCCGAATGTTTGCCGCCGTACTTCTGCGTCACGTCGCGCAGGGCCACCGTCGAGGAAAGGTTGGAAACCGTGTTACCCGGTTTTTGATCGCTGGTGCGGTTTTTCAGGACGTAATCAGCTACGGCCACGAGCGTATATTCTTCGCCAAACGGCGAACCGTCTTCGCAGATCAGCGCCAGCCGGTCCACATCCGGATCGACCACGATGCCGAGGTCGTATTCGTTTTTCTCAATTTCCAGAATGATGTCCCGCAGGTTTTCGGGCAGCGGTTCCGGGTTGTGCGCAAACTGGCCGGTGGGTTCACAATGCAGCCGATTGATCGCTTCGACGCCTAGGGCTTCGAGCAGCATCGGCACCACGATGCCGCCGGTGGAGTTGACCGCATCAACAACAATCCGGAATTTTCGGGCGGCCACGGCTTCTTTGTCAACCAGCGGCAGGGCCAGAATCGCGTCGATGTGTTTTTGCAGCCAGGTAGTGTCGGTGCGGCAACTGCCTAATTTCTTTACGTCGGCAAAGTCGATGGCTTCCGATTCGGCAATGGCGAGAATATCGGTTCCGTCTGTTTCGGAAATAAACTCCCCGGTTTCGTTCAGTAACTTGAGGGCATTCCACTGAATCGGGTTGTGGCTGGCGGTCAGGATGATACCGCCGGCGGCCTGTTCGCCCGTTACGGCCAGTTCCACCGTCGGGGTGGTCGATAAACCCAGATCGACTACGTTCAGCCCCAGTCCCTGGAGGGTGCCGGCTACTAATTTCGAGACCATTTCGCCCGACAGCCGGCCATCCCGTCCGATGACGACCGTACGGTTATTCGGGTGTCGTTGCCGGAGCCATTGTCCGTAGGCGGCTGCAAACTTCACTACATCCAAAGGCGTAAGACCATCGCCACTGCGCCCACCAATTGTTCCGCGTATGCCGGAAATCGACTTGATTAATGCCACGTTATCAGAAATGATTAAATAAACCGAATGGTTAAATGGACGTACTGGCTAAAAAGGAGTGAGCGGTTTTCCGGGTTTATGCGAACCATTCAACCCTTTTAACCAGCCAGGTATTCAATCATCCAGCCACCGAAAACAAATATAACTCCTTTTTTCCATCCCCAATTTATTCGGTGCCGGTTATCGCCACCGTTGCGGTCATTGTTGAGCGAGCGGCCCCCCGGAATGTACCGGCCAGGGGCGCCAGCCGGTCGTGAAAAAATGAAGAGGCCAGCGAAACATGGTGGTTGATGACGACCGATCCCTCCGTTGGATCGAAGCCGCGCCAGCCCGCCCCCGGCAGATAAACTTCCGCCCAGGCGTGGAGCTCGTGCTCCTGCTGGGGATTGCCGTACAGATAACCGCTGACAAACCGGGCGGCCAGCCCAATGCTCCGGCAGGCGGCAATGTACAAAACCGCATAGTCGCGGCAGGAGCCTTTCCGGGAAATCAGCGTTAGCTCGGCGGACGAAGCCGGCCCCACCTCGCGGGTTTCGTACACAAAACCGTTGCGGATGGTGGTGCAGAGGTGCGACAGAAACGGGACGGTTTGCCACTTGGCTTCCGACGCGATCTGGCGGGCGTATTGTTCGATCAGCGTCGTTACGGCCGATCGTTCGAGGTAGGGTTCGAGCAGCTTCCGGTCAGCCTCCGCGTACTGGAAGGGAATGCGCTGGGTTTCGAAGGGAAACAGGACAAAATCGTAGGCATTGTACAAATCCGACTCCACTTCCATCTCGGCCCGCACCACCAGCGATTCGGTCAGGTTGTTGCTATAAATCAACTGCTGAACGTTGCCTTCAATATCGACGTTCCGGACCAGTTTGCTGGGCAGGGGGTCAATCTGCAGTTGATAATCGAGCAGCCGTTGATGCGAATAAATCCGGGGGTACAAATACAAAGTGTGCGGTTCGAGTGCTACCGCTTCGGAGTAGTCGTACCGGAGTTCATGTCTGACCCGAAGTTTCATTGCTGTGTGGTGCTGGTTAAGGGGTACGGTCGGATTTAACTGATTTTAGGAAAGATGGGGTCCATCCAGCCCGTCGGAAGTTTCCGGACCGAGTTGTTCAGCAAGGCGCTCCACTGGTTCGACACGCCCTCCATATCTTCTTTCTGAAGCCGGTGTTCGATGAAGTGGAAGCTGTCTTTGGCATACACCACCACATCGAGGGGATAATCCACGTCGTTGGCACTGACGCGCGTGGCATCAAAGGCCAGAAACCCCATTTTCAGGGCGTCCTGCAGCGACGATTCGTAGGTAAGATTGCGGTAAAGGAGCGGTTTTCCGTAGCCGGAGTTGCCGATGATTTTGAAGGGAGAGCCCCGATCGACTTCCACCCAGTTGCCCTCCGGATAGAGCAGATACAGTTTGTGTTCCTCGTCGTCTTCGAGCTGGCCGCCGACAATGGCGTTGAGGTTGAAATTCATTCCGGAGGCTTCAATGGCGGCCCGATCTTCGAGGGCGACGCGCCTGACCTGTTCGCCAAAAGCATTGACGGCTTTGTATAACTTATTGAACGAACGGTCTTTCTCACCAATTACTTCCCGAAAATACGTGATGGCTTTATCGCGTACGGAACGCAGGCCGGAAGTCATGATAAAGAGCGAATGATTTTCCAGTTCGTGAACCGAAATCTTGCGATTACTCGAAACTTCGGAGCCGGAGGTCAGTCGGGTGTCGGCAATGGCAACTAAGCCGGAGGCTACTTTGATACCTAAACAATACGTCATTGAATCAGTAAACTACAAGCTATGGCGAATGGCAAATATACAGGTTTCCGAAATTTGACTTCCGATTTACCCCAGTTTTTGCGAAAACAACTGATTTTTGTTGCGGGTCATGTTTGTAACTAGCTGAAAGTGTGCCAGAAATTAAAATCTAGAAAAAGGTTTGTTACTTGCATGGCCAATTCGGCAGCCGGTTTTCCGGTTATCCCGTATACAACCTGTTACCACGAAATCCGATGAAAAAAGAAGCCCTGGCTGATGCGCCTAAATATAAATTCTGGAGGCAGCAGGCCGAAGCGAATGGTCTGATGATTCGCCACGTCGAAGAATTTTACGTCCGTCGGCGGCACAACGGCGAGGTGCTGTTTGCCATGCTGGAAGTGGATGCCGACACGCCGGAGGGCGACAAAATTCCGCCCGCCCTGTTTCTGAAAGGCCACGCGGTTTCGGTGCTGGTGTGCCTGATTGATCAGGAAACCAAAGAAAAATACGTGGTGCTGGTGCGGCAACGGCGGATTTGCGACGGCTCACACACCTACGAACACCCGGCGGGGATGGTCGATGCCGCCGATGATCCGGCCGAAGTGGCGGCCCGCGAAGTGGGGGAGGAGATCGGGCTGGCCGTAAAACCGCAGGACCTTACCCGCCTGATGGCCGGGCTTTGTTTTCCGAGCACCGGCACCAGCGACGAAGCCATGCATTATTATTTCGTTGAGCGCGAACTGCCCCGCAACCGGATCATGGAGTTTCACCACAAAGACATGGGTGTGGCTTCGGAGTTTGAACGCATCACGACCGCCGTCACGACTTTGCCCGAAGCGCACAAACTGATTACAAACATCAACGGGCTGCTGATTCATTTTTTGTACCTGCAGACGGTGGGCGATTACGAAACCATGAAGTTGCTGTAAGTGAGGAGGAAAGCACCAACGGGAGGAAAGGAGGAACGAAAAGGGGCGAAGAAAGATGAAAAAAGAAAAGCCGCACTTGCGAAAACGCGGTAACAATTGCTATATTTGCAACCCGAAACGGGCATTACGCCTGTCTATGGACCCGTAGTTCAATGGATAGAATTTCGGTTTCCGGTACCGACGATAGGGGTTCGAATCCCTTCGGGTTCACTAATTTAATTTTTAACCCGCTAACTTTCAATGAGTTAGCGGGTTTTGCTTTTTAGGTGGGACGCTTTAGGGGACGCTTTGAATTTAATTTTTGATCTAATATCTGTTCTTTTTAATTTGATGGGCTAAAATATATAGCCTCCAAATTGCTACTATAAAATTAAATTGTAAGTAAAGTGTCCAAATTCTGCTATTTGATTAAGTATGAGTAAACTAGACCTTCAAACCCTCGAATCCTGGTTGTGGGATTCGGCTAATATCCTCCGGGGCAGCATTGACAGTTCCGACTTTAAGAATTATATCTTCGGCTTACTTTTCCTCAAACGCGCCAATGATGTGTTTGAAGAAGAAGTTGAAAGCCATATGGTTGACGAAGGCGTCAATAGAGAAGATGCTGAAGCAGCCACCTTTTTTAAAATGCCAATTGAGGCCCGCTGGTCAGAAGTAAAGAAAGCCACAGAAAACGTTGGCGTGGTAATCGATATAGCTTTTGCAGCAATTGAAGAAAAAAACAAAGACCTAAAATTGGAGGGCGTGATGACAGCCACCAAATTCGGGGATAAGGACAAACTTTCCGACGATACCCTGCAACGGCTGCTGCGGCACTTCAATCAGCACTCCTTACGTAATTCTGATCTATACACACCTGACATTCTTGGTGATGCTTATGAATACCTCATCAAGCAGTTTGCCGACGATGCTGGTAAAAAAGGAGGCGAATTCTATACCCCGCGTGGTGTGGTAAAGCTAATCGTAGGCCTTATTAAACCCCAGCCAACGAATGAAATTTATGATCCTACTTGCGGCTCTGGTGGCATGTTGATTGAATCGGCGCGTTACGTGGCCGAACAATCAGGTGGTAAAGTGGGTCAAAACGTGAATGTAACTTTATTTGGACAGGAGAAAAATATTGGCACTTGGGCCATTGCTAAGCTAAATATGATTCTTCACAATTTCCCTAGCGCAGACCTCCAAAAGGGCGATACGCTGGTTAACCCGAAACATCAGAAAAATAATGAACTAAAATTATTCGACAGAGTTATTGCGAATCCGCCTTTCTCACAGGACCGCTGGTGGACTCTAGCTGAGGTGAACCTCCCTAAAAAGTTAGATAAAGATGGCAAAGAAAAAGAGGAAACACCAAACTACAATAAAGTTGTTATAGACGAATTAGGGAGATTTCATTATGGTATTCCACCCAGAGGCTATGCTGATATGGCGTTTTTACAGCATATGCTGGCGGTACTTCGGCAAAATGGCCGTATGGGGGTAGTACTGCCTCATGGTACGCTATTTAGAGGTGGAGCCGAAGGAAGTATTCGGGAAAAATTGCTAGAAGCAGACTTAGTAGAAGGCATCGTTGGTTTACCCTCTGCCCTGTTTTACAACACCGGCATCCCAGCTGCTATCTGGGTACTGACCAAAACCAAATCGGCCGACCTACGCAAGCGAGTGCGCATCATCGACGCGAGCCAGGAATTTAAAGAAGGCAAAAACCAAAACGAATTGGAAGACCGGCATGTGGCCCGCATTCTCGCTTCTTACGAAGAGGGGCAAGACATTGACAAGTTCATGAAAGTTGTGGATCTGGCCGATATAAAAGCAAACGACTACAACCTGAACATCTCGCGCTATATTGACCGTAGCGAAGCCGCCGAAGTGATTGAGCTAGCTGCCGTACATGCTGCCCTACACGAACTGAAAGTCAAAGAAGCCGAAATTGACGCAAAATTAGAAAGTCTGCTGGAGGAGATTGGGTTATGAATAATGGAATGAAGCAGACCGAAATTGGTGAAATTCCAGAGGATTGGAACGTAGTAAGTGTAGACGACTTTATCAAATCAAAAAAGGGAGCCATAAAGATTGGTCCATTTGGAAGTCAACTTAAAAAAGACTCTTTCGTGGCTGAGGGTGTAAAAGTTTATGGTCAAGAAAATATATTTGTTAACTCGATGTCATTCGGAGACAGGTATATCACAGAAGAGCACTTTCAACGATTAAAATCTTGCGAATTATTTCCTGGAGATTTTATCATATCTATGATGGGGACGATTGGAAAATGCATGGTGGTTCCAAAAGGCATCCAAAAAGGAATAATGGACTCTCACCTTCTTAGGCTTCAATTGAATCAAAATGTGCTATTACCAGAATATCTGTCACAACTGTTTGGCTCTCCCCTTGTTCTAGATCAGGTCAAAAAACTTGCAGTGGGGGGGATAATGGCCGGATTAAGTTCTACTATTGTAAAAAACATAAAATTTATTCTTCCTCCCCTACCCGAACAACAAAAAATAGCACAAATCCTGTCCGCAGTAGATGAGAAAATTGCTGTGATTGACGAGCAGTTAGCTAAAACCACCGAACTGAAAACCGGCCTTATGCAACGTCTGTTGACTAAAGGAATTGGTCATACTGAGTTTAAAGATTCACCACTTGGGGAGATTCCGAAGACGTGGACGACTACTAAATTACAGAATGTCTCTGCATTTATAACAAAAGGCTCTACACCAACTACTTATGGCTTTAAATGGGTAGATGAAGGCATTGTTTTCCTTCGAAGTGAATGCGTTGGAACAAATGGATTTACAAAGTCAGGAGCAATGTATATTTCTGAGGAAGCGCATAAAATTCTGAACAGATCTGAAATAAAATCCGGTGATTTATTAATGACTATCACTGGCTATGTGGGTAGAGTCTGTGTATTGCCTCCTGAAATTAAAGAAGCAAATATCAACCAACATATAGCTCGTATCCGAGTAGATTCTCCCTTAGTAGATGCAAACTTCGTTTATCAGTTTATATCACAGGAAAGCTTTATTAAAGAACATTCTAAAATTGTTACTGGTCAAGCTTACCCTCAACTGAGCTTAAAACAAGTTCGCGAGATGAAAATACCACTTCCACCCCTCTCAGAACAACGTAAAATCACTGAACTCCTGACCACAGTTGACGAAAAAATACAAGTTCTCCGCGACAAAAAAGCCCATTACCAAACTCTCAAGTGTGGTTTGATGCAACTGCTTCCTACAGGGAAGCTACGGGTGCATATAGGCGAGGAAGCTGTAACGGTATGAGTCAGGGGCTTGAATTTCTCCAGTCCGAGCAACCTGCCCTACGGCTGTTGGAAAAACTTGGTTACAAGTACTTGACCGGGGCAGCCTTATCTGTTGAGCGGCCTGATGCGGGGGAAGTTATTTTGGCCGGTCGGTTGCGGTCGGCCATTACGCGGCTCAACCCGGCGCTGGATGCAGCTAACCAGCAACGTGCGTACGACCGTATCACGCAGGTATCGGCGTCTTCGCTCATGGAAGCCAATCAGCGTATCTGGGCTTTACTATCGGGAACCGAATTTACTCTGAAACAGGTCATCAATAGCAAGGAGGAATTTGTGCCTGTTCGTTACATCGACTTTTCGCCAGATGGGGAGAATGATCTGTTGGTCGTGTGCCAGATGCGGTTTATGGGGCGCATCTTCACAGCCATTCCTGATCTGGTCATTTATGTCAATGGGTTACCGCTGGGCGTCATTGAGTGCAAAGCTGGCAGCGCTTCCGGGGCGTGGGATAGTGCATGGAACGACCTAGATGCCTACCAACGCAACAATGAACGGCTGTTTCATTACAATCAAGTCTGTGTCGGCATCTGGGCAGTCGGCGGAAAATATGGAGCTATCAACACCCCTCAAGCATTTTACTCCCATTTTCGGTCTGATGAGAATCCCGAATTGACCACCTTGCTGCTTGGTGCAATCCCCACCGAGCAAGACATTTTATTGTATAATCTGTTTCGGCCTGATCGGTTCTTGGACATCGTTCGTCATTTCGTTTTATTTGAACTGGACAAAGGTCGGATTATTAAGAAACTACCGCGTTATCAGCAGCTACGGGCTGTAAACCGCACCATTGCCAAACTGCAACAGCATCAACAGGGGGGCGTCGTCTGGCACACGCAGGGCAGCGGCAAGTCGCTTACGATGGCCTACCTCATCCGCAAGCTCCGTGCTAAAGAATATGGCTTCGATAACCCTACCGTTATTGTTCTCACCGACCGCAATGAACTGGATTCACAGATAACGAAGACCTTCCAGAATATTGGTTTTAAGAGCGTGCAACAGGCCAGTTCAGTGGCGCATCTGGATAAAATACTTCGTAATGATTACGGCGGAATTATTACTACCACGCTCCAGAAGTTTCAGCAGCCTGATAAAAACGCCACGGCTGACGACGCGCTGGACGAAGATGGACTAACCCGCACCGAACGTCATATTCAGGAAGACTTGTTGATACAAGTCAAAAAGGCTCTACGTGATGGCAAATGGACTGAAATAGGTCGGGAAGAAATCCCGCTGGAAGTTCTATCTACCAAAGAGAATCTATATGTATTGGTCGATGAAGCCCACCGTAGCCATTACGGTTTTTTGGCCGCGTTCACGCGCACGGTATTGCCCAATGCGAAGTTCATAGCCTTTACGGGTACTCCTATTTCCAAAGAAGATAAATCCACGCTAGCCGAGTTTTATGGTGAGGAATACCTCGATGTCTATACCATCAAGGAATCCGTAACAGATGGAGCTACCCTTGAATTACTCTACGATGCGGGCATCGCGCGTCTGGACGTGAAAAAGACGGAGTTAGATGCAGCTTTTGAAGCACAATTCGCCAAAGAGTCGGAAGAAAAGAAAAGTAAACTCAAAGATGAAGCGCTTCGGAAATATCAATTTTCGGCAGGAAGAATCCGCGACATCAGCATGCACATGCTGGAGCATTACCGCGACAAGATTTTTCCGGATGGGCACAAAGCAATACTGGTCTGTTCAGGTCGTCAAGCTGCCCTGGACTACCAGCAGACCATATTGAATTTACGGTATCAGGGTTTCCATAATTTCGCCACAAAAGTGGTAGTCAGTCTCGGATCACCGAAATCCGACCTCATTGCAGCAGATCACTTTGGACGCCTAGCATGGAATCGAGAAAATCCCAATGACCTTTTAGATATTCTTTTAACGCCAAATGAGAAAATCTATGCTGTAACTGAGAGCTTTAAATTGCCATTCGGCAATGAAGATGAATTGGACAAGTCGGGCAAAAATAAAAAGTACGACAATACGGCTATTCTGATTGTATCGGATATGCTATTGACCGGTTACGACGCGCCAATTGCCGGATGCCTCTACCTGGACAAGCCACTAAAAGAGCATACTCTGCTTCAAGCCATCGCTCGTGTAAACCGAACATACCGCAGCAAAGTCGCCGGATTTATAGTTGATTACTGCGGTATTACGGCGCACCTGATGCAGGCTTTAGATATCTTTTCTGGGGGGATTCGGCCTGATGACATTCTTCGTAACCTAAATGATGAAATCCCGAAATTGGAATTGAATCACGGCAAACTGCTTAGTTTCGCTAAACCAGTTAAGGTTGACCGGAATTATCAGCGTCAGGCGTATATAGATGCCATGGTACGCTACATTGAACCAATCTATTTACGTGACCAGTTTAAAGAGTTGCTAAAGGCATTCAACAAGTCGATCAACATTGTATTGCCGCACCAAGCAGCAATGAAATATCAATCTGATTTCCTCCTGTTCAACAAAGTCAAAAGCCAAGCCCGTAACACTTTTCATGACGATGACGAGCTAAAAGTCAGCGCCGACGAAAGCCGGATGCTACAAAAGTTAATTAACGATCATCTGATTGCGGAGGGCGTCACCAATCTCCTGGCCGAACCGGTATCCATTCTTGACCGCGACAAATTTAGGGCCGATATCCTGAATGCTTCACCTGCTACAAAAGAATTGAAGATGCGCAACCAGCTCAAGTACACCATCAAAGTGGGAATGGATCGCAACCCCGACTTCTTCAAACCTCTGGCGCAGCGGTTGGACAATTTGTTAAAGGAACATGAAGCAGGGCGTCTAGATCAGGTACAACTCCTGATTGGCTACACTGATCTTCAGAATGACCTTATCAACGAGCAGAGCGCAGGTCAGGCGCATGGGTTTACCACACGCCAGCAAATCGACGTTTTCAACGTACTAATGAAGCTGTTCGACGACGAAGCGGCCGAATCTACCAAACAACTATTTGCTAACATTAATGGCGAATTAGGGATTGTTGGCTGGACCGACAAAGGTGAGGTTCGGAAGGCTATTGAAAATAAGATCACCCGATTACTGAAAGACAAACTACCGCCACTCGAAGCTCGTAAAAAGGCGGTAGAGCTGGTTGAATTACTTCGAAAAGACAAACATGCATAGCGTTTCTTACGGCGACCAGACCATTAGTTATATTGTGCAGGACTGTCCCGATAGCAAGTCCCACTACATCAGTGTGTCACGTGATGAGGGCGTTGTGTTAAAAGGTCCCCGACTGCCTACAGGCCAGGCCGACCGGCTGGTATTAAAAAAGGCTCGTTGGATTCTGGAAAAGTTGGAAATTGTACGAGCAATAGACACAGGGGCAATTGTCACGGGGTCACGTATAGCGTATTTAGGCATGCATTATTACACTGAGGTCGTTTTCAACCCGCTGCTGACCAAAGCGCAGGTAGACTTTAATTATTCCCGTTTCCGAATTCAGACTAACCCAACAGTTGGAAGTCAAGCCGCCATACAGCAGGCATTGAACGTATTTTTTCGGGTCAAAGCTAAAGAGAAACTAACGACTCGCGTTCAGCAATGGGCAACAAAAACCGGACTATCCTACCGGGAATTAAAGTTTCGGAAGTTGAGCAAACGATGGGGTAGCTGCACACATACCAACTCGATTATCCTTAACCCCGATCTCATTAAGCTCCCCTACTCTCTTATCGATTACGTAATCGTACATGAACTTTGCCACACGAAAGTTAAAAGCCATTCCAAAGAATTCTGGGCAGAAGTGTCCCGGCACATGAGTAATTGGAAAGAGTTTGATGATAGGGTAAGTAAGTATATTATCTGAGAAAACGCCATTTAGAGGCTTGACGCCACTCTCAAGAATGACTAATTCTCAATCTTTAAGTGGCTCAATATTTGGGTGGACCTCAACTAGTTTTTATGTAAATTAGACTTTTATTACCTAATTTATATCTCAACTTCAAACTTATAAACGGTCTAACTATTCATGATAAAGATATTCATTTTCTTACTGATTGTAAGCATTCTAGTAGGAATGCTTTTAGGTTTGACATTCTTAGGTTTGTTTTCTTTTATCGGTTTCACACTTGTTGGTAGTGGCTTTCTAATTGGAAGTTATATTTCAGGCAAAATAGATGACAGCCAATATACCATGCTGAGGACATTATTCTTTGTG
The DNA here is from genome assembly GCF_054780775.1 of Larkinella ripae. NCBI lineage: Bacteria > Pseudomonadati > Bacteroidota > Cytophagia > Cytophagales > Spirosomataceae > Larkinella > Larkinella ripae. The sequence continues at coordinate 307,229 of NZ_BAAGVR010000024.1, forward strand.
TGTTTTGTTATACTACTGTTTGGGTTGTTTTTTGGAGTTTGGTACCCTCTTATACCTAAAGAAAAAGATGGCCTATACTTGATATTGTTCTGGAGTGGCCTTATTGCCTCTATGTTAGCATTTCTGCTAGCTGACGACGCTAATATGAGGCTTAAAAATAGCTCATTTGGAGCCATAACCGTGGGCGTAATAGGCGTATTTATTACTTTAATTGGAAAACAGGGAGGGGAAACAAATGATACAAGCTTAATTTTGTTATGTAGTTTATTAGGATCTCTAATTGGATCTCTTCTTGGTTGGCTAGTGTACGCATCGCTCACCTATATAGCTTTTATTAAATATAATGACACTATGCCATTCTTAGCACTTATTTCTAATGGTTTGAAAGGTGTCATTGATGATATTGCTCAAAAGGAAAATCGGAGAATATTAAAAGATTTAGACTTTTGGTGGAGACGGTTCAGTCGCGACTTAGATAATCAGGTTGCAACTTTGAAAAAAGTGATGAAGGATGAGTCAGCTTTAACTGCAGAAGTAAAGAGATTATTAATTGATACTACTATAGAATCTGCGTTAGCTTCAGTATGTGAAGTACATAATTTTGTTTATAGCACTAGCCAAATTCGTGCTTCATTGATCAAATTTACAGAAACTGTAACAACCCCACCAGTACTGGAAGGAAGGCACTGGATTAACTACTCTGGCCTTTCATTGCCCTTTCAGGACACTGTATTTGCCCAGAATTCAAATGCTGGCGAACTCTTAAAAGAGCCAATAGGAACGCATAAGTTTATAGATACCAAGTTAAGCGTTGGACAAGTAAGAGATAGTGATGATAGATACCGGTTTTTCTCGATTTGGAAAATTGATGAGAAAACTGTTTTGACACTTGATTGGCCAAATGAAGAAAACAAAAACATCAGAAATATTACACAGCAGTATTTTTCTAAATCAATAATTCCCGAATTTCGAGTACTATTAGATCAACGTCCTACAGATCAGGTTGAAGATGAACAATCTATTAGCCAATCCGATGAAAATAGCTCGAGTTAAGAAAATCAAGATGTCAGTGTTAAAGAAACCGAGAATAAGCCAATGATAACTCATGAAGTACTTTCTGCAATAAGCTGCGTAGTGCCGTATCACTCAGCCACTTATGTTTCCGTACCAATTACAACCGGTAAACGCTTTTTGGATTGGTATGAAAATATAGGTAAGAGTTTGAGTGGTAAGCAGTATAATGACCAGCATTATCAAGAAGTTATGAGGGATAATATTGCTAATGCGCAGGAGTTTATTCAGAAGCTGCGACAGAATTACACATTAGTAATTGAACCAACTTCGCTCAACATGGCCGAATGGTCGCAAAATGACTACCATCTTTTCTGGCAAGCAGTGATTGATCATTATGTTAGAGAAGTTTATTTTTTAGATGGTTGGGAGTTTAGCAAAGGATGTACCATTGAGTTCATGACGGGATTGCGTAAAGGTATTCCACTATATAACCAAAACCGACAAGAAATATCAGCTGTTGATGGGTTATTGCTACTTTCTGCGGCTATAGATGGTTACAATGCAATAGGTCTTGACACTAGTTTTCACCAGAATGCAGTGTCTGAAATTAAACCATTTACCTTATCAACTACTCCTACTGTAATCTGATGGATTATCATTTTAAAGACGAAATCTTAAACCAACTCGCTGAGAGAGCGAACATTGCTCAGTTTGTCAGTTACGCACCAACGGGAGAACAACGGTTTTTGCGAATTAATGGTGTAGACCCGAACACCCAGATGCTCTCACAAGTTGCGGCTATTAGTCAGTTAATTGAAAAGTCTGCTGAACACCGAGTAAATGTCCGAAGCTTCTTACCAGATCAACCTAAAGGACATCCATTTGCTTATGGACTATCAAACGTTAAAGATGTACTGTCAACAATTGAAATAAATGCAAATGAAAATCGGTTTTCAATTGTAAACGAAACAATAGATACAAGTGATGGAGGGGTATCAGGTGTATTGTTTGGCAATATACTTGAATTTGTACCCGATGATACACCAAAAGGTGTTGACAAGCCAGATGTCTGCAGTTTGCCAACTGATTTAGGATTATCTCTATTAGAAACTATATATGGCTTCACGCCAATCATAGATTTTGCACCTAATATTCGGGTTGAATTTAGTCTTCATCCCGTACGACGAGGGATCCGTCAAGAGAAAATTATTATTTGGGAGTTAGAAGAATTTGCAGAATCGCCTAGACAAGCAGCTTTAACATGGCCCAATCAATTTAGTCGTCACATTGGTGATAAAGTTTTTGGATTACTTATTGCTGATTGGTTTAAATTACCCGTGCCAAAGACACTTGTCATTAGTAGAAGGGTTGCCCCATTTCAATTTGGATTAGAAACTGGAATCCCTGAAATATGGACTCGTACAGCTCCTTTTACACGGACACCTGGAAAATTCACCACACAGTTTGGTTGGTTAGATCCGTTTAAGTTATTAGCAACCGAAGATCCTGAACAGAATGAAATTGCTTCTGTACTATGCCAACAGGCAGTTGAAGCTATTTATTCAGGATCACTTGTGACAACCGAAAGTGATAAGCCATATGTGGAAGGACGACGAGGTCGAGGAGACACTTTTATGGTGGGAACAGAAGGAGTGGAACAACTACCCGATGAAGTTGTTGTCAAAGTGACTGATTTATTTACCACCGTATTTCAGAAACTAGGTCCCATAGAAATGGAATGGGTATTCGATGGCCAAACTGCTTGGATTGTTCAGCTACACAAGAGTCAGCGCTTTGATGTAAATAATTTGATTATTGTGGAAGGAAGAGCAAGTCATTATATAAATTTTCTTGTTATAGATGGATTGGAAAAGCTAAGATCTTTGATAAAGGATGTTGAAGGTAAGAATATAGGTATTAAGCTTATTGGAAATGTTGGTATTACTAGTCATTTTGGTGACCTTCTCCGAAGGTCTAAAATACCATCCTTTATTGAACGCAATTAATTGATGTTCGCCAAAAAACTGATTCTTGCGCATATTGTGTGGTTCAGCATCGCTAAACACTCGTAGTAATGTTTGACACTAACTGTTGAATATTCGATGGACGCAATAATTTCCGCACGGGCAGCCTCGCATCTTTTTGGATTGAGTCATACAATGACAGAGATTATTAATTGGCTTTAAGGCTTATTTAATAGATAATTTTCCGGGCTCAGTTCGGCTACCAACTGTTTGATGGTTTCGTTCTTTGAATTGATAAATTGCACTTCGGCCGCCGTAGCTTCGCGAGTTGTAGTGTAAGGTTGTACTTATAGGACTGCACAGTAATAATCAAGAAAGTTTAAATGAACCAGTGGAGTTGCCCATGTGATTCCGAAAATATCTCTTCTTGTTCATACCTTATTTTTCCGTTTTTACTTTATTATATACAACTTTTATTTGCATTAATTATACTTACAGTTAACAATTTTATAATTTCAGCACTGGTTAAATTAGTCAATGATCCTCTACAAAGCAAAGTACCCAATCTAGATTGGGTACTTTGCCAAAAAGAAATGTTTAAATAAATCGATTTCAAAGCGAAAACGAATAATTGACTATTAGCAAACTTGGGTACAAACAACTGTAAATTTACCAGTTTTGGGATCCTTCACGTTTTTACAAACTGTTATACAATTATTAGTATTATCGGCTGTTAACTTAAATGACTTAACATTTAAGCCTTTAAATTCTGCACGCTCAGCGAGAAAGCTATTAAAAGCTTTTAACAAATTATCTGCTTGTAGCTTTGTAGCCTCTTTTACTGTAGTTGCTTCTGTTTTTGTCATAGTATATAGTGTTTTCTAGTTAGCTGGTGATTCTATTATAGGCTGGGCACGAGTGGGCGATCCTGATAAGATCCCTGCAAATGTGCTAATTATAGAATTTAATTCTAGGTCGAGAGAAATACCTAAAAATGGCCATGCCTTTAGCCGACGCTTGTACTGCTCGGGTACAATTGCAACACCAGATTGTTGGAAATACCACATTGTCCCACCTGTGAGACGAACCGCATTTCCTAAGCGAAATCCTAGACCAGTTAGCAGCGTGCTTTTTTCAAAGAAGTTTTGCGTAGAATCCTTAGCTGAGAAGTTTTTAGATTTTGGTCCCTGTGCTACAGATACTAAACTCCAGCCAACAAAAGCAGAGAAGAAGTGCCAAGGCGTTTTTCGGTAAGACCAGTATGGCAAGTCTTTGTCTACGTAACGAAAATTAACATGAAAGCCAAAATAGGGCACAAATAAATAAGGTGATCGGGGATGAACCGAAGGGTTCAGACGCATAGGAACAACAAGGCCAAAATCTGGGACGACACTGTATTTAGATCGTGTCGAAAAACTATTGATATATGAGTCGGTCCATTGTGATGCAATACTTAGATAACCTCCATCTGTAATTGCTTTGTCTATAGCCTTTCTACTACTAATAATATCTTTTAATTCTGTTTGACCTTTCTGCAAGTCGCTAACAAAAATGTTCAGGTCATTGTATGCCGTAGTATATGTGCCAGTATTACGAGCTTTCATTTGTTCAGCAATTTGCAAAAGTTCTCTTGCAGCTTTCAAGGTAGTGTCAACATTTCGCTTGCGAACTGCATAATCACGATCGGCGGCAAGCTTACACCCATCGCAATTAATATCCTGAAAACCTCCAACAAGATTTTTGTATGTAAGTCCATCAATGCTTCGCAGTATAGCAAGCCATTTTTGTATAGGGCTGCCACCCATAAAATACTTTTCCAAATAGATGTCATTTATTTCTGGTGATGGATTGGATGGTATTTCTGACATCGCTTTTAAGCCACTATTTCTGGATAAGCTACTATGTAATGTCAAACGATTAATTGTATTCCTAAGGCTTGTAGTATCGCTCTTCCATTTTGTATATAACTGACCTAAACCATGAGTATTGTAAGCATTTAGAAGACTAAAACTATTCTTTGCATCGTCAATAGGCACTTTTGAGTCTAAAAAAAACTCATAATACACAGCGTCTACTCCAACCTCTTTTTTATATTTATTAGATAAAGTATCATTTATTTGAACCGTTTTAATACGCTCAGCAGATCTGGTAGCTGCTGGTGCAGTTTGAAACACATTAAATTGATCAAATAACCCAATTATTTGTTTATCTGCATTACCCAAAATTAATATATTGTACAACCTTGATGGCTTTAACACCTGATTATCTCGAAAGTGTATCAGCAAAACAGGCTTTTTATCAACTTCCTTAACCTCCCAGTTCTTTTCATCAACTTTTTGAAATGGATTACCAGGGTTCTTTTTGTTATTAATAGATAGAGTCTTATTGATTGATTTATTGAAGGTCACAAAGCGAATTCGCTCAATAAAGTTGACCATTTGTACGTCAGCTGAGTGCAAAGGTACTCGTAATGTAAATGGGCGGTCAAAAGGAAGAGATTTAGTTGGTGCATGCGTCAAAGTATCCCAATTAATAACTTCAATTTGTGCCCAACTTCGTAAACAAATCAATAGCCCTATTGTCACTAATAGTATGCTACGAGTTAATATAGAGAATAAGTACAGCATAGACTCTTGTAATTTTATCACCTCTCAAATATATGTTTAACGTACTGTTCTAAATAAGGGGTTTTTTCCCATATTTATAATGATCCCTGCGTTTATGACCTATTTGCTAAATTGGCTAATGGGCTAGATTTAAATCCGTATTAAAGGTGTATGTCGTGACTGACGTCCCTGACCTTGGCCTGATCTTGGCCCAAATTCCGGACAGTGGTTAATTTGAGGACCGGACGTTCATTTATTCAT